>NZ_SSDF01000082.1 GCF_004794515.1 Microbacterium sp. A20 | reverse complement strand
GCCGGCGACCCAGGTCGCCGCCGCGTGGGAATCAGCCGAAGGCTGGACGTGGCAGGCAATGGGCATCGGCCCGGTGTCGATGCCGGTGCTGCTCGCCCTGGCGGCCGCGGTGGTGCTGACAGTGCTGCTTGTCGTGTTCCTGAGCTCCCGCCGACGGGGACGCTCGAAGACCGTGCTCGACGTCGTCACCGCCACCGGGCGGACGACGGTCGACCGCAACGTGGTCGACGCCGTCCTCACCGAGCCGCTGATCCGGCGACCCGACGTGCTCTCGGCACGCACCGGCACCTACCGTGTCGGCTCGACGCGCGCGGTCGAACTGGCGGTCACCGTGCGTCCGGGGGCCCCACTGGCGACCGTCGTCGCGGCGGCCGAGGCGGCGATCGGCGAATGGGACGACCTGTTGGGGTCCCGCATCCCGATCCTGCTGCACCTCTCGGATCGGCGCTGGCGCGAGGGTTTCCGTTCGCCGACCAGGGTGCAGTAGCCGGTCGTGGCGACGATACAGAGCCACGCGCGGACCACGCGCGTGCGGATACGCACCCGACATACGGGTGCGCTGAGGAAAGGAGACGCCATGGGCGCTGAGGACAAGATCAAGGCCGCTGCGGAGAAGGTCGCCGGGAAGGCGAAGGAGGCCGTCGGCAAGGTCACCGGCGACGACAAGCTCGTCGCCGAGGGCAAGACCGAGCAGGCCAAGGGCGAGATCCGCGACACGGCCGAGAACGTCAAGGATGCGTTCAAGAAGTAGCGGGTGCGGGGAGGGACCCGGACGGGTCTCTCCCGATCACTCCCAGGTGGGTCGGCGAGGATCCGATCCGGTGAGGCGTCCGTTCCGAATCCCCTGGGGGGATCGGATCGAGGGGTGGGGAACAGATGGAAGAGGAACGCTTTCGCAGAGCGCTCGAGCACGCTGACGACGGCATCGTCGCCGGGCGCGCGATGGACGGCGATGTCGAAGCGTTCGCCGTGCTCGTGCGGAGATACACGCCGATGATGCGCGCGTACACGCAGCGGATGCTGAACGCCTCGGCCGATGTCGATGACATCGTGCAGGAGTCCTTCGTCACCGCATGGCAGCGGTTCGGCGAGCTCGACGACCCGTCGAAGGTGAAGAGCTGGCTCATGCGGATCGTGGGCCGCAAGGCGGTGGATCGCATCCGCGCGACGCGACCGGTCGTGGACATCGACTCCATCGACCGCCCCGCGCCGCTGCACGCCTCGCCGTCGACGGTGGTCGAGGTGCGCGCCGGAGTCGCCGCGGTCGGTGCGGCGCTCCGCGAGCTGCCCGACGCGCAGCGCGAATGCTGGGTCCTGCGCGAGATCGGCGGCTACTCCTACGAGGAGATCGCGGAAGAGCTCGACATCCCCGTCTCGACCGCGCGCGGACTCCTCGCGCGGGCTCGGAAATACATGATCGTACGGATGGAGGAGTGGCGATGACCGACGAGAGAGACGTCCCCGAAGTCCGCCGTCTCGGTCTGGAACCGAGCGATCTCGACGGGCACACGCTCGACGAGCTCACCGACTACCTCGAAGCGGGACGACAGCCCTCCGACCGCTCGATCGACGAGTCGCCCGGATGTCAGCTGGCGCTGGACGCACTCGAACGACTGCACGGCCTGGGTGCAGAGCTGATGGCCGCCGAGACCGCAGCGGAACCGGAGGTCGATGCGAGCTGGGTCGACCGCATCCTCAGCGGCATCGCCATGGACGCGCGCTCGGGCAGACGCATCCCGTTCGATGCCCCGGATCCGTCGACGGATCTCGGGATCACCGAGGGTGCGGTGCGCGGACTCATCCGCGCGTCCGAGAGCACTGTGCAGGGACTGCTCATCGGGCGCTGCCGCCTCATCGGCGACGTGACCGTCGCGGATGCTCCGATCCGTGTGGAGATCGATGCCAGCGCGCTGCACGGGCAGCCGATCCCCGTGATCGCGGATCGGCTCCGGGTCGAGGTCGATCGGGCCCTTCGCGCGCACACGGAGTTGAACGTCGTCGCGATCGACATCGCGATCCGGGACATCAGGGAGGTGTCGTCATGGACGCAGGAGAGCTGACGGCGGCGGATGAGCGTGCGGCGCTCGCCGCCGCGATCGAGGCAGCGGTGCGGGCGACTCCTGGTGTCCGCAGCATGTACCGCTCCGGCTCGCTCATCTCGAACCTGCTCCGTGCGGGCGCCGCGGCGCTCGGCGGGCGACAGGAGGACGAGCCGCTCGTGTCGGTCGCTCCCGTGGGCGACGGCGTCGCGGTGGAGTCGTCGATCGGGGTGGACGCCGACGCGAGGTCGGGGGAGGCCATCCGCGCCGCGCACGCCGCGATCGAGGCTGTGCTCGAGGCGCGCGGGCTCCGGCGGGACAGCATCACCCTGACGGTCGTGCACGTGCAGTCCGCCGAGGCGGCGCACGCGGGGTGAGGCGGCGGGTGCCGCTCGTTCCTGGGTGAGGGGAGCGGCACCCGCCGGGCGCACGGCGATCAGGCGACGGTGCGCAGTCCCTCCACGAGCGGGGTGGTGGGGCGTCCGATCAGGCGCGCGAGCGTTCCGTCGGTGTCGGCCAGGGCACCATCGCGGATCCCGGCGTCGAGAGCGGCGACGAATCCGGCGGTTCCCTCATCCAGACCGGCTTCTCGGAGGGCCGCGAGCTGATCGTCGAACGAGACCGGGACGAACGTGACCTCGCGCCCCGTGACCTCGGAGAACGCCGAGGCGAGATCGCTGTAGGTCCAGGCGACGTCGCCGCCGAGCTCGTAGACCTCGCCGACGTGTCCGTCTTCGAGTGCGACGACCGCCGCAGCCTCTGCGAAGTCCTTGCGGCTGGCCGAGGCGACCCGCCCGTCACCGGTGCCGGCGGTGAGCACTCCGGTCTCGGCGGCGCGCGCGAGGTCGGCGGCGTAGTTCTCGGTGTACCAGTTGTTGCGGAGGATCACGGAGGGGAGTCCCGCGGCGGCGATCAGCTCTTCCGTCGCCTTGTGCTCGGGCGCCAGGACCAGGTCGCTGGTGGTCGCCTTCGGCGCGCTGGTGTAGACGAACTTGGAGACCCCGGCGGCCTTCGCGGCGTCGATGACAGCCTGGTGCTGGGCCACGCGCTGCCCGACCTCGGACCCCGATACGAGCACGACGGTGTCGACGCCCTCGACCGCCGCGGCCACCGAGGCGGGGTCGGTGTAGTCCAGACGCACGACGCGGACGCCGAGGTCGGCCGCCTTGACAGTGTCGCGTGCCCCGGCGACGATCGACTGCGGGTCGGCTCCGCGCTCGAGCAGGCTGGCGATGATGAGGCGTCCGAGATTGCCGGTCGCGCCGGTGACGAGGATGGTCATGAGGGTCCTTTCGTAGGTGACACCCTCGACAACCTCGCGACGGGCAGCGCGCATTCCGCCTTGACGGTACCCACTTTGAAGTAAGGTACCCACATGACGGTTAGTTTCGCGCAGATAAAGGAATCAACGCCGTTCGTCTTCGATCAGAACTGCGGCACGCGGGTCGTACTCGACCACATCATGAGCAAATGGGGCGTGCTCGTGCTCTCGTGCCTCTCCGACGGCACGCTCCGCTGGGGCGAGCTGCGCCGCGAGGTCGACGGCATCAGCGAGAAGATGCTCGCCTCCACACTGCGCACCCTCGCCGACGACGGTCTCGTGCATCGGGAGTCGCTCCCGACGGTGCCCCCGCACGTCGAGTACAGCCTGACCCCGCTGGGCCGCGATCTCATGGAGCGGATGCTGCCGTTGATGGAATGGGTCGCCGACCATGCCGACGGGATGCTCGGAAGGGTCTGAATCTGCGGATTCCGTCGCCCATCGCGCTGTCGGCTGCGGATTCGGTTGGCGAAAGAAACCATTGACGCGATAACCGCGGTGGCTCTACTGTTCTGACATGGCAGCAACGACGCCGATTCATCTGGAACGACCCGACGGCAAGGGTCTGGCTGCGGGGACGCTGGGACTCTGGGGTTCGACCGTCATCGGTCTGGCCTCGACGGCCCCGGTCTACTCGCTCGTGGCGACGCTCGGCTTCGTGGTGCTCGCCGTCGGTGCGCAGGCACCGATCGCCTTCATCATCGCCTTCGTCCCGATGCTCCTGATCGCCTTCGCGTATCGAGAGCTCAACAACGCGGTGCCCGACTGCGGCACCACCTTCACCTGGGGGACCAAGGCGTTCGGTCCGTGGGTGGGGTGGATGGGCGGCTGGGGCGTCGCGGTCGCGGGCATGGTCGTGCTCGCCAACCTCGCGCAGATCGCCTCGGTCTACTTCTGGTCGCTGATCGGACAGGACCTCGAGAACAACGACTGGCGCGTCGTCGTCGTCGCCGTGCTCTTCATCGCTGCGATGACCTGGGTCAGCTGGCGCGGTGTCGAGATCGGCGAGCGCATCCAGAACATCCTCCTCGGCATCCAGTACCTCGCGCTCGCGATCTTCGTGGTGACCGCGCTGTGGCAGTTCTTCGCCGGCACCGCCCCGAATCCCACGCCGTTCTCGTGGGAGTGGATGAACCCGTTCGCGTTCACCGACTGGTCGGGCTTCACCGAGGCCATCCTCCTCGCGCTCTTCATCTACTGGGGCTGGGACACGTGCCTCGCCCTGAACGAGGAGACCAAGGACCCGAAGCGCATCCCCGGCCGGGCCGCGCTGCTGACCACGGTCATCCTGCTGTTCACCTACGTCGCCGTGACCATCGCGGCCATGATGTACGCCGGGCTCGGCGAGGACGGCACGGGGCTGGGCAACGAGGCGAACGCCGACGACTTCTTCCTCGCCATCAAGGACGGGCTGCTCGGGCCGTTCGGCTGGGTGCTGGTCGTGTCGGTGATCATCTCGGCGATCTCGTCGACGCAGACCACCATCCTGCCGACCGCCCGCGGCACGCTCGCGATGGGCGTGTACCGCGCACTGCCGGCGAAGTTCAAGGAGGTGCACCCGACCTACAAGACGCCGTCGTTCTCGACGATCGTGATGGGCGTGGTCGCCTCGGTCTACTACATCGGCATGACGCTGATCAGCGACAACATCCTCCAGGACTCGATCCTCTCGCTCGGCCTCGCGATCGCCTTCTACTACGCCATCACCGGCTTCGCCTGCGTCTGGTACTTCCGGAAGGACCTGACCGCCTCGCCGCGGGAGTTCTTCTTCAAGGGGCTCTTCCCGCTGCTGGGCGGGCTCATGCTGACCTGGGCATTCGTGCAGTCCGCGATCGACATGTGGGACGTCGACTACGGGTACACGGTGCTGTTCGGCATCGGCGGCACGTTCGTGATCGGCGTCGGCTCGCTCGCGTTCGGTCTGGTGCTGATGTTCGTCTGGTACCTGTTCCCGCGGTCGAAGCGGTTCTTCCGCGGCGAGAGCCTGAACCGGGAGACCCAGGTGATGGTGCCGGATGAGCCGTCCGTCACGATCCGCTCGATCGACGGCGGCATCTGAGGTCGCCTCGGGCACGTCTGCGGACGTGTCCTAGGCTTGCTCCGTGCGCATCCGGCTCGACATCGCCTACGACGGCACCCACTTCCGCGGGTGGGCGAAGCAGCCGACGCTTCGCACGGTGCAGGGCACTCTCGAGGCGGCGCTCGCGCGGATCGTCGGGTCCGACGTGCAGTTCGTTGTCGCCGGTCGTACCGACGCCGGCGTGCATGCCAGCGGTCAGGTCGCGCACGTCGACCTGGACGAGAGACAGTGGGCGCGCATCGAGGCCAGGCAGGGGCGCGCGCCGATGGCTCCTGCGGAGACGATCGCCGGTCGCATGCGCGGGGTGCTCGGCGCGTACTCCGACGTCACCGTCACGAAGACGTCCATCGCTCCCGAAGGCTTCGACGCCCGGTTCTCGGCCGTGTGGCGGCGCTACCGCTACCGTCTCGCCGATGCGCAGGCCGGATTCGACCCGCTGCGACGGCACGACACGACGAACATCCGCGGGCGTCTCGACGAGCAGGCGATGGATGCCGCGGCGCGCAGCCTCATCGGACTGCACGACTTCGCGGCGTACTGCAAGCCCCGCGACGAGGCGACGACCATCCGCACCCTGCTCGACTACCGCTGGGAGCGCGACGCCGAAGGGGTTCTCGTCGCCGAGGTCAAGGCCGACGCGTTCTGCCACAGCATGGTGCGTGCGCTCGTCGGCGCGTGCGCGGCCGTGGGGGAGGGGCGCCTCGACGTCGAGGACGTCGTGGTCTTGCGCGACGCCTTGACGCGCACCAGCGAGTTCAAGGTGCTGGCGGCCCGAGGGCTCATCCTCACCGAGGTCGGGTACCCCGCCGATGAGCTACTGTCGGCACGAGCGGAGCAGACGAGGGCGCGTCGTGACGGTGTGAGCCGTCTTCGCGATCCGGAGCCCGACCACAGCCTGGGCGAGTAGCGTGGAACGGTCATGAAGGTCATCTCCTATAACCTCCAGAAGCATCGCGCGGCCGGAGAACTCGCGGCCCTCGTCGGCGAGCACGACCCCGACATCCTGTGTCTGCAGGAGTGCGACGTTCCGGAGCTGCCCGCAGAGATCGGCGACCTCGTGCTGGCGGATGCGACGCAGGGCAACCGACTCGGACTCGCGCTGTTCTACCGATCGAGCACCTACCACCTGCAGTCGATCCGCACCCTCGGGCTGAAGAAGTCGCTGCACGACCGCATCGCGAAGCCCGCTCACGAGCGTGTGCTGGGGGCGCGGCTGCGTGACATCGACGATGCCCAGGATTTCATCGTGGCCTCCTTCCATGCCGCCCCGCTGACGGCGCTGAACTCGCTGCGTCGGCACCAGATCCGCGCAGCGCTCAGCGAGCTCGCGACTCTCGGTGAGGGGCTGCCGCAGCTCATGGTCGGCGACTACAACTACCCGATCTTCAAGGAGAACCTCGGTCAGGCGGTGCGCGACCACGGTTACGCCCTCTCGCTCAGCGACGACCACACGTACACCCGCTACCGCGTGTTCCGCGGGCACTACGACTTCGCGACCTCGGCCGGTTTCGAGATCGAGCGCATCACGACTCTGCCGCAGGGGTCGAGCGACCACCGCCCGATCCTGGTCACGGTCAAGCCCGATTGACTCGACCCTCGTCCGCTCCGGTCGCACTTGCTGCCGCTCTCAGCCGCCGACAGCGGGAGAAAGTGCGACCGGAGCGAGCCGAGGGGGTGGGTTTGGGCATCCGCGCCCGGTGGCGTATGATTTCCCTTTGGTGCCTTTCCCGTCCGCGGGAGAGCGCATCGTCCGAACGTGAGCCCTCCACTGGCGTGTTCCTCCCTGTCGGGAAGAACCACCCCGGAGTGGGATTCACGAACTTCTCCGTTCGACACAAGAAAGCAGCACTATCGTGACGCGCACTTACACCCCCAAGGCTGGCGAAGTCCAGCGCGATTGGGTCGTCATCGACGCCACCGACGTCGTTCTCGGCCGTCTGGCTTCGCACGCCGCTACGCTCCTGCGTGGCAAGCACAAGCCGACCTTCGCCAACCACATCGACTCGGGTGACTTCGTCATCATCGTGAACGCCGACAAGGTCGCGCTCACCGGTCAGAAGCTCCAGAAGAAGCTGGCCTACCGCCACTCGGGTTACCCGGGCGGCCTGAAGTCGGTCACCTACGCCGAGCTCCTCGAGAAGAACCCGGTCCGCGCTGTGGAGAAGGCCATCCGTGGCATGCTCCCCAAGAACAGCCTCGGCCGCCAGCAGCTGACCAAGCTCAAGGTGTACGTCGGTGCCGAGCACCCGCACGCCGCGCAGCAGCCGCAGACGTACACCCTCGACCAGGTCGCCCAGTAAGCGCCGTAAAGACTTAAGGACATACTCGTGGCTGACATCCAGGACACCACCGAAACCCCCCAGAACTTCTCGACGTCGACTCCCGAGACCGACGTGGTCGAGGCGGCTCCCCGCCCCGTCCTCAGCGTCCCGGGTGCCGCTGTCGGCCGTCGCAAGCAGGCCATCGCCCGCGTGCGCATCGTCCCCGGCTCGGGCACGATCACGGTCAACGGCCGCACGATCGAGGACTACTTCCCGAACAAGCTGCACCAGCAGCTGATCAACGACCCGTTCACGGTGCTGAACCTCGCGGGTGCGTACGACGTCATCGCGCGCATCTCCGGTGGTGGCCCCTCGGGTCAGGCCGGCGCGCTCCGTCTCGGCATCGCTCGTTCGCTGAACGGCATCGACGAGGAGAACAACCGTCCGACCCTGAAGAAGGCCGGCTTCCTCTCGCGCGACGCTCGCGTCAAGGAGCGCAAGAAGGCCGGACTCAAGAAGGCCCGTAAGGCGCCCCAGTACTCGAAGCGTTAAGGTCCACTGCTCCGATGCCGATCTTTGGCACGGACGGCGTGCGAGGACTTGCCAATGGCATCCTCACCGCCGACCTGGCGCTCACCCTGGCCCAGGCGACTGCTGTCGTCCTGGGCCAGGGCCGTACTGCGGAGGCTCGCAAGGCCGAAGGCAAGCGACTCACCGCAGTGGTCGCCCGGGACCCTCGGGTCTCCGGACACTTCCTGACGTCGGCCGTCTCGGCCGGTCTCGCCTCCTCGGGGGTCGACGTGCTCGAGGCCGGTGTCATCCCGACCCCGGCTCTGGCGTTCCTCGTCGCCGACCGTGACGCCGATTTCGGCGTGATGATCTCGGCGTCGCACAACGCCGCTCCCGACAACGGCATCAAGATCTTCGCCCGTGGGGGCCGCAAGCTCCCCGATGAGGTCGAGCAGCGCATCGAAGAGGCGATGTCCGGTGAGATGCTGCGCCCGACCGGCGCCGGCGTCGGTCGTGTCGACCGCTTCTCCGACGCGGAGGACCGCTACGTCGTGCACCTCCTCGGCTCGCTGCCGAACCGTCTCGAGGGCATCCACGTCGTGCTCGACTGCGCCCACGGCGCGGCATCCGGCGTCTCGCCCGAGACGTTCCGCGATGCGGGCGCCGAGGTGACCGTCATCGGGGCCGACCCCGACGGCTGGAACATCAATGACGGCGTCGGCTCGACCCACCTCGACAACCTCGCCGAGGCCGTCGTGCGTCTGGGTGCCGACATCGGCATCGCCCACGACGGCGACGCCGACCGCTGCCTCGCTGTGGACGCCGAGGGCAACCACATCGACGGCGACCAGATCATGGCGATCCTCGCGGTCTCGATGAAGGAGCGCGGACGCCTCACCGACGACACGCTCGTCGCGACCGTCATGAGCAACCTCGGCCTGCACGTCGCGATGCGCGAGCACGGCATCACGGTGCGTCAGACCGCCGTCGGCGACCGCTACGTGCTCGAAGACATGAACGAGGGCGGATACGCGCTCGGCGGCGAGCAGTCGGGTCACGTCATCATGAGCGAGTTCGCCACCACCGGTGACGGCATCCTCACGGGGCTCCACCTGGTGGCGGAGATGGCACGGCAGAAGAAGTCGATCGCCGAGCTCGCGTCGATCATGACGGTGTACCCGCAGGTGCTCATCAACGTGCGCGACGTCGACAAGGATCGCGTCGCCGACGACGAGGTCGTGCAGCAGGCGGTGCGCGACATCGAGAGCGAGCTGGGGGAGTCCGGTCGTGTGCTGTTGCGCAAGTCCGGCACCGAGCCGCTCGTGCGCGTCATGGTCGAAGCCGCGGATGCGGAGTCGGTGCACGCCTTCGCCGGACGTCTGGCAGAGGTCGTCCAGGACCGCCTCGCGCTCTGACGCTCGCAGAACCTCGAACCGGCCGGTTGCTGATCTCAGCGGCCGGCCGGTTCTCTGTCTTCGGGGCGTCGCCGAGCTGCGCGGTCAGGGCGCCGCGCAGATGCGGTACTGGCCGGCGTCGACGAGGGTCTCGGTCGCGCAGGGCCGAGTGGTCAGCCGGGGCGCGTCGGCCATGGCGGGAGCGTCGAAGAGCCCGACGTGTGCACCCGTCAGGACGATCGGCGCGACCGCGTACCCCCAGGGCTCCGCCGCCAGCCATTCGATGTCGTTCGCCTCGACCCAGGCCGTGAGCGGCACAAGGGCGACCCGCTGGCTCTCCAGCGTCGTGCGGGGCTCGTACGTCGACACGACGTGGGAAACCCCGCCGCCGGCGATGATGGCGGCCAGTGCGGACGCGGCGACGACGCCGATGACACGGACGCCGTTGCGGCGCGGCAGGGCGGCCACGGCCCACAGGGCGACCGCGGCGATCACGGGGAAGAACGCCAGGATGCCGGGTGCGGGGTGTCGCACCCACAGCGGCAGTCGGGAGGCGGTGGCCCACCAGCCCACGAACGCGAGTGCGCCGACGATGGCCGCCAGAGCGTAAGCGATCACGATCCGGTCGGCGGCGCTCGCGTCACGCCAGCGCAGCACGATGCCGGTGATCGCGAGAGCGAGGGCGATGACCGCTCCGATCACGGCGAGGAAGCCGGGCAGCGACCACGAGTCCGCCAGCGTGCCGAGCTTCTGCAGCACCGTGGTCGCGGCGTCGCCCTGACCGCCGGTGCGGAGGAAGTGACCGAAGTCGCGCAGGTGCTGCACGAAGCCGCCGAAGCCCAGCGACAGCAGCGCGCCGAGCTCCAGGAGCAGCGTCGGCACGGCGGCCAGCAGGAGGGGCAGCCACGACCGCCGGAGGGTGTCGCTCACGCGGGCCCAGCCGGTGCCGTCGGAGAGCACCCACAGGGCGATCGCGAACGCCGGCAGTGCGAGGGCGGCGATGAGCTTCGCCTGGATCGCGAGACCCACGAGGAGGCCGGCCAGCCACGCGCGGCGGGGAAGGAGCGTGAGCGCCCAGACGAGGAGCGCGGCCGCGGGGATCTCGCCGAGCAGATCGGCGGGGCCCTGGATGGGGGAGAACCCGGCATCCGCGGTGAACGCCAGGGGGACCGCGACGGCGAGTAGAGCTGCCCAGCGTCCGCCGATGCGCCGTCCAATCACGGCGAGCCCGGCGAGGAGCGTCACCCAGAAGGCCAGAGGGACCAGCCGTGCCGCCAGCACCGGGTCCATCCCGGTCGCGAGGAGCGCGGCCACGGGCAGGAGCACGACGGGCCCGGTCGAGATGCGCGGGTCGAAGGGTGTGATGGTCGACCCGGAGAGGGCGCCGTCGCTGGAGTATCCGAGACCGTCGAGCAGGTTGAGCGGAACGGTGAGGTTGAAGGCCTCGTCCTCCCAGAAGCGCCAGACGAAGAGGCTGTGCCACGCGACGATGACGTGCCCGATCAGCAGGGCGACTGCCGCCGCCCAGAACGCGATCGTGCGTGCTCGCGTCATCGCGCGACGGTCTCCGGTCGACGGATGTTGCGCAGGGGAGCGGATGGCCGCAGTGAGAGCGTCCACGCCTCGACGAGGGCGACGCGCACGAACCGGCGCAGGCGCTTCGGCGGCAACGTGACGGAGTTCCCGCGCCCCCACATGGTGCCGGTGGTCGATTCTCCTCGTCGGGGGATGCTGGCCACACGGAGGTAGCGCACGGTGAAGCCCGCGCGAGCCTCGGCGAGGGAGAAGTGCACGTGCGGCACCGTGGCGTCGGCCGGGGTCGCATCGACGAGCAGTCGCAGGGCGTCGGGGCGGTAGGCGCGCAGCGGGGTGTTGACGTCGGGGATGCGGCGTCCGGCGGCGAGGGCGATCAGGAGGCCGACTGCGCCCGTGAGCACCTTGCGATACCAGGGGTCGTTGCGACCGTCGCGCACGCCGTGGACGACGTCGGCATCCTCGGTCGTGAGCGCGGTGATGAGTCGGGTGAAGTCGCTGCCGTAGAACTGGCCGTCGCCGTCCACGTGCACGAGCACGTCGGGGTCGGCGGCGAGTCCGGCGCGGTAGGCGGAGAGCGCGGTCGGGCCGTGACCGCGGTTGAGGGGCTGCACCTCGACGGTGACGTCGGAGACACCGTCGAACACCGAAGCCGTGGCATCCGTGGAGCGATCGTCGGCGACGTGGAAGGTGACGCGGTCGGCCAGGGGAGACACGCAGTCGCGGATCTCGTCGATGAAGCCCCGGATGCCTTCGGCCTCGTTATAGGCGGGCATGACGACGGCGAGATGGCGAAGGGTCACAGGGTCCTTGGGGTGGCGGAGGGCGCGGGGATCAGCAAGTAGCCTAGTTGAGCCATGAACCCTCCCTCTCGCATCCGTCGCCTCGCCGGCGTCGGCAGCCGTTTCCTCGTCGTCGGCGCTCTGAGCACCCTCATCGAGGTCGGCGTCTTCAATCTGCTGGTCTTCGCGTGGGGATGGGATGTCGTCGCCGCGAAGATCGTCGCCTCGCTCGTCGCGCTGGTCAACGCGTACATCGGGAACCGCGAGTGGACGTTCCGCCATCGCGACCGTCGCGGACGGGTCTCCGAGGTCACCCTGTTCCTCGTCACCAATGCCGTGTGCACGGCCATCGGCGCCTTCCTCGTCTGGGTGGGCGTCGAGGCGGTCGCCGCGGTCCTCGGCCGGGAGCCCGGAGCGGTCGCCGTCAACGTGGTGAACCTGACGAGCATCGTCATCGTGGTGCTGCTGCGCTTCGTGCTCTATCACGGCATCGTCTTCCGGGTGGCGCCGACCAAGTAGTACGGGTCGGTCGGGGCGGATCAGACTCGAGCGGTTTCGCGCTTCTTGGCGCTCTTCGCCTTCTTGGCACGCTTGGCCTTCCGACGATCCGTCGAAGTCTCGCCGTCCAGGTCGTGCGTCGACCCGTAGGTGTACGAGCCGTAGCCGTAGCTGTCCGGGCCCTTCGTGGGCAGCATCGTGACGACGACGCCGAGCATCTGCACGCCGGCGTTCTCGAGTGCGCGCAGTGCCCCGGAGAGCTCCTGCTTCTTCGTCTTGCCGGAGGCCGCGGCGAGGATGACGCCGCGGGTCTTGCTTCCCACCACGGCCGCATCGGTCACCAGCAGCAGCGGCGGCGCGTCGATGAGCACGTAGTCGAAGTAATCACCGAGCGACGTGAGCACCTGATCCATCGCGGCCGAGCCCAGCAGCTCGCTCGGGTTCGGCGGCACCTGCCCGCTCGGCAGGGCGTACAGGTCGGTGGTGCCCCACTTCTGCAGCGCGTCGGCCACGTCCACGCGTCCGATGAGCACGTCGGTGAGTCCGACGCCGCCCTCGATGCCGAGGTAGTCGGCCACGCGGGGCAGTCGCAGGTCGCCGTCGACCAGGGCCACACGGGCACCCGTCTCGGCGAGAGCGATGGCGAGGTTGGCGGTCGTCGTCGACTTGCCCTCACCGGGGCCTGCGCTGGAGACGACGAAGATGCGGGGGCCGGCGTCGAGGTTGAGGAACTGCAGGTTCGTGCGCAGGCTGCGGAACGACTCGGCGCGCGGGCTGCGCGGATCGGCGTGCACGATGAGCGGGCGCTTGGTGGCATCCGGGTCGTACGCGATGCCGCCGAGGACGGGGCGATCGGTGACTGCCTCGATGTCGTGGAGCGTGTGGATGCGGTTGTCGAGCACGGTGCGGAGCATCGCGATGCCGAGACCGAGAGCCAGGCCGATGATGCCGCCGAGGATGATCAGCAGGCGCACGTTGGGGCTCGTCGGGGTGGAGGAGGCGATGGCGGGCTCGGTCACGGTGATGCGCACCGGGCTGACGGCGTCTTCGGTCGCGGGCTGCTCGAGCGTCTTCTGCACCGCGTCCTGGAAGCTCACGGCGACGGCGTTGGCGATGGCCGCGGCCTGCTCGGGGTCGCCGTCGGTCACGCTGACGTCGATCAGGACGGTGTTGAGCGGGGTCGTCGCTGTGACGCGGCTGCTGAGGCCCGAGACCGAGTCGTCGAGGCCGAGTTCTTCGATGACGGGTTCGAGCACGAGCGCGGTGCCGACGACGTCGACGTAGCTGGTGACCATCTGCCGTGCGAAGGTCGTGCCCTGCACGAGGTCACCGGTGGCGGCGCCCTCGGTGCGGACCGAGACGTACAGCTGCGTCGATGCGACGTACTTCGGCTGCTGCAGCGCGGCATAGCCGGCACCGCCGGCGAGGCCGAGGACCATCAGGACGAGGATCAGGATCCAGTTTCTGTGCAGCACACGCACGTAGTCGCGAAGTTCCACGCGGCAGATTCCCCCTGATGCAGTGCGACCTCTGCCGATCAAGGCGGGCCGTGAAAACGGTATCCCAGTATTCTTCCACAGCGACGGTGGGACGACCGGCGCTGCGCGTGTTCAGTGCGTCGCCGGCGCGGCGGTGCCGTAGGTCGTGCTCGCGGCAGCGGTGACCGGAGCCTTCGTCAGCACCGTGCCGAGCACTCTCGCTCCGACCGACTCGATGCTCTTGGCCGCGTCGGCGAGCCGGTTGGCCTGCGACGATCCGGCGGCGGCGATCAGGAGGGCTCCCGTCGTCACGCGGGCGATCACCGCGGCATCCGTCACCAGCAGCAGCGGCGGGGCATCGATGATGACGACGTCGAAGGCCTCGGTGAGCGTCTCGATCAGGCTCTCCATCGCGGGGGAGCCGAGCAGCTCGGCCGGGTTCGGTGGCACGGTGCCGGCCGGGAGCACGAACAGGGCGCTGCGGCCCCAGCGCTGGATGACGTCGTTGAGCTGCACGCGGCTGGCCAGCACATCGCTGAGTCCGATGCCGCCCTCGATGCCGAAGTACTCGGCCACGCGGGGGAGGCGGAGGTCGCCGTCGAGCAGGGCCACGCGCTGACCCGCGTCGGCGAAGGCGAGCGCCAGGTTCGCGGCCGTGGTCGACTTCCCTTCACCCGGACCGGAGCTCGTCACGACGAAGACGCCCTGGTTGCCGGAGAAGAAGAAGCGCACGTTGGTGCGGAGGCTGCGGTAGGCCTCGGCGCGGAGACCGTGCGGTGTGGTGCTCATGGCGAGGGGGTGCTCACCGGTGTCGGGGTCCAGCGGGATCTGTCCGAGCACCGGCACCGGCACGGCCGCCTCGACATCCGCCGCGACGCGCACCCGGCGGTCGAGCGTCGCGCGCAGGAGAGCGATGCCGACGCCGACCGCGAGGCCGAGGAGGGCGCCGATCGTGAGAGACAGGGAGAGGTTCGGCGCGACGGGCTGCGTCGGCACCTGGGCCGGTTCGAGGGTGACGATCCGGATGCTGAACGCGGCGGTCTGCTCGCGCTCTTCGAGAGTGCCGGTGACGACGGTGGCGAAGCTCTCCGCGACGGCGTTCGCGATGCGCGCGGCCTGCCCCGGGTTGCGGTCGCTGACGCTGATCGTGATGATCGCGCTGTTGAGCGGTGCCGACGCGCTGATGCCGGAGGGCGCCGAGGAGAGGCCGAGGTCTTCGACCACGGGGTCGAGCACGAGCGAGCTCGTGATGATCGAGCGGTAGGTCTCCACAGCCTGCTTCGCGTAGCCGGTGGCGAGCGCGCGTTCCGCGGGGGTGGCGGTGTCGGCGACCTGCACGGCCACCATGACCTCGGTCGAAGCCTGGTAGCGGGGAGGGGTGAGCATCGCGACCAGCGCGCCGGTGGAGAGTCCGATGAGAATGCTCGCGACGATCACGACGATCTGGCGACGGAACACCCGAAGGTAGTCATGGATGTCCATAGCTCTCCAGCATGGTCGGGTGCGATCGGCGGTATCGTCTTCCGAGACTACCCATTCCTATGAAGGCGACATGACTCACCTCGACGAGCTCTTCCCCGACGGGCCCCGCGCCGGCGACGCAGGGACGGCGGTGCTGGACGACCATCACACCGCTCGCCGGTTGCGGGAGATGATCGGGGAGCCGAGGCAGAGTGGTGCATCGGCGACATCGGACGCGGACGCCCGAGCACTCGCTGACATGGTCGAGGCCGCCGCCCGCACCGCCGTTCCGGTCGGTGCAGGATCCGGTGAGTCGTCCCGTCCGAAGAAGCGCCCGAGACGATCGATCGACGCCGTCACGCTGTCGGCAGCCTCCCTCGCCGTCGTGGCCCTCGTGGTCGCCGGCACCGTCGGCGGCATCCAGATGGCGACGGCCAGCCCGGCCGCGAGTGCCGTGGAGTCGTTGGAGGCCGATGAAGCCTCCCTCCTGAACGCTCACCAGTCGTTGAAGACCGCGGGGGACCGCCTTGTCGCCGACATCGATGCGCAGACGGCGGAGGCCGCGCAGCTCCGCAGCGCGCTCACCGGGACGAGCACCGCCGCCGATCCGGCCGGCGAACTCGACGATGCGCCGCTCGCGGTCACCGACGCGGCCGCGCTCGCCACGGCGCTCGCGGCCGTCGATGCGTACGCCTCGGGGTTGGCGGGGATCGCCGTCCCCTCGTTGCCTGCCGACTACGTGCGCGACGATATCGACGAGGACTCGCTCGTGGAGGTCGGCGGCGCGATCGACGGCGTCCAGGAGCGTTTGGTCGCGATGGACGCTGCGACCGCCGAGGCACGGGCGGTCCGCGAGCGGCTCGATGCGCTTCGCCCCACGGCCGACGCGGCGGTCGCTGCCTACGCTGCGTCGTTCGTCGCCGCGGCGGATGCGGCGATCGCCCGCTACCCGGACGCTGAGGAATCGTTGCGCACGGCCGTGTCCGACGCCGCGACGCGTGTCGCTGCCGCGGATCTGTGGGCGGCGGAGGGTCGTTCCGCGCTGGCGGCGTACCGGGACGCGTTCGTCGCGTTGGCTGCGGACCAGCTGCGGTTCGAGATCGAGCGCGAGCAGCGTGAGCAAGAGAATCAGTGGCAGCCCCAGCAACAGCAGCAGCAGGGTGACGGGAACCAGACGCCGCCCACGGACGGGAGCACCGACCCGGGGACCGGTGTCACTCCGCCGGTGACGGGCCCTGGCGACGGCGAGACGGATCCCGGCACCGACCCGCCGGCGGACGGTGAGGGAACGCCATAACGGACGGACCTGCTCATTCGCTGTGAGAACATATCTCCAGGAGAGTGAATAAGTCTGAGGGGGCTCCGCACGTGAATCCGGATGGGTCGACCGACGTGTCTACCGGCAATATTCCAATATTGTCCGAGGTGTCCGTGAAGCAGCGACGACGCCGGATGCTGGCCGCGGTGGTCGATGGGCTCGCCTGGACTTTCGGCGTCGTTCTCGCGATCGCCCTCCGTTTCGAGTTCATGATGGACGCGCGGGGCTGGATCGCGACGATCGTGCTCGCGCTCTCGGCCGGTGTCATCCAGATGGCCGTCGGATTCGCGACAGCCCTCTACCGTGGACGATTCACCTACGGTTCCTTCGACGAGGTCCGCGCGGTGGCATTGATCGTCGTGGTCGAAGCAGTGCTGCTGTCGCTGATCGTGATTCCGATCGGGCCGATCGTCGGCATCCCGCGCGGAACGCTGCTGCTCGCGTTCCCGTTCGTGCTGCTGCTGATGTTCGGCGTGCGGTACGTGGCACGTCTGGCCATCGAGCGTGCGCGCAAGCCCGGTGCGGATGCCGAGGCGGCACTGATCATCGGTGCCGGATTCCTCGGGGACAAGCTGCTCGCGAACGTCACGACCGACCCGTCCTCGCCCATCCGGCCGGTCGGTCTGCTGGACGACGATCCGGCCAAGCGCAACCTCCGTCTGCGGGGCGTTCCGGTGCTCGGCACCACGCGCGACATCGCGACGGTCGCGCGGAGCACCGGCGCGAAGCTGGCCGTCATCGCGATCCCGAGCGCCGACAGCGCGTTGCTGCGTGCGCTGAGCGACCTGGCCGAGAGTGCCGGCCTGCGGGTCGCGGTCACGCCCACCCTGGCGACGCTCGCCTCGGGGGAGCAGTCGGTCACCGACGTGCGCGACATCAGCATCGAGGATCTGATCGGACGCCACCCCGTCGACACGAACGTCGAGCTGATCGCCGGGTACATCACCGGTCGACGCGTGCTGGTGACCGGCGCCGGCGGCTCCATCGGTTCGGAGCTGTGCCGACAGCTCGCCAAGTACGGTCCGAGCGATCTGATCATGGTGGACCGCGACGAGACCGGGCTCCAGGTGGCTCAGCTCGGGACGCTCGGACACGGGCTGCTCGACTCTCGCGACGTCGTCCTCGCGGACATCCGTGAAGAGCAGAATCTTCTCGACATCTTCGTCGACCGTCGCCCCGAGGTCGTGTTCCATGCCGCCGCTCTGAAGCACCTGCCGATGCTCGAGCAGTATCCCGACGAAGCGTGGAAGACGAACGTGCTCGGCACGCTCAACGTGATCAACGCCGCCCGCTCCGTCGGCGTCGACACCTTCGTCAACATCTCGACCGACAAGGCGGCCAACCCCACGAGCGTGCTCGGACACTCCAAGCGGGTCGCCGAGAAGCTCACTGCCTGGGCAGGCGCCGAGACCGGGATGCGGTACCTGTCGGTGCGGTTCGGCAACGTGATCGGCAGCCGCGGGTCGATGCTGCCGACGTTCCAGCGACTCATCGCGGAGGGCCGGCCGATCACGGTCACCCACCCCGAGGCCACGCGGTACTTCATGACCATCCCCGAAGCGTGCCAGCTGGTCGTGCAGGCGGGCGGTATCGGTCGGGCGGGCGAGGTGCTGATCCTCGACATGGGCCAGCCGGTGTCGATCCTCGAGGTCGCGAAGCGCATGATCGCGATGTCGGGCAAGAGCGTCGAGATCGTTTTCACCGGGCTCCGTCGCGGCGAGAAGCTGCACGAAGAGCTCGTGGGATCGCGCGAGAACCTGGAGCGGCCCTTCCACCCGAAGGTGTCGCACACGAAGGCCGACATCATCACGCCCGAGCGGCTCAACAAGGCGGGATGGCTGGACCGGATGTACGCGAGCCCGCGGATCAATGACACGGTGGCGATCGAGCCCATCCGTATGGAGAAGGGCGCTGACGCGTGAGTGAACGCATCTACATGTCTTCCCCCGATGTCGGCGAAGCGGAGGAGCAGGCGGTCGTCGCGGCGATGCGTTCCGGATGGATCGCGCCCCTCGGCCCCGACGTCGACGCCTTCGAGCGCGAGCTCGCCGAGCGAGTCGGAGTCGCTCATGCGGTGGCGCTGAGTTCGGGAACCGCTGCCCTGCACCTCGCACTTCTCACGCTCGGCGTGAAACCGGGCGACGTGGTGCTCACCTCGTCGATGACGTTCGCCGCGACGGCCAACGCCATCGTGTACACGGGTGCCGAGCCGTATTTCATCGACGCCGACCCCGCGACCGGGAACATCGACGCGGCGCTGCTTCGTGAGGCGCTCGCCGAGTTGCGCGACGCCGGCGAGCACGTGTCGGCCATCGTCCCGGTCGACCTGCTCGGCAAGGCCATCGACTACACGGCGATCCTCGCGATCGCCGACGAGTTCGGGGTGCCGGTCGTGGCGGACGCCGCGGAATCGTTGGGTGCCACGCACGCCGGCCGTGCAGCAGGCAGCTTCGGCCGAGCCTCCATCGTGTCGTTCAACGGCAACAAGATCATGACCACGTCCGGCGGCGGAATGCTGCTCACCGACGACGCCGAGTTCGCGCAGCACGTGCGCTACCTGGCCACACAGGCCCGACAGCCGGTGGTGCACTACGAGCACACCGACATCGGCTACAACTACCGGATGAGCAACCTGCTCGCCGCGCTCGGTCGCGCACAGCTCACCCGCCTCGACGCGATGATCGCGCGGCGCCGGGAGATGCGTGAGCTGTACAAGCAGCTCTTCGCCGACGTCGACGGCGTGGAGGTCTTCGGGGCTGAGGGAGACGAGGCGGACAACGTCTGGCTGACGTCGATCCTGGTCGACTCGTCGATCACGGGCTGGGAGCCGTCGGAGCTCGCCGCAGCGCTCGCCGCCGACGACATCGAGAGCCGTCCGCTGTGGAAGCCGATGCATGCGCAGCCGATCTTCGAGGGCGCGCGCAGCAAGACGAACGGTGCGTCCGAGAGCCTGTTCGCGCGCGGACTGACTCTGCCGAGCGGCTCGGCTCTGACCGACACGCAGCGCGAACGCGTGGTCACCGCGATCCGTGGCTTCCTGAAGTGATGGTGACGTCAGTGGGTGGGGAGAACGTGACCTGGCTGGTGTCCAGCGCAGGACGAAGAGGGTCTTTGGTCCGGCTGTTGAAGCAGCAATCGGCGGGGTCAAGGGTAGTAGCGACCGACCGCTCAATGCTCTCCGCCGCCGGTCATCTAGCGGATACCTTCGAGCTGGTTCCCTCTGTCGGGGATGATGAGTTCATCGCGAGGACGTTGGATATCGCGTTACGTCATGGTGTCGACGTCATAATCCCGACGATCGATCCGGAGATCGAGGTCTTTGCAAATCATCGTCAGGTTTTCGCCGAGCACGGCATAGATGTCTGGGTGTCGACCCCGGAGGTTTCTCGGCTCGGGTGGGACAAGTGGGAACTGTATCTCTGGTTGCGGGAACGCGGCCTCCCCACCGTCGACACCTTCCAGATCTCGGACCTGCCTGGGGCGACTATGCACGGGCCAGTGGTGGCGAAGCCTCGGTCAGGGTCGGCTGGGATCGGGGTACTGTTCGCCGAGACCGCAGACGAACTGGACTCTTCAAGCCTTGACATCAGCTACATCGTGCAGTCCCGCGCCCCCGGCGTTGAGGTGACTGTCGATTTTGCCGTCGGGCGTGAGGGGCGGGTGCTCGGTGTCGTCCCTCGTCGCCGCATCGAAGTCCGAGGTGGTGAGGTATCCAAGGGCGTGACGGTGGACTACCCCGCGGTCATACAGACCGCGCGTGCCGTCGCTGAGAGCCTGCCTGGTGCGTACGGTGCGCTCAATGTGCAGGTGTTCTACGAGCCTTCCACTGAGGAGATCAACGTCATCGAGATCAATCCGCGTTTTGGTGGCGGCTACCCGCTGACGCATCTCGCCGGAGCAAACTTCTTCGATGCGCTTACTCGCTCGGCGCGCGGAGAAGTCGTCGAAGACCTGGAATGGTCCCCCGGGACGCTCCTCCTGCGCTACGACGCAGAAGTAGCGGTCGCGGGTTTCGACGTTCGGACGCTTGATGCCTGAGCGCGTCTATGTCTTCGACCTCGACGACACGCTGTATCTCGAACGGGACTATGTGCGCAGCGGGTTCTCGCACATCGGCGAGGTTGCGCGTGATCGCTACGACGCGATCGGAGTGGGTGACTTCGCATGGTCCCTATTCGATCGCGGGGTTAGAGGGAACACCTTCGATCTCATCGTTGCTCGATTTGGCCTGCCCGCAGATGCGAGAGACGTCTTCATCGAGGAGTATCGCCATCACGAACCTGACATCGCGCTCCAGCCGGACGCGGGCTCCTTCATCCGTTCCTTGCCCGACGACGCCGTTGGAACGGGTGTGATCACAGATGGGTTCGCGGAGGGGCAGCGAAAGAAGTTGAATGCTCTGGGGGTCGCGGGGCTCCTCGAGAACATCGTCGTCACCGCGGAACACGGGCCCGATTGGACGAAGCCCAGCGAGATCGCATTCCGCCTGATCGCCTCAAGGTTCTCAGCACCGGGCATCGAATTCGTGTACTTCGGCGACAATCCGCGAAAGGACTTCGACGCGCCCCGTCAGCTGGGTTGGCGCACCGTCCGCGTTCGTCGACCGCTCGGACTCCACTACGGTGTGGAAGATGCCTTTGACGTAGATGAAACCGTTGCGGCGTTCCCCCCCACGGAAGCCAAGCCATGTAGTGCGGTGGGCGAAGCGTCCGACTGCGAGAAAGGAACACTTCTGCAGTGATCGGATTCACGGGGCCATATTCCGACGTCAACTTCGGTGACTACGCGATGCTGGTCAACAACATCTACGCACTCGACGCACAGGAAGCTTGTGTGTTCGTCTATGACGAGGGCTTCATGCGGCGGATTTGCCAGGACTACTTCCATGAGCGCGGCGTGCGTCTCGTCGAAGTATCCATGCGGCCCGGAGCTTTCTCGAGCGATCGCGAGATTCGTCACCTGACGCCGATCGAGATAATCGATCAGATCCAGAATCTCGACGAGGTGATCGCTGCCGTCTCAACGATGAGCACTCTGTACGTCAACGGCGGCGGGTACCTGAACTCTCTTTGGACTCAACCGCACCGCTTCGAAAGGTTGGTCCAGATCATCGCCCCCGCGCTCGTCGCCGCGACGCTTGGAGTACCCGTCAAGTTCACCGCGAATGGCTATGGCCCTTTCCGAGGTGACACGGAGTTCTTTGCGGCGTTCTTCGGATCACTACCAGGGGCAGAGTTCGGCATGCGGGATAAGATCCTCTCCCCGTATTGGCTGAACGCGGCCGGAGTCCCGCGAGACCAGATCCGGGCTCTTCCAGACGACCTCCTCTTTATCGAGGACGAGCTTGCCCCGGTGGTCGAGCGCGAGGGCGATCGATACGTCCTCATGGAGACCTACCTCCCGACGACGTTCCTCGAGGAGAATTTCTCGCACTTCGAGGCGTTTACCCGCAATCTCGCTGACCGGTACGGTTTGCGTGTTATTTTCGTCCCGTTCAATCTGGGTCACGGAGGGGTCGACCAGGGGGAGTACCTCGCATCTAGGCTTGCCGGGGTTGAGACCTTCGACATCAGCGGCCGCGGGTATCTGCCGATCGAAGAGGCAGTCTCGCTCGTGCGGAACGCGGAACTCGTGATCTCCAGCCGCTATCACGCCGTGATCCTCGCCCTGTCCGTTGGCACCCCTTTTGTCAGTGTGTTGAAGGACGTGCTCGGCGACAAGCAGTACTACTACGGGAAGAACGTCGGAGCATTGCAAGGCGTGTTGGAAGGGCAACCGCATGATGTTCGCGACTACTTCTTCATGGAGTACGTCGACGCCCTCACGGCTGTTGTCGACGATTTCGACGGCATCACCCGCCGACAGCGCGAAGCGTATTCTGCGGCTTTTCCGCGTACGAGCGTGACCCTCCGCGCAGCTCGCGAGGAGTACCTCCTGGAGAAGACCAAATGAGCACAGCCGTGCCGCGATCGGGGATCCGTAGCTTCTATGCCCGGGTGGGCAAGCGGATCATCGACCTGCTCGGGAGCGCGGTGGCGATCGCAGTGTTGAGCCCGATCTTCCTGGTCGCGGCGGCACTCATCAAGGTCTCGTCGCGCGGTCCCGTCTTCTTCTATCAGGACAGGCCAGGTCTGCGGGGGCACACATTCCGCATCGTGAAATTCCGCAGCATGCGGACGTTCGAGGACAGCTACGACGCCGAGGGCAACGAGCTGACTAACGATCAGCGAGTGACCCCGGTCGGAGCCGTGCTCCGCAGAACCAGCATCGATGAGCTTCCGCAGCTGTTCAATGTTCTCGTTGGGCAGATGTCGCTGGTTGGGCCACGCCCTGCTCTTCTGTACCAAGTCGAGCGATACACCCCCGAGCAACGGCAGCGGATGGCTGTGCGGCCGGGCATGACCGGCCTGGCCCAGGTGAGCGGGCGAAACAGCCTCACGTGGGAACAGAAGATCTCTCAGGACTTGAAGTATGTGCGGAACGTCAGTCTGGAGCTCGACGTGAGAATCGTCGTCCGCACCCTCGGGGTAGTTGTGTCCGGTTCTGGGCTTCGATTTGAAAAGCACGACGATTTGAGCGAGCACGGCGGACAATTGCGACGACACATCGGCGAGATTAAGGATGGCGCGTGAAGATCGCCATCGTCTCGCAGTATTTTCCCCCTGACAAGCCCGGTCGCATCACGGACGAACTTTCCCAGGAACTCGCACGCCGGGGGCACTCGGTGCGTGTGATCACAGCCTTTCCTCACTATGACGGTGGCAAGTTGGCGCCCGGCTATCGTCAAAGTTGGCGACACCAGGAGTCTCGCGGTTCGGTCGCAGTTCGCCGCGTACCCATTTTCGCCAGCCATTCGCGTAACGCGCTCGGCCGGATTGCCAACTACTTGAGTTTTCCGATCTCGGCGCGTGTCGCCGGCGCCTTCGTGAAGCAGGCAGATGTCATCTACGTCCATGGGACCCCGGCGACAGCCGCGCATGCGGCGTACGTCTGGTCGAGAAGATTCGGGATCCCGTACCTGTATCACGTCCAGGACATCTGGCCGGAGTCGGTGACCGGGTCCGGGTTCCTGCCGGCACGGGTGAGCAAGGTTGCGGATCGGGCTATCAGCAGCTGGTTGAGCAAGGTGTACGCACGTGCCGCGGCCGTGGTCGCCATCGCGCCGAGCGCGCAGCGCTTGTTCGAAGAGCGCGGTGCTCGGCCCGAGTCCATCCACCTCGTCTACAACTGGGCACGTGACGCCGATGGACTCGCCCCGGCAAGCGGGACGAGCCGCGACGGGCTGACGCTCCTATACGCAGGGAATCTCGGCGCACTGCAGGACCTCGAAACGCTGCTTGCGGCAGTTGCTCGTGTAGCGGATCTCGATGGGGTCCGCTTGCGGATCGCGGGCGCAGGAGTCTTGGAGAAGCGGCTCAAAGACCTGACGGTCGCGCTTGACTTGGGTGATCGTGTGGAGTTCCTCGGTCGGTTGGGGCCGGACGAGATGGCGGCTGAGTACGCACATTCGGACTTCCAGATTGTTCCGCTCAAAGACCTGGAAGTGTTCCGGAGTACGATTCCGTCCAAGTTTCAGGCAGGGCTCGCGCACCGGGTGCCGATCATCACGACAGTGCAGGGGGACGTGTCGGACCTGGTCGCCGAGCACCGCTTGGGCTTCGTGGCTCGACCGCAAGACGAGGAATCTCTCGAAGCGGCGATCCGGGAGGCTTACGGGACCACTGTCGACGAACGTGACGCGTTCCGAGAACGCGCCTCCGCCTTCTATGACCAGCACTTGACGAAGCAGCAGGCTGTCAACGAAATAGAAGCAATCCTGACGGCGATCAGAAGGGCCGGCGAGCCGCGATGAGCGCGTGTCTCCGGAAGCGCTGGTCGAATCGCCGAGATGACAACGAAAGAAGAGGAAGATGACGACCTACGCGAACAAGAAGATACTCGTCACCGGCGGAACAGGTTCCTTCGGGCACACGGTCACCTCGAAATTACTGCTCAGGGACGCTGCCGAGATCCGTATCCTCAGCCGAGATGAGGCCAAGCAGGATCTCATGCGACATGAGATCAACGATCCGCGCCTTCGTTTCTATGTCGGTGATGTGCGCGACTACGAGAGTGTTGAGCGAGCTACGCGCGACGTCGACTTCGTCTTCCACGCCGCTGCCCTGAAGCAAGTTCCGTCGTGCGAGTTCTTTCCGATGGAGGCAGTGCGCACCAACGTCACAGGAAGCGAGAACGTCGTGCGCGCTTCCGATCAGAACGGCGTGAAGTCTCTCGTCTGCCTCAGTACGGACAAGGCTGTGTACCCTGTGAACGCGATGGGCATGTCAAAGGCGCTGATGGAGAAGGTCGCGCAGTCCCACGGTCTCAACAATCCGAACGCCTCGACCACGGTCTCGTGCGTTCGATACGGCAACGTGATGTACTCGCGCGGATCTGTCATCCCGCTCTTCATTAGGCAGCTGAAGGCAGGCAAGAACCTCACCCTGACCAACCCGGACATGACGCGGTTCATGATGTCGCTCGCCAATTCCGTCGACCTTGTGGAGTTCGCCTTTCAGAACGCACAGCAGGGCGACCTCTTCGTCCGCAAGGCGCAGTCCTGCACAATCGGAGACCTCGCGCAAGCGCTCATCAATCTGTTCCGGACCAAGGCCGAGATCGAGGTCATCGGGACGCGCCATGCGGAGAAGCTGTCGGAGGCGCTGGCCACGCGTGAAGAGCTCGCTCGCGCTCAGGACATGGGCGAGTACTTCCGAGTCTCCGCCGACAACCGCGACCTGAACTACAGCGTCTACGTCGACGAGGGCGACATCACACAGAACCGCTTCGAGGACTACGACTCGCACACCGTCGAGCGCATGACGGTGCCCGAGGTCGAGAAGCTCCTCCTCACGCTTCCTGAGGTGCGAGCTGAACTCGCACAGGCCGGTATTGACTGGGAGAGCGCATCAGCATGACACACGTCGCAATGACCGGGGCAAACGGCTTCCTCGGTTGGCACACTCGTCTCGCGCTCCGCGCACGAGCTCTCGACGCCGCAGCATTCACCGTCGGATCCGGGTACGACGGCGATCGGGCTGCGCGCGCGATCAGCGGATCGGCGCGTGCAATCCACATAGCGGGAGTCAATCGGGCGAGCGATCACGAGGTGAGCGAGGGCAATCTACTCTTCGCGACACAGTTCGCTGATGCATTGCGTCGTGCGGAGGAGCCGCCGCCGGTTATCGCATACGCCAACTCGACTCAGAGCGCCAATGCCTCGATATACGGTGAGGCGAAGCTCAGGGCTGGCGAAATCGTGCGCAAAGCAGCCGAGGACGTCGGCGCGGCTTTCGAAGATGTGGTCCTCCCCAATATTTTCGGTGAGCACGGACAGCCGTTCTACAACGCGGTCACCGCCACGTTCTGCCACCTTCTTGCGGAGGGTGAAGTGCCAACCATCGCGCAAGACAAGGAGATGACTCTTCTGCACGCGCAGAACGCCGCGGATCTTCTCTCGGGCGGTACACAACTGGTGGATCAGGGCGCGTTCGAGGTGCACGAGTCAGTGAGTGGGCTGCTGAGCAAGCTTCAGCAGATCGCGAGAACCTACGCACGCGGCGAGATTCCCGACGTAGCGGATCCATTCGACAGGGATCTGTTCAACACCTATCGGTCCTACACTTTCCCGGCCGCCGCGCCGATTCGTCTGACCCGGCATGCGGATGCGCGAGGATCTTTCTTCGAGATCATCCGTGCCCACGGCGGCTCTGGTCAATCTTCTTTCTCGACGACGCTGCCTGGAATCAGCAGGGGCGACCACTTTCATCGACGGAAGATCGAGCGGTTCACGGTTCTCGCTGGTGAAGCCACGATCTCGTTGCGGAAGATGTTCACCGAAGATGTGATCGCATTCCCCGTTAACGGCGTCGAGCCAGCGGCAGTAGACATGCCGGTGGGCTGGTCCCACAAGATCCAGAACACTGGAACCGAGACGCTCTACACGTCGTTCTGGACGAACGAGATATTCGATCCCGAAGAGCCCGACACGATTGCAGAGGCAGTTTGACATGATGAAGAAACTCAAGGTAGTGACGGTGGTCGGAACGCGACCCGAGATCATCAGGCTCGCCGCGACCATCAAGTTGCTGGATCGGCACACCGACCACGTACTGGTCCACACTGGCCAGAACTACGACTACGAGCTGAACGAGGTCTTCTTCGAAGACTTGGGGCTGCGCCGTCCCGACCACTTCTTGGCGGCAGACACGTCATCGCTCGGTGCGGCTCTGGGGAGCATCCTTGCCCGCACCGAGGTCGTGCTCAAGCAGGAGTCGCCGGACGCATTCGTCGTCCTGGGCGACACGAACAGTTGCATCTCCGCGGTGATCGCAAAGCGGCTCAAGGTCCCGGTCTTCCACATGGAGGCGGGAAACAGATCTTTCGACGAGAACGTACCGGAGGAGACCAACCGGCGACTCGTCGATCATGTTTCCGACTACAACCTCGTCTATACCGAACACGCTCGACGGAATCTGCTTGCAGAGGGGATTCATCCGTCGCGGATTCTGCTCACGGGCTCTCCCATGCGCGAGGTCCTCGAGCAGAATGCAGACAGCATCGATGCGAGCGATGTCCTGGAGCGTCAGGAGCTCCAAGCGGGTCAGTACTTCCTCGTCAGTCTGCACCGTGAAGAGAACGTCGACAACGCAGACAGGCTTCGCAGCGCTCTTGCCTCCCTGCAGGCGCTGAGAGCGGAATATGGGCTCCCGATCCTCGTTTCCACGCACCCGCGTACCCGGAAACGACTCGAAGAACTCGACGACGACAGCAAGGAAGGGATCACCTTCCACCCGCCATTCGGATTCAACGACTACGTGAAGTTGCAGCAGGAGGCGAAGCTCGTGCTCTCCGACAGCGGCACGATCAGTGAGGAATCGTCGATCCTGCGGTTCCCTGCCGTGACCTTGCGTGATGCGATCGAACGTCCGGAGGCATTGGACGTCGGAGCGATCATCGCGGCAGGTGTGGACCCCGATTCGGTGCTCGATGCTGTGAGGATCACGCTTGCGCGGGCCGTCGAGGAGTCCCGGTACCCGATTCCCGCTGAGTACATGATCAGCGATACTTCGTATCGTGCTTTGGGCTTCATCCGGTCGAATGCGATCACGCATCACGCGCGCAACTCGATCCGAATGACGTAAGCATGGGTGCCAGCGGTGCGCCGGGACCTGGAAGGGTGCCCAGCGGGGCGATAAGGACAATCGGTGCGCGTGGGGGGTCGCTGCTCGCGACTTTTCTCCTATCGGCGAGCGCAGCTCGGTTTCTCGGGCCCGAGCTCGCGGGCGCCTTCTTCCTGACATACACAATCGTCGCCCTCTTCGCTACCGTCGGGCGCCTCGGTACCGACAACCTCGCGCTGCGTCTGATGGGGGGAGATACGAAAAGTCCGCTCACCGACATCACGCGGCTGCTGGTCCTCGCGAGCGTTGGCGGGATCGCGGCGTTCCTCGTCGGTGCGGTGGTGCTTCTCCTGGTCCTTGGCGATCGCCTGAGCCCCGCAATCGGCCTTATCGTCGCCACGTGTATCTTTGCGCAGGCATTGGCTGTCGTTTCAGGAACGGTCCTGCGAGGGCTGGGAATGCTCGCGTCGGGCGTCTTCGCTGAGCTCGGTTCGCTGCCAGCAATCGCCACCATCATCCTCGCCAGCCTCGGACTTATCGGTCCAGGACAGGTCACGCTGTCTGCCGCACTGCTGGCGATGACCGTGGCTGCGTGGGCAACTATGGCCTGGGCGGTTCCTCTCGCGGTGCTGATGGTGAGACGCAAGCTTAGCGATCAGGGGACTGCTCCGGCGCGGGCGGTTGAATTCCTACGAGAGCATCGCAAACGGCTGGCTTCGATGATGGGCACGTCTGTGCTTGCCTATGGGATGGTTTGGGCGCCGGTATTCGTTCTATCGATCGTCGGCGACTTGACGCAGGTTTCGTACTACTCGGTCGCTCTGCGATTGGCGAACATCGTCGCCCTCCTTCCCACGATTCAGATCTCCTATCTTGCCCCCGAGTTCGCACGCCGCTTTTATGCGCACGACCTGACCGGGCTGAACGCGCTAGCCGGGCGGTCCGCATTCCAAGTCAGCGCCATCACGGCTGTACCCCTGATGATCCTCATCGTGTTCGCATCACCGATCATGACGATCGCTTTCGGTTCTGAATTTGCCCCAGCGGCGCCGATCATGGTGATCCTGAGCGTGGGTGTCTTCCTCGTGATGCTCATGGGCCAGGTGAACCAACTCATGCTGTTGTGCGGCTTGGAGAGTACAGCCCTCGCGCTCTCGTTCTCGGGCCTGGTGATATGGGTCACCGTGGGGACCTGGCTGAGCGCGCAGAGTGGGGCGGTAGGAACTGCGTGGCTGGGCGCAGTCGTAGGCGTGAGCTATTCCGCGGCAGCAGCGGTTGCCCTGAAACGACGACAGGGCATCAGGTCCTACGCGCGGATTCCTTCGCGGCTGCGGTAGGCGGCGCTGGATGTTCGCGCTGCCACCAGTTCTGCACCGCGAAGGTCGCCCGGATCGTGGAATGATCGACCGTTCGCGGCGAACGCCAGGATCACGATCCATGCCGAGAGCGCACTGGGGCCGCCGAAGCCGAAGACCGACGATTCGGTGAGTTCCACGACGGCGATCGCCACGACCGGAATGATGAGTTCGTTCGTAGCGCCGCGACGGATCGATGCGGCGACCACAGAGATGATGAGCAGAAGAAACGTGCCTGCACCGACCAGACCGAGTTCGACAAGGATGCTGAGGTAGACGTTGTGCGCCGCGAGCCCGTCTGCGACGAGTTCCGTGGTGCGATACCCGATTCCAAAATACGGTGCGGTCGCGAAGAGCTCCAGCACGTTCTCGTAGATCGCCAGCCGTCCGGACGAGATGTCTGCGTTCGCATCCCGCAGAAAGAACTGTTGAATCGCCAGGACGAGCGCCGGATTGAACAGCGCGATCATGGCGCCGACCCCGGCGGCGATACCAGCCATCGTCAGCGCGACCCGGCGTGAACGTGACATCAGGAACATCACCGCAACGGCGACCGCAGTTGCCAGCAGGGCGCCTCGGGAACCCGACATGATCATCGTCGCCGTAAACACCAGCATTCCCGAGAACGTGGCGATCACGTGGCGATTGTTCTGAAGCAGGTAGAGGCCGAGCGTTAATCCTGTCGCTGACGCGATGCCTGCATAGTTCGCATTGGAGAAGAGACCCACGTATCGCCCGTAGTCGGGGTCATATGCCCAAGAAGCTGTCGCGGCTCCCAATAAACCAATGAATTGCAAGGAAAGGAGAGCTGCGAAGACGGTCGTGAGGTCGTGCCGAATTACGCCCGCAGACGACCACCGTCGACTGAAAGTGATGCCCAGGAGCGCGAAGACGGCCGCGAGAAGCGCGGATTGTGCGAGTGTCGTTGCGGGAACCGAGCTGACGAACGAACTTCCGGCTGCGACGAGCACGAGAAGGAAGAGACTTGCGAGGACGGCTCGGTCACTACCGCGAAGACGCACGGGCTTCGCCGCGGCTGCGGCTGCTGCTGCGATGATCACCGGCGCGAACTGCATGACGTACCACGTCGTCTCCGGAAATGTCTCGTTGAAAGACGAGGACCGTACTGCTGAGACGACGATCGACGTGAACACCATGGTGCGCCAGACGCCGAACTTCGCGATCCCGATACACAACGTGATCGCCGCGAAGATCGCGGCACCCGCCACCGGGTAGGCGAGGAAGAGGAACACGATAGCCAGGCAGGGGAGCGCGCACAACGCCACCCATTTGAACTGCACGCTGAGGTTAGTCTGCATCGTCGCCCTCGGGGACGATGCGTTCGAGCGCCTCGACGACCCGTTCGGCGCTGAGGCGGGCGTCGAATAGACGTCGTGCCGCAACCGACATGGTGCTGAGCCCGCCATCCTCGATCGAGCGTTCGAGCTCCCCGATTGCGGTGGCAAGTGCTAGAGCATCACCAGCAGGTACGGAAACGCCTGCGCCGTTCACAGCGACGAATTCGCCCGCGTCGGATGAGTCTTCGACGCAGACGAGCACGGGAATGCCGAGGCTGCAGTACTCGACGATCTTGGAGGGGAATGAGGGTGGGCTGATCCCCGGGACGGTGATCGCTATTCCGACGTGCGCGCTGCGAGCCAGCTCGCGGTAATGCTCTCGAGGAAGAGCGCCCAGGAAGTCGATGTTCGTAAGGCCGTGGGCGGCGGCCCTGCGCTCGAGGGCAGAGCGCTCAGGTCCGTCGCCGGCGACAAGGATCTGGACGTCAGCCGCTCGCTCCTGCAAAAGAGCCGCCGCGTCGACGAGCGTGTCGACTCCGCGGCCCTTGGCGATCTGCCCTCCGAACACGACGCGGAGTGGACCTTCCTCTGACGCAGTTCGGTCGATGAGTGGCTTCGTCGACGACCACGGTGGAATCTCGATGGTGCTGTTCGTGGCGCCCCGATGATAGCGAAGGAAGAACGATCTGTTGGCGGGGCTCATCACGGCGACGACGTCAGCCGCGTCGATGGCCTTTCTTTCGAGTGCCTTCATCGGCCGAGCAAGCCAGGGGATGTTGATCCGGCCGATTTCCATCTGATGGATGGGAAAGAAATCCCAGAGGAAGAGCAAGTTGCGTCGTGACACGCCAGCGCTTCGGATCCTTCGGGGGAACCCCCAACTGAAAGAGGCAGGCGATGTGGATACACACACGTCGTAGGAGCGGTGCCTTACCCACGAGTATGCGCGTGTGTGCAAACCGAGACCGACCCGGATATGCCCGATCAGCCGGCCGAGAGCACCTGAGGTTTTCTTCCGAGGGCCCACGCTGAATAGAGTGATCCGCGGGTCCTCCGCACGTTGTTCACCCGCGGCGCGCGGGGTCTTCGGATCGCCGACGATCACATCTACGCTGTGTCCCGCGTTCACGAGGGCCTCGGCAAGATCATCCATCAGCCATGGCTGACGACCGGGGCCCGCGAACCCGCCGGTGACCAACAAGAACCGCATCTCTCCCTCTCCGGCCGCTGGCCACGTTCGAATGGGGCAGCGACGGTCAGCTTCGGAGAGAGCGCAAAGTGTTGCGCGCCCGAGCCGACTGAATTCTATCTCCCAGAATACTGAGCTTCGGTTGTTCCCTCGCCGCGCAGGTCATCCTTCGATGATGTCGAAGTCGTCAGAACGGTGACCCGCGCGAAGAGGACAAGCGCTACCCAAGCAGCCGGCGCCGTGACCCACGCGCCGGTGAGATAGATCGGGGCGCTCACTGCGATGAAAGTTCCGATCATCAGCGCTCGGTTCGAGCCGGGCATCGTTCGAGTGCCAGTCCACAGCGCCGATCGGAGGACCCAGACATACAGGATGACTCCGATAATCCCGACGCCGACGGCGAGATCAAGAATGACGTTGTGCGCCGCAATGAGGTACCCACTTGCATAGGCGAAGCCGCTCGCACCGACGCCGACGATGGGGTGTTCAGCCCAGAGCGTTCGAGCGGAGTCCCACAGGGGCAGGCGCCCAGACCACGTCCCGGTCGCACGGTCTCCGGTTTCGAATTGAAGTGATGCGAGGTCGGCTACTCCGGAGACCACGACGATCGTTGCGATGATGAGCGCGAGTGTTATCGGGACCAATGTGCGAATGCGAAAGAGCCGCCAAAGGACGATCCAGATTGCCGCGCATACGACGCCGATCAACGCTCCGCGGGTTTCAGTCAGGACGATCCCGATCACGATGGCGAGAGCTGTCGCGATCAACCCAACTCTTGAGCGCAGTGTGAGGCGTGTCGCGCTGTTCCACAGAAGGACCACGAGAGCGAACCCAGTGGCCAGCGCGTAAGCGACGTAGTTCACGTTGACGTCTTCGAAGACCGTCGTCACGCGGGTGGACGCCGAGCCTGTCAGGTCGCCGGGATTCTCGATCAGCAATCGGACCACAGCAAGAAATGAACCCAGCAGGTATCCGATGGCTACCGCGCGTAACTGCTCCCGGGTCTGCACGAGGTGCAGGCCGGAGATGAACAGCAACCCAACAGCGACCCAGGTGATGGTGACGTTCACGCTGTACGGATTGACGGACCAAAGTCCGGAAAGGCTGGTCCAGACCACCAGGAAAAACATCGACGCGACCGGCGCCGTCACCTTAAACCGTGCCAGGTTGCTGAACAACAGGATGGCCGCTCCGCCAACCGCGCCGACGATGGTCGCGAGTGAGGGATCGAATGTGGAAAGTGCTCCGATACCCCCGAGCAGATATGTCCTCGGACCGACCCGGGGGCGGGATTCGGAGACTCTACCGCTCCGGGAGGAAACCACGGATCAACTCTACGGTAAGGAGATGCCCCCGACTAGTCAGCAGCCGTCTACGCTGTCGATGGTGGTCTCGCGAGTCATCGGCGTGTGCCAGACCTGCAGAGGAGCGACCGTGACCGTTGTCTCGAAAGCGAACGACAGGGTGTGCGAACTCACAAGATGATGGCCGACCTCGACTTTGACGGCGGGGCGCCCGAGGTGCTCTCCAGCGCTGAGAACACGCGCAGGAGCTCCGTCGATCGCGACGTCCGAGATCTGAGAACCCACCGGGCCGTAAAGCACGACGTACGTGCTGATGTCCCCCGGCGTGAAATACGGTCCCGCGATGTACCGGGGCAGACGTGCGGCTTCTTCTTCGGTCACAGACGAGGCGAGCGTCACCTCACCTTGAATTGTGCGATCGGCGACGCAGGTGGCGATACCCATGTCGAGGTAGTAACTCATCTTCGAACCGGTGTTGTCGTTCACGAAAACGCCGATAGTCGTCTGCTCCGCCGAGTCTGCCGGCATCACACCGCTGGCGCGTAGCGGTTCGATGAGCTTCATCTCCGCCGGGGAATCGCTCAGATACAGAAGGCGCCCTTCGTCGGCCGCCTTCGTCAGGGAAGACATCAACCCGGCCGGAGCGAAGTTTCCTCCGATGACGGCGTCGAAGACAGAGTCGGCTGCGGCCGTGAAGAACACGTTTTGGGCTAGCGGATCCTCGTAACGGAAGTACACCTCGTTAAGGAGGAGGGCGGCCGCGTTGTCGGAGTTGAGGACATCGCCCGTCGGCAAAGTCACGGGTCCTGTAGCAGTGAGCACATACGACAGGGCGACCGGGTCAAGGGAGAGAACCGCATCGAACGGATGGAACCCCTCGCGCGCCCACCATGCCTTGAGAATCTCGACTGCGTCAGGGTAGTCGGGAACCATGGTGAAGTCTGCGGTGAAACGGCCGATCTTGTCGCCGAAGATCGCTTCTGCTTGCGGGTCCAGGTCGAGGATCGGCTCCGGCGGACCATTGCGGAAATCTTGACTGGTGATGTGCTCGACGATGGTGAGTGCGCCTTGATCGGCGCGCAGCACCATGAAGACAGCAGCGTTGCCTCCAAGGCTTCTCGCTTCGGAAGTTCCTTGGAACATGAGGAGATAGTCCCGGGGTCCGTCGGCGCCGAGTGCCGCGGGAAGCACTGAGGCGATATCGCGGAGCGGGGAGACGACAGGCTTCAGAGCGGTGAGCTCGGTCTCTAGCCGAGAAACGCCCTCGGCCACCGCAGGTAGCAGGGCAGTCCGATCGACGGATGCGAGCGTATCTAATGCGCTGTCAAGCCCGGATGCCACCTGGTCGAGCAGCGGTGACAACCCCGACATCGCAGCGAGGTCCATGCGTCCATTGGACGGACGGAACGCGTTGAAAGAGATAGAGCTCGCGGGGGTCACGATCTCCGTGGAGAGCTCGTGAGATACCGCCGCAACGGTGCGAAGCGCTGAGAAGTTGTTGCCCGCGAAGGGGACCGCTTCGGCCAGCTTCCAGCGCCAACCCTGTGTTCCGGAAACCGCAGCCTGGGTCTCGTCGGCGAACCGGACCGAGGCAGAACTGGCGCTTTCCGCGTCTCCGGTGAGGATCGACGACTTGACCTCGCCGGCATCCGCGATAGCGGACTCAAGGTGGTGTCGAACCCCCATGGCCTGGTCATAAACCTGCTTGGCGACGATCGCGCCGCCGCCCACCAACAGAAGGAGAACCACCACACTTGACCACACCCAGAGCGCACGGCGTGAACGTCGTCTCGGTTGCTGGGTGAGCCGCTCTCCCGCGGCGGGGGTCGTCGCCACCGCCTGAGATCGGGCTTCGCGTCGACTTCGGGGCGGATGCGGCTCATTCACGGTCCCATCTAAGCATCACCGAATCACGTAATCCTGAGCGCAGGCCGCAGCGCATCCGCGCGAAGAGGTGATAGACATTCGGGCCCGCGTCCGCAAAACGTCCCTAAAGTGTGTACGTGAAGGAATTGAACGCGGAGGCAGCATCGTCAACTGTCCCGCTCTCACAGATCGTTGCGACAGACCTCGCTCATGCCTTCATAAGCCAATTGGCGACGTCCATCAACCTGCGCGTGCTCTCGATCAAGGGCCCGGTCGCGGACCGCTACCTCCTGCGAGATGCGCGAGTGTCGGCAGACGCCGACGTCTGGGTTGAACCCGCTGGATTCGATCGGTTGTGCGTCGCCCTGGAAAGCCGCGGCTGGCACAAGCGCGTCGGCAGGGCGATGCCGTCGTTGCTTCCGCCGCATGCGTCCACGTACATTCATGACGATTGGCCGTGCGACCTCGATGTCCACCGGACGTTTTCGGGCTTCTTCGCGGATCCGGACGAGGCGTTCGAGGCCGTCTGGACGACCCGCGCGACCATGATCATCGCGGGTCATCCGGTTGTCGTTCCCTCGCGCGCGGCAGCGGCACTGATCGGAGCGTTGCACTCCCTCCGCAACTCGGGGACGCGAAGGGCAGAAGAAGAAGGTCGGAGGGTGAGGGAAGTCATCGCCGACGAGTTTTCCAACGCTCAACGTGATGAGTTCTATCGGGTTGCACGCGAAGGCGGCGCGGTCTGGGTTCTGCGCGAGCTCATCTCGGATACGGGTCTCGGGGAGGTTTTTCTCGACCTCAGCCCCGAACAGGAACGCGCGTGGATGCTCCACGTGGCTTACGCGGCCGATGGATCAAGCGTCGGGTGGTGGGAACAGCTTCGAGGTGCGCGGTGGCTCTCGAAGCCGGGGCTGCTTGTGCGCGCTCTGTGGGTGCCTCGCGCCGAAATCCCGCGGAATAGCTACTCTGCGATGCCGAGTCGTCGGGATGCGCGTCGATATCAAGTTCGACGTTGGCGCCGAGGTCTCATCGCAATGTGGCGCTTCGCCGCGAAGCGAACTCCGTCCTGACGCTATCTCCGTGCAGGCAACTCGATAGGCTACGAGAATGTGCGATCGGTTGCTCCTCCGCCGCTGCCGGGGCTGTGGTGGGGTGGCATGAATAGCGTGGATCGAAATCCTGATGTCGTCGCCGCCCGGAGTGCAGGCGCCACTCACACGATGCTGACGAGGCCGTCCAGCAATGTGAGCGGAGCCGTGATCGAACAGCATTGTGGCGAGCTGTGGTTGCTTCACGCAACGGCGGTTGCGGACTCGTCCGGCAACGTCGTCGTGGCTATGTCTCCGAGCCGTGACGACGCTCGGTTCCACGTCGCGATCAAGCATCTCTCCCGGAGATTCTTCTGTGTCGGAACCGACGCGGTGGGTATCGATCACCAGGCAGGTGTGACACTGATCCGAACCCGATCGCGGGACGCCAATGGTACTGACGAGCGAGGTACCTCACGTGTGCCCGCTTCTCTGGTGGATGACGAGATGCTCCCATCGACGCTCAGGTTGGCGAAAATCATCTTGCTGGATGGCGATGATGAACACCCTCTGGAGCCAGTCGTCGAGTCCTTGGATCTAGGTGAGTCTCTTGAACTGCTGGCTCCCCGAAGCCCATTTCTTGCTCAATGGCCCGCCCCCCTACGGGCGGTCGCATCGATCCTCACAGCGAGCCAGGGCTCTGTCCGAGTGGCCTATCGTGATGCCGAGACGTTGATTCCCGTGGTCGAGCGTCTGATGGCGTCGGGACTTCGGGCTACTGTGTCGTCTGTTCGTCCCAGATCTGCTCGAGGTACGGCGGCGCTGCCGGCGACGGACGACGCGCTCTTTCGTGCCGCGACAGCCGACTCTGTGGAGCTGCCGGACGGGCGGACCGCCGTGCTTGGACTCCGTGGTTCCGACGAGCGCCTCCGGATTCTGGACGAGGTCTCGTCCGTGGTATGGCGTGCCGCGGATGGAAGCCCGCATGCCGCGCTCCGACGTGCCGTTCTTCGCCAACTCGATCCGCAACACGCTAATACGGATGCCGCGGCGGTGGATCAGGCCATCCAATCGCTCCGCGATGTCGGGATGCTGTCACGCACGCCAGCGTGGCGCATCGGAGATTCCTCCGTGTGGACGACGCATGCAGCCCAGACCTATGTGTTGAACACGAGTTTGACGCACACGCGACCGCTCGCTTTGCAGGGATCCGCGCACACCGTGTGGGAGGTGCTGGCGTCGCAGCCGGAGATTTCGCAAGAGCTTCTGATCCGCGAATGCGCGTTGGCGTTCGGAACCGACGCCGAACACATCGAAGCGGATATCGTCCGGTTACTTGCTGACCTATCGGAGCAGGGCGTGATCTCCCAGTCCTGAACTGCCCCCTACGGCCCACCCCACCGCCCGATCGGCCACAGAATCGCCCCGGCCTGACCGAACACGTCGTCGCGCGTCATCCAGCGCCAGCAGCTGTCGTCCGGCGCATCCGCACCGCGGCAGAGATACGCGGAGTCGGCCGAGTTCGCCCGGTTGTCGCCGAGCACGAAGTACGACTCTTCCGGAACGGTCACCGGCCCGAAGCAGCGGGTCGACATCGGCACGCTGTCGCAGTCGAGCGACCCGGCGACGAAGGGGAGGTCCTTGACGACGTAGGGCTCATCGAGCGGCTCTCCGTCGACGAGCACTCTGCCCTGGGCGTCGCAGCACTCCACGGTCTGTCCGGGGCCGGCGATCACCCGCTTCACGAGCACGTAGGGCCGGATCCCCGTGGTCTCGCCGACCCAGTGGAGGGCCTGCGTGAACCAGTTCCCGCCGGCTGGTTTCTCGCCCCAGGCCTCATCGGGGCGGAACACGACGATGTCGCCCGGCGCGGGGTCTGCGGCGACGTACGCGAGGCGGTTGACGATGAGGCGGTCGCCCGGCTCGAGCGTCGGGGACATGGATCCGGACGAGGGCTGGCCGATGAACGCGACGATGATGCCGGTCAGGGCGAGGGCGAGCGCGATGTTGACCCAGATGTTCCCGAGGAGTCGCCGACGCGGTCTCGGTGCATCTGTCGTCATCATCTGCTCTCCGGCTCGCGCGCTGCGGTGTCGACACAATACTGTCAGTGAATGGCCCAGTATTCCGGTGATGGCAGTCGCCGCCTGATCGAGTCCGCATCGGCGTCGCAGGCGCAGCGTCTGCTCATCCCCGATGTTCTCCGTGGCGTGGCGATCGTGGCGATGGTGATCGCGCACGCGAACCCCTTCCTTCCCGAACTGCCCTGGGCCGCCAAGTTCGTGACGGCGATGTTCAGCGACCTGGCATCGCCGCTGTTCGCCCTGGTCATGGGCATGTCGGCCGAGCTCGTCTGGCGCCGTGGCGGACGCGTCGGCGTGACCCTCCTGCAGCAGGTGATCCGTGGGCTGTTCCTGATCGCCCTGGGCGTCTGGATGGCGGCGTGGGGCTCGTGGGTCGATGTGATCCTGGCCTACCTCGGCGTGACCATCATCCTCGGAGCGCCGATCCTCCTGGCGCGAACGCCCGTGGTGATCGCCGTGACGGCGGTCCTGCTGCTCATCAGCCAGCCTCTGGTGGGGCTCGCCCGGACCTGGACCTGGGTGTACATGGCGCCCGCGCCCGTCCGCGACATCATGCAGTGGCTCCTTCTCGGGTCGCACTACCGCGTGCTCAACCTCCTGCCGATGTTCCTCATCGGCGCGCTGCTGATCCGACACGGTCTGCGGCGAGACCGGCTGCTCACGGCGCTGGCGATCGCTGCTCCCCTCGGATACCTGGCGTGGGCCGTCGGTCAGCGGCTCGGTGCGGTGCAGTCCGGCGACTACCTCGACACGCTGAAGGACTTCGGCCTCGTGTTCGCGGTGTACGTGATCGTGGTCTTCGCCGCGACCGCTCGACGCGACGGCGCGAAGCGGTTCTGGAGCCCGATCTTCGTACCCCTGGTCGCCTGCGGCCAAGTCGCGCTGAGCCTCTATCTGCTGCACGTCGGGCTCATAGCTCTGTGGAACAACGCGAACGGTCGGCCCACCGAGAACTTCTGGCCGGGCTGGCTCGTGATCGTCCCCGGCATGATCCTGGTCGGTTGGCTCTGGTGGCGGTTCGTCGGCACCGGCCCCGTCGAATGGGTGATGGGCTGGTTGACCGGTCGACGCAAGCCTCTGCTCCGCGCACGGTAACCCGGCAGCACAGACGAAAGAGAGCGCCGGCCCTGGGGCCGACGCTCTCTTTTCTCGGATCCGCTCAGAGGAGCGTGATGCCGACGTTCTGCGAGGTCGCGTTGTTGCCCGTGACGGAGTCGCCGGAGACGGTCGCGGACATGACCTGCTGCGGCCCGCCGAGGAGCGTGGTGAGCAGCCCGACGTTGAGCAGCGAGTCGAGCGTCGTGCCCAGACCGATCACGATGTTGCCGCCGGCGGGGATCGAAGGCAGCGTCAGCGTGTAGTTGCCGTCGGCTCCGCCGACGGACACACCGGCCACGTTCGCGATGTTCAGGCTCAGCAGGCCCGGGTTGTACTGCACGACAGCCGTAGCGCCGGCAGGCGAGGCAGCGGTGCCGCTGTTCGTGATGGTGAGCGTGTTCACCGTGTTGATCGTCGCCAGCGTCAGCGGCGGCAGGCCGAGGTTGAGGGTGATCGGGCCGCTGAGAGCCGGTACGAGATCGTCGCTCAAGACCGATGCGGCCGCGAGCGGCGTGGCGACGGCTGCCGCGATGACGGGGACCGACCATGCAGCGCCCTTGACGAGCGTGCGGCGCGAGACGCCCTTGTTCTTCTGGATTTCTTCGGTCACGTGAGTGCCCTCCCTGTTCGATGCAGATGCGGTTTCCCGCGGTGTCGTGAAGAGGCGACACGTTGTCTGCATCCCCCAGGAGCCTCTTCGTGCTCATCAAAGTAGGGAGCGGAAAAGGGGGAGGAAGGGGGTTTCGGTGAACTACGCGCGGGGTGCGCTCAACCTGCGCGCACTGTGCGTTCCGCGTGCGCGCAGCTAGGCCCGGCGCGAGGAGCGGAGCGTGCGCGGAGTGGCCTGGTAGGCCTCGTCGAGTGCTCTGCGCATGCTCATCGGAGAGTGGAATCCGGCACGCTGCGCGATCTGATCGATGCTCAGCACGTCGTACCGGCTGTCGACGAGCAGCGAGTGCGCCAGCCGAGCGCGCTGTCGACGGATCTCCGCCGCGACGCTGTTGCCGGATTCGGAGAAGACGAGCTGCAGCTGCCGCAGCGACGACTGCACCTCGTGCGCGACGCGGGACGGGTTCAGGGAGGGGTCACCGCACTGCTGCGAGATCACGGCGATGGCGCGCTCGCGCAGCACGGCATGCGGTGAGCCCTGGGCGCTGACGCCGCCGATCCGGTCGAGCAGCACCGCGCCGCACATCTCCATCACCAGCTGCTCGATCGCGTACTGCTCGATCGCCGACGCCCTGTCGTCGGTGTCGAGCAGGCACCCGACGAACTGCTGCATCGAGGTGTCCAGAAGCCTGCGGTCGGGGAACACGCTCGCGTCGGGAGGCAGCGACGGCACGAACGAGGCGATGGCAGAGCGGGGCACGAGCGCGGCGACGAAGCGCCATTGCCCTGCCCACCGCAGCCGGCGCGTGATGCCGTGTGCGGCGACGACGAGGCCTCCCTCGGTCTCGACCCAGGGCTCGCCCTCGACACGCGACCAGAGGGCCTGCGCCTCGACGAACGCGAAGACCGAGTGATCGGGGTAGCTGCTCGTCGTGTCGACGTGGAGCTCGGAGGTCCCTCCGCTCGTGGTGAGCAGGCGCACGCCGCCCGACGCTCGCTCTCGGGAACGCAGCCCCGGCCGGTCTCCGATGCGTCGGATGCCATGCTTCGCGAGCTCTTTGTCGTCGATGACCTGAGCGTATGTGTGACTCACGAGACGTTCCCCCTCAGGGTGCTGGAATGCAGCAGCGGCGCCTCTGTGGTTGGTGCGATCATGCCGTTCCGATCGACGCGCCGCGTCCCCGGTTGTCCGTCCTGATGCCTCGATACAGCGGTGAATTGAATATAGATTCAAGCATCCTGGACCTCCTGTCAACACAGATCGCGACTTCGTGCGGTGAGACGACACGAAACTCATCTGCATCCCCCAGGAGCCTCACTGCGAGCCACCGTAGAACGCCTTCCCGAGAATGTCCGGCGAATGGACGAAAAGCGCGCAATGTGCGTTGTTCCTGCGCGCAGTGTGCTTTACGTTCCGCGGCTCGCCGAGCCGAGGAACGTGGATAGGCTTGCTGCCATGTCCGATCGCTTCCTCGTCAACGCGGTCGGGGCCGTCATCGAGATCGACGCCTCTCAGCGCGATGAAGACTTCCGAGCTCGCGCCCTCGCGGCGTGGGTCGACGCACTCCACAACGGTGATCGCGTCGCCGATGCGGTCGCCGTCGTCCCCGCCGACACGGAGGATGCCGCAGCGTTGTCCGCGCTCTCGACCGACGTCACGATGAAAGCCCTCGCGCACCGCCGACACGACCCGGTCTGGATGCTGCACGCCGCCGGACTCGCCACCGACGACGGTCGTGTCGTAGTGCTCAGCGCGGCATCCGGCACGGGCAAGACGACGGCGGCCCGGCACCTCTCCCAGCGCTACGCCTACGTGAGCGACGAGACCATCGGCATCGACGACAGCGGACGCATCGTGCCGTACCGCAAGCCGCTGTCGATCATCGAACAGGCCGCCGTTCCCAAGGCTCAGCTCGCGCTTTCGAGCATCGGCGGATCGCACCCGCTCCCCGACGAGCTCCGCGTCGCGAAGATCGTCGTGATCGATCGGTCACCAGAGGGCCCAGAAGAGCCTGAGGTCGAACCGCTGGACATCGCCGACGCCCTGGCGCTGTTGGGCCCGCAGACCAGCTATCTCTCCGACGGCCCCGCACCCCTGCAGCGGATCGCTGCGCTGCTCGCGGCCACCGGCGGCGCCGTGCGCCTGCGCTACCGGGAGGTTTCGGGCATCGACGGGATCATCGACGATCTGCTCGACGTGGAGCCTGCTCCAGTGCCACCGATCGCGACCGGAGTCGTGCCCGCGGCCGATATGTCAGCGGCCGATACGTCAGCGCCCGATGCCTACCGCCGCGCGGAGACGGTCGACGAGCTGGTGCTCGATCAGCGCGTCGTCGTGCTGCGTCGGACACCGACCGGGGGACAGGTGCAGGTCCTCGACGGCATCGGTCCGACGATCTGGACCGCGACCGCCGGCGGAAGCACGCTCGCCCAGATCGTCGACGCGGTGGTCGCCGCGCACGGAGAGCCCGCGGACGGAGACCCCGCGTCGATCGTGCAGACGGCCGTGCAGGTGCTCGTCGACGATGGACTCCTGCTGCCGCCTCAGACCCCGAGCGGGCCTCAGACCTGAGCGGGCCTCAGACCTGAGCGGTGCCGCGCCGGCGCACGCCGGGTTCGGCCTCGGACTGCGTGCTCGCGTCGTCGTCCTTCGCGTAGCGCTCGTAGGCTCCGTAGTACTCGCGTCCGTAGTACGCCGACTCCGCACCCTTGCGGGGCACGCGGTTCAGCACCACGCCGAGCACCCGGCCCGTCGTGCGGGTGATGTTGTCGATCGCACGCTGCAGCATGTCGAAGGTGGTCTTCCCCGAGGAGACGACGATCAGCACGCCGTCCGCGCCGGCGGCCAGCACCGCGGCGTCGGTCACCGGCAGCACCGGCGGCGAGTCCAGGATGACGATCGCCGACTTGCTGATCTCCGCCAGGAAATCGCGCATGCGCTGCGACCCGAGCAGCTCGCTGGGGTTCGGCGGGATGCGCCCCGCGCCGACCACGGCCAGCGGGATGTCGCGGGATGGCCGATGCGCCACGTCCTGCAGTTCGGCACGACCCGCGAGCACGTCGGTGAGACCGACATCGTGGGACATCCCGAAGATGTCGGCGATCACCGGACGACGAAGGTCGCAGTCGATGAGGATGGCCCACTGTCCGGCGGCGGCGAGACTGGAGGCGAGGTTGACCGAGACGGTCGACTTGCCGTCTCCGGGCACGGAACTGGTGACCACGATCACGCGCGGCGGGTTGTCGACGTCGATGAACTGCAGGTTCGTGCGCAGCTCGCGCATCGACTCGATGAGGTGGTGCGACACCCCGTGCTGCGATTCGAGCGAGAAGTCGATCACCTGTCGCTCGTCGGCGATCGACTTCTCGAGCGGCAGGGTGCCGATGACCGAGACGCCCGTCTCGCGCTCGATGTCGCGAGGATGACGCACGCGACGGTCGACGGTGTGCCGCACGAACGCGTAGACGAGGCCGAGGGCGAGCCCGGCGAGAGCGCCGATGATCACGTTCAGCCGGGTGTTCGGAGACGACGGGCTGCTGGGGAGCCGCGCGGAGTCGCCCACGATGAGGGAGATGGCCGCGGGCGTCTCGGCCGTGCCGCCCTCGAGTTTCTCGATCTCGATCGCCATGCCGTCGAGCCAGGCCTGCGCGAGCGCCTGCGCCGACTCCGGCGTCGACCCGGTGGCCGTGACCTTCAAGGCAGTGGTGTCGATCGGGTTCGTCACCGTGACACGGTTCACCAGCGCGTCGGGCGAGGCATCGAGGTCGAGTTCGTCGATCGCGTGCTCGGCGACCGCCCGCCAGGAGCCGAGGTTGAGGTACGACTTCACGCGGCTCTGGGCGAGCTGGTTGCCGACCAGCGCGGAACCGCTCGTGCCGTCGCCGCCCACGGCCGTCACGATGCCGGTCGTATCGGCCGAGTACACCCGCGGCTGCAGGGAGCTCCAGCCGAACGCCAGCGCCGCGCCGACGAGCGTTGCGGCGACGATGACGATCCAATGCGCACGCAGAATGCGCGCGTAGTCTCTCAGTTCCAACTCTTCATCCCCTCGCACATCCCGCGGGGAGGTCGGGATGCAGACATGAGAATGAGCATACGGCGAACACCTCTCCGCCGGAGGCGCACACGGCTCACTTCAGAGCAGCACGCACGATGCGTTCGACCTCGACCAGTGCGGGAGTCAGCTCCGCCGCCGACCGGGCGTAGGTCTCGCGGGACCGACGGTACGGGTCGATCACGTCGTCGTCCTCGCCCGAAGAAGGGGTGACCCCACGCTGATCGTTGACCGCGCGCAGCACAGCGGCGAACCGATCGTGAGGGGACGAGCCGGCTGCATCGGCCGCAGCGCGGGCGTCGTCAGTGCTCAACGTCGACGCGAGGCGGGCGAACTCGCGGACCGTGAACGTGCGACGAAGCCGATTCGGCATCATCTTGACCACGTGCGACCGATGCTCGCGCGCCATGGTGAGCACGAGGTCGGCGTCCTCGAGGAGAGGGTCGACCAGGTATCGGGCCAGATGGGCGGATGCCGTCGCGGGATCGACGCCGGCCTGCGCGGCCAGCTCGAGAGCCTGCTCGGGCATGCCGTGACCCACGAGGGCGTGGGTCCCCGCGCTGTGCACGCGCACTCCGAGGGGTTCGAGGTCGGCCCGCAGCATGACCTCGGCGAGCGGCGACCGGCAGATGTTGCCGGTGCACACGGTGAGGATGGTGAGCTGCGACGTCGGAGCGTCCGACTCCGGTGCGCCCAGGATCGCGGCGAGGGGTGCGGAATCCTCTGCGGGGGTCGACGCGGGAACGACGGGTGCGGACGGCCCGTCCGTGGCGGTGGCGGAGTTCTGTCGCTCGCGCCATTCCCGGCGGCTCATACCTGCCGGGGGTCCATCGTCGTGCGGGGGGTTCACGCCACCAGCCTAGGGCTCCTCGCGGGCCGGGCCGGCAGGATCAGGACGAGCAGGGCCGCGATCACGCCGCCCACGAGCGTTCCGAGACTGTTCGCGATCACATCGGAGATCGTGGGGAATCGCGAGGGCATGAGCCCCTGGACCGACTCGATCAGACCGCTCATCAGCGCGCCGATCAGCACCACCTGCCACAGCCGCAGGCGCGACCAGGCGAACGGGAGCAGGAACCCCACCGGGACGAAGAGCGCGACGTTCGCGAGGAACTCGAACACCACGGCGCTCTGATAGTAGGGAGCGATGCCGGCTTCCGACACCCACCGGGCCATCACCCCGACCAGACCGGTGACCTTCGCCGAGACGTTCGCCGGCAGCCACACCGTGAAGCCGATGAAGAGCAGGTAGCCGACGAGTGCGATCCGGGCCGTCGCAGCCCCGGCGCGGACGGGAGCAGCGGTGGCGGAGGGCATGCCGTCATGGTAGCCGCGGCACCCCGGTGCGGCTCTCAGCTTCGGTCGTCGCTCCAGCTCAACTGCTCGATGTAGCGCAGCAGCACACCCTCGCGCAGCGCCCACGGCGACACCTCGAGCTCCTCCACCTTCAGCGCCGTCATCGCGGCATGCAGCGACACCGCCGCCGCCACGATCTGGAACGTGCGATCCGGGGTGATGCCGGGAAGCTCCTGCCGAGCCGACGCGGGCAGCCGCGCCAGCCGCGGGATCCACGAGCCCAGCGATGCCCGGGGGAGGAGCATTCGTTCGGTCCCCGACCACCCGGGCGCCGGGTAGCCGACCAGCCGCGCCAGGGAGCGGATGGCCTTCGACGAGCCGACGACGTGGTCTGGCCGGGGGAGCGCGGCGAACTGCGGCAGGACCGCGGCGAGCGTCTCGGCCGCGTGGATGCGCAGCTTCTCGACATCAGCCTCGCCTGGTGGGTCGTTCGGCAGGAATTGCACGGTCATGCGTCCGGCACCGAGGGGCACGGATGCCGCGGCATCGGGCATCTCCTCCGCGCCCGCGGCGATCTCCAGCGACCCTCCGCCGATGTCGAGGAGCAGCAGCTGTCCCGCCGACCAGCCGACCCAGCGGCGCACGGCGAGGAACGTCAGCTCGGCCTCGGTCTCGCCGTCGAGCACCTGGAGCGGCTGCCCGAGAGCCGCCTCGATGCGGGCGATCAGCTCGGCTCCGTTGCGCGCGTCGCGCACCGCGCTCGTGGCCGTCGCGAGCAGCGCATCCACCCGTTCGGTCTCGGCGACGCGGCGGGCCTGCGCGACCGCGGCTTCGAGCGCGACCACGCCCTCCTCCGAGATCGCGCCGTCGGGCGTGAGGTAGCGCATGAGGCGCAGCACCGTCCTGTCGCTCGTCGTCGCGAGCGGACGTCCACCGGGGCGGACGTCGGCCGCCAGCATGTGGACGGTGTTGGATCCGATGTCGAGGACTCCCAGGCGCACGGGAAGAGACTACTCGCGCCCGGAGCCGTCATCGCGCTCGTATCGTATGGCTGCCCTCGGGAACAGGGCGCCGACACGGTTCGTCACACATGGCAACAGATCGACCTGCCCGAAATGCGACTCACAGCAGATCGATAATCTCGCGCCATGCCCGACAGCACCGTCCTCCTGCCCATCGCAGCGCTCGCCGTCACCGTCGTCGCGTTCGTCGGCATCGCCCTGCTGCGTCGCCGCGGTGCGGGATTCACCTCGCTCGTCCTGATCGCGCTGGGTGTCGGCATCGGGATCGGGATCGCCTTCCGCGACGGTCTCGAGTACGTCGCCGTGCTGGGCGACCTCTACGTGCAGGTGATCACGGCGATCGTGGCTCCGCTGATATTCATCTCGATCCTCTCCAGCGTCACCTCGCTGGGCTCGGCCGTGAAGCTGCGCACGATCGGGTTGTCGAGCGCCTTCTGGCTGCTCCTCACCAACGCGATCGCCATCGTCCTCACCCTCGCCATCGCGCTGAGCGTCGGACTCGGCCAAGGCGTGCAGCTCGATCTGCAGGAGGGCAGCGGCGACACGCTGACCGGGCTGATAAAGCCGCTCGACGAGGTGCTGCTCGGCCTGTTCCCCTCGAACATCGCCGGCGACTTCGTCAGCAACAACATCACCGGCATCATCCTGTTCGCCCTGCTCTTCGCCGTCGCCTACCTGGTGGCCAATAGGGGGGACGACCCGAACCTGCGCTCGTTCAAGAGCGTGATCGACGGGACCAAGAAGGTCATCATGACCGCGGTGGGCTTCATCATCGAGCTCACCCCGTATGCGGTGCTCGCCCTCGTGGCCACGACGACCGCGACCGCCGTCACGCGCATCGAGACCGTGCTCGCGCTGCTCCTGGTGCTCGTGCTGGCGCTCGGGATCGCGTTCATCGACGCCTACGTCGTGAACGGCGTCCTGCTCCGGGTGTTCGCCGACGTGAATCCGATCCGGTGGTTCCGGCTGCTGACCCCCGCCCAGTACACCGCGTTCACGACCCAGTCGAGTGTGGGGACGCTTCCGCTGACCATCCCCACCCTCACCCGTAAGGTCGGCGTTCCCGAGGACGTGGCCGCGTTCACCGCCCCGATCGGCACGACCATCGGGATGCCGGGATGCGCCGGCATCTGGCCGATCATCGTCGCCGTCTTCTCGATCAACGTCCTCGGCATCCAGTACTCGGCATGGGACTACGTGGCGCTCGCCGGCTTGTGCCTGCTCGTCTCGCTCGGCACCGCCGGTGTTCCCGGGACCGCGATCATCACCGCCACCGCGGTGCTCAGCGCATCCGGATTGCCCGTCGAGGTGCTGGTCGTGCTCATCCCCATCAGCGCCGTCGCCGGGACCGCGTCGACCATGGCCAACGTCACCGCTGCGGCGACGGTGGCGACGATCGTCGCCCGCCGCCTCGGAAAGCTCGACGACGCCGTCTTCCGGGGCGAGCGTCCGCCCGTCGAGAGCCCGGCCGAGCCCGTCTCCCGACGCGAGCGCCGCCGTGCCCAGACCGGTCCCACACCCGTCGTCTCCGACCTCGGCATCCCCGCCGACCTCCCCATCGGGCAGTGCGAGCTGCCCGCCGCCCGTCCGATCCACGAGAGAGTCTCCCGATGAAATCCGTCCGCCGTTCCCGGCTGCTGTCCGCCCTCGCGGTCTCCGCCGCGTTCCTGCTCGCCCCGATCGCGATCCCGACCGCCGCTCACGCCGCGGGCGACGTCTGCGACCTGTGCTCGATCAACTTCGACCTGGGAGCCTGCGAGGGCCTCGGCGGCTACCCCTACGACTCGACGGTGGAGGCGCCCCCGGCGGCGATCTCCGGCGGTGGCGGAGGCGCGCCCAAGCCCGCGCCTGCTCCTGCCCCCGCTCCCGCGCCGAAGCCGGCACCCGCCCCGGCTCCCGCACCCAAGCCCGCGCAGCCGCCCGCGACGGGCAACGACAAGCCCGCGGCCGGCACGTCGAACTCCACTTCCACCACGACCACGACCACGAACACGAGCACGGAGAAGGCAGCGGTCGCGGCTACCGTTCCGACGGCGCCGACCGGCCTCTCCCACGAGGTCGACGGAGCGACGCTCGCCCTCGCCTGGACGGCTCCGGCCGACGGCGGCTCCGCGCTCACCGGCTACAAGCTGATCCTGAACGAGGGCACGCCGATCGCCCTTCCGGCAGATGCCACCGAGTACGAGATCGAGCTCGGCGAGGGCACGTACGACCTCACGCTGATCGCGACGAACGCCGTGGGCGATTCGCCCGCGTCTGAGTCGATCGAGGGCGTCGAGATCGCCGCCGAGGAGCCGGAGACGGCGGAGACCGCGAAGCCCGCCGCCGCCGATGCGCCCGTGCAAGCCGGGATCCCGCTGGCGGCGCCGCTGACGCTCGGCGGCATCGTCATCATCGCCGGCGGGCTGCTCACCTGGTGGTGGCTGCGTCGTCGCGCGACGATCGGTGCGTCCGTCCCGGCCGCGGCATCCGACGACGGCACCCCCATCCTCTGACCCGAACACACACACGTAGCGAGAACAGGAAACCCTCAACATGTCCACAGCAGCACGAGGCAGACGCCTCGCCGCCGGGTCCGTCATCGCGGCTCTCGTCGCGGGCGGAGCCGTGGGGCTCACCGCCCTCCCGGCAGCAGCCGCCCCCGCCCCGGCGCTCGACTACTTCGCCGACACCATCCCCGGCCTCCGCGCCGGCTCGGTGTTCGAGTCCGTGACGTTCGAGCGGTTCGAGAGCCTCCTGAACAGCGACGGCACGTACGCGTTCCTGCTCGGCGGCCCGAGCGATCCGACCACGCTCGCCACCGCGCCGCAGATCGACCAGGTCGCTCAGCAGTACGGCGTCGATGCGATCTACACGTTCGACCCGCTCCTGGACGGCGAATCCGTCGACATCCGCACCTTCGTGACGGGAGTGGCCGGCGAGGCCGCCGGTGCGCTCTACACGCGCCTCGTCGACGGCTACCTGAACAAGGACGCGACTCCGGAGTTCGGCGCGGGGACCGACCCCTACCTCTTCGTCTACGACGGCGACCGGCAGGTGGCGGGCGTCGAGGACCGCATCGTCTCGTCTCTCGGCGGGAGCGAGGACGCCACCTCGGCGGCGACGGACGGATACCGGCAGAAGGTGGCGTCGGTGTTCGACGCGGTCGCGGTGAACGGCCAGGCGAAGCTGGACACCCAGTCGCAGTACGAGTTCTTCTCGACCGCGGTCAACTCCCGCCACCGTGCGGCGTACAGCAGCAACCTCGCCGCCTACGGCGAGACCATCTTCACGGACGCGGACGCCGAAGACTTCGTGCTCCAGTCGATCACATACCCCGAGCTCGTCGACCTGCTCGAGTCGGACGGGGAGCACACGATCCTGTTCGGCGGCACCTGGTGCCACAACACCCGCGCCGTGATCCGCGACGTGAACCACAAGGCCGCGGAGTCCGGCGTGCAGACCGTGTACATGTTCGACCTGCGCCTGGACGGCTGGAGCGGGGCGAACGCGCACATCCGCGACACCAACTCGTCGATCGCCCATCTCTACGGCGACCTGGTGCAGAAGCACCTCCCGAACCTCAAGACGCAGTACGTGCTCGACGGCAGTGCCGGTCAGCGCGTCGAATACCACCCCGGCGGCGACACCTCCGCCGCGAAGGTGGCCGCCCGCAAGCTGCAGGTCCCGTACCTGTTCGACTACGACGGCTCCGCAACGGCGGCCCCCGTCACGAAGAACTGGATCCAGGACAACGGCCAGGCCGGCTTCCGCGAGTACATGACCGAGTGGTGGTGGATCTCCGACCTGCAGGGCCCCGCGAAGCGGCCGAACCAGACGGATGAGCAGTACGCGGCCGGCCGCGCGACGAGCCTCGCCTTCGCCGACGAGGCGCTCGTGAAGCTCGACGAGTTCTTCGGCCTGGGCGTCGAGCCCGTGGCGACCGCTCCCGCAGCGCCGTCGGCTCCGACGGTGACCGCCGTGGGCGATGCGGTCACGGTCAGCTGGGCCGCGCCGGCATCCGACGGCGGATCGCCGCTCACCGGGTACTCCGTCACGCTCGGCTCGACCACCGTCGCCATCGCGGCCGGGGTCACCAGCCACACCTTCACCGGGGTCGCGGTCGGCACCCACACGGCATCCGTGACGGCGCTGAACTCGGTCGGCAGCTCGCCGGCTTCCGCCACCGCTTCCGTCGTCGTCGGTGGCGACCAGCCCGGTGAAGGCGAGCCGGGCGGCGGCGAGGAGGGCGAGCTCCCCGTGGCAGGGGAGGCCTCGGTCACCGTGACCGGCGACCTGCGTCCCGGTGGCGAGATCCGCGTCGAGGGAGAAGGTATCGACCCCGAATCCGACGCCGTGCGCATCGAGCTGCACTCCGTGCCCACCGTGCTCGGCAGCACGACCGCCGCGGCCGACGGCACGTTCGCGCTGAACGCCACGATCCCGGCATCCATCCCGGCCGGTGGCCACGCGGTCGTCGTGTTCGTGGACGGCGTCGAGGTGGCTCGCACCTCCGTGACGCTGGCCGCATCGGGTCTGGCGAACACGGGAGCCGATGCCGGGCTGCTGATCGCGGGCGGCGTGACCGCCCTGGTGCTGCTCGGCGCCGGCGGACTGCTGGTGGCCCGCCGTCGGGCGGCGTCGGCATCCTGACGCACGCACGTCACACCCGGACGCCCCTTCCCTCCCGCGGGGGAAGGGGCGTCCGCGCATCCCGGGCGCGAGCACGCGGATACGATGTACTCCGTGACCACCGTCGACCCCACGCTGCCGCTGTCGCCCTATCGGGAGATCGGCCGCGCGGAATGGGCCCGGCTCGCCGCCGGACTGGAGCAACCGCTCACCGAGACCGAGGTCGTGGAGCTGCGCGGCATCGGCGACCGGCTCTCCCTCACCGAGGTGCGCGAGGTGTACCTGCCGCTGAGTCGTCTACTCAGCCTCTATGCGACCGCGACCAAGCGTCTGGGGGCGGCGACCTCGTCGTTCCTCCAGGAGGACGACACCACCACCCCGTTCGTCGTCGGCGTCGCCGGATCGGTCGCGGTCGGCAAGTCGACCATCGCGCGCCTGCTGCGCGAGCTCATGAGCCGTTGGCCCGGCACGCCGCGCGTCGAGCTGGTGACCACCGACGGCTTCCTCTATCCGAACGCCGAGCTCGAGCGTCGCGGGATCATGGACCGCAAGGGCTTCCCGGAGTCGTACGACCGCCGCGCGCTGATCGAGTTCCTGACGAACGTGAAGAGCGGTGCGACCGAGGTGCGCGCCCCGTTCTATTCGCACATGCGCTACGACATCGTGCCGGACGCCAACGTCGTGGTCCGTCGTCCCGACGTCGTCATCGTCGAGGGACTCAACGTGCTCCAGCCGCCGCCGGCCCCGAACGACGTCGCCGTGAGCGACCTGTTCGACTTCTCGATCTTCGTCGACGCCGAGACCTCGCACATCGAGAAGTGGTACGTCGACCGCTTCCTCGCCCTGCGTCAGGCCGCGTTCGCGAATCCCTCCTCCTACTTCAACGTGTTCGCGCACCTCACGGACGAGGAGGCGATCACGACGGCGCTCGGATATTGGAATGAGATCAACATGCCCAACCTCGTCGAGAACGTGATGCCGACGCGGCACCGTGCGCGACTGGTGCTGCGCAAGGGCGCGGATCACGACGTGGAGAGCGTTCTGCTGCGCAAACTCTGAGCGCCGTCGGGGGCGGGAGAATGTACGGACGACTCGCAAAAAACCCGCCTTACTCTTGATCCCATGTGTGGAATCGTCGGATACGTGGGCCCGCGCCCCAGCCAGGACATCCTTCTCGCCGGTCTCGCCCGGCTCGAGTACCGCGGCTATGACTCCGCGGGTGTCGCCGTGATCGACGGCGACGGCTCGCTCGGCATGCGCAAGAAGGCGGGCAAGCTCGCCATGCTGCGCGACTCGCTCGCCGACGCGCCGCTGCCCGACGGGTCGACCGGCATCGGTCACACCCGCTGGGCGACGCACGGCGGCCCGACCGACGTCAACGCGCACCCGCACCTGGCCGACGACGACAAGCTCGCGGTCATCCACAACGGCATCATCGAGAACTTCTCGGCCCTGCGCGAAGAGCTGCTCGCCGACGGCGTGGTGTTCCGCAGCGAGACCGACACCGAGGTCGCGGCCGCTCTGCTCGGGCGCGAGTACGCCGGCAACGGCGGCGACCTGCAGCTGGCTTTCCGCAGCGTAGTCAACCGCCTCGAAGGCGCCTTCACCCTCCTCGCGATGCACCAGGACCACCCGGGCCTCGTGGTCGGCGCCCGCCGCAACTCCCCGCTCGTGATCGGGCTCGGCGAGGGCGAGAACTTCCTCGGCTCCGATGTCGCCGCGTTCATCGAATACACCCGCAAGGCGCTGTCGATCGGACAGGACCAGATCGTCTCGATCACGCCGGAGGCCGTCACGGTCACCGACTTCGCCGGCACGCCCGTCGAGGCGGAGCCGTTCGACGTGTCGTGGGACGCCGCCGCCGCCGAGAAGGGCGGATGGTCGAGCTTCATGGCCAAGGAGGTCTCCGAGCAGCCCGAGGCCGTCGCGAACACGATCCGCGGACGCATCCAGGACGGCCAGGTCGTCATCCCCGAGCTCGACGGACTCGACGAGCTGTTCATCGGCATCAACCGCGTCATCATCACCGCCTGCGGCACCGCGTCCTATGCGGCGCTCGTCGGCAAGTACGCGATCGAGCAGTGGGCGCGCGTCGCGGTCGACGTCGAGCTCGCGCACGAGTTCCGCTACCGTGACCCGGTGATCGGAGCCGACACGCTCGTCGTCTCGATCAGCCAGTCCGGCGAGACCATGGACACGCTGATGGCCGTGAAGTACGCCCGCGAGCGCGGCGCACGCACGCTGTCGGTCTGCAACACGCAGGGCGCCACGATCCCGCGCGAGTCGGATGCCGTCGTCTACACCCACGCCGGACCCGAGGTCGCCGTCGCCTCGACCAAGGCGTTCTCGGCGCAGATCACCGCGCTGCTGCTGCTCGGCCTGCACATGGGCCGTGTGCGCGGGGCGATCGCCGACGCATCGACCGACGTGGCCGAGCTCGCAGCTCTCCCGGAGAAGATCGCGAAGGTCCTCGAGAGCGAGCAGGAGCACGTCACCCAGCTGGCCGGCTGGATGGCCGACACCCGTTCGGTGCTGTTCCTCGGTCGCCACGTGGGCTACCCGATCGCGCTCGAGGGTGCGCTCAAGCTCAAGGAGATCTCGTACATCCACGCCGAGGGCTTCGCCGCCGGCGAGCTCAAGCACGGACCGATCGCGCTCATCGAGCCGGGACAGCCGGTGTTCGTGCTGGTGCCGTCGCCGCGTCACTCCGCGCTCGTGCACTCCAAGGTCGTCTCGAACATCCAGGAGATCCGCGCCCGCGGTGCCCGCGTGATCGTGATCGCCGAAGAGGGCGACGCCGCCGTGCTGCCGTTCGCCGACGAGGTCATCCACATCCCGCTGGCCGGCGCGATGTTCGAGCCGCTGCTCGCCGTCGTGCCGCTGCAGATCTTCGCGATGGCGCTCGCCACCGCCAAGGGACTCGACGTCGACCAGCCCCGTAACCTCGCGAAGTCGGTCACGGTCGAGTAAGCCCCTCGACGCATCGCTGCGAATGGCCTCGTTTCCACGGAAACGAGGCCATTCGCACGATTCCGCCGGGATACAGGATCGGTAGGCTGAACGAGTGATCATCGGCACCGGCATCGACCTCGTGGACATCCCGCGATTCGAGCGGACGATGGCCCGCACGCCGCGCCTGCGGGAGCGGCTCTTCGCCCCCTCCGAGCGCACGCTGCGCCTTCCCTCGCTCGCGGCGAGATATGCCGCCAAAGAGGCGCTCATCAAGGCGCTCGGCGGTTCCGACGGCGTGCACTGGACCGAGATCGAGATCGCCTCCGAGCCGTCGGGTCGCCCGCACTTCGTCCTCAGCGGTTCGACCGCCGCAGTCGTCGAGGAGCGGGGCATCCGCACGCTGCATCTGACCCTCACCCACGACGCCGGTCTCGCCGCGGCGTTCGTCGTCGCCGAAGGAGCCCCGCTGTGACCGTCCCCTTCCGCGAGGCGACCATCGACCTCGATGCCATCGCCGACAACGTGCGGCACTTCCGCCGACTCACCGGCGTCGAGGTCATCGCCGTCATCAAAGCCAACGCCTACGGGCACGGTGCTGCGGCCACCGCGGTCGCCGCACTCTCCGCCGGTGCCACGCGCCTCGGCGTCGCCGAGATCCCCGAAGCGCTCGAACTGCGCAGGCAGGGCGTGCACGCGCCCCTCATGGCGTGGCTGCACGCACCGGGGGAGCGGTTCGAGCACGCGGCCGCACAGGACATCGAGATCGGCATCTCCTCCTTCGACCAGCTCGAAGCGGCAGCCGCGGCCGCCTCGGTCGACCGACCGGTGGGTGTGCACCTCAAGTTCGAGACCGGACTCTCGCGCAACGGCATCGCCCCGGCCGACTGGGGGCGCGTGCTCGCCGAAGCCGCGCGACTCGAACGCATCGGACGGCTGCGCGTCGTCGGCCTGTTCAGCCACCTCTCGAACACCTCCGCGGACGACGACAGGTCGGCGCTCGCGAAGTTCCAAGAGGGCGTCGCCGCGGCGGCATCGTTCGGCATCCATCCGGAGATCCGCCACATCGCCGCCACCGCCGCGGCCATCGACCTGCCCGAGATGCGACTCGACGCCGTGCGCATCGGTGTCGGCCTGTACGGCCTGTCTCCGTTCGACGACCGCAGCTCCGCCGAACTCGGACTGCGACCAGCCATGACGCTCCGCGGAGCGATCGCCGCCGTGCGCAGAGTGCCGGCGGGTACCGGCGTCTCGTACGGCTACGACCACCGCACCGACCGCGACACGACGCTGGTCCTCGTGCCTCTCGGATACGCCGACGGCGTGCCGCGGAGCGCATCGGGGAAGCTCCCCGTCTCGATCGGCGGACGCCGTTTCGTGAACGTCGGGCGGATCGCGATGGACCAGTTCGTCGTCGACGTCGGCGACACCCCGGTCTCGATCGGCGACGAGGTCGTGCTCTTCGGCGACCCCACCCTCGGCGTGCCCTCCGCCGCCGATTGGGCTGCGGCGGCCGACACCATCAACTACGAGATCGTCACGCGCATCGGCCCCCGAGTTCCCCGGCGGGCATCATGAGCCTCGACCCGGCCTTCCTCGGCCGACGGGAGATCGCGACGACCGAGGCGATGGAACAGCTGGGGTTCCGCATCGGCGAGCAGCTGGAGGCGGGTGACCTCCTGATCCTCACCGGCCCCCTCGGCGCCGGGAAGACCACCTTCACCCGCGGTCTCGCCGAAGGGCTCGGGGTGCGCGGTCCCGTGCAGAGCCCGACCTTCGTGATCGCACGCACCCATCCGTCCCTCATCGGCCGGGCCCCGCTCGTGCACGTCGACGCTTACCGCCTCGGGTCGGCAGCCGAGCTCGACGACCTCGACCTGGACCTGGAGCACTCGGTGGTCGTGATCGAGTGGGGACGCGGCATGGCGGAAGAGCTCGCCGATTCATGGTGGGACATCGAGCTGGAGCGGCCGGTCGGCACCTCCGACCTCGATCCCGCCGAGCTCGATCCCGCGGAGCTCGACGCCGACGCCCCGCGGATCGTGACCATCATGCGCGAGGAGATCACGTGACGGCGGCTGCGCGAACCCCGCTCGTCGCGGTCATCATCGAAGACGACCCCGGGGTCCGCTCGCTCCTGGACGAGGTGTTCCTCGCCGCCGGGTTCGAGACCCACCTCGCCGGGTCCGGCCCGGAGGGCATCGCAGCGATCGAGCAGCACCGCCCCGTGATCACCACGCTCGACATCAATCTCCCCGGCATCGACGGGTTCGAGGTCGCCCGACGCATCCGCCGGGTGAGCGACACCTTCATCATCATGCTGTCTGCGCTCTCCGACGAGTCGGACGTGGTCCTGGGGCTCACCTCCGGTGCCGACGAATACCTCGTCAAGCCGTTCCGGCCGCGGGAGCTGCGCGCGCGCATCCAGGCGCTCCTCCGGCGCCCCCACATCGCCGAGATCCACCCGGACACCTCGCCGGCCCCGACCCCGACCGTCGAGCACGAGCCGTCGACCGAAGGCGCCACCGTCCTGACGTGGCGAGGTCTGGTGCACCGCGACCTCAGCCTCGACCTGGACACGCATCTCGTGCTGGTCGGGCAGAAGCGGATCGACCTCACGCCGACCGAGTTCGACCTGCTCGCGGCGATCCTCGATGCCCGGCTCCGAGTGCTCAGCAAGGCGGATCTCGCGCGCGGACTGCGGGGCGCACCCGACGGCGCGAACGACTACGTGAGCGAACCCGACAAACGCGCGATCGAGACGCACATCGCGAATCTGCGGCGCAAACTCGGCGACAGCTCGTCGAGACCGCGCTACATCGAGACCGTGCGCGGAGTCGGCTACCGACTCGCCTCTGCCGACGACAGATCGGGCTGACCGGGGCGGAGCCGCGGTTCCCCAACCGCGGCCCCGATGCCTGCGAATCCCCATTCGCGTGGCCCCAGCTTCTGCGCTATTCCCCAGTCGCAGCGTCGGCCCCCACGTATGAATCTAGGGGTGCGGAGCCGCCTGAAGAGCGGGCTTGTCCGTTCTTTGAGTAATCTTGCGTTAAAGCTGAGGTTCTTGGGGGAGGGCGAGCGTCGATGATCCGCACCGTGTCGATCTGGCGCTGGCAATTGGTCTTCACCGGCAGCATGGTGGCCATCGTCGTGATGGTCGCCGCCTTCAAACCCCAGACCCTCGGAGTCCCCCTGTTCCTGGCGGGGATCACGCTCATCGTGGTCACGACTCTGGCGGCACTGCTCGTCCCCTGGCACCGTCTCCCGCGGACCGCCGTGACCGTCGTGCCCTTCCTCGACGCGCTCGCGGTCGGCCTCACCACCAACGCCCCCGACCTCCGGCTCGGCTTCCTCTGGGTGTTCCCGGTGGTCTGGCTGGCATCGTACTTCTCGATGCCCTGGGTGGTCGCCGGCATCGCCTTCATCAGCCTCTGCCTGGTGCTGTTCGCCGAACGCACCGGCACCCCGGCCGACGTGCTGCTGCGCGTGCTCACCGCTGTCATCACCCTGGGCTTCCTCGGCGTGACGGTGCGGATCGGGGCTCAGCGTGCGCGCGCCTCCCGGCGTCTGCTCCAACGGCGTTCGGAGCAGATCAACCGTGCCGCCGAGCGCGCGGAGACCAACCAGCAGCGGGTGACGCAGATCATCGACGCACTGGGTGTGGCGCTCGCCGTGGTGACGGCGGAGGGGCGCATCCTGCAGATGAACGACGCCTACCGGGCCCTGTACGGGCGCGACCGCTTCGGTGCCGCACTGCCCACCGCGGCCGTCGAATACGACGGACGGCGCGGCGCGACAGTGCCACCGGAGCGCACGACGCTCGCTCGTGCGGCGCGAGGGGAGAAGCTGCAGGACGAGAGGGTCTGGCTGTTCGACGGCACCGGGCAGTGGCACGCGCTCGAGGTGACCACGCAGGCGGTGGCCAGCGCGAGAGCGAGCGATCAGATCACCCTCGTCATCATCGACGACGTCACGATGCTTCTGGAAGCAGCCGAGGAGCGGCGCGCGCTCACCGCGATCGTCTCGCACGAGCTGCGCAACCCGCTGACCGCGATCGTCGGCCATGTCGACCTGCTGCGCGAGCGCGAAGACCTCCCCGGTCGCGTGCCCGCGCAGCTCGAGGTCATCGCGAACGCGGGAGAGCGGATGCAGGAGCTCGTCACGAACATGCTCGACCAGACGGGACGACCGGCGGAGGACCCGTTCGAGCCGGTGGACCTTCGTCAGGTCTTCGAGGCCGCCGCCGCGTCCTCCGCCCCGCTGATCACCGCCAACCGCCAGCGACTCGAAGTCACCGGCGTCGACTCGCTGGTGATCTACGGCGATGCGTTCCGGCTCCGTCAGGTGCTCGACAATCTGCTCAGCAACGCCGTCAAGTACACGCCGTCGGGCGGGCGCATCACGGCGCGGTTGCGCGCGATGGGTGCGCAGGCCGAGCTCGTCCTCTCCGACACGGGTATGGGTGTCGCGCCGGACGAGCTTCCGCGACTGTTCCAGCCGTACTTCCGCTCCGACGGTGCCATCCGCGGCGGCATCGCCGGCACCGGTCTCGGCATGGGGATCGCCCGCGAGATCGTGGTCGCGCATAACGGGAGCATCGACGTCGCGAGCGAGCTCGGGAAGGGCACCACCATCACACTCCGCTTCCCCCGCCGCCGTAGGAAAGAGGTGCAGGCATGACGCCTCTCGTACCCGTCAACGTCGACATCACCACGAGCATGGTGGCGGTGGTGACCGTGTTGACCGCCCTGGTGCTGGGGCTGGCCACACTCGCCCGTCCGTCGCGGGCCACGATCGTCTGGGGAACGGCCTTCGGTCTCGGCATGCTCGGCGCCTACCTCTGGCTCGCCGGTCACCAGAGCGACTTCCAGCCGCTGCGCAGCGCGGCATCTGCTCTCCTGCTGTGCGTCGAGCCCTTGATCTGGCTCGGCCTTCGGATGCACTTCGGTCGGCGTGCTCCCTGGTGGCCCGTGCTGACATTCGTGGCCACCGCTCTCGTGCTGCTCGTCGCGACCTCCGACACGGCGTGGTACCTGCCTTCCTTCCACCTCGTCTTCCTCGGCAGCGGCGTCTTCGCCGGGCTGGTCGCCTATGAGCTGCTCCGTGGGCATCCGGTCACGCGAGACATCGTGCTGCCCCTCGCGCTGGCGTCGTGCGGCTTCGTCGTGGTGGCGGTCGCCAGCGCGATCAGCGCGCTCGCGGTGGGCCCTGCGAGCACCGATGAGCAGCTGAGCGCTCTGCGGGGCATGAACGCCGTCGGCACGCTCATCGTGAGTACCTGCGCGGCCTTCACGCTGGTGCTGCTGGTGCGGGTGGGAGCGCCGCAGCAGACCGAGGCCGACGGCGTCGCCCAGCGGGCTCGTCGCAGGCTCCGGAAAGCCGAGGCCCAGAACGATCACGGCTGGTCGGTGCTCGAAGTGCGCCTGGATGACCCCGCCGACCTTCGCGAGGCCACGACCGGCTCGGAGTTCGCCCGCATCGTCGATCGCTTCCACGCCGACATCGAGGAGGCCCTCCCGCCTCTCGCCGACGCCGAGCGGGTCGATGACGGCCGGGTGATCGTGGTGATCCGCGCCAGCGACGAGGCCGTCCGGTTCCATATCCGGGCGGTGCTGAGCCGTATCTCCGACATCGAACGCGATGGTGCGGTCGACGGTATCCGCTGCTCGGCCAGCATCGGATGGGCGGCGGCAGACACCTGCGGTTACGACTACGACGCGCTCGTGGCGGAGGCGGCACGCGCGGCCGGACGTGCGCGTGAGGCGGGTGGCGACCAGTGGAAGCGGGCGACAGGGGCGGGCACCGCCACCGCCTGATCGGCGAGTGCGGACACGCCGACTAGGACGGGCGGGCCTCGCGGCCCCTGGCGAGCGCGGCGACGATCGCGTCCTCGGCATCGGCTCCGGTCTCGGCCGCGGCCGACACGTTCTCGGCGACCACGGCTTCGATGATCTCGGTGCGCTGGATGCGCGTCTCGCGCGGCGCCTTCACGCCGATGCGCACACTGTCGCCTTTGATCTCGAGCAGCGTGATCTCGATGTCGCCGTCGATGCGCACGCTCTCACCGATCCGCCTCGTCAAAACCAGCATTCGTTCAGCCTACTGCCGCGGAGACGGCGCCGATCGACGGCGCAGGCGCATCACGGACCACACCGACCGTCTCGATCGTGAGCGCAGCGGAGGTCGCCTCCGTGTAGGAGAGCACCGGGAGGCCGTCGGTCTGGGCCGACACGAGTCGCCGCACGGCGGGACGCAGCGACGGGGCGCACACCAGCACCGGTTCGCCGCCTTCGCGCACCGAGGAGACGGCCTGCTTCACCGACTCGACGACGGATTCCATGCGCTGCGGGTCGAAGACGATCTGCGTGCCGTCGTCGCCGGGGCGCAGGTTCTCGAGCATGGCCTGCTCGAGGAGCGGATTGATCATCACCACCCGCAGGATGCCCGCATCGGCGAAGCGCGCGGCGATCGCGGGTCCGAGCGCGGCTCGTGCCGCCTCGATCAGCCCCTCGGGATCGGTCGACGTCCTCGCCCGCAACGCCAGCGCCTCGTAGATGCGGCTGAGGTCGTTGATCGGCACCCGCTCGGCGAGCAGGCCCTGGAGCACGCGCTGGATCTCGGCGAGGGACAGCAGCGCGGGAGTGAGCTCCTCGACGGCGGCCGGGGACGCCTGCTTGAGGGCGTCGGTGAGCTGACGGACATCCTCCCGGCTCAACAGTCGCGCGGCATGGGCATGGATGACGCTGGAGAGGTGCGTGATGATGACGCTGGCCCGGTCGATCACGGTGGCCCCGGCGAACTCGGCGCTGTGCCGCATCTCCAGGGGGATCCACTTGCCCTCCAGCCCGAACACCGGGTCGAGGGTCGCCGTACCCGGAAGCGACTCCAGGCCCTGTCCGAGAGCGAGCACGGAGCCGACCGGCGCCGTGCCCCGGCCGGTCTCGACGCCGGCGATGCGGATGACGTACGTCGACTGCGCGAGCTCGATGCTGTCGCGCGTGCGCACCGGCGGGGTGATCAGGCCCAGGTCGAGGGCGATCCGACGCCGGAGCGCCTTCACGCGTGCCAGGAGGTCGTCCGGGCCGCCCGTGACCAGATCGACGATGTCGGGGGAGAGGAGGATCTCGAGCGGGTGCACGCGCATCTTCTCGATCAGCTCCTCCGGCTGGTCGGCCGGTGCGGCGGACGGCGTCTGGGCCGCGATCGCCTCCTCGCGCTGCTGGTTCGCTTTGATGCGCTGCGCCACGAACAGCAGGAGCGCGCCGATCGCGACGAACGGCAGCATCGGCATGTGCGGGATCAGCGACATGATGATCGCGGCGCATCCCGCGATGATGAGCGCGTTGCGGGACTGGCCGAGCTGCGCCGACGCCGCCGTCCCCATCTCGGCCTCGGCCGTGGAGCGGGTGACGATCATGCCGGTGGAGACGGCCATCAGCAGCGCGGGGATCTGCGTGACGAGCCCGTCGCCGATCGTGAGGAGGCTGTAGGTGCTCACGGCCTCGTCGATCGACATGCCGTGCTGCACGAGGCCGATCGCGATGCCGCCGACGATGTTGATGATGATGATGACGAGTCCGGCGATCGCATCGCCCTTCACGAACTTCGACGCACCGTCCATCGCGCCGTAGAAGTCGGCCTCGGCCGCGACCTCCGCGCGGCGTTCGCGCGCCTCGGCATCGGTGATGAGCCCGGCGTTGAGGTCGGCGTCGATCGCCATCTGCTTGCCGGGCATGGCGTCGAGGGTGAACCGGGCGCCGACCTCCGCCACGCGCTCCGCACCCTTGGTGACGACCACGAACTGGATGACCACGAGGATCAGGAACACCACGGCGCCGATGATGAGGGAGCCGCCGACGGCGATCGCGCCGAACGCCTCGATCACCTGCCCCGCATAGGCCTCGCCCAGCACGAGTCGGGTCGAGGCGACGTTGAGCCCGAGTCGGAACAGCGTCGCCACCAGCAGCAGCGAGGGGAACACCGAGAAGTCGAGCGGCTTCTTCACGAACATCGACGTGAGCAGGATCACGAGGGCGAACATGATGTTCAGGATGATGAGGATGTCGAGCAGGAACGGCGGCACCGGGACGACGAGCAGCATGATGATGCCGACGACCCCGATGGGCACCATGAGCTTGACGAACAGCTGTCTCATGCGGTCCTCCGGTAGGGAAGGGTGTGGATGCCGCGGGCGGCGCCGCGCCGACGCAGGGCGTCGACGAACACGAGCACGCGCGCGACGGCGTTGTACAGGTCTTCGGGGATCTCCTGGCCGAGCTCGCACGCGGCGTGCAGAGCGCGGGCGAGCGTGATCTCGCGCACGAGCGGCACACCGGCGCGCACGGCCTCGTCGCGGATGCGCTCCGCGATCACGCCGCTGCCCTTCGCGACGACCTTGGGGGCCGCGCGACCGGGCTCGTACCGGAGGGCGATCGCGATGTGCGTCGGGTTGACGACGACCACATCCGACCCGGCGACCGCGGCGATCATGCGGTTGCGGCTGACGGCGAGCTGCCGGGAGCGTCGCTGCTGACGGATCAGCGGGTCGCCCTCGGAGCTCTTGTTCTCGTCGCGGATCTCGCGCTTGGTCATGCGAGTGTGCTTGCGGTTGCGGCGCATCACGACGAACATGTCGATCGCGGCGAGGACCAGCCCCACGGCGATCGCGGTCTGCAGCAGGGCGGCCGTGCCCTCGGACGCCGTGCCGAGCAGGCGCGAGATCGAATGGGCGCCGCTGGCGGTGAGCACCGGCATCAGCCCCGCGATGACGACCCAGAGCGCGAGGCCGATCGCCGCGGTCTTCAGGAGCGCCTTGGCGCCCTCCCACAGCGCCTGCAGCCCGAACACGCGACGGATGCCGGTGACGATGTTGAACTGCTCGAAACGTCCGGTGAGCGGTTTCAGGTGCACGCCGCCCTGCACGACGGCGCCGATCAGCGTGACGATCGCGACGGCGGCGAGCATCACCGCGAGGGTCGGCAGCACCGAGGCCAGACCGCGTCCGAGCGCGCCGAGCGCCGCCTCCGGCGTGGGGCTGAACACCAGGGAGGTGACCGTGAGGAGCTGCTCCGTTCCGGCCGCAGCACCGAGCGCGATGGCCGCCGGCATGGCGATGGCCGCGGCACCGATGCCGAGCCACGCCGTGAGGTCCTGGCTGCGTGACAGGCGCCCCTTCTTGCGGGCCTCGTTGAGGTGCTTGTCGGTCGCCTTCTCGCTGCGTTCGCCGGTGTCGGTGCCGCTCACTCGTGCACCCCCTGCATCATCTTCAGCGCCTGCCCGGAGAGGGCGTCGACGATGCCGGGGAGCACGGCGTACACGGCGCCGGCGAGCAGCAGGGTGAGCAGGATCTTCACCGGGAAGCCCATCGCGAACGCGTTGAGCGCGGGCGCGACGCGGGTGATCAGTCCGAGCCCGACATCGGCGAGGAACAGCACCAGCACGAGCGGGCCGGCGATCTGCACAGCGGCCAGGACCATCTGCGACACCCCGTCGATGAGGAGTTCCGCCGGGGCCGCCACCTCGAAGATGCCGTCGACGGGCACCGCCTCGAAGCTGCGGGCGAGGCCGGCGAGGATGAGCTGATATCCACCGGAGGCGAACAGCAGCGTCAGCGCGGTGATGTGGAACAGCCGGGTGAACTGGGCGCCGTTCACGAGCGAGTGCGGGTCGAAGGCCTGAGCCAGCTGGAAACCGCCGAACACGTCGATCAGGCTGCCGGCGGCCTGCAGCGCCGAGAAGCAGAGCAGCACGAGGAAGCCGAGGAGCGCTCCGGTGAGCACCTGCAGCACCAGGGCGCCGAGGAACGGGCCGGTGTCGAGGTTCTCGTAGCCGGGAGCGACGGCCGTGCCCGCGGCGAGGGAGAGGCCGATCGCGAGCATCGCCTTCACCCGCACCGGGATCGCCCCGTAGGAGAACGGCGGGGCGATCATGATGAACGCCGTGATGCGCACCGCGGCGAGCATGGTCGCCTCGAGCCACGCGAAGTCGATGGGGATGTACACGTCGTCACCCGCTCAGCAGTGAGGGGATGCGGGCGAACATCTCGTTCGTGAAGGCGATCATCTCGGCGATCATCCAGTTGCCGGCGATGAGCAGTGCGATGCCGACGGCGACGATCTTCGGCACGAACGACAGCGTCACCTCCTGCACCTGGGTGATGGACTGCAGCAGCGAGATCGCGAAACCCACGACCAGCGCCGTGACGAGCACCGGCGCGGCCAGCTTCGCCGCGATGATCAGGCCCTGGGTGCCGATGTCGATGACCGCTTCCGGGCTCATCCCACACCTCCGTAACTCTCCAGCAGGGCGCGGATGATGAGCCCCCAGCCGTCGACGAGGATGAACAGCAGGATCTTGAAGGGCAGCGAGATCATGACGGGCGGCAGCATCATCATGCCCATCGACATCAGCGCGGCGGCGACGACCAGGTCGATCACGAGGAACGGGATGAAGATGACGAAGCCGATGATGAAGGCGGCGCGGAGCTCCGAGATCATGAACGCCGGGATGAGCGTGTACATCGGCACGCTCGAGGGATCCTCCGGGTTGGGCTGGCCCGCCATCCGTGTCATGAGGGCCAGGTCCTCTTCGCGCGTGAAGCGCAGCATCCACTCCTGCAGCGGCAGCTGGCCGACATCGATCGCCTGCGTGAAGGTGAGCGTGCCGTCGATGTACGGCTGCACGGCGACCGTGTTGATCTCGGTCAGCACCGGCCACATGATGAACAGCGACAGGAACAGGGAGAGCCCGGCCAGCACCTGGTTCGGCGGGATCGTGGGCAGAGACAGGGCGTTCCTGGTCATCGCCAGCACGACGAAGATCTTCGTGAACGACGACATCATCAGCAGGAGCGCGGGGGCGACCGAGAGCAGCGTGATGCCCAGCAGCGTCAGGATCGATCCCGACGGGCCGCCGTCGACACCGTTGATGTCGATCGTGACGCCCTCGCCCGGGTCGTCGGGGGTGACCTCGGCGTGGGCGGCGGTGCCGGAGAGCAGCGTGAGCGCCGCGACCAGGACGAGGGCTGCGACGAGGATCAGTGCGACACGTCGCAGCGCGCGGCCGTCGACGACCCCACGGGACGCGCTCATCGCGTGCGCCGGATGGCCTCGGCGGTCTGCCGCCAGGTTTCGGGGGAGAGGATGGAGCCGCGCAGCGGATCGTTCCGGTGACGGACGCGCCGCTGCGGAGTGGGACCCGACGGTGATGCCGCGGCCGTCTCGGTCCGAGCGGTCGCGGCGAGGATGCGGTCGAACTCCTCGGCATCGGATGCCGCCTCCGACGTCGCCGCCGACCACACGGGACGGGTGTCCTCGTCGGACTGAGCCGCGGCCTTCACCGGCAGCTTGTCGACCACGCTCACGCCGTGCTCGGTGACACCGAGGACGTAGCGGGCGTCCTCGGTCTGGACCACGACGACCTGCGCCTTCGGACCCACGCCCTGCCGCCCGAGCACCGTGATCACCTCACCGTCGCGACGACGGGCCTGCGTGCGCGCGACGCGACGCTGCAGGAACCACAGCACCCCGAGCACTGCGGCGAGCGAGAGCACGACCCGCAGGCCGAGCAGGAGGTCGTCCAGGGTCAGGCCTCGACGTTCTCGAGGATGCGGGTGATCCGCACCGCGTAGTCCTGGTCGACCACGACCACCTCGCCGTGGGCGATGATGCGGCCGTTGAGCTTGATGTCGGCCGGAGCGCCGGCGGAGCGGTCGAGTTCGACGATGCGGCCCGGCTCCAGGTCGAGCACGTCGCGCACCGCCATCCGGGTGCGTCCGATCTCGACCGTGAGCTCCATCTCGACGCCGGCGATGCGGTGCAGTCGGCGGGACGGGCTCGATGCCGCTGCCGGGGTGCGCGTGACGACGACGGCGAGGCGGCCGATCGTGCGGTCCGTGTCGTCCTGCAGGTCGAACAGCTGCGCCGACGGGTTCGAGAAGAGCGGAGAGGCGTCGCCGATCACGGCCTCGCCCAGCGCGCCGGCTCCCAGCGCGCTCGTGGAGGCTTCCAGGGCATCGCGCAGACGGTCGGCCAGGGGCGCGCCCGCGAGTCCGTCGACCAGGGTCTCGGGGTCGAAGAGCTGCACGGCGAGCTGCGCGCTCGCCTCGCCGACGAACTGCACGATCACGGCGTCGCCGGTGTCTCCGGAGACCTGCGAGGCGCGAGCGGTCAGTGCAGCCGCGGTCGGCAGCGACGCGGCGAAGGCGGCGGCGACGGCGGACTCATAGGTGGTGGTGCTGGTCACGCGGGCTCCTCGGCGAAGACGGGATCGGGGACGGTGGTGGCGACGACGCACGCGAGACGGGCGCCGGCGCTGCCCACGGCGGCGGTGGCGACGGTCTGATCGCCCACGGCGAGCAGCATCGGGCGGTCGGCGGAGTGCGGGAAGGAGACGATGTCGCCGACGGCGAGGTCGAGCACCTCGCGGGGGAGCACCGCGCGCGGAGCGAGCCGCAGCGAGAGCTCGACGGGGGAGACCTCGACCTGGCGTCGGACCAGCCCGGGCGCTGCGGCACGGTCGGCGTCGGAGGTGCGCACGGTGAAGCCGGCGAGCACCGATGCCGGCAGCATGACGCTCACCGGCACTGCCCGGCCCGCGAGGCGCATCGAGAAGCGGGCGACGATGACCGGTTCGCCCGATGCCGCGACCTGCGCGAACTGCGAGCTGTACTGGATGCCGCTCACGGTCACACCGGCGGGGAGCAGTCCGTCGAGGGAGCCGGTCAGGTGGTCGAGCGCGTCGACGATGAGCGAGCGGATCAGCGCCTGCTCGATCGGGGTGAAGGTGCGGTCCTCCGACGTCGACGATGCGCGCCCTCCGACCATCTGCACGATCCAGGTCGTGGCAGCGGAGGTCGGCAGCTGCACGATGAGCCGCTCGTCGGAATCGGGCAGTGCGCACACGATGAGGGTCGTCGTGGTCGGCAGCGAGGCGGCGTACTCGCCGTAGGTCAACATCCCGACATGCTCGACGGCGATGGTGGCACGCACGTGGATCTTCGCCGAGAGCTGCGCCGACCACTGCCGGGAGAACGTCTCGAAGGCCAGCTCCAGGGCGCGGGTGTGCTCGCGCGAGAGGGTCGCCGAACGGCCGAAGTCGTACACCTCGACTTCGGCGGTCTTCGTCGCCGTCGCTGTGCGCACGTCGGAGCGCACGCTGTCCTCGATCACCACGAACCCGACTATCGGGCGGTGATCGGCGTGCGTTAGGCGGGAACGGTCAGGAGGACGGCTGCGCGGCCTGCGCTTCGGGGATGAGTGCTCGCACCTCCTCCTTCGCATCCGAGAGGACGACGATGTCGACGCGCCGGTTCTGGGCCAGCGCCGCGGGCGAGGAACCCGCCGCGACGGGCCGCGTGTCGCCGAAGCCGACCGACTTCAGGTGCGCCGGCGGCAGCCCGGACGACTCGACGAGGTGCCGCAGCACCTGCGTGGATCGGCCGGCCGAGAGCTCCCAGTTCGTCGGGAACGGGGCGACCGATCCGCGGACGTCGGCGTGACCTTCGACCGAGATCTCGTTCGGGGCGGTGACCAGGACCGAGCCGAGTGCATCGAGCACCAGAACCGCCTTCGAGCTGAGGGTGGTGCTGTTCGTGGTGAAGAACGTCTCGGCGCTGACGAGTCCGATCGTCAGGCCCCGCTCGTCGATCGTGAAGGTGACGTCGGCTTCGAGGCCGTTTTCGGCGAGCACCTGGCGCAGACGCTCACGGAGGGCGGAGAGCTCGTCGAACTCGGTCTGCGCGGCCGCCAGGTCGACGTCGGCGAAGTCCTCGCCCTTCTCGTCGACCAGCTCCGGAGGGACGACGACCCCGGTGACGGCATCCACGTCCTCCGACGGCTCCTGACCGAACCCGGTCGCGAGGGAGGCGCTGAGCGCCTCGAACTTCTCCTGGTCGACCGTCGACATCGCGAACAGCACGATGAACATGCACATCAGCACGGTCACCATGTCCATGTAGGACGCCATCCACCGCTCGTCCGGACCGCTGTGCTCCTCCTGGGGCACGCGGCGACGGGCCCGGACGCTCATGACCCCTGCTCCGTCTCCTCGGGTTCCGAGGTGCGAGCCTTCCGGCCGGAGCGGGCGGAAGGGCGCTCGGACACGAGGGCGCGCAGACGTTCGCCGACGAACTGCGGCGGGGCGCCGGCCTGTACGGCCAGCATGCCCTCCATGAGCACGGTCATGCGTTCGAGCTCGAGCTCGCCGAGACGCTGGAGACGTCCGCCGATGGGCAGCCAGATGAAGTTGGCCGACAGGAGACCCCACAGCGTCGCCACGAATGCCGTCGCGATCATGGGACCGAGGGTGTCCGGCTTGTCGAGCTTCTCCAGCACATGCGTGAGGGAGACGACCGTGCCGATGATGCCGACCGTTGGCGCGAAGCCGCCGAGCGTCATGTAGAAGCGTGAGGCGGTGCGGTTACGGGCAGCGGTCGAGGTGAGCTCATCCTCCAGCAGGGTTCGCAGGTCTTCGGCGTCCGTTCCGTCGGCGATGCTCTGCAGTGCCTGGCGCAGGAACGGGTCCTTCTCGTCCTCCAGCCCCTGCTCGAGGGCGAGGAGCCCTTCGGCGCGCGCCTTCTCGGCGTAGCCGACCACCGTGTCGATCATGCTCGACGCGGTGCGGCGCTCGCCGCGGAAGGCGCGGGGGAGCGACTTGACCGCATGCAGCGCATCGCGCACAGTGCCGCTCGCGATGCCGACGGCGATCGTGGCTCCGAAGACCAGCACCATCGGGGCGGGGATCAGCAGCGATCCGATGGTCGCGCCTTCGAGGTTGATCATGGCGATCAAAGCGCCGAACGCGAGGATCAGGCCGAGGATGAGGGACGGATCCATCAGAGACCGACCTCGGGAGTGCGGGAGTCGCCGTCGGGTGCGGCGATCAGGGCGGCAGCAGTGGCGAGCACTCCGGCCCGGAACCGGGTGATCTGCGCGATCACGTCGTCCATCGTCTCGGTGACGACGAACGTCGCACCGTCGACCATGATGAGCGTCGTGTCGGGCGTTGCCTGGACACGTTCGATCAGGTCGGGGTTCACCGCGAACCGGGAACGGTTCAGGCGCGTGAGGACGATCATGGGCTCCATCCTGGAAAGATCCGTCCGCGTTCCGGGGAGCGCGGACCCGACGGCCCGTCCTGGGCTGTCGGAGGTGACTGTCGGCCGGTAGGCGTCGGGCGTTAGCGACAGGGCCGGTGGGCGCGGAACCGGCGCGCTGGTGCCTTAACCCCGAGTACGGGCTCCGTTACTCGTGGTTAAGGGCGCTAAACCTTAGTTTCGAATGGAGCGTCCGTGATAGTGCCCGAACGCAGACCGGGAGGGCTCCCCGCGATCACGCGGAGAACCCTCCCGGGGAAGCAGCGAGCGGCCGCGACTCAGCGCTTGAGGTTCGTGAGCTCCTGCAGCACCTCGTCGCTCGTGGTGATGATGCGGGCGTTCGCCTGGAAACCGCGCTGGGCGACGATCAGGTTGGTGAACTCCTGCGAGAGGTCGACGTTCGACATCTCCAGCGCGCCACTGATGATGCCGCCCAGACCGTCGGTCCCGGCCTGACCGAGCGTCGGCTGGCCCGAGTTGCCGCTGGGGCGGAACTGCGAGGACCCGGTCTTCTCCAGGCCGCCCGGGTTCACGAAGCCGGCCAGTGCGATGCGCGCGAGCACCTCGGTGTCGCCGTTGCTGAACGTGCCGACGAGGCTGCCGTCGTTCGTCAGGGCGTAGGAGCTCAGGGTGCCGGCCGGCTTGCCGTTCTGCTCCTTGATGGCGACGTCGCTGACGTCGGCGAAGCCGGTGACCGCCGACAGGTCGACCGTGATGCCGCCGGACACGATCGACGAGGCGCCCGCCTGCTTGCCGTCGGTGAAGGCCAGCGGGGTGCGCGCGCCGGCAGCGTCGGTGACGTCCCAGCCGGCGGTCGTGCGGGTGAACGTGAGGCGCATCGAGGTCTCGGTGCCCTGTGCGTCGTAGGTCTTGATGTCGCGCACGAGCGTGTCGCCGACGGCCGCGCCCGAGGGCAGGTTGCCGGTCACCCGCGCGGTGGTCGTCGCGGCGGCGGGGCTCAGCGCACCCACGGGGAGCGTGATGTCGCCGACGCCCTGACCGGGGACGATCGCTCCGTCGCGCGCGGTCCAGCCCTGCACGAGCGCGCCGTCGGCCGAGACCAGCTTGCCGCTCGCGTCGAACGAGAAGCCGCCGTTGCGGGTGTACAGCGTCTCGCCGCCGGAGCGGACCACGAAGAAGCCGTCGCCGGCGATCATGAGATCGGTGGGGACGCCGGTGGGCTGCGGTGCGCCCGAGGCGAAGTTGGTGCTGATGCCGGCGACCTGCACGCCGAGGCCGACCTGGGCGGGGTTCTGACCGCCGAGGTTCGTCTGCGGCATCATCGAGTTGCGCAGCAGCTGCGAGAGCGAATCCTGGAACTGCACGGCCGAGGCCTTGAAGCCGGTCGTGTTGACGTTGGCGATGTTGTTACCCGTGACGTCGAGCATGGTCTGGTGCGAGCGCAGGCCCGAGATTCCGGCGAAGAGGGAGCGGAGCATGGTGGTGCCTTTCTGGGTGCGGGGCTGATCAGGATTTGGGGACGAGGGAGACGCCGGAGACGGCGTCGAGGGCGATGGTGGCGTCGCCAATGGTGACGAGGGGGACGGCGCCCGCATAGGAGACGGAGGTGACGATGCCCTTCTGAGTGACACCGTCTTCGTCGACGTACTGCGCTTCGTGGCCGATCAGGGCGGCGGCGGTCTGCCGCATGCTGAGCGCGAAGCTCTCGGTCGAGGTGGCCGACAGCGCGGTCAACTGCTCCATGGAGGCCAGCTGCGTGGTCTGCGAGATCATCTCGTTGGTGTTCATGGGAGAGCTGGGGTCCTGATTGGTCAGCTGGGTCACCAGCAGCTTCAGGAACACCTCCGAGTCGAGCGTCTTCTTGCGTTCGACCGGGGGCGTGGTGCTGCCGGTCTGCACGCCGCTGGGCGGGATGGTGCCGGTGATGGGGTCGACCGTGGTCATGGGGTTCCTCTCGGATCAGGCGAAGACATCGATGCCGCCGTGCGGCGAGACGAGGGGGACGGGCGGTGTGCCGTCGGGTGCGGAGGGGACGGCGCCGGTGCTCGGTCGTGCGCTCGCGTTCCGGTCGGCGGGTGCGTCGCCGCGGGTCTGCCCGCCGCCCGCGCTCGCCGCGTTGCCGTTCGCAGCGTTGCCGTTTGCTGAGCCGCCGTTCGGTGAGCTCTGCGGGTTCGCCGAGCCGGGGCCGTCGTCCGAGCTCGAGAGCATCAGGGAGGCGTGCGGTGCCGCGGCCGCGAGATCCCGTCGCAGGTCGGCGAGGACGGTACGCAGCGCCTCGCGCCCGAGGTCGTTCGGGGCGTGCAGCTCGATGTGGATGGCGCCTCCGGAGATGTGCGCACGCACGGTCACCGGGCCGAGGTTCTCGGGCGACACGGTCAGCGTGAGGCTGTGGTCGCCGTCTGCAGCCTGGGCGAGCGCGACGACGGGCGCCGAGATCTGGGGGAGCAGGACCGGCCGGGCGATCGCCGCGGCGGCGACCGGGGTGCTCGGCGCGATCGGGGACGGTGATGCGGGAGCGGGTGCGGTGACGGCGGCGGTCGGGCCGGCGGCGTCTGCCGTGGCGGGTACCGATGCGGCGGGGGCGGCGACGACCGGAGCCGAGCCGGCAGGAGACGCCACGGTGTCGGGTGCCGTGTCGGGTGCGGTGGCCGTCGCGACCCGGAGTGCCGGGCCGGCGTTCGACGCCGATGCCGGTGCGGGAGCCGCAGCGACGGCACCGTGCTCGCCGGCAGCGGCAGCGGCAGCGGCACTGGAGGGGACGCGGGCGAGGCGGAGAGCGGCATCGGCCGGGACATCGGCCGTCGTGCTGTTCATGTCGGACGCTCCCGCCACCGCGGCGGTGCTGACCGGAAGGGATGCGGCACCGACGCCGGGGCTAGACGAGGTGCGCGGCGATGCCCCGGGGACGGCGGGCGGCGCGGCTGATGCTGCCAGGGCTCCCGCAGATGCCGTGGCGCGTGCCGGATCGACCGATGCGGCGACCGTGCTGGACGCCGCGATCGGCGGGAGGTCGGCGGAGGCCGCAGCGGCATCCACCGCTCCCGCGTCTTCCGCAGCATCCACCGGCGGCTGCATCGGGTCGAGGTCGAGGTCGAGGGTCGCATCCGTGGTGCTTCCCTCGACGGGAGCCGCCGTGCCCGAACCGCTCGGGAGGGGGGCGAGGGGCGCCGGGACCACGGGGAGAACCTGGCCATCGGGCTCGGTGGGGGCTTCCGTCGTGGCGCTTCCCGTCGATGAACCCTCAGCAGGGATGCCGTCGGCGGGGGCGTCATCCGCGCGTTGAGCCCGGGCAGCATCCTGGATCACGTCGGCGAAGGCCGCGGCGCCCGGGGTGGTGCCGCGCGACGGCGAGCCGCCGGTCGGGCGCGACGCGCGAGCGTCGAGCATGTCGACGATGCCGAGGGCGGTCACGACTGCCCCTCCGTATCGGTGCGCGATCCGATCTCGTCGAGCTCCGCCTGCTCGGCGTGCAGCTCGGCAGCCCGCACCCGCGCGGCGTGCGCCTGGGCGAGACGATCGAGTCCGCGCATCGCCCGTCTCGCCTCGGCGTGTTCGGTGCGGGCGTCGTCGACGGTCTGCGCCTGCAGGTGCGACAGCGTCGTCAGGTCGGCGAGGAGCGTCCGACCGGCGACGCGGGCGGCAGCGAGCGCGGCGAGCGAGCGGACGTCGACCGCTTCGCTCCCGGCTCCGGAGAGGTGCGCGCGAAGGGATCGATCGCGTGCCTCGGTGTGCTGGGCGTCGAGCACCGCGCGGGACAGTCGCTGGGCGGCGGCCCGCTCCTGGATCTCGCGCACGCGCAGCAGGCCCGCCAGGGAGAAGGACCGTGTCATGAGAGACCTCCGAAGCCGGAGACGAGTTCGTCGAGGCGACGCCACGATTCGTCGATCCGGCTCGTCTCGTCGAGGGGCTGGGTGAGGAAGGCCGAGATCGCCCGTTCGTGGGTGATGGCCGCGTCGATGCGCGCGTCGGCTCCCGGCTGGTAGGCGCCGATATCGATCAGGTCGTTCGCCCGGCGACGCGCGGCGAGGACCGCTCGCAGCGTCGCCGCGTGCGACCGCTGTTCCGAGGCGGTGATCTTCCCCGCCACGCGAGAGACGGAGCCGAGCACGTCGATCGCCGGATGGTGTCCGGAGAGGGCGAGTGCACGATCGAGCACGACGTGGCCGTCGAGGATCGAGCGCACGGTGTCGGCGATCGGCTCGTTGTGGTCGTCGCCGTCGACGAGCACGGTGTAGATGCCGGTGATCGAGCCGCGTCGATCGGTGCCGGCGCGTTCGAGCAGCCCGGCGAGGAGCGAGAACGTCGACGGCGGATAGCCGCGGGTCGCGGGGGGCTCTCCGGCGGAGAGGCCGATCTCGCGCTGCGCCATCGCGACGCGGGTCAGCGAGTCCATCATGAGGATGGCGTGCGCCCCGTCATCGCGGAAGGCCTCGGCGATCCTCGTCGCGGTGTACGCCGCCCGGATGCGGGACATCGCGGGCTGGTCCGAGGTCGAGACCACGACCACGGAACGGGCGAGGCCTTCGGGCCCCAGGTCGTCCTCGATGAACTCGCGCACCTCGCGGCCGCGCTCGCCGACGAGGGCGATCACGGTCACCTCGGCCTCGGTGCCGCGCGCGATCATCGACAGCAGCGACGACTTGCCCACTCCGGAGCCGGCGAAGAGCCCCACGCGCTGTCCACGTCCCACGCTGACGAGCGTGTCGAGCGCGCGCACGCCGAGCGGAAGAGGCGCATCGATCCGATCGCGCCCCATGATGGACGGCGGAGCGTGGTCGAGGCTCACGGGGATCGCGCCCGTCAACGGCCCCTTGCCGTCGATCGGCCGTCCGAGCCCGTCGAGGACTCGTCCGAGCAGTGCGGTTCCGGTCGGTACCCGGAGCGGACCACCGCGACCGCGCACCGGAGCCCCGACGGTCAGACCGGCGACGGCTCCGAGAGGCATGCACCGCAGGCCGCCCTCACCGATCGCGACGACCTCGGCATCGACCCCGTCGAGGGTCACGACGTCGCCGACGGCGCCGTCGAGGCCGCGCACCTGCACGCTCAGACCGCGCACCTGGGAGACGACGCCGATCCGCTCCGGCCGAACCGCCTCGCGCACGGCGGTCCAGGCCGTCATGACCCGGCCTCGACGAGTGCGCGGCGAGCGCGCTCGAGAGCGCTGCCGATCCGGGCATCGATGTGGCCGTGGGCCAGAGTCGCGACGGCATCGCCGCGCTCGAGCGTGTCGTCGGCGACGAGGGCGAACGCGGTCAACTGCGCATCCGCGGTCTGCAGCGTGCGCAGATCGTCGGGGTGCAGACGCACCTCGCGGATCTCCGCGGGTTCGGCGGCTGCGAGCACTCGCCGGGCTGCCGCCGCCGCAGATGAACCGGCGTCCGAGAGCTCGGCGCCGACGATGAGCTCGGCGAGTTCGATCGCACAGCGCAGCACCTCGTCGTGTGCGGCGGCGGAGAGCTCGCGCTCCCGGTCGCCCAGCGAGCGGGCTGCGGCGTGCAGGGCGGACACGGCGGTCTCCATCTCGCGCGCGGCCGCCGCGTCGCGGGCTGCCTGCTCCGCGGCGGCGACCCGCTGCTCCGCCTCGGCCTCGGCCCGCCCGGCACGGTAGCCCTCGGCATGCCCTTCGGCATAGCCCCGCATGCGGGCACGCGCATGCTCCGCGCCGTCCGCGCGTCCGTCGAGACGCGGGAACAGCACCGGAGAGAACGCGTCAGTAGACATATTCATCCTCGTCGGCGCGCTGCACCGTGATGTCGCCGGCGGCCTCGAGCGCGCGGATCGTGCGCACGATCTCGGCTCTGGCCTCCTCGACCTGCGAGATGCGCACCGGACCGAGGGTCCGTGCTTCCTCGTCCAGGTTCTCGCGGTTGCGCTCCGAGACGTTGCGGCGGATGAGGTCGGCGATCGGCTGGTTGGCGCCCTTCAGGGCGAGAGCCAGCGAGCGGATGTCCATGCCGCGCAGCACCCGCTGCGTGTCGCGGTCGTCGAGCTTGACGATGTCGGCGAAGGTGAACATGCGCGACCGGATGTCTTCCGCCAGGGCACTGTCGCGGTCCTCGATGCTCGCCAGCAGCGCCTTCTCGACGGTCGCTCCGGAGCGGGCGATGATCTCGACGAGCGGCTCGACACCGCCGAGGGTGTCCGGAGCATCACGGCTCGCGAAGCTTCCGGTGCGGGCCTTCAGCGCGTCTGCCACGATCGCGATCGCCTCCTGCGACGCGGTGCCCATGGTCGCGATCGCGTGGGCGACATCGGTGCGGGTCGGGTCGGGAAGAGCAGCCAGCACGGCTGCTGCCCGATCGGTGGGCAGGTGTGCGAGCACCAGGGCGACGGTCTGCGGAAGCTCGCCGTCGAGAAGGGTCGCCAGCTGCGCCGGGTCGGCCGAACCGAGGAACTCGAACGACGAGTTCATCGACGCCGAACCCACCCTGCCGAGCACGGCCGCGGCGCGCTCCGCCCCGAACGACGCCTCCAGCAACCCGGCTGCGAGGTCGCGGCCACCGCGGGCGGGCGGGAGGTGTCCGGTCGCGATCCGGTGGAACTGGCCGAGCGCCTGGGCGGTGGTGGCGGCGTCCAGATCCTGCAGCTCGATGATCTCGGCGGCGACGGCCTCGGCCTCCGACTCCGAGAGGTGCTTCATCACCTCGATCGCCTGCGCGCGGTCGAGGTTCATCAGCACCACGGCCGCCGTCTGCCGGTCGGTCAGGCCGCTCATACGTGCTGCCTGTCGTCGATGAGGGTCCGCAACAGCTCAGCCGTGCGCTTTGGGTCCTGACGCGTGAGGGAGTCGATCTCGGCGCGGCGGCGCTCGAGGCTCACCTGTGCGGGCTCGGGGTCCGGCTCCGGCTCGGGGTCGGGCGTCGTCTCCAGGAAGGCCAGCGGGGTCGTGGGCGCCTGCTCGATGGCGGTGGTGGCCGCACCGGGGTCGAGAGCCGCCGACAGCGGGGCGGGCCGCTCGCCGAACAGCTGGTCGAACTCGGTCGCCGAGTTGGCGCGACGCCGCATGCGAACGAGGGCCGCGATCACGGCCAGCAGCAGCGGCAGAGCGATCGCGGCGGCGATGATCGCGGTGTTCAGGAGCACGGCCTGACGCTCTGCGGCCTCGGCGTCCTTGGCAGCCTGGAGCGCGGCCTGAGCGGCTTCGGCATCCGTCTGGCTGAAGGAGACGAGCTCGACCGCGATGGAGTCTCCGCGTTCGGTGTCGATCCCGGCGGCGGTCTCGACCAGGTCGGTCAGCTGCGCGGTGCTCAGGTCGCCCCCGGCTCCCGCGTCGACGGCGACCGACACCGACTGACGCAGCACGTTCCCCGCCGGGGTCGAGGTGCTCTGGGTGCTCTTGTTGACGGCGTTGGTCTTCGAGGTCTCCGTGGATTCGGACGTGCCGTCCGCGCCGGCCGACGGCACCGCGATGTTGTCCGGTCCGAGCACGCCGGCGTTGGAGCTCGACCCGTTCTGGGTGTCCGTTCGCGACTGCTCGGTCAGCGGAGGTGCGCCCTCCGCCGGGGTGTAGGTTTCTTCGACGCGCTCGTTGACAGAGCGGTCGATCTCGGCGACGACCGTCACGGTGGCGTTGCCCGGTCCGACGACGGTGTCCAGCATCTGCTGCACGCTGGCCGTCACCCGCGCCTCGTAGTCGCCCGCCTGCTGGTCGACACCGCCGGTGGCCCCGACGCCGGCGGCCGAGAGCGTCTGGCCGCTCTGGTCCACGACGGCGACGTTCTCGGGCTTCATGCCGCTGACCGCCGCGGAGGTCAGGTGCACGATCGCCTCGACCTGCTTCGACGTGAGCGACGCGCTGCCGGACGTCTCCACGAACACCGATGCGGTGGAGTCCACCGTCTCCGAGACGAAGACGCTCTCCTCCGGGATGGCGAGCTGCACGGAGGCCGCGGTCACGCCCTCGATCGACGAGATGGTCGCGGCGAGCTCGCCCTCGATGGCGCGCTTGTAGGTCACGGACTGCTGGAACTCCGAGGTGGTCACGCCCATGTCGTCGAGCAGCGAGTATCCGCCGGAGCTCGCACCGGGGAGTCCGGCGGAGGCAGCCGCGAGCCGCTGATCGTAGACGTCCTTCTCCGGCACGAGCACGGTGGCGCCGCCGTCGGCGAGCTCGTAGGGGACCGACGACGACCGCAGCTGCTCGACGACGGCGTTCGCGTCGGAGGCGCTCATCCCGGAGAACAGCGGGGTGTAGGTCGGGCGGCTCAGCCAACTGGAGAGCGCGACGATTCCGAGCGCGAGCACGGCGACACCGATGATCGCGATCGTGCGCTGCGCGAGGGTGAAGCCCGCGATCACACGTCCGATCCGCTGGAAGACATTGGTCACTGCCTGAGGCATCAGGCCTGCATCCGCATGATCTCGTTGAACGCGTCGACGCCCTTGTTGCGCACGGCGGCGACGAGTTCGAGGGTGACCGAAGCGCGCGAGGAGGCGATCATGGCCGAGTGGATGTCGTCGAGGTCGCCGGTGACGGCGGCGACCTTGAGCGCGTCGGATTCGGACTGCAGGGAGCGCAGTTCGTCGATCGCACCGGTGACGCTGTTCGCGAAGGCGGTGTCGTCCGCCGCCTTCACGGGAGCTGTGGGCCGGGCGAGGGTGAAGGCCGAGGAGATGCCCTCGACGCCGGAGAGGGGATCCATCAGCTGCGTCCGATCTGGAGGGCGGATTCGTAGGCGTTGCGGGCACGGTCGACGATGCCGGCGCTGGCCTGGTAGCCGCGCTGGGCGAGGATGAGCTGGCTCATCTGGTCGCCGAGGTCGATGTCGGGGTAGCGGACGTAGCCGTCGGCGTCGGCGAGCGGGTGGTCGGGCTGGTGCACGAGACGACCCTCGGCGCTGCCCTGCACGGCACCGGCCACATAGACCCCGGGCGACTGGTCGCTGGTCTGGGCGGTGATGTACCGGGCGCGGAAGGCGGCGCCGTCGGTCGCGGTGACAGTGTTGATGTTCGCGATGTTGTCGCTGATGGCGTCGAGCCACTTGCGGTGCACGGTCAGTCCGGTGCTCGCGATGCCGATCGCGTCGAAGGTCATGAGGTCCTCATCGCCGCGCGCATCGACGCGAACGAGCCGTTCACGGCCTGCGTCGCGAACTGGTAGCGCAGCATCGTGTCGACGCTGGACAGGGTCTCGGTGTCGAGGTTGACGTTGTTGCCGTTCAGACGCGTCGGCTCGAGCGAGGCGCCGACCGTTGCGCCGACCCGTCCGTCGCCCGCCTGGACCGAGTCGGCGAGTGCCTCTTCGAAGCGCACCCGCTTGGCGTGATAGTCGGGGGTGTTGATGTTGGCGATGTTGTCGGCGATCGCCCGCTGGCGCAGCGCGAGGCCGTCGAGCGCGCTCGTCAGCGCGTTGATGGTCACAGAATCGAACACGACCGCTCCCCGTGTGTGGTGGTGTGGCCGATCCCTGGCCGAGTCTTGCGAGCCATCCGTGCTCTCCCTGGTCTATCGGCAGGGTGGCGCGCGTCGTTAGGGAGCGGTCTCAGCCGTCCACGTCGAGGTAGGCGGGTGCGTCGGGGCGACGGGTTCCCGGGATCCGATCCACGGCGCCGAGGTGCTGGCGGAGGTCGTCGAGATCCGTGCGGGTGCGTTCCATCGCGAGGCGCTGGCGCTCGATCACTCGGCGGGCGCGGTCGGCGAGGTGCACGGGGAGGGGAGTGCTGGGCGGTGTCCACGGTTCGATGACGGCCGTGTCCGCGGTTCCGGGGGCAGCCGTCAAGATCCGGTCGGCGTCGAGCTCGAGACGATCCAGCAGGTCGGTCCACTCGTCGATGTTCCGCCGGCCGAACTCCTCGTCGGCGCTCACGCCCTGGTCTCCGCAACGGTTCGCGCTGCTTCGTGCCAGGCATCCCGCAGCGGGGCGACGATCCCGTGGCAGGCGCGCGTACGTTCGGGATCGCGGCCGATGTTGGCACCGATCAGGGTCTGCGACAGGAACACGTACACCGAGCGCAGGCCGGCGCTGCCGTTCCAGTCGTCGGTGAGGGAGGAGGACAGCTCTGCCACGATGGCCTGCGCGTGCTGGAGCTGGGCGTTCGCCTCGGTCCAGTCCTCGGCCCGCTGCGCGGCCTCGCCGCGTTCGATGTCGAGCATCAGCCGGTCGTAGAGCAGTGTCACGAGACGCTCGGGCGGTGCCGACAGGACGGCATCGTCCCGGTAACGCTGCTGAGCGCGCAGGGCGGCGTTCATGCTCACTTCCCCGAGCTCGAGGTCGGCAGCGCGGCGATCTGCGAGGACAGGTACGTCGACTGCGACTGCAGCTGTGAGAGCATGACCTCGAGTCGGGCGTAGGTGCGCTCCAGGTTCGCCTTGCGCTGGGCGAGACGCACGTCCCAGCGCTCCATCTGCTCGCCGAGGCTCTTCACCTCGCTCTCCTGTCCGGTGATGCGGGACGTGAGCAGGCCCTCGTACTTGTCGGAGTAGACCTTCGCGGTCTCCTGCACGCGCGAGGCGACGTCGGAGAACAGTCCGGCGACCGCATCCGGGTCCTTCGCGAGGGCTTCGGCGAACTTCTCCTCGTCGAAGCTCAGCACGCCGTACATGTCGGTCGAGATGCCGATGGAGGAGGGGGAGACACCGTCGATCGGATGCTGGATGGCGTCGGCGAGCGCCGTACGCAGCGAGCGGACCGTGCTGTCACCGGTGAAGACACCCAGTGTCGTCTTCTCGCCCGCGTTCGCGGCGACGGTCGCCTTCGAGCCGTTGTCGATGCGCGTCAGGATGTCTTTGACCGCGGCGATGAACTCGGCGGAGGCTTTCGTGCGGGCCGCGGTATCGACGGTCACGCCGATCGTGACGGGATCGGCGGATGCCGCGGAGACCGTGACGTCGACGCCGTCGAAGAGGTCGGTGAAGGTGTTGCTCGACGAGGTCAGCACCTGCTCGGCACTGGTGCCGGCCCAGAGCCGCAGCTGTGCGTCGGCGCCCACCGCGATGACCGCCGCTCCCGCTTCGGTGGCGAGGTCGGATGCGGTGCCTGCCTCGACCGCGGCGACATCTCCTCGGTAGGCGCGGAATTGAGCGGCCTCGCCCGAGTCGGCCGCGCGCAGCTGCAGGCGGTGCAGGGGGTTGCCGTCGGCGTCGCGGCCGGCGGGCACCGCCGAGGCGACGACTCCGAAGCCCGCCTCGTTGATGGCCTGGGCGACGTCCTGCATCGAGGCGCCGTCGGCCTCGATCTGCAGACGCTCTCCCTTGGCGTTCTCGAGGGTGATCACGGGCGGGTCGACGGGCCACCCGTTCGATGCGGCCGAAACGATGGTGTGGTTCTTCGCGATCTTATCGATGACGATCTCCGCCGAGACCGGGGCGGCGCCGGTGCGGGTCGCGACCGTGACGGTGTTCGACGACGACGATGTCGTGAACCGGGCCAGACCGTCGGGCGACGCGGCCTTCCCTGCAGCGGTGGCGAGGTTCTGGATCGCGGTGTTCAGCGTCTGCAGCTGGGCGACGATGCCGTTCTTGTCATCCATCTTCGCCTTGAGCAGCGAGCGCGGGATGGCGTGCACGTCCATCAGGGCCTTGATGACCTCCGTGGTCTTCAGGCCGGAGACGAGGCCGTCGAGCGAGAGAGACATGATCGCCTTTTCAGGTCGGGAGCGGACAGGGTCCGGGCGACGGTCGCAGCCGCCGCCCGGACCCTATGGCGTGGATCAGCGCAGGAGCTGGAGAACGCCCTGGTTGGACTGGTTCGCCTGGGCCAGCATGGCCGTGCCCGCCTGCGACAGGATGTTCGCCGAGGTGAACTTGACCATCTCGGACGCCATGTCGGTGTCGCGGATACGGCTCTCGGCGGCGGACAGGTTCTCTGCCGACACGTTGAGGCTGTTGATGGTCGACTCGAAGCGGTTCTGCAGCGCACCGTAGCCGGCACGTGCGGTCGAGACCGCCTGGATCTGCGTGTCGATGCCCGCGAGCGCGGTGCCGTACGTCGCTGCGTCCGTCATCGTGGCCGCGAGCGTCTTGATGTCGGCACCGAGGGTGTCGAAGTCGGTCAGGGCGACCGAGATCTGGTCCTCTGCGGCGACCGCACCCGCACCGACCTGGAACGTCAGCGTCGTGCCGCCCGAGAGCAGCTTGATGCCGTTGAAGTTCGTGCTGTCGGCGACACGGGTGAGCTCGTCACCCAGGGTGTTGATCTCCTTCTGGATCGCCTCGCGCGACTTCGCGTTGTTCGAGTCGTTCGCGCCCTGAGCGGTCAGGTCGCGCACGCGCTGCAGGATCGAGTGGACCTCGGTCAGGGCGCCTTCCGCGGTCTGGATGACCGAGATGCCGTCCTGGGCGTTGCGGGCCGCGACGTTCAGGCCGTTGACCTGCGAGCGCAGGCCCTCGGAGATCGCGAGGCCGGCGGCGTCGTCCGCTGCACGGTTGATCCGCAGGCCGCTCGACAGCTTCTCGAGCGACTTCGACAGGTCGTTCTGCGTGTTGGACAGGTTGCGGTAGGCGTTGAGCGCCGACACGTTGGTGTTGATCTGCATACCCATAAGGGTTCTCCTCCGTGAATTTCGTTGTGCGGGAGACCATCCGTGGTCTCCCGCACACACCTATCGGCGGAGGGAGCGTGGGCGTTAGCCGAGCGGGTCGAGGCTCTGCGACCTCCCGGCGCTGGAGGCGGAGAGGCCGGTGCGGAACCCTTCCCGCCAGCTCGGGTACCGGGGCGTCCACCCGAGTTCGGCTTTCGCTTTCGCGTTGGAGGAGCCGCGGGCGGTCGTCATCCACGCGACGCCGAAGTCTCCGATGAGGAAACGCGCGAGCCAGGCCGGCACGCGCATCGGGCGCTTCCTGCCCACGATGCTCGCGAGAACGGGCAGCCACTCGGCGACCGGGGCGGGCTCGTCGTCGACGATGTTGTAGACGCCCGCGTCACCCTGCGTGATCGCCGCCACCGTCGCCGCGACGGCGTCGTCGATGTGGCAGAACGACCAGACTCCGGCGCCCGAGCCGACGATGGGCACCTGGCCCTTCTGCACCGACATGAGCATCTCCCCGCCCTCGCCGAGCGACTGCCCTGGCCCGTAGAAGTTGCCGAACCGCAGCGCGAGCCCGCCCGCTTCCACCGCGGCATGCTCGGCATGGGCGATCGCGGCGAGCGTGTTGCGCGCCGTCGGTACCGGGTTCGGGTCGAGGGGGTCGGCCTCGGTCTTCACGGCCGCCCCGGTGTGTTCGTTGGGCCACCCGGTGTAGCCCTGCACCACGATGCGGCCGGTCCCGGCCTCCTTCGCGGCCGCGATCAGCGCGTCGGTGCCGAGCGTGCGCAGCCGGTTGGTGACGGCGAAGGTCTCGTCCAGCCGCTTGAGGTCGAAGCTGCCCGACAGCGCGGTGAGCTGGTGCACGAGCACGTCGGGCTTCGCGTCGAGCACCGCACGGCGGATGGATGCAGGGTCGGTGCCGTCCATGATCACCCCGCGGCCGCCCGCCGCGGCGATCCGCGCCGCGCCCGCTTCGCTGTGCGCCGTCCCTGTGACCTCGTGTCCCGCCGCGACCAGCAGCGGAACCAGCCTCGAGCCGACGGCTCCCGAACCTCCTGCGATGAAGATCTTCATGATGCGTCCTTTCTCTCTCCTCACCCCCTTCGACGAACGACGATGCCGTGGTGTGACAGCCGACGCGAAAGTCGTGTGAAAAGCTGTGCGGATGGTCGATCTCGTCGTCGAGGCCTCTCGGCTCCGCCCCCTCATGTTCTCCATCGCGTACCGCATGCTCGGCAGCGTGAGCGAGGCGGAGGATGTCGTGCAGACCGGGCTCCTGCGCATGCACGAGCGCGTTCAGGGCGGCGTCGCGATCGATCGCGTCGACGCCTTCGCGTCCACTGTCGCGACCCGGCTCTCCATCGACGTGCTCCGCTCGGCGCGTCATACCCGTGAGACATACGTCGGCCCCTGGCTGCCGGAGCCGTTGCTCGCCGACGACGCCGACCCGGCGCACCGCATCGAGCACGACGAGACGTTGTCGTTCGCCGTGCTCACGTTGCTCGAGCGGCTCGGTCCCGTCGAGCGTGCCGTGTTCGTGCTGCACGAGGCACTGGGCTACGACTACGGCGAGATCGCAGAGATGGTCGATCGCGACCCGGCGGCGTGCCGCCAGATCATGCATCGAGCGAAGCAGCGAGTGGCTGCGGGCGACGTACGGTTCCCCGTGGATTCCTCGCATGCGGCTCGGCTCGCCAGCGATTTCCTCGGGGCGCTCCGCGGCGGCGACGTCGACGGCGTCATGCGGCTCCTCGCCGCCGACGTGGTGATGACGGCCGACGGCGGCGGCAACGCGCCCGCGATCCAGCAGCCGGTGTCGGGCGACCTGGCGGTGGCCCGGTTCCTCGTCGGCCTCATGCGGCGCGGCGAGGCGCTCGGCGTCCAGGTCGAGCCGACGATCGCGAACGGCGAGCAGACGCTGCTCTTCCGTGGTCGTGATGGAGCTCTGCTCTCGGTGCTCGCCCTGCACGTCGACAACGGCGCGGTGCGTTCCCTCGCAAACCAGTTGAACCCCGACAAGCTCGGACACCTCGGGCCGGTCGGCGACCTCTTCGCCCTGCTGCGCGACGGCGTCGCGGGCGTGAGTTGAGGCGAGACTCAGCGCACCGGGTCGAGGAAAGTCAGTTGTTGTCCCTCGAGATCAGGCGGGAGCCGATTCGCGGAAGACTCCGGCGATCCGCGCGCTGGCGGCGTCGGCGATCCGCGTGAAGTACGCATCGCGCGCGCTCGCCGACACCCGTGTGGTCGTGGCGGGGGCTGCCCCCTCGGCGAAGTACCGGTCCAGGGCGTCGCGCAGCAGGCGGATGGCTTCCGACCGCTGCTGCGATACGGCGGAATGCGTCACGCCGAGCTCCTCGGCGATCTCCTTCACGGGGCGTTCTTCGAAGTAGACGCTCTGGACGATCCGGCGCATGCGCTCGGGCAGCGCGGCTACGGCCTGCTCCAGCACCTCGCGCCGTTCGCCGACCAGCGCCGATTCCTCGGGCAGCAGGACCTCGGTCGCCACATCGCGTGCGGCGGGATCTTCCAGTGTGGTGACGGTGCGGGCGGCATCGCCGAGGGCTTCGAGGACGACATCCTTCGCGACACCCATGGCCGTGGCGACCTCGGCGGCTGTCGCCGTCCTGCCGAGACCGGCGGTGAGGGTTTCGCGGACGGCGACCGTCTCTTTGATGCGCTTGCGGATGCCGCGGGATGCCCAGTCCATGGAACGCATCTCGTCGGCGAACGCACCGAGGATGCGGCGGCGTGCATAGGCGCCGAAGGGCACGCCCAGAGCCGGGTCGAAGGCGTCGGCGGCGGTCACGAGCGCGAGCGCTCCGACCGACGCCAGCTCGTCACGGGGGATATGAGTGGCTCGAGCGTGCGTTTCGGATGCGAGGTAGCCGACCAGGGGGAGGTTGCTCTCGATGAGGAGATTGCGCTCAGCGCGCGACGACATGGGGGATGATCCACCTCTCTGGATTCACTCCGGAAGCTCCAAGGAGATGAGTAGATGCACATATCACACTTGTCGCGATCTGTACATGGGGAGAACTACCCACCGCCGTTCCACATAGTAACCTTAGGGGCGCGGCAGCCGATAGTGACCTTTGGCCGCGTTAACAGGCGTGGCGATCACTGGGGAAAAGGGGATCATGGGAGCCAACGAACTATCGATACAGCTGTGGCGAGAGCGTGAACTGCTCGAGATGCTGCTCTTCAAACTAGACGAACAGCAGCTGCTGCTCGCCGCCGGACGATCCCAGTGGATCCAGTTTGCCGCCCGCGAGATCGATCAGGTTCTCGATCGCCTGCGTGGTGCAGGACTCGCGCGCACCGTCGAGGTCGCCGCGGTCGCCGAAGAGTGGGGGGCTCCAGAGGGCGCGACGATCCGAGAACTGGTCGCGCATGCGCCGGAGGGAGCCTGGCAGGAGGTGTTCGCAGACCACATGCGGGCGCTGACCAGACTCGCCGCCGAGGTCGAGCAGCTGCGCGACGCCAACACGGAGCAGCTCAGCGGAGTGCTCCGCGCCACTCAGGAGACGCTCGCCGCGCTGGGGCACGAGACGGGCGAATACACGACGAACGGTGACCGCGCACGCGACGACGCAGCGCGCATCATCGACACCGAGATGTGACCGGAAGGGGATCATGTCGACCTTCAGTGGATTGAACACCGCAGCCAGCGGACTCGCGGCCGCGCGACGCGGTATGGATGTGGTCGGGCAGAACATCGCCAACCAGAAGACAGAGGGGTACACCCGTCAGCGGGTGCAGACCTCTGCGGTCGCCGCCATCGCCCAGTCGGGCCGATTCAGCGTCGGCGCCCTCCCCGGGCACGGCGTCTCGATCGACGGCGTGGCCCGGCTCGGTGATGCGCTGCTCGATGCTCGTGTCCGCGACTCGCTCGCCGCATCGGGCTTCTGGTCCACGCGCGCGGTGGCCGCGACCACGATCGAGGCTTCGCTCGCCGAGCCCACCGAGAAGGGACTGGCGGCCCGGCTGTCGAAGTTCTGGTCCGGATGGCAGGACCTCGCGAACACGCCGGACTCCGGCGCGGCGGCGTCCACCATCCTCGAATCCGCGAAGGAGCTCGCCTCCCACATCGCCGGCGGCTACCGCACCGTGGCTTCGCAGTGGAACGATGCGCGCGCGACGGCCGAGCGCACCGTGACCCAGGTGAACGCGGCTGCGGACCAGATCGCCGTGCTCAACGGCGAGATCCGCGACGCCCTCGCCTCCGGCCGCTCGGCGAACGAGCTCATGGACCAGCGCAGCGTCCTCGCGCAGAACGTCGCCCGGATGTCCGGGGCGGCGGCCACGATCGAGAGCGACGGGTCGATGACCCTCCGCGTCGGCGGCAACGCGCTGGTCTCGGGGTCCGATTCCCGACACCTCGCGCTCACCGGTCCGGCCTCGATCGACGCGGGTCAGCGCTTCACCGTCTCGTGGGAGTCCGCCCCCGACCTCCCGGCTTCGATCGACGGCGGCGAGCTCGGTGGTTCGCTCGCCGTGCTCGCACCGGCAGCGGACGGCGGGATGCTCGCTCAGCTCGCCTCGACCTACGACGCGGTGGCGACGGCACTGGCCGGTGCGCTGAACGCGCAGCACCGCGCGGGTGTCACCTCGTCCGGCCAGCCGGGCGGAGACTTCTTCACCCTCCCGACGACCGGTTCGGCCGCGCTCGGACTGCGGGTCGCCGTGACGAGTCCGTCTGAGCTGGCGCTCGCCGCACCGGGCGCCGGTGCGCTGGATGCGACGAATGCCGATCTGATCTCGCAGATCGGGCGGAGCGCCACCTCGCCCGACGCGCTCTGGTCCGATCACGTCACGCGCTTCGGGGTGGCGACGGCCGCCGACGTGCAGCGGGCGAAGGTCTCCGATTCGGCGGCGGTCGCCGCGGTCGGGGCGCAGCAGTCCGTGGCCGCCGTCGACGGCGACGAGGAGACCATCAGTCTGCTCACCTACCAGACCGCTTACCAGGCCGCAGCCCGCGTGATGACGGCGGTGGATGAGGCGCTCGACGTCCTCATCAACCGCACGGGCCTCGTCGGACGCTGATAAAGGAGCATCGTGATCTCTCGAGTGACATCGTCATCCATGACGCAGACGGCGATGCGCCAGCTGCAGTCGAACCTCACGGAGCTGGCACGTCTGCAGGAGCAGGCGACGTCGCAGCGCGCCTTCGCCACTCCGTCCGAAGACCCGGCAGCCGCGGCAGCCGCCCTCGCCCTGCACGCCGAGCAGCGCCGCAACGACCAGTACGCGCGCAACATCGACGACGGGCTCGCGTGGGTCACGGCGGCGGATGTCGCGATCACCGCGAGCACCTCGCTGCTGAGCCGGGTCCGCGACCTCACCTCCCAGGGTGCGAACGACGGTGCACTGGACGCGACCGCCAAGGAGGCCCTGGCCGTCGAGCTCGAGGGCATCCGCAAGGAGCTCCTCACGCAGGCGAACACCCGGCTGCTCGGCCGTTCGGTGTTCGCGGGTACCTCCGACACGGCGGCGTTCGCCGCGGACTACTCGTACAGCGGCGTGGCAGGGTCCGAGGTCAGCCGTCGCGTCTCCGACGCGGCATCCGTCCGGGTCGACACCGACGGCGCCGCGGTGTTCGGCACCGGTGACGACTCGGTGTTCGCGCTGGTCGACAAGATCGTCGCCGACCTGCGCTCCGGAACGAACGTCGGTCCGCGCCTCGCGGAGATCGACGACCGACGCACGGCCATGCTCGGGGTGCAGGGTTCCGTCGGAACCCGCCAGTCTCAGATCGAACGCGCCAAGGAGGCGGCAGTGCAGAATTCCGTGTCCCTCGAATCCCGCCGCACGGCGGTCGAGGACGTCGATTCGATCGAGGTGCTGGTGCGTCTGCAGGCGCAGGAGCTCGTGTACCGCTCCGCGCTCGCCGTCAACGCCCGCGTGCTGCAGCCCTCGCTGATGGACTTCCTGCGATGACCGCCGCACTCAGCTTCCTGACGCCCCCTCCGGGGCTCGCTCCGCACGTCGACTTCGCTCTCGCGCCGGTCGACGGTGCTGACGGTCTGTTCTCGATGCGGGCCGTGGACGACGTGGACCTGCGGCTGTACCTGGTCGACCCCCGGACCGTGCTCGGCGAGTACGCGCCGATCCTCTCCGACGAGCAGGCCGAGAGCCTGGCGCTCGGCTCGGCCGATGATGCGCTGGTCCTCGTGGTAGCCCACCCCTCCGCAGAAGGCGTGAGCGTGAACCTGATGGCTCCCGTGATCGTCAATCGCAGCACAGGAGCCGCGTCGCAGGTGATCCTCGAGGATCAGGACTACCCGCTCCGCGCTCCGCTGGGCTGAGGCGGCGGCAGCGGGCGGCCCGGGCCGCTCTCACAGCGCATGCACGGCTACCCTGGAGACGTGATCCTTGCCGTCGACACCTCCCTGGGTACTGCTGTGGCCCTCATCGATGCCGACGGGGCGCGACGCGCCGAGGCGGCAGCCGTCGACCCGCTGGGCCATGCCGAGGTGATCGGCGACCTGCTCGTCGAGGCGCTCGCCGATGCCGGTCCCGGTGAGGTGACGCATGTCGTCGCGGGCATGGGCCCCGGCCCCTTCACCGGTCTCCGCATCGGCATCGCCGCGGCCCGCGCCTTCGCGCTCGGACGCGACATCCCGGTCGTCCCGGTTCCCAGCCACCTGGCTGCCGCGCTCACCGCGCTCGAGACCGAGACACAGCCGTTCGCGATCGTCACCGACGCCCGCCGTCGCGAGGTCGCGATCACGGTCTTCGACGGGCTGGATGCCGATGGGATCCCGCACGTGGTCGCCGAGACCGTCCTCGTGCGGGCGGCGGACGCCGACGCCCACCTCGAGGGTGTTCGCCGCGTCGACGTCGCGACGCTGTCGGCGGTGGACCTGGCGCGCGTCGGAGCACGCGCCCTCGCCGCCGGCCGAGTGCTCACGGGCGACGAGCCGCTGTACATGCGCCACCCCGACGTGACGGTGCCCGGCGCGCCGAAGAAGGTCGGCTCATGACCCTCCGCGACGCCACCGTGGACGACCTCGACGCGATCATGACGATCGAGGAGCGGTCCTTCCCGACCGACGCGTGGAGCCGCGAGACGATGGCCGCCGAACTCGCGAGCGTCCACGGCCGCTACCTGGTCGACGAGCACGACGACGCGATCATCGGCTACGGCGGAGTGCGCGCCCTGCGTGGCAGTGCCGACGCCGACATCCAGACCATCGCGCTCCTCGCCGAGCACCGGGGGCAGGGCCGGGGCCGCGCGCTCCTGCGTGCCCTCCTCGCCGCCGCAGCGGAGCGGGGCGCCCGTGAGGTGTTCCTCGAGGTCAGGGCCGACAACCCCGCCGCAGAGGGGCTGTACCTCGCGGAGGGCTTCGAAGAGATCGGCCGCCGTCCCCGCTACTATCAGCCGGACGACGTGGACGCGATCGTGATGCGTCTGGAACTGCGCCGACACCCGGCGTCGCACGACACTTCCGAGGAGGCGAAGGCATGAGCGAGCCGCTGGTCCTCGGCATCGAGACGAGCTGCGACGAGACGGGCATCGGCATCGTCCGCGGGCGCACCCTGCTCTCGAACACCATCGCGTCGAGCATGGACGAGCACGCCCGCTACGGCGGCGTCGTGCCCGAAGTCGCCGCTCGAGCCCACCTCGAGGCACTGCAGCCCGCGATCGATGCGGCGCTCGCCGAGGCGGGGGTGCGTCTCGACGACCTCGATGCCGTCGCCGTCACGAGCGGTCCCGGTCTCGCCGGCGCCCTGATGGTCGGAGTGGGAGCGGCGAAGGGCCTGGCCGTCTCGATCGACAAGCCGCTGTACGCCGTCAACCATCTCGTGGGACACATCGCCGCCGACATCCTCACGGCCGATTCCGCGCCGCTCGAGTACCCGACCATCGCGCTGCTGGTCTCCGGCGGCCACACGTCCCTGCTGCACGTCCGCGACCTCACCACCGACGTCGAACTGCTCGGGGAGACGATGGACGACGCTGCTGGCGAAGCCTTCGACAAGGTCGCCCGCCTGCTGTCGCTGCCGTACCCCGGCGGCCCGGAGATCGACCGAGCGGCGGCCGACGGAGACCCGGATGCGATCCGGTTCCCGCGGGGTCTCTCCCGCGCATCGGATCTGGCGAAGCATCGGTACGACTTCTCGTTCTCGGGGCTGAAGACCGCCGTCGCGCGGTGGGTCGAGCGCTGCGAAGCCGACGGGGTCGAGGTGCCGGTGGCCGATGTGGCCGCGAGTTTCCGCGAGGCGGTCGTCGACGTGCTGGTGACCAAGGCGCTCGCGGCCTGCGCCGATCTGGGGGTGCCGCGCCTGCTCCTGGGCGGCGGGGTGATCGCGAACCGTCGGCTGCGTGAGGTCGCGCTCCGACGTGCCGCCGAGGCGGGTGTCACGGTGAGGATCCCGCCGTTGTCGCTGTGCACCGACAACGGCGCGATGATCGCCGCGCTGGCCGCCGAGCTGATCTCTTCGGGCCGCCGACCGTCGACACTGGCGTTCGGGGCGGACTCGACCCTCCCGGTCACCGAGATCCAGATCGCCGAGGCGGTGCCCGCATGAGCGATGTCTCGGGCTCGCCCGACGCGAAGACTCCCCAGGCGCCGCGGGCGCGCGTCGAACGCGCCAGTCACGAGGTCGAGCAGCATCCCGGAGCAGCGCCTCGGCTGCCGGGCGCCCGGCGCGACGGCTACACGAAACTCCCCACCGGGCCCGTCGGCATCGAGCCGGTGGTGGTGAGCGGGCCCGATATCGATGCCCCGGGCGAGGCGGAGTGGGAGCCGACGACCGGTGCCATCCCCGTCGACGACACCCGGCTCGCACCCTGGGCACTGCTCGCCGCGATCGTCGCCCTCGGGGCGTCGTTCTTCGTCGGCTGGGGGATCCCCGTCGCAGTTGTGGCGGTGATCGCGGCGATCATGTCGCTGCGTCGTCCGCTCGAGAGTCGCGCGATCGCGATGTGGGCGCTCGTGCTCGGGCTCTGCGCGACGGTGTACAGCCTGGGCTGGTTGGTCTGGGCCGGCATGCAGTTCGAGAAGCTCGGCTGAGCGGATGCTCGAGCCGGAGGAGTCGGAGGAGCTGCGCTCCCTGCAGGCACGGGCGTACGGGCGCGATTCCTCGCTGACGGCGGCCGAAGCCGAACGTCTTCGGGAGCTGGAGGACCGTCGACTCGCACCGGCAGCCGGGGCCGGACCGGACGCCGAGCACGCCGTGTCCGACCAGCGCAAGTCGGATGAGGCACCGGCCGATGACGACGCCGATGTCTCCGTCGGCGAGGGTGAGGCGGAGGATGCGGCTGTGGCGGCGTCCGCCGATGCAGCGAGCGATGACGCGGTCGATGCAACCGCATCCGCATCGTCGTCCTGGCGCTCCCTGTTCTCCCTGCTGCGCACGCGCTGGCGGCCGGTCGCCCTCGCAGCCGTCGTGGTGCTCGCGATCGGGGTGGGTGTCGGCTGGCTCGCGTTCGGCCGGTCCGGAGCCGCGGCGGTGGAGCTGACCGCCGAGCAGCAGACATGGCAGAACGAGCTCGTCGCGGCCGGTGTGTACGACCCCGGCTCGATCCGCGCGCTCGGCGTCCAAGAGGACGTGGTCATCTGGACGGCGACGAAGGATGCGAAGGAGCGCACCTGCCTGATCCTGGGCACGGGTGAGGCGACGGTTCCGTCGTGCGACCGTACCGAGGTTCTCGCCGAGACCGGGATCTACGGTTCGATCTCGGTCAAGGGCGATGGAGCTCTGCAGCGAGAGGTCAGTGCGCAGCTGCTGTTCACCGCGTCGGGCGAACCCGCAGTCGCGGTGAGCGCCTACGATTTCGACCCGACCGACAGCGGCATCACCTACGCGAACGAGGCCGAATCGGAGACAGCGGCTCGACTCGCCGAGAACGGGTTCCAGGCCGGTTCGCTCTGGGTGGTCGGCTACGACGGCGACGTGCCCATCTGGACGGCGGTGCAGATCGAGTCGCAGAATCAGTGCCTCATCTACGACGGATCGACCGATGAGGCTCCGGTCGCCTGCGCCGACCCGCAGACCATGCAGGAGCAGGCCTCGAGTCTCGTGCTCAACGTCGTCGACGCCGAGACGGGTGGCGTGACGAACTTCGAGATGAGGTCGAATCAGGGGCCCGGGTATCTGGTGATCACCCGGGAGGGAGGCACCTCCGGTGCCGGGGGCGACTGACACCGCGGAGCTCCGGGCGCTGCAACGGAAGGCCTATGGGCGAGGCGGACAGCCGACGGAGGCGGAATCCGAGCGCCTGCGCGCGCTCGAGGGCGGGGGCACCGCGCAGCCGACCGCGGATGTGGCGGACGCTCCCGACCCGAGACAGCCCCACGGCGTGCCGGAGGCGAAGGCGGAGGAGGCGGAGGAGGCGCAGTCGCAGACGCAGGATGCGCAGGAGACGCGGTCGCACACGCGGGATGCGCAGGAGACGCAGGAGACGCCGGCCCGTGGCGTCACGCGCCGGCGGGCCATCGTGGCGCTGATCGCCGCGACCGCCGCTGTCCTCGCCATCGGGGTCGGCATCGGCGGGGCGCTCTTCGCGCCGCGAGACGCGAGCATCCCGCTGACGCCGGAGCAGCAGCAGCGCCGCGGAGAGCTGGCGACCGAGGCGTTCGACCCCGGTTCCCTCCGTGCGGTCGCGCAGAACGCCGGCGCACTGGTCTGGTACGCGACGCAGGATGGCGGATCCGTGGCCTGCCTGATCCTCGATGTCGATGAGTTGTCGCAGACGAACTGTCTCGCCGTGGAGGAGACGGAGCGCGGACTGTCGGCGGCTCTGTCGCTGCCCTCCGAAGCTTCGGGCGAGGTGGCAACCTCCGACACCGTCTACGCCACGATGCTGATGTCGACGTCGGGGGAGCCGCTGGTCGCCATCCAGCGGTGGGGTGGGGTGGATTCGCTCACGGCCCAGTTCCCCGAAGAGGTGCGCGACCGCGCCGAGTCGCTGTTCACGGATGGCTTCGAACTCGGTCTCTCGCTCGTCGGGACGTTCCGCAGCGCGCCGGTGTGGCTGGCGGATCGGCTCTCGGATGCGGGAGTGACGGAGCGATGCCTGATCGTGGATGCCGCCGGTCCCGTGGTGTGCAAGGGTGTCGACACCGCGGTCGCGGAGGGGCTCGGCATGGAGCTCGTATCGGTCGACCAGGCGACGGGCGGCACAGAAGCGGTCACAGCGCTCGACCTGCGGTTCACGAGCCAGCACACGCCGTATCTGACGGTCTCGGTCGAGGCCGAGGAACTCGAGGCCGAGGAGCTCGAGGCCGTGGACGACCCCTACATGATTCAGGTGTCGCCGGGTGAGCAGATCGAGATCCCGGACCCGGGCGACGACGGCTGACCGCGTCCGAGCGCGGTGGCGGTCAGCTTGCGGCAGGAACCCGATCGGCGAGGATCGCCCGCCGCTGATCGCCGATGCGCGCGAGGATCAGCGTGGCCTCCTTATCGCCGCGCAGCACGAGCTTCTTCCGGAACGTCGCAGGGTCGACGTCGACGCCGCGCTTCTTGATCTCGATGCGACCGATGCCGTGCGCCTTGAGAGCGGCGCTGATGGCCTTGGGGTTGGCGGGCAGGGTCTCGCGCACGCGGAACGACTGCACGAACGGGCTCGTCAGGGCGGCATCCGAGGTGAGGTAGGCGATGTGCTCGTCGAGCATCCCGGCATTGAGGCTCCGGGCGACATCGCCGATCAGGCGGGCACGGATCACGGCGCCGTCGGGCTCATGCAGGAAGGCGCCGAGCTCGCGCACCGGTTCGTCGGCGACGTCGGCCGGTGCGGTCATCTCGTGCGAGCGGTCGCCCCGGATCACGAGTGCTGAGCGCCGCACGCCGTCTCGGGCGAGGGCGCCGCTCCATACGACCAGCTCGACGACGCTGCCGTCGGCGCTCACCCACTGCGCCTCGGCGTCGGCGGGAAGCGCGTCGCGGTCGTGCGCAGGGCCGAGCTTGATGCCCGTCGGCACGCGCGCGGCGACGTCGAACGCCCAGTCCAGCGAGGGGGAGTAGTCGTCGGCGGACACGCGACGGGTCTCGCTGTGCCCGGAGGTGCGCCGCGCGGGGTCCATCCAGGTCGCGCGCCCGGCCTCCGAGTCGTCGAAGGCGTCCTCCGCCGTGCTGTGCCGCACCACCGCACCCTCTCCGAAGGGCGCGAGGTTGTAGGCCGCGATGGCGGCGGTGACCTCGTCGGCATCGACGGCGAGCACATCGAGCCCGGCTCCGGCGAACGCGAGCGCGTCGCCGCCGATCCCGCACCCGAGGTCGGCCACGGCCGTGAAACCCGCGCTGCGGATCCGCTGTGCATGTCGTGCGGCCACCCCGAGCCGTGTCGCCTGCTCGAGCCCGGCTCTGGTGAAGAGCATCCGCGCGGCGAAGGGGCCGAACTTCGCCGACGCCTTGGATCGCAGGTGCGCCTGGCCGACGACCGCCGAGACCAGCTCGGGGGAGTGACCGGCGGCGCGCAGCCGCGACACGGCGCGCGCGACGTCGGCCGTCGACTCGACGGCCCCGACCGCATCGAGCAGTTCGAGACCGGCGGGGGTCAGCAGGGCACGCAGCTCGGACATCTCCACGCCCTCAGCCTAATTCCCGCCCGTGCCCGTGAATCGCGGCGGGCGTTGGCACTCGCATTGCATGAGTGCCAGCCCAGCGCATAGACTGGATTAGCACTCTCGGGTTGAGAGTGCGAACAAGTCTTTCGTGTCAGTGTCAAGAAAGAAGAGGTAGACCGTGTCGGTTTCCATCAAGCCGCTCGAAGACCGCATCGTCATCCAGCAGGTCGAGGCCGAGCAGACCACCGCGAGTGGCCTGGTCATCCCCGACACCGCCAAGGAGAAGCCCCAGGAGGGCGAGGTCGTGGCTGTCGGCCCCGGCCGCATCGACGACAACGGCAACCGCGTTCCGATCGACGTCGCCGTCGGCGACCGTGTCCTGTACAGCAAGTACGGCGGCACCGAGGTGAAGTTCGGCGCAGACGAGTACCTCGTCCTGTCCGCTCGCGACGTCCTGGCGGTCGTCGTCCGCTGATCTGCTGAACCCGGTTCCGTCCCTCTCGAAGAGGGCGGGCCAGGTCCCAAAAGGGGCTCGGATGCGTGTGCATCCGAGCCCCTTCTGCATCCCGCCATCGGGCATCCGATTCCTGCCGATCTCCGCGGGGCGGCCGACCGGCGCACTCCGCGCCTCCACCGCGGGAATAGGGTTGTGCGGTGACCCCCGAGACGACCCGCGCCACTCAGACCGCCGGAGTCGCGTACGCCGGATCCGCCTACCTCCTCTGGGGCGTGCTCCCGCTCTACTTCCTCCTCCTCGTCCCGACCGGTCCGTGGGAGGTCGTCGCGTGGCGGGTGCTGCTGTCATTCGTCTTCTGCCTCCTGCTGCTCACGGTCACGCGCGGCTGGGCGCCGTTCGGTGTGATCCTGCGGCAGCCGAAGCTGCTGGGGTGGACCGCGCTCGCCGGTCTGCTGATCTACGTCAACTGGCAGGTGTTCCTCATCGGAACCCTCAGCGACAACGTGGTGGAGACGAGTCTGGGCTACTTCATCAATCCGATCACCACGGTGCTGCTGGGCGTCTTCGTGTTGAAGGAACGCATCCGGAAGCTGCAGTGGGCCGCGATCGCCATCGCCGCGATCGCGGTCGTCGTGATCATCGTGGCCTACCGCGCGTTCCCGTGGATCGCCCTCTCGCTGACCGCGTCGTTCGGGGTATATGGGCTCATCAAGAAGAAGATCGGTCCGGCGGTGGACGCCGTCAGCGGTCTGACCCTCGAGTCGTTCTGGCTGATCCCGATCGCCGTCGTGCAGCTCATCGTGGTCGCCTCGACCCCCGCAGGCCTCACGATGGGCGGGAACGGATGGGCCCACGCGGTGCTGCTGGCATTCGCCGGCGTCGCGACGGCGGTCCCTCTGCTGCTGTTCGCGGCGGGCACCCGGAGGATCAACCTCACGGTGATCGGGATGATCCAGTTCATCACCCCGGTGATGCAGTTCGTGATCGGTGTCGCGGTCCTGCACGAGCCCATGCCGCCCGAGCGCTGGGCCGGGTTCATCATCGTCTGGATCGCGATCGGCGTCTTCGTCGTCGACCTGCTGATCGCCGCCCGCCGAGGGCGCAGGATCGCGCAGCCCGAACTGGTGTGAACCCGCGGTTCTCCGGCCCGGAAACCCGGTGTCGGATCGTTAACGCACCGAAATACTTGCACCCCCTGTGCGCGGGCCCCACGCCCTAGTGTTAGAGCACCCGCCCGTGGTCACAATCCACGTTCAGTTACGCAAGGGAGCATCATGAACGCATTGAAGGGTTCGCGCACCGCGAAGGTCTTCGCCGGGATCGCTTTGATCAGCGCATCCGCCATCGTCATCGCCGGCTGCAGCAGCACGCCGAACGCCGAGCCGAGCGAAGGCGGTGAGAAGCCGGCCGTCGATCTGACGCTCAAGCTCGGCTCGCTGCTTCCCGCGACCGGTTCGCTCGCGTTCCTCGGTGCACCGATGGAGGCCGGCGTCCAGCTGGCCGTCAACGAGATCAACGAGGCCGACGCCGGTGTGACCATCGACCTCACCACCGCCGACGAGGGCGACCTCGACAACAAGGCGTACGAGACGTCGATCACCAACCTCCAGAACGAGGGCATCACCGCGATGGTCGGCGCCGCATCGTCGAGCGTCACCAAGCTCATCCTCGACGGCAACGCCGGAGCGGGGATCCTCACCGTCTCGCCGTCGAACACCTCGCCGGACTTCTCGGGCATCAACCCGCTGTACTTCCGCACGGCACCGAGCGACAACCTGCAGGGTGAGGTCCTCGGCAACCAGATCGCCGAAGACGGTCACAAGACCCTCGGCATCATCTACCAGAACGACCCCTACGGCACGGGCCTGTTCGAAGCCATCAAGTCGACGTTCGAGGGCACCGGTGGCGAGGTCGTCGCCGATGCATCCTTCAACCAGGGCGACGGCCAGTTCAACGCTCAGGTCTCCGAGATCGCGGCTGCCAAGCCCGACGCGGTCGCCGTCGTCTCGTACGACCAGTTCGCGACCATCGCGCCGCTGCTCGGCAACGCGGGCGTCGACACGGGCTCGCTGTACCTCGTCGACGGCAACCTGAAGGACTGGGGCACTGACGTCTCGGTCAACCTCGAGGGCTCGAAGGGTACCCGCGCCGGCGCCGAGCTGCCGCAGGACTTCCTCGACCAGCTCAACGAGGTCTGGACCGCCGACGGCAACGACCCCATCGACGCCGTGACCTACTCGGCCGAGGCGTACGACGCCGTCATCCTCATGGCGCTGTCGGCTCTGGCCGCCGGCTCCGTCGAGGGTGCTGACATGGCCGAGCAGATGGCCACCGTGTCCGGCGGCGGCGACGAGGGCGAGAAGTGCACCACGTACGCCGAGTGCGCCGACATCATCAACGGCGGCGGCACGGCGGACTACGACGGCCTCTCCGGTGAGATCACGTTCGACGAGAACAACGACCCGAAGGGCGCCGCCATCGGCGTCTACGAGTTCGGCGCCGACAACACCACGACGCGCCTCAAGTAAGCGCGTAGACGAGGCCCCGGATGCTCGGCATCCGGGGCCTTCGTGTCCCCGGCTCGTTCCCGGCTCGTCCCCGGCTCGTTCCCGGCTCGTCCCCGGCTCGTCCCGGCTCGTCCCCGGCTCGTCCCGGCTCGTCCCGTCCCGGTCCCCGGCCGATTCCTCGTCCCCGGCTCGTCCTCGGCTCGTTCCGTCCCGCCCGCGTCCGGTTCCCCGTCCCCGTCCATGTCCCCGGTTCATCCGTCGGGAGTTTGTACGGATGTCGGGAGAAACGCCGGGCGAGTACCCGACGGATGCGCGAACTCCCGACGGATGCGCGCGAGGGCGCCCGACGGATGCTCACGCGAGGGCGCCCGACGGATGCTCACGCATCGGGGGACACACACAGAACGGGGGGATGCCGCGCGGCATCCCCCCGTGTGACGCGCTCAGGCGGCGTCGGTGCCGAGTGTGCCGAGGTACAGACCGATGACCTTGGGGTCGTTCAGCAGTTCACGCCCCGAGCCCTCATAGGCGTCCTTGCCCTGATCGAGCACGTAGCCGCGGTCGCAGATCTGGAGGCAGCGCCGCGCGTTCTGCTCGACCATGATCGTCGTCACGCCCGCCTTGTTGATGTCGGAGACGCGGATGAACGCATCATCCTGACGCACGGGGGAGAGGCCGGCGGAGGGCTCGTCGAGCAGTAGAACAGATGGGTCCATCATCAGCGCCCGCGACATGGCGACCATCTGCCGCTCGCCGCCCGAGAGTGAACCTGCGCGCTGCTTGAGGCGCTTGCCCAGCTCGCCGAAGATGCTGCTGACGAACTCCAGGCGCTCGGCGAAGATCTTGGGGTTCTGGTACAGCCCCATCTCCAGGTTCTCCTGGATCGTGAGCGACGGGAACACGTTGTTCGTCTGCGGCACGAAGGCCACGCCACGGCGCACGAGCTTGTCGGCCTTGAGCCCGACGATGCTCTCGCCCTTCACCGTGACGTCGCCCGAGCGGATCTCGACCATGCCGAAGATCGCCTTGAGCAGCGTCGACTTGCCGGCGCCGTTCGGACCGATGATGCCGATCAGCTCGCCCTTGTGGGCCACGAGGTTGGCGCCGTTGAGGATGTTCACCCCGGGCAGGTACCCGGCATGCACATCGGTCAGCTCGACGATGACGTCGTCGTTCTTGATCTCATTGCGCTCGGCGGGTGCGGGCGCCGGAGTGGGCGCGGATGCGTCGGTCATGCCTTCTCCTCCTCGACGTCTTCGGCCTCGACCTCAGCCTCGACCTCAGCCTCGACCTCGGTCTCGATCTGCTCCCGGATGCGGATCGCGTCCTCCTCCGAGATCACGGGGAGGCGGCCGGTGACGGCCCCGAGATCGACGTCCTGGTGCGCGCCCAGGTAGGCGTCGACCACGGCCGGATCCTCCATGACCTGGTCGGGCGGACCCTCGGCCACCACGCGGCCCTCGGCCATCACGACCACCCAGTCGGCGATGTGCCGGACCATGTGCATGTCGTGCTCGACGAACAGCACCGTCATCCCCAGGTCCTTGAGGTCGAGGATGTGCTCCAGCAGCGACTGCGTGAGCGCGGGGTTCACGCCGGCCATGGGCTCGTCGAGCATCACCAGGGTCGGGTCGCTCATGAGGGCGCGGGCCATCTCGAGCAGCTTGCGCTGACCGCCCGAGAGCGATGCGGCGAAGTCCTGCTCCTTGGCGTCGAGTTTGAAGCGGGTGAGCAGCTCGTGCGCACGCGCCTCGATCTCCTGATCCTGCTTGCGCCAGAGGAAGGGGAACAGCCCCGCCCAGAAGCCCTCGCCGCGCTGATCCTTCGCACCGAGCTTCATGTTCTCGAGCACGGTGAGCAGCGACAGGGACTTGGTCAGCTGGAAGGTGCGGACCTGTCCCATCCGCGCGACCTTGAACGAGGGGATGCCCGACAGGTTGGTGCCGTCGAACGACCAGGTGCCGCTGTTCGGCTTGTCGAAGCCGCACAGCAGGTTGAACAGGGTCGTCTTGCCGGCGCCGTTCGGGCCGATCAGCGCGGTGATCGCGCCGCGCGGGATCTCCAGGTGATCGACGTCGACCGCGGTGAGACCGCCGAAGCGGCGCTCGACGGCATCGACGACGAGGATCGGGTCGACCTTCTTGACGCCCGGCGCTGCGGGTCCAGCGGCGAGCCCCTGGGTCTTCGCGCGGGGCGTGCTCTTCGCGGATGTGACAGCCGCGTCGTCATTACTTGACAAAGGTCATCTCCCTCTTGTTTCCGAGGATGCCCTGCGGGCGGAAAATGACGATCAGCATCAGCACGATGCCGATCACGATGTACCGCACGACGTCGGCCTGTGCGCCGGACATCGGCAGGTATCCGGCGTTCGCCATCGCGGGGAGGAGTGCGCCGAGGAAGGCGAACACCACCCAGAACAGCACCGCGCCGAGCGTCGGTCCGAGCACGGTGGCCGCGCCGCCGAGCAGGAGGATCGTCCACAGGAAGAACGTCAGCGACGTGGAGTAGCTGCCGGGGATCACCGCCGACGGCAGGATGAAGACGATGCCGCCGACGGCGCCGATCACACCACCGACCACGAGTGCCTGCATCTTGTACGCGAAGACGTTCTTGCCGAGCGAGCGCACCGCATCCTCGTCTTCGCGGATGCCCTTGAGCACGCGGCCCCACGGGCTGCGCATGAGCGCCCACACCACGAGCACGGCGATGACGAGCGCGATCAGTCCGACCACGCGCACCCACAGGTCAGTGGCGTTGTACGTCCACGGGCCGAAGCCGTAGGTTCCCGGCGGGAACGGGTTCGAGTCACGGAAGCTCTGGTGGTACCCGGAGAGTCCACCGGCGGAGTTCGTCCAGTCCTTGAAGAGCTCGGTCACGAACATGAGCCGCACCACCTCGGCGGCGGCGATCGTCGCGATGGCGAGATAGTCGGCGCGCAGGCGCAGGGTCGGGATACCGAGGATGAGCGCGAATGCCGCTCCGCCCAGCATGCCGACGAGGACGCCGGCCCACCACGGGAACCCGAAGGTCAGGATCGAGATCGCGTAGCCGTAGCCGCCGATGGCCATGAATGCGGCCATACCGAAGTTGAGCAGGCCGGTGTAGCCGAAGTGCACGGCGAGGCCGGTGGCCGCCAGGGCGTAGGCGATCGTCGTCGGGCTGAAGAGATAGGAGGCGGTGTTGCCGAAGATGCTTCCGAAGTCCATGCGTCAGCCCAACCTTTCCTTGCGTCCGAGGATGCCTTGCGGCCGCACCAGCAGAATGATGATCAGGGCGACGAGTGCCGTGGCGTACTTGAGATCCGACGGCACGCCCAGCAGGGTCGACACCTCGACGGCGAGCCCGACGATGATCGAGCCGATCAGGGCGCCGATCGCCGATCCGAGGCCGCCGAGCGTGATCGCGCAGAACATCAGCAGCAGCATCTGCATGCCCATGTCCCACTTCACGCCGGGGCGGAAGTACGCCCACAGGATGCCGGAGATCGCGGCGAGCGCCCCCGCGAGGATCCACACCGTGCGGATGACCTTGTCGACGTCGATGCCGGATGCCGCGGCCAGTTGCGGGTTGTCCGAGATCGCTCGGGTCGCCTTTCCGGTGCGGGTCCTGGTGAGGAAGAACGCGACACCGAGGATCACGATGATGCTGGTCGCCATCGCGATCATGTCGATGTACGACAGCGAGATGGGTCCGAGGCGGATGGGCTCGGGGCTCGCGCCCGGCAGCTGATAGGTGTTGCCGCCGATGAAGTACTGCATGCCGTATCGGAGGGCGAGGGAGAGGCCGATGCTCACGATCATGAGCTGGACCACACCGAGACCTTTTCGACGCAGGGGCTTCCAGATCCCGGCATCCAGCGCCCACCCGAGCGCGGCTCCGCCGATGACGGCGGCGATGATGCCGAGCCAGAGGGGGAGGTTCCAGAAGGTCGTGCACAGCAGCGCGACCACGGCACCCCACGTGACCATCTCGCCGTGGGCGAAGTTGGAGAGGCGAGTGGTGCCGTAGATGAGCGCGGCACCCATCGACGCGAGTCCGAGGAGGAGCCCGAAGTTCAAGCCGCCGACGATGCGTGACAGGAGCTGATCGAGGAACGACACGGTGACCCGCTCGCCCGCTCCGAGGAAGAAGTTGACGATCTTGGTGCCCGTGAGGCCGAATTCGAGCTCGAACGACGCGGTGGTCCCCGATACGGGCTGGATGCCCTCGGGGAGCTGGGTCGCGTCGACGATGACACCCTTCGGCAGCGTGGATTCGTCCACCGTGAGGGTGTACGTCTCCATCTCCGGCACATAGAGGCGCCATTTGCCTTCGGCGTCGGTCTCGGTCTCGGCTTCGAAGCCGTTGCCCTCGATGGACATGACGACGCCTTCTACCGGTTCATCCGCGTTGGTGACGACACCGGCGAAGTAGAAGTCCGTGACCTCCTGCCCGTCGTCCGTCGTCTCGGCCGACGCCGATGAGGGGGGCAGGAAAAGGAACGCCATGAGCGCCATGAGGATACCGAGGCAGATGACGGCCCAGGGGCGCCTTCGCTGCACGGCGATTGTTGTGGGTCCCACGCAACCTCCACTGTGAGTGCTGTCACTGCGGCATCGGGTATGAACCGCAGGGATGGACGACGCATTTGAGCGTAGTGTGCGATCTGCGAATCACCTACCGTCGGGTCCAACGGTCCGGTAACGGCCGGCTCCGGGAATGTTCTCGGGCGCGTCGCGCTTAGAATCTTCATACGGGCCGCGGCCCCGCAAAGGCCGACGTCGACCGCCCCCCTCGCACTCGGACATGCGCGACTCGCGCAGAAGGAGAATCCATGGAACAGCACGATCCCTTCGGCTTCGTCGGACTGACGTACGACGACGTGCTGCTCCTGCCGGGGCACACCGACGTCATCCCCAGCGAGGCGGATACCTCGTCGCGGATCACCCGCCGGATCTCGGTCGCCACCCCGCTGCTGTCGAGCGCGATGGACACGGTCACCGAGTCCCGCATGGCGATCGCGATGGCGCGCGAGGGCGGCATCGGCATCCTGCACCGCAACCTCTCCATCGCCGACCAGGCCGCGCACGTCGACCGCGTCAAGCGCAGCGAGTCCGGCATGATCACCGACCCGATCACGACGACGCAGGACGCGACCGTCGAAGAGGTCGACAACCTGTGCGCGAAGTACCGCATCTCGGGACTGCCGGTGGTCGACGACGACGGCAAGCTCGTCGGCATCATCACGAACCGCGACATGCGCTTCGTCTCGGGCTTCGAGCGTCAGAGCACCTTCGTGAAAGACGTCATGACGAGCGAGAACCTCGTCACCGCCCCCGTCGGGGTGGCCGCCGGGGAGGTCATCGCGCTCTTCGCGAAGCACCGCGTCGAGAAGCTGCCGCTCATCGATGAAGACGGCAAGCTCGCGGGCCTCATCACCATCAAGGACTTCGACAAGAGCGAGAAGTACCCCCTCGCCACCAAGGACGACCAGGGTCGTCTGCGCGTCGGTGCCGCGATCGGCTTCTTCGGAGACGCGTGGGAGCGTGCCGAGGCTCTGCGCGACGCCGGCGTCGACGTGCTCGTCGTCGACACCGCCAACGGGCAGTCCCAGGGTGTCATCGACCTCGTCCGCCGCCTGAAGGCCGACGCGTCGTTCGAGCACATCGACATCGTCGGCGGCAACGTCGCCACGCGTGAGGGTGCCCAGGCTCTGGTCGACGCGGGCGTCGATGCCGTCAAGGTCGGCGTGGGTCCCGGCTCCATCTGCACGACGCGCGTCGTCGCGGGTGTGGGCGTGCCGCAGGTCACCGCCGTCTACGAGGCCTCTCTGGCGGCTCGCCCGGCCGGCGTGCCGGTGATCGCCGACGGTGGGCTGCAGTACTCCGGCGACATCGCCAAGGCGCTCGTCGCCGGTGCCGATGCGGTCATGCTCGGATCGCTCCTGGCCGGAACCGACGAGTCCCCGGGCGAGATCGTCTTCCAGTCCGGCAAGCAGTTCAAGCAGTACCGCGGCATGGGCTCGCTGGGCGCGATGCAGACGCGTGGCAAGCAGACCTCGTACTCCAAGGACCGCTACTTCCAGGCCGACGTCCCCAGCGACGACAAGCTGATCCCCGAGGGCATCGAGGGGCAGGTCCCCTATCGCGGCCCGCTCGCCGCCGTGGCCTACCAGCTGGTCGGCGGACTCCGTCAGTCGATGTTCTACGTCGGAGCCCGCACGATCGAAGAGCTCAAGACGCGCGGCAAGTTCGTGCGCATCACCTCTGCGGGACTCAAGGAGTCGCACCCGCACGACGTGCAGATCGTCGTCGAGGCGCCGAACTACAAGAAGTAGTCGTCAGACAGCGAGAGGGGCCGGATGCTGTGGGCATCCGGCCCCTCTCGCTGTGTGTCGTCGGTGCAGGTCAGCCGCATCGGTAGGTGATGCCGTCGACCTCCCAGACTCCGGGCCCGAGGTCCGCGCACATGCCGATGAGCGCGGCGAAGGCGGTGAAGAGCACGATCAGGAGGATCACCCAGAAGATCGTGATGAGCGCGCCGACGATGATGCCGGCGATGGCGAGGCCCTTCGGCTGACCGGTCTTGCCGAGCTTCACGGCGGCGACGATGCTGATGATCAGTCCGACCGGTGCCACCACGAACGCGAGCACGAACCCGACGATCGACAGGATCCGCCCCGGAGGCGCGGAGGTGGGTTGCGCGTAGGCCGAGGTGCCGGGCGCCGGATAGTCGGCGGCAGGGGGAGCGGAGTACGTCGCGCCTACGGGGGCCGGGTGGTCGTCTGCGGGGGAGCCGACCCCGGCGCCCGGGACTCCGTCCGGTGCGGTGTTCCAGTCCGGCGTGGGCGCCGAGGGAACATGTTCGGTCGGCGCGGGCGCGGGCGCGGCTGGTGGCGGCGGCGGTGTCTCGGGGACCGAGGAATCGGGGTTGGGCTGTTCGGGGAACGGAGGGTTCGTCATGTTCTGTCCTGTCGACGAGGGAACGAGAAACGTGCTGCGGTTCCGATTGCCCCGAGCGTAGCGAGGGCGGTACCGGTCGCACCATCCCCTCCCTGCTGCGGTACCGGTGCCGCGACCTGCTCCTCTTCCGTCTGTCCGGGACGCGGCGTAGCGTGCCGGTATGTGCCGAAACATCGTCCCGCTGAACAACCTCGAGCCTGCCGCGACCGATGACGAGTGCCACGACGCGGCCCTCCAGTTCGTGCGGAAGATCTCCGGAGCGAACGCGCCGTCGCGTGCCAATCGCGCCGTGTTCGACCGTGCGGTCGCCGAGATCGCGCAGGCGACGAGAGTCCTCCTCGACGAGCTCGTCACGACCGCGCCGCCGAAGAACCGCGACGAGGAGGCGGCCAAGCGCCGCGCCCGCTCGGCCGACCGTTACGAGGCCATCCGCGTCTTCCAGCAGGAGAAGCGCGCTGCGGCGGCCGGATCCTGAGACAGCGCCACGCAGGAGGGGCACGATCGGCGGGTGCGTCGAGGATCGATCTCGTCCATGAACGCATGCGGATGCGCCTCCCTCGGTGCGTGCGGGCCTATGCCAGAATCGACATACCCCGCTCGACTTTCCCAGCGGCCCCGGTGATGAAGGCGCCGAGGTCGCACGACCGATCCCCATCGGTCAGGGAACCTCCCCAAGGAGAGCCGCACCTATGCCAGAGGATGCTCCTCGCGTACTCGTCGTCGACGACGACTCGGACGTCGCCCTGCTCGTGAAGACCGTGCTCGAGAGGCGGGCCGGCTGCATCGTCGACGTCGCCGAGGACGGGAGGGCCGCTGTCGAACGCGTGGCGCAGGTGCGGCCCGACGTCGTCGTGACCGATATCGAGATGCCCGGACTCAACGGGCTCGAGCTTCTCGCCGAGCTCCGTCGCACGGTTCCCACCGTGCCCGTCGTGGTGATGACTGCCCATGTGTCGGTGGAGTACGCGGTCTCGGCGCTGCGCGCGCAGGCGGATGAGTTCCTCACCAAGCCTCTCGACAACGCCAAGCTCGTCGAGTCGGTCACGCGACTGGTCGAAGAAGGCCGCCGCCGCCGCGAGGAAGCACGCCCGAAGGAGCGCGTGCTCGCGATCGGCGCCCATCCCGACGACGTCGAGATCGGGGTCGGGGGACTCCTCGCGGCGCACTCCCGGGCGCAGGACGAGATCACGATCCTCACCCTTTCCCGCGGAGCGCGCGGGGGCGATGCCGAAAGCCGGCAGGACGAGTCGCTGGCGGCGGCGGAGATGCTCGGTGCCCGGCTGTTCCTGAAGGATCTCGTGGACACCGAGATCTCGGGCGGCGGCTCGACGGTGCGCCTCATCGAGGAGGTCGTGCAGGAGATCCAGCCGACGATCGTCTACACGCACTCGAGCAACGACCGCCACCAGGATCACCGCGCAGTGAGCGAGGCCACCATCGTGGCGACCCGCCGAGTGGGAACGGTCGCCTGCTACCAGAGCCCGTCGTCGACGATCGACTTCCGTCCGACCCGGTTCGTGCGGATCGATCAGTATCTCGACGACAAGCTCCGACTGCTGGAGCGCTTCGGCTCGCAGACGGCGAGCCGCGACTATCTGGCGCCCGAGTTCGTCACCGCGACGGCGCGGTACTGGTCGCGGTTCGGGGGCGGAACAGCCGTCGAACCCTTGGAAGTGGTGCGCGAGACAGCCGAGTTCATCGGCGCCCATGAACTCAGCCGACGGGAGAGCTGATGACGAAGCGTGTGCTGGTGACCGGAGCAGGCGGACCGGCCGGAGTCGCCGTGATCCGATCCCTCCTCCGCCGATCCGATCTGACCGTGTTCGCCGCCGACATGGACGGCTGGGCGAGTGGTATCTACCTGGTGCCGGCGGAGCAGCGTCGCCTGGTCCCGCCGGGAAGGGATGACGACTTCGTGCCGGCGATCGCGCGGCTGGTCGAGGCCGATCAGCTCGACCTCGTGATCTCGACGGTCGATGTCGAGCTCATCGCCCTGGCCGAGCGGCGGGAGGAACTCGCGCCCGCCGTGCTCGCGGCCCCGTCGGCAGACACGCTCAACACCGCTCTCGACAAGCTCGCGCTCGCCGAACGGTGCGCGCCGACCGGGCTCACTCCGCGCACGGTCCTCGCCGGCCCCGATGCTCAGGCGGTCGACTGGGAGTTCCCGGTCTTCGCCAAGCCGCGTCAGGGCGCCGGCAGCCGCGGCGTGCGCCTCGTGCCCGACCGGGCGGCACTCGAGGCGCTCCCGACGGACGAGGGTCTCATCGTGCAGGACTTCCTCCCGGGGGAGGAGTACTCGGTCGACGTCATCGCGGATGCGGCGGGACACGTGGTCGCCGCGGTGCCCCGCACCCGCGCGCGGGTCGATTCCGGGGTCGCCATCGCCGGACGTACCGTGCAGAATCCGGAGCTCGAGGACGCGGCGGCAGCGATCGCCCGCGCCATCGGACTCGTCGGAGTCGCGAACGTGCAGCTGCGCCGGGACCGCGCCGACCGGGCCGTGCTGCTCGAGGTCAACCCGCGCTTCCCCGGCGCACTGCCGCTGACGATCGCGGCCGGTGTCGACATCCCGTCACTCGTGGCCGACCTGTTCCTCGGACGCGAGCTGCCGGTGCGCGTGCCGTTCCGCGAGGTCGCGTCGGTGCGCTTCCTGGAGGATGTGATCGTCGAGGTCGACGACGTGCTGGTCTCCGCCCACGCGGGCCATCAGGAGGAGCTGTGAGTCACGCCGTGCTGCGCGGTGACTTCCACGTGCACTCGACCTTCTCGGACGATGCGGTGTCGACCCTCGCCGAGAACGTCGAGGCGGCGGCGGCCGCCGGGCTGACCACACTGCGTCTCGTCGATCATGTGCGCCAGAGCACCACGTGGGTGCCGGAGTACGTGGCTGCCGTCCGCGGGCTGCGGCTGCCCGAGGGACTGACCGTGCTCACGGGCGTGGAGGCCAAGATCCTCGACGCCGCGGGGTCGCTCGACATCCCGGCTCTTCCGAACGGCATCGACCGGATCCTGATCGCCGATCACCAGTTCCCGGGCGTCGACGGCCCGCTCGGCCCCACAGCCGTGCGCGAACGGATGGCCGCGGGCTGGGCCCCCGACGACGTGCTGGACGAGCTGGTCGACGCGCTCATCGCGACGATGCGCCGGCATCCCGGCAACCAGCTCGCGCACTGCTTCTCGATCCTCCCCAAGATCGGTCTGTCCGAGCTCGATCTCGGGCGGGAGCGCACGGAGGCGTGGGCGCGCGCGGCGGCCGAGACCGACACTCTGGTCGAGGTCAATGAGAAGTGGGGGTGCCCCGGCGCCGACGCGCTGTCGGCTCTTCTGCGTGCCGGGGGAGCGATCGTCGCCTCCACCGACAGCCACGATGCCGCCGAGGTCGGCCGATACTCGCGTGTCATCCCCCTGCTCGACGCGGTGGAGGCCTCCTGATGGCCGACCTGACCTGGCTGCAGACCGTCTTCGTGGTCATCCTCCTGCTGTGCGTCCTGGTCGGCACGCTGCCGGTGATCAACACCGGGCTGCAGTTCCTCATGCTTCCGGTGCACGCCTTCCGCAACCACTACGGCAAGGCGGCGCCGTACCATCCGAACGTCGCCGTCATCATCCCGGCGTGGAACGAGGGGGCGGTCATCGGCCCGGCGATCGAGCGGCTGCTCCAGTTGGAGTACCCCGCCGAGCGCCTGCGCGTGTTCGTCGTCGACGACGCGTCCACCGACGACACCCCCGCCATCGTCGCGGCGAAGGCCGATGCCCACCCCGGACGGGTCGTGCACCTGCGTCGGGAGAAGGGCGGCGAGGGCAAGGCTCACACGCTCAACCACGGCCTGGGCGTGGTGCTCGCCGATGCCTGGACCGAAGCCGTGCTCATCATGGATGCCGACGTCATCTTCGCGCGCGACTCCCTGCGCAAACTCAGCCGGCATCTCGCCGACGAGAAGGTCGGGGCCGTCACCGCCTATATCGCGGAGGGCAGCCGTGACCGGAACTACCTCACCCGCTTCATCGCGATCGAGTACGTGATCGGCCAGCTGTCCGCTCGCCGTGTGCAGAACGTGGGCGGCGCGATCGCCTGTCTCGCCGGGGGCGCCCAGCTGCATTCGCGGGCGAACCTGGAGGCGATCGGCGGGCGCATCCCGACGGGGACTCTCGCCGAAGACACGATGACGACGTTCGAGGGTCAGCTCAAGGGTCGTCGGATGGTCTTCGAGCCGCACGCCGTCGTGCTGGCCGAAGAGCCCCGGACGATCGACAGCCTCTGGAAGCAGAGACTGCGCTGGGCCCGCGGCAACGTGCAGCTCACCTCGATCTACCGCAAGCTGTGGTTCCGACCGAGCCGGGAGCACAACCTGGGCAGCTTCTCGTTCGGGCTGGCCTGGTTCACCATCCTGCTGCTCCCCGCGTTCATGCTCCTGGCGGCGGCGGGAATGCTCGCCCTGCTCTTCCTGCACAGCGACATCGCGGAGTTCGTCTTCCGCTTCATGTGGATCTCGGCGGCCTGCATCTACCTGTTCTCGATGCTGTACTCGGTGCAGCTCGATCCACGGACGGGCCGGCACTCCTGGCGCGAGGCGATCATGTTCCCGGGGCTGGGGGCGCTCATCCTGATGGCGATCGCCCTGTTCCCCTGGGCTTTCGAGTCCCTCCTCGCCGCTGTGGGGCTGGGCCTCACGGATCAGTCCCGCATCTTCTGGGCCGTGGTGTTCTACCTGTGGGGTCCGATCTCGATGCTCGGGATCTGGCTGGCGCGCGCGGTGGAGCCGCTCCCCGGCGGGCGGTTCTTCGCAGGGCTTCTGCTCTACGTCTGCGGCTACGGCTCCCTGCTGTGTGCCATCACCGTGGATTCCTACATCAAAGAGTGGCGTCGCGCAGACGCCTCCTGGATCAAGACCGAGAAGATCGGACGCGTCGACTCATGACCGCTGCACCGTCACCCGAAGCCGAGCGGGAGGAGATCGTCGCGGATGCCCGACGCGAGCGACGACTGATCCCGCAGGCGGCCCTCGCGCTCGCTGTCGTCATCGTCGTGGTCGTCGTGCGAGAGCTGTTCCTTCGATGACCGGGAGGCCGTTGGCTCTCGTCGTCGAGGACGCCCCCGATCAGGCTGCGCTCCTGCGCCGCTATCTCGAGCGCGAGGGCTTCGACGTCTTCATCGCGCATGACGCCGAGTCGGCGATCGCGGCATTCCCGGAGATCGATCCCGCGGTCGCCGTACTCGATCTGCTGCTTCCGGGGATCTCGGGGCAGGCGTGCGCGCGCCTGGTGCAGGAGCAGTTCCCCGACTGCTTCCTCGTGATCAGCTCGGTGCTCGATGCCGCCGACTACCCGCCGGCGGATGCCGCGCTGCCGAAGCCGATCACGGGCGCGGATCTGCATCGGATCGTGGAGCAGGTGAAGAAGTGAGGGCGACGGCCATCGACCGGGCCGAGAGCCGGTGGTACCGGATGTTCGACAACCCGAGCCCTCTGGTCAAGCAGCTGCCGTCCGCCGCCGCCATCGTCATCGCGGCGCTCCTGTCGTGGGGTAACGCGGACCTGCCGTTCACACATCTCGGCGTCGCCCTCCTGGGGCTCGGACTGGTCCTCGCAGCGACCGTGCAAGCCGTGGTGCTGAGCGCCCGCCATGTCTACGACGGCTGGGTCGTGCTGCTCATCCCCATGGTCGACATCATCGGGTTCGGGCTGTTCCGTGCCGGTACCGGTGGCGCCTCGTCGATCTTCGGCTCGCTGGTCATCCTCCCCGTGGTCTGGATCGCGGCTGCCCCGGGCATCCGCTGGGTCTTCGTCGTCGGCGGACTCACCTCCATCGCACTGCTCATGCCGTACTTCGCCGACCCGCCGTCGACCTCGGTCGAGTGGTTGCGCGGTGTCGTCGGGCCGCTGGTGTTCTCCGCGGTCGCCGCGGTCGTCAACGAGCTGTCCCGCCAGCAGCGCATGCGCGTGGAGCAGGCGGAGGAACTCGTCGTCGAGCGCACCAAGGCGCTGTCGGAGAACGTGGCGATGATCGTGCAGTTGCGCGACAAGGAGCGTCAGTACCGGGAACTGCTGGACTCCTTCGAGAGTCTGTGGGCGTCAATCACGGCGCAGGCGGTGATCGCGACGGACTGCAGCGGGAAGATCACGGCGTGGAACCCCGGAGCCGAGCGCCTGCTGGGGCTCTCGGCGGAGGAAGCGCGCGACGGCGTGCGCATCGACCGCTTCTTCTCCACGGCGGTCCTGTCGATGCTGGCGGCCGACAATGCGGACCGCCCCGGCTCGGACCACGAGCTTCTGCCCGGCTATGCGGATCTCTCGCCCGGAATCCAGGCGCTGTTCGCCCAGGCCGACGCCGGCCTTTCGGTCGACGGAGACATCGAGGTGACGACGGCGGGCGGCACGACGGTTCCCGCTCGGGTCACCGTCACCCCGCACAAAGACGGCGCGGGCGCGCAGCAGGGGTATCTGTTCGTCCTCACCGACGAGACCAGGGCCGTCGAGGTCGCGCGCATGAAGGACGAGTTCGTCGGGATGATCTCCCACGAGCTCCGCACGCCGCTGAGCGCGATCATCGGGTTCCTCGATCTGCTGCAGAACGACCCCGGACAGCCGCTGACCGAGGACCAGCAGGAGTTCGTCGGCATCATCGAGCGCAATGCGAAGCGTCTGCTCAACCTGGTCGGCGACCTGCTGTTCACCGCGCAGGTCGAATCCGGGCGGTTCCCGCTCGAGCGCGAAGAGGCGGATGTCGTCGAACTGGTGCGATCGGCTGTCGTCTCCGCGGGACCGCACGCGCAGCGCGAGGGCATCTCGATCGAAGCCGAGGTGGGGGCCGACGCGATCCCCCTCCTGATCGACTCCGGGCGGATCGGTCAGGCGCTCGACAACCTGCTCTCCAACGCCATCAAGTTCACCCCGCGTGGCGGGCGCGTCAGTGCCCGCGTCCGGGTGGTCGACGGGGGAGTGGAGCTCGCCGTGCAGGACACGGGTGTCGGGATCCCGGAAGACGAGCAGGGGATGCTGTTCACCCGCTTCTTCCGTGCATCGACAGCCACGCGCAACGCCGTGCCGGGTGTCGGGCTCGGTCTCACGATCACGCGGGCGATCGTCCTGGCGCACGGCGGGAGCATGGATGTGGCCAGCCAGGAGGGCGTGGGCACCGAGTTCCGCTTCATCCTGCCGTCCGCACCCCGCACCGAGGTGCTGACGAGTCTGAGCCGCGCCGACTGACCTCCCACCGCCTACTCGCGGGTGGTACCGTGGATGCATGGATACCACGTTCGTCGCACCGATGGGTGATCGCGGCCGTCTGGTCGTCCCCGCGGAGCTCCGCACCCGCCAGCACTGGGAGCAGGGCGTCCCGCTGCTGATGATCGAGACGGCGGGTGGGGTCATCCTCGTCACGCGCGAGCAGGCGAAGGCGCTCGTCAGGTCGCAGCTCGAAGGCAAGGACGCTCTGGAATCGCTCCTCGCCGAACGCCGGGCGGCCGCGAACTCCGAGGACGCCGCTGCGTGATCGTTCTGGATGCGTCCGCACTCCTCGCATTCCTGCAGGGCGAACCCGGAGCGGATCGCGTCGAGGAGGTTCTCGACGAAGCGGTGGTCGGGGCGGCGAACTGGTCCGAGGTCGCCCAGAAGGTGCGGGCCTCCGGTGCCGACTGGGGCGTGGCATCCGGACTGCTGCTCAGCTATCGACTGCGCGTCGAGCCGGTGTCGCACCGTGACGCCGAGGAGGCAGCCCGCCTGTGGAAGCGCGGGAGTGGACTCTCGCTCGGCGATCGCCTGTGCCTCGCGGTGGCGGCCCGCCTCGACGCGGTCGCGCTCACGGCGGATCGCGCCTGGGGGGAGTCCGAACGCGTCGAGCAGCTTCGGCGTTGACCTGACGGCGGCGGCCATGCCTGATAGCCTGGTCGGCTCGGCATGCGCGGGCGGAAGGACGGCCACGCACCGTGGGCTACATCGATGTCTCCAGTGTCTCGCTGACGCTCCCCGACGGCAGACCGCTTCTCGACGAGGCGACCTTCCGCGTCGGCGCAGGCTCCACCAGTGCCTTGATCGGCCCGAACGGGGCGGGCAAGACCACGCTGCTGCGCATCATCCGCGGCGATCAGGCGGCCGATGACGGTGTCGTCACGATCGACGGCGGCCTCGGCGTCATGGACCAGTTCGTCGGACACGGCGAGGCGGGCGAGACCGTGCACCAGCTGCTGGTGCGGGTCGCGCCCCGGCGCATCCGCGCGGCGGCCGAAGCCCTGGAGGCGGCGGAGAACGCGCTGATCGAACGCGACGAGCATGACACGCAGATGGCGTACGCGTCGGCGATCGCCGAGTACGCGGATGCCGGCGGCTACGAGCACGAGACCGTCTGGGATCAGTGCACGGTGGCCGCGCTGGGCGTCCCGTTCGAGCGGGCGCGGTATCGCGAGCTCACCACGCTCTCCGGCGGCGAGCAGAAGCGGCTCGCGCTCGAAGCCCTGCTGCGCGGACCCGATGAGGTGCTGCTGCTCGACGAGCCGGACAACTACCTCGATGTGCCGACGAAGCGGTGGCTGGAGGAGCAGCTGCGCCAGACGCCGAAGACCGTGCTGCTCGTGTCACACGACCGTGAGCTGCTCGCGCGCGCCGTCGACCGGCTGATCACGCTGGAGCCGGGCGGCGCCGGTGCCACGGCATGGGTGCACGGCGGTGGCTTCTCGACCTATCAGCAGGCGAGGAGCGACCGGCTGGATCGGCTCGACGAGCTGCGTCGGCGCTGGGACGAACAGCATGAGAAGCTGCGCACGCTCGTCGCGAACCTCAAGGTCAAGGCCTCGGCGAACGACGGCTTCGCCTCGCGCTATCAGGCGGCGCAGACGCGCCTGCGCAAGTTCGAGGAGGCGGGTCCGCCCGAGGAGCGCCCGCCCGCACAGGACTTCGACATGCGTCTGCGCGGCGCACGCACCGGCAAGCGGGCCGTGGTCGCGCAGCGGCTCGAGCTGACCGGGCTCATGCGTCCCTTCGATGCGGAGGTCTGGTACGGCGACCGGGTCGCGGTGCTCGGATCCAACGGGTCGGGCAAGTCGCACTTCCTGCGGTTACTCGCCCGCGGCGGCAGCGACCCCGATGCGACTCTCGGTCATGTCACCTCGAGCGGGGAGCAGCTGGGCGCGGTCGAGCACACCGGCACCGCGACTCTCGGCGCACGGGTCGTGCCCGGTCTGTTCGCGCAGACGCACGCGCATCCGGAGTTCGTCGGGCGCTCGCTCCTGGAGATCCTGCATCGGGGCGACGACCGCCGCGCCGGGATGCCGAGGGACGCCGCGAGTTCGGCGCTGGACCGGTACGGACTCGTGCGGCAGGCGCAGCAGACGTTCGACTCGCTGTCGGGCGGGCAGCAGGCACGGTTCCAGGTGCTGCTGCTCGAGCTCTCCGGGGCGACGCTGCTGTTGCTGGACGAGCCGACCGACAACCTCGACCTGGAGTCGGCGGAGGCGCTGGAGCAGGCGCTCGCGCGATTCGAGGGGACCGTGCTGGCTGTGACGCACGACCGGTGGTTCGCCCGGTCGTTCGATCGCTTCCTGGTCTTCGGGGCCGACGGCGAGGTCTATGAATCGGACGAGCCCGTGTGGGACGAGAAGCGGGTGGCTCGCGCTCGATGAGGGGTGGACCACGCTGACGCGGACCCACCTGTAAAAGGTGAAATAATACCGAGATGACAGATCTCGGGGACACTCATTCACGCGGGTCGGAGGCGGTTGCGTTCGTGCATCGCAGCGGCCTGGTCGACCGGCCTCGACTGCGGAAGATGTTCGACGCTCTCGAGCAGGGGTTCCGCATCGTGGGCATCTGGGCGCCTGCGGGCTCGGGCAAGTCCGCTCTTCTCGAGCAGTGGACGGCGACGCTCGACGGCGCCGTGTGGATCGCGGACGCCGGCGTCGAGGAACAGGCCCTCGACGCCATCGCGCGGAGCAGGGAATCGGGGGACCCCCGGGTGTACCTCGTCATCGACCAGCTGGATCGCGGGTCGGCGCGCGTGGTGGACGCCATCGCGTCGGCGATCGACAGCGGCGACGCCCGCCTTCGGGTGGTCCTGGCCGGACGATTCGACGCGCTTCCCGCGTCGCCCGCGAGATGGGCGCGGACGCGCGAGATATCCGGAGCAGATCTCGCGTTCACCGCCGAGGAGGCCGCCACACTGTTCGCCGGCGCGATGGATCCGGCCGGGAACACGCTGCGGGGACTCCTCGCACGCACCGGGGGATGGGTGACGGCGCTCGTGCTCGTGCGCCGGCTGCTGGAGACCGGCGACCGTGCGGCGATGGAACGCTTCGACGGCGACAGCCGCCCCGTCGCGGACTACCTCGTCGCCGAGGTGCTGGCCCCGCTCACGCCCGCGCAGGAAGAGGTGCTGCTCTGGTCGGCTGTCGCGAGGACGGTGTCGGCGGCTCTCGCGGTCGAGGTCACGGGGATCCCCGATGCCGGTCGTGTGCTCGATCGGCTCGCGCGGATCACCATGCTCGTGGTGCGCACGAAGGACGATTCCTTCCGTTTCCACCCGATCCTCTGGGCGTTCCTCGCAGCGGAGCAGCGTCGCCGTGACCTCCCGCGAGCGAACAGCGCTCATGCCGCGGCAGCCGAGTGGTTCTCGGCGAGAGGAGACCTGCGCCGCGCCCTCGATCAGGCTGTCCGGGCCTCCGACTCGACCGCTCTCGCTGCGTTCCTCGATCAGCATGGCTACGAGCTGATCTTCCGCGGCGAGTCCGGTTCCGTGATGCGCGCCGTTCGCGCGGTCGCGCAGAAGGATCGCGAGCGGCTGGAGGCGGATATGGGCCTCCTCCTCGCGGTCCCGTACTTCGACGACCGCCGCGGCGCGGCGCAGCTGCTGCGTGTGCGCAGTCGCGCCACGCAGAGAAGGCCTCCGAGCGTGGTGGACGAGATCGTGGACGCTCTCTGGGCGCACGCGAACCGACGGCAGGATGGCACCCGCGACGTGGCACTGCTGCCCGTCGCCGCACGCGTCTCGCGCGGAACCGCGCTCCTGCTCGAGTACGCGCAGGTGTGGACCGCGGGCGCGAGGGACGGCGAGATGGAGGAGAACAGGAGCGCGGCCCTCGTGCAACTCGGCTCGCCGACCGCAGACACCTCGGAACTGCGGTGGCTGCGGATGCTGATCCTGGAGAGTGCGCTGTCGATCGTCTCCCGGGCGCCGAGTCGGATCGGGATGGAGCCCGTCCTCCTTCAGCTCGAACGAAACCCGCTCAGTGGTGCCGACGAACGCGACGACGTGGCAGCGCGGGTCGTGTGCCTCCAGGCGACGCAGGCGTACCATCGGGCCGATCCTCTCGCGGTGAGCGTGCTGCGACGCTGGAGCCCGCGCGCCGGCGCGCGCGTCGATCATCTGACGCAGACGCTCCTCGCGCTCGACGAACTCACTCGCCGCGGTGGCACCGACGCGCTCGCGCACGTTGCGGCTCTGATCGAGAACGATCTCGCCGACTCGCTCGTCAGCCTCGCCTACGCCGTCATCCCCGCCATGGGCTCCGCAGTCCGTCAGGGTGACGGCCCCCTGGCCGACCGTCTGCTGGCGCGCAGCCGACGCGTCCTCGGCGAGTACAGCATCGAAACGGCGACCGTCGCGTTCCTCCGTCATCCGAATCGGGAGGGCGATCACGCCCTCCGGGAGGCGCTGGCACACGGTGCCCCGCGCTCCGCTCCGCTGACTCTCGCCTCCGCGTGGGTCGCCCTCGCCGTGCACGCGGAGCGGCAGCGTCGCGACGCGTCGGCGACAGCGGCGATCCTGAACGCGCTGATGTGTGCGGCCCCGCTGAGGGCGGTGCGGCCGTTCCTCCAGGAAGGTCAGGAGCCGGCTGCCGTGCTGCGCGCACGCATCGAGCGACTCGGAGCCTGGCGGCCGATGGCGGAGGCGATCCTCGCCCATCCGGACCTGGCGATGTCGGAGCAGACCGCACCCGTCGAGATCGCCAAACTCACGACGCGGGAACACGAGCTGCTGCGTGAGCTTCCCGCGTATCAGAGCATCGCCGAGATCGCAGGACGTCGGTACGTCAGCGCCAATACCGTCAAGTCCCAGCTGCGCAGCATCTACAGCAAGCTGCAGGTCAACGGACGCGCCGAGGCGGTCGAGGCCGCTCGACGCGTGGGTCTCCTCTGATCTCACCGATCGGGGAGGGGCTCGCCGCCATGTGAGACCACGAGCCCCTTCTTCGCATCCGGTCAGCCCGCGAGTACGCGCGTCTTGATCTGCTCGTACTCCGCAGCGTTGATCGTGCCGGCATCGAGGAGGGCCTTCGCCTTCGCGATCTCGTCGCTCGGGCTGCTGCCGGCGACCGACCTGATGTAGTCGGCGGCGGCTGCTTGCGTGGCCTGCGTGTCGCGAGCACCGCGCTCCGCCATTCCGCCCCCACGGGCGATCAGGTAGATCAGGGCGGTGAGGAACGGAACGAAGACCAGGAAGATCAGCCAGGCCGCCTTCGCCCATCCGTTCAGCTTGTGATCGCGGAACAGGTCCGTGATGATCGCGAACAGCGCGAACAGGTACGCGAACAGGACGAACGCTGCCAGGAACCACCAGACGATGTCCCAGAAACCGGCCCAAAGGGTCATGAAGTCACCTCTCATAGAGAACGGGACCCACTCGGATCCCGCGGTCTCAGACTCGCTCCAGCCGATGAGGGGCGTCATCCCCTCATCGGGGTGAAAGGCGGCAGGCCCGCTTCCCGATGCCGTCGCGGACCTTCGCCGCTCCGCACCGTCTCGAGCTCTGCCCGAGGCGACGGCCGCGCCCGGGTAGGCTGGTCGGGTGACCATGGAGATCGAGCTCGGCCGAGGAAAGCGCGCACGTCGCGCGTACACGTTCGATGACATCGCGGTGGTGCCTTCCCGGCGCACGCGCAACCCGGAGGATGTGTCCACCGCCTGGACCATCGACGCCTTCGGGTTCGGCATCCCGGTGCTCGGCGCGCCGATGGATTCGGTCGTCAGCCCGCAGACGGCGATCATGCTGGGCCAGCTGGGCGGGCTGGGCGTGCTCGACCTCGAGGGACTGTGGACGCGGTACGAGAACCCGGAGCCGCTGCTCGCCGAGATCGCCGGCCTCGACGAGGGCACGGCCACGGTCCGCATGCAGGAGCTGTACGCCGAGCCGATCAAGCCCGAGCTCATCACGAGCCGCCTCGCTGAGATCCGCGAGGCGGGCGTCACGGTGGCGGGCTCACTGACGCCGCAGCGCACCCAGGAGTTCTACGACACCGTGGCCCGCGCCGGCGTCGACCTGTTCGTCATCCGCGGCACCACGGTGTCGGCCGAGCACGTGTCGAGCGTCGCCGAACCCCTGAACCTCAAGAAGTTCATCTACGACCTCGATGTCCCGGTCATCGTCGGCGGGGCCGCCACCTACACCGCGGCCCTGCACCTCATGCGCACAGGAGCAGCCGGAGTGCTCGTCGGATTCGGCGGGGGAGCAGCGTCCACGACGCGCGCGACCCTCGGCATCCACGCGCCCATGGCGACCGCTGTGTCCGACGTCGCCGCCGCGCGACGCGACTACCTCGACGAGTCCGGCGGCCGCTACGTGCACGTGATCGCCGACGGTGGTGTCGGCACCTCCGGCGACATCGTCAAGGCGCTCGCCATGGGTGCGGATGCGGTCATGCTCGGCGTCGCGCTGGCTCGCGCCACCGACGCCCCCGGCCGCGGATTCCACTGGGGTCCGGAAGCCCACCACCCGAAGCTCCCGCGCGGCCGCCGGGTCGAGGTCGGAGGGATCGGCACGCTCGAGGAGATCCTCTACGGTCCCGCTCCGGTCGCCGACGGCACCGCGAACCTGATCGGCGCGCTGCGCAAGTCGATGGCGACCACCGGGTACTCCGACCTCAAGGAGTTCCAGCGGGTCGAGGTCGTGCTCGCGCCCTACGAGGCCTGAGGTTCAGCGCACCACCGTGACCACGCCCGCACTGTTCCCCCCGACCCTTCGTGAGGTCATGCTCCGGGGACGTTGGATCGGCATGCTGCTGCTGTGCCTCCTCGTCGCCGGTGTGTTCGCCTGGCTCGGGCAGTGGCAGCTCGAGCGGGCGATCGAGACGGATCCGCCCGAGCCCGGTGCGACCGAGCAGGTGCAGCAGCTCACCGAGGTTCTCGAGCCGGGGCAGTACCTCCCCGAGCCGCTGGTGGGACAGCGTGTGGAGACGTCCGGGGCCTGGGTCCCCGATGACTTCATCGTCGTGTCGAGCCGGTTCAACGACGACGTCGAGGGCTACTGGGTCACCGGTCAGCTGCGCGTCGACGAACGGAGATCGATCGCGGTCGCGATCGGCTGGGCCCCGGATCGCGCGGCGGCGGATGCGGCAGTGAAGGAACTCGAGGCCGGTGCCGACGGGTCGGTGGTCGAGATCTCGGGGCGCATCATCTCCGACGAGGGCCCCAAGGTTCCCCCGCACTCCGATCCGGAGCGGTTGGATCGGATGTCGCCGGCTGCTCTCCTCAGTCGTTGGCACGACATCGAGCAGCTCGACGTCTACCGCCCCTATCTGGCCTCGACGACGGCGACCGCCGGCCTGATCGACATCTCGTCGCCGGCGCCCGATGAGATGTCGCCGGTGAACTGGCTGAACGTCTTCTATGCGGTGGAGTGGGCGATCTTCGCGGGCTTCGCGTTCTACCTCTGGTACCGCCTGGCGAAGGATGCCTGGGAGCGCGAGGTCGAGGAGTTCGAAGACGCGGCTGCGGCGAAGACACCCTGATCATCGCGCGCATCCGCGCGCGAATCGATGCGCAATTGCGTGCCGTCTCTCCGCGATAGCGACCTTCGTCAGGGGTCGTCGAGGCCATCCGGTGAGCGCTCGATGACGAATCGGAAAACTCCGTTGAGGATGTCCGGACCGCTACGTATGCTCGCACCATGTGAGCACGCTGGGAGTTCTCCCTGTGCGCCGTGACAGTCCTGAGAAGTGTCGAACCCGACCGAGGAGACAGCACCGATGATGTCCGCTTCAGACGACGAGAACCGCAGGGTTCCCGTCTCGCACCGTAGAAGTCAAGGGCGCATCGGCGCTCTCGCCGTGACCTGCGTCGCCGCGCTGAGCCTCGGCTCGCTGGCCGCTGTGCCCGCCACAGCCGACACCACGGGCACGGGGGTGGTGATCAACGAGGCGTATCTCTCCGGCGGCAGCGCAGGGGCGGCGTTCAAGAACAAGTTCGTCGAGCTGTACAACCCGACCTCGGCGGCGATCACGCTCGACGGCATGTCGCTGCAGTACCGGTCGGCGACCGGCACCGGCGCCTCCAATGGCGTCGCCCCGCTCACCGGCGTGATCCCGGCCGGCGGCCACTACCTGGTGCAGGGCAACAGCAACGGCGCGAACGGTGCGGAACTGCCGGCTCCCGATGCCACGAGCACCCTGACTCCGAGCGGCACGAACGGCACGCTGGCGCTCGTCCAGGGCACGGCCGCGGTGACTCTCACCCCCGGCTCGGTCGTGGGCGTCGACGGTGTGATCGACGTCCTGGGCTACGGCACCTCCAACACGTTCGAGACGAAGGCCGCGACCCCGCCCGCCGGCAACACCGACGTGAAGTCGCTGAACCGCACCGACGGTGTGGACACCGACGACAACAGCGCCGACTTCACGCTCTCGGCCACGATCACTCCGCAGAACTCCGGCGACACCGACCCGGGCACCGACCCCGGCGGCGAGCCGACAGAGGCGACGATCGCCGAGGTGCAGGGCACGACCGACGTGTCGCCGCTGAGCGGCAAGACCGTGCAGGTCGAGGGCGTCGTCACAGCCGACTACCGCACCGGCGGCTACAAGGGCATCGTCATCCAGACGCAGGGCTCCGGCGGTGCGACGGACGCGACTCCCGGCGCCTCGGACGGCGTGTTCGTCTTCTTGAACGCACTGGCTCCGAGCGTCGAGATCGGAGACCTCGTCTCGGTCACCGGCTCCGTGAGCGAGTACTTCGGGCAGACGCAGCTGAACCCCGCTGCAGCCGCCGACATCGAGGTGCTGACCGCCGGCGTCGGCGTTCCCGCCGTCACGCCGCTGCCCGCCACGGTGCAGGGTGCCGACCGCGAGCAGTACGAGAACATGTACGTCGCTCCCGAGGGCAGCTACCGTCTCGCCTCCAGCCACCAGCTGTTCAACTTCGGCACACTGTGGCTGAATGCCGGTGCCGATCTGGCCGTGAAGAGCACCGAGACCACGCGTCCCGGCGCTGAGGCGGCGGCCATAGCCGCGGCCAACCGCGCCAACCGCATCCTTCTCGACGACGGCTGGTCCATCCAGGTGTCCAACAGCGGGCACCCCGGAGAGCAGCCGTACTTCACCAAGGACACGGTGGTCCGAAACGGCGACACCGTCGACTTCGGCGACAACGGCTACGTGCTGCAGTGGGGCTTCAACGACTGGCGTCTGCAGCCGGTCGTGCCGATCGACGACTCCTCGTCCGCCGACCTCAAGGTCGGGTTCGAGGCGACGAACCCGCGCACCGACTCCGCGCCTGAGGTGGGCGGCGACGTGCAGGTCGCGTCCTTCAACGTCTACAACTACTTCACGACGCTGAAGAGCGAGAACTCCAACGCCCGCGGGGCCGCGAACGCGGCGCAGTTCGCGATCCAGAAGTCCAAGATCGTCGCGGCGATCAACGGACTCGACGCCGAGATCGTCTCCCTCATGGAGATCGAGAATTCGGTCAAGCTGGGCAAGCCCGTCGACACGGCCCTCAAGGACCTGGTCGCCGGACTCAACGCCGACGCCGGCAGCGAGGTGTGGGACTACGTGCCCACGCCCGCCGCGCTGAACGACGCGGCGACGACCGACTACATCACCAACGCGATCATCTACAAGAAGGACGCCGTCGAGACCGTGGGCGACAGCGCCACGGTGACCGACGAGACCGTGTGGGGCAACGCGCGCGAGCCGATCGCGCAGGCGTTCGACATCGACGGCCGCGTCGTCACTGTGGTGGCGAACCACCTGAAGTCGAAGTCGCCGCCCGAGGGCGCAGGTGCCGAGCCGGCAGACGGACAGGGCTTCTTCAACGCCGACCGCGTGAAGCAGGCGAACGCGATCCTGGCCTTCACCGCCGAGCTCGAGGAGACCACCGGCAGCAGCGACATGCTGCTGATCGGCGACTTCAACGCCTATGGCAAGGAAGACCCGATCGACGTGTTCACCTCGAAGGGGTGGAGCGACCTCGTCGCCGACAAGACCGATGGTCAGTACACGTACACGTTCGACGGTGAGCTCGGTTCGCTCGACCACGTGATCGCGTCGCCGTCGCTCACCTCGTCCATCACGGGCGCAGGCGTGTGGGGCATCAACTCGCCGGAGTGGAGCGATCGCGGCTACGCGTACGGCGCCACCGAGTCGGGAACGCCGTACCGGTCCAGTGACCACGACCCGATCATCGTCGGCGTCTCCTCGGAGATCCCGCCGGTGAGCATCGACGTCGTCACGGTCAACGACTTCCACGGTCGGATCGAGGCCGACGGCGCCGCCGCCGGTGCCGCCGTGCTGGCGGGAGCCGTGAAGCAGTTCCGCGACGCGAACCCGAACACGATCTTCGCCGGTGCCGGTGACCTGATCGGTGCATCGACGTTCACCTCGTTCATCAACGACGACAACCCGACGATCGACGCGCTGAACGCGGCCGGTCTCGATGTCAGCGCCGCGGGAAACCATGAGTTCGACCAGGGCTGGGAAGACCTGCGCGATCGCGTGCAGGAGCGCGCGGACTGGGAGTACATCTCCTCGAACGTCTTCGTGACCGAGACGGGCGAGCCCGCGCTCGCACCGGCCTGGGTGAAGGAGCTCGACGGCGTGAAGGTCGGCTTCGTCGGTGCCGTCACCGAAGACCTCGACTCGCTCGTCTCGCCCGAGGGCATCAAGGACCTCGAGGTCCGCAGCATCGCCGACTCCGTGAACGCGGTCGCCGACGATCTGCGCGACGGCGACGAGTCCAACGGCGAGGCGGATGTCGTCATCCTGCTCGTGCACGAGGGCGCTTCCAGCGTCGAGCTGTCGAGCATCACCCCGGATTCGCCGCTCGGCGAGATCGTCTACGGCGTCGACGACGACGTGGACGCGATCGTGTCCGCACACACCCACCTCGCCTACAACCATGTGATCGACGGCCGCCCGGTCGTCTCCGCAGGGCAGTACGGCGAAAACCTGGGCCTGATGAACATCAAGGTCGACCCGAAGACGAAGGACCTGATCTCGATCACCAACGAGATCAAGCCCCTCACCGCGGCGGGCAAGCCGCTGTATCCGGCGGTTCCCGAGGTGCAGGCGATCGTCGACAAGGCCAAGGCCGAGGCCGACGTCCTGGGCGCGATCAAGGTCGGTGACATCACGGCCGACTTCAACCGGGCGCGCCAGAGCGACGGCAAGACGGAGAACCGCGGTGGCGAGTCCACCATCGGCAACTTCGTCGCCGACGTGCAGCAGTGGTCCACGGGCGCCGACCTGGCGCTCATGAACCCCGGCGGCATCCGCGCGAACCTCACCTACGCGTCGTCCAACGCGAACGATCCCGCAGGCAACGTCACCTATCGCGAGGCGGCGACGGTACAGCCGTTCGCCAACACGCTGGTGACGCTGACGCTCACCGGTGCGCAGCTCAAGGGCGTGCTCGAGGAGCAGTGGCAGCCGGCGGGTTCGGCGCGTCCGTTCCTGAAACTCGGAGTCTCGGAGGGTCTGGTCTACACCTACGACCCCGCTGCGGCACAGGGAGCACGGATCACGTCGATCACGCTCAACGGCACGCCGGTGGACCCGGCGGCGAACTACACGGTCGCCGCCAACTCGTTCCTCGCCGCGGGTGGAGACAACTTCTTCACCTTCAAGGAGGGCGCAGGCAAGCGCGACACCGGCAAGATCGATCTGCAGTCCATGGTCGACTGGTTCGACGCCAACAAGACCGCGAGCCCCGACTACGCCCAGCGCGCGGTCGGAGTGGCGGTCAGCCCCGCCGATGCCGACGGATACAGCGCCGGCGACCAGGTGACGGTGTCGCTCTCCTCGCTGGCCTTCAGCGCGGGCGAGCCGGCGCCGGGCGAGGTGACGCTCTCGCTGGGCGACACCGTGCTCGCCACCGGAGCCGTCGATCCGGCGGTCGTCGACACCACCGACGAGGGCGGTCGCGCGAGCCTCACCTTCACGGTGCCCTCCGGCGTCTTCGGGGAGCAGTCGCTCACCGTCGCCGTCGCCGGAACCGGGACGACCGTGCAGGTGCCGTTCGCGATCGCCGGTGAAGAGGAGTTCGCCGGCACGATCGCCCTCGGCTCGTCGAAGGTGACCGCGGGCAAGGGCCTCAAGGTCACCGGCGAGGGCTATGTGCCCGGTGAGACGGTGAGCATCGAGCTGCGTCCGAAGAAGGGCAAGCCGGTCCCAGTCGGCACCGTCCAGGTGGGTGCCGACGGCACGTTCAGCACCCAGGTCACCGTGCCGAAGAGCGCGCCGTCGGGCAAGTACACCGTCGCCGCGTCGCAGGCCGACGGGGATGCGGCGACCGCGACGGTCACGGTCAACCGTGCCGGCGGAATCGTCGGCGCGATCCTCGACTGGCTCTGGGAACTGCTCACGCGGTGGTTCTGATCCGGGACGAGTGGTTCTGATCCGATAGCCGGATGACACAGGCGGAGGCCGTCGGGAGTGATCCCGGCGGCCTTCGTCGCGCCCGCCGTCTCCGCCCCCGCTCCTCGGCACAACTTCGGAGTCCGAGGCAGACACGCCGGGCTGAACGCCCGAGGATCGGCGTGTGGCTTCCGATCTCCGAAGTTGTGTCGTCGCGGGTGGGGAGCGCGACCGTCTGCGGCCGGATTCGGCATGATTTCCCGGCGGCTAGACTGGACGCATGCCCGAACCGAAAGTCGCCAGCTTTCCGGCGATCCGCGGTGCGCTGAAGTTCTACCAGATCGCGTCGATCATCACAGGAGTCATGCTGCTCCTGCTGCTGACCGAGATGGTGCTGAAGTACACGCCGATCCACCTCGAGCTCTTCATGGGAGGCTCCGGAGGGCCGCTCTGGTTCGCCGGAGTGCTCGCCGGGCCCGACTGCCAGTGGTGGTCGCTCTTCGCCCCGATGACCAACTCCTGTGAGATGACTTCGCTGGGCGACGGGTTCAACCTCTCGCTGTTCATCCTCGTGGCGCACGGCTGGTTCTACGTCGTGTACCTCTTCGCGTGCTTCCGCATGTGGAGCCTGATGCGCTGGCGCTTCCCGCGGTTCATCATGCTCGCGCTCGGCGGCGTCGTGCCGCTGCTGTCGTTCTTCATGGAGGCGGTCGTCGCCCGTGAAGTCAAGACCTATCTCGCCACCAGAGAGGCCGCCGAGGCCTCCACCCCCGCCCCGGAAGGTGTCCGTTGACCGAACAGTCCGAGACCCAGCAGCGTCCTGCGCTCGTCGTCGACTTCGGCGCGCAGTACGCGCAGCTGATCGCCCGTCGTGTGCGCGAGGCCGGCGTCTACAGCGAGATCGTGCCGCACACGGCCACGGCCGAAGAGATCGCCGCCAAGAACCCGGTCGCGATCATCCTCTCCGGCGGTCCCTCGTCGGTGTACGAGGAGGGCGCGCCGAAGCTCGACCCGGCAGTCTTCGACCTCGGGGTTCCGACCCTCGGCATCTGCTACGGCTTCCAGTACATGGCCCAGACGCTGGGCGGCGAGGTCGCGAACACCGGCCTGCGCGAGTACGGCGCGACGGATGCCGCGATCTCCGGCGACGGCGGCACGCTGCTCGGCGGTCAGCCGGTGGAGCAGAACGTGTGGATGAGCCACGGCGACCAGGTCGCCAAGGCCCCCGAAGGCTTCGACGTGCTCGCGACCACGGATGCGACCAAGGTCGCGGCGTTCGCGAATGAGGAGCGCGGGTTCTACGGCGTGCAGTGGCACCCCGAGGTCAAGCACTCCGACCACGGCCAGCGCGTGATCGAGAACTTCCTGCACAAGGGGGCGGGTCTCGCCTCCGACTGGAACAGCGGCAACGTGATCGCCGAGCAGATCGAGCGCATCCGCGCGCAGGTGGGTGACGCCCGCGTCATCTCGGCGCTCTCGGGCGGGGTCGACTCCGCAGTCTCCACGGCCCTCGTACACAAGGCCATCGGCGACCAGCTCACCGCGGTCTTCGTCGACCACGGCCTTCTCCGCAAGGGCGAGCGCGAGCAGGTCGAGAAGGACTACGTCGAGTCCACCGGCGTGCGTCTCATCACCGTCGACGCGGCAGACACCTTCCTCGGTCACCTCCAGGGTGTGACCGACCCCGAGGAGAAGCGCAAGATCATCGGCCGCGAGTTCATCCGCGCGTTCGAGAAGGTGCAGCTCGATCTCGTCGCCGAGGCGAAGGCTTCGGGCGGCGCTCCCGTCAAGTTCCTCGTGCAGGGAACGCTCTACCCCGACGTGGTGGAGTCCGGCGGCGGTGCGGGCACCGCGAACATCAAGTCGCACCACAACGTGGGCGGTCTTCCCGACGACCTCGACTTCGAGCTGATCGAGCCGCTGCGGGCCCTCTTCAAGGACGAGGTCCGTGCGATCGGTCGCGAGCTCGGCATCCCCGAGGCGATCGTCGGACGCCAGCCGTTTCCGGGGCCCGGTCTTGGCATCCGGATCATCGGTGAGGTCACCGCTGACCGTCTCGAGATTCTGCGTGAGGCCGACGCCATCGCCCGCGAAGAGCTGACCAAGGCAGGGCTCGACCAGGAGATCTGGCAGTGCCCGGTCGTGCTGCTGGCCGACGTGCGCTCGGTGGGCGTGCAGGGCGACGGCCGCACCTATGGTCACCCGATCGTGCTGCGTCCGGTGTCGAGCGAAGATGCCATGACCGCCGACTGGACGCGTCTGCCCTACGACGTGCTGTCGAAGATCTCCAACCGCATCACGAACGGTGTGCGCGACGTGAACCGCGTCGTGCTCGACGTCACGTCGAAGCCGCCGGGGACCATCGAGTGGGAGTAGGGAGCGCGTTGCTCCCCGGTGCGGCGCCGGGCCTTCCCGACGCCGAGTACCTGGTGCTGTCCAGCCGGCTGATCCCGGGCCTCGACGGCGGGTACACGATCGCGACGCTCGCGCGCGCCCGTCAGCTTGCCGGAGCGGGCGTCGCCGACGGTGCCGGTCCGCAGCTGCTCACGTTCGATCCGGGAACCGCGGCCGATCACGCCGCGCACCGGATGACGTTCGCGGAGCACGGTGCGCTCGCGGACACGTCGCGGATGCGCAACCTCTTCGATGAAGCGGTCGCGCCCGACGGGGGATCGGCCGACTGGCTTCGTGATGCGGCGGATGCTGCCGTCACCGCCGACCCGGATGTCGAGTATCGCGTACTGACCGATGCCGAAGGGCGCCCGTTCGCGGCGCTGCCCGTCATCCCGGGCAACCCCGACTGGCACCTCACCGACGAGCCGGTCCTCGTGTACGACGAGTCCGGCGAGGTCATCGGAGCGCTGCACGGCTTCCGCGGCCTCTACCGCGCCTGGCTGGAACACGTGACGGCCGCGTTCGGCGACCGTCGCATCGTCGTGATCTGCGAGTCCCGTCAGCTGGGCGAACTCATCGCGGACTGGGCGGATCCGCGGGTGCGCGTCATCCACACGATCCACACCATGCACGTCGAGGCGCCCTACACGCCGGACGCGTCCATGAACACGCTCTGGACGCGCTGGTTCCGCCTGGCCGACCGCTTCGACGCCGTGATCTGGCCGACCGCCACGCAGCGGGATGACGTGGTCGCCCGGTTCGGGGAGTCGACGGTGCACGCGGTGGTGCCGAATCCGATCGCTCCCGTGGAGCCGCGGGACGAGCTTCGTGAACACGGTCTCGTCGTCGTGCTGGGCCGCCTCGCGCCCGGCAAGCGCATCGATCATGCGATCCGTGCCTTCTTGGCAGCCGACGTGCCCGGTGCCCGGATGGAGATCTGGGGCGGCGGTCCGGAGCAGGAACGCCTGCAGGCCCTGATCGAGGCGCTCGACGCGGGGGACCGCATCGTGCTCGCCGGATACACCGATTCGCCTGCGACGGTCCTGGACCGCGCCGCGCTCGTCGTCACGTCGACCGCTTTCGAGGGGCAGCCGCTCGGCGTCGTCGAGGCGCTCCTGCACGGCGCACCCGTGGTGGCGTACGACGCCCGCTACGGCATCCGCGACGTGCTGCAGCATGGCGGTGGCGTCCTGGTGCCGAGCGGAGACATCGACGCGCTGGGCGCGGCGATCCGTTCCCTCCTGACCGACCCCGACCGACTCGCGTCTCTGAGTGCAGAGGCGCCGTCGGTCGCCGCGGCGTGGAGCCCGCAGCGCTCCCTCGACGCCCTCACGGCAGTTATCGCTGAAGCGGCCTCCGCCCCTCCGCATCGCTGAGCCGTCCGCTCCCGTAACCTGCGCTCCCGCTCCGGTCGCAGTTTCTGTCGCTTCCCCGCGCTGAAACCGACAGAAAGTGCGACCGGAGCGGCGTCCAGAAAAAAGTTCTCGCCGATGTCGATCTGTGGCATTCCCGTTCGACGTCTGTAGTGAGAGGGTCGAGAGACGGCCCTTCGAACAAGGAGAACATCATGAAGTTCATGCTCATCATGCGCGCAGACGACAGCGGTGTCGAGGCATACAAGGAGATGCCCTTCGAGCAGGTCATCGAGGCCATGGGGAAGTACAACGAGTCGATGATCAAGGCCGGCGTGCTGGTCGCCGGCGAGGGCCTGACCGACGCGGCCGAGGGCTTCGTCGTCGACTTCAGCGCCGAGAAGCCGCTCATCACAGACGGCCCCTACGGCGAGACGAAGGAGCTGTTCAACGGCTTCTGGATCCTCGAGGTCTCCTCACGCGAAGAGGCGGCCGAGTGGGCGAGCCGTGCCCCCCTCGGCCCCGGATCCTTCCTCGAGGTGCGTCGCGTGACCGGTGTCGAGGACTTCCCGGCCGACAACGAGTGGATCGAGAAGGAAGCCGGCTGGCGCGAGGAGCAGGCCCAGCGCGCACAGCAGTGATGGACACTTCCGCACACAGCGAGACCGTGCGTTCCGCCCCCGATGACGGGTCGGCGGAGCGCGCGGTCGCCGCGGTGTGGCGCATCGAATCGGCCCGCATCGTGGGCGCGCTGACCCGCATGGTCGGCGACTTCGGTCTCGCCGAGGACCTCGCCCAGGAGGCACTGGTGGATGCGCTTCGGCAATGGCCGGTCGAGGGGGTGCCGCGCAACGCCGGGGCCTGGCTCACGGCGGTGGCGAAGCGCAAGGCGATCGACGGATGGCGACGCGCGGAGCGACTGGATGCCCGGGTCGCCGCTCTCGCCCACGACCTGGAGCGCGAACAAGCCGAGTCTGCGGACATGCTGTGGGACCCGGATGCCGTCGATGACGACGTGCTGCGCCTGATCTTCATCGCGTGCCACCCGGTGCTGTCGAAGGAGGCGCAGATCGCTCTGACCCTCCGGGTGGTCGGTGGCCTGTCGAGCGAGGAGATCGCCCGCGCCTTCCTCGTACCGACGGCGACCGTGCAGCAGCGGATCGTACGGGCGAAGAAGACCCTCGCGGCGGCGAACGCACCCTTCGAGGTGCCGCCTCGCGAGGAGCACGCCGCTCGTCTCGGCGCGATCCTGGGAGTGCTGTACCTGATCTTCAACGAGGCGCATGCGGCGAGCAGCGGGCCGGAGTGGATGCGCCCCGAGCTGAGCGACGAGGCCATTCGCCTCGGCCGGGTGCTCGCGGCGCTGATGCCGCGCGAGCCGGAGGTGCACGGGTTGCTCGCACTGATGGAGCTCACCGCGGCCCGGTTCGCCGCGCGGGTGGATCGGAACGGCGACCCCGTGCTGCTCGCCGATCAAGACCGCGGACGGTGGGATCGCGGGCGCATCGCCCGCGGCCGCGCGGCGTTGGCGACCGCCGACGCGCTCGGTCGAGGTCGCGGTTCGTGCTGCCTGCAGGCCGCGATCGCGGAGTGCCATGCGGTGGCGGCATCCGTCGACGACACCGACTGGGACCGCATCGTGCTGCTCTACGAGGCGCTCGGACGGATCTCGCCGTCGCCGGTCGTGGAGCTCAACCGTGCCGCTGCCGTGGCGATGGCCACCGGCCCCGCATCCGCGTTGCGGATCATCGATCAGCTGTCGAGCTCGGGGGCGCTGCGCGGCTACCACCTGCTGCCCGCCACCCGGGGTGAGCTGCTGCGGCGGCTCGGTCGCGAGGAGGAGGCGAGGAGCGAGTTCGCCGTCGCCGCGGGGCTCGCGGGCAATGATCGGGAGCGTTCCCTGCTCGAGCGGAAGGCCGCCGGGGCAGAGAAATGACCCGCCCCCTTCGGGAAGCGCGAGGCTGCCGAAGGGGACGGGCGTAGGGAAGGCGTGGTGTCAGTCGTTGACCTTCTGGCCACGACCGGCGATCAGGCCGTAGATCAGCAGCACGACGATCGAGCCGGCGATGGCGAGGAGCCAGGTGCCCAGGTCCCAGAATTCGGTCAGGGGCCGGTTGAGGATCAGGCTGCCGAGCCAGCCGCCGAGCAGGGCGCCGACGACACCGAGAAGGAGGGTGATGAACCACCCGCCACCCTGCTTGCCGGGCAGGATCAGCTTGGCGATGGCCCCGGCGATGAGGCCGAGGAGAAGAAAGCCGAGAAAACTCATGGTCAGCTCCTATGTGTCGGGAGCCCCGGGGTGCCGGGGCTTCGTGATGACAACACTGCCGGTCTTCGAGGCCGCGCGACAACCCCTTGCGCTCACCTCCCCGGGTATGCCAAAAGGCCCGCCTCCACGGGGGAGACGGGCCTCTCGAGGGGCGATTCGCGTCAGTTGTTGCCGCGTACGATCGCGATGATGCGCAGGATCTCGACGTAGAGCCACACGACCGTCACCATGATGCCGAAGGCGCCGAGCCAGCCGTACTGGCGCGGAGCGCCGTTGCGGACACCCTGCTGGATCTGGTCGAAGTCGAGCACCAGGGAGTATGCGGCCATGATCACGACGAGGACGCCGATGATGACGCCGAGCGGGATGCCCATGATGTTGGCGCTGAGGAGGCCGAACTCCTGGCCCTCGGGCAGCACGCCGGTCCACATGAGGACGAGGTTCAGCAGCGAGAAGACGAGGTAGCCGATCATCGCGATCATGAAGATCTTGGTCGCCTTCTTCGACGCGCGGATCTTGCCGTTCGCGAAGAGCGCCAGGGTCACACCGACGACCGAGACGGTCGCGAGGGTCGCCTGGAAGACGATGCCGGGGTAGATGACCTCGAAGAACGCGGAGATGCCACCGATGAAGAGGCCCTCGAGCGCGGCGTAGCCGAAGATGAGCGCGGGGCGCACCTTCTTGCGCGAGGTGAAGGTGATGACCATCGCGAGCACGAAGCCGCCGAGCGCGCCGATGATCCACGGCAGCATGTTGACGGGCGCCGGGTTCTGCGGGTTGTACGGAGGAGCGTCGATGCCGCCGAGCGTCCACACCCAGCCGATCGCCGCGGTGACGAGAAGGATGGCGAACAGGCCGGCGGTCTTCCAGACGGTGTCCTCGACGGACATCCGGTCGGTCTCGATGGCGCCTGCCGGCGGGGCCGCGTACATGCCCTCGAGCTGTGCGTTGGCCGCGGCATCCATCGCCCCGTGCTGGAGCGAGGCGTTCTGCGCGCCCTGAGCAGCCTGCGGTCCGCCCGGGTATGTCGCGACATTGCGCGGGTCCTGCTGCTGGAAAGCAGGGTTGTTGAAAGCGAAGTTGCTCATTGGTGGGCCTCACTCCAAAGGGGGTTGTAGGTCTCTTTCCTCCACGATACTCGGGTGGTGCCGCTCCGGGCGTGTTCTACGCTGAGAGCGTGCCCAGGAAATCACCCCTCGTCATCGGGCACCGCGGTGCGCCCGGCTACCGCCCGGAGCACAGCCGCTCCTCCTACGAACTGGCGCTCGCCATGGGCGTGGATGCCGTGGAACCCGACGTCGTCGCCACCAAGGACGGCGTCCTCGTCGTGCGGCATGAGAACGAGATCTCGGGCACGACCGACGTCGCCCTGCATCCGGAGTTCGCCGACCGCAAGACGACCAAGCGCGTCGACGGGCAGGCGCTGACCGGCTGGTTCACCGAGGACTTCACGTGGGCGGAGCTGTCGACCCTGCGCGGGCGCGAGCGGCTGCCCGAGGTGCGGGTCTCGAGTGCGAGCTTCGACGACTCGCAGGCCATCCTCCGCCTCCGCGACGTGCTCGACATCGTGCGCGACGGCTCGAACGAACACGGTCGGGAGATCGGCGTGGTGCTCGAGGTCAAGCACGCCACCTACTTCGCCAGCATCGGCCTCGACCTGGCTCCGCTGATCGAGCGTGAGCTGCGAGATGCCGGGTGGGCCGACGGCGAACTCCCGCTGGTGATCGAGTGCTTCGAGTCGACGGTGCTCGGGCAGCTGCGAGAGCGCGGCGTCTCCGCGTCGTACATCTACCTCATCGAGGCGAAGGGCCGCCCCTACGACCGGCTGGTGGCCGAGGGCAAGCAGGCGCTCACGTACAAGGCGACCGTCACGCCCCAGGGGCTCGACGGGTTGGTCGGCCGCGTCGACGGCATCAGCGTGAACAAGAAGATGCTGCTCGCCCGAGGCAACACGATCGTCGCCGATGCGCATGCCCGCGGCCTGCAGGTCTTCACCTGGACGTGCCGGCCGGAGAACGCGTTCCTGTCGCCGGAGTTCCGGGGTTCGGGTGGACGCTCCGAGTTCGGGGACTACGAGTCCGAGTGGGGCGTCATCGCGGGTCAGGGCGTCGACGGTGTCTTCGTCGACCACCCCGATCTGGGCGTCGCGTTCTTTCGCAGCTGAGGTGCGTGCGGGCCACGCATCAGAGGTCAGAGGGGACCGAGCACGCTCTTCACATCGTCGTCGAGTGCGAGCGCGCGCAGCGGTTCGAGGATCTCGCGCTCCTCGAAGCGGAAATGCGACTCCATGATCGCGGCGATGCCATCGAGGTGACCGGCGATCGTAGGCGCATCGTCACCGCGCTCGGCCGCGGTGCGCAGCGAGCCGAGCAGGTGCGCGAGCATCGAGTGGTCCTGCATCAGCTTGTCGATGACACCGCCGAGCTCGGGGAGCTCCGCGCGCAGCGCCGGGAACAGTGCGCGATCCTCGGCGCCGTGGTGACCGTCGAGCGCTGCGCAGAAGCCGATGCAGTAGAGCACGAGTTCGGAGGTCGCATCGGGGGCGGCGTCACCGCGGTCCAGCGCGTCACGGGTCGCGGCGAGTGCGGCACGGAGGCGGGAGTGGGCGGAGCGGAGTTCCTGATCCCAGGCGATCAGGCGGGCGGCATCCATCGCCCCAGTGTAGGTAGGCTCCCGGTCAGAGGGTGCGGTCGAAGGCGCCGCGGCGGGTCGAGACGATCTCCTTGCCGAGCGGCATGAGCGAGATCGGGACCATCTTGAAGTCGGCGATGCCCATGGGGATGCCGATGATCGTGATGCAGAGCAGGATGCCGGAGACGATGTGCCCGATCGCGAGCCACCAGCCGGCCAGGATCACCCAGAGGACGTTGCCGAGGAACGAGCCGACGCCCGCCGTCGGCTTGCTGACGACCTCGCGCCCGAACGGCCAGATCGCGTAGGCGGCGATGCGGAACGAGGCGATCGCCCAGGGGATCGTGATGATCGGGATGCACAGCAGGATGCCGGCCAGGACGTACCCGAGGAACAGGGCCCATCCGGCCAGGATGACCCAGATGATGTTGAGGATCGTGCGCATGGGGAGATTGTGTCACCCGCGTGACTCGCTGTCTGAGCATCCGCCCCGAGGTCCCCGGCCTCCGGTGTTCCCGATGCCAGACTGACCGCATGACCGGAATCGTGGTGCAAGACGTCAGTAGAGCGTTCGGGACGGTGCAGGCGGTGAGAGGGGCCACCCTGCGAGCCGAGCCGGGCCGCGTGACCGGACTGGTCGGGCCGAACGGCGCGGGCAAGACGACCCTGCTCCTGATGCTCGCCTCCCTCCTCGCGCCCGATTCCGGGACGATCAGCATCGCCGGCGTCGACCCGTCGGTCGACCCGCTCGCCGCACGGCGTCTGCTCGGCTGGATGCCGGATGCGCTCGGCGCCTGGCCCTCGCTCACCGCGAGGGAGACCATCGTCACGACGGCCCGCCTGTACGGCATCGAGAAACCGGATGCGGACGCTCGGGCGCAGCATCTGCTCGCCCTCGTCGGGCTCGCGGAGCTCGCGGACTCTCCCGCCAAGGTGCTCTCCCGCGGGCAGAAGCAGAAGCTCGGCCTCGCCCGCGCGCTCGTGCACGATCCGCAAGTGCTGCTCCTCGACGAGCCGGCCTCCGGCCTCGACCCGGAGGCGCGGGTCCAGCTCCGCGTGCTGCTGCGCCGACTAGCCGCTGAGGGCCGCACGGTCCTGATCTCGAGCCACATCCTCTCCGAACTCGAAGAGGTCGTCGACGACTCCGTCTTCCTGGTCGCCGGCGCCGTGGTGGATGCCGCGCCCGCGCAGGCCTCGGTGCGCGCCTGGCGAGTCCGGCTGGCGGGCGCGACGCCGGAACGCCTGAATGCCGACACGTGGCAGGTGGCGTCGAACCTCGGCCTCGCACCCGAGTCGGTCGCCACCGACCGTGGCGGAGTCCTGGTCGGATTCGCCGGTGACGACGCGGCGGCGCAGTCGCTGCGCCGGCTCGTCGAGGCGGGGCTGCCCGTCGCGGAGTTCGCCCCGGCGCAGAGCGACCTGGAGCACACGTTCCTCAACCTGCCGCAGGCGCCGGTGCCGCAGGCCACCGCCTCCGGCCTGCAGCATCCGGCGCCGCCGGCGGCATCCTCTCCCGCCGCGCCACCAGCGCCACCGGCTGCGCCACCCGCGGCACCGACCGGAACGGAGGCGGGAGCATGAGCCTCGCGAACATCGGGATCATCGCCCGACTCGAATTGACCCAGCGGCTGCGGAGCGTCGGCTGGTACGTCCTGTTGGGCGTGTTCGCCCTCATCCTGCTCGGGGTCACCGCACTCGCGTTCGCGGTGTACTCCTGGGGCGACTTCGTCGGTGCCGGCGTCTACTCGATCGTTGTCAACATCGTGCTGCTGCTGGTCGTGCTGGTCTCGCCGACCCTCAGCGGCAACGCGATCAACGGCGACCGCGATGCTGCGACCCTGGCCGCGGTCCAGGTGACAGCGGCTTCGACCGGTGACATCATGCTCGGCAAGCTCCTCGCCGCCGTCGCGACCGGAGGAGCGTTCCTCCTGGTCGCTGTGCCGTTCCTCGCACTGTCGCTGGTGGGTGGGGGAGCGGACGCGCTCGTGCTGCTGGTCTCGCTGCTCGTGCTCGCCGTCGAGATCATCGTGGTCGCGGCGATCGGTGTCGGCCTGAGCGGACTCATCGCCCGCCCGCTGTTCTCGGTCGCAGCGACGTACCTCGTGGTCGCCGGCCTGGTGTTCGGCACGCTCATCGCCTTCGGATTGGGCGGCATGGCCGTGCGCAGCGAGGCGACCACGTACTCCCGCCCCTACGACGCGAACGGTGCCCCCATCTGCGACGAGTGGGAGGTCGGCACCACCTACGAGGTGCCGCGGTTCGACTACGTCTGGTGGGCGCTGTCGGCCAACCCGTTCGTCGTGCTCGCCGATGCCACGCCCACGGAGTTCTCGCCGGAGGGCTACCCCGTCGATCTGTTCGGTCAGATCAAGCTCGGCGTGCGCAGCGCGCAGCAGTCGCCGCTCGAGCAGCGCTGGGACGAGTGCGACCCGGACGGCGGCTACCGTACGCCGGAAGAGACCATGGAGTCCTCGGTTCCCAGCTGGTTCGTCGGACTCGGGGTACAGGTCGTCATCGCCGGCTCGCTGTTCGCCGGGGCATGGGCGCGCACGCGGACGCCCGCGCGCCGCCTGCCGCCGGGAACCCGCATCGCCTGATCCGTTCCCCGGAGTGTTCCGGTCGCACTTTCTGCCGCTCTGATCCCGTTCAGGCGGCACAAAGTGCGACCGGAACGGGCGAGGCGTGACGGGGCGCCCGGAAGTCGCCACCTCCCGTTCACCTTCCGTGCACCGGGCGGACTCCCGGCGGCCACGCGGGATCGGTGGTCTGGGCTGGTACCCGACTGAGTCCGGTCGGCCCGCGTGGGCCCGCCGGCCAAGCCCACCAGGAGTCCTCCATGCCCCGCCTGCAATCCGCAGCCGCGGTCGCGGCGGTGTGCGCACTGAGCGCCGCCGCCCTGCTCGCCACTCCCACCGCCGCCATCGGCGCCGATCCCGGCATCCGCCCGACTGAGACCGTCGCGGCCGCCCCGAGTCTCGTGCTGAACGAGATCGTCTACGACGACGCGGCGACCGGCCTCGCCGACCAGATCGAGATCTACAACGCCGGCACCGAGACGATCGACCTCGCGGGCTGGAAGGTCGCCGACGAGAAGCGCGACAGCTTCGGCGCGGCTCCCGCGGGCACGTCGCTGGCACCCGGAGAGTTCCTCGTGCTCGTGAAGGACGTCGACTTCCCGTTCGGTCTCGGCAAGGGTGACGAGGTCGTGCTCTTCGACCCGAGCGGCACCGAGGCCGACTCCTATGCATACGAGAACACCGCGCCGCTGTCGGTGTGGGCGCGCTGCGCCGACGGCACGGGCGAGTGGGCGCATGCCACGGCGGCGACCCCTGGTGCGGCCAACGACTGCTCGGTCGCTCCCGTATCGGGATCCATCGTGATCAACGAGGTCGACTCGCAGCCCGCCGACTGGGTCGAGTTCTACAACTCCGGTACCGAGGCGCTCGACATCTCGGGTTACGAGATCCGCGACAACTCCGACGATCACCGCTGGCAGTTCCTGGCCGGCACGAAGATCGAGGCGGGCGGGTTCCTCGTGGTCGACGAGGGCACGATCGGTCTCGTCGGAGGCGCCGAGGCGGCGTTCCGCGACCCGATCGGCATCGGCAGCGCCGACCGCATCCGCCTCTTCGACGTGGCCGGCGCGCAGATCGACGACACCCTCCCGTGGGAGGGGCATGCCGCGATCGACGGTGACTTCGCCGCAGCCACGCTTGCGCGCTGCCCGGACGGCGTCGGCGCGTTCGTGCTCGCCCACTCGACGCCCGGAGCAGCCAACTCGTGCATCATGCCCGAGGTCGTGATCAACGAGATCGAGTCGAACGGCGACACCACCGACTGGGTCGAGGTCACGAACACCGGCAGCACCGCTGTCGACCTCTCCGGCTGGACCGTCATGGACAGCGACCCCACCGGTCACGCGGCCGAGACGACACCGCTGCCGGCCGGCACGACGCTGCAGCCGGGCGCCTACTTCGTCTTCGACCAGCCCGCGAACTTCGTCTTCGGTCTCGGCAACGGCGACACCGTGACGATCCGCGATGCGAACGGCAACACGGTCGACGAGCACGTGTACACCGCGCACGCCGCGGGCGTCCTGGCGCGATGCGCCGACGGCTCCGGCGACTTCGCCGATGTCGCGGTCTCGACCAAGGGGCTGCGCAACGCCTGCGGCAACCCGGTGCGCCTCAACGAGGTCGAGTCCGACGGCGGGTCGCCCGACGACTGGGTGGAGCTCGTGAACCCGACCGACGCGGCCATCGACGTCTCGGGCATCGTGGTGAAGGACGACGACGACACCCACGCGTACTCGATCCCGTCCGGCACCAGCATCGGCGCGGGGGAGTACCTCGTGATCGAGCGCGAGCAGCTCGGCTTCGGCCTGGGCGGCGGCGACGCGGTTCGCCTGTTCGACGGCGCGCTGGTCATCGACGAGACGACCTGGGGCGAGGGTCACGCGGCCGTCACCTGGGGCCGCTGCCCGGACACGACGGGGGCCTTCGCCGCCACGACCGAGTCCACGAAGGGCGCAGCGAACGTCTGCGCCGGCGAGGTCGCGGTCTCGCCGTGGCCCGGTTCGGCGGAAGTCCGCGTGCTCGACAGCGTCCCGACCTTCCTCGAGGACAGCTCGGGACTGGATGTGCAGGAGACGGCGGACGGCGCGTTCCTCTGGGCCGTGGACAACGGTGAGGGCCGCATCTGGAAGCTCGAGGCGCACGCCGACGGCTCGGTCGAGAAGATCGACGGCTGGGATGCGGGCAAGCGCGTGCGCTTCCAGAAGGATGCCGCGGATGCGGGTGCCGCAGGTCCGGACACCGAGGGCATCACGGTCGACGGCGACGGCTTCGTCTACGTGGCGTCCGAACGAGACAACAGCGCCAAGGGTGTGAACCAGAACGTCGTCCTGAAGGTCGACCCCGAGTCCTCGAACGGTGACCTCGTCGCCCAGCAGGAGTGGGACCTCACCGCGCTGCTGCCGTCCGTCGGTGCGAACCTCGGTATGGAGGCCGTGCAGTGGGTGCCGGATGCCGCGCTCGCCGGAAAGCTCTTCGACGACAACACCGGCGCGGCCTACAAGCCCGCGGACTACGCCGGCCACGGTGGCGGACTGTTCCTGGTCGCGGTCGAGGACAACGGTCACGTGTACGCCTTCGCGCTCGGCGGTGACGGCTCGGCGACGCTCGTGTCGGAGATCGCCCCCGGACTCGCGGGTGTGATGGCTCTCGACTACGACAGCGTGCGGGGCACCCTCTGGGCCGTCTGTGACGACGGCTGCCACGGCCGTTCGGCCGAGATCACCCTCAACGGCACTGCCAAGCCGGGCATCGCCCAGTACGACCGTCCGGCCGGCATGCCCGACATCAACAACGAGGGCTTCGCGACCTCGCCGGCATCGCTGTCGGTCGACGGCAAGCGTCCGGTGTGGTGGTTCGCCGACGGCTTCGCGTCCGAAGCGCTGCGCACCGGAACGCTTCCGGGCGTCGACGGCGAGAACCCCGGAGGCGAGAACCCCGGAGGCGAGAACCCCGGTGGCGAGAACCCGCCGCTGCCCGGTACGGATCTGGTCGACGGCAACCGCAACGGCGTGACGGTCGATCCCTCGGTCGCCACCCGCGGTCAGAAGGTCACGGTCACCGTCGGAGCGGACGCGGCAGGCGAGGACATCGCGGTGTGGATGTACTCCGACCCGGTGCAGCTCGCGACCGGCGCGCTGTCTGCAGCGGGCGCGATCACGGTGACGGTGCCGACGGATGCCGCACTGGGTGCGCATCGGATCGCGGTGTACGACGCCGACGGCGCACTGCTCGGCTGGGCCGACATCCGCATCGCCGACGGTGCGGGCGGGCTCGCGGCGACCGGTGCGGAGTTCCCGGTCGCGGCGATCGCGCTGGCGCTGATGCTCCTGGTCGCGGGAGGCGTGGCGGTCCGACGCCGCACACGCACCGCCTGAGGCCGGACGGGTGCGCGGTCGAACCCGCGCACCCGTCCGCAGCGGTCTCCGGCGCCGCATCCTCGTGCCGCAGTGTCGGTGCCGACGCCTAGACTCATAAGGCCATGACCGAAGCTCCTCTCATCGTCCCCGGATCCGTCGGCCCCCGCTCCTCCGGGGCCCCGGGGCAGGACGACCTCCTCGCCGGCCTGAACCCCCAGCAGCTCGAGGCCGTCACCTACCGCGGCCCCGCGCTGCTCATCGTCGCGGGTGCCGGATCGGGCAAGACGAGCGTGCTCACCCGCCGCATCGCCTCGCTGCTCCGCGGGCGCGAGGCCTGGCCGAGCCAGATCCTCGCGATCACCTTCACGAACAAGGCGGCCGGCGAGATGCGAGAGCGCGTCGAGGGGCTGATCGGCGACGCCGCCCGCGGCATGTGGATCTCGACGTTCCACTCCGCCTGCGTCCGCATCCTGCGCCGCGAGGCCCAGCAGTTCGGCTACACGAAGTCGTTCACGATCTACGACTCCGGCGACTCGCGCGCCTTGCTGAAGCGCCTGGTCAAGGAGCACGAGGCCGACGCCTACGGCCTCACCCCGGCAGCCGTGCAGTCGCGCATCTCCAAGCTGAAGAACGAGCTGTCCGACGCCGAGTCGTATGCGCGTCAGGCCAACATGAGCGATCCGGCCGAGCGGGTCTTCGTCGAGGTCTTCGCCGACTATCAGCGGCAGCTGCAGAAGGCCAACGCCTTCGACTTCGACGACCTCATCGGACAGACCGTCTACCTGTTCCGGGCTTTTCCGCAGGTCGCCGACACCTACCGCCGCCGGTTCCGGCACATCCTGGTCGATGAGTACCAGGACACCAACCACGCGCAGTACGCGTTGATCCACGAGCTCACGCGCCCGGTCTCCGGCGCCGCGGGCTCTGCTCCCGACCCGTATGCCTCGAACGGCATGATGATCTTCGAGCCCGATCCCGAGCCCACGGCGGATGCCGGCGAACCCGGCGCCTCGCTCACCGTGGTCGGCGACTCCGACCAGTCGATCTACGCCTTCCGCGGCGCAGACATCCGCAACATCAGTGAGTTCGAGCGCGACTTCCCCGGCGCCCGCGTGGTGCTGCTCGAGCAGAACTACCGCTCGACGCAGAACATCCTCTCCGCGGCGAACGCCGTGATCGGCAACAACTTCGACCGCAAGGACAAGAAGCTCTGGAGCGACAAGGGCGACGGCGATGCCATCATCGGCTTCACCGGCTACTCGCAACACGACGAGGCGCAGTTCGTCGCCGATGAGGTCGAGGCGCTGCATCGCGCTGGCATGCCCTATTCCGAGATGGCCGTGTTCTACCGCACGAACTCCCAGTCCCGTGCGCTGGAAGAGATCTTCATCCGCTCGGCCGTGCCCTACAAGATCATGGGCGGCACGAAGTTCTACGACCGCGCCGAGATCAAGGACGCGCTCGCCTACCTCGTCGCGGTCGCGAACCCGGCCGACGAGATGTCCGTGCGACGCATCCTGAACAAGCCGCGGCGGGGCATCGGAGATGTGACCGAGACGGCCATCGCCCGCTTCGCCGAAGAGCACGGCATCAGCTTCCGCGACGCGCTGTCGATGCCTGGTCAGCTCGGGGTCGGACCGAAGATCCAGGCGGCGATCGGGCAGCTCGACGCCGTGCTCACCGAAGCCGCCGCGATCCTGACCCCCGCCACGGGCGAGGTGCCGCCACCCACGAGCGTGGCCGACGGCCTGGGCGTGCTGCTCGGCAAGAGCGGCTACCTCGATGCGCTGCGCGCGAGCCGCGACCCGCAGGACGAGGCCCGTGTCGAGAACCTCGACGAGTTCGTGGCCGTCGCCCGCGACTTCGCCCGCAACAACCCCGAGGGCACGATCGTCGACTTCCTCACCGAGGTCGCGCTGGTGTCCGACGCCGACGACCTCGACGACGAGTCCGGCTCGGTGTCACTCATGACCATGCACACGGCGAAGGGCCTCGAATACGACGCCGTCTTCGTCACGGGTGTCGAGGAAGACCTCATCCCACACCGCATCTCGGCCGGTGAGCCCGGCGGACCGCAGGAAGAGCGGCGACTCTTCTATGTCGGCATCACGCGGGCCCGCAAGCGGCTGCACCTGTCGCTAGCGATGACGAGGGCGCAGTTCGGCGAGGTCACCGTGGCGATGCCCAGTCGCTTCCTGCAGGAGATCCCGGCGAACCTGATCGACTGGCGGCAGTCGCCGGGAGACGTGAACTCCCGCGGGGGCATGCAGTCGCGGGCTCTGAACGCCCGTCGCCAGGGCGGGTTCGGCGGTTCGGGCTCCGGTGACCGGTTCGCCGTCAAGGCGCTGCCCGGTCGCGACTCCCTGAAGCCGCTGTCGACCGCGATGGACAAGTTCCCCAATCGGGTCACGGCCAAGATGCGCGACAACGGCGACCTCGAGCTCACCGCGGGCGACCGCATCCGTCACGTCGACTTCGGCGAGGGGCGGGTGGATGCCGTGACCGGCGAGGGCGCGAAGCGCATCGCCCACGTGCGGTTCGACTCGGCGGGGCAGAAGAAGCTGCTCATCAAGGTCGCGCCCATCGAGAAGATCTGACCGGCGCCGCGCCTCCGTCGACGGCGGAGCGCACAGGGGAATGCCGGTTAGGCTGGCTGATTATGGCCCTCTTCTCCCGCCGCAAGAAGTCCGCAGACGATGCCGTCGCTCCCGCCGCTGAGACGGAGGAGACGGTGGCCGGGTCGGATGCCGTGAACACCGATCAGGGCGCGACCGAGGTCGAGCAGCCCGTCGAGGCACCCTCGATCGGCATCTCGGTGCAGGCGTTCCGCGGTGTGGGCGCCGAGGCCGGGCCGGAGGTGGCGCTGCCGACCTCCGATGCGCCGTCCGAGACAGCATCACCCGCTCCGCGTCCGGCGCAGTCCGCTCCGGCCGCGCAGCCTGCAGCCCCCGCTCGGCCCGCCGCTGTCGAGGAACGGCGCCTTCCGCTCGCCTCGCCGCTGCCGCCCGAGCAGACCGAGACCGTCGCGGGGATGAAGGACAACGTCCTGCTCCGTGAGGCGCTCACCGAGATCGAGGCGGGTGCGTCCAACGACCAGCTCCTCGGGGTGATGCGCCAGGCGCTCCAGGGACACCTCTACATCCGTGTGAACGGCGACGCGCGTGCGCAGATCAGCGAGGGCAAGCCGCTGTCTGTCGCTGTCGTGCGCGACAACGACGACCGGCAGTTCATGCTCGCGTTCAGCTCGGCGCGCGCGGTGCGCGACTCGGTGCAGCTCGAGGCCGATCCCGCGGCGACCTCCGCCGTCGCTCAGCCGGTGACCTCGGTGCTGCAGCAGGTCGTCTCCGGCGACTTCGCGGGTCTCATCGTCGACAATGCCTCCGCGCCGCACCGCGTGGTCTTCCCGACCGACCTGCTGCAGAAGACGCTCGAGCAGGCTGACGTCGAGATGACGGTCAAGAACATCCTCGCCGCTCCCCGAGAACAGGACTCCGGTCTCAAGGTCGGTGAAGCGCTCGCGGTGAAGCGGATGTGGGTCGCCGTGAACGAAGGGGACGGCAGCGGCCAGGCCGGCATCGCCGAGGCGCAGACCACCGACGGTCGCCGCTTCCTGCAGCTCTTCTCCCACCCTCTCGAGGTCATCGCGCTGGGCCGCGGCGACCGTCCGCTCCCGTTCGAACCGGAGCAGCTGGCGAAGGTCCTCTCGAGTCATTCGGACATGGCCGGAGTGATCGTCGACTCCGCGGGGCCGTCGATCATCGTCGAGCGGGATGCGCTCACTCCGGTGCTCGCGCTGGCCGTCGCGCTCGGCGACTGACGGATCACGCGGGGCAAGCGCGGGGGTTCCTTCCGTCGGAGCATCGCTCTAGGGTCGGAGCATGGCCTCAGAACGCGTGACTCTGACCGTCGCCGACTCCGATGGGGAACGCGAGGTCGCGCTGTCGAGTCCGAACCGCGTGGTCTGGCCAGACCTCGGCGTCACGAAGGCCGAGTTGGCCGAGTACGCGCAGCTCGTCGCGGAACCCTTCCTTGCGGCCAACGGCAATCGTCCGGTGTCGCTCGAGCGCTTCCGCGACGGCGTCGGCGCGTCCGGGGGGCCGCGGGCGGAGGGCTTCTTCTCGAAGAACCCGCCCAAGGGGACACCCGACTTCGTCGACGCTGTGACCGTCACGTACAACAGCGGACGCCAGCATCCGCAGATCGTGCTGAACAGGGCGAGCGCGATCGTCTGGGCCGTGCAGATGAACACGATCGTCTTCCACCCCTGGGCTTCTCTGGCCACCGACGCCGACAACCCCGTCGAGCTGCGCATCGACCTCGACCCGCAGCCGGGCACGGATTTCGCGGATGCCGTGACTGCCGCGCACACGCTGCGCGAGGTGCTGCGCGAGGCCGGGCTGGAGGCGTTCGCCAAGACCAGCGGCAACCGCGGCCTGCATGTCTTCGCACCGATCGAACCGACGCACGAGTTCCTGGACGTGCGGCATGGCGTGATCGCGGCCGGGCGCGAGTTGGAGCGACGGATGCCGGAACAGGTCACCACGAACTGGTGGAAGGAGGAGCGCGGGGAGCGGATCTTCGTCGACTTCAACCAGGCCAACCGCGACCGCACGATGGCCGGTGCTTACAGCCCGCGCGCGCTGCCGGGGGCGACGGTGTCCACTCCCGTCGAGTGGGACGAGCTCGACGGCCTGGACCCGCGCACGTTCACGGTGCGCAGCATCCCGAAGCGCCTCGAGGAGGTCGGCGATCCCTGGGCGACGATGCAGGCTTCCTCCGGCCGCATCGACACGCTGCTGGAGTGGTGGGAGCGCGACAAGGAGAACGGGCTGGGGGAGCTGCCGTTCCCGCCGGAATTCCCGAAGATGCCGGGGGAGCCCCCTCGGGTGCAGCCGAGCAAGAAGGTCGCCGCCAACTGGGACGAAGACGGCACTCCCGCCGAGAAGGACTGAACTTGCGGGCTGAGCATTTTCGTATGACAATATTTCTATGATCTCTCGCGAAACCATCGACGGCAGTCCGGTCACCGAGGAGCAGATCGCTGAATGGTCTGCAGAAGCGGAAGCCGGATACGACGCTGACGTTCTCAAGAAGCGTGGTCGCGGGCGGCCGGGACGTGGGGCGATGCCCTCACAAGTCGTGGCGCTGCGGCTTACTCTCGATGAGATTGCCGCGCTCGACGCCCGCGCGGAACGCGAAGGAAAAACTCGATCTGAGGTAATCCGCGAGGCGTTGTCGGCTGCAGCCGCGTGAAAGTCCATGCTGCCGCACTCAAGCACGGAGTCGAGCCTGACGACATCGTGCAGGCCGCAACCTGGGCCCTGTGGATAGAGGATCTGGACGATGACAGCCCTGCGCGTCAGCTGCGACTCGGATTCGATACGCGAGGGCGTCTGTTGGAAACCGTTGTTCTCGTGTTCGACAGCGGTCACGAACTCGTCATCCACGCGATGCCGGCGAGGCCTCAGATGATCGCTCTGCTCCCGTGAACGACGGAGGGCACGAGATATGTCGGGGGCTTCTCCGACGACCCCGTCAGCGGAGCACGTCCGCGAGGTCGTAGCCCGCGACCGTGTCGAGCTGGTCGTAGGTGCAGGAGCGGGCGTCGCGGTCGGGGCGCCAGCGCTCGAACTGCACCGTGTGGCGGAAGCGCGCGCCTTCGAGCTGGTCGTAGCGCACCTCGAGCACGCGCTCGGGGCGCAGCCGCACGAACGAGACGTCCTTGCTGCCGCTGAACCGGGAGCGCTCGCCCTCGGCGGTGACCGCTTCGCCGCTGTCGTCGCGCTCGATCAGGGGAGCGAGCTCGTCGACGAGCTGCTGACGCCGGACATCGCTCCAGGCGGCGACCCCGCCGACCTGTCGCAGCACTCCGTCGTCGCCGTACAGGCCGACCAGGAGCGACCCGACGCCCGAGCCGGACTTGTGGATGCGGTAGCCGAGCGCCACGACATCGGCCGTGCGGGCGTGCTTGATCTTGAACAGCGTCCGTTTCCCCGGCGCATACGGTTGGTCGAGGGGCTTGGCGACGACGCCGTCGAGTCCCGCCCCTTCGAACTCGGCGAGCCAGCGGACGGCCGCTTCACGGTCCCGGGTCGTCCGGGTGGTGTGCAGCGGGTGCTCGACGCCCTCCATGAGCGTCTCGAGGCGGGCCCGACGGGTCTCGAAGGCCTGCGTCAGCAGGTCCTCGTCGCCGTCGGCGAGCAGATCGAAGGCGATGAACGTCGCCGGTGTCTCCACGGCGAGCTTCGCGACGCGCGAGGCCGCCGGATGGATGCGCTGGCTCAGGGCCTCCCAGTCCAGGCGCTGCGAGCCGAGCGGTCCCGTGGCGACCACGATCTCGCCGTCGAGCAGGCACGGTCCCGGCAGCAGTTCCGGGATCGCCTCGACCAGCTCGGGGAAGTACCGCGTGAGCGGCTTCGCGCCCCGGGAGCCGATCTCCACGGTCTCGCCGTCCCACGCGATGAGGCCGCGGAAGCCGTCCCACTTGGGTTCGAACAGGAGTCCGCCCGGGGTCTTCGCCGGGTCGGGAACCGCCGGCACGGCCTTGGCGAGCATCGGCGCGGGGATCTCGTAGCGCATGGTCCCATCCTGGCCGCGGACTTTCGATTCCGGTACCCCGGTGTCGCCGACCGGGATCAGCCGAACAGCTCGTCGAGCCCGGCCGGCGTCCCGGCGTCGTGGAGCACCGTGCGGGCGGCGTGCCAGCCGGCCATCCCGTTCACGGCGGGACCCGGTGGAGTCGACGCCGACGCCAGGTACACGCCGCGCATCGGGGTGCGCCAGGGGGTCGGGGACAGCACCGGACGCCGGAGAGCCTGCCGCATGTCGAACACGCCGCCGGAAATGTCCCCGCCGATCTCCGCGGGGTTGATGGCCTCCCGAGACGACGCGGGAACCGCGTGATGCGCCAGGATCAGGTCCCGGAAGCCGGGCGCGAAGCGCTCGACCTGTGCCGTGATGAGCTCGGTGGGATCGAGGTCGGAGCCGTTCGGGACATGGATGTATGCCCACAGGACAGCTTTGCCCTCGGGGGCCCGCGTCGGGTCGAAGACCGAGGGTTGCACCGCGAGCACGTAGGGCTTCTCGCTCACATGACCCACGGCCACGGTGTTCTCGCTCGCCCATACCTCCTCTCGGGTGCCGCCGAGATGCACGGTCACGGCGTTCCGCACCTCCGGGTTCGACCACGGGATGGGGCCGTCGAGCGCGAAGTCGACCTTGGCGGCCGCGGCGCCGTAGCGGTAGCCGCGCAGTGCCCTGGCATAGCCCGTCGGCACGTCGGGGTGGGTGAGTGCGAGCCGGGGGGAGGTGTTCAGCAGGAGCACGTCTCCGCGTGAGGGGTCGCCGGCGTCGAGGGTGCGCAGGTCGTTCACGCGGGCACCGGTCTCGACCGTTCCGCCGTGCGCTTCGAGGTCGGCCACCAGTGCATCGGCGATGGTCTGCGAACCGCCGCGCGGGTAGGGCCAGCCTCCCGCATGCGCGAGAGCGGCGAGGAGCAGCCCTGCTGCGGCACCGGCGAGGGTCGGCTGCGGGGAGTTCGCGTGCGCGACGACGCCCGACATCAGGGCGGCGGCCTCCTCGGTCCGGAACGAGGTGCGGGCCAGGGGAGTGCCCTGGTCGAGCATCCGGATCGCGTAGCGCACCGCGGTGAGGGGCTCGGCGGGGATGCGGAGAAGCTGGTTGCCCGTGAAGTCGGTGACCCCGTCGATGTGGGTGCTGAGGGGGCGCAGGCGGGTGAGCCAGGCGTCGCGGTCGACTCCGAGGGCGGCAGCGGTTCGATCGATGTCACGCCAGGCGACGGCCGCAGCGCCGCCATCGAGCGGATGGGCGAAGGAGATGTCCGGGTGGATCCACTCGATGCGCTCGTCGAGCCGGAATGCGCGGAAGAAGGGCGAGGAGACGGCCGCCGGATGCACGGCGGAGCACACATCGTGGCGGAAACCGGGAAGCGTGCCTTCCCGGGTACGCAGCCCGCCGCCGATCGTGTCGGCGGCCTCGAGAACGCGCACCTCGTAGCCGGCGCGTGCGAGCGCCACCCCTGCGGCGAGGCCGTTGGGTCCGGACCCGATGATCGTCGCGCGTGCCATGCCGCCAGTCTCGCACGCGTCGAGTGGTCGAAAGAGGGGGTTGCGGCGTGCGATCCTGGAACTGATGAAAGAAGTACAGGGGCCGACCCCCGCAGGCACCTCCCGTCCATACCGTTCGCTCCAGGAAGCGCTGCGCGCGCACCGCATCGACCCGTCGAACCACGCGTTCATCGCGGAGATCACCCAGGCGATCGGGATCAGCTCGTTCATCGACCGTGGTCGCTACATCGAGGCGATCCGACGCGGTGAGGGCGCCCCGTTGCACATCGGTCGCACCTACACGAACGGCTTCACCGAGGATGAGCGACTCGTCGTCGGATCCGCGCCGTTGCGCCTGCAGCCGAGCGAGGGGCGGGCGCCGTACTTCTACGTCAGCCACCCGAGCGAGTTCATCCCGTTGACCGCACCGCGCGCGGCCAAGCGCACGACGACGCCGCGCGTCTCCGCGCCCCGCGCCGAGAAGGCGCCGAAGCCCGTCGAAGAGCGTGACTACGGCGTGTGCGACGTGTGCTTCATGGTGAAGACGCCGTCCGGCGGCTGCGGCTGCGACTGACGGTGAGCCCCGACGCGCACGGTCGAGTCGAGCGACCGATGATCCGTGTCGCGGATCTGACCGGCCCCGATGCGATCGCGGTCGGCTCCGCGGTGCGCCCGGTCTGACGAGACCGTACCCCGGCCGACCTCGGTCAGGCGAACGCGCTCATCCCGGTGATGTCACGCCCGAGAAGCAGCGCCTGCACGCTCTCCGTGCCCTCGTAGGTGTGGATCGCCTCGATGTCGGCCATGTGCTGGATGACGCCGTTCTCGAGCAGGATGCCGTTGCCGCCGAGCAGGTCGCGGGCGGTCGAGGCGATGCGTCGCGCGGCCCGCGTGTTGTGGAACTTCGCGAGCGACGCCTGGGTCGGACGCAGCTCGCCCGCGGTCTCCAGGTCGGCCATCCGCCGGCAGTACAGCTGCATGGCGGTGAGGTCTTCGAGCATGTGGGTGAGGCGCTCCTGCACCATCTGGAACTTCGCGAGCGGCTTGCCGAACTGCACCCGCTGGGTCGCGTAGGCGAGCGCGGCCTCGTAGCAGGCGGTCGCGTGCCCGAGCGCCGACCAGGCGACACCGGAGCGGGTCGCATAGAGCACGGTCGAGGCGTCTTTGAAGCTCTTCGTCCCCGGCAGCACGGCGTCGAGCGGCACCCGCACGTCGTCGAGGACGATGTGGGCCTGATGGATCGCGCGCAGCGAGGCCTTTCCGCGGATCACGCTGCCGGTGTAGCCCGGGGTGTCCTGCTCGACGAGGAAGCAGCGGACCGCTCCGTGCTCGTCGGCGCCCTCGTCGTCGACGCGGGCCCAGACGAACGTGATGCCCCCGGACGCGCCGTTTCCGATCCACTTCTTCGCGCCGCGGATGACCCAGGAGTCGCCGTCGCGGCGGGCGACGGTCTCGAGGGAGACGGAGTCCGAGCCGTGGTCGGGCTCGGTCAGCGCGAAGGAGCCGAGCACCGAGCCGTCGGCGAGAGCGGTGAGCCACTTCTCCTGCTGAACGGGTGAGCCGAACAGGGCGAGCGTGCGCAGGGCGAGCCCGCCCTGCACGGCGAGGATCGTGCCCAGCGAGCCGTCGCCGCGGGAGATCTCCATATTCACGAGCCCGGCGGCCAACGGCGACAGGCTCGTGAGCGCGGGGTGCTGGACACCGTCGACGACGAGGTCCATCTCACCCATCCGACGAGCCGCATCCAGCGGGTACTCCGCGCGGTCCCAGGCATCCGCCATCTGCGGTGCGACCTCGTCGACGTAGGACTTCGCGCGGTCCCACGCCTCGCGGTCGGCGGCGGGGATGTCGGTGAAGACGGCGTAGTAGTCGCTGTCCTGACGCGCGGTGATGTCGTACGACGAGACCCGCTCGCCGGGGAACGGGGTGGCTGCATCGCTCATGGGGCTCCTTCGTGGACCTGAGTATCGTACCTCTCGATACTCGGTTCCACGACCCGGGAGTGGCTAGTCGAGCTCCGACTGCAGGCGGCGGGACACCTCGGCGATCGGCATGGACCGCGGGAACACCGCGACGACCATGTCGTCCGGGGCGGTGGTGGCGTCGCCCGCCACACCGTAGCGACGGCGCACATCGGCCAGCGCCGTCTGCAGCGTGGCCAGCGGCACCTTCTTGCGTCCCCGCAGCAGCTGGCGCAGCACGTGGTTGTGCACGGCGGTCACGAGCGCGGCGAAGCCCACGGCATCCAGCGGGTCGACGCCGGGAAGCGCGCCGCGCAGGTACTCGTCGAACAACCGCTCGTAGCGGAACACCGTGATGATCTCGCGTTCGCGCAGCACGGGCACCTCACGCACGATCTGGTAGCGGCGCCGGGCGAGCTCCGGGTCGTGCGCGAAGTGCGCGAAGACCGACTCGGATGCCGCGCACACCGCGCCCCACGGGTCGTCGTGCCCCTCGTCGAGGAACTCCCTGAGCTGCTCGAGGAGCACCTCGTGATCGGCGAACACCACGTCCTCCTTACCGCCGAACTGGCGGAAGAAGGTCGAGCGCGAGACGCCGGCGGCCTTGGCGATCTGCTCCACCGAGGTCTGGTCGAACCCCTGGGCGCTGAAGAGCTCGAGCGCTGCGGCCACGACGCCGGTGCGCAGTTCTGCGGATTCGTGCATGGCGAAAGCCTAGACCTCGGCAGGCGGAGACGCCGAGGCGAGACCGTCATACTGAGAGCGTGAGTGAGCGCGGGATTGCGGCCGGATGGTACGAGACACGCCGCCGCGGCACCCTGCGGTGGTGGGACGGTGCGCGGTGGACCGATCGCATCGCGGTGCGCGGTCGCGAGACGACGCTGGCGGAGGACAGTGCCTCCACACGCCGGCAACTCCTCATATGCGAACTCGTGCTCGCCGCCGTCCTGGTCGCGTCCATCCTGTTCGCGCTGTGGGGCTCGCTGCCGGTGGTCGTGATCCGTCCCGTGATCGTCGCGACCGGTGCCGCCCTGGTCTTCACCCCGTTCGTGATCTCCCGCCAGCTCCGTCTCGTCGCACTTCCGGCGAGGCGCTGGGGCGTGCCGACGCTGCGCTGACCGGAGCGACCCGGTGGCCGCAGGAGCGTCCAGGCCGAGGTAGTAGGCTGGGGGACTGGTCGATGTCTCGACATCGAGAGAATTACCAGACAGCAGCCCAGTGAAGGAACCACAGTGGATCTGTACGAGTACCAGGCACGAGACGTTTTCGAAAAGTACGGAGTGCCGGTCCTCGCCGGCATCGTCGCGGACACCCCTGAAGAGGTGAGGGCGGCTGCCGAGAAGATCGGCGGAGTGGTCGTCGTCAAGGCTCAGGTCAAGACCGGCGGCCGTGGAAAGGCGGGCGGCGTCAAGGTCGCCAAGACCCCCGACGAGGCGTACGAGGCAGCGAAGGCCATTCTCGGCCTCGACATCAAGGGCCACGTCGTCAAGCGAGTCATGGTCGCGCAGGGTGCGCGCATCGCCGAGGAGTTCTACTTCTCCGTGCTGCTCGACCGCGCCAACCGCTCCTACCTGAGCCTCTGCTCGGTCGAGGGCGGCATGGAGATCGAAGAGCTCGCGGTGGAGCGCCCCGAGGCGCTCGCGCGCGTCGAGGTCAACCCGCTCACGGGCATCGACAAGGAGAAGGCCGTCGAGATCGCTCGCGCGGCGAACTTCCCGGAAGACCTCGTCGAGAAGGTCTCCGACGTCTTCGTCAAGCTCTTCGACGTCTACAAGGGCGAGGACGCGACGCTGGTCGAGGTCAACCCGCTGGTGCGCACCGAAGAGGGCGACATCATCGCGCTCGACGGCAAGGTCACGCTCGACGACAACGCCTCCGAGATCCGTCACCCCGAGCACGAGGCGCTCGAGGACAAGGACGCCGCAGACCCGCTCGAGGCCAAGGCCAAGCAGTCGGGCCTCAACTACGTGAAGCTCGACGGCGAGGTCGGGATCATCGGCAACGGCGCGGGGCTCGTCATGTCCACGCTCGACGTGGTCGCCTACGCAGGCGAGAACCACAACGGCGTCAAGCCGGCCAACTTCCTCGACATCGGCGGCGGCGCCTCGGCCGAGGTCATGGCCGCCGGCCTCGACGTCATCCTCGGCGACCCGCAGGTCAAGAGCGTGTTCGTCAACGTCTTCGGCGGCATCACGGCGTGCGACGCCGTCGCCAACGGCATCAAGGGTGCCCTCGAGACGCTGGGCGCCACGGCCTCCAAGCCACTCGTCGTGCGCCTGGACGGCAACCGCGTCGACGAGGGTCGCGCGATCCTCGCCGAGTACGCGCACCCGCTTGTGACCCTGGCCGCCACCATGGACGAGGGCGCCGACAAGGCCGCCGAACTCGCCAACGCCTGAGACTGAAGGACGAGAAGAATGTCGATCTACCTCAACAAGGACTCCAAGGTCATCGTCCAGGGCATCACCGGCGGTGAGGGCACCAAGCACACTGCACTGATGCTCAAGGCCGGCACCCAGGTCGTCGGTGGCGTGAACGCCCGCAAGGCCGGCACCACGGTCTCGCACACCGACAAGGACGGCAACGCCGTCGAGCTGCCCGTCTTCGCCTCGGTCGCCGAGGCCATGAAGGAGACCGGCGCCGACGTGTCGATCGCCTTCGTCCCCGGCGCCTTCACGAAGGACGCGATGATCGAGGCCATCGACGCCGAGATCCCGCTGCTCGTCGTCATCACCGAGGGCGTCCCCGTCGGCGACTCGGCCGAGGCCTGGGCCTACGCGCAGAGCAAGGGCAACAAGACCCGCATCATCGGGCCGAACTGCCCCGGCATCATCACGCCGGGCGAGGCGCTCGTGGGCATCACCCCCGCGAACATCACGGGCAAGGGACCGATCGGCCTCGTGTCGAAGTCGGGCACCCTGACCTACCAGATGATGTTCGAGCTGCGCGACCTGGGCTTCTCCACCGCCATCGGCATCGGCGGCGACCCGGTCATCGGCACCACGCACATCGATGCGCTCGCCGCGTTCGAGGCCGACCCCGAGACCAAGGCCATCGTGATGATCGGCGAGATCGGCGGCGACGCCGAAGAGCGCGCGGCCGACTACATCAAGGCGAACGTCACCAAGCCGGTCGTCGGCTACGTCGCGGGCTTCACGGCCCCCGAGGGCAAGACCATGGGTCACGCCGGCGCGATCGTCTCCGGCTCGGCAGGAACCGCTCAGGCGAAGAAGGAGGCCCTCGAGGCCGCCGGCGTCAAGGTCGGCAAGACGCCGTCCGAGACGGCAGACCTGATGCGCGCGATCATCGAGTCGCTCTGATCTGAGCTACGCTTGATCTGAAGGCCCCGGACTCCACTCCGGGGCCTTCTTTCATGCGCGCCGGCGGTGGGGCGTGGGGGAGTGCTGGACGAGTCAGCGCCGAGGAGCGACGGCGTCCAGGATGCCGTCGAGGGCTCCGTGGGCGTGCTCCCGGGCGTCGGCGTCGTTCGCATGCGCGGCCAGCCAGAGCGCGAGTTCGTTCATCGCTCCGGACAGCGCTGCGGTGAGCGGCTCGAGGAGCGCAGGGGAGACCCCGGCCTCGCGCAGCCCGGTGCGCAGCTCCTGCTCGGGGCCATCTGCGTCGAGCTGCCGCCACCCCTCCCACCCCAGCACCGCTGGTCCGTCGACGAGCAGTACGCGCGAGGCCGCTCCTCGGGTGATGGCGTCGAGGAAGGCGTGGCTGCCGTCGCGGAGTGCGGTGTCGGGTGTGCTGTCCGTGGTTGCCGCGACGATGGCTGCGGCGACGACCTCCTGCTGTGCGGCAGCGACGGCGGCGAAGAGCAGCGGCTTCGACGAGTAGTGGTGGTAGACGGCGCCGCGGGTGACACCGGCCGCCTGGGCGATCTCGTCGACGGACGCTGCGGCGTATCCGTGTTCGGCGAAGTGCGCGGTGGCGACGTCGAGGATCCGGCGTGCGGTCTCAGCCGCTTCTGCGGCGGATGCTCGGGGCATGGGGTTCCTTTACGTGCGGTGTGTATGTATTCTAGCCTAAGGATACAAACACACTGTATGTAAAGGGGAGATGATGGAGATCACGAGCTTCTATCCGGTGCTCATGGTGGACGACGTCGCCGAGGCGGCGCGGTTCTATCGCGAGGAACTCGGGTTCGAAGTGACCTTCGAGGCCGACTGGTACGTGAGCTTGCGCTTCGACGGCGGTGAGCTCGCGATCCTCGACCGCACGCACGAGACCATCCCGCACGGGTTCCGCCAGCCCGTGAGCGGACTGCTGCTCAACGTCGAGGTCCCCGATGCCGCAGCCGAGCATGCACGGCTGGTCGCGGAGCGGGGGCTGGCGGAGCGACTGCCGTTGCGGGACGAGGCCTTCGGGCAGCGGCACTTCATCGTCGAGGCTCCCGGCGGTGTGCTGATCGACGTGATCGAGCCGATCGAGCCGTCCGCCGAGTTCGCTGCCGCGTACGGGAGCTGAGCACGAAAGAGGGGCGGATGCCGCAGCATCCGCCCCTCTTGTGCAGCTTCGGGTCAGATCCCGACGCCGAAAAGCGCCTCGATGGGCCCTCGGGCGAAGAAGATCAGGAAGCCGGCGCCGACCACCCACAGCAGCGGGCTGATGGTCTTTGCCTTGCCGGAGAACGCGTGGATGAGCACCCAGCTCACGAAGCCCGCGCCGATGCCGTTCGCGATCGAGTAGGTCAGCGGCATGACCGAGACGGTGAGGAAGACCGGCAGCAGCACGCGGAAGTCGCTGAAGTCGATGTAGCGGATCTGCGCCATCATCATCGCTCCGACGATGATCAGCGCGGCGGCGGCGATCTCGGTCGGAACGATCGACGTCAGAGGCGTCAGGAACATCGCGATCAGGAAGACCACGCCGGTCACGACGTTCGCGAGACCCGTGCGCGCACCCTCGCCGATGCCGGCACCGGACTCGATGAAGACCGTGCTCGACGACGACGAGGTCGCTCCACCGGCGATCGCACCGACACCCTCGACGACCAGTGCCGACTTGATGCGGGGGAAGTCGCCGTTGTCGTCGGCGAGGTTGGCCTCCTTCGCAAGGCCGGTCATGGTGCCCATGGCGTCGAAGAAGTTGGTGAACAGCAGGGTGAAGACGATCATCACGATCGCCACGAGGCTGACCTTGCCGAGGTCGAAGCTGAAGTCGACCGCGCCGATCAGGCTGAGGTCGGGAATGCCCACGGGGGAGCCGTTCAGCGCCGGGACGGTGAGTCCCCAGCCGCCCGGATTGACCACGTTGCCCTCGTCGTCGAAGCCGCGGGCTCCGATGTGCCAGATCGCCTCGACGATCACGGCGAGCACCGTGCCGCCGATGAGGCCGATCAGCATGCCGCCCTTGATCTTGAGCGCGACGAGGATGCCCGTGAGCAGGAGCGTGATCACGAAGAGCAGCGTCGGCACGGTCGCGACCGAGCCGTTGACCCCGAGGCCGACGGGCGGCGACGAGGCGCCGGTCGCGGTGACGAAGCCGGAGTTGACGAAGCCGATGAAGGCGATGAACAGGCCGATGCCGACCGTGATCGCGATCTTCAGCTGGAAAGGCACGGCGTCGAAGATCGCCTTCCGGAGCCCGGTGGCGGCGAGCAGCACGATGACGACACCGTTGATCATCACCAGGGCCATGGCCTCGGGCCAGGTCACCTGGCCGACGACCGAGAACGCGACGAAGGCGTTGATGCCGAGGCCGGCGGCGAAACCGAACGGGAGGCGCGTGACGAGACCGAACAGGATCGTCATCACACCGGCGGTCAGCGCGGTGGCGGCTCCGACGGCGTTGAACTCGAGCATGTTCCCGGCGACGTCGGGCTTGCCGGAGAGGATGATCGGGTTCAGGATCACGATGTAGGCCATAGTGACGAACGTCACCAGACCCCCTCGGATCTCGGTACCGATCGTCGATCCGCGCTTGCTGATCTCGAAGAAGCGGTCGAGCGAGTTCTTGGGCTCGGTGGATGCCGGGGCGGGCGGGGCAGTTGTCATCGGGAAACCTCCGGAGAAACGCTATCGTGTCGCCGACCCCACGCGCGCCCCCAGGGCTTCGTCGGCAACTCGTCGTAGTCTCGAAACGCTATGCAACGCCTCCTCGTCGCGCTCCTCGCCGCCTTCGACGCCGCCATCGCCGCGGCGGTCGGTCTCGTCGTGCTGCTGGCACCGCTGACGCTGCTATGGACGGTCGCCTTCGGGGTCACGGCCGACTGGGGGGCGCTCTGGCCGCTCACCGGGACCCTCTGGGAGTTCGGTCACGGAGTTCCGCTGACGATCACGATCCCGGACGCGCTCCTGGTCGCGCTCGCGATCCCACCCGCGGCGGCGAACTTCGTCGTGTCGATCACACCGCTCGCCTTCCTCCTGTTCACACTGCTCTTCGCCGCGCGTTCGGGCAGCAGGGCGGCGAAGGCGGGCGCGTGGCTGCTGGGCTCGCTCACCGGAGCCGCGGTGTTCACCCTCATCTCCGTGGCGGTCGCGCTGAGCGCACGGCTGCAGGCGGCGCAGACGCCGTTGGCGCCGGCGATCATCCTGCCTGCCGCGGTCTACCTCGTGGGTGTGCTCTGCGGGGCGGTGCGTGTCGCGTGGGAGGACGGCGACGGCGGCATCCTCGACCGCCTGCACGACTGGTTCGACGCCCGCGAGGACTGGGCGCCCGTTCCGGCGGCGATCGTGCGCGGGGCGGCCTTCGCGCTCGTCGGGGTCGCCGGCGCATCCGCCCTCGCCCTGGCTGTGACCGTCTTGTTCCGCGGCGGCGAGGTGGTGGCGCTGTTCCAGACCGCCAGGGTCGACGCCCTCGGCGCGACGGTGATGACGCTCGCCCAGCTCGCCTACCTGCCGACCATGCTCGTGTGGACGGCGGCGTGGATCGCCGGTCCCGGCTTCGCGGTCGGTGCCGGAACGGCGGTGTCGCCCGCGGGTACGCAGCTCGGTGTGGTCCCCGGCATCCCCGTGTTCGGGCTGCTGCCGGAGAACAGCTCGATCTGGATGCTGATCGTCGTGCTCATCCCCATCGCCGCCGGTGCGTTCGCCGGCTGGGCGGTGCGCTCGCGCCTCGTCTGGGAGGGCACGCCGCTCGGGATGCTGCAGCGTGCGGTGATCGCCGTCGGCATCGCGGCCCTGAGCGCGGGGATCGGCGGTCTCGCCGCGGCCCTCGCGAACGGCTCGATGGGTCCGGGGCGGCTGGCGGTCGTCGGGCCGGCGGTCTATCCGTTCGCTCTCGCGCTCGGCGCGGAGGTTCTCGTGGGGGCTGCCATCCTCCTGCTCTCTCCTCGGAACCGCGATGAGCTCGCCGAGGAACGGACCGACCGCTGGATCGCCGAGATGACCGAGCTCGACCCGAACGCCGTCGTCATCGCGGGAGAGGCATCCGGTGCGCCCTCCGCGGGCGTGTCCGCCGCGGACGACACGGCTCCGCTCGATGACGTGCGCGGGTTCCTCCCGCCGCCGCGGAATCCTGCGGAACCGCGCGACTGACGACGACATGCGAGCGGTCCGGACACCGGGCGGGAGCAGTATGCACACCCCGGTAGACTGGGCGCGTGCTCACGGTCGCCGTTCTCATCTCGGGCACCGGCTCGAACCTTCGCGCCCTCCTCGAGGCCGCTCGTCATCCCGATTTCCCCGCCAGGGTGATCGTCGTGGGTGCCGACCGCGAAGCCGACGGGCTGGCCCACGCCGAGGAGTTCGGCATCCCCAGTTTCACGGTGCCGTGGCACGAGCACGAGAGCCGTGAGGCCTGGGGTGAAGAGCTCGCCCGCCAGCTCGCCGTCTGGAACCCCGACCTCGTGGTGCTGAGCGGACTCATGCGCCTGCTGCCGCCGTCGCTCGTCGCGCAGTACTCGCCGCGCCTTATCAACACGCACCCGGCATACCTGCCGGAGTTCCCCGGAGCGCACGGCGTCCGCGACGCGCTCGCCGCGGGCGTCACCGAGACCGGTGCCAGCGTGATCGTCGTCGACGACGGTGTCGACTCCGGACCGATCCTCGCCCAGGAGCGCGTGCCCGTGCTCGAGGGTGACACCGAGCACAGCCTGCACGAGCGCATCAAGCCCGTCGAACGACGTCTGCTCATCGACGTCGTCCGCGGGATCGCCACCGGCGACCTTCCCCTCACCTCTTCTTCCTGACCCCCACCCGACGCCCCCGCACGAAGGAGCCCATCATGGCCGGCCCCCGCCACGACCCCACGCTCTACCGCGATCGCGACACCGTGCCGATCCGGCGCGCGCTCGTCTCGGTGAGCGACAAGACCGACCTGCTCGTCCTCGCCGCGGCTCTCGCCGAGGCCGGGGTGGAGATCGTCTCGACCGGGTCGACGGCCGCGACCATTCGCGATGCCGGCTTCACGGTGACCGATGTCGCCGCCGTCACCGGCGTCGCCGAGATGCTCGACGGTCGCGTGAAGACGCTGCACCCGAAGGTCCACGGAGGCCTGCTCGCCGACCTGCGCCTCGAGGAGCACGAGCGTCAGCTCGAGGAGCTCGACATCGCGCCGTTTGAGCTCGTCGTGGTGAACCTGTATCCGTTCGTCGAGACCGTCGCCTCGGGCGCGGTCGGCGACGACGTGGTCGAGCAGATCGACATCGGCGGCCCCGCCATGGTGCGCGCCGCGGCGAAGAACCACGCCAACGTCGCGATCGTCGTGTCGCCGCAGTCATACCCCGCGATCGTAGAGGCCGTCGCCGCCGGCGGCACCTCCGTCGCGCAGCGTCGCGAGCTCGCGGCCCGCGCCTTCGCGCACACCGCCGCCTACGACACCGCGGTGGCCCAGTGGTTTGCCGAGGGCACGCTCACCGAGCCCGGCGACCTGCCCGCACACCTCACGATCCAGGCCGAGCGCCTCGCGACCCTCCGCTACGGCGAGAACTCGCACCAGCGCGGCGCGATCTACACCCGCGCCGGCGGTCACGGCATCGCCCAGGCCACCCAGCTGCAGGGCAAGGAGATGTCGTACAACAACTACGTCGACGCGGATGCCGCGCTGCGTGCCGCGTACGACATGGTCAAGCCGGCTGTCGCGATCATCAAGCACGCCAACCCGTGCGGCATCGCCACGACCGCCCCGAACGCCCTCGACCCGATCGCCAGTGCCCACCTGCGTGCGCACGAGTGCGACCCGGTCTCGGCCTACGGCGGGGTCATCGCCGCGAACGGCACCGTGACCCTCAAGATGGCCGAGAACCTCAAGGACATCTTCACCGAGGTCATCGTCGCGCCGTCGTTCGAGCCCGCCGCCCTCGAGGTGTTCAAGGCAAAGAAGAACCTGCGTCTGCTGCAGCTCCCGCAGGACTGGCAGCAGGAGCGCATGGACGTGCGCCTGGTCTCGGGCGGACTGCTGCTGCAGGATGCTGACCGCTTCCCGGACGACATCGGTTCCGTCGCGAAGAACTGGGAGCTCGTGTCGGGCGAGCGCCCGAGCGACGAGGAGATGGAGAACCTCATCTTCGCGTGGAAGGCCTGCCGCGCCGTCAAGTCGAACGCGATCGTCCTCGCGAAGGACAACGCCACGGTCGGCGTCGGCATGGGCCAGGTCAACCGCGTCGACTCGTGCCGCCTCGCGGTCGAGCGCGCCGGAGACCGTGCCGCCGGTTCGGTCGCCTCGTCGGACGCGTTCTTCCCGTTCGCCGACGGCGCGCAGGTGCTGATCGACGCCGGCGTCACGGCCATCGTGCAGCCCGGCGGATCGGTCCGCGACGAGGAGGTCATCGATGCCGCCCGCAAGGCCGGCGTCACGATGTTCTTCACGGGGGAGCGTCACTTCTTCCACTGAGCGGCCGGCGTCCGCGCCGAAACCCCCGCTTCTCGCCGAGACCCCGACCTGCCGACGCGTGCAGGCCGGGGTCTCGACGTTGTGACGGGGTCTCGGAACGGCAGGACGGACGCACCTCAGATGGCGACGATCGCGCACATCGCGACGGTGGACGCGGCCATGGTGACGTGATGAAGCCGATGCGGCCAGGAGCGCTCGGCGCGCAACGCCACCACGGTGAGGGCGAGCGTGCCCAGCGCCAGACCCGCGCTCACCAGCTGCGGCATCGTCGAACTCGCGCCGTGCGCGTGCGAAGGCGCGAGCACCGCAGGAGCCGATGACGTCATCGCCGGCATGAGGAGGATCAGCGCCGCGGTCGAGATCACTCCGAAGGCGAGGTGGGTGGAGAGCATCGCACCCGGCCGCGCGGTGGCGACGGGGCGCGCCCGGCGCCCTGCGGCGAGGGCGAGAGCCGTGGCGACCAGCGCGGCGAACCACACGACCGGCGGCAGGAGCGACAGCGTCATCGCATCCGCCATGCCCACGAGCATCAGTGCGGCCGCGAGGAGCTCGGCTCGACCGGCGTCTCTGCGCATCCGGACCAGGGTGCCGACCCCGATCGCGGCGGGGACGAGCGCACCGAGATGGAGGAGGCCGCTCACCGTCCGGCCGGGACGAGCTCATCCGCCACGCCGACCCGCCGCCACTCCGCGGTCGCGACATCGGCCGGCGCGGCGGCGGCGAAGGCGATCGCACCTCGTGCCACGTCGAGCGCGACCGTGAGCTTCGTCTCCCAGCGCAGGTGTTCTGGCTGCTCGGGCCGAGCGCGGACCGAGATCGGGGCCTCCGGGATCGCACCGAAGGCGAGCGCCCGTTCGCGGTCGTCGACGATGCGGGCGAGTTCCCCCGCATCGGTCAGACACCGGTACCGCGGAACGCTCGTCGTCTCATAGGGGGAGTACTCACCCGTGGCGAGGGTCTCATCGAGGAAGTGGTTCGTGTGCGCGAGCGTCCGTCCGCGCGGGGCGGACAGCACGGCCACGCCCGCCGGTGACACCTCCACGGCGGCGGCCTCGGGTGTCTCGCCGTCGAAGGAGACGACCGTGAGCACGCTGGAGGCGGCGAGAGGCACCGACCGGGCGATCGCGGCGGCCTCGGCCACTGTGCGCGCCCCGTCCAGGATCATCCGCGCGAGGACGTGCACGGGCACTCCCGCCTGAGTCCCGTCGCTGCGATGGTGGAGGATGTTGAAGTGCACGCCGAGGCCGCGGTCGTTGACACCGATCTTCGCGGGCTGACCGAATTCGGAGAAGGTCACCACCCGGGCGCCGGACGCCGAGTGCAGTCGCCGCACGACCGTCTCGTTCGAGAGTGTCTCGTGCCAGTCCCAGGTCTGCAGGGTGCGCGGCGGCGTCGCGTCATCCGGCACGTAGACGGCGGTCGAGCACTCCATCGACGGAGTCATCCGGGCGAGGATCTCGGTGCGTGCCGTGAGCAGGTGCACATCGGTGAGCGCGAGTCCGCTCCCTTCGGCGACGCCGCGGAACTCCTCGGCGACCTCCGGCGCGTGCGTCTCGATCATCTCGCGGCACTCGTCGGCCATGTTCCGCGCCTGCTCGGCGGAGACACCCGACTGCCCGAACAGTCGCAGGTACGAGTCGCGCGCGGCGAGCATCTGCGGCGCCCAGTGCGCGCCGAAGCGGCGACCCTCGTGGTGCTGGTCGGCCGTCTCCGACGTCCACTCGTGGACGATCATGCCTCTCCTCCGATGCGCTCCACGAGCTCGGCGACGTCGCCGTAGGGGCAGCCGCGTGCGCGCGATGCGGCCGCGACGCGCTGACGGACCTCGCGGGGCTTGTCCTGACTGACCTTGAACACGGCGCGCTGTTCGAGGATCTCGAAGCGGAACGACACGATCCCCCCGACGATGCGCTCGAACGTGGGGAGCGAGCTCGTCATGTCCCACGCAGTGGGTTCGAGGCTCTCCAGCTCCGCGACCGTGCGGGTCACGACATGCATCCCGTCGGCGGGGTCTTCCAGCACGGTCACCCGGGCGGTGAGGTGCACCGCGGCATAGTCCCAGGTCGGCACGTTCGGGTCGTCGGCATAGGTCGTGGGGGAGACGTAGTCGTGCGGCCCGGAGAACACCAGCAGAACCGCATCGCCGTCGGCGATCTGCTCCCACTGCGGATTCTTCCGCGCGATGTGCCCCAGGAGCTCACCGCCGACGAAGCCGCCGTCCTCCGCCATCCGCTCGATGATGATCGGCGTGTGCGTGACCGTCGGTGCGCCGGCCGCGCCGCCGCCGTTGGAGACGATCAGGGCGAACGGATGGCGACGCACGAGCTCGTTCACCTCGTGCTGCGAGGGGGCGAGGTACTTCTCGAACTCGTACACGATCAGCCCGCCGCGCAGAGGATCGCGTCCCACGCGGTCTCGCCCGCCAGGGTCGCGACCGCGGTGGAGTTCAACGAGAGCCGACCACGGGAGGTGCCCGGGTCTTCGGGGAGGGCGACCTCGTCGGTCGTGAGCGCGAACAGGGTGTCGCCGTCGAGAGGGGTGTGGAACGGCTGGATGCCGCGGTGCATCGAGCTGTGTACCTGCAGCCCGAACTGCCTGAGCTCGACGTCGGAGAGCTGCACGTTCGTGACGACGGCCGTGATCGTGGTGTTGCCGGACATGGAGTCGAGCAGGCGCGACTCGCCGATCGCCTCCTCGTAGTCGAGTGCCGGGTGGCGGCGCTCGCCGGTGGTGTCGTCGTAGTTGCCGCGGACGATGCGGCCTTGCCGGTCGAGGATCACACCGTACGGGTTGAGCACCGTCACCACGAGCACCTTCACATCGCCGACCTTGCGGAAGGCCACGCCCTGCCCGGTGAACTCGACACGGGCGGGATCGACCTTGCCGGAGGAGGCCGATGCTCCGCCGCCGACGCGACCGATCTCGACCACACCCTGACGTGCCGCCTGCAGTGCTGCCTTGCCGAGAGCGGTGTCGGGGAAGACCGAGTTGTCGCGGACCGAGTAGTCGTAGATGATCGCGCCGGACACGAGCTGGAGCTGGTCGAAGCCGGATCGGTGGTCCGCGCGCTCGAAGAGCGCCTCGGACACCCCGGCCACGGCCGACAGCCCGTAGACCGATCCGCCCGCGAGGCAGATCGCGTGGTTGTAGCCGTAGAGGCCGCTCGCACCGACCGCCCCTCCGCGTCGGTCGGTGAACGTCCGCGCGCCTGCGGGGATCGACAGCACCGTCGCCCCGGTGGGTCCCTCCGCGTACTCTGCGGTGCCGAGCAGCACCCCGGGGAAGTCGTACTCGACCTGCCCGCGGTCCGTGCCGTGCACGGGGGAGAGGGCGTAGTCGCCGTTGGAACGGCGCGGACCCGCGGGGACGACGGGGGCGAGGCGGTGGGTGTCGGTCACGATGAGAGCTCCTGGAACAGTTGACGCGAATAGGGATGGCTGGGGAGGTCGTAGAACACGTCGGTGGGCGCATGCTCGACGATCTCGCCGGCGCGCATCACCGCCACATGGTGGGAGATGTACCGCACGGCGGCCAGGTCGTGCGAGATGAACAGCGCCGCGAAGCCGTGCTCGGCCTGCAGGTCCTGGATGAGGTTGAGGATCTGCGCCTGCACGGATACATCGAGCGCGCTCACCGCCTCGTCGAAGACGATGAACGCCGGGTGGGTCACGAGCGCCCGCGCCACGCTCACCCGCTGCAGTTGACCGCCCGAGAGCTGATGCGGTCGGCGGGCGGCGAAGGACGCGGGGAGTCCGACACGGTCGAGCATGGCGATCGCTCGTTCCTCGACCGCGGCATTGCGCCGCTCGTGCACCAGCACGGGTTCGAGGACGGAGGAGAGCACAGTGGAACGGGGGTCGAGCGCCCAGCGCGGATGCTGGAGGACGGCCTGCATGCGGCCAGCGCGGGAGCGCAGGCTGCGGGCGAGGGGCGCGCTCTGGAATCGCACGTTCCCCGAGTCGGGGCGCTGCAGGCCGAGCACCACGGCGCCCGTGGTCGTCTTCCCCGAGCCCGATTCCCCGACGAGGCCGAGGGTCTCGCCGGGCCTCACCGCGAAGGAGACATGCGACATGGCCCTGACCTCGCGCCGCCCCGCTCCGAAGCCGGAGGTGAAGGCGACGTCGACATCGTCGAGCTCGATGACGGGTGTGGCTGCGGACGAGACGGCTGCATCTGCGGCGTTCATGCGGAGACCTCTTCCTCGGGCAGCAGTCGCGCCCGGCGATCGGCGTCGACGAGCTCGGCGGTGCGGATGCACAGGCTGTGCCGTGGAGGCACGGGTTCCGGACGGATCACGTCGCACGCGTCGATGCGGTGGGCGCAGCGCGCGGCGAAGGCGCAGCCCTCGGACTCGCCGTGCAACACGGGCGGGGAGCCGGGGATGCTGGACAGGCGCTCGCCGCGCCGGGCCCGGGAAGGATCGGTGGCGGCCAGGGCGCGGGCGTAGGGGTGGACCGGGCTGCCGAGTACTGCGGCTGCGGGTCCGCGTTCCACCACTCGACCCGCATACATCACGGCCACCTCGTCGCACCAGCGGGCGACGGCGGGGAGGTCGTGGCTCAGCCAGAGGATCGTCGTCCCTTGCTCTCGCGCCTGCGTGAACAGCAGCCGGATCACCTCCTCGCGCACCTGGCTGTCGAGGGCGGCGGTGGGCTCGTCGGCGATCAGCAGCTTCGGTCGACGGCACATGGCCATCGCGATCGCCACCCGCTGCGCCATCCCGCCGGAGATCTGGTGGGGGAAGAGCCGCACCACGCGGCCGGGGTCGGCGATGCGCATCGATTCCAGCAGCTCGATCTGGCGCGGCAGGGAGCCGTCGTCGCCGACAGATCGGAGCACGAGCTTCAGCTGCGCGCCGATGCGCATGGTCGGGTCGAGCGAGCCGATCGGGTCCTGTGCGATGTAGGCCAGGGTGTCGCGGCGATAGGTACGCAGCGCCTCGTGCCCGAGTCCGAGCACGTCGATCCCGTCGACCTCGAGTTCACCGCGCACGATCCGCGCCGAGCGGGGCTGCAGGCGGCCGATGACCGCGGCCAGCGTGGACTTGCCCGACCCGGACTCGCCGACGATGGCGACGGAGCTGCCGGCGTCGACCTCGAGGTCGACGCCGTCGAGGGCGCGGACGGTCGTCGCCCCGGTGAACTCCAGGGCCAGGTCGCTGATGCGTACGGCGGTCATCGGAGGGACCTCGTCTCTCGCGGTTCGAATCGGTCGCGGAGGCCGTCGCCGATGATGTTGATGCACAGGATCGAGATGACCAGCACGACGCCGGGGATGATGACGAGCTGCGGAGCCTGCGTCATGTAGAGCATGCCCTGCTGGATGAGCAGGCCGAGGGAGGCCTCCGGCACCTGCACGCCGAATCCGAGGAAGCTCAGGCCGCCCTCGACGAGGATCGCGACCGAGAGGGCGTAACTCGCCTGCACAGCGATGGTGCCGGAGATGTTCGGCAGGAGTCGGCGGGCGAAGATCACGGGTGTGCGCACGCCGCTGATGCGCGCCGACACGATGAAGTCCCGCTCGGCGACCGCGCGGGTCGCGATGCGCACCACCCGGGTCATGAGGGGGATCGTGATGACGACGATGCTGATGATCGCGGCCGGTCGTCCAGGGCCGAGGAGCGCCGAGACGAGGATCGCGAGCACGAGCGCGGGGAAGGCGTAGAGCACATCGGCGACGCGCATGACCGCTTCGTTCACCGCTCCGCCGTAGTAGCCCGCGAGCATTCCGAGCAGGGTGCTGACCACCGCCGAGCAGAGCACCGCGACGATCGAGACCACGAGCGTCGTCGCGGTTCCCTGGAAGAGTCGGGGCAGCAGCGACCGCCCGAGGTTGTCGGTGCCCAGCGGAGCGAGCGCGGACGGACCCTCGAGGCGGCCGGCCACCGTGGCATCCGTGGACCCGGTCAGCCCGGTGAGCACCGCGAAGACGGTGACGAGGACGATGACGCTCAGTACGACGATGGCGGTGCGCAGGACCGCGTCGCTGCGGCGCCACGCGCCCCTGGACGCTTCTCCGGCGGCGCGGATGCGATGCGTGGCCGTGGGTGCGACGGTCATCGGCTGCTCCCTCCGGTGAGGCGCAGGCGGGGATCCAGCGCGTTGGCGATGAGGTCGACGAGCAGGCTCGCGACGATGAAGACGATGGCCGCGAGCAGCACCGCGCTCTGCACGATCGCGTAGTCGCGTCTGCCGAGGGCGGTCTGCAGGTACGAGCCCATGCCCGGGATGTCGAACACGAACTCGACGATGACCGTGCCGCCGAGCAGCACCGCGACCAGTGCTCCGACGATGGTGAGGATGGGCGCCGCGGCGTTGCGCAGCACGTGGTGGCGGACGATGAAGCCCGGTGTCTCGCCGCGCGCCACGGCCGCCTGCACGTGAGGTTCGACGAGCACGTTCATGACCGCGTCCCTGGTGTTGCGTGCGACGACGGCCACGCAGCCCACGGCGAGGACCGTCACGGGAAGCACCAGCGAGCCGAAGAATCGTGCGGGGTCGACGGCGAACGGGGCGAACCGCCCGACCGACACTCCGAGCCCCAGCGTGGAGACGGCGAAGACGACGAGTCCGGCGAGGAGGAACTCCGGGATGCTGATGCCGAGGGCGCTGATGATGCGGCCGATCGCCCCGGCCGAGCCCTCGGAGCGAAGGGCGGCGAGGAAGCCGAGCGGGATGCCGACCAGGAGCGTGACCACGATCGTCAGCAGCGCGATCGTCGCCGTGACGGGGAGCCGTGCGCCGAACTCCTCGGACACCGAGACGTTCGACACGAACGAGTAGCCGAGGTCGCCGGTGAAGACGCCGAAGAGCCACCGGAAGTACTGCGCGACCACGGGATCGTCGAGTCCGGATGCGGCCACCGCCTGGGCCCGCTGCGCCTCGGTGGCGAGCGGACCCAGGACGAGGTCGATGTAGTCTCCCGGCATCAGACGCACCGACGCGAAGATCAGCACCGAGACGACGACCAGCGTCAGCAGTGCGGCGCCGATGCGCCGGAGGGACCACAGAGCGACGGTCATGTCAGCTGGCGCGGAAGTCGGTGATGTAGCGGAGGAAGTCGCCGTAGCCCTCGTCGCTGCTCAGCGTCGGGGAGAGCGACTCGGTGTTCCACCCGATCGTGGAGGGGCGCAGCACCAGCGGCACCATCTCGCTCTGCTCGTCGGCGAGTGCGCACAGGTCCTGGAAGACGGCTGCGCGGTCGTCGCCGGGCGCGGTGGTGTACCCGTCCGAGATCAGCGCGTCGAGTTCGTCGCTCCCCTTCATGAAGACCGCGGAGAAGCCGGCGACCTCGGGGTTCCACCAGGTCGTCACCATCGCCGGGTCCGCGTATCCGGCGAACCAGCTGAGTGCGAGGTCGAAGTCGGCCGGGCTGCCGTACACCTGGTCGGAGTACGTCGCATAGTCGACCTGCTGGATCTCGACCTTCACCCCGATCTCCGCCAGGTTCTGCTGCATCACCTGCGCGATCTGCGCGAGCACCGGCTCGTCCGTGTACACGACGAGGTCGAGTTCGAGCCCGCCGACCCCGTCGATCACGGCCTTGGCCGCGGCGACGTCGCGCTTCGCCGACGGCAGATCGGCTGCGATGCAGGCATCGGGCAGGCCCGCGGGAGTGACCCCGGTGGCCGCCGTCGATCCGTCGAAGGCGAGTTCGTTGATCGCGTCACGGTCGATGGCGGTGTTGATCGCGAAGCGCACCTCCTGATCCTGCAGCGCCTCGTCGCCGGTCAGGGAGTTGATCATCAGGTAGTGGAAGTCGGTGTTGCGCTGCCCGACCACCGTGACGTCCGAGGCATTGGCGAGCAGCTCGGCGGAGTCGATGGAGTTCAGCACGGCGAAGTCGGCGGATCCGTCACGGAGGGCCGCAGCACGGGTCGCCTCGTCGCCGACGATGTCGATCGTGAGCGTCGAGAAGCCGAGCGCCTCGGCATCCGGGTGGTGGGTGTTCGGCTCGAACGTCCACTCCTCGTCCTGGCGGTGCGCGGTCGCGACGAGCGGCCCTGTGCCGACCATCTCGGTCGTGATGTCGATCTCGCCGGCCTCGATCTCGGCCATGGGCAGGATGGCGGCCGGAGTGTTGGCGAGTGCCGCGAGGAACGGCGCATACGGGCTGGACAGGGTGACCGTGACCTCGAGATCCCCGGTCTCCTCGATCGAGGCGATCGGGCCGAGCTGGCCGGTCCACGTGGTCGGGGTGTCGACCAGGCGCTGCAGACTTCCGACGACGTCTGCCGCGGTCATCGGGCGGCCGTTGGAGAACACGGCGTCGTCGGCGAGCGTGAACACGTACTCGGTGTCGCTCGGGGTCTCCCACGAGGTGGCGAGCTTCGGGGCGACGTCGAGGTTCTCATCGATCGAGGTGAGGGTCTCGTACGAGAGCCCTTCCAGCATCCAGGACCTTGCCGTGGCGGCCCCCTGCGGGTCGAGGCCGCTCGCCTCGGCGGTGTCGTAGTCGACCTGGACGACGAGGTCTCCGCCGGCGTCGAATCCCTCGTCGGCGACGGCGAGGAAGCCGGGGGCCGCCTCGTCCTGTGTCGGTTCGGCGTCGGGTGATGCACCGGCGGCGCATCCGGTGAGGGCGAGGATCGCGACGGTGGCGGCGGCCACTCCCGCTCGAGCTGCTGTGTGCATGTCGGTGTTTCCCTTCGGGATGTCGGACGCGCCGGGTCAGGCGTCGTGCGACGACGGGCGGACAGAGAGGTGATGCAGATGGTGCTCGGGTGGTGCATCGCCGACGCCTGCGTGGTCGCAGGCGCATGCGCGGGGGGAGACCGGGACGTCGAGGGTCGGGTTCCGGTCGAAGAAGTCGTGGGGCTTCAGCGTGAACCCGCAGGTGTCGACCGGCATGATCGGCCAGTCCTCGGTGCGCGGGAAGTGAGTGAGGCCGAACGTGTGCCACAGCACCAGGTCGGCGCCGTCGAGGGACGCATCGTCGGCGACGAACGCGGGAAGGCCCTGCTCCGGTGCCGACTGGTTGACGACATCGCCGGCGGGGTAGCGCTCGTCGGGATCGTAGGCCGTGACCCAGAGGTCGGCGGTCGCGAAGCGCGCACGCGAGGCGATGACCGACTCGGGCTGCGCGAGGAGCACGGGCTTGCTCTCGGGGGTCAGGACGTAGGAGGTGGGACGGCCCAGCCGGTTGGTGGCCGTCGCGCTGCTCACCCGCCATGTGCGGTCGACCCGGGCATCCGCTCGCCGTCGACCTTCGAGCTCGCTGCGCAGACGCGTCTTCGTGAAGCCGATCGCGCTGCCGTGGAGGTTGTCGTCGTCGACGGGGAGGGCGTGCACGTCGACCTCGTCTATGACGGCCGGCCCGTCGTCGACCGCCATGTCGAGTCGGGCGCAGAACAGGTGCTGGTGGTACGGCGCGGCGAGACCGGGGGCGAGTTCGCTCGCGAACCTGCTGGTGCGCTCGTCGTAGGCGGCCGTGAACACGAGCCCGGTGGCCTTCGCCTCGAACTCGATCTTGCCGTCCAGGTAGAGGTACCAGTAGAAGCCGTAGTCGTAGTTGCCAACGGTGACGAAGAAGGAGATCACCAGCCGGCGCTGGCGGCGGACGTCGCTCGATCCGGTGAACTGCTCGGTGTGCTTCCAGAGCACTCCGGCATCCTCCTCGTGCACGCAGATCACGTTCGGCAGGATCTTCACGTTGCCGCGCGCGTCGGCGATCGGGACGTCGAGGTAGGTGATGTCTCCGACGCAGTCGCAGCCGAGTTCGAGGGAGTTGGCGAGCCGGCCGAGCAGGTACTCGCCGGTGTCGAAGTAGTTCTGCCAGAACCGCACCGGTCCGGGGTCGCCGTACGGCACCAGCATCTCGGCGATCGATGCGCGGTGCACGATGGGGCGGACCCGCCCGTCGTCCTCGAAGCCGATGCCGTGGAGGATCAGCCCTTCCCGCATGTCGTAGCCGATGCGCAGGGACCACTTCTCCCAGGAGATCACGTCGCCCTCGAAGGAGAAGCTCGGACCTTCGGGCTGCGTGATGACGATGGGCTTCTGCGTGGTCCGCTCCGGACCGAACGTGCCGGGCACGTGGTAGTCGCCGGTCTCCTGCGGGATCGGCATGACGCCCACGTCGATGACGTCGACCACGGTGCGGCTCGCGACGTCGACGTAGGCGACCAGCCCGTCGATCGGGTGCGCCCAGGGCATGGTCTGCGGAGTGGGCTGGTGGTGCCCGAGCACGCGAGCGAGCCGTCGCCCGCTCTCTCCCTCGATCGGGAAGCGGCCTGCCGACAGGCCGGCCAGCGCGACCGTGCTCGGGTCGTCGATGCCGCGGGCGGCGAGGGCGGTGGCCCAGCGCTCGTCGGTGCCGATCAGTTCGCGGATGATCGCGTGCTCCTCCTGGAGCAGCGGCACCTGCCCGTCGTGCTCCGGGTCGATGTCGACGTCCGTCGCGAGCTCGCCGGTGCCGATGTCGACCGAGATCGCGCGAGCGCGCCCGGTGTCGGTCTCGAGGAGCTGCACCCGGGCACGGCGGGGGACCGGACGTCCGGCGGCGACCTCGTGGCGGTCCGGCTCGTCGAGTCCGACGTACGCGATCCGGTGCGCCTCGTCCAGCGCACCGTGGGCGCGCAGCGTCTCGGCGACCCGCTGCAGTTCGTCCGCCGAGAGGGTCGCATACGGCGCACCGGACTCGTCGCCGAGTGAGCGCGAGCGCGAGGCGTGGTCGGACGGGGAACAGCTGCAGTTCATGGAGTCTCCATCGGATGTCGGTTCGGGAACGTCTGTGTGCCGGAACGTTCCGGCAAAAGTATGCGATGAACGTGTTACAGCGCAAGACCCGAACTGTTTCGAGTGGATTACGACTCGCCGCGTGTGGTTAGACTCGGCCGCATGCAAGAGCCACGGCGCGCCCGATTGATCGACGTCGCACGGCGCGCAGGGGTCGGGAAGACCACCGCGTCCGATGCACTGAGCGGCGGCGGTCGCGTCTCCCCGGCCACGCGCGAGGCGGTCCTGGCGGCGGCGGCCGAACTCGGTTACTCCGTGAACACCGCCGCCCGGCACCTGCGCGGCGGCAGCATCGGCACGATCGGGATCGTCCTCCCCGAGGTCGTCTCCCGGTCGTCGTACTACATGGCGTTCACGTTCGGCATCGTCACCAGCGCCGCCGCCCACGACATCGACGTGACCATCGTGAGCCCGTCCGTGTCGTCCGGACGATCGCGACCCATCCGCGCCGACGGGCTCATCATCGGAGACCCGCTGTCCGGCGATCCCGGTCTGCCCTCGCTCATGGGGTCGGGAATCCCCGTCGTCACGCAGGAGCACCTCCCCGAAGACGTCGCCGGCACGCCAGCCGGCGTGGTCTGGTCCTCTCACGAGGCCGGGATGCTGCGGCTGTTCGACGAGATCGACGTCACCGGTGCGCGGCATCCGGCGCTGCTCGTCGCCCCGGATGCGACCGACTGGTCGCGTCAGCTGGTGTCGGGCTATCGCGCCGGATGTGCGGCGCGCGGTCTCGAACCGGTCATCGCTCCGGTGTCGTTCGAGGCATCGTGGCCCGCGGTGCGCGCGGCCACGGAGCGCGTCCTGCAGACGCATCCCGAGACCGACGTGATCATCTGCGGCCCGGACTCGAGCGCGATCGAGGTGGCCGCCGTGCTGGGGCGGCAGGGGCGGACGATCGGGGAGGACATCACGGTCGTCTCCTGTGTCGACCACCCTTCGCTGCCCTTCCTGACGCCCTCGATCACCTCGATCGACCTTCGTCCGCGGGACTCGGGCGTCGCCTGTGCCGAGCTGCTCATCGATCTCCTCGAGGGGCGGGCCGAGCCTGGGGCGGACGTGGAGTTCCCGATCGCTGTCGTCGCGAGGGACTCCACCGCGCATCCGCTGCGGGTGCGCGCATGACCGCGCCCCTCGACGGCATCGTCGTCGCGGACTTCTCCCGTGTGCTCGCCGGCCCGCTGGCGACCATGACGCTCGCCGACCTGGGGGCACGGGTGATCAAGGTCGAGCGCCCCGGGACCGGGGACGACACGCGGGCGTGGGGACCGCCGTATGCCGAATCCGGCATGACCACGTACTTCGAGTCGGCGAACCGGGGCAAGGAGTCGGTCACGCTCGACCTCACCGACCCGGCGGATCGCGCCAGGGCGCTCGAACTCATCGCCCGCAGCGACGTGGTGATCGAGAACTTCCGGCCGGGGCTGTTCGCCAAACTCGGCTTCGACGGGGAGACCCTCTCCGCAGCCCACCCCCGCCTCATCTCCGTGTCGGTCAGCGGCTTCGGCCTGGGTGCGGGTGCGGACCTCCCCGGCTACGACTTCGTCGCGCAGGCGGTCGGCGGACTCATGCACATCACGGGCGAGCCGGACGGCGAGGCCATGAAAGCCGGGGTGGCGCTCGTCGACGTGCTCACCGGCAAGGACGCCGTGATCGGCATCCTCGCCGCGCTGCGCCGACGCGAGCTGACCGGACGAGGTTCGAGGGTCGAGGTGAACCTGCTCTCCAGCCTCCAGGCCGCACTCGTCAACCAGGTGTCCGCGCATCTCGGAGCCGGAACGGAGCCGGGAAGGCTCGGCAACAGGCACCCCTCCATCGCCCCGTACGAGTCGCTGCAGTGCGCGGATGCGCCGATCGCGGTCGCGTGCGGAAACGACGCGCAGTTCGCGAAGATGGTCGCGGAACTCGGCCGGCCCGAGCTCTCGGTCGATGAGCGCTTCCGCCGGAACTCCGACCGGGTCGCCCACCGCGAGGAGCTGGTGGTCGAGCTGGAGGCGGCGCTCGTCGGCGACTCCGCGGCGGTCTGGGCGGAGCGCCTGAACCGCGCCGGCGTCGCCGCCGGAGTGGTGAACAGCGTGGGGGAGGGCATCGCGCTGGCGGAACGCCTCGGTCTCGACCCCGTCCGCGACGCCGTGGGCGAGGACGGTCGGCGCTCGCGCCAGATCCGGTCGCCGCTCACCTGGATCCCGGAGATCCCGGTGGTCGCGGCCGCCCCACCGCGCCTCGGCGAGCATGACGAGCGAGTGCGCGCCTGGCTCGACAATCCCGCCTAGACCGCGCGCTCCCGCAGCGCGAGCCACAGCTCGGCCGCGACATCCGGGTCGTCCAGCGAGACGTCGAGGAGCCGCTCGACCGCGGCGATGCGCGGCCGCACGGTGTTGCGGTGCACGCCGAGTTCGCGCGCTGTTCGCTCGGCCTGCTGACGGTGCCGGAGATAGGCGATCACGGTGCGCTGCAACATCGGGTCCGCGTCGCCGAGCGCGGCAGCCCAGCGGGTCGCTCTCGGTTCGGACTCGATCACCAGGGCGGTTCCCGACGCGCGACGGTGCAGGGCGAGGGCCCTGGCGAATGCGGTGGGGACATCGTCGAGCACGACGGGAGCGCTGAGTACGCCGGTGCTCGCCCGGATTTCGGCGTCGGGGTCCCCATCGGCGGGGACGAGGGCGACGCGCACGCCGTCCTGCACCGCTCCGAAGCCGGTCGAAACGTCGCTGCCGACGAGCACGCGGAACTCGAGCGGCAGCGTGAGATCGGCCGCGGCGGCGAGTGCCCGCGCAGCCGCCACCTCGCCGCGGAGTGCGAGTGCCGTGAACCACCCTCCCGCGTCCGGCGTCGCGGTCGCCCGCACGGTGAGGAGTCGCAGGAGAGCGGTGGCCGTGAGCGCGAGCTGGCGGTCGGCGTTCGCCAGCGGCCTGCCGGCTCCGAGCGCCAGTGCGCCACGGGTGCGCTCGCCGTCGGTGACGGCGTGGGCCATCACGATCGAACCCTGAGACACGAACGACGCGGCCTCGACGCCGGAGCGCAGGAGTGATCTCTCGACATCCGCGCGCACCGCCGGCAGCAGGCCTTCCAGAGAAGCGGGATGCAGCGTCCCGCCCGACGCTCCGGGATCGAAGGGCAGCCACGCCACCCATCCGCCGATGGCCTGCGCCATCTGGCGGACGATCCCGGCGATCGGATCGGCGGTCGTCGCGGCCTGGACCAGCCGCGTGTGCGCGTGGGCGGTGCGCAGCGCCTCGTCCTGGCCGCTGCGCCCGGTGATCGACCAGAACGCCCGGGAGACATCGAGGAACGGCGCACCGTCCGGCACGGCGAACACCGGGATCCCGACCGCGCGACAGCGCTCGACGAGGGCAGCGGGCGCATCGTCCCAGCCCTCGCCGAGCCCGATCCCGATCGCGCCGATCCCCTGCGCCTCGAGTCTGTCGACGTAGGCGTCCACCGGCCGGCCGTGCAGCGGGATGCCGGTGGTGAGCAGCAGCTCGCCGCCGTCGAGATAACGACCGGGGTCGTCGAGTTCCGACACGTGCACCCCGGTGATCGTCCGCGCGGCATCGAACGGAGCGAGAGGGCGCAGGGAACTGCCGGCCGTGCGCACGAGTTCGCCGAGGGAGACCATGCATCCAGTGTGCGTGATGCACAGTCCTCTCGCCAACACTGGGCGAAGTGTTTCTCCCTGGCGGCCGCGCACCTTCTAGCGTCGTCCCCATGACGACAGTTCCCCTCCTTCGCACCGAGATCCCTGGACCGCGGTCGCGCGAGCTCCACGCCCAGCGCGAAGCCGCGGTCGCCGCCGGCTTCGGCATCGCCCTCCCGGTCTTCATCGCGCGAGCCGGCGTCTCGACGCTCGAGGACGTCGATGGGAACACCCTGATCGATCTCGCATCCGGCATCGCGGTGACCAGCGTGGGGGCGGCGAATCCGCAGGTGCGGGCCAGCGTCGCCGCGCAGCTCGAGCTCTTCACCCACACCTGCTTCATGGTGACCGAGTACGAGGGCTTCGTGCGCGTCGCCGAGTGGCTCAACGAGCACGTCCCCGGCGACTTCGACAAGCGCACCGCACTGTTCAGCACCGGTGCCGAGGCGGTGGAGAACGCCGTGAAGATCGCGCGAGCCCACACCGGCCGCCCCGCCGTGCTCGTCATCGACGAGGCGTACCACGGGCGCTCTCTGCTCACCATGGCGATGACGGCGAAAGAGCATCCGTACAAGACATCCTTCGGACCCTTCCCCGACGCCGTGGTGCGCGCACCCAACGCGAATCCCCTGCGCGGAGAGGGGGCCGAGCCCGCGCTCGCCGAGGTCGAACGCCTCATCCTCGAGCACGGTCCCGAGCACTTCGCGGCCCTGGTCGTCGAACCGATCCAGGGCGAGGGCGGCTTCGTCGTCCCCGCGCCGGGTTTCCTCCCGGGGCTCCGTCGCATCGCGGACGAGCACGGGATCGTCCTGGTCGTCGACGAGATCCAGTCCGGGCTCGGACGCACCGGCCGGCTGTTCGCGAGCGAGCACGAAGGCGTTGCCGGCGACATCACGCTGACCGCCAAGGCGCTGGGCGGCGGGCTGCCGTTGAGCGCGGTGACCGGGCGGGCGGAGATCATGGATGCCGCGCACCCCGGCGGCCTCGGCGGCACCTATGCGGGCAACCCGTTGGCCTGCGCGGCCGCCCTCGCGGTGTTCGACGTGCTCGACGAGCCGGGTCTGATGCCGCGGGTCGTCGGCATCGAGCAGACCATCCGCCGTCATCTCGAGCCACTGCGCGCCGAGATCGATGTCATCGCCGAAGTCCGCGGACGGGGAGCCATGATGGCCGTCGAGTTCGCAGACCCGCACACCCTGGCCCCGAGACCGGACCTCGCGCAGCGGGTAGCGGCGGCGTGCCACGCGGCGGGCGTCCTGGCGCTCACGTGCGGCACATACGGCAACGTCATCCGGCTGCTGCCACCCCTCGTGATCGAGGAGCATGTCCTGAACGCCGGTCTGGAGATTCTCACCGCGTCCATCCGATCCATCGCCGCCGAGGAGGCCGCCGCATGAGCACCGTTCCCGATCTGCTCGATTTCGACGAGCTCCTGAGCGACGACGAGCGGGCGACGCGCGACCGCGTGCGGGCATTCGTCGACGCGAGAGTCCGTCCGCACATCGCCGACTGGTATGACCGGGCCGTCTTTCCGACGGAGCTCGTCCCGGAACTCGCCGAACTCGGCGTGCTGGGCATGCACCTGGACGGATACGGCTGTGGTGGTCGGAGTGCCGTCGAATACGGACTGGCGGCCATGGAGCTCGAAGCGGGGGATTCGGGGCTTCGCACCTTCGTCTCGGTGCAGGGCTCGCTCGCCATGAGCGCGATCCACAAACACGGCAGCGAGGCCCAGAAGCAGGAGTGGCTTCCGCAGATGGCGCGGGGAGAGGCCATCGGATGCTTCGGCCTCACAGAACCGAACTCCGGCTCTGACCCGTCGAGCATGACGACGTTCGCGCGACGGGACGGTGACGGCTGGGTGCTCAACGGCGCCAAGCGCTGGATCGGTCTCGCCTCCATCGCACAGGTCGCGATCATCTGGGCGCAGACCGACGAGGGGGTGCGCGGATTCCTCGTCCCGACGGACTCGGCCGGATTCGTGGCGACACCCATCGCCCCCAAGCTCTCGATGCGGGCCTCGATCCAGTGCGACATCACGCTGACCGACGTGCGACTCCCCGCGGAAGCCCGACTTCCCGAAGCCAGGGGTCTGCGCGCGCCCTTCTCCTGCCTGAACGAGGCGCGCTACGGCATCGGCTGGGGCGTGATCGGCGCCGCCCGTGACAGTTACGCCGCGGCCCTGTCCTACTCGCAGACGCGCATCCAGTTCAACCAGCCGATCGGGGGGTTCCAGCTCACCCAGCAGAAGCTCGTCGACATGGCCGTCGAGATCGAGAAGGCGCAACTGGTCGCGCTGCGGCTCGGCAGGCTCAAGGATGCCGGCAGGCTTCAGCCCCACCAGATCTCCGTCGCCAAGCTCGGCAACACGCGCGCGGCGATCGCGATCGCCCGAGAGGCGAGGACGATCCTCGGCGGCAACGGGATCTCGGGCGACTACTCGCCGCTGCGCCACGCGGCGAACCTCGAGTCGGTGCGCACATACGAGGGCACCGACGAGGTCCACACACTGGTGCTCGGCGCCCACATCACCGGTTTCTCCGCCTTCCGCAGCACCGCCTCCGAGGGAGCATGATGAGCACCACATTCGATATCCGGCACTTCATCGACGGCGCCTGGGTGGAGGGTGCGGGCGACTCTCTCATCGACGTGAACCCGAGCCGACCCGACGACGTCGTCGGCGAAGGGCCCGGAGCATCCGATGCGGATGTCGACCTCGCCTATTCCGCCGCGCGAGCAGCTTTCGACGGGTGGCGCAGGACCCCCGCGCGCTCGCGTGCCGCCATCCTGCTGCGGGCGGCCGACATCATCGAGGCCCACCGCGACGAGTGGGGGCGTCAGCTGGCGCGCGAGGAGGGGAAGACGCTCGTCGAGGCGATCGCCGAGACCGGGCACGCCGCCAACATCCTCCGTTTCCATGCGCAGGAGGTCGAGCGTCAGAGCGGCGGCCTGTTCGAGTCGCCGAGTCCGGGGGAGCGCATCCTCGTGATTCGTCGCCCGGTCGGGGTGATCGGAGCGATCACGCCCTTCAACTTCCCGATCTCCATCCCGGCCTGGAAGCTCGCCCCCGCCCTCGTATGGGGGAACACCGTGGTCTGGAAGCCGGCGACCTTCGTCCCCGTGCTGGCGATGCGCTTCGCCGAGGCGCTCGAGCAGGCCGGGCTCCCGAAGGGGGTGCTCAACCTCGTGAACGGCACCGCCGCCGTCGGGGAGGCGATCGTGTCGCACCCGGAGGTGGACGCAGTGACCTTCACCGGTTCCACGAAGGTCGGGCGCATCATCGCCGCGCAGCTCGCGGCACGCGGCATCCCGTTCCAGGGCGAGCTGGGCGGCAAGAACGCCGCACTCGTACTGGCAGACGCCGACCTCGACGTGGCCGTCGAGCAGGTGGCGCTGGGGGCTTTCCGTGCGGCGGGGCAGAAGTGCACGGCGACCTCGCGGGTGATCGTGCACGAGGCCGTGGCCGACGAGTTCCTGCGGCGACTCGCGATCCGCACCGAGCGCATGGTCGTGGGCGATGCGCAGGACGAGCGCGTCGAGGTCGGGCCCGTAGTCGACGCCGGTGCCCGAGACCGCGTGGCCGCGGCCCTCGTCCGCGCCCGGTCCTCGGCGAAGGTGGTCGTCGCCCCGGAGCCGTACTCCGACGGCGATCTCGCCGAGGGCTACTTCATCCCGCCGTCCATCTTCGAGCTCGACGAGGAAGACCCGGGCGAGCTGTGGACGGAAGAGCTGTTCGGCCCGGTGGTCGGCGTCCGACGCGTCTCGTCCACCGCCGAGGGCATCGCGCTCGTGAACGACAGCGAGTACGGGCTCTCCACCGCCGTCTTCACGACGGGGCTGGCGGAGGCGCTCACCGCGATCGAAGACATCCGCGTAGGCGTGGTCCACGTGAACTCGGCCTCGGCCGGCGCCGACCTGCACGTTCCCTTCGGCGGGAGCGGGTCGAGCGCCCTCGGCCCCAAGGAGCAGGGCGCGGCGGCCAGGGAGTTCTTCACGGAGACCGCGACGGTCTACCTCCGCGGTTGAGTCGCGGGCAGCCTCCGCCCCCGACCCGCGCCGAAACCCCCGCTTCTCGCCGAGACCCCGACCTGCCGACGTGTGCAGGCCGGGGTCTCGGCGTTGTGACGGGGTCTCGGCGCGGCTCGCCGGACTCCGCTACAGCCATGTCCGATTTCCGCCAGTCGACGTCGGTGGCCCGTGACAGCATGGAGGCATGAGCTTCCCCGTGATCGACTTCGACGAGCGCTACCGTGCCATCAGCGCGCGCGACACCCGCTTCGACGGGCAGTTCGTGACGGCAGTGCGCTCGACCGGGATCTACTGTCGTCCGAGCTGCCCTGCGCGCACGCCGAAGCCGCAGAACGTGACGTTCTATCCGACGAGCGCGGCCGCGCACGAGGCCGGATACCGTGCCTGCAAGCGCTGCCTCCCCGAAGCCGCCCCCGGTTCGCCGGCGTGGGACATCCGCGGCGACGTCGCGGCCCGAGCCATGCGGCTCATCTCCGACGGCGTCGTGGAGCGCGAGGGTGTGCCGGGACTCGCCGCGCGCCTCGGCTATTCGAGCCGGCACCTCACGCGTCTGCTGACCACCGAGCTCGGCGCCGGACCCCTCGCCCTCGCCAGGGCGCACCGCGCGCACACGGCGCGGATGCTGCTCGTCGGCACCGACATGCCCATCTCCGACGTCGCCTTCTCGGCAGGCTTCGCCAGCATCCGCCAGTGCAACGACACGATCCGCGAGGTGTTCGGCCTCACCCCCGGCGAGCTCAGGGCGCGTCGACGACTGCCGGCATCCGCGGTTCCCGGCGCCATCGACCTGGTCCTGCCGTACCGCGGTCCACTCGACGCGAGCGGCATCTTCACCTGGATGGCGGCACGTGCCGTCCCCGGCGTCGAAGAGACCACGGCGACGTCGTTCTCCCGGCACCTCCGGATGGCGGGCGGTCCCGCCTGGTTCGAGGTGAGTCAGGATGCGACCCAGCGTCTGCACCTGCGCGCCCGTGTCGCGCGCCTGGGCGATCTGGCGCCGCTGGTGTCGACCGTGCGGCGCATCTTCGACCTCGACGCCGACCCGCTGGCGATCGACGAGGCACTCTCCGCGCACCCCGAGCTCGCACCGCTCGTCGCCCGCACGCCCGGTATGCGCGTTCCCGGCTCGGCAGACCCGCACGAGATGCTCATCCGCGCCATGATCGGGCAGCAGATCACGGTGGTCGCCGCCCGCACGGCACTCATCGCGCTCACCGAGGCGCTGGGGGAGCGCACCGAGCACGGGCTGCTCTTCCCCACGATGGCGGCGATCGCCGAACGCGGGGTCGAGGTGCTGCGTGGCCCCGCCGCGCGCATCCGCGCGATCACCGGTGCGGCAGCGGCCCTCGCCGACGGCTCGCTGCCGCTGACCGTCGGCGATGACGGCGTCGAGCAGCGGGAGGCCCTCCTCGCTATGCCGGGCATCGGACCGTGGACAGCCGACTACGTGCGCATGCGCGTGCTCGGCGACCCCGACATCCTGCTCCCCGGCGACGTCGCGCTGCGTGCGGGAGCTGCGGCCTCCGGGCTTCCGGGCGAGGCCCGTGCGCTCACCGCCTGGGCCGAGCGCACGGCCCCCTGGCGCAGCTATCTGAGTGCGCATCTCTGGCGCGCCGCCCCGGTGCGACCGGCAGGACCCCGACGGGCAGCATCCACCGCCAGCGCGGCCGCCACAACTGACACGACATCGAAGGAGACCTCATGACCGCTCTCATCCAGACCATCGAGACCCCGGACGGGGCCTTCACGATCCTCGCCGACGAGCGCCAGCGGGTGCTGTCATCGGGGTGGACCTCCGACGTGGGGGCGATCCTCGCGCGACTGTCGCCGGCGCTCCGCCCCGAAGAGCTCCGCGAGGGTCACACGGATGCCGCCGACGCCGCGCTGGCCTTCTATGCGGGCGACCTGTCCGCGATCGACGCGGTCGCGGTGAAGCAGTCGGGCACCGCCCTGCAGCTCGTGGGGTGGTCGGCGCTGCGGGCGATCGAGCCCGGAGCACCGCTCACCTACACCGGCTTCGCGGAGCTGCTCGGCAACCCGAACGCCGTACGTGCGGCCGCCTCGATCTGCGCTAGGAACGCTCCGGCGCTGTTCGTGCCGTGCCACCGCGTGCTGCGCACGGACGGCACCCTCGGCGGTTTCGCCTGGGGGCTGGACGTGAAGGAGAGCCTGCTCGCGCGCGAGAGCATCGCTGCCTGAACGACTCATGTTCGCCGCGCTGCCGGTATCCGGCGGCGCGGCGAAAGCATGCTCGGACACAGGACGCCGGCCCCGACGCAGGAAAGACGCCGAACAAATCGGGAATGCGTCTTGTGTTCAGCTGGTTCACAGCAATAGGCTGGTGGGCTGTCGCGCCAACCGGACGACACAGCCGAGCCCCTGAGGAGGACACCATGACCACGATCGCCACCGCGCGGATCGCAGCTCTCGGCTCGACCCCGGCGCGTCCGCTCTCCTAGAGCCACCCCGCCCCTCTTCGTCGGATGCCGGACTCTGCGAGTCCGCTCTCGCATCCGTCCCCTTCCGCAACCGCATTCCATACGAAACTCGTCTGAGAGACATGTCTTCCTCGCCTTCCGCGCAGAATCCCTCGCCCTCGTCCACCCTTTCCACCCCGGCCGCGCTGTGGCGGCTGAAGCCCTTCGTGAAGCCCGTCATCTGGCGGCTCGCCGGAGGTGCGGCCAGCGCGCTCATCGCGGCGATCATCGCCCTGATGATCCCGATCGTCCTCGAGCAGATCATCAGCGGGCCGGTCCGCACCGGCGAGATCAACGCGATCGTCTGGGGCGCCCTCGCGGTCTTCGCGCTGGCCCTCGGCGAGGCGCTGATGGTCTGGCTGCGTCGTCAGTTCGTGCTCAACCCCTCGACCGAGGTCGAGTACAAGATGCGCACCGAGCTGTACTCGCGCCTGCAGACCCTTCCGGTCTCGTTCCACGACAGGTGGGGTTCCGGCCAGCTGCTCAGCCGCATGATGCAGGACATCGGCCTCATCCGCCGCTGGCTGGCCTTCGGTCTCGTGCTGCTCGTCGTCAATGTCCTGACGATCATCATCGGATCAGTGCTGCTGTTCCGTTGGCACTGGCTGCTCGGCACGATCTTCCTGGTCACCGCGATCCCGCTGTGGATCCGCGGCTACCTGTTCGAGAAGCGCTACGGCGCGCTCACCCGCCGCAGCCAGGACCAGGCCGGCGACCTCGCGACCAGCGTCGAGGAGAGCGTGCACGGTATCCGCGTGCTGAAGGCGTTCGGCCGTGGCAAGCACGCGCTCAGCCGATTCAGCCGTCAGGCCGAGACTCTGCGCGAGACCGAGATGAGCAAGGCCGGCGCGATCGCGTCGATCTGGTTCTGGCTCGACATGATGCCGCAGATCGCGTTCGGGCTCAGCCTGATGTCCGGCATCTGGCTGATCTCGCAGGGGCAGATCGATGAGGCGCAGCTGTTCGCGTTCTTCGCGATGGCCGTCGTGCTCCGCTGGCCCATCGAGTCGATCGGGTTCCTGTTCTCGTTCATGCTCGACGCCCGCACGGCGACCGACCGCGTGTTCGACATCTTCTCCGAGACCAACACGATCACGGACCCGGAGAACCCCGTGCACATCGAGAACCCGCGCGGAGAGCTGGCGTTCGTGAACGCCCATTTCCGGTATCAGGACGCAGGGTCCCACGAACGCGATCTGCTCGACGGCATCGACCTGGACCTCCGCCCAGGCGAGACCATGGCGCTCGTCGGTCTCACCGGCAGCGGCAAGACCACGCTCACGACGCTGCCCACGCGCCTGTACGACGTGACGGGCGGCAAGGTCACGCTCGACGGCGTCGATGTGCGCGATCTTCCGCTGTCCGAGCTGCGCCGGCACGTCGCGATGGCCTTCGAGGATGCGACGCTGTTCTCGGCGACCGTGCGCGAGAACGTGCTGCTCGGCCGCGCCGACCTCGACGTGCACAGCGAAGAGGGCGAGCGCGTGCTGCGTGAAGCGCTCGACGTCGCGCAGGCGTCGTTCGTGGACTCGCTGCCCGACGGCGTCGAGACCGTGATCGGCGAGGAGGGGCTCAGCCTCTCCGGTGGGCAGCGTCAGCGTCTCGCCCTCGCCCGCGCGGTGGCGGCGGCGCCGAAGGTGCTCGTGCTCGACGACCCGCTGTCGGCGCTCGACGTCGACACCGAGGCGCTCGTGGAAGAGGCGCTGCGGCACGTCCTCGCAGAGACCACGGCTCTGATCGTGGCGCACCGTCCCTCGACCGTCGCGCTCGCCGACCGGGTCGCGCTGCTCGAGGCCGGTCGCGTCACCGCGGTGGGCACCCACTCCGAGCTGCTGAAGACGAGCCGGCACTACCGCCACGTGATCTCCAGCCTGGAGGCCGAGGAGGCGGCGCGGACCGGGGCGATCCCGATCATCCGCGACGAGCAGCTCGAGGTCGAGGACGAGGTCCGCGAGGGCCGCAGAGCCGAGGCCGCCGACGATGCTTCGACTGGCTCAGCAACCACGTTCGATGAAGAGAAGGAGGTGCAGCGATGAGCTCCGCCATCACCGGAACCCAGGACGAGGATCGTTCCGAGTACACCCGCGAGGAGAGCCGGGAGATCCGTCGTCGGTCGCTCCGGCTGCTCGGATCGCTGGTGCGCCCGCTGAAGCCGCAGATCGTGCTGGCCGCCGCCGTGCTGATCATCTCGACCGCGCTGCAGGTCGCAGGTCCCATCCTGATCAGCATCGGCCTCGACCGTGCCCTGCCGGCAGCCATCGACCAGGCCGACTGGATGCCGACATTCATGATCGGCGGCATCTACCTGGCCGCCGGCATCCTGGCCGCCGTGATGATCGCCTGGTACGTCATCATCGCCGCCAAGCTGACGCAGGCGGTGCTGCTCGATCTGCGCAAGCGGATCTTCCTGCACACCCAGCGCCTCAGCCTGGAGTTCCACGAGTCGTACACCTCCGGGCGCATCATCTCGCGCCAGACGAGTGACCTCGATTCGATCAAGGAGCTCCTCGACGGCGGCCTGAACGAGCTCGTCTCCGGCGTGCTCTTCGGACTCTTCACCTTCATCGCGCTGTGCTTCTGGGACTGGCAGTCCGGCCTGATCCTCGCGATCGGCGGCGTGCCGCTGTTCTTCCTGATGAAGTGGTTCTACTCGCGCTCGCAGCTGGTCTACCGCGAGTCGCGCGTGATCAGCGCGAAGGTGATCGTGCAGTTCGTCGAGACGATGACGGGTATCCGCGCCGTCAAGGCGTTCCGCAAGGAGCCGCGCAACGACAAGTCGTTCCAGGAGATCGCGGGGGAGTACCGCGATGTCAACCGTCGCTCGATGCTGCTGTTCGGCACGTTCGAGCCCGGTCTCATGGGCGTCGCAGCTCTCGTGCTGGGCATCGTCGTGCTGTGGGGCGGCATCCGCGTCTCGGAGGGGGCGCTCACCGTCGGTGTGCTGCTCTCGGCAGTCCTGTACGTCCGGAACTTCTTCGCTCCGATGCAGGAGATCGCGATGTTCCTGAACTCCTACCAGTCGGCCACGGCCGCGCTGGAGAAGGTGTCGGGCGTGCTCGAGGAGGTGCCGACGGTTCCGGATCCCGAGAAGCCGGTCGACCTGTGGGAGTCTCGTGGTCACATCCGGTTCGACGAGGTGACCTTCGGCTACAACGGCGAGAAGACGATCCTCCCGAACTTCTCGCTCGACATCCCCGCCGGGGAGACGATCGCCCTGGTGGGCACGACCGGCGCGGGCAAGTCCACGCTGGCCAAGCTCATCTCGCGGTTCTACGACCCCTCCGAGGGACGGGTCACGCTCGATGACATCGACCTCCGCTCGCTGCACCCGAAGGACCTCCGCCGCGCGATCGTCATGGTCACGCAGGAGGCCTACCTGTTCAGCGGAACGGTGGCCGACAACATCGCACTCGGCAAGCCGGATGCGTCGCTCGACGAGATCAGGGCGGCCGCACGTGCGGTGGGAGCGGACGCGTTCATCTCCTCGCTGCCCGACGGCTACGGCACCGATGTGAACAAGCGCGGTGGGCGAGTCTCGGCCGGCCAGCGTCAGCTCATCTCGTTCGCCAGGGCGTTCCTCGCCGACCCCGCCGTGCTGATCCTCGACGAGGCCACCGCCTCGCTGGACATCCCGTCGGAGCGGCTGATCCAGGATGCGCTGCAGACCCTGCTCAAGGACCGCACCGCGATCATCATCGCGCACCGCCTGTCGACGGTCGCGATCGCCGACCGGGTGCTGGTGATGGAGCACGGACGGATCATCGAGGACGACACTCCCGCCGCGCTCATCGGCGGTACCGGCAAGTTCGCCCAGCTGCATGCGGCCTGGCAGGAGACACTGGTCTGATGACGCCGATCACCTCACCTCTGCGGGCACGGGAACACCCCGTGCCCGCGGGGGTGGGGATCGGCCCCGAGCGCGCGGCACAGGGGATCCGTCGGTCGCCGCGCCTGGGTAGCATCGGATCATGGATCCTTTGCTGCTCGCCGCCGAGTGGTGGTGGATCGCGCCGACCGCAGTCGCTGCGGGAACGGCCGGCGCGTTCGGTCTGCGTCGCCGGAGCAGCACGATGAGCGGGCGCCGGCTCGAGGTCGATGCAGCGCGTCAGGACCTCAGGACCGCGCAGCGGATCGCGTCCGAGCGACGCATCGCGCTGAAGATCGCCCGCGCAGACCTCGCCCGCGTCACGGCGGAACGTGCGGCGCAGCGCGCGACGGCCGAGCAGGTCGCCGGAGCGCGACGGATGCTCAAGGAGCGGGAGCGCGACGCCAAAGCGGCCTCGGCCGACGTGCGCGCCCGGCAGGTGCGCCTGAACGCCGCACGTGCGGCGGTGCCGACGGCCTCCGAGCCCGGTCCCGTGGAACGGCTGCATGCCGCGCACGATGCCGTGACGGTCCGGTGGATGCGGTACGAGACCGACCCCGCGCTCCAGATCGCCTATCCCGCGATGACCGACGTCAAGCTCCCCGCCACGGCGGCGTACCTGCGGGCATCCGGACACGCGGCCGAGATGCGGCGCGCGGTCTCGGGCAAGACCACCCCTGCCGACTTCGCGGCCTACCGCGACGCCGTCTCCGAGCTCGAGCGCGCCTTCGAGGCGGCGGAGCATGCGGCGAGGGTCCAGGCCGGTGAGGCCCCGCCGAACGCGGCCTGGCAGGATGCGGCGCAGGACATGCTGAGCCGCTCGGCCGAGGCGATCGACCGTGCTGCCGGTGCGGCGGCATCCGCCATCGCCGCCTGGACCAACCGCAAGAGGCCCGGCAAGCCGGACGACCGTCCCTGACGGCCGCCCGGCGACGCCCGGAGCGAGGTCAGCCCTCCACGGTGCGGGTGCGGATGAGTTCCCGGTACCAGAGGCCGGAGTCCTTCACGGTGCGTGCGAGGTCGTCGAAGTCGACCCGCACGATCCCGAACCGCTTGGCGTAGCCGTATCCCCACTCGAAGTTGTCGAGCAGCGACCACACGAAGTACCCCCGCAGGTCCACACCGCGTTCGATCGCCCGGTGCGCCGCGGTGAAGTGGCGGCGCAGGTAGTCGGTGCGCTCGACGTCGTGAACCGCACCGTCTGCGGCGACCTCGTCTTCGAATGCGGCGCCGTTCTCGGTGACCATGAGCGCCTGCTCGGGGAACTGCTCGGAGAGTGACACCAGCAGCTCCTCGAGGCCCTCCGGAGCGATGTTCCAGCCCATCGCGGTGTAGGGGCCGGGCTGCTCCACGAACTCGACCAGCTGGTCGCTGCCGGGCCAGGCCGTTCCGCCGGCGGCACCCTTGTGTCCGTCGTTCTGCTGCTTCGGCGAGACGCCGTCCCAGAGGCGCACGGTCGCGGTCGAGTAGTAGTTCACGCCGAGCACGTCGATCGGCTGGGCGATCGTGGCGAGGTCACCGTCCTGCACGAAACCCCAGTCGGTGACCGATGCGGTGTCCTCGAGCAGATCGGCCGGGTACTCGCCGCGCAGCATCGGGCCGGTGAACGCGCGGTTGGCGAGAGCGTCGATGCGGCGCATCGCCTCCGCGGCGCCGTCTCCCTGTCCGCGCAGCACGTGGAAGTTCAGGGTGACGGAGTAGTCGGGGTCGCCGGTGGAGGTCGCGCGAAGCGCCTGCAGGGCGCGCCCGTGGGCGAGGTTGAGGTGGTGGACGGCCGACAGCGCCGATGCCGGTTCGTGGCGTCCCGGTGCGTGGCCGCCCTGGCCGTAGCCGAGATAGGCGGAGCACCACGGCTCGTTGAGGGTCGTCCAGGTGTGCACGCGGTCGCCGAGGGCCGTGCCCATGATCTCGGCGTAGCGCTCGAAGGCGTCGGTGGTCGCTCGCGATGTCCAGCCACCGGCATCCTCGAGATACTGCGGGAGGTCCCAGTGGTAGAGCGTCGCCACCGGACGGATTCCGCGCTCGAGCAGCCCGTCGACCAGGCGGGAGTAGAAATCGATCCCGGCCTGGTTCACTTCGCCGGACGCCGCGGGGACGATACGCGGCCAGGCGATCGAGAACCGATAGGCCTCGAGCCCGAGGTCGGACATCAGATCGAGGTCCTCGTCCACGCGATGGTAGTGATCGCACGCGACGTCGCCCGTGTCCCCGTTCCAGACCCGACCCGGTGTCTTGCTGAAGGTGTCCCAGATCGACGGGGTCCGGCCGTCTTCGGCTGCCGCTCCCTCGATCTGGTACGAGGCCGTGGCGGATCCGAACGTGAACCCATCGGGGAACACCAGGCCGGAGCCGCGGTAGTCATCGCGGGGCGTGAGCAGGCTGGTCATGCGGTGATCTCCTCGAGGTCGACGGTGTAGTCCTCGGCGCGGCCATCGGGGTCCGTCACCGTGACCGTAGTGCTGCCGGCGCCGCCGGGGAAGACCCGGAGCCGCAGTCCGTCATGGTAGTCGTAATCCGGGCGGTCGACCCGTGCACCCCAGGGGAGCGCCGTGCCCGGCCGCACGTACAGCGGCAGCGAGTCGAACCCGTGCTTCTCACGTCGCCAGCCGCCGCCGGTCACGGTCTCGCCCGTGAGCAGCGAGGTCCACTCCCCGGCGGGGAGGTAGAAGTCGACCTCTCCGTCTTCGGTGAACACCGGAGCGACGAGCAGGTCGGCCCCCAGCATGTACTGCCGGTCGAGGTAGGCGGTGGCCGGATCCTCGGGGAACTCCAGCATCATCGGACGCATCAGCGGCACGCCCGTCGCCGCGGCATCCAGCCCCTGCTGGTACAGGTACGGCATGAGGCGCATCTTGAGGTGCGTGAACTGGCGCGTCACCTCGACGGCCTCCTCGTCGAACGCCCACGGCACCCGGTACGAGCTCGACCCGTGGAAGCGTGAGTGCGAACCGAGCAGCCCGAAGGCCGTCCAGCGCTTGAAGACACCGGCATCCGGCATGCCCTCGAACCCGCCGATGTCGTGGCTCCAGAAGGCGAAGCCCGAGAGGGCGAGCGACAGCCCTCCGCGCAGCGTCTCGGCCATCGACGTGTAGGTCGAGGTGGAGTCGCCGCCCCAGTGCACGGGCATGCTCTGCCCGCCCGCGGTCGCCGAGCGCGCGAACAGCACCGCGTCGCCCTCCCCGCGCGTCTCGGTGAGCACGTCGAACACCGCGCGGTTGTAGAGCTCGGTGTAGAGGTTGTGCATGCGCTCGGGGGCTGCGCCGTCGGCCCAGACGACATCCGTGGGGATGCGCTCGCCGAAGTCGGTCTTGAAGCAGTCCACGCCCTGGGCGACGAGGCCCCGCAGCTTCGACTGGTACCAGGCTGTGGCGTCGGGATTCGTGAAGTCGACCAGGCCCATGCCGGCCTGCCAGAGGTCCCACTGCCACACCGAGCCATCGGCGCGCTTCACCAGGAAGCCCTGATCGGCGGCTTCGCGGAACAGCGGGGAGCGCTGGGCGATGTAGGGGTTGATCCACACGCAGACCCGCAGATCCTTGTCGTGCAGGCGCCCGAGCATCCCCTCGGGGTCGGGGAACACCCGCGGATCCCACTCGAAGTCGCACCACTGGAACTCGCGCATCCAGAAGCAGTCGAAGTGGAAGACGGAGACCGGCAGCTCGCGTGCGGACATCTCGTCGATGAACGAGTTCACGGTCTGCTCGTCGTAGTCGGTCGTGAAGCTCGTCGACAGCCACAGCCCGTACGACCAGGCGGGGACCACGGGCGGGCGGCCGGTGAGGGCCGTGTAGCGACCGAGCACGTCCTTCGGCGTCGGGCCCGCGATCACGAAGTACTCGAGCACTTCGCCGGAGACCGAGAACTGCACGCGCTCGACGGATTCCGAGCCGATCTCGTACGAGACGTGGCCCGGGTCGTTCACGAGCACGCCGTAGCCGCGATCCGAGAGGTGGAACGGGACGTTCTTGTAGGCCTGCTCGCTGGAGGTGCCGCCGTCGGCGTTCCAGATCTCCACGGTCTGACCGTTCTTCACCAGCGGTCCGAAGCGCTCGCCGAGCCCGTACACGTGCTCCCCGACGCCCAGGTCGAGCTGCTCGTGCACGTAGGCGGATGCTCGGGGCGCCGCGCCGCCCTGGCGCCCGTTGCCGACGATCCCGCGATCGACCTGCGCGTCGTCCGCCAGCCGCACGTAGCCCTGCGCCTTGTGGCCGCTGCCGGTCACTCGGCGGCCGTCGACCTCGAACGACAGGTCCCACGGATCGCCGGGGGCGATGCGGGCGACCAGCGACCCGGCGTCCAGCACGCCCCCCTGGTCGCCGAGGGAGATCGAGGCAGTGCCGGCGCCCGCGCCCGGCAGCGTGAATCCGCCGTGCCATCGACCGCCGGCGTGATGCGCGATGCGCACGCGGATGACGCCCTCGGCGGGGGAGGAGAGGGTGGTGGTGAGCACGGGCCGGTTGAGGGTGTCGCCGCGCTTCGCGATGACCATCGTGGGTGCCGTGATGACGATGCCGGCCCCGTCGGGAGTCTCATCGGTCTCGGCGATGTCGTAGGCCTCCTGCGCGTAGAGCGCCGTGACCCCGGGGCGCAGCTGCCAGAACCCGTCGGTGAACTTCATTACTTGACTGCTCCTGCGGTGATGCCCCTGGTGAGGGTGCGTTGGAAGATGAGGAAGAAGATGAGCGTCGGGATGATGCCGAGCAGCGCCGAGGCGCTCGTGGTGGTCACGTCCATCAGCCGGTCGCCCTGGAGCACGCTGATGGCCACCGGAACCGTCTGATTCGCGTTGGAGGCGAGGAACGTCAGCGGGATGAGGAACTCGTTCCAGGTCCAGATGAAGAAGAAGATCAGGAGCACCGAGAGCGTCGGACGGCTGATCGGGAAGATCACGCGCCACAGGATCTGCCAGCGGCTGGCACCGTCGAGCGACGCGGCCTCGAGGACCTCCTTGGGGAAGGTGCCGTACACGGACGAGAGCAGGTAGGTGCCGAACGCCGCCTGGATGACGGTGAACACGATGATCACCGACCACACGTTGTCGTACAGTCCGACGGATTTGAACATGTAATACAGCGGGTAGAGCAGCGCCTCCTGCGGCAGGAGGTTCGCCATGAGGAAGAGCAGCACGATCCACGAGCGACCGCGCACGCGGCCGATGCCGATCGCGAAGGCGTTGAGCATCGAGATGACGACCGCGAGCACCGACACGATCCCGGCGATGAAGATCGAGTTCCACACCTTCTCCGGGAAGTTCACCCGCTCCCAGAACTTGATGATGCCGCCGAAGTCGAGCGACTCGGGGAGGGCGAGGGGACCGGAGGTGGCGTAGTCGACGGGCGACTTGAAGGAGTTCACGAGAACCAGGTAGAACGGCGCGATGACCAGCAGCGCTCCGACGATGACCAGCGCGAGCAGCAGCCAGTCGATCGGGCGCTTCTTGGTCATGCCGCCGCGCGGGCGCGTCTTGGCGGGCTTTCCGGTGACGATGGCGGTGGTGGCGTGCATCACAGACCCGCCCTTTCCTTGCGCTCGAGGGAGTTCTGGACGCGGATGAAGATGATCGACACGATCACGACGACGATGGTGAGGACGGTGGCGATCGTGGCGCCGTAGCCGACGTTCCGCTTCGTGAAGAACTCCTGGTAGGCGTAGTAAGCAGGCACCAGGGTGGCGCCGGCCGGGCCTCCGCGGGTGATGATGTAGACCGGACCGAACACCTTGAGCGCGGCGATCGTGCAGGTCAGGGTGACGACGAAGATCTCCGGGCGGATGATGCTCATCGTGATCGCCGAGAACCGCTGGAACCAGTTCGCGCCGTCGAGCTCCGCAGCCTCGTACAACTCCGGGTCGACGCGCTGGAGTGCGGCCATGAAGACCACGACGGGGTAGCCGAGCTGCACCCACACCATCACGACCATGAGCACGATGAGCGCGGACGGCATCTGGCCGAGCCAGTCGTAGGCGGGCAGGCCGAACCAGCCGAGCATCTGGTTGAGGGCACCATCGCTGCCCGGGCGCACGATCCAGCCGATCACGATGCCGGCGACGGCGATGGGGAGGATCTGCGGAAGGTAGTAGGTGGCCCGGAGGAAGCTGCCGACCTTGCCGCCGAACTTGCGTCCGACCACGTCGAACAGGAGTGCGGCGACGACGAGCCCCACGATCGTCGGCACCACGACCATCGCGATGATCATCCACACCGAGTTGGTGAACGAGGTCCAGAAGTCGCTGTCGGTGAGGATCTTCTGCCAGTTCTCGAGCCCGATGAACTCCGGTGCGCGCACCCCCTTCCACTTCGTGAAGGTGAGGTACACGTTCCAGATGAGCGGAACGATCACGACGATGAGCAGGAGCACGAAGCCGGGGAGCAGGTAGAACCAGTAGGCACCGGTCCCACCGCTGCGCTGCGGGATCGACGGCTGTTCGGGCGGCAGCTTGGTGCGGCCCTCGCGGCGGGTGGCGAGTGACATCTTCATCTCCAGGAGGTGCGGGGGCGGCATCCGTGGATGCCGCCCCCGCAGGTCGATCAACGGAATTCGGCGGTGCCCTCGTCGTACTGCTCGCCGAGGTTCTTGTTCGTGGTCTTCACGTCCTGCACGCCGGTGACGAGGCCCTGCAGCTCCTGCACGATCACGTCGTAGAAGCCCGGTGCGGGCCAGTCCGGGTAGAAGGAGAGGCCGTCGGCGTCGAGGACCCCGTTGAAGGTCTCGATGAGGGCCGCGCTCTTCTCGTCGGTGATGTCGGCGGTGTCGGCCGCGACGGGCAGGCCGCCGTTGTTGCCGATGATCGCCTGGATCTCGGGGCGCATCGTGATGTCGATGAACTCGTAGGCGAGGTCCTTGTTGGCGGCGTTCTCGGGGACGACCCAGAGGTTGCCCGAGGAGCCGAGCGAGAGGTCGGCTCCGGGGAATGCGGCCATCGACCAGTCGAAGCCGGTGGCCTCGGCGACGAAGCGGCCGAACCACCACGAGCCGGAGACGAAGATCGGTGACGAGCCGTTGATGAACGAGACGCCCGCGTCCTCCGCCTTGACCGATGACACGTCGGAGGCGATGTAGCCCTTGTCGACGTACTCCTTCAGGGTCTCGGTGGCAGCCGTGACCTCCGGGCCCTGCCAGTCGACGGGGTTCTCGTAGAGCTGGTAGTCGTCGACGAAGCCGCGGTCGGCCTCGAGCAGGGCGAGCTGGTACCAGAGCTGTCCCAGCGGGTATTCAGCGCCGGCTTCCGCGAGGGGCGTGACGCCCTGGGCGACGAAGGCGTCGAGCACGTCGACGAACTCCTCGTACGTCGTGGGGATCTCGAGTCCCGCTGCGGCGAACGCATCCTCGTTGTAGTAGACGCCCACGAACTCGCCGTAGTTCGGAACTCCGAACCAGGTGTCACCGCCCATCACGCCGTCTTCCGAGTACTTGGCGGTGGTCTGCAGCGACGGTGCCAGCTTCTCGTCCCACCCGTACTCCTCGACCGCGTCCGAGATGTCGGCGATCAGGCCGGTGGAGGCGAGGAAGCCCGCGGTCGCGTTGCCCTTGTTGAACTCCATCAGGTCGGGCGCGGCATCCGTGTCGAGCACCTGGCTGGCGGTCTTCTGGATCTGCTCGAAGGACTTCTCCTCGAACTCGACCTTCGCTCCGGTCTCCTCCTCGAAGATCTTGATGGATTCGGCCCAGGCCTTGCCCATCGCACTGTCGGCGCCTTCGTAGTGCCAGAGCTTGAGGGTCTGGCCGTCGCCGCCGTCGTCACCGGAACCGGCTGTACAGCCGCTCAGCGCGATGCCGGTCGTCGTGAGCGCGGCCACCAGGGCCAGCGCCTTCGTCCTGCGGGTGGTGCGTGCCATCGTCGGCACTCCTTTCTCAATGGCCCCAAGGGCCGGACACTTCACTGGGTCGGATTGTTCAGTTGTGAGCGAGACATTCGTCGAAGCGTTTCGACCGCGACCATGCCTGCGGGAGCGTGGAGAGACGGTCAGTCTCGGGCGGGGGAGGAGACGGAGCCGACCGAGCGATACTCGGGCGGGATGAGATGGATCTCGGCGGGTGCGAGCGGGTCGTCCAGATGGCGGACCGCCAGGTCGACCGCGAGTTCGCACGATCGCTGCGGAACGAGAGGGATGGTGTCGACGGGAACGGGCAGCGCCGATGTGTCGAAGGACGCGGCGGCAGAGACCACCGAGACGTCGTCGCCGACGTGGAGGCCTTGTTCGGCCAGCACGGACAGCAGCACCTGATGCACGTCGTCGACGGCGTGCACGATGAACGCGCGATCGCCGCGAGCGAGCGCCGCCTCCACGGATGCGCGCACGGCGGCCGCATCCGTGACCGATGCGCCCGACTCCGACCAGTCGAGAGCCACCCCGCGGGCGGTTGCCTGCTCCTGCACGCCACGGAGCAGCCGGCGCGGGAAGTTCGACTTGCGGTACGAGACCTCGGTCTGACCGAGCAGGGCGATGCGTCGATGACCCGCGTCGGCGAGACGGTCCACTGCCAGATGACCGGCCGCCTCGAAGTCGAGGTCGACGCAGGTCAGGCCGGCGCTGTCGTCGGGCAGGCCGATGAAGATGGTGGGCGTTCCGATGGAGCGGGCGATGGGGACGCGTTCGTCGTCGGGAGCGACGTCGAGCACGAGGATCGCGTCGACGAGGTTGCTCGCCGCCACGCGGTTCATGCCCTCTGAGGCCTGCTCGTCGGTGAGGAGGAGGATGTCGAAGCCCTGTCGTCGCGCGGCGACCGCGGTCGCGAGCACGAAGGCCATGTGGGTCGGTGCATGCGTGTCCGCGCGCAGCGGCTCGGTCAGAGCGAAGATGTGCGTGCGGCGACCGGCCAGCATGCGCGCACCGGCATCGGGCTCATACCCGAGCGCGTGCACGGCGTCCTCGATGCGCAGGCGGGTCTTCTCCGAGACCGGACGCTTGCCGCTGAGCGCGTAGGAGACCGTGCTGATCGACACGCCGGCGGCGCGTGCCACCTCATGGATCGTCGTCATCGGGACTCCATCGTCAACGTGCGGGAAGTAATCGTCGAAGCGTTTCGCTCAAGCTTCTCCAGCGATGATAGGCACGACCCGATGCGGGACGCAAGCCTTTTGTGGTCATGCGCAACAAATCCGGGTTCGTGACCATGGGAGCGATCCCGCGGTCAGGGGCGACGAGGTCTCGATGGGGGAGGGATTCGAGACCCCGCCGCCGGCCCTAGGACGTGACGCGGATCTCGGCGATGACCTCGCCGTACTCGGTCTCTCCGACAGGCGTGAAGCCGACGCGGTGGAAGAAGGTCTCGGGCCCGCCCTCGCCGGCCTCGTAGATCACGTTCACGTGGTCGACGCCGCGCGCCTTGGCCTCGTCGACCAGCGCCTCGACGGCGAAGCGGCCGACGCCCCGACCCTGATCGTCGGCGTCGACGTTGATGCGCCACAGCACGGAGCGGAAGTGCTCCTCCGGCGCTTCGGGATCGAAGTTCGCGCTGACGAAGCCGACGACCTCGTTGCGATCGAGGATCACCCGCTGCCAGGACGTCTGCGGGTTGATGACTGTGGCTGCGATCCCGTACGAGACGGGAGCGAGGAACTGCTCCTGCCCGGGCTTGAGCGACAGGTTGTTCACGGCGACGATCGTCGCAGCGGAGAGTTCGACCATGCGCAGTTCGGACATGGACCCAGGCTAACGCCTCGCGGCGGACCCGACACCGTTCGGTCGAACTTTTCGTCCAGATCTGGCCGTTCGTCCCCACTCCTCGGACGGCGTGGAGAGGCCGGGGCCACGGGCTCGAGGCCACTCAGGTATCTTGGTATCGAGACAAATAGACCACAAGAGCGGAGAACCTCCCGGTGACCGACGAAGCCATCATCTACACCCACACAGACGAGGCGCCGGCACTGGCCACCGCCTCGTTCCTGCCGATCATCCAGGCCTACACGGGTCAGGCGGGCATCGACTTCGAGACCCGCGACATCTCGCTGGCCGGCCGCATCCTGGCCGCCTTCCCGCAGAAGCTCACGCCGGAGCAGCAGGTGGGTGACGCCCTCGCCGAGCTGGGTGGCCTGGCCACGCTCCCCGAGGCGAACATCATCAAGCTGCCGAACATCTCGGCATCGATCCCGCAGCTCAAGGGCGCCATCGCGGAACTGCAGGAGCAGGGCTACGACATCCCCGACTTCCCGGACGAGCCGTCGTCGCTCGAAGAGAAGGACGTGCGCGCGCGGTACGACCGCATCAAGGGCTCCGCCGTGAACCCGGTGCTGCGTGAGGGCAACAGCGACCGCCGTGCGCCTCTCGCGGTGAAGAACTATGCGAAGAAGCACCCGCACCGCAACAAGCCGTTCGCCGAGGGATCGAAGACGCGCGTCGCCACTCTGGGGCACGATGACTTCAAGCACAACGAGCGGTCCTGGGTCGCGGCCCACGACGACGTCCTGAGCTTCCGCCACACGGCGGAAGACGGAACGGTCACCGTGCTGAAAGAGGGGCTCAAGGTCCTGCCGCGCGAGATCGTCGACGCGACGTTCCTCTCCGCCACCGAACTCGACGCGTTCCTCGCCGAGACTCTGGCCACGGCGAAGGCCGACGACGTGCTCTACTCGGTGCACCTCAAGGCGACCATGATGAAGGTCAGCGACCCCATCATCTTCGGTCACGTGGTGAAGGCATTCTTCGCCGACGTGTTCGCGCAGTATGGCGACATGCTGGCTGCAGCCGGACTCAGCGCGAACGACGGTCTCGGCTCGATCCTCGCAGGGCTCGCGAACGTCACGGGCGGCGACGAGATCGCCGCGGCGTTCGATAAGGCCATCGCCGAGGGCCCTCGCCTGTCCTACGTGAACTCCGACAAGGGCACGACCAACCTGCACGTGCCCAGCGATGTCATCGTCGACGCCTCGATGCCTGCGCTCGTGCGCAACGGTGGCAAGCTCTGGGGCAAGGACGGTGAGGAGGCGGACACCCTCGCGGTCATCCCCGACTCCTCGTACGCGAGCGTCTACCAGGCCGTGATCGATGACGTCATCGCGAACGGACCGCTCGACCCCGCCACGATCGGCACCGTCCCGAACGTGGGGCTCATGGCGCAGGCGGCCGAGGAGTACGGCAGCCACGACAAGACGTTCGAGATCGCGGCGGACGGCATCGTCCAGGTGCTCGACAGCGAGGGCACGGTGCTCATCGAGCACGCGGTCGGCAAGGGCGACATCTGGCGGGCGACGCAGACCAAGCACATCCCGGTGATGGACTGGGTCAAGCTCGCGGTCACCCGCGCCCGCGCGACCGGCGTGCCGGCCGTGTTCTGGCTCGACGCGAACCGCTCGCACGACGCGCAGATCATCGCGAAGGTGCACCAGGGTCTGGCGACGCTCGACACCAAGGGCCTCACGATCACGATCCTCGCGCCCGAGGAGGCGACGCGCTACACGCTCGCCCGCATGCGTCACGGGCTCGACACGATCTCGGTCACCGGCAACGTGCTGCGCGACTACCTCACCGACCTGTTCCCGATCCTCGAGGTCGGCACGAGCGCCAAGATGCTCTCGATCGTTCCGCTGCTCGCGGGCGGCGGCCTCTTCGAGACGGGTGCGGGCGGCTCCGCCCCCAAGCACGTGCAGCAGCTGGTCGAGGAGAACTACCTGCGCTGGGACTCGCTCGGCGAGTTCTTCGCGCTGGCCGCATCGCTCGAGCACTTCGCCGACCGCACGGGCAACGAGAAGGCCCGCGTGCTGGCTGAGACGCTGGATGCCGCGACCGGCATCTTCCTCGAAGAGGACCGCTCCCCGGGCCGTGCGCTGGGCACGATCGACAACCGTGGCAGCCACTTCTACCTGGGCCTGTACTGGGCGCAGGAGCTGGCCACGCAGACGAAGGACGCCGAGCTCGCCGCGTCCTTCGCGCCGATCGCCGCCACGCTCGCCGAGAACGAGGAGAAGATCGTCTCCGAGCTCAACGCGGTGCAGGGCAAGCCGGTGGAGATCGGCGGCTACTACCGTCCCGACGAGAAGCTCGTCGCCGCGGTCATGCGTCCGTCCGAGACGCTGAACGGCATCGTCGACGCGCTGCGCTGACACACGAGAAGGGGGTGGATGCTTCGGCATCCACCCCCTTCTTCATGTCCGCGCCAGGGCGGCTCAGTAGTAGACCGACACCTCGAGGCCGACCGGCGACCAGTCGTAGACGTACTTGGCGAGGTCGATCGGGAGGTTCACGCAGCCGTGGCTCATGCGCTGGCCGAAGTTGTTGTGCCAGTAGGTGCCGTGGAACCCGATGTTCGGTGCGAACCAGGTGATCCAGGGGACGTCTTCGGTGCAGTAGGGCGCGCCCTCGTAGCAGCCCATGTCCTGGATGGACGTGTGCGCGAACACCTTGAAGTTTCCGGCCGGGGTCAGCGTGCCGGGCAGGCCGGTCGACACGGCCCAGGACTGGACGACCTCGTTGTTCTGGAACAGGTAGGCGCGCTGCGAGCTCAGGTTGATCTCGATGCGGCGGAACAGGTTCACCGTCTCGAACGCGGTCTCGCCCACGGTGAGCTTGAACACCCCGTCGCCGGCGGCGAGCTGCTGCGCGAACTGCTCGGCGACACCCGACGTGTCGCCGACGGCGCGGCCGACGACACCCTCCTGCTCGGCCCGCAGCACGGTGCCGGCGGAGTCGACGATGTTCGTGGCGTTGACAGGTGCCCGGTCGACGAGACCCGGAAGCGTGTCGACCGTGGCCTGGATGGCCTGCGGATCGGCTTCGATGCGCAACTGACCGTCTTCGGCGACCACGGTCAGCCAGGTGGCGGCGACCGCGGGCTTGACCGGTACGGTGCGTTCGTCGCCGACGTAGAAGCCGATCGTCCCGAGCATCGTGTTCAGCCCGGTGGCGGTCGCGGTGGCGTCGTCGTCGGAGACGGCAGGCAGGGCCTCGGCCGGACCGCCGGGGTATTCGAGAGACGTCTTCCCCTCGGCTACCGCGTCGGTGAAGGCGGCGGTGAGATCGTCGACGTCGATTCCGGTGCCGGGCTCCGAGGCCGTGACGATGTACTTTCCGCTGGCGGGGTCGAATGCGACGCCGGCGTCCACCGGGTCTTGGAAGCTCGTCGGAACGGCGCTGCGCAGCGCCGTAGAAGCCTTCTCCGCATCGAGGGCGATGTCGGCGGGAACCGGATCGCCCATCCACATGCCGAGGTTCCACAGGGGGCGTTCGGCGAAGGCGGCATCGGCGAGAGCGGTCGCATCGAGGGACGCGCCGAGGTCGGCGCCCGTCAGCACCGCGTCGTCTCCCTCGCCGGTGAGTGTGACCTCGGTCTCGGCGAGATGCGTGCTGATCGCTTCGGCAGCGGCGCCGGGGGTCATCCATCCGACCGGGATCCCGGCGACGGTGGTTCCCGGCGCGATGAGGACCAGCGAGGCGGCTCCTGCGCCCAGCGCGACGACACCGAGTCCGAGCCCGATCCAGAGCCCGAGGCGACGCTTCTTCGGTGCCGGCTCGACAGGCGCCCACGCCAAGGGCTGCTCGCCCGTGGTGGGCGGCTCGGTGTCGGAACCCGGCTCTCGCGGCGTGAGTACTGCGGTGGGCGTGGCGTCGTCGCCGTGCGCCTCTGCTGCTGCGCCCGGCGCGGAAATCAGATCGGTCACGAACTCACCCCCCGGCTCTCAAACGTGTCCTAGACGTCCAATGGTACGGGATGGGAGGTAACGGGGAGGCAACGGTCCGTGATATCGTCCCTCCCCGCGCCGGCGGTCAGTCGACGATGGCGATGCCGTCGATCTCGACGAGCATCTCCTCGCGGGGCAGACCGGTGAAGACGGTCGTGCGCGACGGGAGGATCCCGCTGGGGGTGTTCGCCGTCACGAAGGCGCCGTAGGCATCGTTCATGATCGGGAAGTCCTCACGCTTGGTGAGGTACACGCGCAGCATCACGACGTCGTCGAAAGTCGCGCCGGATGCCTCGACGATGGCCTTGACGTTCTCGAGTGTGCGCGTGGTCTGCGCGGCGACATCGCCCGGGAAGAGGTACTCGTTCGTCTGCGGGTCGACCGGGCCCTGGCCGGACACCTGAACGAACGCCCCCTTGCGGATCCCCTGAGAGAAGGTGTGCGCGGGAGCGGGGGCGGCATCGGTGGAAACTCGGATCTTCGCAGTCATGTCATCCAGCCTAGTAGCCTTGTTAGATGCCTCTACAAATTCCGGATCCCGTTCTCGGCGCCTGGACGAAGGGCTTCCCGGCGCATGCTGCGGGACTCCGACTCTCGGAGGTCGCCGGCGCTGATCTGCACCTTTCCGACCTGGTCACGCCGGTGCTCACGGTGCACGAGGGGGCGCTCGACCACAACGAGAGGACCGTCTTCGCGTGGGCGCGGGAGCAGAGGGTGCTGCTCGCGCCGCACGGCAAGACCACGATGGCGCCCGCCCTCTGGCAGCGGCTGCTCGATGCCGGTGCGTGGGGTATCTCGGTCGCGACACCGTGGCAGGCCGAGGTCGCCGTCGACGCCGGTGTCCCGACGGTGCTGATCGCCAACGCCGTCACGGACGCCGCCGCGGTGCGGCGACTGAGTGCGCTGCTCGCCGCCGATGAGGGGCTGCGGGTGCTGTGCTGGGCGGACTCCCTCGACGGCGTCGCGATCCTGGCGGACGGGATGCGCGGTGCCGCGCGGCCGCTCGACGTGCTGGTCGAACTCGGTGGGGCGCAGGGCCGGACCGGCGCGCGCAGCGTGGACGAGGGAGAGCGGATCGCGCAGGCGATCTCGGAGTCTTCCGGGCTGCGACTCGCCGGCGTCGCCGGATACGAAGGTCCGTTCGGGCCGGATCGCAGCGCTGCCTCCGTCGCGGCCGTCGACGCGTATCTCCGGACGATCGTCGAGCTCCACACGCGGCTGGTGTACCCCGAGGGTGTCCGTCCCGTGCTCAGCGCGGGCGGCAGCTCTTTCCCCGACCGCGCCGCGGCGGTCCTCGCGCCCGAGGGCGCCGATGCCGATGTCGTGCTGCGCTCGGGTGCCTTCCAGATCCACGACGACGGCTTCTACTCCCGCATGTCGCCGTTCGGCCCGTTGACCGGAACCGCTCGGCTCAGTTCCGCGATGCACGCCTGGTCGCGCGTCGTCTCTCAGCCGGAGGAAGGCCTCGCCCTGTTGGATGCGGGCCGACGCGATGTGCCGTTCGATCTCGATCTGCCGGTCCCGCAGTCGGTCGACGGCGAGATCACGGCGCTCAACGATCAGCATGCGTTCCTGCGGTTGGCGGAGGGCGCGTCGGCGGCGGTCGGCGACGTGGTGCGTCTGGGACTCTCGCACCCCTGCACGGCGTTCGACAAGTGGCGCGTGGTCGCGGTGATCGATGATCCCGATGCCGAGGATCCGCGCGTGATCGGAGCGGTCGCGACATGCTTCTGAGCGCGGAGAAGGCCGCTGCCGGCCTGGTGCGGGTGTACCGCGGAGCGACGGTCGTCGATGGGACGGGGTCGGCGCGCTACGTGGCCGACGTCGCCGTCGAGGGCGCGAGGGTGGCGGCGGTTCTGCCACTCGGGAGCGCCGGGGTCCTCGAGCTTCCGGAGGGTGCGGTGGAGATCGACGCGGCCGGTCTCGTGCTGGCGCCGGGATTCATCGACATGCACGCGCACAGCGACCTCGCCGTGCTGAGCGGCGCCGATCACGACGCGAAGATCCGGCAGGGCGTCACCACCGAGGTGCTCGGTCAGGACGGCCTCGGCTACGCCCCGCTCGATGACGACGCGGCCGCCACCATCCCCGGGCAGATCGCCGGATGGAACGGCATGCCGGCCGAGGTTCCGTGGCGGACGATGGGCGACCTGATCACTGCGATCGATGCGGCAGCCGTGGCCAACGCCGCGGTGCTCGTGCCGCAGGGGAACCTCAGGCTGATGGTCGTCGGGCACGAGAACCGCCCGGCGACAGCGGTCGAGATCACTGCGATGGCGGACCTGCTCGGTGCAGCGCTGGACGCCGGCGCCTTCGGGATGTCGAGCGGCCTCACCTACACGCCGGGAATGTATGCCGACACGGCAGAACTCGAAGCGCTGTGCCGCGTGGTCGCGGAGCGCGGCGGCTACTGGGCGCCGCACACCCGCAGCTACGGCGGGGGAGCACTCGACGCCTACCGGGAAGTGCTCGACATCGGTCGCCGCACCGGATGCCCCATCCACCTCACCCACGCCACGATGAACTTCGCCCCGAACCGGGGGCGGGCAGCGGAGCTCCTGGCCCTGATCGACGAGGCCATCGCGGATGGCGTCGACGTGACCCTGGACACCTATCCCTATCTGCCGGGAGCAACGACGCTCGCCGCGCTGCTGCCGAGCAGGCTCGCCGCGACGGGTGACCTGTTGCGGGCCGTCTCCGAGCTCGACGCGGCCGGCCGGGAGGCCGTTCGCGTGGAACTCGAGGAGATCGGGTGCGACGGCTTCCACGGCGAGAGGGCCGACTGGACGCAGATCCAGATCTCGGGCACGGCCCATCCTGCTCTCGCAGACCTGGTCGGTCGGACGGTGGCCGAGGTCGCCGAGACGACGGGGCGCCGAGCGGTCGACGTCGTGCTCGACACGATCGTCGCCGATGCCGATGCCGGTGCCACGGGCATCCTGATGCACATCGGCGATGAGGAGAACGTCCGCGCGATCATGCGCCATCCGCGGCACACGGGAGGAAGCGACGGGATCCTGATCGGCGCGCGGCCGCATCCCCGCGGTCGGGGCACGTTCCCGCGGTATCTCGGACACTACGTGCGCGAACTGGGCGTGCTCACGCTGGAGGAGGCGGTGCAGCATCTGACGGGGACGCCCGCCAGGCGGCTGGGCCTCGACCGCGACGATGCTCCGCGCGGTGTGATCCGCTCCGGTGCGACCGCCGACCTCGTGCTGTTCGATCCCGAGACCATCGCGGCCGGGGCGACATTCGAGGAGCCGTTCGCCGCACCGCTCGGCATCGTCGAGGTGCTGGTTGGCGGAGTGCCCGTCGTCTCCGACGGCGAGCCCACCGGCGCGACGCCGGGCCGGGCGCTGCGGATGCCGCCGGCGCTCCACCGGGCCACGGTGCCCCGCATCGACGCGCGCATCGACCCGATGGCGCCCGGGTTCGCCTGGTCGGGGAAGACGCCCGTGCTCGCCCCCGCGGAGCTCACGGCCGCTGCAGCCACGCTGGGCGGTCTCGGTGATGACGACGGAGGGCCGTGCATCCGCCTCGTGGTCGACGAGACGCTCGGCGACGATGCCGCAGCGGTCGGGCGCATCGGAGGCGAGGCGTTCCGCGTCAGCGTGAGCGAATCGGGCATCGAGGTCCGTGGCGCGACTCCCGCCGGCGTGTACCGCGGCGCAACGGTGCTGCGGCAGCTGCGCGACCCGGAGGGAGCCGCGACGCCGATCCCGGCCGGCGTGTGGGAGGGAGCACCCGCCTATGCGTGGCGGGGCGCGATGCTCGACGTCGCACGCCACTTCCGGACCGTAGAGGAGGTGCGTCGGCTCATCGACCTTCTGGCCGATCATCGCCTCAACGTCCTGCACCTGCATCTCACGGACGATCAGGGGTGGCGGTTCGAGGTGCCGGGGTTCCCCCGGCTCACCGAGGTCGGTGCCCGTCGAGCGGCGACGCAGCGCGGTCACGGTCCGCTCGCGACCGTCGAGCCGGGCATCCACGAGGGCTTCTACACGACGGCCGAGCTGCGGGATCTGGTGAGATACGCCGCCGATCGCTTCGTGACGCTGGTCCCGGAGGTCGAGCTGCCCGGTCACGTCCAGGCCGCGCTCGCCGCGTATCCCGAGCTCGGGAACACCGATGTCGGAGATCCGGTCGACTCGCCGTGGGAGCGGTTCGGTGTGAACCCGCGCACGCTCGCTCCGACCGAGGCTTCGCTGGTATTCGGCCGTGCAGCCATCGACGCCCTGTGCGACGTGTTCGACTCGGAGTGGATCGGCATCGGCGGGGACGAGGTGCCCGTGACCGAATGGGAGCAGAGCGCTGCAGCCGCCACCCGGATGCAGGAGCTCGGACTCGCCTCGGCGCACGACGTGCAGCCCTGGTTCACGGCCCACTTCGTCGCACATGTCCGCGCGAGAGGTCGCACGGCGCTGGCGTGGGACGAGGTGCTCGAGGGGGATGTCCCCGACGGGGTCCGGATCCTCGCCTGGCGCGGCCCGGTCGCGATGCGTGCCGCTCTCTCGCGCGGCATCGAGGTCGTGGCCTGCCCCGACCTCGAGGTGTACCTCGACTACCCCCAGTCCGAGTCCGCGGAGGAGCCCATCAGGGTCGGCCCTCCGCTGACGATCGAACGCGCCTACACGCTGCGTGTCGAGGATGGAGCGGTCGGCGGCCAGGCCAACGTCTGGAGCGAGCATCTGCCCACCCGTGATCGGGTCGACTTCGCGATGTTCCCGCGGCTGGCGGCGATCGCCGAACGGCTCTGGGAGGGTGGCGAGCCGGCACCCTACGCGGACTTCGGACGACGTCTGTCGACGCACCTGCGCCGCCTCCGTGCGGCGGGGGTGCGGTATCGTCCACTGGACGGACCTGCGCCCGATCAGCGGCGTCCCGGCGTGCCGGGCAAGCCCCTGACGATCGAGGCGCGCGAGCACATCGTCGCCGGTCTGGTGGCACGCCTTCTCGAGCGATCGCACAACGCCTCCGCCGAGTATCGAAATTAATGTAACGTTTCGGTAACCCTCCCCGCGCGTCTGCGGGGAGAGGTTGCACAAATTTTGTTCGTAAGGTCTACTAACAAACATGTCCGTTTCGGATGAACAGCGTCCCGCGCCGCAGGTGGAGTACCTCGGCGCGAACACGCATGCCTTCGGCCCTGGGCGCCACCTGCGCTCGCGCGCGAAAGTGCTCCCCGAGCATGCCCGCGGCCACAACCGTGCACTGGTCCTGCAGACGCTGTATCACGCCGGGGCGATGAGTCGTGCCGACCTCTCGCGCGAGACGGGCCTGACCAGGGTCACGATCTCCGATCTCGTCGCGGAGTTCATCGCCGACGGCATCGTCGTCGAAATGGGCGTCCGCGAGGCCGTCGGGCCCGGCAAGCCTCCGATCCTGATCGACATCGACCGCGTGGGCCATCAGATCCTCGGCCTCGATCTCTCGGGTCCCAGTGCTTTCACCGGGGCCGTGCTGAGCCTGGACGGCGACGTGCTCGAGCGGCGTGAAGTCCCGCGGCCGGAATCGCCCGACGGCGAGGCGGCGTACGCCGCCCTGCACGAACTCGCGAAGACCCTGGTCGCCGCCTCCACGCAGCCCCTGTTGGGCGTCGGCATCGGCACCCCCGGGGTCGTGCGGCCCGATGGACTCGTGCTCAGCTCGCCGAACCTCGGCTGGACGAACTTCCCCCTCGAGGCGAAGCTGGGCATCGACCTCGATCTGCCCGTGCTCGCCAGGAACGACGCCAACGCGGCGGTGCTCGCCGAATACACCTTCGGGGACGCGAAGGCCGACTTCATGCTGATCAAGATCGGCAAGGGCGTGGGCGCCGGGCTCATCACCGGCAGTCAGCCGTTGCTGGGCAGCCGCTTCGCGGCGGGGGAGATCGGGCACGTCGTCGTCGGCACCGACGGCGGTCCCCGGTGCGCCTGCGGCAAGGACGGCTGCCTCGAAGCCTGGCTGAGCGTCAGCCGCCTGCGCGCGGCATTGGAGTCCGACCCCGACGCCCGCGACGAGATCCTGCGCGACGCCGGAACCCGCATGGCGATCGCCATCGCTCCGATCGTCGCGGCCCTCGATCTCTCCGAGGTCGTGCTCTCCGGACCCGCGGATCTGCTCGACGGCATCCTGATCGACGCCGCGATCGAGACGCTGCACGCCCGCACGCTCGAGGGCGTCTTCGAGGACGTCGTCGTGCGCCGGACACATCAGGAGGACATCGTCCTGCGCGGTGCTGCGGTGATGGTGCTCTCCGGTCAGCTGGGCGTGTCGTGACGCTCCTCTGCACCACTGTCGAGACCGCCGGGAGCGGCATCCGATGAACGGTGCGAGTGTTGCCGACCCCACCGGTCGGCCGATTCGAGTGGGCCTGGACGTCGGTGGAACGAAGATCGATGCGGTGGCCGTCGACCCCTCCGGTGAGATCGTCGGGCGACTCCGCCGGGTCACCGGCTGGGGAGACGACGCCGTCGTCGAAAGCATCGTGGCGGCTGTCAGCGCTCTCGCCGATGAGGTCGGCTTGCCGTCGTCCGACATCGGCTCCGTAGGGATCGGCATCCCCGGGCTGGTCGATGCCGACGCCGGGCGGGTCGATCATGCGGTCAATCTCGGCGTGGAGTCGCTGGAGCTCGCCGACCGCGCGGAGCAGGCCCTCGGCATCCCGTTCCGAGTTGAGAACGACGTGAAGGCCGCAGCGCTCGGAGCGGCGGCCCTGAGCGGGGTCACCGGGTCGATGGCGTATCTCAACCTCGGCACCGGCGTCGCGGCAGGCATCGTGATCGACGGTCGCATCTGGCGCGGTTCCCGTGGCACCGCGGGGGAGGTGGGGCACCTCTCGGTCGACCCGAACGGCCGTCTGTGCGGATGCGGCCAGCACGGCTGCGTCGAGACGTTCTGCGGGGGCGGAGCGCTCGCCAAGGCGTGGGGGCGACCGGGTGCACTGCCGATCAGAGACATCTTCGATGCCGCCGACGCCGGCGATCCGCTCGCCCTCGCGCTCCGCACCGACCTCTTCCACGGCGCCGCCGCTGCGGTGCGGGTTCTCGTGCTCTCCGCCGACGTCGAGACGGTCGTGATCGGGGGAGGGCTCACGGCTCTCGGCGACCGACTGGACGGCGGCATCCGCGCAGCGTTGCACGCGGGCGCCGAGGCATCGCCGTTCATGCGGTCCCTCCGCCTGGATGAGAGAATCGAACTGCTTCCGGCCGGGTCTCCCGCTGCCGCTTTCGGCGCCGCACTCGTCGGCGCATCCATCACCGAGAAGGAGATCGTCCCGCATGGCTGAGGTCGTCATCGTCGAGAATGCCGAGGCCGCAGGCGCCCTGGTCGCCACCGAGATCGTCGAGCTGATCGAACGCCGCGCGGATGCAGTGCTCGGGCTCGCGACCGGGTCCACTCCACTCCCCGTCTACCAGGCGCTGCGCACGCAGCTCGCCGGTCGCGACGTCTCGCAGGTGCGCGGTTTCGCCCTGGACGAATACGTCGGCATCGACCCGGCTCATCCGGAGAGCTACCGATCCGTCATCACGCGCGAGGTCGTCGAACCGCTCGGGCTCGACCCGGAGCGCATCCACGTCCCGAACGGCGCTCTCGCGACGATTCAGCACGCCGGCGACGACTACGAGGCAGCCATCGAGGCCGCCGGTGGGGTCGACCTGCAGATCCTCGGGATCGGCACCGACGGACACATCGGCTTCAACGAGCCGGGGTCGTCGTTCGCCTCGCGCACTCGCGTGAAGACCCTCACGGAGCAGACCCGCGAGGACAACGCACGCTTCTTCGACTCGATCGACGACGTGCCGATGCACTGCATCACGCAGGGCCTCGGCACCATCCTGAAGGCGCGGCACCTGGTGCTGCTCGCGTTCGGCGAGGGCAAGGCAGAGGCGGTCGCCGGCGCGGTCGAGGGGCCGCTCACGGCGCTCCTGCCGGGTTCCGCCATCCAGCTGCACCCGCATGCGACCATCGTGGTCGACGAGGCCGCAGCCTCGCGTCTCCAGCTCGCCGATTACTACCGTTACACGTTCGCGAACAAACCGGCCTGGCAGGGCATCTGACGCCTGTCCGGCGCGCTCAGCCCGCCAGCGCGGGCCAGGCGATCGGCAGCAGGTGCTCGACGCTCAGGGGTGCCAGGGGGAGTGTCGCGACGTCCGCCGGAGTGATCCACCGCAGCTCGGCGAGTTCCGCCTGGACCGTGACGGCTCCGGGGTCGACGGATGCCGCGAAGGCCGCGGCGACGACACGGTGACCGGGTTCGTTCGCGGCCGCGGAGACGAAGGTCCCGAGCGGCTGAAGCTCACTCTCGTCGAGCGTCAGCCCCAACTCCTCGTGGAGCTCGCGGATCAGGGTCTGCACGGCGGACTCACCGGGCTCGGGCTTGCCTCCCGGCTGCATGAACCGAGTGGTGCCCTGTTTGCGGACGACCAGCACCCGCCCTTCGGCGTCGACGATCACGGCAGCGCTCACGTGGATGTCAGGCATCGGGGCTGAACACCTTTCCAGGGTTGAGGATGCCGAGGGGATCGAACACCGCGGCGATCTGTCGCTGCAGCAGCCACTGGTCTTCTCCGAGCTCGTCGGCGAGCCAGCGGCGCTTCAGGACGCCGATGCCGTGCTCTCCGGTCAGCGTCCCGCCGAGGGCGATCGCCGCGCGGAACAGCTCGTCGGCCGCCGCCCACACCTCGGGTGGGACGTCGGGGCCCTCGAAGAGGAAGTTGGGGTGCAGATTGCCGTCGCCCGCGTGCGCCACCGTCGGGATCGTGAGTCGGTATTCGCGTTCGATACGCGCGATCTCGTCGAACATGGCGGGCATCGCGCTGCGGGGCACGGAGACGTCTTCGATGAGCGTCGTACCCAGCGACGCCATGGCCGCGTGCATGGATCGGCGGATCGCCAGCAGCTGCTCTCCCTCCGCGCGGTCGTGCGAGACGACCGTCACCCCACGGTGAGCGCGAAGGATCTCCGCGATGGTATCGGCTTCGACGCGAGCGGCAGGGCCGTCGGTCTGGATGGTGAGCTGGGCCGCTCCCGGTGTCGGTGCTGGAAGGCCGAGGAGCGCGTGCACCGCGGTGAGGCTCGCGGCGTCCATCAGCTCCATGATCGCCGGTTGCACGCCCGCGGCGGTCACCGCAGCGGAGGCGGAGGCGGCGGCGCGCACGCCGGGGAAGGTGGCGACCACCGTGCAGGTCTCTCCCGGCACGAGCCTGCGCAGCTTGAGGGTCGCACCCACCACGACACCGAGCGTGCCTTCGGAGCCGACGACCAGCGCCGTGAGGTCGAGCCCGGTGACGCCCTTGACGCTGCGGTGCCCGAGGTGCAGCAGCCGCCCGTCGGCGAGGACCAGGTCGACGCCGAGCACGGCATCGCGGACGACACCGTATTTGGCGCAGAGCAGCCCGCCGGCACCGGTGGCGATGTTGCCGCCGACCGTGGAGATGTCGCGGCTGGCCGGGTCGGGTGCCCACCACAGCCCGTGTCGCGCGAGCTCTGCATTGAGGTCGGCATTCAGGATGCCGGGTTCGACGACGGCGAGCAGATCGTCTGGCCGCACCTCCCGGATCGCGGTCATCCGCCGCAGGGACAACACGATCTCGCCGCTGCCGGCGTTCGCCCCACCGGCGAGTCCGGTGCCGGCTCCGCGGATGACGACCGGTGTGCGCGCGGCCGACGCGATGCGCATCGTCTGCTGCACGTCCTCGACCCGTTCGGCGTGGACGACGGCGATCGGGCGTCCGGCTGCGGCATGACCGGAGCGATCGGCTCTGGCCTGCTCGAGAACAGCCTCGTCGGTGTCGACGAGCGCGCCGAGCGACTCCTTCAGCTGTGTCAGGACGCTCATGGCTGCGCGCTCACGACGGGAGGCTCACGACAGGGCGCGCCGACCGCTGAGGACGCCCGCGACGACGGCCACCAGGGCGAAGGCGGTGCCGATCAGCGCCTGACCCATCGACCACCAGGCGATCGTGACTCCGACGTAGATCAACAGCTCGACGGCGGCGCGGAGGAACGGGTGCACGCGCAGGACCGGACGCGGCGACAGGAAGAGTGCCCAGATGAGGATCACGATCACCGGTGCCCCGATGCCGAGGATCACGTTCCACGGGAGATCCCAGCTGGCGAATCCCCACAGCGCGAGAGAGGCGACGGCAGCGACCAGGACGACGGTGCGGACGACATCGAGGGCGGAGATGTTCGGGCGCTCGACGCCGGGAACGGGTGCGGGATCCGAGGACATGCAACCAGTCTATTCGGCGGCCGGAGCGTCCTCGGCCGGGGCGATGGCGGCGGTGTCGGTGGCGGGAGCGGCCGCAGCAGGTGCGGGCTCGGCGGGCGCCTCGGGAGCGGGAGCG
>NZ_SSDF01000081.1 GCF_004794515.1 Microbacterium sp. A20 | reverse complement strand
GAGGGCGAGGCGCTGCACGTCCGCGCCGTCGGAGCCGGCGAGGCCCGCGGGCCCGCCGACACCGGCGACAGGGTTGACGACGAGTCCGATCACGACGCGACGGACTCCGCGATGCCGTCGACGGACTCCGCGGGGAAGTACTTCCGCTGATACGCGCGCCACGTGATCGCCCACCGGTCGGGGTCGTCCAGATCGTCATGGTGCGTGTGGTGCACGGTCTGGTTGTGCGGGGCGGTGCGCACGACCTCGGGGGTCTCCCGCGCCTCGCGCGCCACTTCGGCCAGGGTCGCGGCGTATTCGTCGAGCTCGGCCATCGAGTACGACTCGGTCGGCTCGAGCGTGAACGGCTGCGGCACCACGTAGGGGTGGTGGCTGGTCCAGTAGTGCATCCCGAAGTCGGACATGCGCACGCCGATCTCCTCCGAGGAGATGCCGGTCTCCTGGTGCAGCTCCTCCCACGAGTAGCGCACCTGCTCGATACGGCGGCGTCCGGTCGCGTACGGCGCCGATGCGCCGGGGATCGCGAGCACACGGGCCATCAGGTAGTTGTTGTTCAGCACCGCGGTCTCGGCGGCGGCGAGCAGCCCCTCGGCCCCGAGCGCCATGATCCACGAGTAGGCCTTCACGAGCGCGGGGATGACTCCGAAGAACGGGCCGACCGCACCGATCGAGAGCTCTCCGCCCTCGGCCACGGCGAACGTCCCGTCATCGTCGCGCACCACGCGCGGCCCCGGCAGGAACGGAGCGAGGGCCGCGCTCACGGCGTTCGCGCCCGAGCCGGGTCCGCCGCTGCCGTGCGGGGTGCCGAAGGTCTTGTGCAGGTTGAAGTGGCACACGTCGAAGCCGGCGTCGCGGGCACGGGTGACACCGAGGATGCCGTTCGCATTGGCCTGGTCGTACGAGGCGAGGGCTCCGACGGAGTGCGCGGCATCCACCCACTCCCGGATCGCCGGGTTGTAGATGCCGGTGTCCTCGGGGTTGGTGACCATGATGGCCGCGGTCCGGGGCGACAGTGCTGCCTTCAGCGCGTCGAGGGACGGATAGCCCTCCGCGTCGGGGTAGACCGTGATGACCTCGTAGCCCGCGGCCTTCGCGGCCGCCGCGTTCGAGGGGTGGCTGAAGATGGTTGTGATGACCTCGCGGCGCTGCTCGCCCTCGCCGTTGGCCTCGTGGAAGGCACGGATCATGGCGATGTTCGCCCAGATCGCGGCCGATCCGCCCTGGGTGTGCAGCGAGACCTCATCCATGCCGGAGATCTCGGCGAGCATCCGCTCCAGCTGCCAGACGATCTCGAGCACGCCCTGCGCGTCGGCCGGGTCCTGATGCGGGTGCATGGCGGTGAGCTGCGGGGTGTTCGCGAGCTGGTCGTTGATCTTCGGCGCGTACTTCATGGTGCAGGTGCCCTGCCCGATGTCGACGTTGAAGTCGGCGCCGAGGTTCTCCTGCGAGAGGCGCAGGTAGTGCTTGAGCACGCGCATCTGCCCCATCTCGGGGAGCTGCGGCTTAGCGGCACGACGCAGGGAGGCGGGCAGCGCGGCGACCACATCCCCCACCGCCTCGCACACGCCGGGCTCGACCTGCGGGACAAGCACGCCGCGTTCGCCGGGCGTGGTCAGTTCGAAGATGATCGGCTCGTCCCAGCGAGCCTGCTGGAAGCGGCGCAGGGCGGGCTTCGGGGCGACGGGGAGGCTCATCGGTTCTGCTCCTTCGCAGCGAGATCGGATGCCGTGACCTCGGCGAGCGCGCCCGCCAGGGTGTCGATGTCGGCCTGTGAGGTGAGTTCGGTGACGCAGACGAGCAGGCGGTTCTGCCCCACGATCACCCCGGGCTCGATGCCCCGGGCGCGGAGCGCGGTGACGACCGCGTCGGCCGTGACGTCGGCGAAGGTCACCGTGAACTCGCGCAGATGCACGGCGTCGTCGTCGAGCGAGACGCCGGGCACTGCGGCGAGCGCGTGCTGTGCGTACCGGGTGCGGGCGAGCAGCACCTCGCCGAGCTCGGCCATGCCGGCCGGTCCCATCAGCGCGAGGTAGACCCCGGCGGCGATGCCCCAGAGGGCCGCGGCCGTGCCGACCCATTCCTTCCCCTCCTCGCGGTGTGCGAACGAGGTGCGGTCGTAGGCCACGTCGCCGAAGCCGTACTCACCGGGCACGTCGGTGGTGGCGAGGCCGAACAGTCGCGACGGCATCTCCATCACGAAGGTCGGGTCGTCGTGCACGGCGATGAACCCGCCGTGGGCGCCGCCGAACCACTGGTGCAGTCCGAGCGACTGGATGTCGCCCGTGACGATGTCGGCCCCCGAGACCGAGGGCGGGGTGAGGATGCCGTAGCCGATCGGGTCGGTGCCGACCACGAGCACGGCGCCCGCCGCGTGCGCGGCATCCGCGATCTCCTGCAGCGCCGCTTCGACCGCGCCGGTGGCGCTGGGCGTCTCGACCCAGACTGCGGCCACGTCGTCGCCCAGAGCCGCGCGCACGGCGGCCACGTCGGCCGTGCCGTTCACCGGTGCCACGTGATCGAGCGTCAGATGAGCCCGCACGTAGTCGTGCACCTTCGCGAGCTTCGCCGGGAGCACATCGCTGACGACCAGCACCCGGCCCCGACCGGTGAGCCGGCCCGACATCGTCAGGCCTGTGGCCGTCGCCTGGTACCCGTCGTAGACCGGAACGTTCACGACGTCCATCTCCAACAGCTCCGCCATCAGCGACTGGTACTGGAAGAGCGCCTGGAACCGGCCGTGGTCCTCGTACGGCTCGCCGGCATAGGCCGTCAGGAACTCGCTGCGGCCGATGACCTCGTCGACCACGGCGGGCACGTAGTGGTTGTAGGTGCCCGCGCCGAGAAAACTCAGCCGCTCCTGGGTCGAGCGGTTCTTGGCGAGCAGCCCCCGCACGTGGCGGGCGAGGTCCTGCTCGGCCACGAACGGCGAGGGCAGATCGAGCGGTCGGCCCAGCCGCAGCGAGTCGGGGATGTCGGCGTAGAACTCGTCGACCGAGGCGGCGCCGACGGCCGCGAGCATCGCCGCTCGCGACTCCGGGGCGGTATTGGGGATGTACGGATGCACGAACGGGGTGGTCATGCGTCCTCCTTCACGGGGATGAGGGTGGCGAAAGGGATGGACTCGGCGCGAGGTGCGGCGAGCACGGCGACGCCGTAGCGGTCGAGCTCCAGGCGGTCCGCATGGCGGATGCCGGTGAGCAGGTCGACCGCCGGGGACGGGATCTCGAACGCGACGGGGATGCGTCCGTGGTTCAGGTAGAACGTGTAGTCGGTGGTGTCGTCGGCGCGGGTGACGACCTCGACGTCGACGTCGGTGTGCTCGCGGGCAGGGACTCCGGCGCAGCGCAGCACGTCGCGGAGCACCGGGAGCAGGCCCGCGGGCTCGAACATCGCGCTGACGTACCAGGCCGATCCCTCACCCGAGGCGCGACGGGTCACGGCCGGCAGCCCGTCGAGCTCGCCGCTCGCATAGGTGCCGCGCACCTCGACGTCGGCATCCGCTTCGATCCACTCGCTCCACGACGGCACGGTCAAGGTTTCACCGGCGTAGTCGATGCTCTCGGTCAGGCCGTCGGCGATCGGCCACTGCTCGTCGACCTCGATACCGAGCAGGTCGCGCAGCGGCCCGGGGGCTCCGCCGTCGTGCACTTTCTCGGTGGCATCCACCACTCCCGAGAACGGTCCGACCACGAGGTGTCCGCCGCGCTCGACGAACGCCTGCAACGCTTCGGCCTGGGGCTGCTCCACGATGTAGAGGTTCGGCACCACGACCACGTCGTATGCGTCGAACGGGCCCGTGGCGCGAACAGCATCCACCGGCTGGCCGAGCGTGTAGAGCGCCCGGTGCCACGCGCGGGCCTGCTGCGCCCACTGCAACCGTTGCGAAGGCAGCGACTCGACGGCGCTGATGCCCCACCACGAGTCCCAGTCCACGACCAGTGCCACGCGTGAGCGCACTCGGGTGCCGCGCACCGGCTCGAGCTTCTTCAACTCGTTGCCCAGCGCCTTGGTCTCGCGGAAGCTGCGCGAGCGCTCGCCGCGGTGGCCGAGCATCGAGGAGTGGAACTTCTCCTGGCCGTACTTGGCCTGGCGCCACTGGAAGAACATCACCGCATCCGAGCCGTGCGCTACGGCTTGCAGGCTCTCGATGCGGATCTTGCCCGGCGCCTTGGGCACGTTCACGTCGCGCCAGCTGGTCGCGCTCGCCGACGACTCCAGCAGCAGCCAGGGCTGGCCGCCCTTGAGCGAGCGCATGAGTCCGTAGTTGAGAGCGGCACCGACGTGCGAGGTCGGGTCGGCGGGCTCGGGGTAGGCGTCGTCGGTCACCACGTCTTCGACCGCGGCGAAGTCCCAGTAGTCGAGGTCGCGGAACATGCTCATGAAGTTCGTCGTCACCGCGATGTCGGGGGTGACCTCGCGCAGCACATCGATCTCGATCTGGAACAGCTCCAGCAGCGCGTCGGACGAGAAGCGCTCGAAGTCGAGCAGCTTGGTGGGGTTGATCGGGCCCGGTGCCTTCTTCGGCGTCTCGATGTGATCCCACGAGGTGTAGCGCTGACCCCACACGTTCACGCCCCACGCCTCGTTCAGACCGTCGAGGTCGCCGTAGCGGACCTGCAGCCAGCGGCGGAAGTGCCGGGCCGACTCTGGGCACCAGCAGCGCGAGGTGTGATCGCCGTACTCGTTCGAGATGTGCCACATGGCGAGGCCGGGGTGATCTCCGTAGCGCTCGGCCATGGCGCGAGTCATGCGGGCGACGTTCTCGCGCCAGACCGGCGACGAGGGGCAGTACGTCTGGCGGGAACCGAACTCGAGCCGGTGCCCGTCGGAGTCCCAGGGCGCCATCTCGGGGTGGGCGCGCAGCAGCCACGACGGCGGGGTCGCGGTGGCCGTGGCGAGGTCGATCGCGATGCCCGCCTCCCACAGCAGGTCGATGATGCGATCGAGCCAGGCCCAGTCGTAGACGCCGGGCTCCGGCTCCAGCTGCGGCCAGCTGAAGATCGGCAGGCTCACCATGTTCACGCCGGCTTCGCGCATCAGACGGATGTCTTCGTGCCAGGTCTCCTCCGACCACTGGTCGGGGTTGTAGTCGCCGCCGTAGGCGAGGGCATCGAGGCGGACGCGGCGGATGGGCTGGCTGCCATCGGGTGCGGGCACGAAGTCTCCTCTCTGAGTCGTCACGTGCTGATCGGGCATTTCACTGGTGCGAACCCACGATCACCTGTATTCTGTATACAACACACTAAGACGTCGTCCGAAGCCCGTCAACCCATAGGCTGACGGGCAGGCGGCAGAAGAGGGGACGCATGGCGATCGAACGCAAGAACCTGCGCTCGCAGGTCCGTCAGGAGTTGCTGACCCGTATGCGAGCCGGACTCGTGCAGCCCGGCGAGGGCATCAACGAGGTGCAGCTCGCCACCGAGCTCGGCGTCAGTCGCACTCCCCTTCGCGAGGCTCTCATCGCGCTCGAGTCCGAGGGGCAGATCGAGAGCGAGAACGGCAAGGGTTTCCGGTTCGTCCCGCTCAGCGCCTCCGAGTTCCGCGACCTCGCGCCCGTCATGGCCGCCCTCGAGAGCCTGGCCCTCGAGCTGAGCCCGCCCGAGGAGCTGCGCCGCATCGGCGACCAGCTCAAGGAGATGGCCGACGCCTTCGCCGACGAGCTCGTCGAGCACCAGCTCGTCATCACCAAGGACGACGAGTGGCACAGCGTGATGCTGTCGGCCTGCCCGAACACCCGACTCCTCGCCGTGATCGACAGCGTGCGCAGCTCGTTCCACCGCTACGAGTCGCTGCTCGTCCCCGAAGACGTGAAGGTCGAACGCGTCGCCGCCGAGCACGCCGAGATCGCACGGCACCTCGCCGACGGCGACATCCCCGGTGCCGTCGAAGCTCTCAAGCTCAACTGGATGCACGGCATGGAGCGCATCCTCGACAACGCCACGAGCAGCTACTTCACCGCGTAGTCGCTCCCGCTGGCGCTCCCGCTGGCACTCCCGCTGGCGCTCCCGCTCCCTGCGGGTTCCGGTCGCACTTTGTGTCGCCCTGAAGCCCGTCGAGCGGCAGGAACTGCGACCGGAACGGAGGGAGGGGGTCCGGCTCAGGATCGATCGCGGACCGAATCTGTCCGCATCGACCGAGAGAGTGAGTCTCACACGAAGAAGGGACTCCTCATGACAATCCTGGTCACAGGCGCCACAGGCACGGTCGGACGCCACATCGTCACTCAGCTGGTCGAGCGCGGCGAGAGCGTGCGCGCTCTCACCCGCGATCCGCAGCGCGCGAACCTCCCCGAAGGCGTCGACGTCGTCCGCGGCGACCTCACCGACGTGGACGCGTTCCGTCGGGCCATCGACGGCTGCGACGCCGTGCACTTCATCACGTTCAACGGCGAGTTCGGTGAGACGCTGACCAACGGCGTGGAGCTCGTCGGGGCGACGAAGACGGCGGGCGTGCAGCGGGTGAGCGTGCTCGGCGGATGGGACGAGAGCACCCTCGAGCCTGCGCTGCGAGAGAGCGATCTCGCCTGGGCGCTGCTGGCGCCGGTGGAGTTCATGTCGAACGCGCGGGAGTGGGCTCCGGAGGTCGTCTCCGACCGGCGGGTGCGCACGCTGGCGGATTGGCCGAGCGCGATGGTGCACGAAGCGGACATCGCAGCCGTCGCCGTCGAAGTGCTGCTCGGTGCACCCGCCGAGGGGCAGACGTATTACCTGACCGGGCCCGAGGCGCTGACTCCGGCCGAGCGCACGGCGTGCATCGCCGAGGCCATCGGCGAGGAGGTCACCTGGATCCGGCTCACCGAAGACGAGGAGCGGGAGCGACTGCGCGCCTTCGGATACGACGAGGGGTACGTCGAATTCGGCGTCGAACTCGCGAAGAACCCTCCGGAGATCGGTCAGGTGGTGCAGGACACGGTGCCGCGCCTCACCGGTCGCCCCGGTCGCACCTTCGCCCAGTGGGCACGCGAGAACGCCGACCTGTTCCGCGCCTGACCTCACCCGCCTTTCCGGTCGCACTTTCTGCCGCCCTGAGGGCAGCAAAGCGACAGAAAGTGCGACCGGAGGATGCCGCGAACGGGAACGGGCGCCGCGAACGGGGAACGGGCGCCGCGAACGGGAGGATGCGGCGAACGGGAGCGGATGCCGTCAGCTGAGCGTCACCGCGAGGTCGATGAACAGCGCCGCCGACCAGCCGAACGCGGTGGTCGCGCGCCCCGCCTTGAACCCCGTATGCGGATTGAAGTACTCGTGCGGGCCGCCGCCGTGGATCACGAGGCGCACGGTCTGCTCCCGCAGCTCCCGTGCCCGCTCGGCGTACCCCGACGCTTCGAGGCCTTCGGCGACCAGCATGCTCGTGTTCACCCACACCGGTCCGCGCCACATCCGCTCGTCCGAGAAGTCGGGATCGGATGCCGCCACCGTCGGAAGCCCCCACGGCAGGGCGAACCGCGAGGGATCGTCGACGGCCGCGCGCAGCGCCTCGGCGACCGGCCCTGGCAGCGCGCCCGTGAGCAACGGCATCAGCCCCACGACCGTGTCGCTGAGCTGCGGCTCCCCTCCACCGAAAGCGAGGAACCGCCCACGCTCGTCATCCCACATGCGCAGCAGCAGCTCCTGCGTGGTCGCGGCCCGTTCGCGGAACCGCACCACGTCGGCATCCGGTTCATACCTCTCGAGCAGCGCCGCGATCTCCAGGTCCTGCCGCACGAGATACGCGCCCAGGTCGGGCGCGGCCGTCGGCAGCGGACCGTCGAAGATCGGGCTGTCGTCGAGCCCCGAGGAATACGGATGCCCGTACTCCGGCATCCCGTCGTGGTCGAGGTCGCTGCCCGCGAACCACCAGTCCTGCGAGCGGACGATGCGGCCCAGCTGCGTGCGCGCGTACTCCGGCGCATCCTCGACCTCGAGCACCTTGCGCAGCGCCCACGCGGCGAGCGGCGGCTTCGTCAACGGCACCGGCGCGCGAGGGTCGGCGATCTGCGACCCCGCACGGCGCAGGTTGTCTCGGTCGCTGTCGGGCAGGTCGTCGCTGGTCGCGAGCACCCCGAGCTCGTGCACGACGTCGGGCAGCTGCCCGTCAGGCTGCGGGAACCGGAACGCGATGTCGAGCTGTTCGCGCGCGAGCTCAGGGTCGCCGTGCCGCAGCCCCACCGCGATGAAGTACGCATCCCACTGCCACAGGCCGACGTACCCGATCTTGGACGGCACGATCGCCCGCGCGTCTCCGAGCGAGGGCAGCTCGACGATGTTCGCCCCGAGCACCCACCAGCAGAACGCGGTCATCCCCTGCAGGTCGTCGCGCACGGTCGGGCACTTCGCGAACCAGTCCGCCCAGATCTCGTCGGACGCGGCGAGCGCCGCCGAATGGTCGCCCGATTCGATCGAGACCGTGCGGTCTGCGGTGATGCGCAGCCGGATGCCGTCGCCGAGCGGATGCTCTTCGACCCGCCCGTCCGGTCGCCGCAGTCGCACGTGCACTCCCGCGCCTGAGCCCGTCGACGGGCCGAGGCTGAGCGTCGAGGGGTCGGCGAACGTCAACGTCGCCACTTCCCCGAAGGACACTCGCGCCGGGTGCACGCCGGTCACAGGCAGCACCTCTCCCGCCGCATCCACCACGGTCAGCGCGTCCAGCACCCGGCACTCCGACAGCCGCCGCTCGTACTCCGAGGTGTGCACGCGAACGCCCTCCCCGTCGCCGGCACGGAACACCAGCACGCGCGAACGCGGCAGCGTGAAAGGGGCAGTGACCAGGTCGAGGTGGTGCCCGGCAAGGACCGCGAGGCGAGCGGCATCCGTCATCATCGTCCTCCGAGGCCCGACGCGGCCATGCTGTTGAGGATCTTGCGCTGACCGATGACGAACACGATCAGCATCGGCACGGTCGCGATCGCCGAGGCCGCCATCACGAGTCCGTAGTTGATGGATCCCTGCTGACCTTCGAAGGCGTTCAGCAGCAGCGGCACCGTGAACAGGTCGGGCGAGTTCAGCAGCACGAGCGGGAACAGGAAGGCGTTCCAGACGTCGAGCGCCACGATGATGCTGAGCGCGGCAAGACCGGGCTTGAGGTTCGGGAGCACGACGCTCCAGAAGATGCGCCACCGGCCGGCACCGTCGACGATCGCCGCCTCTTCGAGCTCGCGCGGCAGGGCCAGCACGAACTGCCGCATCAGGAACACCGCGAACGGGTTGGCCATGATGCCCGGCACGATCAGCGCGAGGTGCGAGTCGACCCAGCCGAGGTTCGACATCAGCAGGTAGAACGGGATGAGCGTCACCTGCTTCGGGATCATCTGCGTCGCGAGGAAGACGATGAAGAGCACCTTGCTGCCGCGGAAGCGGATGCGCGCGAACGCATAGCCGGCCATGGATGCCGTGAGCAGCGTGCCCACCACCACGAGGATCGCGATGTACGCGCTGTTCAGATAGGCCTGCCCGAACGGCACCGCGTTCCAGGCCTGCGTGTAGTTGTCGAACGTCCAGGGGTCCGGCAGGAACTGGAGCGGGTTCTTCAGCAGCTGCGGCAACGTCTTGAACGAGGTGAGCAGCATCCAGATGAACGGGAACACCATGCCGATCCCGGCGATGACGAGCACCACGTGCAGCACGGTCGAGCCGACCCTGCGGCGCGCGCGGTCGGCCGCGGGACCACCCCGGCCACGCGAACGATAGCCGGGTGCGGTGATCGCGATGGTGGAGTCGGTCGCCGGAGCGGGACCGGTCAGGGGAGGCGTCTGGATGCTCATGCGGGGTCATCCTCGTAGTGGACGAACTTCTTCTGCGCGCCGAACTGCACGGCGGTGATGACGAGGGTGAGCACGAGCAGGATGATGCTCGCGGCGCTCGACGGACCGAACTCGAAGCGCCCGAAGCCCAGATCGAAGATGTGGTACACGATCGTGCGGGTCGCGTTGTCAGGGCCGGCATCCTGCACGAGCACGTAGACCGTGTCGAAGGTCTGCAGAGAGGAGATGAACGCGACCACCGAGGAGAAGAACACGATCGGCGAGAGCAGCGGCAGACGGATGCTGGTGAACAGCCGCCAGGGGCCGGCACCGTCGATCCGCGCAGCCTCGATCACCGAGGGCGAGATGTTCTGCAGCCCGGCGAGGAAGATCACTACATTGAGGCCCATCGACGACCAGATCGTGACGATGCAGACGGCGAGGAGCGCGAGCTTCGGGTCCTGCAGCCAGTCCGGAGGGGTGACGCCGAAGACCTTCGAGATCGTGGTGGAGAGCAGGCCGTCGGCGCGGAACATCTGCTGCCAGATCATCGCGACCGCGACCGTGGAGGTCACGACCGGGGCGAAGAAGAGGATCAGGTAGAGCGTGCGGGTCTTGAGCTTCTCGAGTGCGACCGCGACGACCACCGAGAGCCCGAGGCCGATCGGCACCGTGACGACGGCGATGATGAGGGTGTTGATGATCGCGCGGCCGAGCAGCGGATCGGTCAGCTGGTCGGCGAAGTTGGCGAAGCCCACCCAGGTGAGGTCGGTCAGTCCGTCCCAGTCCGCGAAGGCCAGAACGAGGCTGGCGGCGAAGGGCAGCACGACGAACAGTCCCATGCCGATCATCTGCGGGCCGACGAAGACGTACCCCCACAGTCGGTCGCGGCGGCGCCAGAGCGGCTCCTTGCGCAGGGGCGGGGCGGATGCCGCAGGGGCGACCTGCGGCATCCGCCCGTTCTCGGTGAGAGTGCTCACTCCTACTTCTCCGACCGTTCCTTGACCACGTCGGCGATGGTGTCGAGGGTGGCCTGTGCGTCGGTCTTGCCCTGATAGAGCTTCAGGAACTCGTCGGCGATGGCGGTCGGCAGACCGGGGACACGCGCCTCGGCCGGGTAGTCCTCGAAGCCGATGTCGCGCATGTCGAGGAACGTCTGGGCGTGAGCAGGGTAGTCGCCCTCGAGCACGACCTCGTCGGCCCCCTTGATCGACGGGACCGCGTTGCCGCCGCCCTGGAGGCGGAACGTCTGCCCCTCGGCCGAGAGGAACTCGGTCCAGAACGTGAACGCGGCGTCCTCGACCTTCGTCTTGCCGTTGATCGCGAGGAAGCTGGTCGCCACACCGGTGGGGGCGGGCTCGCCATCCGGCGTCGGCCACTGCACGATGTCGTAGCTGTCCTTCTCGCCCGTCGCGTCGACCGTGCCGATCGTGTAGCGCCCCTGCACGAAGAAGCCGGCCTTGTGCGTGACGAAGACGCTGTCGGCCCCGGCACCGTCCGGCAGGGTGTCCGCGACGACGAACGTGCCGTCTTCGAACAGGTCGCCGAGCTGCTGCACCGACTCGACGGTGGCCGCATCCTCGTTCGCGACGAACGCGCCGGAGTCGTCGTACGGGGCATCCAGGCCCTGGGAAGACAGCCAGCTCCAGTGCGTCGCCCAATAGTTCCAATACATCGTGCCGGTGAGGCCGGCCTCGTGGAGCTTCTTGTTCATCTCGAGGAACTTGTCGGTAGTCCACTCGCCGTTCTCGGCCAGGGTCGCCGGGTCCTCGGTGATTCCGGCCGCCTCGAGCGCTTTCTTGTCGTACCAGAACACGTCGGGGTTCGAGTCGTTCGGAGCGGCGTAGACCTCGCCGTCGTTCTCGGCGGCGCCGAAGAGCCCGGGGAAGAAGTCGTCCTTCTTCGTCTTGCTGTCCTTGGAATCCATCAGGTCACTGAGCGGCATGAGGCGGTTCGAGTCGACGAACTGGCCGATCTTGTCATCGCCCACGTAGAACACGTCGGGAGCGGTGTTGCTCGTGAGCTGCGCGAGCAGCTTGGAGTGGTAGTCGCCGTAGTCGGCCACGGGCTGCAGCTTGACCTTGATGTCGGGGTGGCGCTCCATGAAGTCCTTGTTGAACTCCTCGTACCGGGTGAGCTCGTCGGCGGTGCCCCAGGTGGACCAGACGACAGTGGCGTTGCCGTCGGCGTCGACGCCACCGCCGCCGCCTCCGCCCCCACCGCTGCACGCGGCGAGTCCGAGTGCCAGAGCGCCGGCGGCACCCAGTGCCAGATACCGCGTCACGTTCGCACGAGCCATCTCGCTACCTCTTTCATCATTGGAAGATCAGGTCGGGATCACGCCTTCGGGCGTACTGGTATTCTGTATACAGAACGCAATCGTGTCAAGGATCGGCCCTCCCGCCTCCCGGCATCGAGACCTTCTCGTGACGTGCGCACCGCGCAGGGCGCAGACTGGCACCATGACCGAACCCGACCCGCACCTGCTCGGCCCCGGACTCCTGCCGACGCCGTTCACCGCCGCCGAGATCCGCGAAGCCACCGGATCGGGGAAGACGATCCGGCTGCTCCTGGAGGGACCGGACGGCCCGTTGGGGGAACACATCAACCGCTTCCACGACACCGACGACGAGGGCGCGACCCTCGACCGGTGGGCCGCTGCCGACCCGAAGGCCGTGGTCTCGAACCGGGTGACCTGGGTGGAGCTGCAGGGGCATGCGGCCTTCGACGCGGGGACGACGAGCGTGTCGACGGTGACGCTGACGACGCCGCTCGGACAGCTCACGTGCCGTCGGTACGACACGGATGACGGCGTCTTCTGGTTCTCGGTCGATCACCCCGGAATGCCGGTGCAGTACGAGGCCGACGGCATGCGCACGACCGTGTTGAGCATCGAGTCCGACTGAGCCCGGCCGCACCCGGCCGGTGGGACGTACGATTCGCCGACGGGATGACGAATCACCGAGGTTCCCGCACCGAACCCTCGGTTCATCGTCATCTCGTCGGCGGATCGTCACGCCGAACGGATGCTCAGTGCCCGGCGGCGCCGACCACCACGAACTCGTTCGGCACGACGTCGAGGGTCGCGTCAGCCGAGACCTCACCGGTGTGCAGGTCGACCGCGAGGATGCGGTCCTTCGCCGGCTCGGTCACATAGGCCACATCGCCGACCACGTGCAGGCCCGGATGCGGCTGCTGCCACTCGGTCGGGCTCTCCCACGGGGCGATGACACTCCAGGTGTCGACGAGCTCACCCGACTCGTCGAGCAGTGACAGGCTGCCGTCGGCCCCGAGCACGACGACGTTGTCGTGCGCGTCGCGCCCGACCCCGCGCCAGGTGTACTCCACGCCTTCCGGGAGGTCGACGATCGACATCGTCTGCGCCGCGGTGTCGATGCGCGCGAGCTGCGACAGCAGGTATCCCTCCTGGTCGGGGTCGGTCTTGTAGTCGCCGAAGGCGATCGCGCTGGTGTCGCTCACGTACGCGTTGCCCGTGCGACCGAACTCGTCGGGGGCATCGATCTTGGTGAAGGTCCCGTCGTCGAAGAGCAGCACCCCGTCTTCGCAGCCGAACATCACGACCTCGCCCTTGAGCGCGCCCTCGCCGTGCACGCTCGGGCACTGCTCGTTGCGGGCGATCTCGGCCCCGTCGGCCGCGAGGTGCCGCACTCCACTGCGGGCATCGGCCGTACCGATCGTCGAGAGTATGCTGCCGTCGGCGAGCTCGAGAGCGACGCCGTGGTGGGCCGCCGCCGAGGTGATCGTGTCGACCTCGGGAAGCGTGCCCGTGCCGACGGCATCCGTGTCGAAGATCCGCACCTCGCCGGTGCCGTCGTCGAACAGGGCCGTGCGTCCGGCGTGCGGGACCGCGTGGCCGGCGGCTTCGGCATCGAACACCTCGCCGGTGAACTCGACCGCGCCGGACGCGAGGCCGGAGTCGAGCACATGGAATCCGTCTTCGGCGGTGACGAAGACGTGGCCGTCGTGGTCGCCGGCACCGTTCACGCGCAGGAAGCCGCCGAGCTCGACCTGCCCGATGGTGTCGAGGGTCTCGCCGTCGAGCACGAGCACACCCCCGTCATAGGTCACGGCGATGCGGGTGTCGCCCTCGTGATGGTCGTCCGGCGCGGAACCTGCGGTGTTCTCGGCGGCGGGACCTGAGGTCGCGCATCCGGCGAGCGCCACGGCGGCGATCACGCCGAGGGCGCCGATCGCGAGGCGGCTGCGGGGTCGGGACATGGATCGTCTCTCTTTCTTCTGGGTGGGTGCGCGGGATGCGCGACGACGACGGAGTCGTCGAGGGATCAGCCGACCTGCTGCACGAACCGGGGGTCGAGGTCGGCGAAGGTTCGGGTGACGGCGCCGTCACCGTGGTCGATCTCGTGCACGGCCCCGGTCGCCGGGTCGGTCACGTAGGCATGCTGGGCGTCGACGAGCAACTGCACGCGGTCGCGCAGCGCGGGGTCGGTGACGGATGCTGCCAGCAGCGGTTCCGTGCGGGCGAGTACCGTTCCGTCCGGCGCGAGCACCCGCACGCGACCGTCGGCATCGATCGCGACCGTGCGGCTGTCGTCGTCACCGAGGGCAGCAGCCTGCACGAGGGGCACGTCCGAGGGGAGCAGCATCCACTGCCGCTGTCGCACGTCGAGCAGCCAGGCGCCCTGAGCGCCCGTGACACCCGCGAGGTCGGGGCGGTCGGTGCGGCCGGCGAGGCTGGTCACGGGGGCGGTCGCCGCGGGGTACGGGATCGTCTCGGCAGCAATGGCGCCGCCCACCTCGCGGGTGAACAGCACGGCCCCCTCGGTGCAGGTGAACACGGCGCCGACGCGAGTGATGTCGGCGTCCGAGGGGTCGGCGCACGGGGTCGCAGCGTCGGCGACCGGGGAGCCCGCGGAGTCGAGCAGTTCGATCGTCGAGCCGGCTGTCGGCACGAGCAGATGGTCGGCGAGGAACGCCACGGGGCCGGAGGCGTCGACGGTCGCGCGTGGGGCGGCATCCAGTCCATCGGCGAGAGCGTCGTGGGCGAGCAGGATCAGTTCCCCGCTCGCGAAGGCGACCGTCGCCCGCTGCTCCCCTGCGACGACCCGGACGTCTCCTTCGCCCTCAAGGGTTCCGAGGGAGCGGGGCTCGCCGCGGAAGGAGTGGGTGTGATCGCCGTGCGGCACGGTCCAGCGGGCGGAGTCGATCACCTCGACGGCGGTGCCACCCTGCGCGTCGTGCACACGGTAGAGGAGGCGGCCGTCGCCGAAGAGGCCGGTGACATCGTCGTGGCCCGGCGCGAGGGTCGAACGCTCTTCGGTGTCGAGGTCGAGGAGAGTGAGCTCGCCGTGCCGGTCGCCGATCACGAGGGCGCGAGCCGGGGCGGCGACCTCGGCCGCGTCGCCCGTGTCGATGCCGTGCGCGTCGGGGGCCGCCGATGTCGCCGGTGCCGGAGCGGACGCGGTCGTCGGCGCACAGGCGGTGACGCCCAGCAGCAGCGCGACCGCGGCAGCGAGGGATGCGGTGGCGGTGGATGCGGCGAGGGAGGGGGCGCGAGGGAAGTGAGAGTTCATGTCTCCGTCACTTTATTGAGAACGATTCTCGTTATCAAGTCAGGGCGGTTGGCGCGGGGCATGTGTGGCGAAATGAAGCCGTCTTCCCGAACGGGCCACACGGAATGAAGGAGAACTCTCGACATGAAGGAGCCTCGAGGCAGATCGCTCCTTCATTCCGTGCGAACTCCTTCGTCCCGCGTCATACCCACGGACGAAGGTGTCCGAACGTCGGCGCCCCGGCGTAGGGTCGCAGCATGAGCAGCACAGCATCCCGAGAACGTCATGGCGTGGTTCCCTCCTACCTGCTCGCGCGCCTGGCCGAGTCGGGGCGTTTCCCCAAGGCCGCAGCCGCCGCGCGGCAGACGCTCACCTCGGGCCGCCCGCCCTTCCGCGCGCGCATCGACCTCTCGATCGACGAGAACGGAGACCTCGTCGCGCAGCTGTCGGATGCCCCGAACCGCACGATCAGCGATGCCGGCAATACGCAGCAGCTTCCTGGCGCGGTGGTGCGCGGGGAAGACGATGGCCCCGTGGAAGACACCGCGGTGAACGAGGCCTTCGACGGGCTCGGCGCCACGTTCGAGATGCTGCTCGCCGCGTTCCAGCGCAACTCCCTCAACGATGCCGGCGCCCCGCTCGATGCGACCGTGCACTACGGCATCGACTACGACAATGCGTTCTGGGACGGTGAGCGCATGGTGTTCGGCGACGGAGACGGTGAGGTGTTCCAGGGGTTCACCGGGTCGCTCACCGTCATCGGACACGAGCTCGCGCACGGCGTCGTGCAGCACACCGCGAACCTCGAGTACCAGGGGCAGCCCGGCGCGCTGAACGAGTCCATCGCCGATGTGTTCGGGGCCCTGACCGAGCAGTACGCGCTCGGGCAGACGGCCGACCAGGCGACCTGGCTCATCGGCGCCGAGATCTTCACCGACGCCGTCGAGGGTGCGGCGCTGCGCTCGATGATCGCGCCCGGCACCGCCTACGACGACGACGAGCTCGGCAAAGACCCGCAGCCCGACCACATGAGCGGCTTCGTCCGCACGACCGAGGACAACGGCGGGGTGCACATCAACTCCGGCATCCCCAACCGCGCCTTCGCCGTGTTCGCGACCGACCTCGGCGGCAACGCCTGGGAGCGCGCGGGCACGGTCTGGTACCGGGCTCTCACCGGAGGCCTGTCAAGCACCGCGACCTTCACGGAATTCGCCGACGCCACGGTCGCCGCAGCTACCGCGCTCGACGATGCCACGGCCGAAGCGGCTCGACGCGCCTGGAGCGCCGTGGGAGTCTATGAGGATGAGCGAGTCCCCTCCACCGACTGACACGCACGTCGTGATCGCGGTGGTGCGCTCGGGCGGCATCGCCGGCATCCGTCGTCAGTGGCGGGTGGAAGCCGAGCCCGACGACGCCGGGGAGTGGATCGACCTCATCGACGGCTGCCCGTGGGACGAGGAGACGGATGCCGACACCGGCGCCGACCGCTACGTCTGGAGCATCCGGGCCCGCACACCCTCCGAGCGCCGAGAGCGAGACCTGCCCGATTCCGCACTCGACGGGCCGTGGCGCACGCTCGTCGAAGCGGTGCGCACGGCCGCCCGGCGCTGAACCCGCACGCTCCGGCATCCGATCAATCCGGTGTGAATCCGGCCCTGCCGCCGACGCGCAGGTTCACAATGGAGACCATGGGACTGTTCCAGCAGAAGCCGGAAGAACAAGAGAACCAATGGGTGCTGCCCTCTGAGCCGCTCGAGCGCACGGAGGCGGACACTCTCGACACGGCGCCCGTCGTCGATCCGCTGTCGATCGGTCTGGGCGCCGAGACCAGCGGCGACCTGAGCTCGGTCCTGTTCCCGGTCGCGCCACCGACCCCCGAGGCGGTCACGACCGGGAGCCGCGAGCCCGAACCCGAACCCGAGCCCGAGCCCGAGCCCGAAGACGACTGACCCACCGGCACGCCGTCGCAGCATCACCTCGGCGACGGATGGCAGGCATCGATTCCCGGCGCCCTGAGTGCGAATCGACGAAGCGCCGCGCGGCTACGGTTGAGGGATGACGATCACCGCCGCCGCAGACGGCTCCGCCCTGGGGAACCCCGGCCCCAACGGCTGGGCCTGGTACATCGACGACGCGAACTGGGCAGCCGGCGGCTCCCCGCACGGCACCAACAACCAGGGAGAGCTGCGCGCGGTGCTCGAGCTGCTGCTCGCCACGGCCGGCACCGACGAGAAGCTGCTGATCGAGTGCGACAGCCGCTACGTGATCGACTCCGTGACCAAGTGGATGCCGGGCTGGAAGCGCAAGGGCTGGCGCAAGTCCGACGGCGGGCCGGTGCTCAACCGCGACCTGCTCGAGGGCATCGACGAGGCGATCCGCGGCCGTGACGTCGAGTTCTCGTGGGTCAAGGGTCACGCCGGACACCCGCTCAACGAGGCGGCCGACGAACGCGCGAACGCTGCCGCCAAGGCCTACCAGGCGAAGCAGGAACCGCGGCGAGGACCGGGCTTCACGATGGGGACGGATGGCGGTGCCGCCGTCGCCGGATCGGCCTCCGTCGCGGCCTCGGCACCGGCGTCGGCCGCAACATCGCCGGCGGCAACATCGCCGGCGGCAACATCGTCGGCAGAAGAGTCAGGTTCCGCGTCCGCACGCGACGGTGGCGCGGTCGCGACCGACGACCGCGTCCGCTCGACGGCGGCGACGACGGCGGCGGCGGCATCCGCCCCCTCTCTCGCCGCAGCGGCGTCGCTCGCAGAGCCGCTCTGGGCCGAGGCATCCGATCTGCTCGACGGCCTGGACGCCCCCGCCGATGACCCGATCGAGCTGCGGATCCCGCTCTCGTCGGACGAGCACGCCCGCCTGCGCGACCGCGCCGAGGCCCAGGGCGTCTCGCTCGAAGAAGCGCTCCGCCGCCTGATCTGAGCCGGGTGGCTGAGGCGTAAGCTCGCACCATGTCGACTCCTGCCCGCACCATCGGCCGCATCTTCCTCGGCGCCTCCCTCGTCTTCGCGGGCGTCTCCCACCTCACCGTGGCTCGTGAGGAATTCCAGGCCCAGGTCCCCGAGTCGCTCCCGCTCGACCCCGATACGACCGTGCTCGCCTCCGGCGTGGCCGAGGTCGCGCTCGGCTCTGCACTGCTGCTGGCGCGACGCCGTCGGCGCACGGTCGGCACGATCGCCGCACTGTTCTTCGTCGCCGTGTTCCCCGGCAACGTGGCGCAGTGGATGCACCACCGTGACGGCTTCGGCCTCGACACGGACATGAAGCGTTTCGTCCGGCTGTTCTTCCAGCCCGCGCTCGTCGCACTCGCGCTGTGGTCGACCCGCGAACCCCGGCGCTGATACGCCGACGCAGAATCCCCAGCACGGATCCACACCTGTCGGGACGGGCGCCCTCTGCGGTGCGCCGGATGCGCCGAGGTCCGATCCGTAGACTCGGCGGATGAGGAAACGGCGGGTGACGCAGCGGTGAAGGCGCGTACCGTCTTCGGCCTGCTCCGCCTCGGCGCTGCCGCCGTCTGCCTCGCGGCGCTGATCCACCGGCTGAGCTGGGGGCTCGCATCGCACACGATCGCGAGCCAGAACTTCTTCGCCTATCTCACCAACCAGTCCAACATCGCGTTCGTCGTGCTGCTCTCGATCGCGGGAGTGATCGCCCTGCGCACCGCGCGGGATCCGCGATGGCTCACGGTGGCGCTGGCGCTCGTGCTCACCTGGACGATCACGGCCGGACTGGTCTTCGCGATCCTCGTCTGGCAGGCCGGCATCCGCGGCATCCGCATCGATGTTCCGTGGTCGGATCAGGTGCTGCACTTCTGGCTGCCGGCGCTGACCGTGGCCGCGTGGGCACTGGCGCCCGGCCACCGCTCGGTGCCGTGGCGAGTGGTCCCGGTGACACTCGCCTATCCGGTGCTGTGGGGGATCGCGACGATGATCCGCGGGCCGATGATCGGCTGGTACCCCTACTACTTCCTCGACCCGCGGCAGGTGAGCGGGCCGCTGGAGTTCCTCGCCTCGTCGGCGATCGCACTCGGCAGCTTCGCCATCGTCTCCACCCTGCTCGTGCTCATCAGCCGGATGCCGCTGCCCAGACGCCTGCGGACGGATGCCGATGACGATGAGGGTGCGCCGGACGGGTCACCGGCGGCCGACGGCGAGCGTGTGCCGGAGGAATCCGAGCGGGAGACGGCGACCGCGCGAAGCTAGTCGCGGTCTGGGAGCGGCGGTCAGATCCAGAGCGTGAGCGAGGCCAGGGCTGCTTCGAGCGCCGCCTTCTCGTCGAGCGCTGCGAAGTCCGCGGCGGCGGTTCCTCCGATGAGCCCCACGAGCACGTTCTCGCCGGTGGTCGGCTGCAGGTTGATCCACGTCGGGATCAGCACATCGGCTCCCACGGCGTGCCAGACCGATTCCTCGTTCTGCCAGAACGGCTCGTCCCACCGCAGCCAGACCGTCTCGATCGCACCCATGCCGAGAGCGGCGATCGCACCGCGCTGCGAGAACGGAAGCGCCGGCTCGAACTCGATGCTGCGCTTCTGGAGCACACCCAGCGGCACGGTCACCACGACCCGGTCGAACGACAGGGCCTCGCCGGTGCCGAGGCGGATGCTGACGCCGGAGTCGTCGTACGCGATGCGCGCGACCGGGGAACTCAGCCCCACCTGCACGCCGTCGAGGGCATGCTCCACGAACGGGGTGAGATCGTCGCGCGCGGCCTTCGGGTCGCCGGTCGGCAGCGGCGGGGCCAGCCAGCTGGAGAGCGCGTCGGCATCGGCTCCGGTGCGGGTGGCGAGGATCGCGAGCAGAGCGGCGGTCGCGGGGTCGGCGGGATCGACGCCCGCCGCGGTCAGGGCGTCGGCGACCGAGGAGTCCTCGGGGGCCGCCTGCGCCGTGGCCATCGCCGCGTCGAACGGCTGCGGGTCGACCGGGTCGATGTCGGCATCCGGTGTGCGCCAGAGCTCGCCGGTCAGCTCGTCGATGCCGACATCGCCGCTGGTCAGCTGATCGAGGACCTCGGAGTCGTCTTCGCCGAAGAGCCAGGCCCCGAGCTGCACCGGCACCGGCCACGAGTCGTCGACCTGCGAGTGGACGCGTCCGCCGACACGATCGCGCGCCTCGAACACGGTCACCTGCACCCCGCGTTCGGCGAGCAGTGCCGCCGCGGTCGCGCCCGCGAGTCCGGCGCCGACGACGGCCACCCGCTCGCCCGAGCTCGACGGGATCATGAGCTCCTCCACGGCGCGCACACCCGAGGCGATCGCGCCGCGCACCGTGCCGGGAGCTTCCTCGTCGGTCGCCTCACCCGCGAAGAACACGCGGTCGTCGATGGGCAGACCCAGTGCGGTACGGGTGCCGGCGACGACCCCGACGGGGGTGAAGCTGGCGGCGCCCAGGGCGAACGGGTCGGTGGTCCAGGTGCTGCGGACGCTGCCGGCCGGCGCGGGAACGCCGGGCGGCGGCTCGGGCTCGCGGGTGCGAGTGGGCGTCGGTGTGGGCGCGGGTTCGGGGGTGCAGGAGGCGAGAAGCACCGAAGCGACGCCGGCTCCGGCGCCGAGGAGCAGAGTGCGGCGCGTGATCCTCATCGTGTCGCCACTTTATCCCGGCGCGGGGGATTCTCGATCCCGCCGAGCTGTCCGGACCCCTCCGTCGCTGCGACACAGAACGACGACGCGGGTAACCGGGCGTAACCACCGGTAACCCCTCGACTCCCCCGTCGGCCGGTTCTCGCACCTCACATAGCGTTTCACCACCAAGACCCCCACACAGCAAGGAGAGGCCATGACGGCATCCCGGAATCGGTTGCTCGGAGCGATCGCAGCGACCGTGCTCACCATCACGCTCGCCGCATGCTCGACGAGCACCGGCGGCTCCCCCGGCCCCACCAGCGGCGACGAGCCCGAAGCGGGAGGAACGCTCAAGGTGGCTCTCAACGCCTGGGCGCCGACCAACCTCGACCCGCACCAGCAGGGGAACTCGAACGACCCGCTCATCTTCCGTGCGATCTTCGACACACTGTTCTGGCAGAAGGAGGACGGGACCTTCGAGGGTCTGCTGGCCGAGTCGTACGACCTCTCCGACGACGGCCGCGTGTACACGATCCACCTGCGACCCGACATCACGTTCCAGGACGACTCGCCGCTCACCGCCGAGGTCGTGCAGCAGAACATCGAGCACATCTTCGATCCCGCCACGGCGGCGCCGCTGCAGGCGTCGTACCTCGGGCCGTACGAGAGCTCGAAGGCCATCGACGACCTGACCCTGGAGATCACGCTCTCCGAACCGTACTCCGCACTCATCAACGTGCTGTCGCAGGCATACCTGAGCATCATCTCGGGGAAGCAGCTCACCGAGGCGCCCGAGACGATCGTCGATCACCCGATCGGCACGGGGCCGTTCGAGGTCGTCGACTGGCGGGCGGACGAGTCCCTCACGCTCGAGCGCAACGACGACTACGCGTGGGCGCCGGAGTCGGATGCCGGAAGGACGGGAGCCGCCTACCTCGACGGCATCGAGATCAGCTTCGTCGCCGAAGACAGCGTGCGCTACAACGGCCTGGTGGCCGGTGACTTCGATGTCATCGACTGGACTCCGCCGCAGAGCGTGGAGTCGGTGCAGAGCAATGACAGCCTCGAGTTCACCAAGTTCGACCGGCCCGGCCACCCGTATTCGCTGTGGCTCAACGAGAAGAATGCTCCTCTCGACGACCAGGCGGTGCGGCAGGCGATCTTCGCCGGCCTCGACCGCAAGGCGATCATCGACGCGGTCTCGTTCGGGCAGTGGACGGTGGCGGATGGCTTCCTCGTCCCGTCGACGCCGAACTACGCCGAGAACAGCACCGCCACGTTCACCTACGACGTCGATCAGGCCAACGAGCTCCTCGACGACGCCGGCTGGTCCGAGGTCGACTCCGAGGGGTTCCGCACGAAGGACGGCGAGCGCCTGTCGCTCTACTTCCCCACGACGGGCGACGTGACGCAGGCCAACCAGATCCTCGAGATCGTGCAGGACCAGCTCAAGGACATCGGCGTCGAGGTGCAGATCGATCTGCTCTCGTCCGAGGATCAGCAGGCCCGCGTCGCCGCAGGCGAGCAGGACATCAGTGCCGGCATCTGGACCACGAACACCGCCGACGTGCTGTTCATCAAGTACAGCTCGACCGAGGTCACGACGCCTGAGCGCCGGGGGACCAACCAGACCAACACCGCCGATGCGGAACTCGACGAACTCGTCGCCGCGGCACGGGCATCGACCGACGCCGACGAGATCGCGGATCTGTACGCGCAGGCGCAGGAGCGTCTGACCGAGATCGTCCCCTCGATCCCGCTGTACTACCGCCCCTCGCTCGTCTCCTCGCAGGACAGCGTGCACGGTCTGGCATTCGACCGCGCCTACGGCAACCTCTGGTTCTACAACACCTGGAAGGAGGGCGCGGGTTCCTGACCGGAACCCGCCACCCCTTTCGGAGGGGATGCTGCCGGCGGATCACACGACGATCCATCGGCAGCATCCCGCGTCCTCCACCCCGAACTTCCGCCGGCGACCATCCCCCGGAGCCCCATGACCTCGACACGAACCGCCCACCACGTGGCGGGGTATCTGCGCCATGCGGCGCTGCGCGCCCTCGCCGGCATCGGAGTGCTCTTCGGCGCCATCAGCCTGGCCTTCGTGGCCCTCTACGTCCTCCCCGGCGACCGGGTCTACGCCGTCGTCGGCGGCGCGGAGGTCAGTCTCACCGCCGACCAAGAAGCGGCGATCCGCGAGCAATACGGTTTCGATCAGCCGCTCTGGGTGCAGTACGGCACCTACCTCGGACGACTTATCACCGGAGACCTCGGCACCTCGTATCAGCGCGACCTTCCGGTCGTCGACATCATCGGGGAGCAGCTCGGCCCGACCCTGCAGCTCGCCGGAGCAGCAGCCGTCGTCACGATCGCCCTCACCGTCGCCGTCGCGCTGCTCACCGCGAAGCGTCCGATCCCGCACCGCGTCTCGTCCGTCATCGAGATCTTCTTCCTGTCGGCACCGGGATTCTGGATCGGCATCGTGCTGCTGACGATCTTCTCGTACTCCCTGCACCTGCTGCCCTCCGTCGGCAGCGACGGCCCCGCGACCCTGGTGCTCCCGGCGTTGATGATCGGTCTGAGCACCGCTCCCGCTCTCATCCAGGTCTTCCGTGGGGCACTGGAGGACGCGCTCGACGAGCCGTTCATCATCACCGCGCGCACACGTGGAGTGAGCGAGGTGACCGTGCGGCTCCGTCACGCCCTGCGTCACGCGCTGATCCCCCTCAGCACGCTCTCGGGCTTCCTCGTCGGCGGCCTGATCGGGGGTGCGGTGATCGCGGAGACCCTCTTCAGCCGGCAGGGAATCGGCCGCGTCCTGGTGACGGCCGCGAACGCCAGCGATGTCCCGCTGGTGCTCGGACTCGTGCTCCTCGCCGCGGCCGCCTACGTCGGCGTCAACTTCATCGTCGACCTGCTGTACCCGCTCATCGACCCGCGCATCCGAACGGAGGCACACGCATGAGCGTGACAGAACTCGCCCGCCCCAGTCTCGTCCTCGAGCAGACGCCGACCACCCCCGTGGACGAACAGCGCCCCCGACGGCGGCGCGCCCTCCGCGGATACCCGGTCGGCTTCTGGATCTCCGTCGCCTTCTTCGCGGTCGTCGTGATCGCGGCCATCGCACCCGCCGCCCTCGCCCCCTTCGATCCGCTGTCGACCGACACCTCGAACGTCCTCGCGCCGCCGAGCATCGCTCATCTGCTCGGTACCGACGAAGCCGGACGCGATGTTCTCAGTCGCATCATCTACGGCGCGCAGCCGGCGCTGTTCCTCGGCATCGGCGCGACGATCATCGCGCTGGGGGTCGGAAGCCTGATCGGGCTCGCCGCCGGACTCGGCAATCGGTTCCTGGATGCTCTGCTGATGCGCGTGACCGATGTGTCGCTCGCATTCCCCGAGCTCCTGCTCGCTCTGCTCATCATCTCGATCTTCGGCGGAGGGCTGCTCAACACGCTCCTCGCGATCGGCATCGCGGGAATCCCCAGCTACGCCCGACTCGTCCGCGGCCAGACCCTCGCGATCCGCAATGCGGGATATGTCGAGGCGGCGCGCGGCATCGGTCTCAGCCCCACACGGATCGCTCTGCACCATGTGCTGCCCAATGCGATCCGCCCGGTGCTCGTGCTCGCGACGATCGGCGTCGGCACGGCGACCCTCGCCGGAGCGGCGCTCACCTTCCTCGGTCTCGGCGTCGCACCCCCCACCCCGGAGTGGGGATCGATGCTGTCGATCTCACGCAACTTCCTCGAGCGCGCGTGGTGGTACGGCATCTTCCCCGGACTCACGATCACCGCTCTGGTCGTCTCCACGACCACGATCGGCCGAACGCTGCAGCGACGTCTGGAGGGGAAGCGATGAACCGCCCCCTCCTCGACGTCGCCGGCCTGCGTATCGCATTCGGTCGCCACACGGATCGTCTCGACGTCGTCCACGGGATCTCGTTCTCGATCGACGCCGGCGAGACCCTCGCGATCGTCGGCGAATCCGGCTCCGGCAAGAGCGTCACGGCACGCACGCTCGTCGGGCTCACCGGCCCGGACAGCGACGTGAGTGCGGATGCGCTGCGCTTCGGCGACCACGATCTCCGGACGGCCTCGAAGCGCGCGTGGCGCGGCATCCGCGGCGGTGAGATCGGGTTCGTCCTCCAGGACGCGCTCGTCTCGCTCGACCCCCTCCGGACGATCGGCCGGGAGGTCGAAGAGCCGCTGCGCGAACACTTCTCGTGGGATGCCGAGCACCGGCGCGAAGAAGTGCTCGCGCTGCTCCGAGATGTGGGGGTGCCCGAGCCGGAGCTGAGACGTCACCAGCGCCCCCACGAACTCTCCGGCGGCCTCCGCCAGCGAGCCCTGATCGCCAGTGCCATCGCTGCTCGGCCACCGTTCCTCATCCTCGACGAAGCGACGACCGCGCTGGATGTGACCGTGCAGGCGCAGATCCTCCGGCTGCTCGAGCGGTTCAAGGAACAGGGGCGCACGCTTCTGCTGATCACCCACGATCTCGCCGTCGTCTCGCAGATCGCCGACCGCGTGATCGTGATGAAGGACGGAAGGATCGTCGAGACCGGCGCGACCGCCGACGTGTTCGCCGGGGCTGCACACCCTTACACCCGCCGGCTCATCGCTTCGATCCCCTCGCACCGCCCACGCCGGGCGGCGACCGTCGTGGATCGTGCCGCACCAGAAGACGGGCACAGCCCCGCGGACACCGCCGCCGTGGCGCAAGTGGACCACATCGGCCGCACGTTCCGCCTTCCGGGCGGGTCCGAGCTGCGCGCGCTCGACGATGTGTCCTTCACCCTGCACCCGGGTCGCACGCTGGGGCTCGTCGGAGAGTCCGGATCGGGCAAGACCACGGCGGGCCGCATCCTGTTGGGCCAGGAGAGAGCGGATGCCGGAGAGGTCCGAGTCGTCGGCACCCGCTGGGCGGATGTCGAGGGGCGCGAGCGATCCGCTCTCCGTCAGCGCATCCAGGCCGTGTACCAGGACCCGCTGAGCTCGTTCGATCCGCGGCACTCGATCGATCGGATCCTGACCGAGGCGGTCGGAGCGCTCGGCCGCCACGATCGCACCAGCCGTCGACGGCGCGTCCGCGAGCTCCTCGACCATGTCGAGCTGAGCGCACAGCTGCTCGATCGGCGACCGCTGCAACTGTCCGGCGGGCAGCGCCAGCGCGTCGCGATCGCCCGAGCTCTCGCCCTGGAACCGACCATCATCGTCGGCGACGAGCCGGTATCGGCGCTCGATGTGTCGATCCAGGCGCAGATCCTCGATCTCCTCGTCCGCATCCAGCAGGAGACGCACGTCGCCCTCTTGCTCATCTCGCATGATCTCGGCGTCGTGAACGCGATCAGCGATGAAGTGCTCGTGCTGAAGAACGGCAAGGTCGTCGAGCACGACTCGGTGTCGAACGTGTTCGACCGGCCACAGGCCGACTACACCAAGGAGCTTCTCGCGGCGATCCCGCGAATCCACGGCTCTCCCCAGCCCATCTCCCCCACGATTGGAAGCACCATATGACCGCCCCCACGCAGACCGCACCGATCAGCACCTATCAGCGCCTCGCCGAGCGGTTCCGTCCGCTGTTCGCCGAGATCGCCTCCGGCGCGACGGACCGGGAGATCAACCGCACGCTCCCCTTCGAACAGATCCGGCTGCTGCGGGATGCCGGATTCGGCGCCGTGCGCGTGCCCGAGGAGTTCGGCGGCGACGGGGCGTCCGCGGTGGATCTCTTCCGTCTGCTCATCGAACTCGCCAGAGCCGACTCCAACGTCGCCCATATCTGGCGCGGACACTTCGCCTTCCTCGAAGTGCGGCTCACGCACGACGACCCGGAGTACCGCCGGCATTGGGGGGAGCAGGCCGTCGCCGGCGTGGTGGTCGGCAATGCACAGAGCGAACCGGGGAGCGGGGCGCCGACCGAGAGCAACACCGTGATCACCGAGAAGGATGACGGCACCCTCGTGCTCAACGGTGAGAAGTACTACAGCACGGGCACGATCTTCTCGGACTGGGCGAACGTCACCGCGCGATACCAGGACCATCACGCCACCATCGCGGTTCCACTGAATGCGCCCGGCGTCACGATCCACGACGACTGGGTCGGGTTCGGACAGCGCCTGACCGGAACCGGGACGACTGCCTTCTCGGAGGTCGTGGTCGATCCCGCACACCTCACGGTGTACTCGCCGGGAGCGCGCGAGCGGAGCTACATCTCCGGCTTCTACCAGCTCTTCCTCCTCGCCGTGGTGGCCGGTATCGGGCACGCGGCCGTCGACGACGCCGCGGACTACGTGCGCTCGCGCACGAGGCCGCTGCTCAGCGGGGCGGCGGTGCAGGACGACCCGTTGTCGCAGGCGGTGCTCGGCAGAGCGGCGGGATCCGCCTTCGCGGCCGAGGCGGCCGTGCTGCACGCCGCACAGAAGATCGACGATGCGTACCGCGCTGCGCTGGACGGCGTTTCCGAGAGGGAGCCGTTCGAGGCGGCCGACGTCGCCGCGTACTCGGCGCAGATCGCCGTGGTACCCCTGGTGCTGTCGGTGACCACGGATGTCTTCGACGTCGGCGGATCGTCGTCCGTCGCGCAGAGCCGAGCGCTCGACAGGCACTGGCGCAACGCCCGGACGATCGGCGTGCACAACCCGATCGCCGCGCGACAGCGCGCGGTCGGGCACCGGGTGCTCTTCGGTGCACTGCCCGATCCGTTCGCCGAGCGTGAGGCGCGGGAGAGCGGAACGGATGCGGTGCAGGATGCTGCGCCCGTGGGTCCCGTGGAGGGTGCCGCGGACGAGAGTGCGGCCGTCTCGGAGAGCGAGGGCACCGCGTGAGCGAGCGCGATCGGCCTCTCGTCCTGAGCCTGTTCGAGATGGCCTCCCCCGTGCACCTGTCGCACGGGCTGTGGACACATCCGCTGGATCAGCGTCACCGTGTCGCCGACATCGGGTTCTGGCGAGAGCTCGGCTCCCTGCTCGAGTACGGCACGTTCGACGAGCTGTTCCTCGCCGATGTGCTCGGCGCCTACGACGTGTTCGACGACGGACTCGGCACCGCCGTGCGCGAGGGGTTCCAGATCCCGGCGCTCGATCCCCTCATCGTGCTGGGCGCGCTTGCGGACGCCACTGATCACCTCGGGCTGGTCGCGACGTTCTCGACGACCTATGAGCCTCCTTTCGCGTTCGCACGACGGCTCGCCACACTCGATCACCTGTCGAAGGGGCGCATCGGCTGGAACATCGTCACCTCGTACCTCACGAACGCGGCGAGGAACTTCGGTCTCGCAGACCAGATCGAGCACGACGCCCGGTATGAGATCGCCGATGAGTTCCTCGAAGTCGTGTACCGCCTGCTGCTGCAGTCGTGGGATGACGACGCGATCACCGCCGACCGTGACAGGCGCGTCTACGCCGAGTCGGACGCCGTGCGCTACATCGATCATGTCGGCTCTCGGTTCCAGGTGGCCGGCCCGAGCCTGACCGCACCCAGCTCCCAGCGCGTACCCGTGCTCTTCCAGGCGGGCAGCTCGCTGCGGGGCCTGTCCTTCGCCGCGAAGCACGCGGAGGTCGTGTTCGTGGGCGGATCGACCCTCGACGACATCCGTGCGAACGTCGACGCGATCCGGGCGCAGGCGGCGGAGTTCGGCCGCGACCCCGACACGATCTCCTTCCTCGCGGGAGCGCATGTCGTCGTCGCGGAAACCGAGCAGGCCGCGCGCGAGAAGGCAGCGGACTACGACCGATATCGCACACCCCGGGAGGCTCTCACGCAGCCCGCCCGTACCCCCGACCTGAGTCGCTACGAGCCGACCGAGCTCGTCGAAGACATCATCCGGCGCGAAGATCACGGGTATCGGCTGCTGATCCGGGAGTGGCGTCCTGGGCAGACGGTCGGCGAGCTCGTGGCGAAGGCGGCGAGCTCGCGGAAGGGCATCGGCGGCGACTGGTCGATCGTCGGCGACCCGGTGCAGGTCGCCACGCGGCTCGAGCAGATCGCCGACTACGCACACCTCGACGGTTTCAATCTGAGCCAGGATGTGAGCTTCGAGTCGGCGCGCGACTTCATCGAACTCGCCGTGCCGGAGTTGCGGCGACGCGGCCTCGCCCGATCGAGCTATCGCGACGGGGAGACGCTGCGGGAGCGTCTGTCGCGCGACCGGTCCGGAGCCCGTCCGCACCCGACCCACCCCGCGTGGCAGGTGTCGTCGCCCGTGCGGTGAACGATTCAGGAAGCCTGTCCGTCCGGACCTCGAAAACCGGCCGATCCGTGGGCGGATCGGCCGGTTTTCCTGAGTTGTGAACGCGGCGCCGCGGTCAGACGGCGAGCAGCTCCCGCTCCAGGCGGGCGAACGAGGCCTCCATACCGTCGGCCATACCGGTGGCGAGGATCATGTCGCGCGTCTCCTTGTCGGGGTACTCGACCAGCAGCGTGACCATGGTCGCGCCGTCCTCCTCGTACAGGTTCAGGTCGTTGAGCGTCTCGGTCGGCAGGCCCTGCATCCGCTCGGTGGTGACCGCGCGGCGCGGGGCGTCGATCAGGAGCGCCTCCCCCTCGAAACCGAACGGCTCGCCCTCGGTGTCGCCGACCGGCGCCCAGGAGTTCCGGTACGACTGGCCCACCTCGGTGGCGGCCACGCACTCCGTCATCTCCCAGCCGTCGGGGCCGAGCATCCACTTGCGGATGAGCTCGGGTTCGAAGTGCGCGCGCCAGACGAGCTCGCGCGGCCCTTCGACCAGGCGAGTGATGCGCACGTGGGTGTCGTCGAGCAGCTCGACCCGGGTGCCCTTGCCCTGGGCGTACTCGCGGAGATCCTGCAACACGGCATCCAGCTGCGCCATCGCCATCTTGATGCCCTCGACCTGGCCCATCTCGACGACCTGTTCGAGTGCATCGACCGAGTCGAAGTGGCTGGTCGTGACCATGCGGGTGCCCTCGGGTGTCGAGTCGAACGAGAACGACATCCGCTGCGCGGGGAAGCCCTCCAGAGGCTTGCCGGACTCGTCGACGAAGGAGTCGATGACCTCGAAGGAGTTCGGTGCATCGATCGAGAGGAACTCCCACGACCCGGACGACTTCTCGCCGCGGGGACCGTTCATCGAGTAGACCGCGCGTCCGCCGACGGTGTGGTCCCAGGCGGTGAAGGTGGCCGGCCATCCGGGAGGACCCCAGAAGCGCTCGAGCTGGCGCGGATCGCTGTACGCGCTCCAGACGCGCTCGATGGGGGCCGCGAAGTCGGCGACCACGGTCATCGTGAGGTTGTCGGTATCGGTGGTGACGTCGGTGACAGGCATTTCAGTCTCCTTGCTCGTTCTTCTTGGTGTCGCTGTTGTCGGATGAGCCGGGTCGAGGGGTCTCGGCCAGCAGGTCGTCGAGTCGGGCGATGCGCGACCGCCACAGCTCTTCGTATCGGGCGAGGAGCGCCCTGGCGCGGGCGATCATCTCGGGGTTCGCGCGGACGAGCCGCTCGCGTCCCTCGGCGCGCTTGACGATGAGGTTCGCGGCCTCGAGCACGGCGACGTGCTTCTGCACCGCGGCGAACGACATCTCGTAATCGGCGGCGAGGTTCGAGACGGACTGCTCACGCTCGATCGTCCGACGCAGGATGTCGCGCCGGGTCGACGTCGCCAGTGCGTGGAAGACACGGTCGACCTCCGCTTCGCTCAGTTCTCTTTGTGCAACCATTTGGTTGTACGTTATGCCCGTGCGGAAGGGATGTCAAGGGTGATGTGTGGATTCCGCGCGCCCGAGGAGCTCATCGGCGCGCGGGCATCGACACGGCCACGATCAGCGCGAGGAGTGCGGCTGCCAGTGCGGCGATGAACGCCGCTCGGAAGTCGAACGCCTCAGCGAGGATCCCCGCGCTCACTCCCGCGGCGAGGATGCCGAGGTCCCAGAACGATGTCATGCCAGCCACGGTGGCACCGGCCGTATGCTGCGGGGAGCGCGCGACGGCCATCCCGACGGCGGCGGGGAATGCGAGGCTGCATCCGGCGCCGACGAGAGCCACACCCCCCAGCACGCCGGCAGTGGTGCCCGTGGCGACGATCACCACGAATCCGAGCGCCTCGACGAGCAGACTGACCGTTGCCACCGTGCGGCCTCCGATCCGGTCGACCATGCGGCTGCCGGCGACCCGGACGAGGAGGAAAGCGCCGGCGAAGACCGGCAACCCGAGAGAACTGCCTCCGGGGCCGCTGTCGAGGTAGAGCACCAGTACCGCGGAAAGAGTGCCGTACCCGTACGCCGCGAGCCCGAACATGATCGATGGCGCCGCCATCCCCCGCACCCACAGCGCCTCGAGCGCGAACGTCGGCAGGTGCACTCGCCCCGACGATCGGGTGGTGACCACGACGATCAGGCTCCCGAGACCGAGGGCGGCCAGTGTCAGCCAGGCGATGCGCTGGCCGCCGAGGACGGCGGTGCTCGCGACCAGCGGCCCGAGAGCGAGGCCGGACCACATCGAGAGGCCGAACAGACCCGAGGCACCACCCCTCTTGTGCGGGGGAACCTGGCGCCACGCCCAGGGAAGCGCCCCGGAGAAGACCGCGGCCTCCCCCGCCCCCATGACGACCCGCGACACGAGCACGTGCCACTCGGTGGCGGCCAGCGCCTGGCCGAGCGTTCCCGCCAGGGTGAGCGCCGCGCCGAGGATGACGACGCGCCTGCCTGCGCCCGCGTCGCTCGCCCACCCCGCGATCGGTCGACACAAGGCGGTGGCGGCGAACGCGATGCCCACCGCGAGGCCGATGAACGCCGCGTCGGAGTGAAACCGCGTCGACAGCGTAAGGGGAAGGAGCTGCAGGGTTCCGCCGAACGCCAGATAGGCGAGGAAGACAGTGGCCCACAGCCGCCGCACCGGTGGGGCGTTCGTAAGATGAGACCGATCGGTCATCACACGATGTCCCGGCGAGAGGAGACACCATGCCCGTGCCGAAAGGGGCCCGGATCGATCCGGAGGAGACCCGGTCGAGACTGCTGGATGCCGCGGACCGTCTCTTCGCCGCTCGCGCCATGCACTCCGTCGGGGTGAGCGAGATCGCGTCCGAGGCAGGCGCATCGAAGCTCAGCCTCTACCGCTACTTCCCCTCCAAGGCGGAACTCGCTTCTCGCGTCGCGGTCCGCCGGAGCCAGAGGATCCACGAGTGGTTGCGCCGGGAGACAGCGGAGGCCGAGCCAGGACGCGACCGCGTATTGGCGATCTTCGACCTCCTCATCGAGTGGTTCGCGCAGCCGCAGTACCGCGGATGCGCGGTTCTCAACGCTGTCACCGACAGTCGCGGTGACGACGAACGCCGGGTGCGGGCGACTGCCCGCTCCCACCTCGACAGCTATCGGGAACTGCTTCGCGCCCGCGTCGTCGAGGCGGGGGTCACGGACACCACGCGCGCTGACGGGCTTGCACGCCAACTCCTTCTGCTGATCGAAGGAGCCACCGCCGTCACCGTCGTCGACGGCGAGGGCTCCGTCGCCGGAGCCGACGCTCGGGCCGCGGCGGAGATTCTGCTCGACCGAGCGATCTGACTCGCGGATCCTCACTCCCGCGCAGCCGACATCTCTGTATGCTCGCATCGTTAGATAATACTGATCGGTTCTATCTGTGGAGGTGGCCTTGAACTATCTGAGCGCTGACCCGCCGAGCGGCGAGATCCCGCCCGCTGCGACCCGCCATGTCACTCTCGACAGCGCCGGCCACACGCTTCACGGCGTCCTGCACCTCCCCGCCGGAGCCGGTCCCCACCCCGTCCTGCTGCTGCTGCACGGCTTTCCGGGATGGGAGCGCAACTTCGACATCGCCCACGCCCTGCGCCGAGCCGGGGTGGCGTCGCTGGTCTTCCACTACCGCGGATGCTGGGGCATGCCCGGCGACTGGTCGTGGGCCAACACGCTCGCCGATACCGACACCGTCCTCGACACTCTGCTCCGCGGCGACCATCCGCAGATGCCCGAGTTGGACACCACCCGAGTCGGCGTCGCCGGGCACAGCCTGGGCGGCTTTCTCGCCCTGTACACAGCGGCTCGACGGCCGGAGGTGCGTGCGACCGTCTCGATCTCCGGATTCGACTTCGGGGCTGTCGCTGCCGCCATCGAAACCGACCCGGCACTTCTCGACACCTACGTCGATGCCTTCGGCTCCGAAACCTCCGTGCTCGCGAACACGGACGGCGAGTCACTCGCCCGCGAGATGCTCGAGGCCGGCCAGGATTGGTCGCTGCGCTCCTTGGCCGCGCACTTCACCGACCGGGAGGTCCTCCTGATCGGCACCAGCCGCGACGGCGTCACCCCCTCGGCGCTGCATCACGACCCGCTTGTCACGGCGTTCACGAACGCAGACAGCAGGGTTCGCCAGACCGTCTTCGACACCGATCACTCTCTCGCAGACCACCGCCTGCGGCTCACGGTCGAGGTCGTGGAGTTCGCACGCGCGCAACTGATCGACGCCCGCCCCACGTGACGCAGACTTCGTCCGCGGCCGAATCTCCGCGTTCGCGCGTCGGCCTTCCTCGCCCGCGGCTCACTTCCTGATCGAGGCGCGGAGGATCCGCACGAGCGTCTCGTGCGCGTCGTCCTCGTCGATGCGGGAGGCGAGCACCGCGCCCGCGAGCACGTCCGCCGAGGCGAATGCCGCCTCCAGCGCGATCGGATCGATGTTCTCGGCGCCGACGACGCGGGCGAGGGCGGCGCGACAGCGTTCGACGTATGCCACCACAGATTCCTGCCGCATCCGGGCGAGCACCGGCGTTCCGTGGAGAGCCGCGACCACGCCCGCCATCTCGATGCCTTCGGCGCGGGCACAGGCGATATAGCTCGCGGCGACGACGTCCACGACTCCTTCGACGTCGGGCCCGGCGTTCGCCAGCGCAGTCTCGAGCGAGGCATCCTGGCGTTCGTCGAACTGACGGTACAAGGCGGCGAAGAGCCCCGAGCGGTCGCCGAAGTGCTCGTAGACGACGGGCTTCGTGATGCCCGCCCGGTCTGCCAGCGCACCGAGGGTCAGCGCATCGGCACCGTCAACACGGATCATCTCCCGCGCGACGCCCAGCAGCTGCGCGCGACGGTCCGCCTTGGACAGCCGCGGTCGCGCACCCTCTTTCGCCTTCGTCACGCTCACCCCTTGTGCCCCATACCTACTATGAGTAAGTTACGGTTGGTAGGTATCCAGCCTATCCCGCATGCCACCGGCACGCCACACTCCGAGGAGAGACATGACCGCCGACCTCCGGCCCACCACGCACTGGATCTACGCGCATCCGCAGTCGGGATCCCTGAACCGGCAACTGTTCCAGGCGGGGGTCGAAGCGCTCACGCCGCGTTACGACGTGCAGACCTCGGATCTGTATGCCCAGGGCTTCGACCCCCTGCTCGCTCAGCGCGATCTCGCCGGTAGCGAGGGCAACATCGTCGACCTGATGGGCCAGGTCTACGAGAGCGGACTCGTCCCCGACGACGTGCGCCTCGAACAGCGAAAGCTCGAGGCCGCCGAACTGCTCGTGTTCCAGTTCCCCCTGTGGTGGTACGGCGCACCGGCGATCCTCAAAGGCTGGTTCGATCGGGTGTTCACCAACCGCTTCGCCTACGGCGGCGTCGACGCGGAGACGGGGCTGCCGCTCCGCTACGGCGAAGGCGGCCTGAAGGGCAAGCGCGCGCTCATCATCGTGACGGCGGGCGAGGATGCGCGGAGCATCGGCTCACGAGGGGTCAGCGGCGACATCGATTCGCTGATGTTCCCGATCACGCACGGCACGCTCTGGTACACGGGGATCGAATCGCTCGACCTCCACGTCATCCACGATGCCGACGCCCTCGACGCCGCGGCCGTCACCTCCGAGCGCGACCGGCTGACCACGAGGCTCGCGGGCATCCATGACGAAGTGCCGTCTCAGCCGTTCCGCGCCCTACGTGACGGCGAGTACCGGGGCACGCGGGCGCTGCGCGCCGACATCCTTCCCGGACGAACCGATCTCGATATCCACCGCCGGTGACATACCCGCCCCGACTGCCCGGGCGCTCAGCGACCGAGCCGAGCGCCCGGGCGCTCAGCGTCCAACGACGTCGCGGATGGCTCGGATCACGGCATCCTCGCGCTCGATGTGCAGGTACTGATGAGAGGCGCCTTCGAGGACGCGTTGCTCACCCCGCGGCACCGATTCAGCGATCGAGGCCTGCATGCGACGCACCCCGTCCAGCGCCTCTCGCATCTGCGCATCAGTCATGAAGTTCGCCCAATAGGGGTTCGCGCCGCCCGCGGTGAGGACGATCAGGGGAATGTCCGAGAGAGGCCCGCCGGCGCGCAGCTCGTCGTAGACCGTCGTCTCGAAGTTCTTCGTCTCGGCGATCTGCGTGCGCCACGATCGGAGATGCTCCTCGATGAGCGGGCCGCGCACCTCCTCCGGCCACGACGAATAGATCTCTGCGTACTGTTCACGGGCTTGCTGCACCTGCTCGGCCGTCAGGTCCGGGAGCTCGTCGAGACCGGATGTCATCTGGTCATTCAGCTCAGCCGCCTGCGGGGGCATGAACGACATGATGTCTTCATGCCCAGGGTCGAGCAGCACGAGGCCTGCCGTCTCCTCCAGATGCAGCTGGGCATAGCGGCGGGCGTAGAAGGCACCCAGGGAGTGCCCGACCAAGATGTACGGCCCGGGGACACCGGCCGCGTGGAGCAGCGAACGGAGCTCCTCGGCCACATCGGTCGGAGTGCGGGGCAGGTCGACGGGGTCGCTCCAGCCCGTGCCGCCACGGTCGTAGAGCACACTCGTCGTGATTCTCCCGACCTCCCGATGCAGGTTGAGGAAGTCGTAGCCTATGAGGCCGGCGCCCGGAAGGAAGACCACGGCCGGCCCCTCGACCCCGGATCGGTGCAGCATCAGCCGGCGGCCATCGTACTCATGAAGCGCGCCGAGCGGCGGATGCTGGCGCCTGTCATCCATCGGAATGGTTCCCATCATGGACTCCTTAGTCTCATTTCTGAGACTAATCTAAACCATGAGACCATGGACACGTGACCAAGCGCGATCTGCTCACGCACCCGGTGCGCCTCCGTATCATCCATGCCATGTCCGGAGGGCGTTCCGCCACCGGCTCCGAGATCCGAGCCGCGCTCGCCGACGTCCCCAAGGCCACGCTGTATCGGCACCTCGCGCTACTCACGGACGGCGGCGTTCTCGAGGTCGACTCCGAGCAGCGGGTGCGGGGCGCGGTGGAGCGTCGATACCGCCTCAACCGTGCCGCCTCCGTCATCGATCCGGCCATGGCGGCGTCTACCTCCATCGCCGAACATCGTCGCGCATTCGCCGCCGCGGCCGCCGTGCTGCTGACGGAGTTCAACGCCTATCTCGATCGCCCGGACGCCGATCCCACAGCCGACCTCGTGGGCTATCGCCAGCACTCGATCTGGCTCAGTCCCGACGAGCGCGAACAGCTGATCAGCGACCTCCGCGACGCGATCGTCCCGCACATGGGGCACGAACCCTCCGCCGCACGGAGTCGCCACCTCCTCAGCCCCATCCTCTTCCCCGCCCGCAGTGCCGAAGGAGGTCCGGACGAGGCGAGAAGCCCGGCGCGACCCGCTGCCGAAGGCCCCTCCAGCGACCAGGGTCGATCCGACCCCAGCCGCTGACCGGGGGCCGCCGAGCCGGTTCTACGACCGCGCCGGCGCCGCCACCCGAAGCGCGTCGGCGGCGGCATCCATCGCGTCGGCGTTGAGCGCGAAGTACGCCCACTTGCCGCGCTGCTCGCGCGTGACGAGACCCGCGTCGGCGAGGAGCTTCATGTGGTGCGAGACGGTGCCCTGCGAGAGACCGACCGGCTCGGTGAGGTCGCAGATGCAGGCCTCTCCTCCGGCCCCGGCCGCGATGAGCGACAGCAGCCGCACGCGCGTGGGGTCACCGAGCGCCTTGAACACCCGCGCGACGCGCTCGGCATCTTCGACCGCCAGCGCGGAGGTGACGCGCGGGACGCAGCAGGCGGTCGCTTCGATGGTCGTCGGCAGGCTCATGGGTCTATTCTGACACGTATTGACAATCTTCAATAGATGGGCGACAGTCGTCATATTGAAGTTTTTCGATCTGAGGAGATGTGATGTCCGAGCTTCCCGTCGTCGTCATCGGAGCAGGCCCGCAGGGTCTCGCCGCAGCTGCGCACCTCGTCGAACGCGACGAGAACGTGATCGTGGTCGAACGCGGGGATGGAGCGGCGGCCGCGGTCGCCGACTGGGGGCACGTGCGCCTGTTCTCGGCATGGCCGGAGCTCACTGACGCTGCGGCGCGCCGCCTGCTCGAGCCGACCGAATGGAACGCACCCGCGTCGGGCTACCCGACCGCCGCGGAGTGGGTGAGCGAGTATCTGGCGCCTCTCGCCGATGCGCTCGGCGAGCGGATCCGCTACGCGACCACGGTCACCGGCGTCGCGCGCCAGGGTCGGGACAAGGTCGTCGACGGCGGACGCAAGAGCCAGCCGTTCGTCGTGCACACCGTCGATGCCTACGGCGATGAGGGCCGCCTCCTCGCCCGCGCCGTCGTCGATGCCAGCGGCACCTGGGACCTCCCGAACCCTGCGGGGGCCGACGGCTTCCCGGCGCTCGGCGAGGCCGCAGCATCCGATCGGATCTCGTACCGGATCCCGGCCGACGTGTCCGAGCTCGCCGGCTCGCACGTCGTCGTCGTGGGGGCCGGGCACTCCGCCACACATGCCGTGTTGCGACTGAGCGAGTTGGCGCGCCGGGCTCCGGGAACGCGCGTGACCTGGCTGCTGCGCCGAGGCAGCGCCGCCAACGTCTTCGGTGGCGGCATCGGGGACGAGCTTCCCGAGCGCGCCGCACTCGGCTCCCGCGCACGGAAGGTGATCGACGAGGGAGTCGTGGAGCTGGTGACGGGGTTCCGCGTCGCCGAGTTCCGCAACGGCGACGACGGCCTGGCGGTCGTCGCCGAAGACGGGCGCGAGGTGGCTGCCGTCGCGCACGTGTTCGCGCTCACCGGCTTCCGCCCCGACACCGGGATGCTGCGAGAGCTGCGGATCGACCTCGACCCCGCGCTCGAAGCCGTCGCGGGCATCGCCTCCGAGATCGACCCGAACATCCACTCCTGCGGATCGGTGGGGGCGACCGGAGCGCGGGAGCTCGCGCAGCCCGAACCCGGGTTCTTCATCGTCGGCGCGAAGTCGTACGGACGCGCCCCGACGTTCCTCGCCCTGACCGGCTACGAGCAGGTCCGCAGCGTCGCCGCTCATCTCGTCGGCGATCACGAGGCAGCGGGCCGCAACGAGCTGAGCCTTCCGGACACCGGCGTGTGCGGCGGGGCCGGTGGGTTCGACGACACCGCGGGCAGCTGCTGCGCTGCGCCTTCCGTCCTGCAGATCGGCGCGCGCCCGGTCACGGTGGGCTGATCGCGACACAGGTGACCATCGGGTGAACTCCGCCCAGGTCGGTTGCCCTCGATATCGATGGATGTCAATATAGACACATGTCGATTCAAGGCCTCGCGAGCACGGGAACCACTCCTACCGCCGCTCCGCCCGCACGCCGCCTGTCGAACCTCGACCGATGGCTGCCGCTCTGGATCGGTCTGGCCATGGTCGGCGGCATCCTCATCGGGCGGTTCATCCCGGGGGTCTCTGGACTTCTGGCGAGCCTCGAGGTCGGTGGGATCTCGATCCCCATCGCGCTCGGCCTGCTGGTGATGATGTACCCGGTGCTCGCGAAGGTCCGCTACGACAGGGTCGCCGCCGTCACGGGAGACAAGAGGCTGCTCGCCTCGTCGCTGGTGCTCAACTGGCTCGTCGGCCCGGCGTTGATGTTCGTCCTCGCGTGGGCGCTCCTCCCCGACCTGCCGGAGTACCGCACCGGCCTCATCATCGTCGGGCTCGCGCGCTGCATCGCCATGGTCGTCATCTGGAACGACCTCGCGTGCGGCGACCGCGAGGCGGCGGCGGTGCTCGTCGCCATCAACTCGGTCTTCCAGGTGATCGCCTTCTCGCTGCTCGGCTGGTTTTACCTCACGGTCGTTCCCGGCTGGCTCGGTCTCGACGCGCAGGGGCTGGACATCTCGATCGGGCAGATCGCACTGAACGTCGTGATCTTCCTCGGCATCCCCCTCGTCGCCGGTTTCGCCTCGCGATTCATCGGCGAGCGCACGAAGGGACGCGACTGGTACGAGGAGAGCTTCCTGCCGAGGATCGGACCCTGGGCGCTCTACGGCCTGCTGTTCACGATCGCACTGCTGTTCGCCCTGCAGGGCGAGCAGGTCACGAGCCGACCGTGGGACGTCGCGCGGATCGCGCTGCCACTGCTGGCGTACTTCGCGATCATGTGGTTCATCGGCCTCTTCACCGGCAAGGCGCTCGGGCTCGGTTACGCGCGATCGACGACACTCGCATTCACCGCCGCCGGCAACAACTTCGAACTCGCCATCGCCGTCGCCATCGGCACCTTCGGCGCGACGTCCGGTCAGGCTCTCGCGGGGGTCGTCGGCCCGCTCATCGAGGTGCCCGTCCTCGTCGGACTCGTCTACGTCTCACTCTGGGCGGCCCGCCACTGGTTCCACACCGATCCGTACACCGCCGCCCCGTACACCGCCGAGAGGATGCCGTCATGAACGTCACGCTGACCACCACGGATGACACCTGCAGCCCCGTCGCCACCCATGCCATCGGGCTGGAGGCAGCCTCGTCCGTGGCGTCAACGCTGAAGGCGCTGTCGGATCCGCTGCGGCTGCGGATGCTGTCGGCCATCGCCTCGGACCCGCGCGGAGAGTCGTGCGTCTGCGACTTGGCCGAGCTCGCCGAGGTCTCCCAGCCCACGGTCTCCCACCACCTCAAGGTGCTGAAAGACGTCGACGTCCTCACCTCGGAGCGCCGGGGAACCTGGGTCTGGTACCGGATCAACCCGTCCCGACGCCGCGCCGTCACGGCTCTGCTCGATTCGTTCGCTCCCGCCTCGGTCGCGCCATGGAGTGCCTCCACTGACGACGATCAGCGACGGCCCGACTTCGACGCCCGGGTCACCCGTCTTGCGGATGAGCTCGCCGCAGAGGTACCCGAGCTCGATCACGACGTCGTGCTCACCACCGTCCGCGAGTCGTACACCGCACTTGCACGGAGCGCCCGCGTCACCTCGGCGCTCGTTCCCCTGACCGAGCGCTTCGCCCGCCAGCGCCTCGCCGATCTCACCCGTGACCGCGACACTTCCGTGCCCCAGGTGCTGTTCGTCTGCGTCGCAAACGCCGGGCGTTCGCAACTCGCCGCCGCGCTCGTGAACACGCTGGCCGCCGGCAAGGTCATCGCACGCTCGGCAGGGTCGAACCCCGCCGACGTCGTCCACCCGCACGTCCGCTCGCTGCTCGCCGAGATCGAGGGCGATGCCGCCGCCGAGCGTTTCCCGAAGCCCCTCACCGACGACGCCGTGCGCGCGGCCGATGTCGTCATCACCATGGGCTGCGGCGACGTCTGCCCCATCATCCCCGGCGTCCGCTACGACGACTGGGCGGTCGGCGACCCAGCCCTCGCCTCACGCGAGGGCGTCGAAGCCATCCGCGACGACATCGCCGGGCGCGTACGCGCACTCGTCGACGACCTTCTCCCTGACCACACTTCTCCGAAGGAGCAGCCATGACCGACACGACCACCAAGCCCTCCGTGCTCTTCGTCTGCGTGCACAACGCGGGACGGTCGCAGATGGCCGCCGGATTCCTCCGCGACATCGCCGGCGACCGCATCGAGGTCCGCTCCGCCGGCTCCATGCCCGCCGACCAGATCAACCCGATCGCCGTCGCGGCGATGGGCGAGCTCGGCATCGACATCACCGCCGAGCAGCCCAAGGTGCTGACGACCGAGGCCGTGCAGGCATCCGATGTCGTCATCACGATGGGCTGCGGCGACGCCTGCCCGTTCTTCCCCGGCAAGCGCTATGAAGACTGGAAGCTCGACGACCCGGCCGGTCAGGGCATCGACGCGGTCCGGCCCATCCGGGACGAGATCAAGGCGCGCATCGAGCAGTTGGTGAGCGAGATCGTCTAGCAGTCGCGCGCGTCCGCACCGAGTCAACCGCAGGCGCGATCCGGTGAGGCGATCGCACGGGCAGACCTCAACGCGGGGAGAACCGGCCGGACCTGTCGACTATTCGGGGCGCCGGGTCTACCGTGGACGCAAAAGCGCAGGGGGGACTTGCGCCACGCATCCGGAGGAGTGCACCATGTCCGAACCCGCCGAGAACACCTCGCCTGGCACCACCCGCCGCACGATCCTCAGGGCTTCAGCCTGGTCTCTGCCCGTCGTCGCCGTCGCACTGGGCACACCCCTGGCCGCGGCCAGTACGCCCATCTTCGACATCATCGTCTTCTCGGGACCCGAAGGCAGCGAGATCGGCGCGACGAGCCCCGATGGCCTGCAGGCGTTCACCCTGCAGCTCCCTTCGCAGTTCGACGTCCTGGTCGAGGACCGCGGGGAACGCGTCATGCTCCCGCCGGGGGCGACGGTGCAGGTCAGTTTCGACACGAGGCTTCTCGGCGATCTCGTTCTGGAGATCTTCAACAACGGTCCCGCCCAACCGATCTCGTCGGACGTTCAGGGAAGCGTGCAGACAGTGACCTTCATCCTGCCGTTCGAGTTCGACAAGGTTCTTCTCCTGCCGTCGTTCGGCATCGTCAGAGACGGAGAGTGGGTCCCGGATGCGAACCCCTACACCGTGATCGTCATGTCCCCGCCCGGCGTCGACGAGCCGAACCTCGGGAACAACTCCCTCACGATCTTCCCCACCTATGCGCCCACCACCCCGTGACCAGACGCATCCATTCACATGAATCCATCACCGATATTCAGGCGTAGGCTGGAGAGAAGGACGGACCGTCCGAGAAGATCTCCCGGCACCGTGCCCGCCCGGAAGTGGAGTCCCTCGTGGCTCAGTACGACGTCTCGAACCGCTCGGCGATCGTGACGGGAGCAGGCAGCGGAATCGGACGCTCGACCGCCCTCCTGCTGGCGAAAAACGGCGCATCCGTCGTGGTCAACGACCTGAACGCCGAGCACGCGAACGCGGTCGTCGAGGAGATCCGCGCGGCGGGCGGCATCGCGGAGGCCTCGGTCGGCGATGCGACGGATGCGGCCTGGATCGCCTCCTCGATCGAACTCGCGAACTCCCTCGCGCCGCTCCGCATCGGCGTCAACAATGCCGGCATCGGCGGCGCTTCCGCCCCCACCGCGGAGTACGAGGACGAGGCCTGGGACAAGGTCATCGCGATCAACCTCAACGCGGTGTTCCGCAACATGAAGGCGCAGATCCCGTCGATCCTCGCGAACGGCGGCGGATCCGTCGTGAACATCGCCTCGATCCTCGGCAGCGTCGGCTTCGCCGGATCGCCCGCCTACGTCACGGCCAAGCACGGCGTGGTCGGCATGACCAAGTCGGCCGCGCTCGAGTACTCGGCGCAGGGTGTGCGCGTGAACTCGGTGGGCCCCGGCTTCATCGACACCCCGCTGTTGGCGACCATGGGCGAAGAAGCGAAGGACTTCCTGGTGTCGAAGCACCCGATCGGACGCCTGGGCCAGGCCGACGAGGTCGCGAACCTCATCGTGTTCCTCGCCAGCGATGCCGCGAGCTTCGTCACCGGCAGCTACCACCTGGTCGACGGCGGATACACCGCTCTCTGATCGAATGGCATCCGGTCCCGGGACCCGATTCCCGGTGACCGGATGCCATCCACAGCGACGTACCCCCCGAAACGTCGCTGTGCACCTCCCGCCCGCGGGCCGCACCGCTTTGCCCAGGATGCGCCGGCGGAGGAGGCGAGTCTGAAGTCAGGCCACCGCGTGCATCGACGGGAACGCGGACGACAGCGGCGAGAAGTCGATGTCGGTGAGGTCCAGTCCCCCGGCCGTGCTCGCCGCGGCCATCATCTTCACCAGCAGCGGCCGCTCGAGCTCGATCTCCTCATCGAGCGTGAAGCGGACCGGGATCGACGCATGCATCCACAGCGTCTCGGTCGCCGCACGCGGTGTGCGCAGTGTGAGCGGAAACGACTCTCCGCGTCGCAACTTGGTGACGGTGACGAGCCGCAGGTGCGCGAGCACCCGATCGTCGACCTCCACGATCTGCGATTCACTGGCGTAGCTGAGCTGACCCATGGCACCTCCTCGAGAAGTAACTTCGACGATTAGATTACTAGTTTAACTAGCTAAATGGTAGCCGAGAGTTTTGAGGCCTCTCCAATGGGATGAGGCTTCCGGAGACTGAGGCTCCTGGATGCCGGTACTAGCGCGGAGACGACTCGGCGAGGTCGGAGATTTCCTCCCTGAGGCGTCGGAGGAACCGAGAGATCACGGAGAGCTGCTCCGGCGTGAACTCGCTCTCGATGCCTGCCACCCGCCGGGAGATCTCGTCCGCGGGGGAATGCAGGTCGCGCAGCGAGGTGCGCAGGATCTTCGACCGCGCGTCGTCCGGGTGCACGGAGACGACGACATGCCCGCGCGCAGTGAGCCGACGGATCAGGGCGGTGACCGCTGCGGTGCTCACACCCAGATGCGCGGCGAGATCGCCGGGCGTGACCGGTCGGTCGGCCGGCGCATCTGCGATGAACCCCATGGCGGCGCGATCGGTCTCGTTGGGCTGGCGCTCCGCAGCGAGGCGGCGTCCGAGCCTGGCGTCCACGCGGCGCAGAGCTTCGACTTCGCGCGCGAGTTGCGCCGTCGCGATCTCCAGCTTCGTCCCCATCACACCTTCGCCTTTCCCCGGCGGCCCATGTTACCTCGATCGTCTGATTACCGGATCGTCTAGCAAAATCGACCGACCATCAGGCCCTTCCGGCGATGAGAGGATGGAATCACGATGAGAAGGGACGTCATGGTCGAGCCCATAGACCTCAAGGACGAGCGGTACATCGGCTTCGCCGATCTGCTGGATCACCTCCACACGCGGTTCCCCGCCGTATCGCGGGATCGCATCGCGCGCATCATCGAGGCCGAGAACGACGCCATCACCGGCGGGTTCCTCCTCGTCGTCCCCGCCGAGGTGGCGACCGGCGCGACCGAGATGCTCGAACTCAGCACGTCACGTGCCCTCAGCGATGAAGAGGGAGTGGCATGATGGCCGAGCCTCAGGACTACGCCCGCTCGGGATACTGGTACCCCGACGGCAAGAGCGCGAGCACCATCGACGTGCTGAACATGCTGCGCCGCTACCGGGCAGCGGAGACCGCGATGCGCGAGCGCACCCGCATCTCGATGGGCATGAACGAGACCGACCTCATGGCGCTGCGATTCCTCCTGCGCGAGCAGCGCGCCGGCCGGATCGTGCGAGCGATCGACATCGCCCGGATGCTCAACATCTCGACCGCCTCGACGACCACGCTCATCGACCGCCTCGAGAAGGGCGGCCACGTCCGCCGCGAGGCGCATCCCACCGACCGGCGGGCCGGAGTCGTCGTGCCGACCGTGAGCAGCGACGAAGAGGTGCGTGCCACGCTCGGGGCGATGCATCACCGCATGCTCACCCTCGTCGACGAACTCTCCGACCAGGAGCGGGCCGTCGTCACGCGGTTCCTCGCCGGGATGACCGCTGCGATCGAAGAGGCATCCGACCTCGACGAGGAGCTGCGCGACGTGATCCGCGACCAGGCGGCGCCCGAGGCGGAGTGAGGCCTACAGGCCTTCCGCGATCTCCTTGATCGCGGCGAGGCGGCGGTCCCACTCGCGCCCGATCACGTCGAGCTTCGTCGCGGTGGCGGAGAGCTCGGCGCCGACGACCCGGAAGCGCACTTCCCGACCGACACGCACGGGTTCGACCAGGCCGACCTCCTGCAGCACGGCGAGGTGCTTCGCGATGGCCTGTCGCGACACCGGAAGGCGCCCGGCGAGGGCGGATGCCGAAGCATCCCCCTCACCGAGAGCCGTCAGGATGCTCCAGCGCGTCTCGTCCGCGAGCGCCGCGAACATGGGCAGCAGGGTCTCTGTGGTCACGCTTCGCCTTCCACCAGAGCGACCATCTTGTCGAGCTCCAGGTCCCAGCCTGTGCGGTGCGACTCGAGGTTGGCACGCGGGTCGGACGTGCGCTCGAAGCCGCTCTCGACGACCGTGAGCCTGGTGCCGCCGTCGGCCTCTTCGAGCGTGAAGGTGAAGACGGTCGAGGTCGCCTCATCGATCGCATCCGGGAGCTTGCCGAGGGCGTCGTCGTTGTTCCAGCGGTAGCTGATGCGCCGCGGCTCGTCGTACTCCTCGACCCGCAGCGGGATCACGTCGTAGTCCGGGAACGTCATCGTGCCGGTCGCCCCGACACCGGTGCCGTCGAGCACGGTGCGCCCGAACCAGCGGGAGACGTGCTCGGGCTCGGCCACCGCTCGCCACACCTTCTCGACGGGTGCCGCGATCTGGATGCTGCGCCGGATCGAGAAGGTCTCCTCGTCGACGACGGATGCCTCGTTGTGGGTCATGTTCACCATGATGGGTCCTTTCCGGGTTTCGCGCTGGCCGGTCGACCAACTGCAACTCCAGAGTTGCACACTGGTCAGCGTGACGCAACCCCCGGGTTGCAGATGTGCGGCATCCGTCTCGGCATCCGTCCACTTGTCGGGAGATTTCGCAGATGCAGGACGAAACGCCGCAGATCCGTCCTGCATCCGTGCATCCGTCCGACATCTGTACCGGGACAGGACGGGACGGGCGGATGCCGGATGCCGGATGCCGGGACAGGACAGGACGGGCGGACGCCGGGACGGGACAAGCCGGGACGGGACGGATGCCGGCGGCTAGTCCCGCGGGCGGCGCTTCTCCAGGAACCCGGCGAGCAGCACGGCGACGAGGGCGGCGACCGGGGCGACGAGCAGCCCGGCGCGCAGGCTCTGGGTCTCGGCGATGTACCCGACGAACGGCGGCGACAGCAGGAACCCGAGGCGCAGCAGCCACGACACGACCGTGAGTCCGACGCCCGCCCGCAGCCCCGGCAGCTCGTCGGCGGCATGCATCGCCGCGGGGATGAGGGTCGCGATGCCGAAGCCGACCGCCGCGAATCCGAGGATCGTGCCCGGAACGGTCGGGAAGGCGAGCGCGAGCGTCATGCCCACCGCCGCGATGATGCCGCCCACCCGTGCGACCCAGCGCTGTCCGAACCGGTCTGTGAGCGGGTCGCCGAGCATCCGTCCGATGAACTGCGCGCCGACCAGGGCGATGAAGCCGAGCGGGGCGATCGCCGCGGCGGCCCCCAGCGAGTCGGCGAGGTACAGGGTCGCCCAGGAGTTGCCCGCATCTTCGGCGACGGCTCCGGCCATCGCGATGAGGGTGAGCGCGATGATCGCGATCACGGTGCGCGGGGTCACGTGACGACGCAGCGCCCCCGTCACCTCAGTCGGCTCGGCGGCGGCATCCGGCTCGGACTCGTCGTCGCGGCCGGGGAGGCAGAACCGCAGGGCCACGAGGGCGACGGTCGCGAACACGGCGGTCGAGATGCCGAGGTGCACGCCCAGGGGCAGCTGCAGGGCGATCGCGACGGCAGCCATCGCCCCGCCGATCACGGCGCCGATCGACCAGATCGCATGGAAGCCGTTGATGATCGACCGCCCGTAGCGCCGCTGCACGCGGAGGCCGTGCGCGTTCTGGGCGACATCCGTGATCGCGTCGGATGCTCCGCCGAGGAACAGCGCCACAGCGAACAGCACGCCCGAGGGCGCGAGCGCGGCCGACAGCAGGCCGATGCTCGTGAGCACGGTGCCGATCACGGCGATGCGCGCCGAGCCGAACCGACGGATGAGCACGGCCGCGAGAAGGCCGGCGGCGATGGCTCCCGCGGGGAAGGCGGCGATCGCGAAGCCGTAGCCGAGGTTGTCGAGCCCGAGCCCGGCCTTGATCTCCGGGTAGCGGGGCAGGATGTTCGCGAACAGCGCCCCGTTGGTCAGGAACAGGGCGGAGACGGCGATACGCGCGCGCCGGGACGCCCGGTCCGGAGCCGTTCGTCGAATCGATTCGATTGAAGCCATGTCTACGATCGTAATGGCACGGCGCGCACTCCATATCCGCCCGCGCTCCTCGCCACAACCCCGTCCCCATCACCCCGTGTCGGTCGTACTCTCGACCCATGGCTCAACTCACCCAGCCCACCGGCCGCGAAGAGGCGCTGCGCGCCGTCCCCCGCGACGACGGATCGGCGCCGCGCGCGCTCGTGCTGGGCGCGACTGGATATGTCGGCGGGCGACTGACCCCGCGGCTGCTGAACGCCGGCTACCGGGTGCGAGTGCTGGCGCGCGACGCCGCCCGCGCGGCGTCGTTCCCCTGGGGTCCCGACTGCGAGATCGTCGAGGGATCGGCCGACGATGCGGATGCCGTGGCCGCAGCCATGGACGACGTCGACGTCGTGTACTACCTGATCCACTCGATGACCGCCGGCAAGGGCTTCGAGGAGAGCGACGAGCGCGCGGCGACGACGGTGGCCGAGGCCGCGGCTCGCGCGGGTGTGCGGCGCATCGTGTACCTCGGCGGGCTGCATCCGGATGACGTGAAGCTGTCACCCCATCTGCGGTCCCGCGTGCGCGTGGGCGAGATCTTCGTGCAGTCCGGCGTGCCGACGCTCGTGCTGCAGGCGGGCGTCGTGATCGGGTCGGGGTCGGCCTCGTTCGAGATGATCCGCCACCTCACCGATGTGCTGCCGTACATGCCGGCGCCGAAGTGGGTGCGCAACCGCATCCAGCCGATCGCCGTGCGCGACGTGCTGCACTATCTGCTCGGCGCGGCCCGGGTCGACGCCGACGTGAACCGCGCGGTCGACATCGGCGGGCCCGACGTGCTGCGCTACGGACAGATGATGAACGGCTATGCGGTCGAGGCCGGTCTCCCCCAGCGGGCCATCGCCGCGCTGCCGGTGCTCACGCCGGGGCTCGCCTCGCACTGGGTGAACCTCGTGACGCCCGTGCCGCGCTCGATCGCTCGGCCACTCGTCGCTTCGCTGCAGAACGAGTGCATCATGAAGGACCACGCGGTCGACGAGCTGATCCCGCAGCCGGAGGGCGGCCTGACGCCGTATCGGCGAGCCGTCGACCTGGCGCTCGGCCGGGTCGACGCCGACGCGATCGAGACCAGCTGGCAGGATTCCGAGGTCTCGGGCGCTCCCAGCGATCCGCTGCCGAGCGACCCGGACTGGGCGGGTCGCACCGTCTTCACCGACGCCCGCACGCTCGTCACCTCGGCATCCGTCGACCGGCTGTGGCCGGTGATCCTGGGCATCGGCGGCACGAACGGGTGGTACTCGTCACGGTTCCTGTGGGCGGTGCGCGGGCTGATGGACCGCGTGGTCGGCGGCGTGGGACTGCGACGGGGTCGCCGCAGCCAGACCGTCGCCCGCGTGGGCGACGCGATCGACTTCTGGCGCGTCGAAGCGGTCGAAGAGCCGGGAGCTGCGACCGAGTCCTCGCCGGCGAGCGGTGGGCTGCTGCGCCTCCGCGCCGAGATGAAGGTGCCCGGTGAGGCCTGGCTCGAGCTGCGCGCACTCCCCGAAGCCGCGGGCGCGCGCTACGAGCAGCGGGCGATCTTCTTCCCGCGCGGGCTCACCGGACGCCTGTACTGGCTCGCCGTGCTGCCCTTCCACGGACTGATCTTCGCCAGCATGGCATCGCGCATCACCCGCACGGCTGAGAACTCCTAGCGCCGGGGAATCACGACTCCCGCGGGCGCAGACCTTCGCCAGATCAGGCGATCCCGCCGATTCAGGCCAATCCGCGATGAATCCGCCTGTTCTCGCAGGATCGCCTGATCTCACGCGCGCCTCGCGAGCGGATCAGTCCGCGCGGGGCCGCTCCGGCTCATCCGCCGCTGCATCCGGCGCTGCATCCACCGTCGCCGCCGCGTCGACCACGGCATCCACCTGAGCCGGCGGGATGATGTCGATCGCCTCGGTGGCTGCCTCGTAGACCTCGGCGAGGCTGTCGTCGACGGTCGACTCGTCGATCCAGGCAAGGTCGTCCTCGGAGTGGTCGTACTCGACGGGCACGAGCGCGAAGTCGTCGCCGTATTCCTCGAGTCCCGACATGACGCTGTGGCGCACGGCGGCCCGGGCGTAGCGGTCGCGCAGGATCAGCGGATCCCGCCGCAGATCCTTCATGAACGCGATCATCATGAACCCCATGATGATCGCGAACGGCAGCGCGGCGATGATCGTCACGTTCTGCAGCGACTTGAGGCCGCTCCCCTCCTCGCCGGTGACGAGCAGCACGGCCGCGATCACACCGACCAGCACGCCCCAGACGACCGCGACCCAACGTGCGGGCTCCGGGCGACCCTGCTGCGAGAGGGTGCCCATCACGAGGGAGGCGGAATCCGCGCCGGTGACGAAGAAGATCGCGATCAGCAGGATGAGCACGATGCTCGTGATGAGTCCGAACGGCAGGTTCGCGAGCACGCCGAACAGCACTTCCTCCGGCGGGTCGACGGCGAGGTTCGCACCGTCCATCTGCTGCTGGATCGCCGTGGTGCCGAAGATCGCGAACCAGATGAGCGAGATGACCGAGGGCACCACGATGACCACGGACACGAACTGGCGCAGGCTCCGGCCGCGCGAGATCTTCGCGATGAACATGCCGACGAACGGCGACCACGAGATCCACCACGCCCAGTAGAAGATCGTCCAGCTCGACAGGAACGTCTGCGCCGCCTCGCCCTGCGACGCCGAGCGGCCGATCATCTGCGGCAGGTCCCCGATGAACTGCACGGCGACCGACGGGATCACGTTGAGGATGAGCAGCGTCGGTCCGACGAAGAACACGAAGAACGCCAGCAGCAGGGCGACGACGGCGTTGATGTTCGACAGCGCCCGGATGCCCTTGGAGACGCCCGAGACCGCCGAGGCGATGAAGCACGCGGTGAGCACGGCGATGACCGCGATGAGGATGCCGTTGCCGAGCGGACCGGCGCCGCTGACGATCTCGACGCCGTGCCCGATCTGCAGGGCGCCGAGGCCCAGGGATGCCGCGGTTCCGAACAGCGTGACGATGATCGAGAAGATGTCGATCGTGCGGCCGAGGGGTCCGGTCGTGCGGCCCTCACCAAGCAGAGGGGCGAAGATCGAGGAGATGAGCGGGGTGCGTCCGCGGCGGTAGGCGCCGTAGGCGATGGCGCCGCCGACGAGTGCGTAGAACGCCCAGGCCTGCGGACCCCAGTGGTACAGCACCTGGGTCTGCGCCGTGTGCATCGCATCGAGGGTGTTCGCCTCGACGGTTCCCGGCGGCGGGTTCTCGAAGAAGGTCAGCGGCTCGGCCGCACCCCAGAACACCAGGCCGATGCCCATGCCGGCGGCGAACAGCATCGAGATCCACGAGAACATCGAGTACTCGGGCTCTTCGTCGTCGCGGCCGAGAGGGATGCGCCCGTAGCGGCTGAAACCGACGAACAGCATGAACACGAGGATGACCGTGGCGATGGTCGTGAAGAAGAACCCGAAGTACTCCACCACCCAGCCGAGCACGGCCGTGGTGGTGCCGGAGAGGTTGTCGCCGGCGAAGACACCCCAGGCGATGAAGGCCACGGTGAGGGCGACCGCGACGCCGAACACGAGCGGGTCGGTGCGGTAGGTGCGGCCGGTCTCCTCGACCGAGACGCCGGGCACGAGGGCCGGGTGCACGCTGCGCGGCGGGACGGCGGCGATGTCGCGGACGATCTTCTTGGCGGCCTCGGTGGCCTTGGCCGGGAGGCGGTTCACGCCCGTGCCGACGGCATCCGTACGCGGGCGCTGGGGGGTGCTTCCTGCGGAGCGTGCGGGCAGCTTCTCGTCAGGGGTCTCCATGGCACACCATCCTGTCACGCGATATACCGATGCGTGGGTGCGAAAACCGAGGCCACCCGTGTGGATGCCGCGTTTCCCGGGCGTGCCGGATCAGGCCGTCACGCGGAATCAGGCGGTTTCTGTCGCAAACTGCCTGATGCCGCGCGATCGCCTGATCCCACGGCCGGAATCCAGCGGCGACGCTTCCCGCCCGGGCGTGCCGCGACTAGCGCGGGCCGCGGCGACCGACGCCGGCGAACACGGAGTGCAGCAGCGGCAGGGCCGAGACGCAGATCAGGGTGATGCCCAGCGGCGGCAGCGAGGGGACGAGCAGTGCCCCGCCGACGAGCATCGCCGCGAACAGCACGCCCGAGGCGATGCGGCGCGCGATGCCCTCGAGACGGTCGAGGCGCCGCTCCAGACGCGAGGTGTCGAACGACACATTGCCGTCGTCGATGCGGGTGATGATCCGGTCGATGCGTCCGGGCAGCTGCCAGGTGGTGCTCATCGTGTCCATCGCCTGCGTCGCGAAGGCCTGCACGATGTTGCCGCTCTCGTCGCGCAGCAGCCGGCCGGCGTAGGGCTCGGCGGCATCCCACACGTTGAACGCCGGATCGAGTCCGCTGCACATGCCCGACGTCAGCGAGACCGCGCGGATGAGCAGGAGCATGTTCTCGGGCAGCTGCAGCGGGAGCGAGCGCACCATGTCGCCGAACTCCTCGGCGAAGTCGCGGAACTCCCGCGGATCGACCTTGCTCAGCTCGGCGAATCCCATGCCGCCGAAGCGGGCGAACAGCGCGGTCAGGGCTCGTTCGAGCTCATTGGTGTCGGCCGAAGGGAGCAGCACACCGATCTCCTGCGCGGCGGCGACGAGACCGCGGCTGTCGCGCCCGGCGACCGCGATGAGGAGGGTGCGCAGCCCATCGCGGAGGCTGTCCGGCACCTCGGCCATCATCCCGAAGTCGATGAACGTGAGCTGGAATCCCCCGGGCACCGAGGCGACGGGCGTCACGAAGATGTTGCCGGGGTGCGGGTCGGCGTGCACGAAGCTGTGCGTGAACACCTGGTCGAACATGACCTCGGCGAATACGGCGGCCACCTCGGACGGGTCGATGCCGGCGGCACGCAGCGCATCCGTGTCGTTGATCTTGATCGCGGTGACGTCGGAGAGGGTGAGCACGCGGCGAGTCGACCGCTCCCACACGATCTCCGGAGCGGCCACGCGCGGGTCATCGGCGAAGTTCTCGCGGAACCGCTCGGCGCTCGCGGCCTCGTGCAGGTAGTCGATCTCCTCGAGGCTGGTCGCGGCGAACTCCTCCACGAGCGCGGGGGCGTCGACACGATCGGCGACGATGCGCACACGGGTCAGCCAGCGCGCGACCCGACGGAGTGCGGCGAGGTCCACCGCGACGATCCCGTCGATGCCCGGACGCTGCACCTTGACCACGACCTGGTCGAGGCCGGTGTCGGCGGCGTCGAGCTCGGAGAGCCGGGCCCGATGCACCTGGCCGAGGGATGCCGCCGCGACCGGGGTGTCGTCGAACCACGCGTACGCGCGCTCGAGCGGGATGCCGAGTTCGGCTTCGGCGAGCGCGCGGATGGCCGCGGTCGGCACGGCCGGAACCTCGTCCTGCAGGCCCTCGAGCTCTTTCGTGATCTCGGGCGGCAGCACGTCGAGGCGCGACGACATGAACTGCCCGACCTTGATCATGAGGCCGCCGAGCTCCACCGCGAGCGCATGGAAGCGACGCGCGAACGTCTGCATCCGCTGCCCTCGTGTGCGCTCGGAGATCCGGCTCATGCCGAAACGCGGGAGGACGAGCTCGAACCACCAGATCTTCAGGAACTCGCGGCCCGCGAACGACACGATGCGGCGGTACCTGGCGCGGTGCGCGCCCTGTGCCGCGGCATCCGTCATCGCATGGTCCTCTCGCAGGCCCTCACCCGATGCCGCACTGTGCGGTCAGTCCTGCGCGAGGATCGAGTACAGCCTACGGCGGGCCTCGTCGAGGATCTCGATGGTCTGCTGCACCTGCTCGGGCGAACCACTGCGACCGACCTGCGCTGCCGCGGCGGCGAGGTCGACGCCCGCCTTGGGCAGGGCGCTGAAGCGGGCGTTGTCGCGGTTGCCGTCCTTGCCCGACGACTCCCAGGGAGCCGGGGTCTCGGAGCTCTCGTCGGCGACCGCACGGCCGGCCTCGGTGAGCGAGTAGGTCTTGCGGCCGTTCTGCTCCTCGGCTTCGATGAGTCCTTCATCGGCGAGCAGCTGCAGCGTCGGGTACACGGAACCAGCGCTGGGCTTCCAGGTTCCACCGCTGCGCTCGGCGATCTCGTTGATGATCTGGTAGCCGTGCATCGGCTTCTCGGCGAGCAGGGAGAGCACGGCCGTGCGCACATCGCCGCGGGCCATGCGCGAGCCGCCGGACGGGCGGGGCTCGAACGACTTGCGGAGCTGGTCCATCGCCTCGAAGATCGCGGATGCCGGACCGCCGGGGCCCGTGCCGAAGCCGGCGCCGCCGAAGAGGCTGCCGGGGCCGCCGTTGTTCCCGGAGCCGCTGTTGCCGCCGAACGGGTTGGAGGGGAATGCGTTGTTCATGATGACCTCCTGCTGGGGTTGAACGATACTCAACGATATGTCGTTCATGCTGAAGGTGGGGTGTGAGTTTCGTGAACTCCCGTCAGCGCGCGGGCAGCGTCAGAACCTCGGCAGCGTCAGGATCTCGGCACCGTCCGCGGTGATCGCGATCGTGTGCTCGGTGTGCGCGGTACGGCATCCGGTGGCGCTCCGCAGGGTCCAGCCGTCATCGTCGGTGCGCAGCACATCGGTGTCGGCCATGATCCAGGGTTCGAGCGCGAGCAGGAGTCCCGGGCGCAGTGTGTACCCGCGGCCGGGCCGGCCGTCGTTCGCGATGTGCGGGTCCTGGTGCATGGTGGAGCCGATGCCGTGGCCGCCGAACTCGAGGTTGATGGGGTAGCCGGCATCGTGCAGCACCGTGCCGATCGCGTGCGACAGGTCGCCGGTGCGGGCACCAGGGCGAGCGGCGGCGATGCCGGCGGCGAGCGCACGCTCGGTCGCCGCGATCATCGCGACGTCCCCTGCCGCCGGGTTGCCTCCGACAACGAAGCTGATGGCCGCATCGGCCGAGACGCCACGCAGGGTGACGGCCAGGTCGAGAGTGAGCAGGTCTCCCGGCCGGAGTGCGTAGTCGTGGGGCATGCCGTGCAGCACGGCATCGTTCACGGCGGTGCACACGTAGTGCCCGAACGGACCACGGCCGAACGAGGGTGCGTAGTCGACGTAGCAGGAGTCGGCGCCGGCATCCTCGATCAGCTGCTTCGCGCTGCGGTCGAGGTCGAGCAAGTTCACGCCGACGTCGGCGAGGGATTTCAACGTCTGCAGGATGTCGCCGACGAGCGCGCCGGCCGCCCTCGCGCGCACGAGCTCGTCGGCGTTCAGGATCTCGATCATGGGCCCTCTCTCCGTTGGTACCAATAACTATCCCGGTAATACTATCCCGGTATTAGTATGGGCGTCATGATGGTCCGGATGCCGCTCACCCCCGCCGAGCTCGAGCGGGGCGAGCGCCTGGGCGCCCTGCTGCGTCGAGCCCGCGGCGAGCGGTCGATGCTGAGCATCGCGCTCGACGCCGGCATCTCCCCCGAGACCCTGCGCAAGATCGAGTCCGGACGCGTGGCCACCCCCGCCTTCTCGACGATCGCGGCGATCGCCGGCGTGCTCGAGATCTCGCTGGATGCGGTCTGGGCCGAGGTCGGTTCCCGCACGGACGACGCCCCGGCTCGCCGCATCGCATCCTGAGTCGGACGGCTTTCCGCGCCGGACCCCTCCGGGGCACTGCCGTGGCTGCCGGATCACTGCCGGGGCCACTGCGCAGTTCTGCATACCCGCCCGCGAAGCGCAAGCCTGGTGACCCCCACAGGAACTCGTGTTTAGCTCGGGAGATTGTCGGACTTGGGGGAGTGAGACGTTTTGTCACAGAGCATTCAGCCGGAGAGCAGCAGTCGCGGGAACAGCATCCGCGTGAGCGTCGTGGTGCCGGTGTTCCGGCCGGGGCCATCGTTCGATGACCTCATCGCATCGCTGGATCGGCAGACACTCGACCCCGGCGCGTTCGAGGTACTGCTGTGCGATGACGGCTCGGGCGAGCCGACCGGTGAGCGCCTGGCCGCCATCGCCCGCACACGTCCGAACGTGCGGGTGCTCTCGCTGGAGCACTCCGGGTGGCCCGGAATGCCGCGCAACCACGGCATCGATGCGGCCCGAGGGAAGTACGTGCAGTTCGTCGACCAGGACGACTACCTGTTCGACGGCGCGCTCGAGAAGCTGTGCGACTACGCGGACGCGAACGCGTCCGACGTCATCGTCGGCAAGGAGGTGGGGATCGGCCGCCCACTGCCGAGCCGGATCTTCCGCAAGGACATCCCCCGGGCGACGCTGGGCACCGATCCGCTGCTCGAGATGCTCACACCGCACAAGATGTTCCGCACGGCGTTCCTGCGCGCGAACGACATCCGCTTCCCCGAGGGGCGTGTGCGGCTGGAGGATCACATGTTCGTGATGCAGGCGTACTTCGCCGCGTCGACGATCTCGATCCTCGCGAGCGAGCCCTGCTACGCCTGGGTGAAGCAGCCGGGCAGCGCGAGCTCCGCGCGGATCGAGCCGGAGACCTACTTCCCGCACCTGGAGACCGTGCTCGACATCGTCGAGGCGCACACCGAGCCGGGACGCCTGCGCGATCGACTGCTGCGGCACTGGTTCCGCGGCAAGATCCTCAAGCGCATCGCGGGACGGCGCATGGTCAACTACCCCGACGAGTATCGCGACCGCCTGCTGGATGTCGTGGTCCCGCTGACGCAGCGGCGGTTCGGGCCGGGCGTGGATGCCGGTCTCGGGGTCGCGAACCGGATCCGCGCGGCACTGCTGCGGGCCGATCGTCGTGACGACCTGGTGCGTCTGGCCGAGTTCGAGGCGGGCCTGGAGTGCCGCGCGACCGTGACAGCCGCGCACTGGTCGCGGGGCGGCGGGCTGCACCTCACGCTTCGCATCGACATCACGCAGGGCGGGAAGGATGCGCTGGTGTTCGAGACATCCCGCTCGGATGCACCTGCTCCCGGTGCGCGGAACGTCGGCGTGAGCGGCACCGACGCGAGCACCGCCGGCGCGGGCACTCCCGCGGCGACGTCCCCCGGCGCCAAGAAGATCACGCGGCTGACGTCGCTGCCCCTGTCGTCTCTCGAAGGGCTCCCCGCGAATCTTCTGGTCGTGGATCGCGAGCTTCGCAACGATCGTGTGGATCTGATCCTCCGCGACGGGCCCGGCACCGAGCGCGTCCTCTCCGGCCGCCGTCCCCGCGACCTCTCCGCCGTCGCCGTCTCGATCGATCCGGTTCGCGCGTTCGAGCGCACGGACGAGTCCCGAGGCGGCCCTCTCAGCGTCAAGGTCCGCCGGGCGGGGTGGACATTCGACGTGCCCCTCGAGGCCGATCCCACGGTGCTCGATCGCGTCGGCCGCTCGCCGATCCTGGCGGGGCGCAGCTGCACGGTCGCGGTGGGCGAGGGCGGCACGGTGGAGCTGCACCGCGAGTGGCCGGGCGGCGGATTCAAGGATGCTGCGGGGCGGGCGGTTCGCCGCATCCGTCGCGCCGTGCGGCGGCACTGACCGTTCCGTCGCGGTCCTGACACGACCGCCCGGCGGCACCGGCCCCGCCCTCACTCCGCCCGCCCCTCGGCTTGCTCCATCGAACGAATAACGATAGATTCCTGTTGTTCTTCGATGAAGGAGTGGGCATGGGGAAGACGACGATCGTCGTTCTGCGCATCGTGATCGCGGTGGCGCTGCTGGGTTCGGTGGCGGTGCAGGCGCTCATCGTGCCGCTGCTGTGGCTCGACCTCGCCGAGGAGGAGCTGTGGGGCCGGATCGTGCTGGTGTCGCTCGTGGTGCTGGGCGTCGGCACGCTGCAGGTGTTCGGGGTGTGCGTGTGGATGCTGCTGACGAGGGTGCGGCGCGGGTCGATCTTCTCGGAGTCGTCGTTCCGCTACGTCGACGTGATCATCGGCGCGATCCTCGTCGCCGCGGTGCTCACGTGGATCCTGGCTGCACTGCTCGCGCCGGGGGCGACGGCGCCGGGGGTCGTGGCGCTGATCGGCGGCGCCGGGGTCGTGCTCGCCGGGATGGCACTGCTCGTGGTCGTCATGAAGGCGTTGCTGCGACAGGCGATCGACCGCGAGGCCGAGGCGCGAGCGCTGCGCTCCGAGCTCGACGACGAGGTGATCTGATGCCGGTGGTGGTCGACATCGACGTGATGATGGCGCGACGGAAGATGAGCGTCGGCGAGCTGGCCGCGCGGATCGGGATCACGCCGACCAACCTCGCGGTTCTGAAGAACGGGCGCGCGAAGGCGGTGCGCTTCACGACGTTGGACGCTCTGTGCGCGGTACTGGAGTGCCAGCCGGGGGATCTGCTGCGGTGGGAGCCGGACGAGGTTGATGCCGGACGCGGTTGATGCCGACAAGACCGGTTGACGCACGAAGCCCCGCGGAACACCCGCGGGGCTTCGCGTCGATCGATCAGCGCAGCACGAACTCGACGGTCGTGACGTTGCCGGCGACGTCGTGGACGAGGAGGGTGTTCTCGCCCTTGACGCCTCCGAACGTTCCCGGCTTCACGAAGTTGAGGTCGGACCAGGCGTTGTTCGAGAGGTCCTTCCCGACGCCGTTGAGCTCGAGCCGGTCGATCTTGCCGGCGTCGTGGAGCTTGAAGCTGACTTTGTCGTAGCCCGCTGCATCGCCGACGGTGAACGAGTCGCCGGTCTTGACGGTCACGGTGGGGGCCGTGGCGTCGACGGTGAGATCGAACGTCGAGGTCTTCGAGATGTTGCCCGCGGCGTCCTGCGCGTTGTACTTGATCGTGTACGCCCCGTCGGGGAGCGTCACGGTCGCGACGTGCGAGCCGGTGGTGCCGGTGGCCTTGGACTGCGTGCTCTTGACGAGCGTGCCTCCCTGGTAGATGTTCGCGACGATGCGGGCAAGTCCCACCTCGTCGGTCGCGTCGACGCGGATGTCGATGGCCTTCGACGGACCGGCCGTGGTCGGACTGACGAGCGTCACCTGCGGGCGGGTGGTGTCGGGCACCTGTCCGGCGACGAACGAGACCGTCGTCTTCTCCGAGCGGTTGCCGTACATGTCGACGGCGGTGACCTCGGCGATGTAACTCGTCCCCTTGGTGAGGGTGATGAGCGGGGCGTCGGCCTGGCGTCCGTTGCGGATCGCGAGCGGGATCTCGAGGACGCTCGGGCGCGGCGCGATCTGGAAGTCGGCGAGCACCTTCGCGCCGGCGCGGATCGGCAGCGCCTCGACGCCGGTGGCCGCGTCGCGGACCCGCACGTCATAGCCGTAGACGGACTCGTCGTCGGTCGCAGCGGGCACTCGGAGGATGTCGGCGCCGGATGCGGTCACGGTGTGCTCGGGCGCACCCTGCTGAACCGGTGCGACGTTGTCACGGGCGGCCGCGGTGTGGTCGAAGTTGGCGCGCACCTCCTCGGGCGTCGTGCCGTCGAGGCGGACCGTCCAGGTCGGACCTGCGAGCGTGCCGGCGCTGGCGAAGGGGTAACCGGCCTGGTACGCACCCCAGGCGCCGTTCGTGTAGGTGCGATCCTCGTCGGCGGCGAAGTTGATGCGGTCGATCTCGGTGCGGTCGGCGTATACCTCGACGTACAGGGCCTGCGCCGTGGGGATCGTGAACTCGTCCCAGAGGGCGTTGCCGTAGATCTGATACGCGTCGTGCGGGGTCTCGGTGTACGACATGGATCCGTCGTTCACGGCCGTGAAGCCGCCCTGCCAGATGGAGCGCTCGTCGTTCAGGTGCAGGTGCGAGTGACCCGAGAAGTAGACCGCCTGCGGGTATCCGGAGAGGTCGGCGGTGAGGGTGGCGTTCGAGGCCTGCGCTCCGTCATAGACCGTGTTGGCGGTCGGGCGGTGGCCGACGACGAAGATCGGGGTGTTGAGGGCATCCGGCTCGGCGGAGAGCGCGGCGAGGCGGCCCTGGAGCCAGGTGCGCTGTGCGCCCGAGTAGCGCTCGGTGTCGATCACGAGGAACGTCTGGCCGTCGATCGTCTTCTCGTAGTAGCCGCCGGTCGCGTTCGGGAACCAGTCGCCGTAGTACTTCGCCATGTCGGCGTTGCCCACGTCGTGGTTGCCGTGCGACATCAGGATCGGGGTGTCATCGAGTCCGAGGCGGTCGATATTCTCGTCGAAGATCGTCTTCACGACCTGGTGATCGGGCGCGGTGTTGTTGTTGTTGTCGTTGATCTGGTCGCCGTTGGAGATGATCAGATCCGGGTCGGGGTTGATCGACGCGAGGGTGTCGAAGTGGCTCTTCCAGATGCCCCGGTTCTTCTCTGTGAGCGCCGACGTATGCACGTCGCTCATCACGAAGAACGAGGTGAGCGGCTTCTCATCGGTCTTGATGATGTAGCCCTCGATCTCGGCGGGCGAGGTCGCGCCGCCCTTGATCGAGACCGCGGCGAGGTTCGTCGTCTCGTCGATGACCAGTGGCTTCTTGTAGAGCGGGCTCTTCGCGGTCGGCGTCGATCCGTCGAGCGTGTACCTGATCTGCGCGCCCTGTGGCGCGGTGAGCGTGACGGTCTTCGACTCGGTGAATCGGCCGCCGTCGTGACTGAATGTCGGTGCCGCGAGCTCCTCGGCGGCGTTCGCCGCCGTGAGGGGGAATGCGACGGCGGCGGCCACGGCCGCGAGCGTGCACACTCCTGCGATCTGTCTCTTCACTTCATCCTCTTCCACGTGTGTATCTACGACGCACCGCACCGGCGCTGAGACGACGCTAGGGAGCCGTTCCAGCCGGGGAGCGGCGAAAGCAGGAACGTTAGGTAAACAACTTTGCGGTCAGTGGCCGGGATCCTCCGAAAAGAAGTGAATACAAGATCACGGTGCTGCTCCGCCGTTCCCTGCCGACGGACACGCCGCGCCGCGAACGCTCTCCGGAGCGCGGCGTGCTGGCCAGTCGACGACCGCTCGCCGGAGCCGGGTCACGCGGACCGTCACGCGGCGGCCACTCGCCGGAGCCAGGTCATGCGGCGATGTCGAAGCGGGCGCGTCCGCCGAGTCGTGGGGTGCGGGTGGGGTC
>NZ_SSDF01000080.1 GCF_004794515.1 Microbacterium sp. A20 | reverse complement strand
GTGCGGTCGAGCTCCTCGGTGCGGTCGAGCTCCTCGGTGCGGTCGAGCTCCTCGGTGCGATCGATGATGCTCGGCAGCACCGAATCGAAGAGCGTCACGATGGCGGCGCGGGTGGCGCCGGCGTCGCGCTGGCGAACGGCTTCGCGGATGGCGATGGTGGATTCTTCGACGGCCGCCCAGTCGAACGAGCCACGTGCGTGCTGCGAGAAGCGGCGGATCTGCGGCCCGAGGAACTCGATGACGCTCACGCGCGTGGAGTTGCCCTCGATGCGCGCGAAACCGATCGTGATGGCGCGCAGCGCTCCCCCGAACTCGAGGACATCCTGATTCAGGACCGCGGCGGACATGTCTTCGGTGAGGTCGACGAGATACGTGACGTCGTCGGCCTGGATCAGCGGCATCGCATGGCGTACCGACCCGATCCAGATGTCGCCGAAGAGCGCGATCGCGTCTCGGATCTGGTCGAGGTCGAGAGGCGCCACCCGCGTGTAGCGGTTGCGCTGCATCTCGACGAGTCCCCCTTCGGCGAGCCGCGCCAGCGCGTGCCGCACGGGCGTCTTCGATGTCCCGAGATCCGCCGCGAGCTCGTAATCGCGAATCCGTTCGCCCGGCCGTAGCTCGCCGCTGACGATCGCATCCCGCAGCCGGTGATAGACGTCTTCACTCACCGAACGCCGTTCCAGCGCACCATCCATGCCCAACAAATCACACCCTCCTTCGACCACCGTGGTTCCCCCACCACTCGATGCGGCCGATACCGGCAGCCCCGACACTCTCGCGCCGAGCCTCCGCATCGTCCCCTATTCGCGCGTAGCGCAACGGGTAACATAACACATTCACCTGAATGGGAACCGAACGGTCCCGCGGTCTGTGCAGTTCCTGCAGTCCAGCCTCATCGGGCACGTCCGAGCGATCGTCGTGGAGCCCCGCGGCGAGCGCTCTGGCCGATATGATGCGAGGGCGCGACCCTGAAACGCGCACTGGGGCTCGGTGGGACTGAGTTCCACCTGTCTACCCGAAAGAGTTCTCGACGATGATGACCGATTCGCAGGAGTCCGCCGTACCTTCTCGCCCCTCACTGGGCGTTCGCATCGGACGTATCGCGTTCCTCGTGGTGGCCGGGATCATCGTGATCGCCGTCGCTGCCGCGTTCGTCGTGACCTGGACGATCCAGCGGTCGTTCCCGCAAACCTCGGGCGCCATCGAGCTCGACGGTCTGAAAGCCGAGGTCACGGTGCAGCGTGACGACCGCGGCATCCCGACGATCACCGCGGACTCGACCGACGACCTGTTCTACGCGGAGGGCTTCGTGCACGCCCAGGACCGGTTCTTCGAGATGGACTTCCGCCGGCACGTCACCGCGGGGCGCGTCGCCGAGATGTTCGGGGAATCCCAGGCGGCGACCGATGCGTTCCTGCGCACACTCGGCTGGCGCGCCGTCGCCGAAGCCGAGGTGGAGGCGATGGACGACACCACGCTCGGCTACTACGAGGCCTACGCCGACGGGGTCAACGCGTACCTCGCCACGCGATCCGGCGCGGAGCTCTCGCTCGAATATGCCGTTCTCGGCATTCAGAACCCGGACTACGCGCCCGAGCCGTGGGAGCCCGCCGATTCGGTCGCCTGGCTCAAGGCCATGGCCTGGGATCTGCGCGGCAACATCGAGGATGAGACCGAACGCTCCCTCCTGGCCGCCGAGCTGACCGCCGGTGCGGACGATGCGGGCGAGGCGGTCGACACCGGCGAGCTGCTCGCGAAGCTCTACCCCGAGTACCCGTTCGACGAGAACCCGGTGATCGTCCCGAAGATCTCGTCGGTGCCCGCACTCGACACCGGCGCCGAACCGACCGCGTACACTCCGACCGAATCGGACGACGGGATCCAGCAGGCGACCACCACGATCGAGTGGAAGGAGACCTCGAGCGTCATCGAAGCCGCGAGCGAACTCGTCGGGGACGTCGGCGAGGGGATCGGGTCGAACTCCTGGGTCGTCTCCGGCGACCTCACCGAGACGGGCATGCCGCTGCTCGCGAACGACCCGCACCTCGGCGCCTCGCTGCCGTCGGTCTGGTACCAGGTGCAACTGAAGTGCTCGACGGTGAACGATGCCTGCCCGTTCGATGTCGGCGGATTCTCCTTCTCCGGGCTTCCCGGCATCGTGATCGGCCACAACCAGCACGTCGCGTGGGGGTTCACCAACCTCACGACCGACGTGACCGACCTCTACGTCGAGCGGGTGGTCGGCGACGAGTACTGGCGCGACGGGGCACTGGTCCCGCTCGAGCAGAGCACCGAGACGATCAAGGTCGCCGGCGGCGACGACATCGAGCTGACGATCCGCTCGACCGTGCACGGGCCCATCATCTCGGGACTCACCGACGACTTCACCGCGATCGCCGATGACCCGGAGCCGGCACTCGCGGAAGGAACCGAGGCGCCCGCCGCCCCGCCCGCCGGGCAGGACGACGCCGAATACGCCGTCAGCCTGCGCTGGACCGCCCTCGACCCCGGCACGACCGCGACGGCGATCTTCGCCCTCTCGACCGCGCAGGACTTCGACGACTTCCGCTACGCCGCCTCCCTCTTCGACGTACCCGCGCAGAACCTCATCTACGCCGACACCGAGGGGAACATCGGCTACCAGACACCCGGGCGCCTCCCGATCCGCGGTGCCGGCGACGGATGGATGCCGCAGCCGGGATGGGACAGCAGCTACGACTGGACGGGCTACATCCCGTTCGAGGAACTGCCCGTCTCGTACAACCCGAGCTCGGGGTACATCGTCACCGCGAACAACGCGATCGTGACCGACGACTACGCCTACTTCCTCTCCCGCGACTGGGATTACGGCTACCGTGCAGCACGGATCGCGCACCTGATCGAGCGACACGCGGCCGTCGCCCCGCTGACCGCACAGGACATGCGCGACATCCAGATGGACGACGAGATGTGGATCGGCACGCAGTTGGCGTCCGCCATGGCCGACGTGGACGTGAGCCGGGCGGACGTGCGGGAGGCCGTGGACCTCCTCCTCCCCTGGGACGCCCAGAACACGGCATCCTCGCCCGCGGCCGCCTACGCCAACGTGCTCTGGTCGAACCTGGTGCAGAACATCTTCGGCGAGCGCGAGCAGCCACTCCCGATCGACGGGCAGGCACGCCTGTTCACCGTCGTCGCCGACATGCTCGACGACCCGTCCGATCCGCTCTGGAGCAACCCGAAGATCGACGTCGACGGGATGGACGCCATGCTGGCCCTGTCCGCCGAGGAGGCCTACGACGAACTCGTGTCCCTGCAGGGTGACGTCCCTGCGCGGTGGAACTGGGGCGACCTGCACGCGATCACCCTCACCAGCGACACGCTCGGTACCTCGGGGATCGCGCCCATCGAGGCCCTCTTCAACCGCGGACCGTACCCGGTGGGCGGCGGAGCATCGGTGGTGAACGCGACCGGGTGGGAGCTCGGCGTCTCGTATGCCACCACGACGGTGCCGTCGATGCGGATGGTGATCGACCTGTCCGACTTCGACGCCTCGACCTGGAACCACCTCACGGGTGCTTCGGGTCACGCGTTCCACGAGCACTACACCGACCAGACCGCCGACTGGGCCGTCGGGGTGCAGAAGCCGTGGGCATATTCCGCGAAGGCGGTGGATGGCTCGACGGTGGACACGCTGATCCTGTCGCCGGCCGGCTGACCGGTGCGCTGCGCCGTCCTGAAGGGGCGGCGCAGGTTGCTCCGATACCGTGGGTGGGTGCCATCCAGCTACCTCGCCCCGAAGGGCACCACCGTCACGCTCCTCGAGTTCGAGCACTCCGGCGCCACACTGATCGCCGAGACGTTCGGCGAAGGCCCGCACACCTACCTCCTGCTGCACGGCATCGGCATGGGGCGGAGCGTCTATCTCGACGTCGTGCAGCGGCTCGACGGCCGGGTGATCGCGTTGGACCTTCCCGGTTTCGGCGAGGCACCCGAGCCGGAGCGCACGTTCACCATGGAACGCCACGCCGACCTCGTCGCGGCATACCTGAAACACGTGGACTCGGGCCCGGTGGTCGTGATCGGCCATTCGATGGGCAGCCAGATCGCGGCGGAACTCGCAGCTCGGCATCCCTCGCTGGTGGAAGGGGTCGTGCTGGCAGGACCCACCGTGAACAAGGCGGCGCGCAACATCGCGTCTCAGGCCCGCTACCTCTTGACCGACCTGGTCGGCGAGCGGCCGCTGGTGATCTGGCGCGGCGCCCGGGAGTACCTCCGTGGGGGCCCGCACCTGATCCGCAAGATCCGTGCCACCGTCGTGCATGAGCCCGAGGACGCCTTCGTCCGCATCGAGTGCCCGGTGCTGGTACTGCGCGGCGAGGACGACCCGCTCGCCCCGATGAGCTGGTGCCGGGAGATCCTCGACGCGATCCCCGGGGCCAAGCTCGAAGTCATCCCCGATCACGGCCACGGCACGCTCATCAGCGACTCCGAGCCCGCCGCCCGCCTGATCCACGAATTCGCCGCCCGTCTCTGACGCTCGGACCGTGCTCGCGCGGGCTTGTCGCGGCAGGTGTTCACGCGAGAACAGGCAACCGCTCCGATTCAGGCTGTTTCTGCGCCGAACTGCCTGATCCCGCGCGCTTGCCTGATCCCGCGCGGGTTCCTGAGGCAAACTCGGCGGGTAGCTCAGCCGGCGGCGGGAGGAGTCTGCTTCGATTCGGCGAGCTCATCCACGACGAGACCGCGCTGTTCGATGGTGCCGTTGCGGTAGGCCTGCCGACCGACCATGTGCGCCGACAGCGGGGCGGTAGCGAACTGCATCAGCACGACGGGGGCGACGAGCACGAACCCCAGCAGGATGCCGCCGATCGACCGCTGCGACAGGGCGATCGCGATGCAGATCAGCAGCAGGCCGAGCACCTGCGGCTTGGTCGCCGCGTGCAGACGGGACGGCACGTCGCGGAAGTGCAGCAGCCCGACCGCGGCCGACAGGCACAGCAGCGCACCGAGCAGGATGAGCACCAGCACGGCCACGTCGATGACCGGATCGGGGATCATGAAACCGAGGATGTTCATGAGGTCGTGTTGTCCCTTCTCGCGACGAACCGGGCGACGGATATCGAACCGAACACCCCGATCGCGGCGATGATGAGGAGCACGGGGATGTTGCGGGTATGCCCGTTGATGGCCATCTCCGCTCCGAGCACGCACATGACCTCGGTGAGGAGCACGTCGGAGGCGACGGCGCGGTCGAGGATCGACGGCCCGCGGACGATGCGGATCAGCGTGAGGATGGCGGCGATGCCGAAGACCACCATGATCAGCAGCAGCAGGATGTTCATCGGGCGCCTCCCGTCGATCCGGTCAGGCCGGCGCGCTGGTCGGCCTTGAGCGCACGGTACTGCGCGGGGTCGCCGAGAGCCCGCACGACCCGTCGCTCCCAACGCAGAACTCCGGCGCGCTGCTTCTCGACGTCGTCGAGGTTCCTGACCCCGATCACGTGCAGGTACAGGATGCGCCTGTCGCGATCGGTCTCGACCACCAGCGAGCCGGGGATGAGCGACGACACGACGGCGACGTGCGTCATGACCAGGTCGTCCGCGTAGCGCAGCGGCACCGCGATGATCGCCGTTCCCGGCTGGCGTCGGAAGTCGAACACCTGCACGGTCACCGAGATGGCTCCGCTGAGCACCGCGAACAGGAACTGCACCACGAACAGCGCGGCGTAGCCGATGTTGATCCGGCCGGAGAGCTCGACGGTCGGCAGCCGGAAGACGCGGGTCACGAAGATCGCGACGACGAGTCCGGTGAGGAAAGACAGCACGGTGAACTGCGCCCACAGCAGCATCCACAGCACGACGAGCCAGGCCAGGAAGGGCAGCTGCACCCGGATGTCGCGCCAGAGGTGGCGTTTGGTCTGTCGTCTCATCCGCCCACCTCCTCTTGCAGCTGCACGAGGCTGACCGGCTGCAGCAGTGCGGCGCCGATGCGGTCGCAGAGCGCGTACAGAGGTCCGGCGAAGATCGTGAGCGAGACGGTGACCGCGACCATACCCGCCGTGGCGACCGTCATGATCTTCGGGATGCGACGACGCTCCTGCTGCTCGTCGGCGGCCGGCGCGTTGCCGAGGTACGAGATGCGCCCCTCGGTCTCGGTGGAGTCCTCCTCCTCGCGCCAGAAGGCGAGGTTCCAGGCGCGCATGAGTGCGTACAGGGTCAGCAGCGAGGTGACGATGCCGCCGAAGATCAGCACGATCATGATCGGCGTGCCGACGGATGCTGCCGCTTCGAAGAGCGCGAACTTGCCGATGAATCCGGAGAAGGGCGGGAGCCCACCCAGGTTGATCGCGGGCACGAAATACAGCACGGCGATCACCGGTGCGACCTTGAGCAGTCCCTTGACCCGCAGGATCGAGGTGCTGCCGGCTCGTCGTTCCACGAGTCCGACCGCGAGGAACAGGGTCGTCTGCACGACGATGTGGTGGACGATGTAGTACACGGTCGCGCCGATCGCGGCGGGTGTCGCTATCGCGAGGCCGAAGATCATGTACCCGACATGGCTCACGAGTGTGAACGACAGGATTCGTTTGAGCTCGGCCTGCGCGACCGCGCCCAGCACACCGACGATCATGGTCGCGAGCGCGATGATCAGCAGCAGGGTGTCGATGCTGTTCGAGGCGAAGAGCTGGGTCTCGGTGCGGATGAGGGCGTAGACGCCGACCTTGGTCAGCAGGCCCGCGAACACCGCGGTGACCGGCGCGGGGGCGGTCGGGTACGAGTCGGGCAGCCAGAACGACACCGGGAAGATGGCCGCCTTGATGCCGAACGCCACCACGAGCATCAGATGCAGCACGAGCTGCGTCTCCTGCGGCAGCTCCGACATGCGCTCGGCGATCTGGGCCATGTTGACCGTGCCGAGTGCGCCGTAGATCATCGCGATCGACGCCAGGAACAGGATCGACGACACCAGCGAGACCACGATGTAGACGGCGCCGGTGCGGATGCGCGACTCGGTGCTGCCGAGGGTGATGAGCACATACGAGGCGACGAGCAGGATCTCGAAGCCGACGTAGAGGTTGAACAGGTCGCCCGCGATGAACGCGTTGAAGATGCCGGCCGCGAGGATCAGGTACGAGGGGTTGAAGATCGAGATCGGGGTCTCGTCGGTTCCGTCCGCGGCTCCCTGGCCGATCGAGAAGAGGAGCACGGCGAGCAGCACGATGCTCGAGACGAGCACCAGGAGCGCCGCGAGCCGGTCGACGTAGAGCACGATGCCGAACGGCACCGGCCACCCGCCGACCGAGACCGCGAGCGGGTCTCCGGAGTCGACGACCACCAGGAGGACGGCGGCGATCACCGAGACGGCGGCGAGAGTCGCCACCGTGACGACGACCTGGAGGCGCGCGTTCCGGCCGAACACGAGCGTGATGGCGGCTCCGAGGAGCGGCAGAGCCACGAGGAGCGGAACGAGAGAGGTCATGGGCGGCCCTCCTCGTTCTCGTCGTGGTCGTGGGGTTCGTCGGGGGTGCTCGAATCACTCTCGGCGGGGCCCGAAGAGTGTTCGTCTCCCCAGCCGGTGGGCGCATCGAACGGCGCATCGTCGTGGATGGCGGGGTGGTCGCGCATGTGCAGCACCGTGATCGGTGCGGTCTGCACACCGACGAAGTCGGTGGTCGCCTCGTCCTCGTCGGTCTCGGACTCGTCGTCCATGAGGTCTTCGTCGGCGTCGGTGCGCTCGCGGAGCGCGATGTCGGCCTCGTCGTCCTCGACCGTGTCGGCCTGACCGAGCTGCCAGGAGCGGTAGATCAGGGCGAGGAGGAAGGCCGAGACCGCGAACGTGATCACGATGGCGGTCAGGGTGAGGGCCTGCGGGAGCGGGTCGCTCATCTCGCCCTCGGTGCCGAAGAACGGCGCATTGCCCGGAACGCCCATCACGATCAGCAGCAGCAGGTTCGTGGCGTTGCCGAGCAGGAGGAAGCCGATCAGCACACGGGTGAGGCTGCGCTCCAGCATCGCGTAGACACCGCACGCGAAGAGGATGGCCATGATGACGATCAGGGTGAGCGAGACATCCATCAGCTGCTCCCCCTTCCGCGCGAGAGGAAGCCTTCAGGGCCGGGGGTCGAGCGGAGCGCCGCCTGCCGGTCGACCTCGGCCCCGAGGCTGCGCAGCACGTCGAGGACGAGCCCGATCACGACGAGGTACACGCCCACATCGAAGATGGTCGAGGTGACGAACTCCATGTGCCCGATGCCGGGGATCTCCCACTCCCAGAACGTGCTCGTCAGCGGCGCGAGTCCGAAGAAGAGCGGGACGACGGCTGTGCCCACGGCGAGGATGAGGCCGGTTCCGAGAAGTCGGCCGGCATCCGTCGGGGCGGCGGCACCGAGCTCCCAGCGTCCTCCGGCGATGTAGCGCATGACCAGGGCCATGCCTGCCACGAGTCCGCCCGCGAAGCCGCCGCCCGGGAGGTTGTGCCCGGAGAACAGCAGGAAGATCGACACCACGATGATGGTGTGGAAGAGGATGCGGACGATGACCTCGAGCAGGATCGATCTGTTCTCGGGCTTCATCTTCTGGCCGCCGACGAGCCACGCCCGCGGGCTGCTCTCGTTCTCGGAGTTCTGGAACCGGATGCCCTCGGTCGTCTCGACGAGCGGACGGCTGCGTGCGGCCTTGCGCGTCGCCTTCGGCAGGTTGTTGGTCGCGGCGAGCAGGTCGGCCCGGTGCGTGACGAACACCAGCGAGGCCACGCCGGTCGCGGCGAGCACGAGCACCGACAGCTCGCCCATCGTGTCCCAGCCGCGCAGGTCGACGAGGGCCACGTTCACGACGTTCTTGCCGTGACCGATCTCGTAGGCGATCTGCGGGAAGACCTCCGAGATCGGATCGGCGATGCGGGACTGCGTGGCGACGACCGCGACGAAGGCCATCGTCACGCCGACGCCGATCGCGAGGAGCGCCCGGGGGACCCGCCCCACCGAGGCGTTGTGCTCGCCCATCCGCGCGGGGAGGCGGCGGAGCACCAGCGCGAACGTGACCATCGTGACCGTCTCGACGAGGATCTGCGTGAGCGCCAGGTCGGGTGCGCCGCTCGTCGCGAACAGGACGACCATCCCGAGCCCCGTGACCGAGACGAGCACGACGCCCGTGTAGCGCTTCTGCGCCCGGACGGCGAATACCCCGGCGATGGCCATGATCGGGGCGACCACGATCTGCGCCGGCGTGTGCCAGGCGGAGAGGTTGTACCGATCGATGTCGCTGGCGATGAGGGCTGTGACCTCCGCGGCGACGAAGACCACGAAGATGGTGCCGACGTACACCGGCAGCGAGCCGCGCTGCGTGAGGGTCGTGCTGAGCACCGAGAGACGGTCGATGCCGCGCATGACCAGGTAGTACGCGTCGGCGGCGGTGAAGGGCAGGACGCGCGGTCGGCGATCCCAGCCCTTTCTGCGGGTGAGCAGGAACAGCCCGATGCCGAGCAGGATCGACAGGATCGAGATGCCCAGGGCCGGCTCGAGGCCGTGCCACAGCGCGAGATGCCCCGGTCCCTCGACGGCTTCGCCCGCGTGGTCGAGCCCGGGGGTCGCGGTGAGGGCGTATCCCTGCAGGGCAGTGTCGAGCGCAGGAGCCCCGATGCCCGCAGCGAGCGTGACGCCGGCGAGGATGATCGGTGCCGACAGGAATCCGACCGGCGGATCGGGCCAGGCGGTGTCGGGCAGCTGGCCCTGGTCGTCGCGCTTCTTCCAGAAGGCTCCCCAGAGGAAGCGCGCGCCATATGCCGCGGTCAGCATAGAACCGAGCACTACGCCGATCAGGGCCACCAGACCCCACGGGGAACCACCCTGGGCGTCGTCGAGCAGAGCCGTGAGCGTGGACTCCTTGGCGACGAACCCGATGGTCGGCGCGATACCGGCCATCGACGCCACGGAGATGAATGCCGCCGTCGCCATGACCGGCGCCTGCCGCCCGACGCCGGAGAGCTCGGTGATGTCACGGGTCGACAGCTGGCGGTCGATGACGCCGACGATCAGGAAGAGCGCCGACTTGAACAGGGCGTGCCCGATCACGAGCGCCAGTCCGGCGAGCGCCGCCGCCTGCGTGCCGTATCCGACCGCGATCGCGAAGAAGCCGAGCTGGCTGACCGTACCGAACGCGAGGATGCGCTTGAGGTCGGTCTCGCGCAGCGCCTGGATGCCGCCGATCAGCATCGTCAGGATGCCGAGCGTGATCACGATCGGACGCCAGGGAGCGCTGAAGGCGAAGATCGGAGCGAATCGCGCGATCAGATAGATGCCGGCCTTCACCATCGCCGCGGCGTGCAGATACGCGCTCACCGGAGTGGGCGCGGCCATCGCGCCGGGAAGCCAGAAGTGGAACGGGAACAGGGCCGACTTGCTGATCGCGCCGATCAGGAGCATGACGATCGCGGCATCCACCGCAGGACCGGTCGGTGCGATCTCGAGGATCTCCCGGATGCTGGACGTTCCGGTGTCGACCACGAGGATTACGACACCGACGAACATCACGAGTCCGCCGAGCGTGGTCACGAGCAGGGCCTGCAGTGCCGCACGGCGGCTGGCCGCACGGCGGCGGTAGTGACCGATGAGGAGGTACGAGAGGATGCTCGTCACCTCCCAGAACATGACCAGCATGACGAGGTCGTCGGTGAGCACGAGGCCGTACATCGCCCCCGCGAAGCCGAGCAGCACCCCGGCGAACTGACCCACGCCGGCAGAGTCCTCGTAGAAGTACCACCGGCAGTAGAGGAGCACGAGGGCGCCGACGCCCGTGACGATCAGCGTGAGCACCCACCCGAGCACGTCCATGTTCATGGACAGGTTCAGCCCGAGCTGCGGGATCCACTCGACCGACTCGAACGGGACCGGCCCGTCGAGCACCTGCGGCGTCATGACCAGCGCATGCACGAACGCGGCAGCCGGGACGAGGGCGGCGATGGCGAAGGCCTGAGCTCCGAGCCAGCGCACCAGAACGGGCATCAACAGCGACCCGAGCAGGAACACGGCGAGGAGCATCAGCATATACGCGGCTCCCTCGGGGGTCGTCGGCCTTGCGGCCAGGCGGGGGGTGTCACAAGCAGTTTACCCGGGCGAAGAGTCCGCCCGGCGCGCGGGTTGCACGATCGTGCGAGAGTGGTCGCATGCGGCGGGTCTGGGTGCGGGAGCTGGCCGGGTGGTTCGGCGCCCTCGGGCTCGCGCTGATCACCACCGCACAGGTCGCATCATCCGCACGGTCGGAGTTGTTGTTCCGCGACAGTGATTCCCTGGTCGTGGCCATGTTCGCGCGCTCCGTGCTTTCCGGCGAACCGATGGACTGGGCGATGTCGAGCGTGCTCTTCCTCCCCGAATCCACGGTGTTCGCCGCGCTCGACGCGATCTTCCCGCTGGACGTGAACGCGCTGCTCGCGGTGAACGCCGTGATCAACGTGATCGCCCTGTACGGTGCCCTTCGGCTCGTGGCGGGTCGACGCAGAGAGGGCCGGGCACCCGTGGCATGGTCCCTCTTCGGACTCGCCGTGTTCTGCGCCATCGCCGTGACCGAGCTCTCGGCGTCCCGCGATGCTCTCGAGCTCGCCTCGCTGCAGCTCACGACCACCTACTACTCGGCGTCGGCGGTCGCCGTCGTGCTCTCCGTCGGGCTGGTGCGTCGAGTTCTCGATCGCGAGTCGATGAGCGTCGGTCTCCTTGCGGCTCTCGGCGTCACGGCAACGGTCTCGACCCTGTCGAATCCGCTCTACGCGGCCTGGGCGACGGTGCCGATCACGGTGCTGCTCGCCCTCCTGGCCATCCGATCACAGCGACGGTTCCGGTGGACACTGCTGCTCGCGGTGCTCCTGGTCGGCACGGCGCTCGGCTTCCTCGCACGTATTCCACTTCAGGCATGGATCGCCAACACCGGTGCCGGCTACGCGCAGCCCGAGCGGTGGCCCGAGTCGATCGGCTACTACGCCGAGCTCGTCTCCGCCCGGCTGTCGACCCCACCGGGGGTGCTCGGCTGCCTGATCGTGCTCGCCCTTCTCGTGCTCGCAGCGGTCCGCACGGCACGCGCCTCGGACGAGGGCTCACGGTTCGTCGCCGCGCTCGCCTGGCTCATGCCCGCGCTCGTGGTGATCGGCGCGATCGCACTCGGCACCCACGCGGCCCGCTACCTGCAGCCGCTGGTGTTCGCTCCCGTGCTGGCCCTCGTCGCCATGCCGCGCACGGGATGGATGCCGCTCAGCCTTCGATCCGTGCTCGCGGCCGTCGTCGCGGTGCTGCTCGCGATCGGCGGCATCCTGAGCATCCCCCGGCTCGCTGCGGCCGCCGAGGCCGCCGACCCCGACCTCACCTGCGTCACCGACTGGGTGAACGCCTCCGGCCGCACCGGAGCCGGTCAGTTCTGGACCGTCCGTCTGCCGAAGCTGCACCTCGACGACCCGGCGCAGCTCGTGCAGGTCGATCATGAGCTGCGCGGCTACGCCTGGCTGGTGAACCGTCGCGATTTCGACGTCGGCGAGGTGACGTTCCTCGTGGAGGATGCGCAGACCGTCCCGTGGAACCTGCCCGCACCCGCCATCCCCGACGAGGTGATCGACTGCGGCCGCTACCGCATCCTCGATCTCGGCGATACGGTGCTTCCGCTCGGACCGCAACGCAGCTGACCGCGGCTGCCGACGCGTCCGAGGACGGCGCTCAGCGCGGCGCAGGGCCGGTGGTGCTGCCGGCGCGGAATCGGCAGGTGAGATGCTGCGTGATCCCCGGTTCCCCTCGCAGCATGCGGGCGACCTGCTCCCCCGCCGCACGGCCCTTCTCGACCGCCGGCTGCACGCTCGTCGTGAGGGTGAGGTCGCCGAGGCCGTCCAGTGCGATGCCGTCGAAACCCGCGACCGAGAGGTCTTCCGGGACGCGGAGCCCCAGCTCCTCGGCCGCACGGATGACGCCGACGGCCAACAGGTCGCTCTGCGCGAGCACCGCCGTCGGCCGGGTGTCGGGATCGGCGAGCAGCATGCGTCCGACCAGCACTCCTTCGTCGATGAGGCTGCCGGATGCCGAGATCGCGGGGGCGTCGGGGAACACTTCACGGGTGCCGGCCAGCCGATGGACCGTCACGTCGACGGTCGCGTTCGCGAGGCGCTCCGGCGTGACCGCCGCACGTTCCCGGTCGCTGTCGAGCGGAAGCGTGACCAGCGCGACGTCGCGGTGGCCGAGGTCGCGTACGTGCTTCGCGATGTCAGCCGAGGCCGCCGCGTTGTCGAGCGTGATGCGGGGGATCGCCTCTCCGGCGTCGCCCTCGATCACGACGACCGGGAGTCCGCGGCCGACGACCACCTCGAGGGATGACCGGGTGCGTCCGGAGCAGCCGATCAGCACGACGGCGTCGACGGGAGCATCGGCGATCGCCGTGCCCTCCCCCGGCTCGTCGCGCATCAGCAGGATGCCGGCGCTGAGTTCGGCGAGCCCGTCGGTGAGCCCGTCCATCATGGCGGTCGTCACGGGGTCGAGGAAGGCCGCACGCAGGTGACCTTCCAACACGACGGCGACGATGCCGCTGCGTCCGCGTCGCAGGGAGGCCGCGCGGGGGTCCGGTCCGGCGTAGCCGAGCTCGGCGGCCGCGGCCAGCACGCGCTCGCGGGTCGCGGGGGCCACCTTCGCCTTTCCGCTGAAGACGACCGAGGCGGTGGACGTCGCCACACCCGCCTCGCGTGCGACGTCGGCGATCGTGGGCCGACGCGGCGTCTCCTGACTGCTCATGCTTCGAGGATAGCTCGCTTCCGTTCCCCCCGGTCGAATCGATTCGATAGGCTGTCCGGCATGGAAGCAGCCCTGACCCGTTCGCAGTTCGTCCGCTGGCGTGCCGCGATCTTCGCCATCTTCCTGGCGAGCGGCCTCTCGATCGCGACCTGGGCGTCCCGGGTTCCGGGAATCAAACTGGCGCTCGAGCTGGACAACGCGCAGGTCGGGATGCTGCTGCTCGGCATGGGTGTCGCGTCGATCATCGGCATCTCGACGAGCCCGGCGGTGATGGCGCGCACCGGTGCCCGCCGCGGCATGCTGGCGGCGATGCTCATGTTCGCGGTCGGCATCGCGCTCGTCGGCCTCGGCGCGACCGTGTTCGGCTCGGTGACCGTCGTCCTCATCGGCATGGCCCTGTTCGGATTCGGCAACGGCTGCGTCGACGTCATGATGAACGTCGAGGCCACCGCGATCGAGCAGCAGATGGGCCGCACGATCCTCCCCGTCTTCCACGCCTTCTTCAGCTTCGGAACCGTCATCGGTGCGGGGATCGGCGCCCTCGCCGCCCACCTCGCGATCGATGTCGCGACGCATGCGGTGTCCATGGGCGTGCTGATCGCCGTGATCGCGGTGGTCTGCTTCTTCCAGGTGCCGGTGCGCGAGGCCGCTCTCGATCCGGAGGACCACGTCAAGCCGCCGTTCCGCGAGCGGATGCACACCGCGCTCGAGGCCTGGCGCGAACCCCGCACCTACCTGCTGGGCACGGTGATGCTCGGGATGTCGTTCGCCGAGGGCGGCGCGAACGACTGGATCGCGCTCGGCACCGAGCAGGGTCATGGCTTCGCGGAGGGCACGGGAGCCGTGTCGCTCGCGGTGTTCTCCATCGGGATGACGACCGTGCGGCTGTTCGGCGGGCCCCTCGTCGACCGCTTCGGACGCGTCGCGGTGCTGCGCATCCTCGCCGTCGCCGCGGCGTCCGGGATCCTGCTCTTCATCCTCGCGCCCACCTTCCCGCTCGTGCTGGTGGGAGCGGCGCTGTGGGGCGTCGGCGCCTCGCTCGGGTTCCCCCTCGGCATGTCCGCCGCGGCCGACGACCCTGCCAAGGCCGCGGCCCGGGTGAGCGCGGCTGCCACGATCGGCTACATCTCGTTCCTCGGCGGCCCGCCCGTGCTCGGCGTCATCAGCGAGCACATCGGCCTGCTGAACACGCTGTTCATCCTGGTCGGCCTGGTCGTACTCTCCGGACTGTTCTCGGGTGCCGCCCGCCCGCTGCGGGAAGACGAGAAGACCCCCGCGGCGAGCGCCGAGCAGGGCTGAGCGCGCTCAGTCCTCGCTGCCCCGCACGATCGCGGCCGCGTGCGACCTGCTGCGCGCGCCGAGCTTGGTGAGCACGTTCGACACGTGCGTCTTGACGGTGGGCACCGAGATACGCAGCCGCGCCGCGAGTTGCGCATTCGACCAGCCCTGCAGGATGCCGTCGAGGACTTCTCGTTCGCGAAGGGTCAGGTCGGCCCGCTCCGTCGCGCCCGATGCCGACGACGGCGCCTCCACCCCCTGGGCCACGGCGGCGAGCGCACGCCGCGTCACCCGCGGATCCAGCGCTCCTTCTCCCGCGGCGACGGATCGCACAGCCTGGACGAGCGCGGGGGCATCGACCGTCTTGAGGAGGAAGCCGACCGCACCCGCGCGTATCGCCCCGAGGACGAGTTCATCCTCGTCGAAACTGGTCAGCACGAGCACGTCGCCGAGTCCGCGTTCGACGATCTCCCGCGTGGCCGAGATGCCGTCCCGGCCGGGCATCCGCAGATCCATGAGCACCACGTCGGGTCGCAGCGCGGCCGCATTGCGCACGGCGATGTCGCCGTCCGCGGCCTCGCCGACCACGAGGATCCCGTGTGCCTCGAGCATGATGCGCAGCCCCGCCCGGATGGCGCCGTGGTCGTCGGCGAGCAGTACGGTCGGCGCGCTCACACCCGCACCTCGAGTGGAAGTCGACCCTCGACCGACCACCCGTCCGCGTCGGGGCCGGCAGCGAAGAATCCGCCGAGCGCTCCCACGCGCTCCCGCAGCAGTTGCAGACCCCAGCCTTCTCCCCCGTGCGTGGCCGCCGCGCTGGCGACGCCTCCGCGGGAACGTACGCGCACCTGCAGTTCGGCGTTCCGCTCCTTGATCTCGACGTCGACGTCGGCGCCGCCCGCGTGCCGGGTGCAGTTCGTCAGGGCTTCCCGCACGATGCGGACGACTGTCTGCTCTGCAGCAGCTCCGAGCTCGGGCGCATCCGGGGCGTCGAAGCGGACGACGAGCCCCGCGCGTTCGGCCTCTCGGACGATGCCCTCCAAGTCGGCCCAGCGCGGTGTGGGCACGAGGGCGCCGTCGCCGCGGCGGAGCACCGAGATCATCGACCGCAGCGCGCCGTGGGCATCCAGGCCTGCATCGCGCACGGCCTGCAGTGCTTCCCGGTCCTTCGTCTGGTCGGGCGTCGTGGAGAGGGCGGCTTCCGCTCGGATCGCCATCGCCATCACGTGGCCGGCCACCACGTCGTGCAACTCGCGCGCCATCGCCTCGCGCTCGCGCTGCACGGCCTCCACGCGATCCCGCTCGGCGACGGCCGCCGCGTCATCTGCGCGTTGGCGGTGCAGTTCGGCGAGTTCCTGCGCCTGGGAGACGGCGACCGCCCACCAGTAGTCCGTGCCGAAGATCGCGCCGAATTGCACCCCGACGAGGAAGGCGACCGCGAAGGGCATGTCGGTGAAGAGCCAGGCGGCGACGAAGAGGATGACCGTCGATGCGCTGAGGAGCACCAGCAGCACGCGGCGACGACGCGGGCCGGAGAGGAAGACCGCCGTCCACAGCACGTCGAGCAGCACGACGACCGTCCCGATGCCGCCGACCGTGAGGAGGTCCGCGACGAAGAGAAGCGACACGAGGCCGAGCACAGTCACCGGCAGGCGTCGCTTGGCGAGCGCGAGCCCACAGGCCGGAAGCGCGAAGGCGAGCGCCCACCACGGCGACACCGGCCCCGACAGGAGGGAGAACGACCCCCACACGCCGCGGAATCCCAGCGCCGCCATCACGACGGCGAGCAGTGCCATCGCGACCGGGTCCGCCCACCAGCGGTGCCGGGAATACCAGGCTCCGGGTACGCCGTCGACCTGCTCGTGCATGACCTCATGCAACCACGGAGCGGTCGCCGTCGCATCCGTCGAAGGGATGAGCAGCCCACGACGAACGCTACTTTCGCCCGATCCGCGGCCGCACCCGCCCGCGCGACGGTGGCACTATGGAACTCTTCGGCGGCCTGCCGCTCCCCCTCTCCCTCGCGCTCCTGGCGCTGCTCGACGGCCTCAGCGTCGGCACACTGCTCATCCCGGTCTTCCTCCTGCTGCACCCCGGCCGCGTGCGCGCCGGACGCATCCTCCTCTACCTCGCGACGATCGCGGTGTTCTACCTCGTCGTCGGGCTTCTCTTTTTGTGGGGGCTGGTGAACCTCGTCGACGTGGCCGCGGACTTCCTGGCGTCTCCGGCGGGACTGATCGTCCGCCTCGTCGTCGGAGCCGCACTCCTCATCACCGCCTTGGTGATGCCGACGGGCGAGAAGCAGCCGAAGAGGGGCGCCGCTGCGCCCGAGGCTGCGCCCGTCGCGTCCGCGCCGCAGGTCTCGCCGTGGACGGGGATGCCCGTGCGTGACAACCCTGCTCCGGCGACGATGGCGCCGCCCCCGCCCCCTGCCGCTGCGGACCGGACCGGAGTGGCGGCAGCTCCCCGTCCGGGCCGCATCACGCGATGGCGTGAGCGCCTGCTCGATCCCCGCACCCGGGGCACGGCCGTGATGGCCGTCGCGATCGCCGCGGGGCTCGTGGAGATCGCCACGATGCTGCCGTACATCGTCGCGATGACGATGCTCGCGGATGCTGCGGTCGACACTCCTGTGCGGGTGCTGTCGCTGGCGGGATACTGCGCGCTGATGATCCTCCCTGCGATCGTGCTGCTCCTCCTCCGCATCGTGGCCGCTCCTCTCGTGCAGCGTCCTCTCGAGCGCTTCGCCGCCTGGATGGAGCGCACCGGCGCAGAGAACACCGCCTGGATCATCGGCATCATCGGGTTCCTCATCGCCCGCTCCGCGGCCACCGAGCTCGGGCTCTTCGAGGCACTCGGGAACGTCCTCGGCAACTGATCGCCACGCGCCCCGGGGCGGCGAAGAACACCGCGGCGACGAAGTAGGCTCGACGGGTGCGTCTCGTCATCGCCCGCTGCTCGGTCGACTACACCGGTCGGCTCAATGCCCATCTCCCGCTCGCCACGCGTCTGCTCGTGCACAAGGGAGACGGGAGTCTGCTCGTGCACTCCGACGGCGGCAGCTACAAGCCGCTGAACTGGATGAGCCCTCCCTGCTCGCTGTCGAGCGAGGAACCGGGCGAGGAGGAAGCGAGCGCCGGCGTCGTCGAGGTCTGGCGCGTAACGCACAAGAAGACCGGCGATGCGCTGCGGGTGCAGATCTACGAGATCCTCCACGACACCTCCCACGAGTTGGGCATCGACCCCGGGCTGCAGAAGGACGGCGTCGAGGCCGACCTGCAGCGACTGCTCGCCGAACAGGTCGAGCGCATCTCGGAGGGTGCGACGCTCGTGCGCCGCGAATACCCGACGGCGATCGGCCCGGTCGACCTGCTCGTGCGGGACGCCGACGGCGCCGCGATCGCGGTGGAGATCAAGCGCCGCGGCGACATCGACGGCGTCGAACAGTTGACCCGGTACCTCGAGCTTCTCGGCCGCGACCCGCACCTCTCCCCTGTGCAGGGTGTGTTCGCCGCACAGGAGATCAAGCCCCAGGCCCGCGTGCTGGCCGAGGACCGCGGCATCCGTTGCCTGGTGCTCGACTACGACGACATGAAGGGCATCGAGTCGGGCATCCCCCGCCTGTTCTGAGCCTCGGCCTCGTGGCCCCCGCCGATCAGCGCGCCGCCATCAGGCGAAGAACCGGCCCCTCGAGTCGCGCGACCGCGATCTTCACCTCGGTTATCTCGAGCTCGACGAGGCGGAGCCGCTGATCGACTCGGTCGAACCGTTCATCGATCCGCTCGAACCGTTCATCGATCCGCTCGAACCGTTCATCCACCCGTTCGAAGCGGCGGTCGATGCGATCGAATCGCACCTCGAGCTTCACATCCTGCGACGCGAAGCGCGCATCCATCCGAGTGATCATCCAGCCGAACCCGCTGACGATCGCGACCAGAGTCGCCGCTGCTGTCGCCAGCATCGTGATGACTTCCACCGACACGTACATGCCTCCATTCTCACCTGTGACTCCACTCTTGTCACGACCTTATATGAGGACATTTCGCTCTCACATAAGGTGTGAACAAGCTTTTTCGGGGCACAGCTGTGCAGGAAGAATGACCGTCGCCGTCGGGCCCATAGGCTGGAAGCATGCCCCACTCCCCCTATTCCTGCGTGCTGTGGGACGTCGACGGCACGATCATCGATGCCTCCGTCGGCATCCTCCGACGCCTGAACGTCGCCCTCACCCACTTCGGCCGGCCGGCACCGACGCGCGAAGAGCTCGTCCACTGGATCGGGCCACCCATGTTCCAGTCGTTCCAGGACCAGGCGGGAATGACCCCCGAGGAGTCCCGCGAGGCGGTCACGTTCTACCGCACGCTGGGCAAGGCCGACGGTTACACCACCGACGTGGCCACATACCCCGGCGTCACGGACCTCATCCACGAGCTGGCGGCGGCGGGCATCCCGCAGGCGACGGCCAGCTCGAAGCCGGAGATCCAGGTCGACGCCCTCGTCGACCATTTCGGCCTCCGCCCGTCGTTCCTGACGACCGTCGGTGCGACACCTGATGAGTCGACGCTCGCTTCGAAGACCGACATCGTCGCCGAAGCGCTGCGGCGGCTCCGCGAGCTCGGCGCCGACACGTCACGGCCGGTGCTCATCGGCGACCGTCATCACGATGTCGAGGGCGGCAAGGCCAACGGCGTCCCCGTGATCTTCGTCGAGTGGGGCTTCAGCAACTCGCACGAGGGCGATGAGGCGGAGTTCCGCGTCACGACCGTGGCCGAGCTGCGCGCTCTCCTCCTCGGCTGACAGCGGCTACGGCACCCGCGAGCACCTGACGCTCACCGTGCCTGCGCGCCGGAGCGGACCCGCCGGAAGCACAGAACTCCCCGCCGGATGACGCCGTCATGGCGCTCCGGTCGGGGAGTTCGTGTTCCCGCCCGTCTCAGACGGGGCGGATGTTCTCTGCCTGCAGGCCCTTGGGGCCCTGTGCCACATCGAACTCGACTCGCTGGTTCTCTTCGAGAGACCGGTAGCCGGATGACTGGATGGCGGAGTAGTGCGCGAAGACGTCAGCGCCTCCGTCGTCGGGGGAGATGAAGCCGAAGCCCTTCTCCGAGTTGAACCACTTGACCGTGCCCTGGGTGCTCATGTACTGCCTGTTCTGCTGATGAAGAAGCCGACGCAGGTATGCCCCGACATCGCTAACGCTAGTGGAGGAGCCCCCGAGCGGAATAGCCGCTGCAAGAAGGTAATCCAAATGTTGCATGAGCGGCACACGGCCGTCATCCGGGGGATTCAGCGGCACACGAGCGGAAGGCGCCGAGAAAATGGTGTGGCCCTCACCGCGGGGGGAGCGATGAGGGCCGAAGACGACCGGAGGGTGCGTCAGAAACAGCCTAGCTCCTTTTCGGAGTGCTTGTCCCCCTTTTGGGGGACAAATCCGAAAATCACGGCGCGGGACGCGATAGCGACCCCCTCGAGCAGCCCATTGGGGACTGAGCTACTCGAGGGGGCCCAATCGCGTGCACGGATCGTCTTGCCCCTGGGGTGGGCGGTTCGTCTCCTGGGGAGAGACGAAGACGATCGATCCCCGTGTGCACGCACCTTCACCCTAGGGGAGGACGCGCGGTCCCGTCACGGGCCTCGCCCGGGCGAGTCCCGACCGGGCGCAGGCGCCGATCCGCGCAAGGGAAACGATGCGAAGGTAGCCTGATGCGGTGACGCTGCTCAACAAGGACATGACGCTCTGCATCTCGCTGTCGGCGCGGCCGAGCAACAACGGGACGCGATTCCACAACCACCTCTACGAGGCGCTCGGGCTCAACTGGATCTACAAGGCCTTCGCCCCGACCGACCTCGCCCAGGCCATCGCCGGCGTGCGCGGACTCGGCATCCGCGGCTGCGCGATCTCCATGCCGTACAAGGAAGAGGTGATCGCGCTGGTCGACCGGATGGACCCCTCGGCGAGCGCGATCGATTCGGTCAACACGATCGTGAACGATGCGGGCGTGCTCACGGCGTACAACACCGACTACTCCGCGATCGCGCAGCTGATCGCGCGCAACGAGCTCGACCCGGCGGCCTCCGTGCTGCTGCGCGGCTCCGGCGGCATGGCCAAGGCGACCGCAGCCGCCTTCCGCGACGCCGGCTTCACCGATGTCACCATCGTCGCCAGGAACGAGTCGAACGGACGCGCGCTTGCCGGTCTGTACGGGTTCCGCTGGAGCGCGGACGTGTTCGATTCGACGGCGGACATCCTCGTCAACGTCACCCCGATCGGGATGGCCGGGGGGTCGGAGGAGCAGTCGCTGTCGTTCTCTGAGGCGGCGATCGCCGCGGCATCCGTCGTCTTCGACGTCGTCGCACTGCCCGCCGAGACGCCCCTGATCGCCGCGGGTCGGGCCGCCGGCAAGATCGTGATCACCGGCGCCGAGGTCGCGACCCTGCAGGCGCTCGAGCAGTTCGTGCTCTACACCGGCATCCGCCCGAGCGCGGAGCAGGTGCAAGCAGCCGAGGAGTTCATGCGCGCCGGAACGGCGTGATCCGGAGCCCGATACATCGGTACCCTTGGCGCATGAGCGCGCCTCGCACCGCACGAAGGACCACCATCCGGCGAACACCTGTCGCCCTCGCGACGGCGGCGATCGTCGCGCTGGTGCTGGCAGCCTGCACCGGCGGGGGAGAAGAGCCCACCCCCGACGGCAGCCAGGGCTTTCCCGACGACGGCTGCACGCACATCACCGTGGCGACCTCGTCGGAGAAGGTCAACATGCTCGATGAGCTGGCTACCGCGTTCAAAGACTCCCCGGAGCACGAGAAGCTCGACACCTGCGCCACCGTGCGGCCCACCAACGTCTCGTCCGGCAATGCCGCCCGCTACCTGACATCCGGCGAGGACTGGCCGAGCGACGACCGCGCCCTGTGGCCGACCCTGTGGTCGCCCGCCTCCACGGTCTGGACCGACCGCGTCGCGGCAGCCGCCTCGCAGAACCTCGTCGGCACGCCCGCATCCTTCACGCGCACACCCGTCGTGTTCGGGATGCCAGAGCCGATGGCCAAAGCGCTCGGCTGGCCAGACAAGCCGATCAGCATCACCGACCTGGAGGGCCTGTGCCAGGACCCCGACGGCTGGGGGAGCGTGGGCAAGGACATCTGGGGCGCTTTCAAGATCTCGAAGACGAACCCCAACACCTCGACCACGGGGCTGTCGACCATCCTGATGCAGTCGTACGAGGCGTCGGGCAAGGCCGAGGGGCTGACGTCGGCGGATGTGGATGCCGCGGCCGACTTCTCCCGCGTGTTCGAGGAGTGCGTGATCCACTACGGCGACACCACCGGCAACGTGCTGTCGACCCTGTACGACGAGACGCAGAACGGCGCCAACGGCTCGGCTTACGTCTCGGCGGTCGCGCTCGAGGAGACCTCGCTGCTCAACTACAACAAGGGCAACCCCGACTCGCACACCGTGCAGCCGGGAGAGACCCTGGTCCCGCCGAAGACCAAGCTGGTCGCGGTGTACCCCGCGGGCGGCTCGATGTGGTCGGACAACCCCGTCACCGTGCTCGGCGCCGACTGGGTGACGCCCGAGCAGCGCACAGCAGGTGAGGCCTTCGCCGCCTTCCTCCAGACCGAGGCCGCGCAGAAGATCCTCCCCGAGTACGGCTTCCGTCCGCTCGACGAATCCGTCCCGCTGGGCAACCTGTTCACGGCGAACTTCGGCGTCGATCCCGCACAACCCACCGTCACGCTGCCGAAGCCCGAAGTAGACGTGATCTCCACCGCGATCGACCAGTGGACGCAGGTGCGCAAACCCTCGTCGGTGCTCGAGCTTATCGACATCTCCGGCTCGATGGACGAGCCGATCGGCGACGGCCGCTCCCGGCTCGACGGGGCGATCCAGGGCGCCCAGACGACGCTCGACCACTTCCGCTCCACCGACGAGGTCGGCGTCTGGGCATTCACCACCGGTGTCTCCTCCGACGAGGGCGAGCACATCCAGGTGCTCCGCGGGGTCACCCCGCTGGGCGCCGACGGCGAGAAGCTCAACTCCTCCCTCGACGACCTCCGCTACGCCGAGCGCAACGGCACGCCGCTGTACGACGCGGTGCTCACCGCGTACGAGGTCATGAGCGAGCGGGCCGAGCCGGGACGGATCAACGCGATCGTGGTGCTCTCGGACGGTGAGGACACCGACTCCACGACATCGCTCGACTCGCTGATCGCCAAGATCGGCAAGAGCACGAAGGAGGGCGGCACCGACGCCCCGGTGCGCATCTTCCCGATCGCCTACAGCTCGGCGGCCGACACCTCGGTGCTGCAGCGGATCGCCGATGCCACGGGCGGCCAGATGTTCGACGCTTCGGATGCCGAGCGCATCGACCTCGTCTTCGCCTCCGTGATCAACAACTTCTGAGGTGGGAATGATCAGCTCCACGGCATCCGACCCGAGCGGGGTCACCGACGCGATCGCCGCGCTGCAATCCGGTGATGTCTATGTCGCACCCGGCGTGCAGGGGCAGTCGGCGATGACCGATGCTCTGCTGGCCACCGTGCCGGGAGACCGGACGATCGCCGTCGTGGTGCTTCCGAAGGATGCCGACCTGGGCACGGTCTACCCCCTGGAACTGCTCGATCGGCTCAGCGAGCGCGTTCCGCAGACCACCGTCGTCCTCGCCGTGGGCGACGACGTGCAGGCGAGCTCTACCGTGATCGACAGCAACGACGTGCTGCGGATCGCCAACGAGAACGAGGCCGCGGCGGGCGGCGACACCCAGACCGCGCTCGTCGAGACCGTGCAGCAGATCGTCGAAGAGGCTCCGTCTTCTCCTGGTGTGGAAGCCGGGGGAGGGACCGACTGGCTGCTGCCTGTGGTGATCGGCGGGGCGGTCCTGCTCGCGGCCGGCGGCACGGCGATCGGACTGCTCGCCCGTCGCCGTCGCGCGCCGAAGACCGCGGCGGATCCGGTTCCTCCCGGCATCCGACTGCGGGTGGACCGGCTGCGCGAGCTGCGGGTCGACTACGCGAACCTGCCGAACAACCCGGTGGCGGCGGAGACGGCCGCAGGCATCGATGCGCTCGCCTCCCACGTCGAGCAGCTCTTCGTGCGACTCGACGCCAAGGCCGAGCGCGACCAGGTCGCGCTGGCCGAGGCGGAGTACTCGGACAAGCTCGCCCGACTCGTCGCGGCACTCGAGCCCGATTATCTGCTCGACCTGCTCACCCGTCCCGACCTGTGGGATGCACCGGACGAGCGGATCGCCGAGGTGCGCGAGGCGCTGGCGGCCGTGACCACCCAGATCGTCGACAACATCAAGCAGGTCAACGCCCGCAAGGGGCTGCTCTTCCAGGTGTCGCTCGACTCGCTCATCGGACGCTCCGAGCTGCGCGACTGGGAGCGTCAGTTCAAATCGAACTCGGGGGAGTGAGCCCCGAGGGTCACTCCCACCGACTCAACCAGCTCCGGCCTCGGCGAGGTACGCCAACCGGTGCAGCGTCTCGGCGTTGCGCCACCGCAGCATCGGTGTCGTGATCAGAGCCGGGACGAAGGTGGCAGGCCCCTTCACCGGCTCCTCGTCGATGCGCACCTGACAGCCCGAGGGAATCGTGCGCGCGCGGATCGTGACCCGCGCCTCGCCGACCGGCCAACCGCGAGCGCGCAGGACGGCCCGGTGCGGCGGGTTCCATTCCTCGACCCAGGTCGTGTCGTCCAGGAGGGCGGGCCAGACACCGAAGGAGTGATGCAGGCGGGCACCGGGATCGGGCCAGGTGTCGTCCACGTCCCGCATGCGGGAGGCGCCCACCACCCATCCCGGATAGAGCCAGCCGTTCGCGAGCACTCGGAACACATCATCCGGTGTGCACGCCATGTCGCGGGTGTTCGTCGCCATCATGCCTCCATTCGTGCCCCATCCTGTGCCGGAGGATGTCGTGGGGCGAGGTGCTTGACAACCGGCGCGGCGCGGGCGCTAGCACACTCGGTCGCGGCCGACAGCCCCCTGGAATGCCCGGGTGCCGCCTGTCATGGTCGACCCATGCTCCCCAGATCAGCCAAGCCCGCGTCGAACCCGCCGACCTCGATCCTTCGGGACGACTCCCTCTCGCTCCTCACCCGCGGCTACGACTTCGGCGAGCGCATCTGGCGTCGCGCGCGACCCGGCGCCCGTTCCGCGCCGATGCGCCTGCTGGGCGACGAAGCCGCCCTCGTGCGCGGAGTCGAAGGCGTGGAGCTGTTCTACGACGAGACCCGCATCGCCCGCCACGGCGCCATGCCGGCGATCGTGCAGGAGACGCTGTTCGGCCACGGCTCGGTGCACAGCCTCGATGGAGCCGCGCATCGGCACCGCAAGGCGACGTTCGTGGAGGTCGCCTACGAAGACGCGCAGGTCGAACGCCTCACCCCGTGGCTCGAGCGGGAATGGCAATCGGAGCGCGAGGCCTGGCTCGACGGCGGCACACGCAGCGCGTACGACGCAGCGGTCGGTGCGCTCGGTCGCGCCATCATGGGCTGGGCGGGCCTTCCCGGAACGCCGGCCGCCAAGACGCGGTGGGCGGCACGGCTCGCGCAGATCGTCGACGGCTTCGGCGTCCCCTACTCTCCCGAGTTCGTCGCCGCCGCCGTCAACCGACTGTGGTCCGATCGGCACTCCCGACGGCTCATCGAGGCCGTCCGCGCCGGGTCGCTCCCTGCCAAGGACGGCACGGCGCTCGCGCTGTGGGCGTCGCACCGTGGCCCTGACGGCACGCTCCTGCCGGCGCGACTCGCCGGCGTCGAGCTGCAGAACAGCATCCGACCCATGATCGCGGCTGCGCGGTTCGTCGCCTTCGCGGCGAAGGAGCTGCATGACCGGCCGGAGTGGCGGGAGCGAATCGCCGCCGAGACCGAGGAGCGCGGCGTGCTCGTCGGGGGAGAGCTGGCGACCCTGTTCGCCCAGGAGGTCCGTCGGACGGGACTGTTCGTGCCGATGCTGCCCGGTCGGGCGCTCGTGGACATCGAGATCGGTGATGTGAAGGTTCCCGCCGGCGGGCGCGTGGTGCTCGACATCCTCGGCACGAACACAGACCAGCAGTCCTGGGCGCATCCGAACCGCTTCGCCCCGGAGCGGTTCACCGGGGTCGGCGACTACGAGGACGTGCGGACGTTCATCCCGCAGGGCGGGGCGGATGTCGCGACCGGGCATCGCTGCCCGGGGGAGAAGCTCGTGATCGCCGGGCTCGCCGGTGCGATCGCGGTGTTGAGCGATCCGCGGCTGCGCGTGCTCGACTCCGGGCTCGACGTGAATCGACGACGACTGCCGACCAAGCCGGCATCCGGCGGCAGGGTTCGCGCGGCGTCCGGCTCCGGACGGAGCTGCCCGTTCCACTGACCGGCCCTTCCCACTGTGCGACGACGCCGCTGATCGGCGACGCCGCACGATCGCGCGCGCCTGTCAACCGGGTGGGCGGGTCGCCCGGCAACGACGACCCTGGACAGGACGACAGCATCCGACGATACGGAGGACGATCATGAAGGCACTCACCTGGCAGGGCAAGCGGAGCGTGACGGTCGAGGAGGTCGCCGATCCGGTCATCCAAGAACCCACGGACGCCATCATCCGTGTCACATCCTCGGCGATCTGCGGATCCGACCTGCACCTGTACGAGCTGCTCGGGCCCTTCCTCGACCGCGGCGACATCCTCGGGCACGAACCCATGGGCGTCGTCGTCGAGGTCGGCGCGGGCGTCACGACCCTCTCGGTCGGCGACCGCGTGGTGATCCCCTTCAACATCGCCTGCGGCGAGTGCTTCCTCTGCCGCCGCGGACTGCAGTCGCAGTGCGAGACCACGCAGGTGCGGGAGTACGGCAGCGGCGCGGCACTGTTCGGCTACACGAAGCTCTATGGGCAGGTTCCCGGCGGGCAGGCCGAGTATCTGCGGGTGCCCCTCGCGGATTACAACCACATCCCGGTCGGGCCCGACCTTCCGGACGAGCGCTACCTGTTCCTCAGCGACATCCTTCCCACGGCCTGGCAGGGCGTCGAGTACGCGCAGGTGCCGGAGGGCGGAACGCTCGCCGTGATGGGCCTCGGACCGGTCGGACAGTTCGTGTCGCGCGTCGGGCGGCATCGCGGGTACCGGGTGCTCGCGGTCGATCCCGTCCCCGAGCGGCGGGCGATGGCGGAGCGGCACGGCATCGAGACGTTCGACCTGACGGACTCCGTCGTCGAAGAGCTGCGGGATCTGACCGAGGGGCGCGGTGCCGACTCGGTGGTGGATGCCGTGGGACTCGAGGCGCACGGCAACTCGGGAGTCGAGTTCATGCAGAAGGCGGTCGGACTACTGCCCGATCCCGCCGCACGCCAGGTTCTCGACAAGGCCGGGGTCGACCGGCTCGCCGCCGTCTACGCCTCGATCGACGTCGTGCGCCGCGGCGGAACGGTGTCGCTGAGCGGTGTGTATGCCGGGGACGCCGACATCATGCCGATGAAGACCCTCTTCGACAAGCAGATCACGCTGCGGATGGGGCAGTGCAATGTGAAGAACTGGGTCGACGACCTGCTGCCGCTCGTGGAGGACGCTTCCGATCCGCTCGGCGTCATGGACCTGACCACCCATCACGCGCCCCTCGACGACGCACCCGACCTCTACCGCACGTTCCAGCAGAAGGAGGACGGCTGCATCAAGGTCGTCCTGCACCCGTCGACGGTGTGAGGGCGGAGGGGGCTCAGGCGCGACTGCCGGGGTCCCCGTCGTCGCGGTTCGCCGCGTCGACGTCGGCGCGGCGGGTGCCGATGCCCGGTTCGTCGTTGTGAGTGGATTCGTCCGGGATGGACGCACTCGATCCGGGCTCCACTCCCACGGTGCCGGCGGCGCCGGAGTCGGCACCGGCTCCGCCGGCCGGAACCTGCCCCGCGGTATCGGTGCCTTCACCCGTGCGCTCAGCGAGATGCTCGGCGATCCGCGCATCCGCGTCGGCGTCGGCCGCGGATCGGACGTTCTCCGGGCGCTCGCCCTGGTCCTCGATACCGCTCATCGCACACTTCTCCGCGCACTCGCGAGGGTCTCTGGAATCGACATGCTGCGTCCTTTCGTCGGAGAGACAAGGGTGGGTCGGATGCCGGAGCGCCGCAGGACCGTTGACACCGCCGCCAGGGCGGGGTAACCGGGTTCGAGCGTGAGCAACCCAGGTTGATATGCGGCCGGTAAGCAACGTAGGTTGACGGCATGGAATCCCTCGATGTCGCGCAGATCGCCGCGGATACGTCAGACCCCCGAGCGGGACTGCGGGCCGTCGCATCGCTCCGCACCCTCGCCGACACGCTCGAACTGCGCCAGGTCGAGGCCGCCTTGCGCGCTGGCATGAGTTGGCAGGCGGTCGCCGATGCCCTGGGCGTCACCAGACAGGCCGTGCACAAAAAGCATTCGAAGCGGATCGACCCCACCATCGCCGTTCCCCGGAGGAACTCGTGAGCCGGTTCACGCACGCGGCCGCCACGATGCACACCCTCTCGCTGGCAGCCATGGAGGAGGCCTCCCGGTTCGGTGTCCGTGACGCGGACATCGATCACCTCCTCCTCGCATTGACGATCGATCCCGACACCGGCGGCCAGACCATCCGCGGAATGGGCGTCAGCCTGGAGACGGCGCGCGTGGCCGTCGCGGCGCAGCACGCGGCTCAGCTCGGTCTCGTGGGCATCGCCGCCGCTCCGGACAGCCCCGGTCGCATCGTCTTCCACGAGACCAGCGGCTATGAATGGACGGATCGCGCGATCACGGTGCTGAAAGACGCATCGAGCGGGGAGCGCCGCGGCGACTCGGCGGCCGTGCTCCGCGCTCTGGTCGACGAGCCGAGCGGACTCATCGATCAGATCCTGCGACGGCTCGACGCGGATCCCGACACTCTGCGCACCCGGCTGGACGAGGTGCAGAGGCTTCGCCTCGTCGGCCCCTCCCCGTCGGCCGACCAGAACTTCTCCGGTTCCCGCTCGATCTTCGTACCTGCGCCGATCGAGGAAGTGTGGGCACTGTTGTCCACCCCCGCCGGCATCCCAGAGTGGGACCAGGGCATCGCCGCGGTCGATGCGGACGACGGGACGAGCGGGCCGTGGGAGGCCGAGACCGCGACGACCATGCCCGACGGCAAGCCGATTCATGTCAAGGATGACTTTCGGCGTCAGCGCGTGCACCTCGCCCAGCGCGAGGAGCTGACGAGCATCCAGTGGCTCTTCACCCACCCCGATGCAGCGCGCTCGAACCCGCGGTCGGTGGCGTTCGCACTCGAACATGCCGCAGGAGGAATGCAGCTCCGCGTGACTCTGACATGGCTGACCCCTCCGCGACGCGGCGGCCGTCGTATCGTCCGCGCACTGATGAAGCCGCTCTTTCGCTTCGTGCTCTTCATCCAGCTCACGCAGCTCGAAAGCGGCATCACCCGCGTCTTCCGCTGACACCCGGACGCCCGGATGACCGGACGCCGGCGGCGCATCATCCGCATCCGGGACGATGCGCCGCCGGCTGGATTCCCGTCAGCCCTTCGCGCCCTTGCGGGGCTTCAGGAACTCGTCGGGTGCGCTCTTCTCCCGCTTCGCCGCACGCTTCTCCTTGAGCGTGAGCTGCGGCGCCTTCTTGCTGTCGCGATCCTGGATGGACTTTCCGGACATGGTTACTCGCTTCCCCTTCGGTGGCTGGCGTAACCTCCGACCATAGCCCGGAACCCGGGGAAGTCAAATCTCCCCCTGATCGGGAAATTTTTGCTAGGATTGCGGAGTCAGAAAGTGCGTTGACACAACGCTGCGACCGGGACGGCCCGCTCGTGGTCATCAGTCGGGGACGGCCCCACCTCGAAGGAGTCCGGCGATGTCACGCACGGAACTGAAACAGCTGATCAGACCGACGGACATCGTCCGCGTCGCTCTCGGATGGGGAGCTTTCGTCGCGATCCTCCTCCTCCACCCGGTCCTGGTCGCGCCGGTGCCGGGACCCGTCCTCGTGATCGCCCTCCTCGCGATCATCGCCGTGATCCTCGTCTGCGCGTTCGGTGTGGTCAAGCAGGCCGAGGCGCTCGCGCACCGACTCGGCGACCCCTACGGCTCCCTCGTCCTGACCCTCTCGATCGTGCTGATCGAAGTCATCCTCATCTCCGCCGTCATGCTCGGACCGGGTGAGCACGCCACCATCGCCCGAGACTCGGTGATGGCCGTCGCGATGATCATCATGAACCTCGTCATCGGCCTGGCACTGCTCGTCGGCGGGCTCCGTCACCGCGGCATGGCCCACAACCGCACCGGCACCTCGGCCTACCTGTCGATGCTGGTGGTGCTGGTCGCCCTGGCGTTCGGACTCCCCGCCCTGATCGGCACGGACGGGTCGTACACGACCGCGCAGGAGATCCCCATCGTGGTGCTGACCCTCGCGCTGTACGCGTTCTTCCTCTACCGGCAGATGGGCGCACAGGCGAGCGACTTCACCGAGGTCGACCCGCGGCTGCGTCAGCGCGTCGAGCGTCAGGAGAAGGCGGAGGAGACGGGCGGGATCCGGCAGGTACTCAGGGAGCACCGCACGGAGGTGATCGTGCGGCTCGCGCTGCTGGTCGTCACCGTCATCCCCATCGTCCTCCTGTCGCACGACATGGCGGCGCTGCTCGACGACGGGCTCGGCCGACTCGGCGCTCCCGTCGCGCTCGCAGGCGTGCTCATCGCCGGCATCGTGTTCCTGCCCGAGTCGATCACCGCGGTGCGCGCGGCGCTCGGCGGCGAGGCCCAGCGCGTCAACAACCTGTGCCACGGCGCACTGGTGTCGACGGTGGGCCTCACGATCCCCGCGGTGCTCATCATCGGGATGCTCACGGGGCAGACGGTGATCCTCGCGGAATCGCCCGCGAACCTGCTCATGCTCGGCGTCACCCTGTTGCTCTCGGTCACGACGTTCGCGGCGAAGCGGGTGACCGCGATGCACGGCGCCGCGCACCTCGTGACGTTCGCCGTCTACGTGATCGTCCTGTTCAGCTGAGGGTCCGGCTGCCTGCTCGATGGGGCGGGCGGCCGACCTAGACTGGCCGCATGGAGGCGATCCGGCGACCGGCGAACTCGGCCGCGACGGCCGCCGCGACGTGGGGACGCGTGTACTTCGCCGCCCAAGCCCTGGCGGGCGCGGGCTGGTGGATCGGGGTGTTCACGCTCCCCTGGGTGCGAACCGCGACGCTGGGCACGCTCGACGCCCGGCTCCTCGCTGCGCTGGACATCCCGCTCTTCGTGATCGCCTCGGCCCTCGTCGCCTGCGGGCTCCGGTTCGCCGCATGGATCGCCGCACCCTGGACGGTGCTCGTCGCCACCGGCATGGTCCTGTACGCCACCGTGACCGCGAGCGCAGGGTGGGGCGCGTTGCTGATGGTGGCGGCAGCAGCCGGCTCCACGGCTGCCGCGATCGTCGTCCTCGTGGGTCGCCTGCCCTCGGAGTGGCTGTTGATCGGCCCCTTCCGCTTCCGACCCGCGGCGCCGACCACGACCGGGGCGCTCATGGTGAGAGCCGCGGTGCAGACCCTCGTCTTCTCGGGGATCTTCCTCGTCGCGCTCCCCGGCATCATCCTGGCGCTCGAATGGCGCTGGGGTCTGCACCTGGACTTCCCGGCGGCCTTGCGCATCGGAGGGGTGGTCCTGTTCGCCGCGGCGCTCGCGCTGTCGCTCTGGTCGTCGGCGGCGATGTCCGTGCGCGGTGCAGGGACTCCGCTGCCGTCGGAGATGCCGCGCCGGCTCGTGATCTCCGGGCCGTACCGGTTCGTCCGGAACCCGATGGCGGTCGGCGGGATCGGACAGGGTGTGGCGATCGGCCTGATCGCGGACTCATGGCTCGTGGTGCTCTACGCCCTCGCCGGCTCCCTGGTGTGGAACACGCTGGTTCGGCCGCTCGAGGAAGCCGACCTCGAGGAGCGGTTCGGCGCGGAGTTCCGCGCGTATCGTGCGGCGGTCTCCTGCTGGGTCCCCCGGCGTCCGGCGGTCGCGGTTCAGACCGCAGCCGACCTCTCCTGACGCCGGTTCGCGTATTGCGAGCACGTTCGACAGCTCAGGTTATTTTGAATGACTCAAAATAACGTGATACGGTCATGGGGAACCGGACGGCCGGATCCGAACCTCCCCGCCATCGCCGATGGCACTCGAAGCAGGGGGCTCCTGGCCGGCAGACAGCGCGCCGTTCTTCCGGGGCTCATCGCCCCACGGCGGTGTTCGGCGCGCCCGCCGCGCAGAGCACATGCGCGCGCATCCGCCTGCCCCGGTGCGAGATGAGAGGAACCGCTGATGGAAGAGACCCGAACCGGCTGGAAGCCGAATCCGGTGTTCAGCTCGATGCCGCACTCGATGGGCCGCGGCTCGCGCGAGGACATCGTCTGGGAGGCGCTCGACCGCGTGAACGGCAAGCCGGCACCCACGATGGGCACCATGCAGGCAGCCATGAGCAATGAGGCGCAGATCCGCATCGTCCACGATACGATCCGCGCCTACCTCGACGCGCACGGTCTGCGCGACCTCGCCGACCTCGGCGCTCGTGCCGGAGGTTCCGCATGAGGGCGCGGACGGCCCCGGCCGACGTGACCATGCGCATCCGCCCCTCAGACCTGTGCCGCACGCCCCCGACCGCCCTGGATGAGGGCCGCTTCGTGGGGCAGCTGTGCTCGACGGGCCTCGGCAGCGTCTCGTTCGTGGTCGGTCAGCGTGACCCCGACGCTCCCGAGTGGATCGCTCTCGGGTACTCCACCGGCGGACACGAGCGGGTGTGGCGGCGAGGACGACCGTCAGCCGACGGCGTGATCACGTACCTCCTCGTCGAAGACGACTCCTCGAGCGGATACGTCAGCGTCGCCTGAGTCGTCGCACAGGCGGTGGCGGCGTTAGCGGTGTCACGTCACCGCCGGCCCGAGGGCGACCATCCACAGGACCACGTCTTCCGTGCCGTCATTCACGCCCTCGTGGAGATGGTCGGCACCCTCGAGGAACGCCTCTCCTGCGCGGTAGAACCGCGTGCCGGCCGGGTGCGCGGCGGCGTGATGGGTGAGGGAACCGCACTCGACCATCACGAGCATCGGGCAGTCGTGACGATGCTCGCCTGTCGTGCCGCCGGGTGGGATCCTGACCCTGCTCAGCGCGAGAGATGATCCCTCCACGACGCGCATCGCGAACGATGCGGTCGCCGTGGCGACGGCGACCGGGGTCACGTCGATCGTGGCGTCCGGCGTGCTGTGGTCGGTCGTCCTGCCGTCGGTCATGAAACCCCCCGGTTAACGCACGTCGGTCAGACGTGCATCGCGCCTCGACCGCGGAGTGGGGGTGATCGGGCTGTCTGCCTCCACGGTACTTCGGCGGTCGATGCTTCGGGGCTCACACCACCGCGACGCGGGTGTTGCGACTCGTCAGCGGCGCACCATCCGAGCCGACGGGAACCGGCGCCGTCACACGCTCGCCTCCGTCATCGACGAGAGTCGAGTGCTTCTCCCCGCCGGCGAAGGCGTGGCGCTCACCCCAGCTCCTAAGGGCCAGGATCACCGGGAAGAGCTCTTCGCCGGCCGGGGTGAGCTCGTAATGCTTGCGCTTGGCCGGGGGAGCATCGACCTGCTCGATGAGACCGTATGCGGCGAGGCGACGGAGCCTGTCGGCGAGCATGTTCCGCGCGATGCCCGTGCGTTTCTGGAAGTCGGTGAACGTGCGGGCGCCGTCCATGGCGTCGCGGATGATCAGCATGCTCCAGCGGTCTCCGACCAGGTCGACGGTGCGCGCGACGGGACAGTCCGGATCGGTCCACTGCGGGAGCCCGACGGGTTCGCTCATGAGATCTCCAAGAGTTGCAATCTGCAACCATTATGCCCTACCGTCACTTTGGTAGCAATATGCAACCAAAGGAACGACGTGACTCTCAGGATGAAGACACTGCTGGCCGCCATCTGCGCCGTCGCGGTCGCGACCGTCTACGCCGCGCAGCCCGTGCTCGGCCAGATGGGGCGAGACCTTCAGGTGCCGACCGATGCGCTCGGCTGGCTGGTGTCGGCGGGGCAGCTGGGCTACCTCGTCGGGCTCGTCCTGCTCGTCCCCCTCGGCGACCGCTTCGACAGGCGGCGCCTGATCGCCCTGCATCTGGGCCTGGTGGGCGTCGGGATGCTCGCAGTCGCACTCGCTCCGGCCGCGGGGGTGGCATTCGCCGGCCTGGCGCTCACGGGGATCTTCGCCGTCGTCGTGCAGACCACGGTGGCCTACGCAGCCGCAGTGTCGGAACCCGGCGAGCGCGGGCGGAACCTGGGCTTCGTGACGTCGGGCGTCGTCATCGGCATCCTCTGCTCGCGGCTGGTTGCCGGCGTCCTGGCCGACGTCTGGGGGTGGCGCAGCATCTACGTCGTCCTCGCGACGCTCTCGATCGCGCTGGCGGCCACCGCACTTCGCCTGCTGCCCACCGACGTGGGCCCACCCTCCCGCCGCTCTGCGGACCTCGTCGGAGGCATCGGCCGGCTGCTCACCGAGCCCGTCTTCCTCAGCCGCGGCATGATCGCCTTCTTCCTCTTCGCCTCCTTCGGCACGCTCTGGAGCGGGATGGCGCTTCCCCTGTCGGGCACGCCGTGGCAGCTCACCGAGAGCCAGATCGGACTCTTCGGTCTGGCCGGTCTCACCGGCGCGCTGGGAGCGACCCGCGCGGGTCGCTGGGCCGACGCCGGCAAGGCGAACCGTGTCACCGGTGCGGCCCTCGTCGCCCTGGTCGTCTCCTGGGTGCTGATCGCGCAGCTCCCCTGGTCACTGGCGCTGCTGATCGTCGGCATCGTCGTGCTCGACTTCGCCGTGCAGGCCGTGCACGTCAGCAACCAGCACATCCTGACCGCGCAGCATCCGGATCGCGTCTCCACGACCATCGGCGGGTACATGGTCTTCTACTCGCTGGGGTCTGCCGTCGGCGCGGCCGCGACCACTCTGGTGTTCAGCACGTCGGGGTGGACGGGGTCCGCGATCCTCGGAGCGGTTTTCGCCGCAGCCGGCCTCGTCGCCTGGGCTCTCGGCATCCCCGCCGTGCGCCATGCGCAACGACGAGAGCCGGCGGCGGTTCGCGCGTCACGCTGAACGGGGGCGGTGAGGGATGCCCACACCTCGAACCCGCCCCCACGGTCTACGACGTGACCCGCTGAGCGGTCAGCTCAGCGTGCACCGGCTTCGGGATGAACATCGAGAAGACCAGCGCTCCGACGAGCACGACGGCACCGGTGACCAATGCGGCGACGTATCCGGCACCCGCTCCCGCCGAGTCCGAGGCGAACGAGGTCTGGGCGGCGTAGATCACGACGAAGCTCAGTCCCGCGCCGAGGTTGATGGCACCGGTGTTCAACCCGGGAAGCGACCCGGGGCGCTCCTTCGGCGAGAGGACGACGCCCAGGCCGTTGAGCATGATGTTGCCGATCCCGGCGTAGGTGATGCCGACGGCGACGGAGAGTAGCAGCAGGACGAGGCGCGAGGCGGTCTCGACGTTGGCGACCATGAGCCCGAGCACCACGATCGTGCCCCCGAGGCCGATACGCAGCATCGTCCGGTATCCGACCGTGGCAGCGAGCCTCCCGCTGAGCGGCCCCATCAGCAGGCCGGCGAGGGCGTACGGCATGAGGATCCACAGCGACACCTCTTCGGCACTCATCCCGAGGTTCATCGAGGAGTCCTGCGCGAGGGCCGGCACGACGCCGTTCATGATCGCGAAGATCCCGGAGAGAGTGAGGAGCGACGTGGCGCTCAAAGCCCATGTGGCGCGCTGCTTCAGCTGGGGGATCGAGACGAGCGGATGATCGAGCCTGCCCTCGAGCTTCCAGAAGGAGAAGAACGACACGACGGCGACCACGGCGAGGACAATCACGAGGATCAGGTCCGCATCGGCGAGCTTCCCGAGCTCGTTCAGCGCGACGAGCATCGAACCGACCGAGACGACCAGCAGCAGCGATCCCCACCAGTCCATCCGCGGACGGTCTTCGGCCATCGTCTCGGGGGCGAGGAAGCGCACGACGAGAGCCGCGACGACGGCCACGCCCGCCATGGTCCAGAAGATCGAGGCGAAGCCGTGGTTCGTCGCCAGATAGCCGCCGAGCAGCGCGTCACCGCCCGCGATGCCTCCGTTGACCGCCGTGACGACACCGAGCAGGGTGCCGTACACCTTCGGATCCTTGACGGCTGCACGCAGCATGATCAGGCAGAGCGGGACGACGGGTCCCGAGACGCCCTGGATCAGGCGGCCGATGAACAGCATCGGGACGTTCGTGGCCAGCGCCGCGACGACGCAGCCCACGGCCATGACCACGAGCATGCCGACGAGGACGCGACGGCGCCCGATCAGGTCACCCAGACGCGGAAGGAAGAGGGTGAAGAGGGCGGCGGCGGTGAAGAAGACGGTCTGCGTCGCCGCGATCTCGGATGCCGACGCATCCAGTTCGCGCTCCATCGTCACCAGCGCGGGGCTCAGCATGCTGGCGTTGAGCTGGAAGGCGAGGCATGCGGCGAGGAGCGCGATCATCAGCGAGACCACGTTGGTCCGGGTGCGAATCGCATCTGTGTGATTGGTCATTACTCACTTCTTCGTGTCGAATCGTTGGCTGTTCGCGTGCGTAATCCTTTACGCACGCTCTATCTTTGAGTCGTGGTGCCACAGCGGCGCCGGGGGAGATCGAGGTCGTGATGAAGAAGGCGTCCGTCACGCTGCACGAGGTCGCCGCCGCCGCCGGTGTCTCCATCGCGACGGTCTCGCGGGCCCTCAACGGCAAGGACCGCGTGTCCGGACGCACGGCCGAGCATGTCGCACAGGTGGCCGAGCAGCTGGGCTACCGGGTCAACCTCATCGGTCGAGGGCTGCGCGCCGGCACCGGCGCCACCATCGGCGTGGTCGTCCCGGTCATCAGCAATCCCTTCTACGGTGAGCTCATACACCGCCTCGAGGACCACCTGCAGCGCCGCGGGCTCGACCTCGTCATCGCGGACTCGCACGGCGATGTCGACCGCGAGCGCGACCGTCTGCGCATGCTGGTCGAGCGGCGCGTCGAAGGCATCTTCGTCGTGCCCGCCGATGCCGAGCTCTCGTTCGAGGCGGTCGCCGACACCGCACGGAGGGTCCCGCTCGTGCAGCTGGACCGGCATGTGCTCGATCTTCCGGCCGACTTCGTCGGGGTGGACAACGATGCCGGCATCGACCTCGCCGTGGAGCACGTCACGTCCCGCGGCGCGCGGCGGGTCGTGCTCGTCTCGGGCAACGACGTCACCTCGGTGGGTCGAGAGCGGCGAGCCGCCTTCGAGGAGACGGTGCGCACGCGTGCCCTGCCCGCGGAGGAGAACATCTTCGGCGAGTACCTGCTGTCGTTCGGCGAGAGCGCTGCGGAAGCGCTGCTGGCACGAGGCCCGCTTCCCGACGCGATCATCGCGGGAGACGACCTCGTCGCGGCCGGCACGATCGCCGCATTGAAGCGTGCGGGCAGGAGCGTGCCCGCCGACGTGCAGGTCACCGGGTTCGACGGCACGATGCTCGCCGACGTCTGCGAGCCACGGCTGACCACTGTGGTCCAGCCGTTCGACGAACTCGCGCGCGAGGCGACGGAGGCACTCGTGCGACGGATGGAAGACCCCGACGCCCCGTTCGTCCTCCGTCGGCTCGCGCCGAGTCTGCGGGTCGCCGAATCGACGTCTCCCGCCCCGCCTCGCTGAGCGTCAGGCCAGCGCGCCGACGGCATCCGTCACCAGATCCCAGAACTTCGGCACGTCGAGCGTGATCGCGACGTCGGTGTTCGGCTCCTTGCCCAGCATGTCGTGCAGGTCGACGCAGGTCGCGCCCGCCGTGAACTCGCCGGTCGTCTCGATGTCGACGTGGCAGCGCTGGATCGTGGCGACGGCCCGATCGATCGCGATGGCGACGGTGATGGGATCGTGCAGCGGGCCCTCCGGCATCCCCTCGGCCTTCTCGTAGGTTCCGCAGAAGAAGCGCAGCAGCTCGACGCCGAATGCCGAGGTCTCGTTGCCGACTGCACCGATGCGCTGGATCACGTCTTCGGTGATCAGTGCCTGGTGGGAGATGTTGAGCCCGACCATGGTGAGCGGCACGCCGGATGCGAAGACCACGGCCGCCGCTTCGGGGTCGGCCCAGGCGTTGAACTCCGGGTACGCGCCGACGTTGCCCCGGCCGGTCGAGCCGCCCATCCAGATGATCTCCTTGATCTGGGGGACGACCTCCGGATGCTGCTGCAGGAGGAGCGCGATGTTGGTGAGCGGGCCGGTCGGGATCACGGTGATCGGCTCCGGCGAGGCGGCGAGAGTGTCGGCGAGGAACTGCACGGCGTGACGCGGGTCGAGGGGAACGGTCGGCTCGGGGAGGACCGGTCCGCCCAGCGCGTTCTCGCCGTGGATCCACGCGCCCGGGGTGAGCTCTCGCACGAGGGGCTTGTCGGCACCAGCGGCGACCGGCACGTCCGTCACGCCGGCGACGGTGAGCGCGATCCGCGCGTTCCGGGTGGTGTGCTCGAGGTAGCCGTTGCCGCCTACCGTCGTCACACCGCGGAGGTCGATGGCGTCGTTTCCGGCCGCGAGCCAGATGGCGAAGACGTCGTCGTGGCCGGGATCGCAGTCGAGAAGGACGGGAATGGTCATGGTGCTCCTTTGCAGATGTGCGTGCGTAAACGTTTACACTTTCTCACATGAACGTCAAGTCGGCCGCGATGTCCGCGTTCCGATGCCTCCGCTCGATCCGAAAGCTGCTGCCATGACCTCTCCTATGCTTCCCTCCCTCGTCGTCGTCGGCAGCGCGAACGTCGACGTGACCGCGTTCGTCGACCGTCTCCCCACGGCCGGCGAGACGGTGGCCGGCGGGCGACTCTCCCGCGATCTGGGCGGGAAGGGCGCGAACCAGGCGGTCGCCGCGGCGAAGCTGGGCGGACGAGTGCGGATGATCGGTGCCGTCGGCGATGACGCCGACGGATCCTGGACCCGGGAGGAGATGAAGCGGGCCGGCGTCGACGTCACCGACCTGCGCACCGTGGATGACGCCACCGGAACCGCGCTCATCGTCGTCGACGCGGATGCCGAGAACCAGATCGCCGTCTGCCCCGGTGCCAACGATCACGTGTCGCTGGACGGCGTGACCTTCGGCGCAGACGAGGCGGTGCTCATGCAGCTGGAGATCTCGCTCGCGGTGGTCGAGGATGTCGTCGCCACGGCGGAGGGCTTCATCGCGCTCAACGCCGCGCCCGCCCAGCCGTTGCCCGAGGCTCTGCTGCGCCGGGTCGACCTGTTCATCGTGAACGAGACCGAGCGGGAGCTCATGCCCGAGCTGGCCGGGGCAGAGCTCGTCGCGGTCACCTACGGTGCGGACGGCGCTGCGCTGTACCGCCGTGGCGAGGAGATCGCCCGGGCCGACGGCGTCCCCGCCGAGGCCGTCAACACCGTCGGCGCCGGTGATGCCTTCTGCGCGGCGCTCGTACTCGCGCTGCGCGCCGGCCACGCACCGGCCGATGCGCTGGCCGCCGCCTGCGCGGTGGGATCCGCGGCCGTGTCGCACCTGTCATCCCAGCCGCCGTTCGAGCACCTGAGCCGGTACCTTCCGGGGGCCTGAGGGGGGCCCGGAGACGGAGATGGCCCGGCTTCCTGGTGGAACCGGGCCTTCTTCGGAACGACAAAGGCCGAACCCTCTGGGCCCGGCCTTGTGTCATTCGCTGTGCGCGAGGGGGGACTTGAACCCCCACGTCCTTACGGACACTGGCACCTGAAGCCAGCGCGTCTACCATTCCGCCACTCGCGCGAGTGTCTCGTTCCGAAGAACTCAACTTCCCAAAGATATCACGCGATTTCACCCCCTGATGCACACCTCAGACCCCGATCGGCGGCGTTCCCCCAGGTCACCTGGCTACGATGTGTCTACCGGTCGGCATGCCAGAGGAGCCCAGTGGGACTACTTGACAGCTTTGAGAAGGGTCTCGAGCGCGCAGTTAACAGCGCGTTCGCGAAGACCTTCCGCAGCGGCATTCAGCCGGTGGAGATCGCTTCGGCGCTCCGCCGCGAGGCCGACACGAAGGCGGCGGTCGTGAGCCGTGATCGCATCATCGCGCCGAACAGTTTCGTCGTGCGTCTCAGCCCGGACGACGCGGAGCGGATGCGCGGACTCGGCGGTGCCCTCACCGATGAGCTGCTCGCGCTGCTGACCAAGCACGCCAAGGCTCAGGGGTACAGCTTCTCCGGCGCACTGTCGATCAACCTCGAAGCCGATGAGAAGGTCGCCACGGGAACCGTGCGCGTGAACTCCGGCACGGTCGAGGGCCGCGTGAGCTGGCAGGCCGTGGTCGACGTCGACGGCCGTCGCCACGCGATCAATCGCGCCCGCACGGTCATCGGCCGGGGGACGGACGCCGACATCACGATCGCCGACGCAGGATCCAGTCGCAAGCACGCCGAGATCCTGTGGGACGGCGAGCGCGCCATGATGCGCGACCTCGGTTCCACGAACGGCACGAAGGTGAACGGCCAGAAGCTCCGCGAAGCCGCGCTCCCCACCGACACCACCATCACCATCGGCCGCACCGACCTGGTGTTCCGGATCGTCCCCGTGGCCAGCCCGTCGCGTCCTGCCCCGCGCGGCGACGACGCCACCCGAGCGTTCGGAGCCCTCGGTTGAGTGAACTGATCCTCCTCCTGCTCCGCATCGGGTTCCTCGTCCTGATGTGGTTCTTCGTGTTCGGCGTCGTGTACTCGCTCCGCGCCGACCTCTTCGGCGTCCGCGTGCGCAAGCTGCCCGCCGAGGCGACCGCCGGCGCATCCGCTCCCGCAGCAGCACCGGCAGCGGCGCCGGCGGCGAGGCCGGCCTCCGCACGCCCCTCGACCGGACCGGCCACCGTCGCCACGGCCAAGCGCCTGGTCATCACCTCCGGCCCGAAAGCCGGCCTCGAGCTGCCGCTCAGCGCCGACTCGCTCACGATCGGCCGCTCCAGCGAATCGGCGCTCGTGATCCGTGACGACTACACGTCCAGCCACCACGCCCGCCTGATGCTGCGCGGAGACAGCTGGGCGATCCAGGACCTCGACTCCACCAACGGCACCTTCGTCGCGGGCCAGCGCGTGTCGGGCTCACCGGTCGCCCTCTCGCTCGGAACCCCCATCAAGGTGGGCGCCACGACCTTCGAGCTGCGAGCCTGACCCCGGCATGGTCTTCGAAGGCTCGAGCGTCGCGATCTCCCACACCGGGAAGATCCGCTCCAACAACCAGGACTCCGGGTATTCCGGAGCGAACCTGTTCGCCGTCGCCGACGGCATGGGCGGCCACGCCGGTGGAGACGTCGCCTCGAGCATCGCGATCCAGCGGCTGCAGCCCCTCGACCAGGGCTACTCCTCGGTCGAAGACGCGCAGGCCTCGCTGCAGGCCGCCGCGACGACCGCCGCGGGCGATCTCATCCGCGCCGCCAAGGAGCGCCCCGAACTCGCCGGCCTCGGCACGACGGTCAGCGCGATCATCATGGTCGACGAGTACGCGGTCATCGGCCACATCGGCGACTCGCGCATCTACCTGTACCGCGACGACGCACTGACTCAGATCACCGCCGACCACACCTTCGTGCAGCGCCTGGTCGACTCCGGTCGCATCACCCCGGAGGAAGCGCGCTACCACCCGCGCCGATCCGTCCTCATGCGCGTCCTCAGCGACATGGACGCCGACCCCGAGCTCGACATGTTCGTCATGCACACGCAGCCCGGCGATCGCTGGCTGCTCTGCTCGGACGGCCTCTCCGGAGTGGTCGACGAGACTCGCATCCTCAAGGCGATGCAGCTCGGTGTCGCCCCCGGTCGCACGGCGGACTACCTCCTCAAGCAGGCTCTCGACGGCGGCGCTCCCGACAACGTCACGATCGTGCTCGTCGACGTCGGCGGACAGCATCCGATCCACTCCGGCACACCGACGATCGTGGGCTCGGCGTCGAACCCCGACGGCGTCTACGTGCCTCCGGTGCGCCCGCCGCGCGGGAACTGGCTGCACCCGGTGCGGCAGGCCGCGAACGAGCCCAGCCACTTCGAGCCGGCCCCGGAGTACCTCGAAGAGCTCATCGAAGAGGATCGCCGTCGCGCGAAGCGCCGCCGCGCGGGTTGGATCGCCGCCGCGCTCCTCGTCGTCGCGATGCTCGTGGTCGCCGCCTTCGCCGCCTACAGCTGGACCCAGACGCGCTACTTCATCGGCGCCGACGACGACAGCGTCGTGATCTTCCAGGGCGTGCAGCAGAACATCGGCCCGATCACGCTGTCGACCCCGATCGAGGACACCGACATCCTGCTCGCGAACCTCCCGGAGTATCAGCGGGCGTCCGTCGAACGAACGATCAACGCGCGCTCGCTCTCCGACGCGATGGCGATCGTCGATCGCCTGCGGGCCGGCGCCGACGCGAACGTGATCGAGCAGACCCCGCTGCCGACACCGCTGCCCACCCCGGCGCCCTCCCAGACCCCCGCTGGGGGTGAGGGATGAGCACCGACGTGCAGGCCGACACCACCGTCATCAAGGCTCTCAAGCGTCTCCGGATGCCGCAGACGCAACGCAACCGCGAGTTCTGGCTGCTGCTGTTCGCGTGTGTGATCAGCGGCGCCGCGCTCACCCTCGTGCAGCTGGGTGCGCTCGGCGTGATCGACCCGATGATCCTCGCGATCGGCGGAGGCCTCGCGGCGCTCGCCTTCGCCCTGCACATCGTGCTGCGTTTCGTCGCCGCCGATGCGGATCCGTTCGTCGTCCCGATCGCGACGCTGCTCAGCGGCCTCGGCATCGCGATGATCTACCGCATCGACATCGCCTTCAAGAACACCGGCTGGGACGCGTACTCGACCAAGCAGTTGGCCTGGACCGCGATCTCCCTCGCGGGCGCCATCGCGGTCGTGATCCTGCTGCGCAACTACCGCATCCTGTTCCGGTACACCTACATCTTCGGCCTCGCCGGAATCCTGCTCCTGCTGCTGCCGTTCGTTCCCGGGCTGCGCATCCCCGACGCGAACGCGGCCGTCTGGGTGTCGCTGGGCGGCGCCTTCGCATTCCAGCCGGGCGAGCTCGCCAAGATCTGCCTGGCGATCTTCTTCGCCGGATACCTCGTGCGCACCCGCGAGAGCCTCACCTCGGTCGGAAAACGAGTCCTCGGCATCACCTGGCCCCGCATGCGGGAGCTGGGGCCGGTGCTCGTGGTCTGGCTCATCTCGCTCGGGATCATCGTCTTCCAGCGCGACCTCGGCACCGGAACCCTGATCTTCGGCATGTTCGTCGCGATGCTCTACGTGGCGACGGGAAAGACCAGCTGGGTCCTCATCGGCCTGGCCCTCGTGGTCGCCGGCGTCGCGCTCGCGACGCAGATCCTCAGCTACGTGCAGGGCCGCTTCATCAACTGGCTGTTCCTGTTCGACCCGAACCAGGTCGACCCCGACGGCGCCGGCTATCAGCCGATGCAGGGCCTGTTCGGGCTCGCCCGCGGCGGACTCATCGGTACCGGCTGGGGCCAGGGCCGACCGGAGGTCACCCCGCTCGCCCACAGCGACTACATCATCACCAGCCTCGGTGAAGAGCTGGGCCTGATCGGGCTGTTCGCGATCCTCTGCCTGTACATGGTCTTCGTCAGTCGCGGCATGCGCATCGGCCTCGCCGGTCAGGACGACTTCGGACGACTGCTCGCCACCGGCCTCTCGTTCACCATCGCGCTGCAGGTGTTCATCATGGTCGGCGGCGTCACCCGTCTGATCCCGCTGACGGGCCTGACCACGCCGTTCCTCGCCGCCGGCGGATCCTCGCTCGTGGCCAACTGGCTCATCGTGGCGCTGCTGCTGCGCATCTCCGACGGCGTCCGCCGCCAACCGAGGGTCGTGATCGGATGACCCGAGAGCTCCGCCGTCTCAGCATCATCATGCTGTTCATGTTCATCGCGCTGTTCGCAGCGACCAGCTGGATCCAGGTCGTCGAGGCCGACACTCTCGCCCAGAACAGCAACAACCAGCGCACCCGCCTGGACAGCTACGAGATCCAGCGCGGCGCGATCATCGTCGACGGTGCCACCATCGCCAACTCGGTGCCCAGCGACGACAGGTACCAGTTCCAGCGCGTCTACACGGATGCCGCGATGTGGGAGCCGGTGACCGGCTACTTCAACGCCGCTCTCGACTCGCGCACCGGCATCGAACGCGCCATGAACGCGGAACTCTCCGGTACCGGCGCGAACGCGCTGCTCGCCGAGGTCGAGCGCATCATCTCGGGCCAGCCGCAGCGCGGTTACAGCGTCGAGCTGTCGCTGAACACGGCGGCTCAGCGCGCCGCCTACGAGGCCCTCGGCGGGCTCCAGGGCGCCGTGGTCGCGATGGAGCCGAAGACCGGACGCATCCTCGCGATGGTCTCCACCCCCGGTTTCGACACGAACCAGATGGCGACGCACGACGCGGATGCGGCGAATGCCACTTACGATCAGCTCGCCGCAGACCCCGGAAAGCCGCTGTCCAATCGGGCGATCGCCGGCGACCTCAACCCACCGGGCTCGACCTTCAAGGTGGTCGTCGCGGCGGCCGCGTACGCCAGCGGGAACTGGACTCCGCAGTCCACCCTGCCGAACCCGGTGTCGTACACCCTGCCCGGGTCCTCCAATCGCGTGTCGAACGCCTGGGGCGGCAAGTGCGGTCCCGGCGCCACGGTCACGATCGCCGAGGCCATCCGGCTCAGCTGCAACATCCCGATGGCGGAGCTCGCCGTCGAACTCGGCGACGACACGATCCGCGAGATGGCCGACAAGCTCGGTTTCAACCGATCCTTCGAGACGCCCCTGGAATCGACCCCCTCGAGCTACCCCCGCGCCCTCGACGATGCGCAGACGGCACTCACCGGATTCGGTCAGGGCAAGGTCACCGCGACCCCTCTGCAGATGGCCATGGTGTCGGCCGGTCTCGCGAACGACGGCGTCGTGATGAACCCCCGGATGGTGGATGCCGTGATCGGGAACGATCTGTCGGTGATCGAGGCCTTCCAGGACAGCGAGTTCGGCCGTGCGATGGAGGCCGATGTCGCCGACGACGTGACCGCGTCGATGGTGGCCAGCGTCGCTACGGGCGCAGCCCAGGGTGCAAGAATAGACGGGATCGACGTGGCCGGTAAGACGGGCACCGCAGAGAACGGAAACAGGCCGCACACGTTGTGGTTCACCGGCTTCGCGCCGGCGGACGACCCCGCGGTCGCAGTAGCGGTCGTCGTCGAAGACGGCGGCGGACAGGGACAATCAGGCAGCGGCGACACCATCGCCGCTCCGATTGCGAAGAAGGTCATAGAGGCGGTGCTGGGCAGATGAGGCCGACGCAGGGTGTGTCGTTCGGTGGTCGTTACGAGCTGCAGTCGCGTATCGCGATCGGTGGCATGGGCGAGGTGTGGGAAGCGACGGATCACGTCATCGGACGTACCGTCGCGATCAAGATCCTCAAGGACGAGTACATGGGGGATCCCGGGTTCCTCGAGCGTTTCCGTGCTGAGGCACGTCACGCCGCTCTCGTGAACCATGAGGGCATCGCCAGCGTGTTCGACTACGGCGAGGAGAACGGCAGCGCCTACCTCGTCATGGAGCTCGTGCCCGGCGAAGCTCTGTCGACCGTGCTCGAGCGCGACGGTGCGCTCAGCGCCGACAAGACGCTCGACATCGTGGCCCAGACGGCATCCGCCCTGCAGGCCGCGCATGCGGCCGGTCTCGTGCACCGCGACATCAAGCCGGGCAACCTGCTGATCACGCCCGACGGCCGCGTCAAGATCACCGACTTCGGCATCGCCCGCATCGCCGACCAGGTGCCGCTGACGGCGACCGGACAGGTCATGGGCACCGTGCAGTACCTGTCGCCCGAGCAGGCATCGGGTCACCCGGCCTCTCCCGCGACCGACACCTACTCGCTCGGCATCGTCGCGTACGAGTGCCTGGCGGGCAAGCGTCCGTTCACCGGTGAGTCGCAGGTCGCGATCGCGATGGCGCAGATCAACGAGCAGCCGCCGCCGCTGCCGCCGACCGTGCCGATCCCGGTGCAGAACCTCGTCATGGCGATGATCGCCAAGAAGCCCAGCGACCGCCCGTCTTCATCGGCGACGGTGGCGCGTGCAGCACAGGCCCTGCGTCGCGGAGACCTGAACTCCGCAGCCATCGCCGTTCCCGCGATCGCGACCGGTGGCATCGCCGGCGACGACGACGCGACCCGCATGCTCACGGCATCGGGCGACGACGGCACCACCCGCATCCTTCCCACCACCGCTCAGCTCTCCACCGAGGAGACGACGGAGGAGACGAAGAAGAAGAAGAAGAGCCCGTGGACCTGGCCGCTGATCGCGCTGATCGCGCTGCTGGTGATCGTGCTCGGCGGTGCCGTGTGGGCGATGCTGATGAACCAGGGGGATCCTGACGCCAAGCCGTCGGATTCGCCGTCTCCGTCGCAGTCCCAGTCGCAGACGCCGCCTCCGGCGACGACCCCTCCCCCCGAGGTGGTCCGCGTCGACGTGACCGCGTTGGGCCTGGCGGGCATGGACTGCGGCACTGCCACATCCACGCTCAAGGAGGCCGGTTTCACGGGCGAGATCACCTGCCCCGAGGGAGACCCGGCTCCGAGCGACGGTGAAGTCGGCAAGGTGTACCGTGTCGTCCCCTCCGGCAACGTCGAGACGACCCAGCCGATGACCCTCACGGTCTACGCCGCGCGCGCAGCCCTGCCGACCCCGACCGACACCCCGACCATCACGGGTGACCCGGTCGCCGGCAGCACGGTGACCATCTCCTGGGGCACCGGGTTCACGTGCCCGAGCGGCACGACCCTCTCCGGATACGTCGTGTCCCTGCAGAACGGCACGTTCGTGTCGGGCGGGCCGAACTTCCAGCCGACGCAGCGGAACACGCAGGTGCAGGTGGCGGATGCCGCGGGCCAGCAGCTCATCGTCACCTACCAGGGCATGTGCTCGGGTGGCGACCAGCGCACCTCGTCGGCATCGCCCCCGCTCTCGGTTCCGATCGTCGCGGCGACCGACCCCGGCGAGGGTGACGGCGGCGGCGGCACCGAAGGGTAGCCTTTAATCCAGCTCAGTCGCAGTCGTTTTCCAGGGGGTAGTACGTGTCCACAGAGCCACGAGTCATCGCGGGTCGATACCGCGTCGACGAGCTCATCGGGCATGGCGGAATGGCCAAGGTCTATCGCGGCTACGACCTGACCCTCGGCCGTGAGGTCGCGATCAAGATCCTCGACCCCGAGCTGGCTCGTGACACCGCCTTCCGCAACCGCTTCCGGTTGGAGGCGCAGGCGGCGTCCCGCATGTCGCATCCGTCGATCGTCCGCGTCTTCGATGCCGGTGACCCCTCATCGAACGACCCGTCGTCCGATGAGCCCCCGTACATCGTGATGGAGCTGGTCAAGGGCACGCTGCTGAAGAAGATCATCGCCGACGGACCGGTGCCGGTCGAAGACGCGGTGCGCTACGTCGACGGCATCCTCGAGGCGCTCGACTACTCGCACCGCGCGGGTGTCGTGCACCGCGACATCAAGCCCGGCAACGTCATGGTGACCGACAAGGGCCAGGTCAAGGTGATGGACTTCGGCATCGCCCGAGCCGTCTCCGACTCCTCGTCGACCGTGGCCGAGACCACGCAGATCATCGGCACCGCTGCCTACTTCTCGCCGGAGCAGGCCAAGGGCGAGCCCGTCGATGCCCGCGCCGACCTGTACTCGACCGGCGTCGTGCTCTACGAGCTGCTCACCGGCCGCCAGCCGTTCCGTGGCGAATCGCCGGTGGCCGTCGCCTACCAGCACGTCAGTGAGACCCCGATCCCTCCGACCGAGGTGAACGAGGACGCACCGGGCGCACTCGACCCGATCGTCCTGCGGGCTCTCGCGAAGGATCCGTATCAGCGCTACCCGGATGCCGCGCACTTCCGCGCCGCACTGGATGCCGCCGTGACCGGGGCGGCGCCGACCCGCAAGCAGCTGGGTGCGCTGACGAGCGAGCTCTACGGTCCGAGTCCGCGGCAGGCGCAGGAGACGGCGCGGTCGCTGCGCCAGCTCAGCTCCGACACCACCATGACCCGCACCCAGTCCGGCCCTCCGGTCGCCTGGATCTGGGCCGGTGTCGCTCTGCTCGCGGTGCTGCTCGCTTCCGTCCTGTTCTGGGTCGTGACGATCAGCATGCGTCCGCCCGAGGTGCCGAGCACCTCGCGCATCATTCCGAACCTCGTGAACGTGTCGTCCGAGCGCGCGCAGGACGACCTCGCCAAGCTCGATCTGACGGCGAAGATCGTGATCGAGTCGAGTTCGGAGATCACCGAGGGCAACGTCATCCGCACCGACCCCGAGGCAGGAGTCTCGGTGGAGGAGGGCTCGACGGTCACCGTGCACGTCTCCTCTGGCGTGGAGACCGTGGTGGTGCCGAAGATCGAAGGCATGGCGCTCGAGGATGCCACCAAGGCGCTGAAAGCCGCCGGCCTCGAACTCGGGACGGTGATCCAGAAGAACGACAAGGGTCTCGCCGCGGGAACCGTGATCTCCGCCAGCGAGGCGGCGGACACCGAAGTGGCTCCCGATACGGTCGTCAACCTCGTCGTCGCCAGCGGCAAGGTCACGCTGACCGACCTCGTCGGCTGGACCGTCGAGGCTGCGACGACGAACCTCACCGACCTCGGTCTGACGCCGGTGCCCGTGGAAGAGGCGGACTGCGCTCCCACGGAGCCCCCGACCGTGCACTCGATGTCCGTCGCGCCGGGTGATGTGCCGATCGGGTCTCCGGTCGAGCTCCGGTACTGCGCAGCGCCGTGAGCCTCTCGCAGGCTGCCTCGTGCGCTGCGGTGTCAGCGAGTGATCGGATGCAGGCTTTCTGATCGAGCCACGGCATCGGTGTCGCCGCAGAGTTCCAGCCAGTTCGCGAGGAGCCGGTAGCCGCCTTCCGTGAGCACGCTCTCCGGGTGGAACTGCACGCCGTGCAGCGGCAGCTCTCGATGCGAGAGCGCCATGACCGTTCCGCTCTCCGTCCAGGCCGTGACGACGACCTCGGGCGGGAGGTCGGACGCCGCGAGCGCCAGGGAGTGATACCGGCCGGCGTCGAACGGCGACGGGATCCCCGCGAACAGCGCCGATCCGTCGTGCGTGACCGCGGAGACCATCCCGTGCATCAGCTCGGGTGCCTCACTGACCGCGGTGCCGAGCGCTTCACCGATGGTCTGATGCCCGAGGCAGACCCCGAGCGTCGGCGTCCGCAGTCGAGCAGCGATCCGCACCGCTTCGACGGAGATTCCGGCGTCTGCGGGGCGACCGGGTCCGGGGGAGAGCAGCAGCGCCTCGAACCCGGACAGCATCCGCTCGAACTCGGCGGCGCTGAGCGCGTCGGATTCGACCATAGTGGTCTCGGCGCCGAGCTCGTGGAGGTAGCCGACGAGGGTGTGCACGAAGCTGTCGTGGTTGTCCACCACGAGCACTCGGGTCATTCGACGTCGACCTCGCCGGGGGCGATGATCGGGCTCAGCCACGGGAACACGTACCAGAACAGTCCGTACAGCACGGCGGCGACGAGGACGATCAGGATGAGGACGCGCAGCCACCACGGGCCGGGCAGCAGGCGCCAGAGTGCGGCGTACATCAGTGTTCTCCCTCGTGGGTGTCCATGGTCACACCGATGGGGCGGCCGGAGGAGGCGGCGGGTCGGTCAGCGCGGTCGGGAGTCCCTCGGCGCGGGGCTGGAAGCTCTCGAACACCCCGTAGGCGACGATGCGCTCCGCGAGGGAGTAGAGCGGAGAGCAGGCGGTGAGCGTGATGTACTGCTCGCCGGTCTGCTGTGCGGGCATCTGCGGCACGTCAGCGAGGACGTCGGTCTGCGTCGGCTTGACGTATTCGAGGGTGCGGAACCGGTATGTGTACCAGCCGTCGGGCGTCTCGACGACGATCGCATCGTTCAGCTGCAGCTTGTCGAGCTGATTGAAGGGCTTGCCCCAGGTGGTGCGGTGTCCGGCCATCGAGAAGTTGCCGACCTCGCCGGGCATCTTGGAGTCGGTGTAGACGCCGATCCCCTTCTGGTCGAGGGTCCGTGCGCGGCTCGTTCCGCCGTAGATCCCGAAGTTGTAGTCCGCGCCGAAGCGGGGGATGTGCATCTGTCCGAACCACTCGGCGTCGGCCGGGGCTGCGGGGACCGGGGGGACGTAAACGGTGGTGCCGTCTTCCGTCTCGACGACAGGCGGGAGCTCGGGCGCCTCACCCTGCGCGAGCTGCTGCGAGATCGCCGCACCCTCGTCGTTCTTCTGTGCACTGATGATGATGTCGCCGATCCACATCTGCCACGCGACGAAGAGCAGGACGAGCACTCCTGCGGTGAGGAGAAGTTCGCCGAGCACGCTCGCGAAGGTCGCGCGTGAGCGTGGTCGCTCGCGCCGCGGGCGCCGCCCCCCAGGCACGACGGATGCAGTCATGGCGCGATCATATCCCGGCACGCTGAACGGAGGCCCGCCATCCCCGCTCGTCGGCTGCGATCGCCGCCTCGTCGGATGACAGGTCTCATGGGTACAATGACGGCATGGCACGAGACCGTAACACCGAAGAACCCGCTGTCGAGCGCGCCGAAGGCGACGCCGCTCCCAACGCCGTGTGGTTCAAGCCGGTGATGATCGGCTTCATGCTCCTCGGCCTCGCGTGGATCCTGGTCTTCTACATCTCGGGCATGCAGTTCCCGATCCCGGGTCTCGACAACTGGAACCTCGCGATCGGCCTCGGCATCGCTCTGATCGGCTTCTTGATGACCACCCGCTGGCGCTGACGCCACTCCTTCTCGAAAGGCCCCTCGCGCAGCGAGGGGCCTTTCGCATGCTCAGAGCGAGCTATGGCTCCAGGCAAGGGCGCGGGGTTGTTCCCGGAGCGAGCATCGGGAGGGCCCCGCGAAGCGGGAGGGACCCGCTCTGCGAGCGAAGGGAACGACCCCGCGCCCGACCCACAAGCCATCCCGAGCGAAAGTTATCCACAAGGCTCTCCACAGCCTGGGGAGAATTACACCGGTGTTATTCACAGGGGTTAACAACCCTGTTAACAACTCGGGATCAGGACAAAAGGATCAGCGGCGGGATGAAGGCGACGATGACGATCAACAGAACGACGAGTGCGGAGAGCAGGACGATCTGCCAGGTGCGCTGGTCTCGACGCCTCGTCTTGGTGTAGATGAGGGCGACCAGGGCGCCGACGATGGCGCCACCCAGATGCGCCTGCCAGGAGATGCCGCCGGCGAAGAAGCCGAAGGCGAAGTTGATGCCGAGGATCACGAGGATGCCGGTCACGTTCGCGCCGATGTGGCGGCCGATGATCAGCAGTGAGGCCAGCATTCCGAAGATCGCACCGGATGCGCCGACCGTCGGGTCCAGGGGTGCGAGGAGAGCGACCGCCACCGATCCGCCGAGGCCGCTGATCAGATAGAGGGCCAGGAAGCGGGCGCGACCGAGCATCGGCTCGAGGCTCTGTCCCAGCATCCACAGGGCGAGCATGTTCAGCGCGAGGTGGATGAACCCGCCGTGCACGAACAGCACGGAGAGGAGGCGCCAGGGCTCGAAGCCCGCGCCGAAGAGGTTCGGATAGAGATAGGGCGCGTAGAAGGCGAGCGCCTGCGTGATCGGCCCGTTCATCCCGGGTATCAGCTGCACCAGGCCGATGAACGACGTGACGGCGAGCAGCACGTACGTGACGATCGGCTTGCCGCCGCGGGCGATCGCCATGGTCCCGCCGCTGCGAGCACCCCACCGGCGCTGGGCCTTCTTCTGCGCGGGGGTGCGGTTCTTGCGCTCGGCGTTCATGCACTCCGGGCAGATGACGCCGACGGGCGCCTGGGTCTGGCACTCGGGGCAGATGGTGCGCATGCACCGCTGGCAGAGCACGAAGCTCTGCCGATCCGGATGCCGGTAGCAGAAGTTGTCGCGATTGCTCGTGAACTCAGGCGTGGTCATCCGGATCGGCCGCAGCTGTCGTCAGGCCGCGACGATGTCGATCGACTGCAGCACGACGGGCTCGATCGGACGGTCGCCGCCGCCGGTCGGAACCGCACCGATCTTGTCGACGACAGCGCGGGAGGCGTCATCGGCGACCTCGCCGAAGATGGTGTGCTTGCCCTGGAGCCACGGCGTCGGGTCGGTGGTGATGAAGAACTGCGAGCCGTTGGTGCCCTCGGGCTTGCCGGTGATGGCGTTGCGGCGCAGGCCGGCGTTCGCCATCGCGAGGATGTACGGCTTGTTGAAGTCGAGCTCCATGTTGATCTCGTCGTCGAAGTTGTAGCCGGGGCCGCCGACGCCCTGTCCGAGCGGGTCGCCGCCCTGGATCATGAAGTTCGGGATGATGCGGTGGAAGATGACGTCCTTGTAGAGGGGACCCTCGCCCGGCTTGCCGGTGGCGGGATCGGTCCACTCCTGGGTGCCGTCGGCGAGGCCGACGAAGTTCTTGACCGTCTTCGGTGCGTGATCGCCGAAGAGGTTGATGACGATGTCACCGTGGTTGGTGTGCAGGGTTGCGACGTGGGAAGCGTGAGCCATGCCCTCATTCTCGCAGAGCTTTCGGTGAGTTCGCCCGGCGTACCCCGGATCGGGCAGCGGCGCAAGGGGCGGGCGATTCCCGCCCGGTATCCAGCCTCTCGTGGCAAGATGGGGAACCCGTACTCCAATGGACAGGAGAGCATCGTGAGCCTCAGCCGCAAGCGGAAGAAGGAACTGCGTCGTCTTCAGAACGACGCGAACCAGCTCTGGGAGAACCAGCAGGTGCTCGTCGGTCACGCCGCCGATGTCGCCCGCGAGGCCGGACGTCAGCTCGGAAACATCAATCGCGAGCAGGTCGTCCCCGTCATCCAGGACACGTACAACCGCCGTGTCGCCCCGGTCGTCGACCGTGGCGTGAAGATCGGCAAGCACGTCGTCGATGACAAGGTCGTCCCGATCGTGGGTGGAGTCGTCGGTTCGGCTCTCACTGCCTGGGATGTCGCGAACGCCAAGCGTCACGGCGTGGCAGCACCCGCTCGTCGCGGCGACTTCGGCAAGAAGCAGAAGTCCGGCCCCGGCCTCGGTTCGGTCATCGCGATCATCCTCGGTGCTGCTGCTGCCGTGGGCGTGCTCTACGCCGCATGGCAGGCGCTGCGTGCCGACGATGAGCTCTGGGTCGCGGACGACCCGCTCGCCGCGCCCGACGCGTGACCCCGTCTGATCCCGCCTCCGTCGCCTCCGGTGACGGAGGCGATCAGCATGCGCGGGTGCGAAGCGCGGCCGCTGCTCGCGGGCTCGACATCGAGATCCGCGAACGCCCGGCGGCCGGCAGCCTGTTCGAAGCAGCCGAGCTGCTCGGCATCCCGCCGTCCGGCATCGTGAAGACGCTCGTCGTGAAGCGCTCGGACGACACCTTCCTGTTCGCCCTCGTGCCTGGCGGACGCTCGATCTCATGGCCGAAGCTGCGCGCCCTGGTCGGTGTGAACAAGCTGCGCCTCCCCGAGCCCGAACTCGCACTCCAGGCGACCGGCTACGAGCGGGGCACCATCGTCCCCATCGGCAGCACGACGGACTGGCCGATCTACGCCGACGAGTCGATCGTCGGTCAGCGCATCGCGATGGGCGCGGGTGCCCACGGTTACAGCCTCTTCGTCGACGCGGACGACCTCATCGCCGCCTATGGAGCGACGGTCGCCGACATCTCGGTTCCCGAGGAGCGCTGAGGTCAGAGAAGGCCGGCCATCCGCATCGCGATGTCGACGAGCTTGACGCGCTGCAGCTCGGCCACGGCCTTCAGAGGGAACCACTCGGCCATGTCGGTCGAACCTCCGGTCTCGAAGCGCAGCTTGCCGCCCGTGACCTCTGCCCGATAGACGATGCGCAGCGTGTGCAGCGGATCCGCGGCCTTCTGCACGCGGCGTCCCGCAGGGATGACCCGGGAGTGGATGCCGAGGAGCTCGCCCACCTTCACGGTGTAGCCGGTCTCCTCACGGAGCTCGCGGCGCACCGCATCCTCGGGCGATTCACCGGGCTCGAGTCCCCCGCCGGGCATCGTCCACGCCACGCGGCGGCCCTCGGTCCAGCGCGCAAGCAGCAGACGCCCGTCGTCATCGGTGACGACCGCGTACGCCGCGACACGCAGGTCCATGGATCACACACTATCCGGCGGCGCAGACCGCCGATGACCGTGTGTCCGGACTCGGATACGTCGGAGATCGATCACGAATCGAGAAGCACACGGAGGATCGGACTCCGTAGTGTGATTCGCACAACGGCAGCACTTCGAGAGGACCGATCATGGCCGAGAAAGAGAAGAACTTCAGCGCCGAAGAACGCGAGGCCATGCAGGCCGCCGCGAAGGAGGCCCGCACCCGACGCTCGCGCGCGAAGAAGTCACCCGAGGAGCTGCGCGCCGCGGGGGAGGCCGACATCAAGGAGGCGATCGAGAAGCTGACCACCGAAGACCAGGCTCTGTCGAACAAGCTGCACGCCCTCGTGTCCGAGGTCGCCCCGGAACTCGTACCCCGCACGTACTACGGGATGCCTGCGTGGGGTCGGGATGGCAAGGTGCTCTGCTTCTTCCAGCCGGCGAGCAAGTTCAAGGTGCGGTACGGCACGTTCGGTTTCGAGCCCATCTCGAACCTCGACGACGGCAACGTCTGGCCGACCGCCTACGCAGTCACGGATCTCACCAAGGCCGACCTGGAGTTCCTCGCCGAGCGCATCCGCCTCGCGATCAGCTGACTCTCCTCGCGAGGAACGGTGCGCGTCGTGCACCCAGGTCAGGGATCCTGGTGTGCTGCGGGCACCCGCGCAGTAGCGTGGAACCCGTGAGCACACTGCCCTTCCCCGCCTCCGTGTACGCCGCCCGTCTCGCCCGTGCCGCATCCCTCGCCGCCGAATCGGGCCTGGATGCGATCATCGTCGGGCCGGGACCCGACCTGCAGTATCTACTGGGCGTCGAGGGCGACACGATCGAGCGGCTGACCGCCCTGGTGATCGGCCCCGACATCGCTCCGACGGTCGTGGTTCCCCGGATGGAGCTCGCGAAGGTGCGCACCACGGCGGTCGGCGAGCTGGGTCTGACCGTCGCCGACTGGGTCGACGGCGAAGATCCCTACGCGCTCGTGACCGCCGCCGCGGGGTCGGTCACCCGCGTCGGTGTCTCGGATGCGCTGCCCGCGCTGCACGTCGTCCCCATCGGCGAGCGTCTCGGCGTGCGTCTCGAGCTGGCGACACCCGTGCTCCGCGAAGGACGCATGATCAAGGACGCCGAGGAGATCGCCGAGCTCCGCCGAGCGGGAGACGCGATCGACGCGGTGCATCGCCGCGTGCACGAGTGGCTTCGGGCCGGGCGCACCGAGCGCGCCGTTGCGACCGACATCGCCGAGGCCATCGTGGCGGAGGGCCACCGTACCGTCGAGTTCGTGATCGTCGGCTCGGGCCCGAACGGCGCCGACCCGCACCACGAGGTCTCGGACCGCGTGATCGAAGAGGGCGACGTCGTCGTGGTCGACATCGGCGGCGCGGTGCCGAGCGGTTACAACTCCGACAGCACGAGGACCTACGTCGTCGGCAACCCCGACCCGGAAGCGGCCGAACGCATCGAGGTTCTCGCGCGGGCGCAGCAGGCTGCCGTCGACGCGGTGCGCCCCGGTGCCACGGCCGCCGAGGTGGATGCTGCAGCGCGGACCGTGCTCGCCGACGCCGGCCTGGGCGAGGCGTTCCTGCACCGCACCGGTCACGGCATCGGCGTCTCGGTGCACGAGGAGCCCTACATCGCGCCTGGCAACGACCTCGTGCTGCGAGAGGGGATGGCGTTCAGCATCGAGCCCGGCATCTACTTCGCCGGCGAGTGGGGCGCGCGCATCGAAGACATCGTGATCGTCACGGCCGATGGTGGCGAGCGGCTCAACGTCGCGCCGCACGAGCTCGTGTCGGTAGGTGCGCGGGCGGCCGACTCCTGATGGACGACGTGCCGATTCAGCCGCAGAGTCCCCAGAAGATCGCCGCGAGTCACGGAGGTCTCATCCACGAGGTGCGGGTCAGCTGGTGGCAGACCGACGACTGGCAGTGGGTGGTGGTCGTCAACTCCCCAGAGCTCGGCGCTGTAGAGCGGCAGGCGAACGACGCCTTCGAGGCGCTGTGCCTGGTGCGCGAAGAGCTCGACCCGCGCGGGTGGCGGTTGGGGGTCGCCGGTGCACAGGCCGACGTCTGGCCCAGCGGCATGGCGCGCGATCAGGGTGGTGGTCTGAGCGCATACCGGCTCGGACCCGCAGGTCCACTGGACCGCGTCTTCACATTCACCCCCGTGGATCCGGCGACCGTGACATCCGTCGCAGAACAGCGCACGGAGGCTGACCGCTTCTTCGCGAAGTTCCGCGGCGGCGGGCGCTGAGCCCTCTTCCACCGCGGTAACATCAGCGCATGCGCCGCCCCCGCAAGGTCTCGTCCGCCAACGCGTCGCCGGCGACCCGAGCCCGCTATGCCAAGCGGCGGAAGAATCGGCTCGCACGCGTCGACAACGACCTCACCGACGCACAATGGCATGACCTCATGGATGCCTGGGGCGGATGCGCCTACTGCGGCGGTGAGGGGGCTGCGTTGCAGCGCGACTGCATCCAGCCCATCTCGCGCGGTGGCCGCTACACGATCGAGAACGTCGTCCCGGCCTGCGCCTCTTGCAACGCCAGCAAGCACAACGCCGAGGTGACCGGTTGGCTCCGGCGCAAGAAGCTCGACGAGCGCACCTTCCTCGTCCGGCACGCGACGATCCTGCGCGACCTGCGTCCGGTCGAGTGAGGTACCAGGTGGATTGGACGCCGCCCCGCGCTCGCGCGCCCGGTCTTGCTGATCGCCCGCAAACCAGGGCTTGATTTATTAGTAGTCACATATACAGTTTATGTGACTACTAGTTATCGAATCCAGGGAGCATCATCCATGTCATCTTTATCGACGCCGCGTTTCCACGGTCACACGGCCATCGTCACCGGGGCAGGTTCGGGTATCGGACGTGCCACTGCGCAGATTCTCGCGGGGGAGGGTGCCACCGTGATCGCTTCGGATATCTCCTCCGAACGCTTGCAGGAACTCGAGAGCAGCCTGCGCGGGAGGGATCTGCGTGTGATCGTCGGAGACGTGACGGAGGAGTCGACCATTCGCGATCTCGTCGACGCCGCCGGCGGTCGTGTCGACATCCTCGCCAACATCGCCGGTGTCATGGACGGCGTGCTGCCTGCAGATGAGGTCGACGCCACCTGGCAGCGGGTGTTCGACATCAATGTGACCGCCGTCCTCCGCGCCACGCGGGCGGTCGTTCCCCTCATGCGCGCGCAAGGAGCGGGAGCGATCGTCAACATCGCGTCCGAAGCGACCTTTCGCGGATCCGTGGGTGGTGCCGCTTACACCGCGTCCAAGCACGCCGTTGCCGGACTGACCAAGAGCAGCGCCTTCATGTACGGGCCGCTGGGTATCCGCACGAATGCTGTCGCTCCCGGAGCGGTCGCCACAGCGCTCGACGTCTCGTGGCGGTCGGAGTACGGCGCCGCGCGAACCGCTCCCGTCCTGCAGGCCACGATGTCCCCGCCCGCGAGCGCCGAGCAGATCGCCGAGACGGTAGCGTGGCTTGCGAGCAGCGCCGCGATGAACATCAACGGGGTGATCCTGCCATCGGACGGCGGCTGGTCGGTCGCATGAACCCACACGGGACGGCACGTGCCGGCTCCGCACCGGCCCGCAGGGCGAAAGCCGATCGAAAGCGACCGGAAGGAATCGGCGAGTGACCGAAGAGGCAGCGAGCACGGTCGTACCTCCGCATATCGCGTTGGCGTGGGGCGCTGTACGTCCGCCGCAGCGCGGACCGAAGCGCGAGTTCAGCCTGGAACAGGTCCTGGACGCGGCAGTGGCGATCGCCGACGATACCGGCCTCGAATCCGTGACGATGCCGGCGCTCGCTCAATCCCTGGGACTCACGGCGATGTCCCTCTATCGGTACGTGGGCTCCAAGGACGCACTCGTGCTCCTGCTCCAGGAACGAGGCATGGGCCTCCCACCGTCCTCGATCTCGGACGCGAGGGGATGGCGCGACGGGCTCGAAGCGTACGCGCGAGCATCCGCCGATGTCTACCGTCGGCACCCGTGGATGCTCGATATCGCGATCTCGGGCATAGCCACCACTCCGAACAACTTCACATGGATCGACGCCGCGCTCGGTGTGCTCGCACACACCGCGCTCTCTCATGAAGAGCGGCTCGCCCTCGTGCTGCAGATCAGCGGCCACGCGCGGTTCCGCGCTCTCGTCGAGCGCGGCTACGCCGCTCGTGCAGATCAGGCGGGAGAGCAGGTCGCGGCGGTCGTTTCATCCGAGGCTGAGTTGCTCGGTCGACTCGTCACCGTCGAGAGATTCCCGAATCTTCGCGGAGTCCTCGACGCCGGTGTGCTTCTCGACGACACGTTCGATGAGTTCGACTTCGGCCTGCAGCGCCTGCTCGATGGCATCGCGCAGTACCTGGAGCTGCGGTCGCCGAGGGATTCGTGATCTGCGGTGAGCAACACCGCCGCGAAGCCGCAAAAGCAACGGACACCGACCAATGAAAGAAGCCCCCGGCAGGTGCCAGGGGCTTCTCGATCCTGTGGAGCCTAGGAGATTCGAACTCCTGACATCCTGCTTGCAAAGCAGGCGCTCTACCAACTGAGCTAAGGCCCCGTGAGGGAATTTCTTGAGTTAAAGGGTGGGGCTACCAGGACTTGAACCTGGGACCTCTTCATTATCAGTGAAGCGCTCTAACCGCCTGAGCTATAGCCCCGTCAACCTCCAAGACTTTACCGGAGAAACACGGAAAATCCGAATCGAGGGGGAGGACCCGGGAGAGTCCTCCCCCTCGACGACGTTCAGCGGCCTGGGCGGATGGTCGCCGTGCCCGCGGAGAGCGACACGTCGATGGTCCTCCGCGCGCTCGAGGCCTCGTCGACCTTGGCGTTCAGGGTGCCGGCGCTGACGTTCTGAGTGATCGCGTATTCGACATCGGGCACCGTCAGATCGAGCGTGCCGGCGCTCACATCGACCGTGGTCTGCGTCGGCGCCGTACCGGTCAGCTCGACCGTGAGGTCGCCGGCGGAGACGCCGAGGTCGGCGCGGGTGACCCCGTCGAGGAGGATGTCGGCGCGACCGGCGTTCATCTCCGCGTCGAGCTCGACGGCCGATCCTTCGACATCGAGGGCGCCGGCGTTGACCCGGACGTCGAGCACTCCGTAGTCGCCCACCACATCCAAGCTGCCGGCGTCCAGATCGAGGTCGGCGTCCAGCGCGTCACCGCGCAGGCTCTCCGGCAGGGTGAGCACGGCGATCTCCTCATCGCCGAACCAGTTGCCGAACCACCAGCCGAACACGCCGTCAGGGCTCCGGACGATCAGTTCGTCACCGTCGCGGTCGAAAGTCCACGCGGTGCCGCGGCCGTTGGTGATGGAGAGCTGCGCCTCCTCGACATCGCCGAACTCGACGCGCATGCTGCTGGCGTCGGCGTCGACGTCGATCCCCTCGATGCCATCCACGCCCACGGTCTGCACCGAGTCGGGTCGGCTCGACGAGATGATGTTCCCGGCGGCGGCCGCGGCGGCGGTTCCCCCGGAGCCGAGCAGGGCGATGCCGCCGACCACGGCCGTGATGACCATGACCGCGGTGGTTCCCGAGGAGCGACCGCCCGAGGCCCCGGGCGGGGGTGCGGTCGGAGCCGATTGCGGGGTCGGCGCCGGGGGTGCCGGCGGGGTCGGCATCTGGGGCGCGGAAGCGGGCGGGGGAGAAGCGGGCGGCGGGGTGAGCGGGGTGTGCTCGCCCGCGGCGCCGTTGTTGTCGGTGGTCATCGTGCCACTCCTGTCTGGCCGGTCGGCGGCGTCGGGCCACCGGTGTTCTCGATGTGGGCGAGGGCGGCGAGCACGCGGCGGTTGCCCGACTCGTCCTGCTCGAAGCCCAGCTTCTGGAAGATGGAGGTGATGTGCTTTTCGACACTGGCCTCCGAGAGGAAGAGGAGGCCGGCGATCGCCTGATTCGATTTGCCCTCCGCGATCAGCGCGAGCACGGTGCGCTCCCGTTCCGTGAGACGCATCATCCTGTCGTCGCGGTTGCGCCGCGTCAGCAGCTGCGCCACCACTTCGGGGTCGAGCACCGTGGCCCCCTCGGAGATGCGCTGCACCGAAGCCAGGAACTCCGAGACGTCGGCGACCCGATCCTTGAGCAGGTATCCGAGCGGACCGCCCTGCGCCGCTATCAGATCGGAGGCGTAGCGCTCCTCCACATACTGCGAGAGCACGAGGATGGCGAGCGACGGATGCGTGGACCGCAGTCCGAGCGCGGCGCGGATGCCCTCATCCGTGAACGTGGGAGGCAGCCGGACATCCAGGATGCACAGGTCGGGCGCCGTGGTGGCGACCGCCTGGTCGAGACCCTCGATGTCGGGGAGAGCGGCGACCACCTCGTGGCCGGCGTCCTCGAGCAGACGGACGAGACCCTCTCGCAGCAGGACCGAGTCCTCGCAGATCAGGATGCGCACGGTACGTTCACCTCCAGGCTGGTCGGTCCGCCCTGCGGACTGTCGAGGCGGAACGTTCCACCCGCGGCGAGGATCCGGTTCGCGATGCCGTCGAGGCCACCACCGGGCTGCACCTGCGCGCCGCCGATGCCGTTGTCCTCCACCCGCGCCCAGAGGGTGTTCCCCTCGCGGAGCCGCACGATGACGCGGGCCTCGCTGGCCCGGGAGTGCTTCGCGGCGTTGGTCAGGGACTCGGCGATCGAGAAGTACACGGCCGCCTCGGCCTCTCTTCCAGGCCGCTGGGTCCCTGAGCCTGTCGAAGGGTCCATGCGCACATCGAGGTGCACGGGGATGTGCGACCGGCCGGCGAGTGCCGACAGCGCCGCGTCGAGGCCGCGGTCGTCGAGCACGGAGGCGTGGATGCCGCGGGCGAGCTGCCGCAGTTCGGTGATGGCCGCCTTGGTGGAGGTGTGCGCCTCGTTGATGAGTTCCTTCGCGGTCTCCGGGTCGCTGTCGATCTTCTGCTGCGCGAGCCCGAGCGTCATACCGACCGAGACGAGCCGCGGCTGCACGCCGTCATGCAGGTCGCGCTCGATGCGCGTGCGCTCCACGTCGGCGGCACGCACCGCTCCCTCCCGCTGTGCGGTCGAGGTGCGGACGCGTTCGGTGAGCTCCGTCTCCTTGCTGCGGACCACGATCGCGAGAGAGAGCGTGCGGTGCAGCAGGGCCAGCCCGATCATCCCGACCACCGAGGCCGCGATGCCGAGGATGCCGACCAGCGGCGCCCAGGCGACGGGGATGCCTCCGCCGCCGAAGGGTCCCATCACCGTGTCCGCTGCCGTGAGCGGGGCGAAGGAGATGATGATCGACCATACGAGGCTCCAGGCGAGCCGCAGCACGATGAAGCCGAGCACGGCCGAGATCGCGAAGTTCGCGACCGCGCGCCACATGCGGGGGTCGATCGCCTGGCGTCCGAGGGAGCGCAGCCAGCCGCCGAATCCGGGGCGATCACGCCGCTGCGGTCGCAAAGGACTGATGGGCGCGCGGTAGAGGGCGCCGACACGGGCGACCTCGAACCAGCCGAGCCCGTACAGGGCGTACACGAGGCCGACGAGGAGCACGAGGCCGATGCCGGCGACGAAGAGGAGTCCGAGTCCGGTGCCGAGAAGCCCGCCGAGCATGCCGAAGATGGCGCCGCCGAGCGCGCCGACGCCTGCGAGATGCAGGATCGTGAGGAAGATGCGCAACGGCGGCTTCACCGCCGTTGCGGGAGCCGGGGTCGCAGTCTGAGTGGTCATGGTTCCAAGGTACGGCGGGGCCGACACGCACGACACCGAGTCAACCGGACACTGTGCTTCGGGTTTTCCGTAACCGAACGCGGGTGCTTTCCGCCCCTATCGAACGCACGGTCTGGTTCACTGGCTGCATGACAGCCCACGAAGGAGAACCTCACGTCGCAGGTCTCGGCCAGCGACTGAACTGGTTGCGCGCAGGAGTGCTCGGCGCGAATGACGGAATCGTCTCGGTCGCCTCGCTCGTCGTGGGCGTGGCGGGCGCGACGACCGACAACGCGGCACTCCTCACCGCGGGGATCGCCGGACTCGTCGGCGGGGCGATCTCGATGGCGCTCGGTGAGTACGTGTCGGTGAGCAGCCAGCGCGACAGCGAACGCGCTCTGATCGCGAAGGAGAGGGAAGAGCTGCGCACGATGCCGACCGCGGAACTCGCCGAACTCACCGGGCTCTATCGCGACCGCGGCCTCTCCGAGGAGACGGCGCGTCGGGTCGCCGAGGAGCTCACCGCACACGATGCGCTCTCCGCCCACCTGGAGGTCGAGCTGGGCATCGACCAGAACGACCTGGTCAATCCGTGGCACGCGGCGATCTCCTCGGCGGTCGCCTTCACCCTCGGCGCGCTGCTCCCGCTGCTCGCCATCCTGCTGCCACCGCCGGAATGGCGTGTTCCGGTCACCTTCGTCGCCGTGCTCATCGCCCTCGCGATCACCGGCGCGGTGTCTGCCAGGATCGGCGGATCACCCCCGCTGCGGGCATCGATCCGGCTGGTCATCGGCGGGGCGCTCGCTCTCGCCGCGACCTGGCTGATCGGCACGCTCCTCGGAACGACCGGCGTCGTCTGATCCGAGGCTCCCGAAGGACGACGAAGGGCGGATGCCGCAGCATCCGCCCTTCGTGAATCCGGTTCGAAGACCGAGGATCAGTTCGACATGAAACCGACGAGCAATCCGCCGGTCACCTTCACCGCGAGGTTGTAGATTCCGGCGACGACGGCGCCGAGCACCGTGAAGACGATCAGGTTCAGGATCGCCACGACCGCGGCGAACGCCATGACCTGCGGCAGGCCCACGACCTCCGACAGCACGAACTCGTTGCCGGTGATGCCGAGCAGGAAGCCCTCAGCCGTCTTCATGATGCCGGTCGCCTGGAGCACCAGGAAGATCAGGAAGAACGCCACCATCGTGACCACGGCGAGAGCGACCGCTCCGAGGAACGAGAGCTTCACGGCCGACCAGAAGTCGACGTAGACCAGACGCAGGCGGACCTGCTTGCCACTGGTCTTGCGTGTCGACTTCTTCGCCAGCTTGTCGGCCACTGTACTCATGCGTCTGTATCCTCGGGGGTCTCTGTCGTCTCAGGTGCCTGGGTCTCGGCATCCTCCGCATCCGCCTCGTCTTCAGCGAGACCACGCTCGCCATTACGGGCGATGGCGAGGATGCGGTCGGCCTCCGTCGTCCGGGCGAACACCACTCCCATGGTGTCTCGACCCTTTGCAGGGACCTCGGCCACGGCAGAGCGTACCACCTTGCCGCTGGAGAGAACCACCAAGACCTCGTCGTCCTCGGCGACGATCAGACCACCCGCGAGAGTGCCCCGATCATCGTTCAGCTTGGCGACCTTGATGCCTGTTCCACCGCGTCCCTGGACCCGGTATTCCTCGACCGCGGTGCGCTTCGCGTAACCGCCGTCGGTGACGATGAACACGAACTTCCCGGGGGCGGCGACCGACGCCGACAGCAGGCAGTCCTCGTCGATCTTGAACTTCATGCCCCGCACACCGGCTGTGGCACGGCCCATCGGACGCAGCGCCTCGTCGGTCGCCTCGAAGCGCACCGACATGCCGCGACGGCTGATGAGGAGGATGTCGTCCTCGGCGTTCACGAGGAGCGCACTGACCAGCTCGTCCTCGTCGTTCAGACGGATCGCGATGACGCCGCCCTGGCGGTTGGTGTCGTACGCCTCGAGGCGGGTCTTCTTGACCAGGCCCTCTCGCGTGGCCAGCACCAGGTACTCGGCGACCTCGTAGTCGCGGATGTCGAGCACCTGGGCGATGCTCTCGTCCGGCTGCAGCGCCAGCAGGTTCGCGACGTGCATGCCCTTGGCGTCGCGCCCGGCCTCCGGCACCTCATAGGTCTTGGCGCGATAGACGCGACCCTTGTCGGTGAAGAAGAGCAGCCAGTGGTGCGTCGTCGTCACGAAGAAGTGCTCGACGATGTCGTTCGCACGAAGCTGCGCGCCCTTGACGCCCTTGCCGCCGCGGTGCTGGGAGCGGTAGTTGTCGCTGCGCGTGCGCTTGATGTAGCCCTCGCGCGTGACGGTGACGACCATCTCCTCCTCGGCGATGAGGTCTTCCATCGAGACGTCGCCGTCGAAGCCGTGCAGGATGTGCGTGCGCCGCTCGTCGCCGAAGCGGTCGACGATACCCGTCAGCTCTTCACGGATGATGGTGCGCTGGCGGCCCTCGTCGGCGAGGATCGACTTGTAGTCGGTGATCTGAGCCTCGAGCTCGTTCGCCTGGTCGATGATCTTCTGACGCTCGAGCGCCGCCAGTCGGCGCAGCTGCATCTGCAGGATCGCCTCGGCCTGGATCTCGTCGATGTCGAGGAGCTTCTGGAGTCCCTCGTTCGCATCCGCCGTGGTCTGCGACCGGCGGATGAGCGCGATGACCTCGTCGAGCGCGTCGAGCGCCTTCAGGTATCCGCGCAGGATGTGCATGCGCTTCTCGGCCTCGCGCAGTCGGAACTCCGTGCGCCGGACGATCACCTCGATCTGGTGGGTGATCCAGTGCGTGATGAAACCGTCGATCGCGAGCGTGCGCGGCACGCCGTCGACGATCGCGAGCATGTTCGCGCCGAAGTTCTCCTGCAGCTGCGTGTGCTTGTAGAGGTTGTTGAGCACGACCTTGGCCACGGCATCGCGCTTGAGCACGACGACGAGACGCTGACCGGTGCGGTCGGACGACTCGTCGCGGATGTCGGCGATGCCGGTGATCTTGCCGTCGCGGGCGAGGTCGCCGATCTTCACCGCGACGTTGTCGGGATTGACCTGGTATGGCAGCTCGGTGATGACGAGGCAGGTGCGTCCCTGGATCTCCTCGACGTTGACGACCGCGCGCATCGTGATCGAGCCGCGGCCGGTGCGGTACGCCTCGTGGATGCCCTTGGTGCCGAGGATCTGCGCACCGGTCGGGAAGTCCGGACCGGGCACGCGCTGGATCAGACCGTCGAGCAGCTCCTCACGGGAGATTCCGGGGTTGTCGAGCGCCCAGAGCGCGGCGGCCGAGACCTCACGCAGGTTGTGCGGCGGGATGTTCGTGGCCATACCGACCGCGATGCCGACCGATCCGTTGACGAGCAGGTTCGGGAAGCGGGCCGGGAGGACCGTCGGCTCCTGGGTCTGACCGTCGTAGTTGTCGGTGAAGTCGACCGTGTCCTCTTCGATGTCGCGCACCATCTCGAGCGCGAGCGGGGCCATCTTGGTCTCGGTGTATCGCGGAGCCGCGGCCCCCATGTTGCCGGGGGAGCCGAAGTTGCCCTGGCCGAGAGCCAGCGGGTACCGCAGCGACCACGGCTGCACCAGTCGCACGAGGGCGTCGTAGATCGCCGAGTCGCCGTGCGGGTGGTACTGACCCATGACCTCGCCCACCACACGGGCGCACTTCGAGAACGACTTGTCGGGTCGGAACCCGCCGTCGTACATGCCGTAGATCACACGACGGTGCACGGGCTTGAGGCCATCGCGCACGTCGGGGAGGGCACGCCCCACGATGACCGCCATGGCGTAGTCGAGGTAGCTGCGCTGCATCTCGAACTGGAGGTCGACCTGGTCGATCTTGCCGTGGTCGTGTTCCGGCTCGGTGCGTTCTTCGTCAGTCATCAATCAATCTCTCTGTCACACATCTGGTCTGAGCCCGTGGGGCGTCAGATGTCGAGGAAGCGGACGTCCTTGGCGTTGCGCTGGATGAAACTGCGTCGGGACTCGACGTCTTCACCCATCAGCACGCTGAAGATCTCGTCGGCGGCGGCGGCGTCCTCGATGGTGATCTGCTGCAGGGTGCGCGTGGTGTGATCCATCGTCGTCTCCCACAGCTCCTTCGGGTTCATCTCACCGAGACCCTTGTAGCGCTGGATGCCGGCATCCTTCGGGATCCGCTTGCCGTTGTCGAGACCGTGCTTGAGCAGAGCGTCGCGCTCGGCGTCGCTGAACACGTACTCGTGCGCGGAGTTCGACCACTTCAGGCGATACAGCGGCGGCATCGCGAGGTATACGAAACCGGCCTCGATGAGTCCACGCATGTAGCGGAACAGCAGCGTGAGCAGCAGCGTGGTGATGTGCTGGCCGTCGACATCGGCATCCGCCATCAGCACGATCTTGTGATAGCGCGCCTTCTCGATGTCGAACTCTTCGCCGATACCCGTGCCGAAGGCCTGGATCATCGCCTGGACTTCCTTGTTGCCCAGAGCCTTGTCGAGGCGTGCGCGCTCGACGTTGAGGATCTTGCCTCGGAGAGCCAGGATCGCCTGCGTGTGCGGGTCGCGACCCTGCACCGCGGAACCACCGGCCGAGTCACCCTCGACGAGGAAGATCTCGCTGATCGAAGGATCCTTGCTCGTGCAGTCCTTGAGCTTGTCGGGCATGGCTGCCGACTCGAACACGCTCTTGCGGCGCGCGGTCTCACGGGCCTTGCGGGCGGCGAGGCGAGCGGTCGCCGCATCGAGAGCCTTGCGGATGATGTTCTTCGCCTGGACCGGGTTGCGCTCGAACCAGTCTCCGAGCTGGTCGCCTACAACCTTCTGCACGAAAGCCTTGGCCTCGGTGTTGCCGAGCTTGGTCTTGGTCTGACCCTCGAACTGCGGCTCGCCCAGCTTGATCGAGATGACTGCCGTGAGACCCTCGCGCACGTCGTCGCCGGAGAGGTTGTCGTCCTTCTCCTTGAGGATGTTGTTCGCCCTGGCGTATCTGTTCACCAGAGTGGTCAGGGCGGCACGGAATCCCTCTTCGTGCGTTCCACCCTCGTGGGTGTTGATCGTGTTCGCGTAGGTGAAGACGTTCTCGGTGTACGAGGTGGTCCACTGCATCGCGATCTCGAGAGAGATCTTGCGCTGCGTGTCCTCGGACTCGAACGCGATGATCTCGTCGTTCACGACCTCGGCGTGACGCACCTTGTTGAGGTACTCGACGTAGTCGACGAGGCCACGCTCGTAGAAGAACACATCGCCGGGCTGCTTCGTGACGGTCGAGCCGTCTTCCTCCACCTCGTAGGCGGAGGACTCGCGCTCGTCCCGCAGCTCGATGCGCAGTCCCTTGTTGAGGAACGCCATCTGCTGGAAGCGCGTGCGCAGCGTGTCGTAATCGAAGTCGATCGATTCGGTGAAGATCGACGCATCGGGCCAGAACGTGATGCTGGTTCCGGTCTCTTCGGTCGCCTCGCCCTTCTCGAGCTTCTGCTGCGGGATGCCGCCCTCGGCGAAGGAGTGCCGCCAGACGAAGCCCTTCTGCTTGACCTCCACGTCGAACCGGGTCGACAGCGCGTTCACCACAGAGGAGCCGACGCCGTGCAGACCACCGGAGACGGCGTAGGCGCCGCCGCCGAACTTTCCACCGGCGTGCAGGATCGTCAGCACGACCTCGACCGTCGACTTGTTCGGGTCGGAGGAGTGCGGGTCGACCGGGATGCCGCGACCGTTGTCGACCACGCGGACGCCGCCGTCTGCGAGCATCGTCACGAGGATCGTGTCGGCATAACCGGCGAGTGCTTCATCGACCGAGTTGTCGACGATCTCGTAGACCAGGTGGTGCAGACCGCGCGGACCGGTGGAACCGATGTACATACCGGGGCGCTTGCGCACGGCCTCGAGGCCCTCGAGGATCTGGATCGAGTCGGCGCCGTACTCGCCGGGCTGCTTGATCTTGGGGGAGATCGTGTTGCTCGTGGTCTCGGACCCGTCGACGGGGTCGGGGGTGCCCCCGGTGTTGGATTCCGTCTCGTCAGCAGGGGATTCAGGCGTCATCAGAGGGCATTCTCCACATCGATATCACGAACTCCCATTCTAGCGGGGTTTCGTCGGGAAATGCCGCTCAACGGCCGTGTGTGGCCCTCTGAGCGTTGCGGACCCCATTCGTGGTGTCCTACCCGTAGGTGTCGCGCGGGCCCCGCCCTGGAACGACTCTGGGACCCCATTTCCAGGAGGGGACGTCCGGTCCGATGAAGCGGAGGTTCTCGACACCCGCATCCGGATAGCGACGACCGATCTCCGTGAGAATGGTCGCGCGCATGAACTGGAGGTTCTTCGCCCACGCCGTCGAGTCGCACTTCACCGTGAGCAATCCGCGCTCCAGAGACACCGGCTCGGAGTGCTTCGCAGTGTCGGCGCCGGCCAGATCGGCCCACTGCCGGACCAGGTCCTCGCGGGCCAGCGTGATCTGCCAGCCGGAATCCCGACTCAGCTTGTCGAGCACCGCGCCGAGAGCACCCGGGTCGCGTCCGGGGGTGAATGGAGCGTTGTCGTCGTCGGAGACGATGCGGCGCTTGCGCTTCCAGCTCTTCGAGCTCGGCTGCAGCCCGCGCAGGCGCAGGTATGTGCCCACGGTCTCCGGCACATCGGCCGGCGGAGTCGATGCGGCGTCAGTCATCCGCTGCCTCCCGTTCGTCGCTGATCGTCCCGGCGCTGATCCGCACGACGTGAGCGTGCAGCACCTCGGGGATATCCTCCTCCACCGCGGCCGTGACCACGACCTGCTCATATCCGGCAGTGAGGGCAGCGAGTCGCTGCCGCCGGTCGGCATCGAGTTCGGCGAACACGTCGTCGAGGATCAGTACCGGATCGCCGGCGGGGGATTCGCTGCGCAGCAGTTCGGCCGACGCCAGCCGGAGCGCGAGTGCCACCGACCACGATTCACCGTGCGAGGCATACCCCTTCACGGGGAGATCGCGCACGCGCAGCACCAGGTCGTCGCGGTGCGGGCCCGTGAGTGTGAGACCGCGATCGATCTCCTTCGACCGCTTCGCCGCCAGCGATGCGCGGAACATCTCGGCGATGCGCTGTGTGTCGCCGAGTTTGCCGAGGGAGGACGCCTCATCGGCACCCGTCATGTCGTCGTCCTCCTCCGGATCCCCGCCGCTGACCGAAAGCGCCCACTCCAACTGCGGACGATGGTCGGCGCCGGCGATGGCCTCGTACGCGTCGGCCACGGGTTGCTGAAGATCCGCTGCCAGCCGCTGCCGCGCCGTGATGATCTCGGAACCGAGGGCGACGAGCTTGTCGTCCCAGACATCGAGCGTGCTCAGGCCCTCCCCACGGATGCCGCGCGCTCGCGCCGACTTCAGCAGAGCGTTGCGCTGCTTGAGCACACGGTCGTAGTCCGCGAGCACCGCCGAGATTCGAGGAATGCGCTGGATGAGGAGTTGATCCACGAATCGACGACGAGCCGACGGATCGCCCCGCACGATCTGCAGATCTTCCGGGGCGAAGAGCACGACATGCGCGTAGCGCGGAAGCTCGTTCGGCTTCGACGGCGATCCGTTGATGCGGGCCTTGTTCGACCCCTGCCGGTTCACCTGGACCTCGGCGAGCACGCGACGCTCGCCATGAGAAAGCCGTGCTCGGATGACCGCGAACTCCTGGCCGTCGCGCACCATCGGCGCATCCGACGACACCCGGTGCGAGCCGAGAGTGGCGAGGAAGACCACGGCCTCGGCCAGATTCGTCTTGCCCTGCCCGTTCCGACCGACCAGTACATTGGGACCGCGGTGAAGCGCCAGTTCGGCGGTCGCGTAATTGCGGAAATCGACCAGACTCAGGTGCTCCACAATCACGGAGTCAGCCTACCTTCGGGGTCTGACACTTGTTCTTCTCGGTTTTGGTGCTTGTGGGTCGCAGGCGACGACGCACCCTTCGCTCGCAGAGCGGGTTCCCTCCCACTTCGTGGGCCCCTCCCGATGCTCGCTCCGGGAGCATCGTCCCCTGCGACGGTTCCGTAGATCGGCTGACGGCTCGAGGTCCGGGACCGTTACGGAAGAGGGGGGACTGCGTCTCGCTGCGCTCGACGACTGCGTGCCTTGCCGATCAGCGGAGGAGGAGGTTCGGCTGAAGAAGGTACTTGAACGAATCGAGACCGGCCTGATCGACCGAGGTCTGGCTCGTGATGAGCACCGGGCTGAGCTTGTTCGCGTTGTCGCTGGAGGTGAAGGTCACGCGGACGAACTCGCTCTTCACCGCACCGAGCGCCTCGATCAAATACTGCGGGTTCAGGCCGAGCGTGACCTCTTCGCCGCCCGAGAGGATCGCGTCGACCGACTCGGAGGCTCTGGCGTGCTCGCTGCCTGACGCATCCATCGTCACGCTGTCGTTCGAGAACGTGAAACGCAGCGGCGCGGCGCGGTCGAGTACGAGCGACACACGCCGCACGGCCTCGACCAGATCAGCGGTGTTGACCACCGCGTAGTGATCGGTCTGCTCGGGGAAGAGTCGGCGGACCGGCGGGAAGTTGCCCTTGATCAGCAACGACGTGACGGTCTTGTTGCCGGCGGTGAAGGCGATGATCTCGCGATCCCCCGCCCCGGAGAAGGCGATCTGGATGGTGCCGGCGTGGCCGAAGGTCTTGCCGACCTCGAGCAGCGTGCGCGCCGGAACCAGCGCGGTCGCCTCGACGGATTCACCATCCCACGGCACGTCGCGGAGCGATACGCGGTAGCGGTCGGTGGCGACCAGGCTCAGGCTGTGACCGGAGACCTCGAGCTGCACACCCGTGAGCACGGGGGTGACGTCATCGCGTGATGCGGCGAAACCGACCTGCGAGATCGCTGTTCCGAAGTCATCGGCGGGAACGACGCCGGACGATCCGCTCACCTCCGGGATCGACGGGTATTCCTCGACCGGCATGGCAGCCAGGGTGAAGCGGGCCGAGCCGCAGGTGACGGCGATGCCGCCGTCTTCCTCGACCGCGATCTCGATCGGAGCGTTCGGGAGGCGGCTGGCGATGTCGGAGAGAAGCCGACCGTGCACGAGGATCGTGCCCGGTGTGTCGACGGTGGCTTCGATCGTGGTGCGGGCAGAAGCCTCGTAGTCGAATGCCGAGAGCGTGAGTCCGGAACTGTCTGCCTCGATCAGCACTCCGGCCAGGATCGGCTGCGGATTGCGCTGCGGCAGAAGCTTGACGACGAACGAGACAGCCTCGCTGAAGACATCGCGGTTGACCTGAAACCTCACTGGTGCTCCCTTGTCGTCGAACTGTGACGCGTTGTCGTCGGCCCTGCCGGTGCAGGGCTTCCCATGCTAGCCCCCAGTCCGGCTTGTTCCCTACGCCGGAGTTCTTGTCATTCGTTCGACGGTTCTCCCCACCGTCTGGTGATGGGATCGCGCCTTGAAAGACTTAACTCCTTAACGGTGTTAACAGCTGTGGATACTGTGGATAACTCGGTGGATAGCAAGAGCGAGTAGGGAACTACAAGCTTGTCAGTTGTGGAATCCCTGAGGAATCCGGGGGCTAGCGCCTGCTGGGGGTGCGGTGGCTCCTCCACAGTTATCCACAGGTTTGCCCGATTGACCCACATCCGTCCCGATCTGAGTGCCGGTCATCCACAAGTTATCCACATGTGCATAGAAGCATTTATCGGACGCCTCGCCGCCCTGTCAAGACGCGAAAAAGGGACTCGGCACCCCTTCGGATGTCGGGTCCCCCTCGTGCGCGTGATTGCGGCGTCAGCGACGACCGAGCTGCGTGGTGATCTCGGTGACCTGGTTGTAGATCGAGCGGCGCTCCTTCATGAGCTCGCTGATCTTCTTGTACGCGTACATGACGGTGGTGTGGTCACGGTTGCCGAACAGCTGACCGATCTTCGGCAAGGACAGGCTGGTGCGCTCTCGACAGAGGTACATGGCGATCTGACGAGCGGTGGCGATCTGCTGCGACCGACTGGAGCCGTAGAGGTCGTCGACCGTGAGCTTGAAGTACTGTGCGGTGGCCGTGATGATGTCGGTCGGCGAGATGATGTTGTCCTCGGCCGTGTCGATGATGTCGCGGAGCACGGTCTGAGCGAGCGAGATGTCAAGCGCCGACCGGTTCAGGCTGGCGAAGGCCGACACCCGGATGAGGGCGCCCTCGAGCTCGCGGATGTTCGACGAGACGACGGTCGCGATGTACTCCAGGACCTCGTCCGGGATGTGCAGTGCCTCGCTCTGCGCCTTCTTCCGAAGGATGGCGATGCGTGTCTCCAAGTCGGGCGCCTGCACGTCGGTGATCAGACCCCATTCGAAGCGGCTCCGCATCCGATCCTCGAAGCCGGTCAGGTGCTTCGGGGCCACGTCGCTCGTGATCACGACCTGCTTGTTGTGATCGTGCAGCGTGTTGAAGGTGTGGAAGAAGGCTTCCTGCGTCTCCGCACGGCCCTGGAGGAACTGGATGTCGTCGATCAGGAGGATGTCGACGTCGCGGTACCTGGCCTGGAACGCGGCGCCACGGTTGTTCGCGATCGAGTTGATGAAGTCGTTGGTGAACTCCTCACTCGATACGTAACGAACCTTGACCCCGGCGTAGAGGGACTGCGCATAGTCTCCGATCGCGTGGAGGAGGTGCGTCTTCCCGAGTCCGGAGTCGCCGTAGATGAAGAGCGGGTTGTAGGCCTTCGCCGGGGCTTCGGCCACAGCGACGGCCGCGGCGTGTGCGAAGCGGTTGGACTGGCCGATCACGAAGTTGTCGAAGGTGTACTTCGGGTTGAGCCGCGATTCGTGGCGCAGCTGCGTCGGCTGCTCCATGGGGGATTCGACGCGGACCTGCTCGTGCCGCCCGAAGTCGCCGACCGCGATCGGAGCCGCCTGCTGCTCGGCGAGCTCGTGGTTGACCACGACCCGATACGAGGTGACCTCATCGCCGATGTGGGAGAGGGCTTCCATGATCGGCAGCCGGAGACGCTTGTTGATCTGCGCAGCGGTCAGATCGTTCGGCACCTCGAGGTACAGCGTCGCGGACATGACGCCGGCGGGGACGGCCAGACTCAGGAATCCCTGCAGCTGGGGAGTGACGCGATCATCATCGACCAGAAGCTCCTGCACCGTGGTCCAGATCGGGACGTCGGGCTGGGCAGGTGATGACATGACGCTCCGGACGAGGAATCGAGGCGGGGTCGACGTACCGTGCCCCTGTGGATAACTTAGGATGCCACGGTAGTCATCGCGGCTGTGAACGGCAACCTGCCCTTGAAAATACGCGCGCGTGTTGTACTCGCCGGGCGCGCCCCGGTTGTGGATAATGGCTGTGCGGTTCGTGCCGGTGTCCCACCACGGAAGCGCGCAGATTTGCTCTGCGCGCCGGTAAGACGTACCCTAAGTCGGTTGACTTATGCCTTTTTCGGCAGTTCCCCATGTCTCCGGTCGAAGTGAATCCGGTGGCAGCATTCCCGGAGTGATTCCATGAGCAAGCGCACTTTCCAGCCCAACAACCGTCGTCGCGCCAAGAAGCACGGCTTCCGTGCCCGCATGCGCACGCGTGCCGGCCGCGGCATCCTCGCTGCCCGCCGTGCGAAGGGCCGCACCGAGCTCTCTGCGTAGTCCACTGTGCTCGCCCGCCCGTATCGGCTGACCCGCGGGAGCGACTACCGTCTGGTCGTTCGACGCGGATCCCGTTGTGGCGGGGCGCGCGTCATCACCTCGATGCTGACGACGGGCGAGAGCAGAGCCGCAAGGTTCGGATTCATCATCAGCAAGCAGGTGGGCACCGCTGTGGTCCGCAACACCGTGCGTCGGCGACTCAAAGCCGTGTGCGCGGAGGCGCTGCAGCGCGTTCCCGAGGGCACGGATGTCGTCATCCGTGCCCTTCCTGCGTCGGCGACCGCGTCGTTCGCGGAACTCCGCGCCGATGTCGATCGGTGTCTGAGCAGACTCGCGCCCGTGCAGCCCGCGGTGTCGGCATGACCGCGCTGCCCGCCTCTTCCGTCGGGAACGCACACCTGCACACACGAGACCTCGTTCGCAGCATCCCCGTGATCCCCCGCAATCTGGTGCTGGGGTTCCTCACGGCGTACCGCAAGGTCATCTCCCCGATGTACGGAGATGTCTGTGCGTACTACCCCAGCTGTTCCGCCTACGCTGTAGGTGCGGTGCAGCAGCACGGCGCGGTGAAGGGGGCGGTGCTCTCGGCATGGCGCATCCTCCGCTGCAATCCCTGGACCAGCGGTGGCGTCGACGACGTCCGTCCGCATGAACACTTCCGCTACGACCTGACTGCACACGGTTTCGTCGTCCCTTCCCGAAAGGACTGATCGGTGGGTCTTGACCTTCTGCTAGCCAGCTCCACTCCCAGCGATGCCCCTGCTGCGGGTGGCTTCGATCTGATCGGCACCATCCTGTGGCCGCTGAAGTGGGTCGTCGAGCTCATCCTCGTCGCCTGGCACTGGCTCTTCACGGCGGTCGGCCTTCCGGCGGCTTCGGGTATCACCTGGGTGCTGTCGATCGTGGGACTCGTGATCGTCGTGCGCGCTGCGCTGATCCCGCTCTTCGTGAAGCAGATCAAGAGCCAGCGAAAGATGATGGAAATCGCTCCTGAACTGCGAAAAGTTCAGGAGAAGTACCGAGGCAAGAAGGATCAGCTCTCTCGCGAGGCCATGAGCCGCGAGACCATGGCCCTGTACAAGAAGCACGGCACCACGCCGATGTCGAGCTGCCTGCCGCTGCTCGTGCAGATGCCGATCTTCTTCTCGCTCTACAGTGTGCTGAGCGACGTCAGCAAGCACGCGAAGGACGGCATCGGCGGCGTCGGCCTGCTCAGCCCGGAGCTCACGAAGGAGTTCTACGACGCGAAGCTCTTCGGTGTCGCATCGCTGCACGAGACTCTGGGCAACGCCGTCGACGCCCAGAACACCACGGCGATCATCATCCTGGTGACTCTCGTCGTCCTCATGATCGCGTCGCAGTTCTTCACGCAGTTGCAGATCATCTCGAAGAACCTGTCGCCCGAGGCCAAGACCGGCCAGGCGTACCAGATGCAGAAGATCATGCTCTACGTGCTGCCGTTGGGCTTCATCTTCTCCGGTGTCTTCTTCCCGCTGGGCGTCGTCGTGTACTGGTTCATCTCGAACCTCTGGACCATGGGACAGCAGTTCCTCGTCATCCGCGAGATGCCGACTCCCGGCTCTGAAGCCGCGAAGGCCCGTGAGGAGCGACTGGCTCGCAAGGGCAAGGCGATCGACTCCTCGGGCAAGGTCGTTCCGATGGCCGCTTACGAGGCGGAGCAGCAGCGTCTGCTCGAAGAGGCCGAGAAGGCCAAGGCCGAAGCACCGAAGCGTCAGCAGCCGGTGGGCAAGAAGCGTGCGAAGAAGAAGGGGAGCGGTTCATGAGCGAGACCATGACCGAGAACACCGAGCCGACCGTTGCTCAGCTCGAGAACGAAGGCGACGTCGCGGCGGACTACCTCGAGGAGCTCCTCGACATCGCCGACATCGACGGAGACCTGAATCTCGACGTTCGTCAGGGGCGTGCGTACGTCTCGATCGAAGCGGAGGGCGATGGGCTCTCCCTGCTCTCCGCACCCGACACCGTGCAGGCACTGCAGGAGTTGACGCGTTTGGCGGTGCAGAGCAAGACCGGTTCGTTCTCGCGACTCATCCTCGACATCGCCGGCTCGCGGGACACTCGCCGCCGTCAGCTCGAGACTCTCGTTGACGCGGCTGCCGCCAAGCTCGACGAGGGTTCCTCGCAGGCATCTCTGCCCTCGATGTCCAGTTATGAGCGCAAGCTCGTGCATGACATCGCGGCGGAGCGCGGGCTCGTCTCCGAGTCGTACGGCGAGGGCGCCGACCGTCACACGGTTCTTCGCCGTCGTTGATGTTTCACGTGAAACATCGGTGCTTCCCGGACGATCATGAGTGAGCTCGAGCAGGAACCGGCGGTCTCTGCGGAACTGTTCGGAGACCGCATCGATGTCGCACGCGCCTTCACGGACGCACTCGCGCGCGAGGGTGAGGAGCGAGGACTCATCGGTCCTCTGGAGCTTCCTCGTCTGTGGACTCGGCACATCCTCAACAGTGTGATCGCCGCGCCGCTCTTCCACGGAGCTGTTGCCGACATCGGGTCCGGCGCCGGTCTGCCCGGGATCGTGTTGGCTATCGCCCGCCCTGATGTGCAGTGGACACTCGTCGAACCGATGGAACGTCGGGTCACCTGGCTGAACGAACAGGTTTCCGCGTTGGGTCTCACCAACACCACTGTGTTGCGTGCGCGGGCTGAAGACGCTCCTGCCGGTGAATTCGATGTCGTCACCGCCCGCGCGGTGAGTGCGCTGCGGACTCTGATCCCGATCACCGCGCCGCTGGTGCGCGACGGGGGAGAGCTCACCCTGCTCAAGGGCATGAACGCAGCGAATGAGATCGAGGCCGCCCAGAAGCAGGTCAAGAAGTTCCGTCTCTCTGACGTGCGGGTCGAGGTACTTGGGGATGGAGTGCTCCCTGAGACGACGCGCGTGGTGCGGGCTCGCGTTCGCTGAACTTCGCAGGAATTGCAGACGGGGTGTTTCACGTGAAACACCCCGTTTGTCGTATGCGGAGGTTTCCGGCGTCGACGTTTCACGTGAAACATCGGTGATGCGGAGTCTCGCGGCCGGATTCCCGAACTGTTCATGACCCGGCGATCGGGCTATGACACCGAAGGCGATGGAGATGGGGTCACAGACATTCGCCGGATAGAAGACCAGGTGATGGCTCCCGTGGCGACTGCGCGTCGAACACTTGATGTATCGAAGCGATGCCTGCAAACCGTTCGGATCGGGACTGATGTGGAAGTGGACTACCCGCCGTCCCCTCCGAGCGCTCCCGAAGCGCTGTGAGTCATTCACGCCGCCAGCTTCGTGTGGTGCGTAATCGCGATGTTTCACGTGAAACGGAGGGGTGCTGACCGGTGGGGTACTGAAGGCGCCCCGTGTCGCGGATGCGGGTGCGGATGCCCGATTGTCGCTGAGGATGTCAGACGCCTCGTGGGGCTGCGTAGACGGTGGCACCGGCGACAAGCACCCAGCGTATGCGAGTGATTCTCGGTGGGGGCGTTCCGCTTCGGGGGCTCGGTGCTGAGTTGTCCCGGGGACATCTTCGAGCACGCGACTGCCGCTGGAGGGCAGGGGAGGGGGGCCGAGCAACGCTTCAGCGTGGGTTCGCGGACGCGGTGACGCGGGGATCAGCTCGACTGCGTGCGGGCCGAAGCGAGTCGGGTGAGGGGTACACGGTCAATTCCTGTGGGCGTTTGCTGATGCGTCTTTCTCATCTGGGGATCGAGGCATCGGGTTGAGGTGGCGAAACCCGCTCTCACCGATCGACATCTGTGGGTAGGGGTGGGGCTGAGCACGATCTCCCTGTCACGATCGTGGATGCGATGGCGCGGAGGAGGGACTGACGATGAAAGCCGTGAGTTGGTCCGAGTGTGTGGGGTGTGTGGCCACGGGGCGAGATGTGCACCGGGGTGCGGGGTGCGACGTCGGATCGCGTGACGATCGGGCATTCGATGCCGATCGACGACCGGGGAACCGACACCTCTGCCGACCTGGGACCGTCGGCCGCGGCGACCAGACATGATGAAGTCGGGCTCACACCGCGGCCGGCGCTTTGTTTCACGTGAAACAGGGGCCTTCCTCGGCGGCCGCGCGCGGGAGCGGCACACGGAGTAGCTCGGAGGGAGTGCGGTGTGCGGGAGCACTCCGTGCGGAGTGCGCCGTGGAGCGTGCCGTGGGGGATTGGGCGTGCCGAGGGGATTGTGCCACGGCGATGCGGCCCGGGGATGCCGCGGGGAGTGCGCTACCGACGTGCGACGGGCTGTTTGCCAGGGGGGTTGTGTCGTGGGGGGCGCCACGGGCATGCTGCGGAGTGCGCCACGGGCGGTGTGCAACCGGCTGTTTGCCAGGGGGTTGTGTCGTGGGAGTCCGCCACACGGACGGTGCGTCGCGGAGGCGTGTCGTGGGGAGTGTGCGCCGCGGCAAGTGTGCCGTGCGGCAGTGCTTCGCGGGGGAGGGTGGGGCATGTTTCGTGGGGGACTCTGTCGGGGCGACGGTGAGTGGACACGCTGCGGACGTCAGAAGATGACGCCAGCGTCGCAGGAGCAGCGACATCCTCCTATCGCTTCGGTGCGCTCGGTGGATAGGAGCTCGGAGAGCCGGCACACGGCTGGGGCTGCTCTGACACCGGTCACCTCTCGGCATGTCGTCCCGGTCAGGCAACCAGCAAACGCAGACAACGTTTCACGTGAAACATGGTGCCCCGGCCGTCCGTGTGCCGGTGGGCCGACGGCCGCACCGATATGCCGCGGTCCCTTTACTCGACGGGTGCGCAGCGTATTACTGGGGCGTTGCGAGATCCGCACTGTGCCCACGTAAGCCGGTGTCGCCCGCAGCGATTAGAGTGGAACGCGGCCCCGAAAGGAGTGGATGTTTCACGTGAAACAATCCGAGAAGACATCGTCGAACGAATCGTTCGGGATGGATACGCCGCTCGCGCGGGAGATCGCCGACCTTTCCGCTCGGAGGCGTGCGCTGGAAGCCACGTCGGTGGAGTTCAGCGGCCAGACGCGCGTCCTGACGGTGTCGAACCAGAAGGGCGGCGTGGGAAAGACCACGACGGCCGTGAACATCGCCTCCGCCCTTGCCGGCTTGGGTGCGAAGGTCCTCGTCATCGATCTCGACCCGCAGGGCAATGCCTCGACGGCGTTGGGTGTTCCCCACAGCGCCGACATTCCCAGCGTCTACGACGTCCTCATCGAGGAATTCCCCCTCGCGGACATCGTGCAGCAGAGTCCGGAAGACCCCAATCTCTTCTGCGCGCCCAGCACGATCCACCTCGCAGGCGCGGAGATCGAGCTCGTCGCACAGGTGGCGCGTGAACACCGCCTGCGCCGCGCGCTCGTGGACTACCTCGCCGACAATCCGATGGACTTCGTGATCATCGACTGCCCGCCGTCGCTGGGGCTGCTCACAATCAACGCGTTCACGGCGGCGTCCGAGGTGTTCATCCCGATTCAGTGCGAGTACTACGCACTGGAAGGGTTGAGCCAGTTGCTCGGCAGCATCCAGATGATCCAGAAGCATCTGAATCCCGACCTGCATCTCTCCACGATCCTGCTGACGATGTTCGACGGCCGGACCCGCCTCGCCCAGCAGGTGGCGGAAGAGGTGCGCACGCACTTCCCCGATCAGGTGCTGGAGACGGTGATTCCGCGCTCGGTCCGAGTGTCGGAGGCGCCGAGCTTCGGGCAGACCGTGATCGCCTATGACGGACAGTCGGCCGGCGCCATCGCCTACCGCGAGGCCGCTGTCGAGATCGCGTCGCGGACTGCGACGCAGAGCAAGGAGAAATGATGGCCAAGCGCACTGGACTGGGTCGGGGTATCGGAGCCCTGATCCCCACGGCTGATCAGGCGGAGCGTCCCGTCGACGTCTTCTTCCCCGGTGCGAGCCTGCGGCCGAGTGCCGCCGAGGCGACCGTCGGACCCGACGCCGAGGTGCCGGCACTGGAAGAGGTTCCCGGGATTCATCTGATCCAGGTCGACCCCAACGCGATCGTTCCGAACCCTCGTCAGCCGCGGACGCACTTCAACCCGGAAGACCTCGCGGAGCTGGTGCACAGCGTGCGCGAGTTCGGCGTGCTGCAGCCCGTGGTCGTTCGCAAGAACACCGAGGGTGAGTACGAGCTGATCATGGGGGAGCGGCGCACCCGGGCCGCTCGCGAGGCAGGCCTCGACACGATTCCGGCCATCGTCCGCGAGACGGCCGATGAGGATCTCCTCCGCGACGCCCTGCTCGAGAACCTGCACCGGTCTGAGCTCAACCCGTTGGAAGAGGCTTCCGCCTACCAGCAGCTTCTTGAGGACTTCGGCATCACGCAGGAGGAGCTGGCCACGCGTATCGGCCGCTCGCGTCCCCAGATCAGCAACACGATCCGCTTGCTGAAGCTGCCTGTCCCCGTGCAGCAGCGAGTAGCCGCCGGCGTGCTCACGGCCGGCCACGCCCGCGCGATCCTCAGCCTCGAGAATCCCGAGTCGATGCAGCGTCTCGCCGACAAGGTCGTGAACGAAGACCTGTCCGTGCGCGCCACGGAAGAGGCCGCCAAGTCGCAGCCCTCGGCCGGAAAGACGACGAAGGCGACTCCCGGCGCACGTCGGGCGTACCTCGACGAGGTCGCCGGAAAGCTCGGAGATCGTTTGAACACCCGCGTCAAGATCGCTCTCGGCGCTCGAAAAGGCCAGGTCACGATTGATTTCGCCTCAATCCAGGATCTCAATCGCATTCTCGAGGAGCTCGGCGAGAGCGGTTACGGCTCCGCCAGGTAACACCCACCGTCGTCCACCCTTCATCTAGACTCGCGTCATCTTGACGTCGAGGGGGAGTCAGTTATGTCCAGACCTGCAAATCCGGCTGCCATCAAACGCCGCGTGATCGCGGTGAGCATCGCGGCCGCGTTGGGTGGTTTCCTCTTCGGATTCGACACCGCCGTGATCAACGGAGCCGTCGACGCTCTCGCCGGTGACGTCTCCGGGTTCGACCTCGGCACCGCACTGAAGGGATTCGCCGTCTCCTCAGCGCTCATCGGCTGCGCCGTGGGCGCCTGGTTCGCGGGACCGGTGTCCAACAAGTACGGGCGCATCCCGGTGATGGTGGTCGCCGCGGCGATGTTCTTCATCTCTGCGATCGGTTCCGGACTCGCGTTCGGCGTCATCGATCTGATCGTCTGGCGAGTGATCGGCGGACTGGGTGTCGGGGCGGCGTCGGTCATCGCTCCCGCGTACATCGCTGAAGTCTCTCCTGCCGCCGTGCGCGGGCGCCTCGGATCCCTGCAGCAGCTGGCGATCGTAACCGGTATCTTCGCGGCGCTGCTCTCCGACGCGCTGCTCGCGAACATCGCGGGCGCCGCCGATCAGCCGCTCTGGGGGCTCACAGCCTGGCGATGGATGTTCATGGTCGCGGCGATCCCCGCCCTCATCTACGGGCTCGTGTCGCTGCGGCTGCCGGAATCGCCGCGCTATCTGGTGCGAAAAGGTGAGCTGGAACGGGCAGCCGAGGTTCTGGAGACCGTCACGGGGACGGTCGACACCGACGCGAAGATCAAGGAGATCACCGGGACGATCAACACGGAGCGGTCCGAGTCCCTGCGGGACCTCCGTGGAAACCGCCTGGGTCTGAAGCCGATCGTCTGGATCGGCATCCTGCTCTCGGTGTTCCAGCAGTTCGTCGGCATCAACGTGATCTTCTACTACTCGACGACCCTGTGGCAGTCGGTCGGATTCGACGAGTCGAGCGCACTGCTCACGTCCGTCATCACCTCGGTCACGAACATCGTCGTCACGATCGTGGCGATCCTCCTGGTCGACAGGATCGGCCGACGGATCATGCTCCTCGTGGGATCCGTCGGCATGACGGTGACGCTGGGGCTCATGGCGGTCGCGTTCTCGTTCGGAACCCTCGATGCCCAGGGGACGGCGACGCTTCCCGACCCATGGGCGACCATCGCCCTGATCTGCGCGAACGGTTTCGTGGTGTTCTTCGGTGCGAGCTGGGGCCCCTTGGTGTGGGTGCTGCTGGGCGAGATCTTCCCGAACTCCATTCGCGCCGGGGCTCTCGCGGTCGCTGCGGCCGCACAGTGGGTCGCGAACTTCTTCATCTCGACCACGTTCCCGGCCTTCGCCGAGATCGGACTCACGTTCGCCTACGGCTTCTACGCGTTCTTCGCCCTCCTGTCGTTCTTCTTCGTGTTCTTCAAGGTCCCCGAGACCAAGGGCAAGGAGCTCGAGGACATGACCGAGAACATGAAGGTCGTGCGCCGCGGGGGTGCGCAGCGGACGTAGGCTGGATGCATGACCGAGTCCGTACAGCGCCGAGCCAGCTTGGAAGTGCTGCGCGCGGAGGCGGCGGACGAACTCGCGGTGCTCATCCAGGAGCGACTCCTCGGTGGGGAAGACCCCTGGGAGTTCATGGAGGAGCTTCCGAGCGTCGACGAGTTGGTCGTCTACCTTCTGCGCGCGGACAACATCAACGCGAACGGCGGAGTGCGCCCGAACGCCGCTCGGCACTACCGTGTGCTGCGCCAGATCGCGCTGGAGTATCCCGAACTGACCTCGGCCGTCTGGGGGCTCCTCGACGAGAAGCAGCGCCACCGTCGTTGGGACCCCAGCGTCGCAGACGCGTCCTGACCGCCTGAGAACACGAAAAGGCCGCCACCCCGGGGGATGGCGGCCTTTCGACGTCAGAGGATCAGCCGATGAATGCGGCGAGGTCCTTCTCGAGCGCGAACTTCGGCTTCGCACCGATGATGGTCGTCTTGACCTCACCGCCCTGGAAGACCTTCATCGCCGGGATCGACGTGATCTGATACTTCATCGCCAGCTCGGGGTTCTCGTCGACGTTGAGCTTGACGATGGTGATCTTGTCGGGGTTGTCGGCCTGGATCTCGTCCAGAACCGGCGCGACCATGCGACACGGACCACACCACTCAGCCCAGAAGTCCACCAGCACCGGACCGTCGGCCTGCAGAACGTCCTGCTCCCAGGTCGCCTGGCTCGTAGCCTTTGCACTCATCAGAGTTCTCCTTGATTGGGGTTCGCCTGCTACAACAGCGGACGAGGGAAAAGTGTTCCCGCCGCCTCAGGCGACGATGATCTCGGCGGCCTCCGCAGCCGGAACCTCCACGGAGACATCCTCGAGATCCGCGAGGAAGTGCTCTGCATCCAGCGCCGCGATCGTTCCGGTGCCGGCAGCCGTGATGGCCTGGCGGTAGGTCGGGTCGATCACGTCGCCGGCGGCGAACACACCGGGAACCGAGGTCTTCGACGAGCGGCCGTCGACCCAGATGGTGCCCTCTGCGGTCAGCTCGAGCTTGTCGTGCACCAGGTGCGTGCGAGGGTCGTTGCCGATCGCGATGAAGAGTCCGTCGATGGGCAGGTCGCTCAGCGTGCCGTCGACCGTGTTGCGCAGCTGCACACCGGAGACGGAGTCGCCACCGAGGACCTCGGCGACCTCGCTGTTCCACACGAACTCGATCTTCTCGTTCGCGAAAGCGCGCTCCTGCATGATCTTGGAGGCCCGCAGCGTGTCCTTGCGGTGGATCACGTAGACCTTCTCGGCGAAACGGGTGAGGAACGTGGCCTCTTCCATAGCGGAGTCGCCGCCGCCGACGACCGCGATCGTCTTCTCGCGGAAGAAGAACCCGTCGCAGGTCGCGCACCAGGAGACGCCGTAACCGGAGAGGCGCTCCTCGCCGGCGATCTGCAGCTTGCGGTAGGCCGAGCCGGTCGCGTAGATCAGCGACTGGGCCTCGTGGACCGCACCGGAACCCAGCGTGACCTTCTTGACGGGGCCGGCCAGGTCGAGCTCGGTGACGTCGTCGTACAGGACCTCGGTGCCGAACTTCTCGGCCTGCTCCTGGAACTTCGCCATCAGCTCGGGACCCTGGATGCCCTCGGGGAAGCCCGGGTAGTTCTCGACCTCGGTGGTGTTCATGAGCTCGCCGCCGACCTCGACCGAACTCGCGATGAGCAGCGGCTTGAGGTTCGCCCTGGCCGCGTAGATGGCAGCCGTGAATCCGGCGGGGCCGGAGCCGATGATGATGACCTGACGCATGTGCTCTCCGTCTTAGAAACTGCGGTCGAATGACCTTCGACTGCTTCAACCCATGGTAACCGCGCGGCATTCCCTCGCCAGTGTGCGCCACCGGGCTGGGAGACGCCTCCGCGCGCGGATCAGCGACCGGGAAGGAAACGACGGACGAGGGAGCCTGCCGCCTTCAGTTCGGGGGCCCGCATGAGGGCGAGGATCGCCACGTAGACGACCACGACCGTGAGGCCGATGATCGCGGTGCCGATGGCTCCGAGAACGGGACTCGCGACCATCCACCCATCGGCGCCGCCAGCGAGCACGAGTACCCCCCATCCCGCGAGGCCAGCAGGCACTGCGGCGACCGTGAAGCGGGCGATGGCGGCCATCCATGAACCGATCTGCAGTCCGCCGATCTTGCGGTGCAACAGCCAGGTGGCCACCAGGGTCTGCAGGATGCTCGCGATCGACTGACCGAGCGCGACGGCGGCGGCAAGGGACGTGAGGGGGATCGCGCCGCCCTCATAGAGCGCCCATGCCGCCAGTGCCGTGAGCACGATCAGCACGCACTGGAAGATCGTGAACCAGAACGGAGTACGAGTGTCGTCGTAGGCGTAGAACGTGCGCTGGACGATGAAGAGGATCGTGAGCGGGATCAGGCTGACGAGATAGCAGAGCAGGACGACAGCTGCCGACTGGGCGGCGCTCTCCGCGGTGACGCCCTCGGCATCCTTCGTGAACACCCGTGAGGCGGGGACCGCCGCAGCAGCGACGGCGGCCGTGGCGGCGACGATGAAGAAGAGGAGCGTGCGGATGCTCCGGGCGATGTCCTCACGGACCTCCCCGTCGCGACCGGCCGCGGCATGCTCGCTGATCTGGGTGAAGTAAGGCGTACCGATCGACAGCACGATCACCGAGTAAGGGAGCATGAAGATCAACCAGGCATTCGCCGTGACGGTCGCCGACGCTCCCGCTCCCGCCGCCTCACTGACGATGAATCCCTGCAGGAAACCTGCGGCGAGACTGGCGAACGCCATGAGGAACGTCCACCCCGCCAGGCGCCCCACAGCCCCGAGCCCTACGCCCCGCCACCGGAAGTCCGGCTTGAGGGCGAGACCGGTCCGACGCCAGAACACGAGCAGCACCACGGCCTGGAGGGCGATGCCGAGCGTCGCGGTTCCGCCGAGAGTGTTGATCATCGCCGGTGTCCAGTACGCCGCATCGGTCGAGACGGGCGCGAACACCGCCCCCAGGATCAGGAATCCGATGATGGAGACGACGTTATTCACGACCGGGGCCCAGGTGAACGGACCGAAGATGCGGCGGGCGTTCAGTGCTTCTCCGAGAAGTGCATAGAGGCCGTAGAGCAGGATCTGGGGGAGGCACCAATACGCGAGGGCCGTGGCGAGAGCGATGATGTCGGGCTTCGCGTTGCCGGCCACCAGGTGGACCAACCAGGGTGCGGCCACCGTCGCGATACCGGTGACGACGACCAGGACCACGGTTCCCAGTGTGAAGAGCTTCGAGATGAAGGCGTTGCCGCCGTCGGCATCCGCCGTCGCCTTCACGATCTGCGGCACGATGACCGCCGTCAGGATGCCGACGGAGATCAAGGAGAAGACGCTGTTGGGCAGCTGATTGGCGTACGTGAACGCATCGGCGGGACCGGACTTGTACGAGCCGATCACTCCGACGAGGACGATGCTGCGCAGGAGGCCGGTGAGGCGCGAGACGAGTGTGCCGGCGCCGATGACGGCGCTGGCGCGGCCGAGGCTACTCACGCGGGTCTTCTGTCGTGGCGGCATCCGGGCGGGCTTCCACGGCTTCCTCTTCCTCCAGGGCTTCGATCTGCGCTTCGACGGCCGATTCCTCGGCCGCCTCACGGCGCTTGCGACGCACGGTGCGGATCACGCCGAGCGCGATCAGCAGCACGATGATGCCGCCGAGGACGACGAGACCGATCGTCTCCCACTCCGCACGCACCGCGACCCTGAGCGTCTGATCCCCCTGGATCTGCACGCCCGTGGGGCTGTAGAGACTGAGTCGGAGGTCGACCTCGCCACTGCCGACCCGCGCCGACACCGGCACCTTGATGCGGGTCGTGGACTGAGCCTGCACGACCGTCTCGTCCGGGGACCTGACCTCGAGACGCGGATCCGTCGGCGAGACGAAGAGCTGCACCGTCACGGGCCACGGCAGATCGTTGCGCACCGCGATCGGCAGATCGGCATTCGCCGTGAGCAGCTGGATCGTGCTGGACTGAGGGATGTTGACCGCGTTCAGAGTGGCGGTCGTCTGTGCCTGATGATCGGCAAGACGCTCGGCGAAAGCGTCGGCCGACGTTCCGACGGAGAGCGTGCGCAGGATCCGGATACGCTCGGGGCTGAGCAGCACCTGCGGGTCGGCGAGGATCGACGAGAAGGCGGTGAGCCGGGACTCATCCGCGAGGAGCGTCGTGACGGCGTTGGCTCGCGCGGCATCCGGCTCCCCGGCGACGGTCGCCGCGACGGGTGCGGTTGCCCGGAGCGTCGGGAGCTCGAACCCGGCCGAATCGGCTGCGGTGATCGCGTCGCGGAGAGCGTCGGAGGTGCGGTTCTCGTCCCGGTCGAGTCCGATGAGCAGAGGAGCCGCGGGCGCGCTGCCCTGTGCCAACTGGAGGAGTGCCGCGGCTTCGGCGAGAAGACGCTGACGCTCGGCGGGATTCCGCTCTGCCGCCACCCGCGAGAACACGTCGGACGTCGCAGCATCCGTGACCAGGAGGTCGTTGCCGCCGGCCGTTGCATGAGCAGTGCTCTGACCGCCGACCGTCGCCGACGAGACGATCGTCGTGGTGTCGTCGCCCACGTAGCCGGCGAAGGCGGTCAGGTCGGCTGAGGTGAGCGGGCTCTGCGGCCACAGGATGTGCGGCAGCGCTCCGTCGATCGCGGCGAGCTCGTCGTCGCTGGGAAGTGCCGGGGACTCCGTGACACTCGGAGTCGGACCGGGCGTCGCATCGGTCGCATCGGTCGGTGTGGCCGTGACCGGCACGCGCGGGAAGTTCGCGGGATCGAGCAACGGGGCGAGAGCCCGGGGCTGGAGCAGCTCGGGCAGACCCGCCTGCGCCTGCGCCGTCGCATCCGCATCACCGAACTGCAGCGCGAAACGCGCGTTCGGCAGGTTGTCGAGTCGTGTGAGCCAGTCACGGGCGGTCTCCGGGGCGGCGGTGCCGAGCGCCCGGATCGCGGCGGGGATGGACGGGTCGATGGCCAGCACGGCAGTCGTCCCGGCGACGCCGTCGAGTTGGGCGGTCAGGGCTCCGTCGGGACCGGTGAGCTCCGAGAGCTCAGCACTCGACAGCAGGGCGCCGCCTTCCGGCGTCGCCGTGAGGGGAACGAGCACTCCGACCTGCGAGGTCTGGGGGGCCGCGACGACCAGCACGCTCGTCGCGGTCGCGTCGACGGTCTCGGTGTCTTCGGCTGCGGGGTCACCGGTCGATGCGCTGAGCTCCGCGCGCAGCGGGTAGACACCGGGCGCGAGGTCGCCCAGGGTGGCCTCGGACACGAAGACGGTGGTCGTCGCCGACGCATCGCCATCGATCGGGTCGGTGTCATCCGCGCCGATGGAGGCGAAATCGCCTGCCGCGTCGCCGTCGTCGAGCCACGTGGACACGGCCGCCGCATCGGTGAGCGGCGTGCGATTGAGTTCGACCTCGACCTGACCCGCGCTGAGCGCCGAGTCGGCACCGTTCTGCACCGTGACGATCGCCGACGTGGAGGATCCCGGTGCGACGAGGCCGCGAAGACCGGCCGACACATGCAGCTCGACGCTTGGCTCGTCGCCGGTCTGCGCCTGATCGGCGGCGACGGCCACGCTCGGCGCGACCAACGCGCAGCCGCCGAGTGCGATCGCGAGAACAGCCGTCCTGCCTGCGAGCCGTCGCAGGCGCGCACGGAGGCCGATGTCGGGGGTGATCGCGGTCATGAAGGTCTTCCTCGAACGCCCGGGACGGGGCTGCTCGTGAGTACTGACCTAGTGATTCTAGGAGGCTCCACGAAAGAGAACCCTGAAGACGCGTAGAGTGACGGCCGTGTCCGACACCCCCGCTCCCGTCCCCGACCCGCTCCGCACGGCCGCGCTCGCCGCGGATCTCGACGCCGCGGACCTCCGCTCCGAGCCGCTGCGGCGCCTGTGGGGCGAGGAGGCGGACGACGCACTCGCCCGCGGGATGCGGGAGCCGATCCTACGAGCCATCGACGGGGACTCCGGCACGCTCGCGACGCTCGGTCGTCTGCTCGTGCTGGGGATGCCGCAACCGCGCACGCACGTGGTCGAGGCCCTGCCGCAGCTGGGCGTGGACGGACTCGTGGCGCTGGGTCTCGCCGAGACCGACGCCGACACCGTGACACCGACGGCCCTGCTGCGACCGCAGTCGTTCGTGGATGCCGACGGGATCGGCGAATGGTGGATCGCGAGCGACCTCGACGAGGTCGCTCTCGACGGACCGCTGCCCGCGGACCACGTGCTCGGTGTCGGCGGAGCGTCGCGCACGCTCGCCGAGACCGTCGTCCCGATCGAAGTGGACCGCGCGCTCGACCTCGGCACCGGCTGCGGCATCCAGGCGCTCCTCGTCGCGCGACGGGCGGGCACCGTGGTCGCCACAGACATCTCGACGAGGGCGCTCGCGTTCGCCGAGCTCAATGCGCGCCTCAACGGGGTGACGAACATCGAGTTCCGTCACGGCAGCATGTTCGAGCCGGTGGCGGGGGAGGCGTTCGACCTGATCGTCTCGAATCCTCCGTTCGTGATCACCCCGCGCGTCGAGGGGGTTCCTGCGTACGAATACCGTGACGGCGGGCTCGTGGGGGATGCGCTGGTCGAGCAGTTCGTGCGCAGCGCCCCCGCCCATCTGACGCGGAACGGCATCGCGCAGCTGCTCGGCAACTGGGAGTCGAAGGCCGCGGTCACCGGGCTCGCTCGCCTCGAGGCCTGGGTGCCCGCCGACCTCGACCTGTGGGTGATCGAGCGGGAGGAACTCACGCCCCTGGGCTATGCGGAGCTGTGGATCCGCGATGGCGGCACCACGCCGCGCGACCCCGCTTTCACGCCGCTGCTGACCGCGTGGCTCGACGACTTCGCCGCCCGCGGAGTGACCTCGATCGGCTTCGGCTACGTGCTGATGCGTCGGGGAACGTCCGGCGAACCGCTGCGGCGCACCGAGCGCATCGCCCAGCACATCTCGAACGTCGGGGCCGCCTTGGCTACCGGTCTCGCGGCGCAGGACGTGCTCGCCGACGGGCTGCCGACGACGCTGGTGGTGGCTGCAGATGTCACCGAGGCGCGGCACCTGATGCCGGGCGACGACGATCCGAGCGTGATCGAGCTGCGTCAGGGCGGCGGCTTCGGGCGCACGATCTCGGTCGATCCTGCGCTCGCCGGCTTCGTGGGCGCGTGCGACGGCGAACTCACCGTGGTGCAGATCGCGGCCGCGCTGGCGGACCTGTTCGAGGTGCCGCTCGCCGACCTGTGGGCGGACCTCGAGCCCCGCATCCGCTCCCTCATCCTCGACGGCATCCTGCTGCCGGGGGAATAGTCCTCCGATTCATGCGTTGGAATAGATCATGAAGGCTTTCGGATTCCTCTCTTTCGGTCACTACGCCGACGTTCCCGGATCGGCGACCCGCACTGCGGGTGACATGTTGAAGCAGACGATCGAGATCGCCGAAGGCGCCGACGAGATCGGCGTGAACGGCGCCTCGGTGCGCGTGCATCACTGGGCACGTCAGGCCGCGTCGCCGATGCCGTTGCTGTCGGCCATGGCCGCGCGCACGAAGCGCATCGAAGTCGGCACGGGCGTGATCGACATGCGCTACGAAAACCCGTTCCAGTTCGCCGAGGAGGCAGCCGCCCTCGACCTGATCGCTGACGGCAGGATCGCACTCGGCGTGAGCCGTGGTTCACCCGAGACGGCGCTGCGCGGTTACGAGACGTTCGGCTACGTCGACGAGGAGGACCCGGAGCGCGGCAGCGTGCTCGCGCGGGAGAAGTTCGACCTGTTCCTGCGGGCGATCGACGGCGAGGGCATCGCTCCCGGCGACCCGCGCATGGTGGGTGCCGGTCGGTACCTCGCGATCGAGCCCCAGTCGCCGACCCTCCGCGACCACATCTGGTGGGGCTCGGGTTCGCGCGCCACAGCCGAGGAGACGGGGCGCAAGGGGCTCAACATGATGAGCTCGACCCTCGTGACCGAGGCTACCGGGCAGCCGTTCCACGAGTTGCAGCGCGAGCAGATCGAACTGTTCCGCTCCGCCTACAAAGCGGCAGGGCACACCGGCCGCCCTCGGATCTCGGTGAGCCGCAGCGTCTTCCCGCTGGTCTCCGACATGGACCGGGCGTACTTCGGGCTGCGCAGCGAGGAGAACGCCGATCAGATCGGTGTGATCGATGGCTTTCGCTCGACCTTCGGCAAGACGTACGCCGCCGAGCCGGATGTGCTCATCGAGCAGCTGAAGCAGGACGAGGCCGTGATGGCCGCCGACACCCTTCTTCTGACGATCCCGAACCAGCTCGGCCCGGAGTACAACCTGCACGTGCTGGAGGCGTTCGCGACGCACGTCGCCCCGGCGCTCGGCTGGAAGCCCAACACGGAGGGACCCGTTCAGGGCGACGCCGTCTGAGTGAGGCGCGCGCGGTCACCGGGCGCCTGTCGACGGGAATTCACTTCCCCGTCGATCGGTATACCAGTACTCTGACCGCATGCGTGCCTCTCGCAGAGCGACCATCGCCGGAACCATCGTCCTCATCGCCGTGCTCGTCGGCGCCCTTCCCGCCTCGGCCGCGACCGTCGCCTCCTGGGCGACCTGGCAGCCGCTCGTCGGTGTGGGCGGAGCCTTCACGACGTCGGTCCAGGTGGCGGCGAAGCCCGCGATCACCGCGACGGTCACCAGCGATTCACGCGGCGGACAGGTGGGAGTGATCAGCGGTGCCTCGACCTGGCTGTCGGAGGGCACCGCGATCGGGGCGAAGTACGGCTCGAGCAGGGACCAGCCGTACCTGAACCTGCGCCCCCGGGCCGACAACGCCACGAGTCCCTCGACGACGACCTACTCCTTCGCGACGCCGACCCCGACCTCGGGATGGGCCTTCGCGGTCGGAGACATCGACGCGGACTCGGTGCGCATCCACGCCGTCGCCCCCGACGGACACGTGCTCGACGCGACGGAGATCGGGCTGCGGGACCGGTTCAATTACTGCGCCCCGGGGATCGTGGGCAAGCCGTCGTGCACGGGTGCTGCCGATGACGTGCCGAGCTGGGATGCCACCACCCTCACCCTCACCGGCAACGCGGCGGCCCTGGACACCAGTGGCGCGGCGGCATGGTTCGAGCCGAGCACGCCGATCAGCTCCCTCAGCCTGATCTTCACGCGCCGCTCGGGACTGCCGGTCTATCAGACCTGGTTCGCGTCGATCGCCCAGGACGTCACCGGCACGGTCACCGACACCGGCGCCCCGGTGGGGGGGATCCCGCTCACGCTGACCGATGCGAACGGCACGGTTGTAGGAACCACGACGACCGCTGCGGACGGAACGTACTCCTTCCCCGGGTTCGTCGCCGCTGACGGCTACACCGTGCGCGTGACTCCGCCCGCGGGCAAGATCTCGACCGGGCCGACCACGGTCGCCGCGAACCTGAGCGGCGGGGACGCCGTCGCCGACTTCGGACTGCGCGACATCGTGCCCGTCGCGGTCTCCGGAACTGTGACCGACACCACCGGCGCCCCGATCCCCGGGGCGACCGTGACGATCGACGGGCAGACCACCACGACGGATGCCGACGGGAGCTACCTGTTCGACCAGGTGGCGGTCGGGACGCATCCGGTTTCGCTCACGACCCCGCCCGGGTACACCATCGCCACCCAGCCGTCTCCCGTGACGGTTCCGGGCGGCAGCGAGGTCCCGATCACGGACGTCGACTTCGTGGTCGCCGAGAACGCCGACCTGCGAGGCACGGTTCGGTTCGACGGGACGGGTGTGGCCGGTGTGACCGTCACTGCGGTCGCTCCGGGAGGGGCAACCCTCACGCGCGTGACGGATGGATCGGGGGCGTACTCGTTCCCCCGCCTCGCTGCCGGTGACTACGCGATCACGATGACGACGCCCGCAGGGTTCGTCGCGACGTCTCCCGTCACGCGGAACGAACAGGTGGCCGCGGTCGACGTGGAGAACGTGGACTTCGAGCTGGCGCGCCTCGGCGCCATCGACGGAACCGTGCGCGACGACGACGGTGCCCCCGTCGCGGGAGTGGTGGTGACGCTCACCGGACCCGGCGCCCCGCAGCAGCTCACGTCCGATGCGGACGGCTCGTTCGGGCTGGGCGCGCTGCCGCCCGGCACCTACACCCTCACGGTGGTTCCTCCGACGGGCACGAGCGTCGTCGGCTCGCCGACGCGCACGGTCGTGATCACCGCCGCCGGTGACGTCATCGCCGAGCAGGACTTCACGCTCGCCGCGGATGTCGTCGTGGTGCCGCCGGACCCCACGGACCCGCCGGACCCGAGCACTCCGCCGGCCGGCGGAGGGAACGATGCGTTGCCCGCCACCGGGTTGGGGCCCGAGGCGCTGGCCTGGGCCGCAGGCGGTGCTGCCGTTCTCGTGCTCGGCGCGACACTCCTGATCCTCGGCCGCCGGCGCTCCGCGCGGAAGTAGCCGCCGGCGCTCCGCGCGGAAGCAGCCGCGACGGAGATCCGCCCCTGCGTCGCACGTTTCCTGGGAATCGTGCGACCGCAGGCGAAGAGTGCGACCGCGGTCAGCTGCCCTTCGCCGGGCCGAAGAGCTCTTCTCCGTGCTCGTGGAGGAGCTTGTACGCGTCGGCGAACGTCTCCGGCTCCTTCTCCCCGGGCTTGCCGTAGCGCGCCAGAAGCAGCCCGAGCAGCCCGCGAGCCGGCGGCGTCAGCGGCTTGAGGTGCTCCTTGAGATCGGGTTGCGGCACCGCCTCCTCCGGGTTCGGCGGCGTATAGGAGGGCTTCGTCGTCGGCCAGTCGGCCGGATGCCGGGGTTGATCCAGATTCACCACGTTGAACAGCGTGTTGGCCGAGGCGTCCCGGTCGTTCAGCGGCTTCAGGCCGTGCAGACGCGAGAGCGTCGCCGTGACCGAGCCGTGGTGCATCTCGTCGTGGATGATGGTGCCGCGCTTCGTGTACGCCGACACCGCGATGGCTGGGACGCGGCATCCGAGTCGATCGAAGGTGAACCCCATCTCGCCCGCTCCGGTGTCTTTCGTCGGCTTCGTCGCCGCGGGCGGCGGCAGGTGGTCGTAGCATCCGCCGTGTTCGTCGAAGGTGATCAGCAGCAGGGTGTTGACGGCGTTCGACCCGGTCGGAGACGCGCTCGTGCGCACCGCCTCGTAGATCTCGTGGATCAGCAGATCGCCGGCGCGCACGTCGGAGATCGCACTGTCGAAGACCTCCTCGCCCTCGACGAAGCTCTCGCGGGGTGAACCGAACGGCGGGTGGAAGTCGTTGTGGTCGTAGACCATCCGCGGCTCGATGAACGCATAGGCGGGGAGCTTCCCGTCCTTCACATCGGCGTAGAAGTCCTCCATCGTGCCGAAGTGGTCCGTACGCCAGTACTTCTCCAGCACCGGTGCATGCAGCATGCCCGTGAAGGAGACGAGCTGGAGCTTGTCGATGTAGATCTTCCAGTCGAGCTTCTTCTCCTCGAGCCGGTTGAACACGGTCGGGGCTGCGGGCGCATCGATCCACTTGTCGTAGCCGCCGCCGGCCTGGTTCGTCACGAAGCCGTGCGAGGTGGAGGCGTGGAAGAACGAGCGATTGCAGAACGTCTGCGACGGGACGGCGGCGTACCAGTGGTCGAAAACCGCGAACTCGGCAGCGAGCGTCGACAGCACGGGCAGCATCGCGGGGGAGAAGGAGCCCATGATGTGCTTCGCCTCGTCGACGGTCGGCTCCTTGCCCTTGCGCAGGCGGCGGAAGTTGATGATGTAGTCCTGGAGGAATCCCGACATCGACGCCTTCTCGCCGTTGGTCGGCGCGTTGTACGGCGCCTCCATCTGGTCGACGAAGAGCTCGGCGTTCGACTTCGGGTCCACGGTTCCGAAGATCTGGGTGTTGACGTGCGGATACTCCTCACCCGGATCGGGGTCGGGGTGGCTCATGATGCGATCGGTCTCACCCTCGTAGACGTGCGCCTCGACCACCGTGCCGTCGGAAGCCGTGTTGCTGTGCGTGCCGAACGCCAGGCCCTCGAACTTCTCACCCGCCGGGAGGTTCTCCTTCGAGTACAGATACCCGAGGAGGTTGTCGAACGAGCGGTTCTCGCCCATCACGACCACGATGTGGTCGAACCCGGGTTCGCTGCGCGGGGTCAGCGCGGCGAAGGGGTCCGGCTCGTCGGCGAACCCGTCGCGAGCACCGGCCGCGACCGACGCTCCGATCGCCGCACCCCCCGCGCCGCCGACGACCGCGCCCGCGAGGGCCGCACCGCCGATCTTGAAGAAACCTCGGCGCGAGGTGTCGGGTGCGGGGGAGGAATGCACGTCATCGTCGGCCATGCCGCGATCCTATGGCTGTGCCGCCCCTCGCGCCCAGGCTCCCGAGCTCCCGACACAGCTTCGGAGATCGCGGCCGACACGCCGCACCGAGCCGGCCGCCTGCGGCGTGTCGCGGCGGAACTCCGAAGTTGTGCACGGACGGCGGTACGGACGGCGGTCGGGTCGGATGCGGCCGCACTAGGCGGCGGCGATCCAGAGCACGGCGCCCTCGCGCCAACCGAGACCGGCGGTACCTTCGGGGATCGGGGCCTCATGCCGCGGTCGCACGACTCTCATCCGCTTTCCGGCGAGCTCGACGATGTAGACGATGTCCGCTCCGCGATAGACATGGGCGACGACCTCGACGCGCACCGGGGCGTCCGCGCCGACGGTGGGGGACAGGTGCAGGTCCTCCTGGCGGAGCACCACCTCGCCTCCGCCATCCGGCCCGGCACCGGACAGCGGCACACGGATGTCGGTGCCGTCGATCGTGGCGACGGCACCCGAGCGCGTCGCCGCGAGCAGGTTGGCCGCCCCGATGAAATCTGCGGCGAACGGAGTGCGCGGTGCGCCGTAGAGCTCGGCCGGTGCACCCTCCTGCTCGATCACACCGCCGTTCATGAGCACGATCCGGTCGGAGAGGCTCATCGCCTCCTCCTGGTCGTGCGTCACGAACACGGTGGTGAGTCCGAGCGTGCGGTGCAGCTCCTTCAGCTCGACCTGCATGTCTTCACGCAGCCGGGCGTCGAGGTTCGACAGCGGCTCGTCGAGGAGGAGCACGCGCGGCTCGAAGGCGATGGCGCGGGCGAGTGCGACGCGCTGCTGCTGACCGCCCGACAGCTGTGCCGGCATCCGATCGGCGAGGTGACCCATCTGCACGCGCTCCAGGGCGCGCACGGCCAGCTCCTTCTGCTCGGCCTTGGACTTCTCGCCCGACATCCGCAGCCCGAAGCGCACGTTCTCGGCCACGCTCATGTGCGGGAAGAGCGCGTAGCTCTGGAACATCATGCCCAGGTGACGCTTCTCGGGCGGCAGCTTCGTCACATCCTGACCCGCGATCTCGATCGTGCCGCCGCTGGGCGACTCGAGGCCCGCGATGCAGCGGAGGAGGGTCGTCTTGCCGCAGCCGGAGGGGCCGAGGAGGGAGACGAACTCCCCGGACTGCATCGAGAGGTCGATGCCCTTGAGCACCTTCGTCCCCTTGAAGTCCTTGGTGAGTGAGGTGATGGTGAGTGTTGTCATCAGACGAACAACCTTCCCAGGCCGATGATGCGTTCGAGCACGATCATGAGGACGACGGTGAGCAGGACCATGAGAGTCGAGACGGCCGCCACGGTGGGCGACGTGCTGAACTCCAGCTGGCCGTAGATGGCGATGGGGAGCGTCTCCAGCTGCGGGGTGCGCAGGAAGAGGGCGATGACCGCATCGTCGAACGAGATGTTGAAGGCGAAGAACGCGCCGGCGGCGATGCCGGGGCGGGCGATCGGGAGCACGACGAGCCGGTAGCGGTTCCAGGTGCTGGCGCCGAGGGTGCGCGCCGCCTCCTCGGTGAAGTGGTCGGCACGGGTCATCACGCCGGTCACGGTGCGCATCACATAGGGGATGGCGATGACGATGTGGATCGCGATCAGCACCCCCACGTTGGGCGAGCCGATCGTGAGCGACGCGATGGAGAGGGCGCCGATCGCGAGGATGATCGTGGGGATCGTCAGCGGCGACATCAGCAGCGCCTGGATCGCCGCCCCGCCGGGAACTGTGAAGCGGGTGAGGGCGAGGGCGGCTGCGGTGCCGATCGCGGCGGCGAGGATGGCGACGGTGATGCCGACGAGCAGGCTCAGGCGGAACGGCTCGAGGTAGGTGTCGGAGGTGAGTGCCTCGACGTACCAGTCGAGCGTGAAGCCCTGCCCGGGGAAGGTCAGGAAGCGGTTCTCGCCGACCGAGGCACCGGCCACGACCATGAGCGGCACGAGCATGTACAGCGTCACGACGACGCCGAGGACGATCGCGAGGATTCTGCCGAGGAGGGGAACGGAACGGACCATGGTCACACCTTCTGCTTCCCGAGCCGGGACGTCGCTGCGAGCACGAGCATGACCCCGGCGAACAGCAGCACGGCCTGCGCGGCCGCGAACGACCAGTCGAGGTTGGTGGTCGCGTCGACGTAGATGGTCTGCGCGAACACCGGGATCTGGGCTCCACCGATGAACCGGGGAGTGATGAACGAGCTCACCGACAGGACGAAGACGAGCGAGGCACCGGCGACGATGCCGGGAACCGCGAGGGGGAGGACGACGTGCCGCAGCGTGCGCCAGAAGCCGGCGCCGAGGGTGCGGGACGCCTCTTCGAGCTGCGGGGTGATGCCGGAGATGACGCCGAGGATGCTGAGCACCGCGAACGGGAGGAGCACCTGCACCATGGCGATCACGACGCCGGTCTCGGTGCCGAGGAAGCCCTGCGTGCCGCCGACGAGGAACTCCGCGCCCGGGATCTGCATCATGAGTCCGGAGGGACCCATCAGGACGACCCAACCGAACGTGCGGACCACGACGCTCGTCATGAGCGGGAGGATCACGACGATGAGGAGGAAGGAGCGCACCTTGGAGCCGGCCCTGGCCATGACATAGGACAGGGGGATGGCGATCACGAGCGTGATCACCGTCTGGATCACCCCCAGGCGGAGCGAGCGCAGCGCCGCCTGGAGGTGATAGTCACTCGTGAACAACCGGGTGAAGTTGTCGAGGGTGAACCCGCCTGCCGACGATTGCACGCTCGAGAGGAGCATGCCGGCCACCGGTGTGACGAAGGCGAGCGCGAGCAATGCGATCGCCGGCAGGAGCAGGAGCCAGGGCTCCCTACGGGTTCGGACGCTCATTTGGTGATCAGCGCATTCCACTCGTCGGTCCAGGACTGACGGTCGGCTGCGATGTCGCCGGGCGCGTAGACCACGACCGTGTCGAGCTCGTCACCAGTGAGGACCGCATCCGCGGCGTCGTCGGAGAGCTCCGCCTTGGTGTTCACCGGCGAGTACCGCATGTTCTCCGCGAAGACGGCCTGCGCTTCGGGGCGCAGCTCGAAGTCGATGAAGAGCTTCGCGAGGTCGGGGTTGTCCCGGCCCTCGACGACGTTCGCCGTGATGAGGGAGGCGGTGGCGCCCTCCTCGGGAACGATGAACTCGACCGGGAGACCCGCGTCCTGCAGGGTGCCGGCGTAGTCCATCGCGTACGGAGCGATCCAGGTGTCGCGCTGCGCGAAGGCGGTCTGCAGGTCGGGCGAGGTCGGGACCACGATGGCGTCGCCCGACGAGGCGAGTGCTCCGAGGTCGGCGATGGCCTGGGATGGGTCGTCGATTCCGCCGCCGAGCGCGTCGGCGATACGGAGCATCGAGAGCACGCCGTACGTGTTCGAGAAGTCCGTGAGGGCGACGTGGCCGGCATACGCCTCGTCGAACAGGTCGAGCCACGAGGTGGGCGCCGGAGCATCAGCCTCGGTGTTGTAGACGAGTCCGATCGGTGCGAGCTGGATGACCGGGCCTTCGCCGCGCTCGAGCCCCGCGGTCGCGAGGTCGATCAGGTCACCGGACTCGGACAGGTCGTCGGCCGCGATCGGGGCGATGAGACCGTCCTGAGCGGCCGTGAACTCCTGGCCGCCCGAGAAGTGCACGACATCGATCTGCGGGCTCGCCTTCTGGGCGGTGACCTGTGCGAGGGCGTCGGCGCTGTACAGCGTGATCAGCTCGACCTTCGCACCGGTCTCCTCCTCGAAGGGATCGACGACGGCCTCGATGAAGGCCTTCTCCCAGTCGCCGCCGAAAGAGGTGACGACGATGGTCTCGCCGGCGAACTCCTTGTCGCCGGAGGATGCGGTGTCGTCACCGGATGCACAGCCGGCGAGGACGAGGGCGCCGGTGGCGACGAGCGCTCCGGTGGTGAGGATTCTTCGGGTATTCATGCACTGCTCCTTCGGGATGGGTCCAGCACTGAGTGAACGCCTTAGACCAGGCGTCCGATGGTGAGCTGCTTCGCTCCGTCGATGCGGATCGCGGCGCTCTCCTTGGCGAATTCCGCGAGTCCTTCGGTGATGCCGCCCCAGATGTTGACGGGTGTCCATCCGAGCGGGCCGAGAGTACGGGCACCACGATCGTAGAAGACTCCGATCTCGTACCACTCGAACGGCAGGCCGCCCATCTGCATGGGACGCTGCCAGTACCACTGCAGGTCACCCGGTGCGGGCACGACCTGCTGGTTCTCGAACGGCACCTTCTCGGGGTCGAAGTTCTGGGCCTCTTCGGGAAGGCCGACCATGACCTCGGGTCCGGCGTACATCGCGTGCATGGCCTGCATGGTGACCGGCTTCTCCAGCGCACCCCACATGGCCTCGCAGGTGCGAGGGGCGAGGTCCTCGAACAGGGTGGCGACGGCGCGGACGCCGTTCTCGTACTCGAGGAAGACCTGCTTGGTCATCGTGTTCCTTTCTCTGCAGCGGGGTGTTCCGCTGCGCGTTCACGGGCGGCCGAGACGAACGCCGCGAACAGCGGCATCTCCTCTGCGGCCTCATCGGGAGCGATCATCTTCTCGGGGTGCCACTGCACCGCCCAGAAGGGCCAGTCGTCGTCGGCCTCGACGGCTTCGACGATGCCGTCGGGCGCCCAGGCGACCGGTCGGAGGCCGGGGGCGGGGACGTCGATCGACTGGTGGTGGATGGTGTTCACGACGCGCTCGCGTGTGCTGTAGAGCTCCGCGAGTCGGCTGCCCTCGGCGATCACGATCGGATGCCGGGCCTCGAGCTGCTGGTCGGCGCCGCGTACGGGTTGGTGATCAGCGGTCGTCGGGATGTCGACGATCAGCGATCCTCCGAACGCGATGTTGCTGACCTGGAGCCCGCGGCAGATCGCGAGAACCGGGATCCCGCGGTCACGGGCTCCGCGGGCGAGTGCGATCTCGTAGCCGTCGCGTGAGGCGTCGTAGCCCTTCCCCTCTTGCGGCTCGGCGCCGTACCGCGCGGGATGCACGTCCTCTCCGCCGGAGAGCACGAGTCCGTCGAGGCGGTCGAGCACCTCGTCGACACCGGCGGTCGGCGGCAGCAGCGCCACGGCGCCGCCCGCTGCCTCGATGGGGGCTGCGTACTCCGTGCCCAGGCTGTGGGCGGGGCGACCGTTGCCGAGATCGGTGTCGATGAACCGGCGCCAGGTGGTGATGCCGATGAACGGGCGCGTCACGAGAGCTCGATCCAGGTGGTCTTGAGGTCGGTGAACTTCTCGAGGGCGTGCAGGCTCTTGTCGCGGCCGAAACCCGATCCCTTGACGCCGCCGAAGGGGATCGTCATGTCGCCCTCTTCGAAGCAGTTGACCCAGACGACACCGGCGCGGAGGCGACGCGAGAGCGTGTGCACGGCGTTGAGGTCTGTGCTCCAGAGCGCGGCGGCGAGGCCGAACTCGGTGCCGTTCGCGATCTCGAGGGCGTCTTCCACGTCGTCGTACGCGATGACCGACAGCACCGGCCCGAAGACCTCGCGCTGCGCGACCTCGTGGTGGGGCGTGACGCCGAGCACGACGGGGGCGAAGTAGCTGCCGCCGTCGACGGCCCGGAAACGTTCGGCGCTGCCGGCGGCGAGCTCGCCGCCCTCGGCCTGCGCACGCTCGACGAAGCCGGCGATCCCCGCGAGCTGTCGCTCGCTGACGATGGCGCCCATCGAGGTGGTGACGTCGAAGGGGTCGGCGGGAAGGCTCGTGCGCGCGACCTCGGCGGCGATCTCCAGTGCTCGCTCATGCTGCGAACGCGGCACCAGCAGGCGGGAGGATGCCGTGCACATCTGCCCCTGGTTGTAGAAGCAGCCGTCGGCGGTGGCGCGCACGGCCCGTTCCAGGTCGGCATCCGGCAGCACCAGGCTCGCGGTCTTGCCGCCGAGCTCGGGCCAGACGCGCTTGCCGTTGGAGGCGGCCGAGTAGCCGAGGAATTTCCGGCCGACCTCGGGCGAGCCGGTGAAGGTGACCACGTCGACGTCGGGGTGTTCGCCGAGTGCGCGGCCGGCGACCTGGCCGGTGCCTGGCGTGACGTTGAGCACACCGGCGGGGATGCCGGCTTCGACCGCGAGCTCGGCGAGGCGCAGGGCGGAGAAGGTGGTGTACTCGGCGGGCTTGAGCACGACGCTGTTGCCGACCGCCAGGGCGGGGGCGAGCTTCCAGGCCGTCATGGTCAGCGGGAAGTTCCACGGTACGACGGCCGCGACGACACCGGCCGGTTCGCGCGTGACGAGGGCGAGGCTGCCCGGTGCGGTGACCGGCATCTCGTCGAGCACCTTGTCTGCGGCCTCGCCGTACCAGCGGAAGCAGTTCACGACCGCACGCATCTCGGTCTGCAGCGCCTCGCGGATGGGCTTGCCCATCTCGAGCGAGATGGTGAGCGCGAGCTCTTCGGCGTTGTCGTGGATCTTCTGCGCGAAGGCGATGAGCAGCTGGCCGCGCTCACGGGGTGCCATGCGCGACCAGACACCGGAGTCGAACGCGGCGCGAGCCGAGCGGACGGCGCGGTCGACGTCGGCGGCGGAGGCGGCGGCGATCGGCGGGAGCGTACGACCATCCCGCGGGCTCACGGGAGTCAGGGGCTCGGCCGAGCCCGCCTCCCACGCGCCGTCGATGAACATGCGCGTGTGCAGGGGCAGCGTCGTCGCGCGGTCCGCCCAGTCGTCTCCCGTAGCCGTGAACACGATCGTCCTCTCCAGGGGTGTTGGCCCTGGAGAGGATACTCGCCCTATTTCGCCACTAGGTCAAGCTGTTAAGAACGATCTCGCCATTTCGTTACATGCCAGTAACAGAATCGGCCTAAAGGCGGATGGCGCCGGTGGGCATGTCATTCGCCAGCGCCTCGGGGGCCTCGTCGACGATCAGCGATCCGCGCAGCACCGGGGTGATCACCACGAGCGACTCCACGACCTCGAGACCCTCATGCCCCGCAACCGCCGGGCCGGTGAGGAAGCGATAGAACTCGTCGGCATCCTTCACGAGCACGTTGGCGAGCAGCTGCGAGGTGCCCGTGGTGGCCGCGATGAACTTCACCTCGGGGGCGGCGGCGAGGGCTGCACCCACCTTCTCGAGTCGAGCCATCGGCACGCGCAGCCACACGAGCGCCTCGAGCCCCAGACCGAACAGGCTCGGGACGACCTCGGTGCGCGGGTGCATCAAGCCGCGGCGGCTCAGCGACTCCATGCGGCGCCGTGTGGTCGTGACGTTCAGGCCCAGGGCGCGGGCGAGTTGGGCCACCGGCATCCGTCCGTCCTTCAGGAGCAGCCGAATCAGAGCCTCTTCGTCTTCGCTCAGGGAGTCGGCGGGGTCGACCTCGGAGCCGGACGACTCGTCGAGCATGCGCGCCTGCTCGTCGGTGAGCACTCCCGCACGCCAGTCGTGCCCCGAGCGGAAGAACTTCAGCACGGTGGTGACGTTGATCGAGTCGATGCCCTCGAGCTCGGGGAAGTCCGTGAAGAGCAGCTCGCGGATCGACGCGTCATCATGGGGGAGCAGCAGGCCCGCGATGTCGCTGCTGCCCTCGAGGACCGAGACCGACGAGGCATCGGCGCGGCGGGCGAGCGTGCGCGCGACGTGCCACAGGGCGTGCGGCTCGGTCGTGATGCGGAACAGCACCGCGCGGGCATGGAGAACGCGGGCGGGGTCGACGTAGGTGGAGACGCGGACCAGTCCGCGGTCGAGCAGCCGCTGGCCTCGCCGGGCGACGGTGCGCTCAGGAAGGTCGACCACGCGGGCGATCTCTCCCCACGACGCACGGCCGTTCACCTGCAGGGCCGCGGCGACGATCCGATCGGTCTCGTCGGCCATCACATCGTTCGCGGGCACGGACTCTCCTTCAACGGGACGGACTCGGTGGAAGGCTATCCCAGTCGGAGGCTCCGTCGAGGCGGCCGCGGGTGCGAAAACTGAGATGGTCCGGGTGCCTGGCGGCGTGTCGGAGCGCGGCGCGCCGCGGTGAGCACGAAACCTCCGGGTTTTCGCAGGGCGGGGCACAGACGGGCGCCGCCGTGGTCGAAACCCCGACGGCGCCCGTGGATGCTGCGGACTACTCCGCGTCGATGACCTCCACCGTGGCGTGCTGACGTCGGCGGCGCAGCGCGAACAGGCCGAGGCCGGCCGCGAGCAGCACGACCGCCGCGACGATGTACGGCATGCTGTCGGCACCGGTCGTGGCGAGGTCGCCGTCCGTCGCGCCGCCCGAGCCGTCGCCGGGGGTGACCGCTCCGCCGCCGGACACCGCGCTGACGGTCAGCGAGGCCGTGACCTCGGTGCCGTCCGGCAGGATCGCGGCGAGCGTGTGCGCCCCGGCCGGGGTATTCGCCGGGATGGTCACCGTGCGCTGGAACGAGCCGTCGGCAGCGGCGGTCGCCGTGCCCAGCTGCACCGGGTCGGAACGCAGTTCGAGCCGCAGCTCGGCGCCCTCCGCGAAGCCAGTGCCCGAGACCGTGACCGTGCCGCCGGCCTTGACCGATGCCGCGCCCAGCTCGATCTCGGCAGGAACCTCGGGCTCCGGCGTGACCGGAGGTGTGACGCCCTTCTCGGTGACCCACTTCTCGCCGGCATCCGACTTCGTCACCGTGAACGTGTCGTATACGGCTCCGACAGGAAGGTCGGTGGTGGCATCCGGCTGCTTCTCCGCCAGGTACGAGCGGTAGACGAGCTGGTTCTTCGACACGTCGATCACCTGGTAGGTCGTGACGCCCTGGCCGCGCAGCACCTGGGTGGCGCCGTTGTTGGTCCAGACGTTCTTCTCCGGCGTCTCGAGCTCGTAGTGCTTCGCGCCAGAGTTCGACACGACGTACACCGGGCCCGTGGTGATGCCGGGCGTCTCGGTCGCGTCGGTGTTCACGTAGCCGCGGGCGTAGGTGTGATCGTGGCCCATGAGCACCAGGTCGATGTCGTTGCGCTGGAACACGGGGACCCAGTCGGCGCGGAGCTTCGGCTCGTCGCGACCCTCGGATGCCGAGAAGACCGGCTGGTGGAAGGTGACGACGTTCCACTTCGACGGGCTGTTCTGCAGCAGCAGGTCGAGCCAGGCGCCCTGGAAGCGGATCCACAGCTCTTCGCCCTTCGCGATCGGGCAGTCCGCACCCGAGCACGACGGCAGCGCCGGCGGCGTGAGGAAGGTCGCGTCGCGCGTCGCGTTGAGCGTGATGAAGCGCACGCCCTGGTAGTCGGTGTAGTACGCGGTCTCGGCGGCGAATGCGCTCCAGTGCTCGAACAGCGAGCGGTACTGGGCCGCGACCTCGGTGTCGCCCTTGGCGAGATCGGCCAGTTCACCGATCGAGCTCATCGAGGGGTTGTTGTGCGGGTACTCGAATGCGGCCTTCCAGGCGGTGAGCAGCTTGTCGCCGGAGTACTCGTGGTTGCCAGGGGCGGCCATCACATTGGTACGCACGGCCGAGTCCTTCATGCCCTTGAACCAGTTGACCCACTCGTTCTCGTTGCTGGACGTGTTGATGAGGTCACCCGCATGCACCGAGCCGATGGAGCGCGGAGCGTTGGCCTCGGCCTGCTTCACGACGCTCGGCCACGTGGTGTCGAGGCCGATCTGCGCGTCGCCGTAGTAGATGAACTGGAAGTCGGTGGCTTTCGGGTCGGCCGTGCGGAACTCGTACCAGTCGCTCCAGCTGCCGGGAAGGCCCACGCGGTAGCGGTACTCGGTCGCGGCGGTCAGCCCCGTGACGGTCGCCGAGAAGTGCTTGTTCGGGTTGCCGTTGACCACGCCGGCGTCGTAGGCGTCGACGGTGCGGACGTCGCCACCCGCCGTCGGGGCGATCTCGACCTGTCCGACCGTGTGCGAGGCGTCGCCGGCGAGCCACGAGAACGCCTGCGAGACGGCGGGCTGCTCGGTGGGGGTCAGGATGACCCGGGTCGGCGGGGCGATCACGGGCGTGCCGGGGTCGGATGCCTCGACCAGGGTCAGCGACGACATGTCGAAGTAGATGTCCGAGCTGGTCTCGCGGTCCTGGAACAGCGACACGGCGATCGTGTTCGTGCCGTCGTGCAGCAGCTCGCCCTCGGCGCTGAACGTGCTCGTGAGCGGGTCGCCGTTGGAGTCGCCGGCGTATTCGACGTTCTTCGTGTCGGTGATGCGGCCGTCGACGTAGCGGGCGACCTCTTCGCCGTTGATCCACACGATCACGGCGTCGTCGTAGGTGATCGTGCTCTGCAGCGCCGCGACCTTCTCGGCCACGCCCGCTTCCAGCTCGAACGTCGTGCGGAAGAAGTACGTCGGCACGGTCGGCGCCTTCGCACCGTCGAGGTAGTGGTTCAGGAGCGTCTTCGGCGTCTGCGGGCCCACGGCGCCGAGCTTGCCGTTCTTCGCGCCGAACGAGCCGGGGGCACTCTTCCAGGAGCCGTCGTCGAACGTCGGTTGCGTCCAGTCGCGGATCGCGGCCGGTGCGGGCGACGGGTCTGATCCGTCGTCGAGATAGTGCCAGGCGGTGTCGCCGGTGACCAGCGAGCCGGTCGGCACCTCGGGCTCGGGGGCGGCGAGGGCCGCGGGGGCGACGACGGCGCCGCCGAGCAGGGCGAGGAGCGCGACGGACGTCAGTCCGTGACGCCGCCACCGCACCGCAGGGGTGGGGGAGGTCATGTCAGTCCTTCGTGGGGGTGGGGTTCCGTGCTCAGCCGCACGGGGCTCCTCCACCCCATCGGTGTCGGGTGACGGGAGGCTGGCCCCCGGGCGACGGGGAGGTGAACAGCGCGTCGGTGGGGGACGTCGTCCGGGATGGGCGCACAACTTCGGAGATCGCAGCCGACATGCCGACGGAGGAGCGGCAGCAGCCGGCGTGTCGCGGCTGATCTCCGAAGTTGTGCGCAGCAGCAGGCCCCGAAGCCGCACCTGCCCACCCGGGTACGCTGGAAACCATGCTCAACATGGCCGACGGCCTCGCCCGTCTCGGCGCGCTCGCCGAGAACCCGGTCGTCCGCACCCTCGCGACGGCGTTCGCGGATGCCGGCTTCGATCTGGCCGTGGTCGGTGGTCCGGTGCGCGATGCGCTGCTGGGCCGGGCGACGCACGACCTCGACTTCACGACGAACGCCTCTCCTGACGAGATCCTCGCGATCGTCACGCCGATCTCGACCGCGCAGTGGGACATCGGCCGCGCATTCGGCACGATCGGCGCGCGGGTGCAGGGCGAGCAGGTCGAGATCACGACCTACCGCGCCGACAGCTACGACGGCGTGACCCGCAAGCCCACGGTCGAGTTCGGCGACACGATCGACGGCGACCTCGTGCGCCGCGACTTCACCGTCAACTCCATGGCGCTGCAGGTGCCGTCCGTCAAGCTCGTCGACCCGACCGGTGGGGTGGAAGACCTCGTCGCCGGCACCCTGCGCACTCCCGCCGATCCGCGGATCTCGTTCGGCGACGACCCGCTGCGGATGCTGCGGGCAGCCCGCTTCAGCGCTCAACTCGGATTCCGCGTCGAGGAGGCCACGGCCGAGGCGATCGCCGAACTGCGCGAGACCCTCAAGATCGTGAGCCCGGAGCGCATCCAGTCCGAACTCGTGCGTCTCATGCAGACCGACGACCCGGTGCGCGGCATCCGCGTGCTGGTCGATACGGGCCTGATCGACGAGTTCCTCCCCGAGGTCACCGAACTGCGTCTCGAAGTCGACGAGCACCACCACCACAAAGACGTCTACGAGCACTCGCTCACCGTGCTCAGTCAGGCGATCGAGCTCGAGCACTCCCGGCATCCGGGTGCCGCCCCCGATGTGCCGCTGCGCCTCGCCGCGCTGCTGCACGACATCGGCAAGCCGCGCACGCGCAAGCTCGAGCCCGGGGGAGTGGTGACCTTCCACCACCACGACGTCGTCGGATCGCGCATGGCTCGCAAGCGCCTGCAGTCGCTGCGGTTCGACACCGCCACGACGGATGCCGTGGCCACCCTGATCGAACTGCATCTGCGCTTCTTCGGCTATGCGGAGGGAGCGTGGACGGATGCCGCGGTGCGGCGCTACGTGCGGGATGCGGGTGACCTGCTGGAGCGCCTGCACATCCTCACCCGCGCCGACGTCACCACCCGCAACAAGCGCAAGGCCGGTCGCCTGGCAAGCGCCTACGACGACATCGAGTCGCGCATCGCAGCGCTGCGCGAGCAGGAGGAACTCGACTCCATCCGTCCGGAGATTGACGGCAACCGCATCCAGGAGGTGCTCGGCATCTCGCCCGGCCGTGAGGTGGGCGAGGCGTACAAGTTCCTGCTCGATCTGCGTCTGGACGAGGGTGTTCTCGGCCCCGAAGTCGCCGAGCAGCGGCTTCGGGAGTGGTGGGCCGCGCGCGACTGACGCCTCAACGCAGCTCGGGGACGATGATCTCGACTTCGTCGGACACGAGCTCGAAATCCTTCGGGTTGAAGGTGAGGAATGCCGCGCCGAGCGCGTAGGCGTGACCGGCCAGCATGATGTCCGTGCTTCGGGCGTGGGCGGGACGTCTTGTGGCTACGTGCGCCGCGAGTCTGGCATACGAATCGGCGGCGGCGGTGTCGAAGGGCAGCCAGTCGCTGTGGAACATGGTCGTGACCCGAGCGAGGTCCACCTGGCGCTCGCGGCGGACGTCGGGTTCGGTCGCACGCTCGATACCGAATCGAAGTTCTGCGAAAGAGAGCGCGCTCAAGGCGACTTCGTCCGCCGGAAGGCGTACGTACCGGATGCGGATGAGCACATTCGTGTCAAGAAGAATCACGGTTCTCCCACGGGTCACGGATGGACTCGTCGAACAGCGGGTTCTTCCGATCGGCCTCGAGTTCCGCCGCCCATTCCTCCCGCATCTTGTCCTGTTCCGGAGTCGAGGGATTCGCGTCGATCCATGCCATGATCTCGCTCGACGGAACGGACCACCGCCGTGGACGCGGCACCCGCTGCTCGAGTTGCGCCTCGAGCCCGCTCGCGTCGCCCTTCGCCAACCGGGTCAGCACATCGCGCACCTCGGCCTCCATCGAGCGGGAGTTTCGCCGGGCGCGTTCCTTGAGCGCGACGACGACGTCATCGCTGAGATTGCGGATGGTCACGGTTGCCATGTCTGCCTCCTGACAGCACAATGCTAGCACTCGTCCCGCGTTGCGTCACCCCTCGCGTCGACGCTCCAATTCGGTGAACACGACCCCGCTTTCGTACGCGATGGTCTCGACCGGGTCGAAGCGTTCGGGGCGATACGGGCGCTCGCCGAAGAGCGGGATGCCCGATCCGAACAGCAGGGGCTGCCGCTTCAGCACGAGCCGGTCGATCTCGTCGGCGAGCGATGCGGCGAGAGCCCCGCCTCCGCAGAGCCAGATGTCGGCGCCGTCCTCCTGCTTCAGTCGGCGCACGACGTCGACCGGGTTCTCTGCGGTGACCTCGAGGTTCTCGGCCTCGGCGGTCTTCGTGCGACTGAACACGATCTGGCGCAGGTGCGAGTACGGACTGGGCAGCCCGCCCACCTGATAGGTGTTCCAGCCCATCAGCACCGTGTCGAACACGTCGCGCTTCTGGGGGATGCCGAGCGCTTCGGCCGCGACGGTGGGGAGCGTGTCGGCGAAGCGGGCGTTGATGCCGTCCATGTGGTCGCCCTCGATGAGGAAGGCGTCGAACTCGCCGTTCGGGCCGGCGATGTAGCCGTCGAGGGTGACGGCGGCGTAATACACGAGTTCTCGCATGATTCTCCAATAACTACAGATGTAGCAGTTACAGTACAACAGGCGTAGTGATTGCGCTAGTCTCTTCTCATGGTCAAGAACGATTCACGCCGGAGGACGATCGCGGACGCCGGGCTCACGGTCCTCGCACGAGAGGGTTCCCGGGGCCTCACCCACCGCGCGGTCGATATCGCCGCGCAGGTTCCGACGGGCACGACCTCGAACTACTTCCGCAGTCGGGACGCGCTGATCGAGGGCCTCGTCGAGCGGATCGGGGAGCGCCTCGCACCCACCCCCGACGATATGGAGCGGCGTGCGACGGCCACGCCCGGCCCTGCTCTGTTCGCCGACTACATCCGCGACATCGTGCGGCGGCTGACCGAGGATCGGGACGTGACCCTCGCTCTGTTCGAACTGCGACTCGAAGGAGGGCGGCGGCCCGAGGTCGCCGCGGTCCTCGGCGCCTGGCAACGGGCAGGCTTCGACGGCGATGTCGCCTTCAACACCGCGGCCGGCCTCCCCGGCGGACGCCGCGAGATCGCCCTCTTCCACTACGCGATCGATGGATTGCTTCTCGACCGGCTCACCACGCCGATCGATCCGGACACCTCCACCGACGAGGTGATCGACGACCTGGTCGCCGGGCTCATCCGCTGACGGGGCAGGTGTTCCCTCGGGCACGCGCGGCTCGTACACTGAGGCAACGCATGCTCTCGACGATCGGAGACCGCTGTGTCTGCGCCGTGGCAGGTACCCGGCGAGTCGCTTCCGGCGACATCGCGACTGCTCATCGAGCGTGCGCATGAGGAGCTCCTCGCCGGCAACCTCGACGACCGGCGTCTCCAGGAGGTGCGGCCCCTGGTCCGCGAGTCGTGGGAGCGGTCGTGGCGGCGCAGGGTCGGGCCCGAGGCGGCTCCTCCACTCGAACTGGTCAGCGACGAGCTCGACGAGTATCGCCTCGCCCACCCGCTCGCGTCGGCCATGGACATGATCCGTGCACTGCTGCTGCCCGGCGACACCGAGGACACGGGGGTGATCATCGCGGTGGGGGACCAGGCCGGGCGTCTGCTCTGGATCGAGGGCGATCATCGACTCCGCACGCTCACCGACGATATGGGTTTCGTCGCCGGAGCGAACTGGTCGGAGGATGCCGTCGGCACGAGTGCACCGGGAACCGCCCTCGAACTCGGACAGTCGGTGCAGATCCGCGGTGCCGAGCACTACAACAGGCTCGTGCATCCGTGGTCCTGCACGGCCGCGCCGGTGCGCGACCCGGAGACGAAGCGCGTGCTGGGTGTGATCGACATCACCGGCGGTTCGGATGTCGTCTCTCCGCAGGCTCGGCTGCTGGTCGACGCGACCGCCCGTGCCGTGGAGTCGGAGCTGATGGTGGCGCGCCTGCGGGAACGGAGCGAGGCGCCACGGAGCAAGCCCACCACCTCGAAGCCGCGCACTCCGGTGACCGCTCGCGCGACGCTGCATGTGCTCGGCCGCGACCGTGCTCGGCTGGAGACGGAGTCGGAGCACGGCGAATCGGTGATCGAGCTCAGTGCGAGGCACGCCGCCATTCTGCTGATGCTCGCCGTGCATCGTCAGGGCCTCTCCGCAGAGCGGCTGTCCGAGCTCGTCTACGGCCCCTCCGTCTCACCCGATACGCTGCGGCCGGAGATGGTGCGTCTGCGCAAGGTGCTCGAGCGCACGGCCCCGGACCTGGTGCCGGAGTCGCGCCCGTATCGACTGCCCGTCGCGCTCGACACGGATGCGCACGATGTGCTCTCCCTGCTCGACCGCGGAGCTCACCGTGTGGCGCTCACCGCCTATCGGGGACCGGTGCTGCCCGAGTCGACGTCGCCCGGAGTCGACGACTTCCGCGAATCGGTGCGGGCGGCGCTGCACGAGGCGATGCTGTCCGAGGCCAGCCTCGACGTGCTGCTCTCCTACGCGGAGATCCCCGAGGGCCAGGCTGATGCCGAAGCGCTGCGCCTCGCCCTGGAGATGCTCCCGGCGCGATCGCCGAAGCGCGCGGGAGTGGTCGCCCGCATCGAGCGCCTCGCCGCCGACTGAGGGCTCGATTCCAACGGAAGCCACTCGTGTCGGTGGCAAGGAGTACCGTGCTCGCATGTCCGAGATCCGGCCGTTCCGACTCCACGTCCCCGACGAAGTGCTCGACGACCTGCGAGCGCGACTCCGAAAGACCAGGATCCTCGAGGATTCTCCGAGGCGGATGCCATCGGGGATGAATGCCCGGTGGCTGCGGGAGCTGGTGGAGACCTGGGCCGATTGGGACTGGAGAGCACGCGAGGAGTGGCTGGCCGGGTTCCCGCAGTTCCTGGTCGACGTCGACGGCACCGACATCCATTTCGCTCACGTGAGATCGGAGCGCGCCGATGCCCCGGTGCTGCTGATCATGCACGGCTGGCCGCACACCTTCGCCCTGCAGCTGGACATCACGACGATGCTGCCCGACTTCGACGTCGTCGTCGCAAGCCTCCCGGGATTCGCTTTCTCGCAGGCGTACGCAGACGGACCGATGAGCGAGCGGCGGATCGCCGAGACCATGCACCGGCTCATGACCGAAGTGCTCGGCTACGAGAGCTACATCACCTACGGCGAAGACGTCACGGCCAATGTCAGCGACCTCATCGCCGGCGCGTATCCGAGCCAGGTCGCCGGCATCGTTGCGACACATGCCCACTTCGGCACGCCCGCCGAGCGTGAGGCATCGGACGACCCGGATGTCCGGGCGTTCTTCGCGCGGCTCGAGGCCGAGCACGGCCCGAACGGATCGTACGGGCATGTGCAGTGGGCACGCCCCGACACACTCGCCACCGCTCTCAACGACTCTCCGGCCGGGCTCCTCGCCTGGATCGCCGAGAAGCTGGCCGAGTGGTCGGACACCCCGAGCGACGATCCTGCATCCGTCGAGGCGGTCATCTCGCGCGATCGCATCCTCACCGAGGCGATGATCTACTGGGTCACGCAGAGCATCGCGACCTCTTTCCGCCCCTACTACGAGGGGGCCGACACCCCGGATGCGATCCCGCCGGTCGACGTTCCTGCCGCCGTGTACGTGCAGCGTCACGAGCACGACTACCCCGAGCCGCTCGCCCGGAGCTTCTACACGGACCTGCGTGTCTTCGAGCGGCTCGATCGCGGCGGGCACTTCACCGTGGCAGAAGCTCCGGAGGCCATGGCCGAGCGCTTTCGGGCCTTCGCCGCCGCCCTCCGTGAGTGACGCAATATATTGCAACGTTGCGCATCCGGGTGCAACCTCGCACGACCTACCTTCGGAGCACAGCCGCGAACCGAAGCGCGGCTCCGTCGAAGGAGACCCCCATGAGCATCGTCGAAGAAGACGTGTCCCTCGCCTACGCCGCTCCCGGTCAGCCGGGCGCCGTCGCGAACTACCGCCCGCAGTACGGCCACTACATCGGCGGCGAGTTCGTCGCGCCCGTCAAGGGCCAGTACTTCGAGAACGTCAGTCCGGTGAACGGCAAACCCTTCACCGAGGTCGGCCGTGGCACCGCGGAAGACATCGACCGCGCGGTCGACGTCGCCTGGAAAGCCTTTGCGAGCTGGGGCAAGACCAGCCCGGCGGAGCGATCGGTGATCCTCAACCGCATCGCCGACCGCATCGAGCAGCACCTCGAGGAGATCGCGGTCGCCGAGACCTGGGAGAACGGCAAGCCCGTGCGCGAGACGCTCGCCGCCGACATCCCGCTCGCCGTCGACCACTTCCGCTACTTCGCCGGGGTGCTCCGCGCGCAGGAGGGCGGCATCAGCCAGCTGGATGAGAACACCGTCGCGTACCACTTCCACGAGCCGCTCGGGGTGGTCGGACAGATCATCCCGTGGAACTTCCCGATCCTCATGGCGGTGTGGAAGCTGGCGCCGGCGCTCGCCGCGGGCAACTGCGTCGTGATCAAGCCGGCCGAGCAGACCCCGGCATCACTCCTCCTCCTGTTCGACATCATCGGCGACTTGCTGCCCGCCGGTGTCGTGAACATCGTCAACGGGTTCGGCATCGAGGCGGGCGCTCCGCTCGCGCAGCACAAGCGCATCCGCAAGGTCGCCTTCACCGGAGAGACCACGACCGGGCGGCTCATCATGCAGTACGCCTCGCAGAACCTCATCCCCGTGACTCTGGAGCTCGGAGGCAAGAGCCCGAACGTGTTCTTCGAAGACGTCGCGCGGTCGACAAGCGACCCGTTCTACGACAAGGCGCTCGAGGGCTTCACGATGTTCGCGCTGAACCAGGGCGAGGTCTGCACCTGCCCGTCGCGCGCACTGATCCAGCGGTCGATCTACGACGGCTTCCTCGCCGACGGGCTGGAGCGGGTCGGCAAGGTCCTACAGGGCAACCCGCTCGACCCGGCGACCATGATCGGGGCGCAGGCCTCGAACGATCAGCTGGAGAAGATCCTCAGCTACATCGATATCGGCAAGCAGGGCGGGGCGCGGCTGCTCACGGGCGGCGAGCGGGTCGACCTCGGCGGCGATCTGAGCGAGGGCTTCTACGTCGCTCCGACCGTGTTCGAGGGCACGAACGACATGCGGATCTTCCAGGAGGAGATTTTCGGGCCCGTACTGTCGGTCACCTCGTTCGACGGTTTCGACGATGCGATCTCGATCGCCAACGACACCCTCTACGGGCTCGGCGCCGGAGTCTGGAGCCGCAGCGGCGACACCGCGTACCGCGCGGGCCGGGCGATCGAGGCCGGACGCGTGTGGACGAACACGTACCACCAGTACCCGGCGCACGCGGCGTTCGGCGGATACAAGCAGTCGGGCGTGGGCCGCGAGAACCACAAGATGATGCTCGACCACTACCAGCAGACGAAGAACCTCCTCGTCTCGTACGCGGAAGGGCCGATGGGCTTCTTCTGAGTTCGGGCCTCTCCGGGCGGGCGCTTCGGCGTCCGCCCGGACCATCCGCACGAAAGGTCGGGATCATGGTCAGCATCGGCACGTATCAGCGAGTGGACGTGACGGATGCCGCGGCATCCCTCGTCCGTGATCTCACCCTGCAACACGGTCCGCTCATGTTCCACCAGTCGGGTGGATGCTGCGACGGGTCCGCACCCATGTGCTTCCCGATCGGCATGTACCTCACCGGCCCGGGCGACGTGCTGCTCGGGCGACTCGACGTCGGGCTGGAAGCGCCCGTCGAGGTCTACATGTCGGAGTCGCAGTTCGAGTACTGGAAGTACACGCACCTCACGATCGACGTCGTGCCCGGGCGGGGCGCCGGCTTCTCGGTCGAGGGACCGACCGGGATGCGGTTCCTGATCCGCTCCCGGATGCTGAACGATGCGGAGCTGGCGTACTTCAGGGTGGCATCCTCGGGGGCCTGAGGGACGTATGGCCTGAAGCTTGAGGCCACGTGTTCCGGAATGCAAGCTGGCTGAGCCGACGAGCGACGCTCAGGCTGCGTAGAATGTAGATGCAGGCCCGCCCCACTCTCGTGGATAAGCGGGTCTTGCTGTTTGTCAGGCCAGTTCGATCGGATCCCCGAGCGGATTCAAGTCCCTGAGGTAGTGGTCGTACCAGGTCCACGCAAACTCGTTGCCCGCATGAGGGTTCAGATGGGTGAACCCCGACCAGGCCACGATGTCCGCGATCTGAGTCCATTGAGATCGCCGCGAGCTGTGGAACATCGGATCCTCGATGATCCGACGTGTGGAAAGGCTCAGCGCCCGGTGCGCGCTGTAGTAGATGGGATCGGAGCCATCCCCATCCATTCCGACTATCCCGTATTCGCGGGACCTGCGTAGTTGGGAATCCCAGAGAGCGACGAGCGACGAGTAGACCGCTTCACGGTCGCGGTTGATCTTCTTGTTCCGGAGAGAGGACCTTCTGAAGCACACTCCGATCTCGATGTGCGGGCACTCCCGTACGGCTTCGAGACAGCGCACCGCCACTTCGCGTCCGAGAGGCTTCCAGAGAGTTTCCCCTCCCCTGACGAAACGAGAGGGCGGCGCCGTCGAGACGTGGCCGCGTCCGTTGACGAGCGCCGTCATGTGCAATTCCTGTGCGGTCGGAATTCCGTAGTCTGCGACAAGCCGCTTCCGAAACGTGAGCCAGTGAGTGAGCACCGCATCCCAGTCCTCGACCGCGAGCTCGACCCAGCCGTAGACGATCCATCCCTCCTCGAGGTTTCCGGAGTCGTCTGCGTAGAACATGTGAGAGATCGGCCCGGCCACTCCGACACCGTATTCCCGGCACGCCCGGAGATGAATCGTCGAGCGAGAGGTAGTGGACGAAACATCGGAATACGATTCCTGATGCAGGTAGCCGCGGACCCGCGGCTCCACCCTGCCTTCGCCTGAGCCGGGCGACGATCAGCGCGGCAGTCGTGGAACCGCGTCGACGAGCGCCCGGGTGTACGAGTCCTGGGGATCGTGCAGCACATCCGCCGTCGCGCCCTGTTCGACGACGCGGCCGTTCTGCAGCACGACCGTGCGGTCGCATGCTGCGGCGATCGCGGTCAGGTCGTGCGACACCATCACGAGCGACAGGCCGTTCTCGCGGCGCAGTCGGTCGAGCAGCTCGAGCACCTGCACCCGCGTCGTGACATCGAGAGCGCTGACCGGCTCATCGGCCAGGAGCACTCGGGGGCGCGACACCACGGCCCGCGCGATCGCGATGCGCTGACGCTGTCCGCCGGAGAACTCATGCGGGTACCGGCGCGCGGTGTCGGCGGGAAGGCCGACCGAATCGAGGGCTTCCGCGATGCGGCGCTGGGCGTCGGCACCGGATGCCAGTCCCAGTGAGCGGAGCGGTTCGCCGATGATCCGGTCGATGCGCTGCCGGGGGTCGAGTGACGAGTAGGGGTCCTGGAAGACGGGCTGCACGCTCGCCCGGAACCGCCGCATCTGGGCGCGGTCGCGCAGCGTCAGGGATGCGCCGTCGAACAGCACCTGGCCATGACGCGGTGCGGCGAGCCCGAGCATCAGCCGCAGGATCGTCGACTTGCCCGCACCCGACTCGCCCACGAGACCGAGCGAGTCGCCGTCGGAGAGGCTCAGCGACACATCGTCCAGCACCCGGTGGGAGCCATACGCGAAGCCGGCGCCCCGCAGTTCGAGGATCGTCATCGCATGTCCTCCTCGGCGTCGAGGTACTCGTCGAGAGCACGGGCGCTGTCGACCAGCATCCGTGTGTACGGCTCGGCGGGCTCCCTCAGCACCTGTGCCACCGGCCCGGCCTCGACGACACTTCCGTCGCGCAGCACCACGATGCGATCGACCATGCGCGAGACCACGGCCAGGTCGTGGCTGATGAACAGCAGAGCCATGCCCCGTTCGGCGATCAGCCGCTCCAGCAGCGCGAGCACACCGTCCTGCACCGTCACGTCGAGCGCCGTGGTCGGCTCGTCGGCGATGAGCAGCTGCGGTTCGGCGGCGAGGGCGATCGCGATCGCCACCCGCTGACGCTGACCACCCGACAGCTCGTGCGGGTAGGCGCGGGCGATGCGGGGATCGGTGAGGGCGACCTCCTCGAGCGCCCCCGCGACAGCCGCGCGCAGTTCGGCACCCCGCAGGCCGCGATGCCGGCGCAGCGGCTCGGCGACCTGCCGGCCCACCCGCATCAGCGGGTCGAGCGCGGTCAGCGGCTCCTGGAACACGATCTGCGCGACGGGTCCGCGCAACGGCCGAAGATCGGCATCCCGAGCGCCGACGACCTGATGCCCGCTGAGCAGCACCGAGCCCGACGCGACGAGGGCGTCCGGCAGCAGCCCGGTGACCGCGAGCGAGGTGAGCGACTTGCCGGAGCCGGACTCGCCGATCAGGCCCAGGCGCTCGCCGGGCTCCAGCGAGAACGACACGTCTCGCACCAGCACACCGGATGCCGAGCGCACCGTGAGGCCGGCGACGTCGAGAAGGCTCATCGGCTCCTCCTGCGGGTCGGGTCGGCGAGGTCGCGCAGTCCGTCGGCGAGGAAGTTCACGCCGAGCACGAGCGCGATGATCGCGACACCGGGAGCGATGGCGCCGACGGGGGCCGTGAGCACGGTGCCCTGCGCCTCCTGCAGCATCCGTCCCCACGACGCGTTGGGCGGCGGTGCGCCGAGGCCCAGGTACGACAGGCTCGCCTCGGCGAGCACGGCGGCGCCGAACTGCAGCGCGAGGCTCACGGCGAGCGTCGGCGCGATGTTCGGCAGCACATGCTGGAACACGATGCCGAGCACGCCGGTGCCGCTGGTGCGGGCGGCCGTGACGAACTGCTCCTGCAGCACGCGACGCGCGAGGATGCGGGTGAGCCGCGCGACCACCGCCGACATCGCCAGCCCGATCGCGAGCACCGCCGACCACAGCGAGGCCCCCTGGACGGCGACCACGAGCATCGCGAGCAACAGCACGGGGAACGCGATCACGACGTCGAGTCCGGCTGAGAGCGTGTCATCGACCCAGGGCCGCGCGAACGCAGCGAGGAGTCCGACGATCGTGCCGAGGACGGCGGCGATCGCGACTGAGCAGGTTCCGACGATGAGGGCGATCCGCGCGCCCCACATCAGCTGCGAGAGCAGGTCGCGGCCGAGTCGATCGGTGCCGAGCAGGTGCAGGGCGCTCGGGCCCTCCAGGCGGCTGCCGCTGGTGTCGGCGAGCGGATACGGGAGCCAGAACAGGGAGACCAGAGCGATCAGCACGATGACGCCGGTGAGCACGATCCCGATGAGCAGCGTCGCCTTCGGGCGCCTCCGCGCGGGCACGGATCCGGTGATCAGCTGTTCGGCGACGCGGCTCATCGGTTCCCCGAGACGCTCGTGCGCAGGCGCGGATCGATCAGTCGCTGCACGATATCGGCGGCGAATCCGACGAGCAGCACGAAGAGGGTGCTGACGACGAGAACGCCCTGGATGACCTGGAAGTCGTGCTGCTCGATCGCCGACAGCAGCAGGCTGCCGAGACCGGGGAGGGTGAACACGCTCTCGACGACGACCGCGCCGAGCAGGGTCGTCGACAGCTCGATGCCGAGGACCGCGACGACCGGCACCGCGCCGTTGCGCACACCATGACGCAGCAGCGCCTCACCCACGCCGGAGCCTCCGGCGCGAGCGGTGCGCAGATAGTCGCTGCCGAGCACGTCGAGCGTGGCGGAGCGCACGTAACGGCTGAGGGAGGCGCTCATGACGATCACGATCGTGATGATCGGCAGGGCGAGCGATCGCAGCGCGTCGGCGGGGTCCTCCCAGTCGTCACGCGGGAAGCCCCCGGAGGGCAGTGCGCCGAGCCCGAGCGCGAACACCCAGACGAGCACGACGCCGACCCAGAACACCGGGACGGCGACGCCGAGCTGCGCGAAGCCGGAGAGGGCTATGCCGTACCAGCGGTCGGACTTCACGGCGGCGGTGATGCCGATCACGAGGGAGACCAGGAGGGCGATCGTGAACGCGATGAGCGTGAGCGGAAGCGTCACGGCGAGGCGGTCGGCGATGTCGGGTCCGACCGGGCGCGAGCTCAGGAACGACTCGCCGAGGTCGAAGCGGAGCAGCTGCCCCGCCCAGGTCGTGAACTGCTGCAGCAGCGGCTGGTCGGAGCCGACCTGCGCGCGGGCGGCGGCGATCTGCTCGGGGGTCGCATTCACCGAGAGCAGGGCGTTCGCCGGGTCGCCGGGCAGCAGCCGCAGCAGCACGAAGATCGCGATCATCGCGACGACGAGCGACACCACGAGGAAGGCGAGACGGCGGATCAGGTAAGCGAGCATGACTGTTCAGGATGACGAGGGGGATGCCGACGCGCGGCATCCCCCTCGCGCGTCAGGACTTGACGATGTCGTAGGCGAAGAACTGGGAGTTCAGGCCGTTGACCGGGTATCCGCTGAGGTCGCTCGAGGCGACCACGATCTGCGGGTAGAGGTACAACCATACGCTCGCCGCGTCCTCGGCGATCTTCTCGTTGACCTGCTTCAGCAGGGCGGTCTGCTCGTCGGTCGTGGTGGCCTGTTCGGCGTCGGCGACCCACTTCTGCACGTCGGCGTCGTCGTAGCCCCAGTAGAAGTCGGGGTTGCCGTACCAGACCACGTCACGGTCGTTCACGTGCTCCTGGAGGGTGGCCTCGAAGTCCTGCTCCTTGAAGACCTTCGTGTACCACTCGTCGGCGCTGATCGTGTTGATCTCGACCGTGATGCCGACCTCGGCGAGCTGCGACTGCAGGAACTCCGCGACGGCGGGGTGCGGGTCGTAGCTCGGGGTGTCGAGCGTGAACGTGAACCCGTCGGCGTAGCCGGCCTGCGCGAGCAGGTCCTTCGACAGCTCGACGTCGTACGGGTTCACCTTCGTGAGGTCCTCGTACCAGGGGTCGGTCGGCGGAACCATCGAGCCGATGAGCGTGCCGTAGTCGCCCCAGATGGACTCGAGGAGCTTCTGGGTGTCGACCGCCGAGTAGATCGCCTTGCGCACGAGCGCGTTGTCGAAGGGGGCGACGCGGTCGTTGAACGCGAGCAGCTCCTTCGTGGTCGAGGTGCCCTCGCTCACGACGTAGTCGTCGGAGTCGAACTGCGAGAGGGAGTCGGGGCTCTGCACGCTCGTGATCACGTCGATCTCCCCCGTGAGGAGGGCGTTGTTCTCCGCCGTCGCGTCGGTGAAGTACGTGTAGACGACCTCGCCGTTCTTGGCGGGCTCGCCCCAGTAGTCGTCCCAGCGCTCGAGGGTGAGGGTCGAGCCCTTCTTCCACTCGTCGAGCGTGTACGGGCCGGTGCCGTCTTCAGTGCTGGTGATGTCGCCGGCCTCGTCGTTGACGATCCACACGTAGCTGAGGTTGTAGAGGAACGAGATCGACCGCTGCGACAGCGTGAACACGACCGTGGTGTCGTCCGGCGTGGCGATGTCGGAGATCACTCCGAAGCTCGACTTGCGCGCGGAGACCGAGTCCTCGGCGGTGACGGCCTCGACGCTCGACTTCACGTCGGCGGAGGTGAGCGGGTCGCCCGAGTGGAAGGTCACGTCGTCGCGCAGAGTGATCGTGTAGGTCAGGCCGTCTTCGGACACCTGGGCGTCTTCGGCGAGGAGGGGCTCGACCTCGCCGTCGTCCGTCAACCGGTACAGGCCCTCGTAGACGTTTCCGGTCAGCGCCTCGGTCACACCCTGGCCGCCGCCCTGGGTGTTGCTCAGGTTGGTGGGCTCGTACAGCGAACCGATGAAGATGGTGGCGTCTTCGCTCGGGGCGTCGTCGGTCGTGCCCGACGCGCAGCCGGCCACGAGGGCGAGCGTGGCGACGGCGCCGAGCGCGCCGAGGATACGAGTTCTTCTCATGAGTACTCCAGGGTGAGAGTGCGCGGCTCAGGCCGCGTAGATGTCGAAGCCGTCGCGGAAGACGACGTTCTTCTCGCCTGCTCGGATAGGCAGGGGGAAGCGGTTGGATGCTGGCGGCAGCGGGCAGTTGTACTGGGCGCTGAACCCGCAGGGCGGCACGAACGCGCGGTTGAAGTCGAGGGTGACGGAGCCCTCGTCATCGCGCAGCTGGACGAACAGGAAGCGGCCGGACCCGTAGGTCTCCGAGCCGTTCGTCTCGTCGCCGAAGACGAGCAGCAGTGTGCCTCCGTCGTCGAACGCGGCGAGGTCGTACTCGCGGCCGTCGAGCTCGAGGCGGATGTCGCCGGGAACGACGAGGTCGCGGGTGCCGCCGTTGTCTCGGATGTGCTCGAACGAGACCCGGCGGTCGCCGGAGACGGGAGTGAAGTGGCCCTCGAGCACCCACGCCGGGTCGTATTCGTACGTGTCGATGCGATCGAAGGCGCGGATGGCGGGGGCGTCGGCATCCCAGACCCGCAGACCGTGCTCCGCCTGGCCGGTCTCGATGTCCGTGCGCTGGATCGGCGTCACGGTTTCGGTGCGGGACGCGGCGCGCTGCGCGGCATCCAGGTCGGGGGCATCGCCCGTCCAGCGGGTCTCGACCAGGGCGAGGTTGCCGGTGGCAGACGTGACGGAGGCGCGGCGCTCGGCCTGCCACTGTGTGTGCTCTTCGCGTTCGGACATCACTTTCGATTCTCCTGCATGGAGAACGCGGCGGGGCCGGGTTCGTCACTCGGGGTAACGAGTTCCGGCGCTCAGTCGCCGGCGCCGTCCAGCATCACCTTTGACGCTCGCGTCTGCGCGCGCAGGGCCTCGGCGAGGGCGGCGACGGCGGGAAGCCGGAGCGACTCCGGGCGGGCGACCAGGTAGTAGGGCAGCTTCTCGGCGAAAACCGACGGCAGTAGCCGCACGAGGTCGCCGTGCCGGTCGGCGGCGAAGCATGGCAGCAGCCCGATCCCGGCCCCGGCGCGTGTGGCCTCGACGTGTACGAACACGTTGGTGGAGGTCAGCCCGTCCTGCATGCGGGGCACGAGGCGGCGGGGGAGGTCGAGCGCGTCGACCTGCAGCATGGAGTCGACGAAGTACACCAGGCGGTGCTGCTCCAGCTCCTCCCGCGTCTGGGGCCGACCCGCTCGGGCGAGGTAGTCGCGCGACGCGTACATGCCGAGCGTGTAGGTGCCGAGCTTGACCGCGTGGGCGCGGTGGGTCTGCGGCGCTCCCACCACGACCTCGAGGTCGAGGCCTGCCCGATGCTCGGCCGCGCGCCGGGTCGCGGCCACGATCTCGACCGTGAGCCGGGGGTGCTCGATGCGCAGCGCGGCGATGGCGGGCGCGGCGATGTAGGCGCTGAAACCGTCGGTCGCCGACATGCGCACGACGCCGGCGATCGGGTCGGGCGCGTCCGCGCCACCGCCGTCGAGCTGGGAGAGCGCGGCTTCGATGCGTCCGGCGCTCTCCGCGGCGGCGCGTCCGCGGTCGGTGAGCTCCCATCCTGTGGCGGACTGTGCGAGCAGGCGGCCACCCAGCGCCGCCTCGAGGGCCGCGATCCGCCGGGCGACCGTCGTGTGGTCGAGCCCCAGGTGGGTGGCGGCGCTGGTGTAGCGGCCGGTGCGGGCGACGGCGAGCAGCACCAGCAGGTCGTCGGCGCGAGGGCGCTTCGTCGCATCCATTCTGCAATTATGCACATCCCCTGTGCAGCACTGGGCGTTGATGCGATGCGGGCGATGCCCAACACTGGACCGTGGTGTCACCGTCGACACCCGAAGGAGAGACATGGCATCCTCAACCAGCGCAGCCCCCCTCGCGCCCACCTCGACGTCGAAGCTCAAGCGCGTCGTCGCCGCCTCCATGGCCGGCACGGTCGTCGAGTGGTACGAGTTCTTCCTCTACGCCACGGCCGCGAGCCTGGTGTTCGGCACCTACTTCTTCCCGCCGACCGGTTCGCCGCTCGACGGCATCATCGCGGCCTTCGTGACCTACGCGGTCGGATTCGTCGCCCGGCCGCTCGGTGGCATCGTCTTCGGACAGATCGGGGACCGGTTCGGCCGCAAGCCCACGCTGCAGGCCACGATCATCATCGTCGGCGCCGCGACGTTCCTGATGGGTTGCCTTCCCGGGTTCCAGAGCATCGGCTACTGGGCACCGGCGCTGCTCGTGGCCCTGCGGTTCATCCAGGGCTTCGCGGTCGGCGGCGAGTGGGGCGGTGCCGTGCTGCTGGTCGCCGAGCAGAGCCCGGACCGCTCGCGCTCGTTCTGGTCGAGCTGGCCGCAGGCCGCCGTTCCCGTGGGCAACCTGCTCGCGACGCTCGTGCTGCTGGTGAGCTCGTGGGCCATGAGTTCGGCAGCCTTCCTCGAATGGGGTTGGCGCATCGCCTTCTGGCTCTCGGCCGTGATCGTCCTGGTCGGCTACTACATCCGCCGCAACGTCGAGGAGGCGCCGATCTTCCTCGAGGCCAAGGCGCAGGTGGAGGCCGAGAAGGCCATCTCCTACGGGGTCGTCGAGGTGCTGCGCCGGTATCCGAAGGGCATCGTGCAGGCGATGGGCATCCGCTTCGCCGAGAACATCGTCTACTACATCGTGGTGAGCTTCACGATCGTGTACCTCAAGACCGTGCACGAGTACGACACCAGCCAGCTGCTGCTCGCGCTGCTCATCGCGCACGTCGTGCACTTCGCGATCATCCCGCAGCTGGGTCGTCTCGCCGACCGCTGGGGGCGCAAGCCGGTCTACCTGACCGGGGCTGTGCTCAGCGCCACGTGGGCCTTCTTCGCCTTCCCGATGTTCGACACCCTCAACCCGGTGCTGATCGTGCTCGCCGTGACGATCGGGCTCTGCTTCCACGCTTTCATGTACGCGCCGCAGCCGGCCGTGATGGCCGAGCTCTTCCCCACGCGGATGCGGTACTCCGGTGTCTCGCTGGGCTCACAGGTCACGGCGATCCTCGCCGGCTCGCTCGCGCCGATCCTTGCGATCCAGTGGCTGCGCGACTTCGGCTCGTGGCTGCCCATCGCCATCTACATCGTCATCGCTTGCGTGGTGACCGCGGTCGCCGTGCTTTCGCTGCGCGAGACCAAGGGCGTCTCGCTGCAGGCGATCGACGACGCGGATGCCGCGCGCTTCGCGACTGCTTGAACGACCAGAGGAGCACGACATGACGGATCTACGAGGACGCCGGGCGCTGGTCACCGGGGGAGCGAGCGGGATCGGCGCGGCCTGTGCCCGTGAATTCGCGACGGCGGGCGCCCACGTCACGGTCGCCGACATCGATCGCGAGGCGGCGGAAGCGCTCGCCGCGGAGATCGACGGAACGGCGTGGCATGTCGACCTGGCCGACGTCGGGGCGCTGTCCGAGATGCGCCTCGACGTCGACATCCTCGTCAACAACGCGGGCGTCCAGCATGTGAGCCCGATCGAGGACTTCGACGCGGAGCGGTTCTCGTTCATCCTGCGACTCATGCTCGAGGCGCCGTTCCTGCTGATCCGGGCCGCGTTGCCCGCGATGTACGAACGCGGTTTCGGGCGTGTGATCAACGTGTCGAGCGTGCACGGGCTGCGCGCCTCCGCCTACAAGTCGGCCTACGTCGCGGCGAAGCACGGGCTCGAGGGGCTGTCCAAAGTGACAGCGCTGGAGGGCGGATCGCGGGGAGTGACGAGCAACTGCATCGACCCCGGCTATGTGCGCACACCACTCGTCGAGAAGCAGATCGCCGATCAGGCGCGGCTCCACGGCATCCCCGAGAGCGAGGTGCTCGAGAACGTGATGCTCACCGAGGCGGCCATCAAGCGGCTGGTCGAACCGGAAGAGGTGGCGTCTCTCGCGCTGTGGCTCGCCGGCGACACCGCGGGGATGGTCACCGGAGCCGGTTACACGATGGACGGCGGCTGGTCAGCCCGCTGAGCTGCAGGTCGTCGCTCAGCCTGTGATCTCGGCATCGACCGCCGCGCGCAGCCACGCGGCGTAACGGTCGGCCGTCCACCCGGATTGCGCGACGAGCTGCTGGTAGCTCTCGGGCGAGAGCAGGAACGACAGGGCGTCGGCCGTCGCCGCCTCGTCGATGCCGGGGGCGGCGATGCCGCGCCGCCGCAGTTCCGAGACGAGCGCGCGGTAGTCGGCGCCGCGACGCTCGAGGATGCGGTGCAGGGCGGCGTCGACGACGGGGTCGGACAGCGCGGCGCCCAACAGCACCGTCCACAGCCCGTGACCTCGCGCGTTCGCGGTGGTGATCTGGGTCAGCACCAGGTCGAGGAAGACCTCGTCGGGCAGCTCGAGGAGTCCTGCCGCGACCTCGGTGTCGGTGAGCGAGTCCGCGCCCTCCGAGCCCGAGAACGTGACCTCGAAGGCGGCGATCAGCAGCTCGGCCTTCGCGGCAGTCGTCTTCACGGTCTCGGCGGACACTCCCGCCTCGCGTCCGATCGCGGCGATGGTGGTGGCCTGGTATCCCTGCGTCGCGAACAGGCGTGCGGATGCGGCGACGATGCGTGAGCGGGTCTCCTGCGCCTGGCGGGCGCGCAGTTCCGATCGATAGGCACGGGGAGCGGCCTCAACCATTGACTTTCCTAACGGGGTGATGAATACTACGACGGTACATTCGATCTTAGGGAAAGAACCCGCCATGTCCAGTTACCTCATCACCTGCACACCCGCGCACGGCCACGTCGTGCCGTTGCTGCAGATCGCTCGCCACCTCCTCGCCCGCGGCCACGACGTGAGCTTCCTCACGAGCAGTCGCTATGCCGAACGCGTGCAGGCCGCCGGCGCCCGCTTCCTCCCGCTGCCCGACGACGCCGATGTCGACCTTGACGATGCCGACGGCGCCTTCCCCGAGCGTCGTGGGCTGACCGGGCCGGCCGCCCTGCGCTTCGACATGACCAACCTGTTCGTCCGCCCCGGTGCGGCGCAGCTCGCCGCGGTTCGCGCCGAACTCGACGCCCGTCCCGTCGATGCCGTCCTCACCGAGCCGCTCTTCGTCGGCGGCGCGCTCCTGCAGCTGCTGCCCGCAGACGAGAGACCGCCCGTCGTGGTGCTCGGCATCTTCCCGCTCGGGGCGCGCAGCGCGGACACGGCGCCGTTCGGGCTCGGGGTCACCCCGATGCCCGGCCCGCTCGGTCGACTGCGCAACGCCGCCCTGCGCACGGTCGCCGAGCGTGCGATCTTCGGTGGCGTGCAGAAGGAGGCCGACGCGATGGCGCGGCGCGAGGTCGGCCGCGACCTCGGCGGCTTCGTGCTCGACTGGGCCGGCCGCGCCGACGTTTACGTGCAGTTCACGGTGCCCGAGTTCGAGTATCCGCGCGCCGACCTTCCCGCCACCGTGCACTTCGCGGGCCCGCTGCCTCCGTCGCCGTCCGACCCCGTCCTGCCGGAGTGGTGGTCCGACCTCGACGGTTCGCGACCGATCGTGCACGTCACCCAGGGGACCATCGCCAACTCCGACTTCGGTCAGCTCGTGCAGCCGACCATCGCCGCGCTCGCCGCATCCGATGCCCTGGTCGTGGTGTCGACGGGTGGCCGCCCGGTCGAGGCGCTCGCCGGCAGGCTGCCCGACAACGTGCGCGTCGCCGAGTACCTCCCGTACGACCGGTTGCTGCCCCTGGTCGATGTGCTGGTCACGAACGGCGGTTACGGCGGCGTGCAGCAGGCGCTCGCGCACGGCGTCCCGCTCGTGGTCGCCGGGCAGACCGAGGACAAGGTCGAGGTCTGCGCGCGAGTGGGGTGGTCGGGGGCCGGGGTGAATCTGCGCACCAGCACCGCGACGCCGGCGCAGGTCGCGCGCGCGGTGGACCGCGTCCGGTCCGACCCCTCGTATCGGGGGAACGCCGAGCGGATCGGAGCGGCCATGCGCGACGCCGATGCGTGGCGAGCGCTCGACGGCTGCCTCGACGAACTCACCGGCCGCTGGGCCGGCGTGCGCGGGGGATCCCGGGGCTGACTCCGCCGGGAGAAAGCGCATTCCGATGCATGGATGCAACGCGTTGCAACCCCATCCGGTATACCATTCCCTTATACGCCCAGCAGTGTCAGTCCCCAGCTGAACGCGGGCGGGGCGGCTCAGCCGCCATGCGGAGGGAGAGTCGATCTTCTTTCGATCCCGAGGGGGGATGGGGTGGGAGTTCGGTCCCCAGCCGACACCCACCCCCACACTCGGACTCCGCCTCAGTCGCTGCGCCTCAGTTCATGCGGCTCAGGAACCAGAACGCGACGAACGCGATCACGACGATCAGCGGCACCCACGTTCCCCCGCGCTTCAGTCGTCGCCCCTGTGGTGCGACTCCCGGCGGCGGCGTGAGCAGGCCTGCCGGCGGAGCGAACGGCAGCGCCTGGTTCGTCACCGTGCTGGATGCCGGTGCCTCCGGGTTCTCGGCGATCAGGCGCTCGTCGCGCCACCGCGCCCACTGATCGAACTTCGTCAACAGCGCGCCGACCGTGCCGAACAGCCACGCCCAGGTCGCGGGATCGAGCGTCGACACCTTGCGCTGCGTGTACAGGAACAGCCAGTCGTCGACGATCTCGACATCGAGTTGTGCCGCGTTGTCGATGAACCGCGCCATGATGTCGGGCGTGAACAGGTAGAGCGCATCGCGTTCGTACCCGGACGGGCAGTAAAGCGTGAAGTGCTGATCGAAGTCGCCCTCGAGCGACAGCCGTTGCTCCTTGTGGAACGAGGCGGGGAGGTTCGAGCCGAAGCCGTTGTTGCCCTTGGCGTCGAGCACGATGTTCGGCAGCGGCACGTCGAGCTTCACGGCCACGTATCCCCAGCGGTAGGTGGTCGAGTTCTTCCCCGACTGCACCGTGTACTGGTAATTGCCGAACTCCACGAAGCGCGGCGTCGTGCCCCGGATCAGGTCGGTCGACTGCCGCGAACGGCCCAGACTGAAGATCATGCCGGGCAGGGGAGGGTCGGCCACCTTCGGCTCGTACGACATGCCGTTCGCCTGCGCGAAGCGGTGCAGCCGATACCGCGTGGTCTGCGCGTTGCGCACGCCCATCCAGATCATCACGCCGACCGCCGCCAGCAGCAGGACGATCAGCACCAGCGGGATCGCCATGGCCGAGGGGCTACCGCCGAGGGATGCGATGCTCACGATCACCGTCACCATGATCGGGATCAACACCACGGCGGCGATCGCGACGGCGACGATGCCGATGACGGTGGATGCCGACATGCGCGACGACGGCCGCGAACGCAGCTCCGCGGCGAAGGCCCGCACGGCGGCCGCGTCGACCGGGTCGATGAGCGGCCGCGCGTCGAACCTCGTCTGGGGTGAAGTCACCGGTTCACCGTGTCCGCATCCCAGGTGAGGTCGGCGCCCTCCGGGATCGCGAAGGCCTCGAGCCGCTCGTCCGCGCAGATCGCGTCGACCAGCGCGGGGGAGCCGGCCACGATCGTCGAGTCGAAGTCGACCTCGCTCACCAGCACCCAGGCATGATCCTCCGGCCACAGCAGGCTCGGGCTCTGGGGTGGCCGCGGAAACCCGCGCTCCTCGGCGACGCGGTCGCGCCACGGCACCTTCCGGTCCCACTCCGGGTCGGCGAAGGCGCTCGGCGGCGCCGAGAACAGCACGTGGTCGCGCATCGGGAGGCGGAGGCGCGGGCCCTCGGAGATCTCGCGCGAGAGGATGCCCTCCTGCCAGGTGGGCTTGCGGAAGACGTTGTTGAACGGATCGTGCGTGCTTCGATCGAGCATCGCCTGGTGGTTCGGGTCGTCCGTGAAGGTCAGGGAACCGCCGGACGGGGTGATGCCGTAGAAGCCGAACAGGTCGCCGCGGCCCTCCCAGAGCGCGACGAAGCCGGCATCCGGGGTCTGGGTGTGGCCGACGAGGTGAGTCGCGATCGCGGCCAGGTGCTCTGGGGCGAGCTCGCCCTCCAGCGGGGCGGAGAATTCCCGTCCGTCCGGAGCGATCCGCGTCCGCCAGTCGTCATCCGTCGGTGTCCGCACGATCCGATGCCACTGTGCGAGCGGGTGCAGGATCGTATCGAAGGCGGCAGCCGTCTGAGCCCAGGTGGCGGGCTCGTCGACGAACTGTCCGAGAAGCGCATGCTGCTCCGCCTCGGGCAGCCGATCCCACTCCTCCGACGTCGGCACCGCGCGGTCGGGCAGCGACCGGACGATCGCCGGGTGCAGGATGCGCGCATAGGCGGGGAAGCCCCGGGGGACCACCGAGTGCATCGTGTCGAGGCTCGTATCGAGTCGCTCGCGTACCCAGGCCCCCGCCGAGGGATCAGACATCCACTCCATGCGACCACGCTACCGGGGCGGTCGCCCACTGAGCGGGTCGCGCGCCCGTAGGGTGAGAGCCGTGTCCCCGACAGCCGAGCCTTCCCCTGGTGCTTTCGCCCCGGAATATCCGATCCGTACCGAACGCCTGATCCTGCGTCCGATCGCTTCCGGCGACGCCGCCGCGATGCACGCGTACAAGTCCGACCCGGATTCCGTCCGCTACGTGCCCTATGGCCCGCTGGAGCAGACGGACATCGAGCGGCGCATCGCCACGACGTGGTCGAACACGCGCTTCGACAACGAGGGTGACGCGGTGAGTCTCGCCGTCGAAGAGCGCGCAACAGGCACGCTCGTCGGCGACGTCGTGCTGTTCTGGCGCAGCGAGGAGGACCGTGCGGGCGAGGTGGGCTACATCTTCGACCCCCGCGTCGCCGGACGCGGCTACGCCACCGAGGCCGTGCATGCCCTCCTTGTTATCGGCTTCGAGGGGCTCGGGCTGCACCGGATCGCCGCGCGGATCGACGAGCGCAACACCGCATCGGCACGCGTCGTCGAACGACTCGGCTTCCGGCGCGAGGCGCGGTTCGTCGAGAGCGAGTGGTTCAAGGGGGAGTGGGCGACGCTGCTGGTCTACGCGCGGCTCGAAGACGAATGGCGCGGGCGCGGGGCGACCGCCGGATGACCGCATCCCGCATAATCGAGGATGTGACTGCGACAGCAACCCTCCCCTCCCTCGACGGCCGCCGCTTCCGGATGGTGTCGTCCACGACCTCCGCGGTCGACCCCGAATCTCCGAGCATCTTCGAGTACTTCGAGCGTGACGGCGCGATCTGGGGTGGATACGAGGGCGACACGGTCACCTTCGGCAAGTTCGTCGGCACCCGCACCGGTGACACGATCTGGGTGTCGTTCGTGCACGTGCTCAAGGCCGACGGCACGGTCGTGACCGGCGACGGCGAGAGCGAGCTCGAACTCACCGACGATGGCGGCATCCGCCTGGTCGAGCACTACGAGATGCACGGACTTCCGCAGCTCAGCGTGTGCGAGGAGATCGCGGCCGCCTGACCCCGCACCCCGTGCGCTGAGCGTCAGTCCCCTGCGCTGAGGGGTCAAGACACGCCGTATCGCGGCGTGGAGATGCGGCGTTCGCTGACCCCTCAGCGGGGAGCGAGCGGGGAGCGAGCGGGAGAGCGGGACGCGAGTCTCAGCGCGGCGGCAGTGCGTCGCGGCCGGCGGTGGCCGGCGTCCAGCGCGTCATCCCGAGCGGGATCTCGGTGCTGCGCTCGGGCAGATCGGCGGGTAGCAGATACGGCCGCCGGATGACCTCGTCGAGGACGACGACGCTGACCACGGTGCGCACCTCCGGCAGCTGCGCGATCACCCCGGTGGAGAACTCGTGCACGCCGCTCACGTCGACCGCGCGGATGAGCAGCATCGCGTCGTGCTCGCCGGTGGTGATCGCACACCACTCGACGTCGGGCATCTCGAGCACGCGTTCGCGGAACGACGCCCAGGCCTGCGGCATCACCGTGACGAACACGAGCGCGCCGATCGAGAGCCCGGCCTTGGCCTGATCGACCCGGGCGCTGAAGCCCGTGATGACCCCGTCGTGCACCAGCGACTCGACCCGCGTGTACGCGCTCGCACGGGAGATGCCGACCTTGTCGGCGAGGGCGGCGATCGAGACGCGACCGTTATCACGCAGCACATCGAGGATTCTGTATGCCGTCTCGTCCAATGGGGCGGCACTTCGTCCAGAATGCTTCGACTGATCCGCATCCTTGCTGGACATATTGCTCCTCACGACCGACGTTCTGGACAGAGCGTGTCGAGACCACCCACACTCGCTGGACACATCGTCGCATATGATGCGAATCTGATCCCCGGTCGTCCACATCGGTGGCGACTCACCCGAATGTACTCCTCGCCCCTGGAGGTCCTCATGTCGTCACGCCGTATCACGCCGGTCATCGCGCTCGGAGCGGTCGCGATCTTCGCGCTCGCCGGATGCTCGGGAGGGAACTCGGCCGGAAACGGCGGCGACTCCTCCGCCTCCGACTCGCTCGTCATCGACACCGCATTCTCGATCGAGACGACCGACCCGGGTCACACCTACGACCCGACCGGCAACATGATCGCGAAGGCGCTGTACGAGACGCTCGTCGACTTCGAAGGCTCCGACGTCTCGACCCCAGTTCCCGGACTCGCCTCGTGGGAGCAGAACGACGAGGCGACTGAGTTCACCTTCACGCTCGAGGGCGACCGCGTCTTCTCCGACGGTTCGCCGATCGAGGCGAAGGACGTCGTCTTCTCGCTGCAGCGCATCCAGGGCATGGCCGACGCCAAGCCGAACTTCCTGCTCGGCGGCCTCACCATCACCGAGGTCGACGACAAGACGATCCGGTTCACGTCGGAGACCCCGCTGCTGCAGCTGCCGGCGATCCTCGCGAACCCCGCGCTCGGCATCGTCAACTCCGACGTCGTGATCGAGAACGGCGGCACGACCGACGGCACCGACTCGGCGCAGAAGTTCCTCGACGGCGAGTCCGCCGGATCCGGCCCGTTCGTGCTCGACACGCTCGACCTCAGCTCGCAGGTCGTGCTGACGAAGAACGACGAGTACAACGGCGACGAGGAGTCCGACTACAAGCGCGTCGTCGTCCGCAACGTCTCGGAGAGCGCCACCCAGCTCGCCAACCTCAAGGGTGGCGACTCGATGGTCGCGATGGACCTCAACGGAGACCAGGTCGCGGGTCTCGGCGACAACGTCACGGTCGACTCGGTCCCCTCCGGGCAGACGATCTTCCTGCTGCTGAACCAGTCCGAGGCCGTCGCGGGTGAGCTGGCGAACGTCAAGATCGCCGAGGCGATCCGCTACGCGCTCGACTACGACGCGCTGCTCGAGCTCGCCGGTGCCGGCTCCGTGCAGGCGACGGGCGTCATCCCGCCCGGATTCGAGGGTGCTCTCGAGACCGGCGTCGAGCAGGATCTGGACAAGTCCAAGGCTGCGCTCGAAGAGGCCGGCTACACGGGTCAGACCCTGAAGCTGCAGTTCCCGAACGACTACCCGGTCGGCGGCGTGGAGTTCACCCCGCTCGCCGAGCGCGTGCAGGCACAGCTGGAGGATGCCGGCATCGCGGTCGAACTCGCCCCCGCGCCCTTCGCGACCGAGCTCGACGCCTACGTCAACGGCACCGAGGGCTTCGGCCTGTGGTTCTGGGGCCCGGACTACGCCGACTCCGCGAACTTCCTCCCGTTCGGTCCCGGCCTCAAGGTCGGACTCCGCTCCGGCTGGGCCGCCGAGGCCAACCCCGAGATCGCCGGAATCGCCGCCGGTGCCGCGGCAGCGACCGACCCCGAGCAGCGCACGGCCGCGTTCACCGAGTTCGCCGAGGCGATGCAGGCCGAGGGCCCGTTCGTGCCGCTGATCGTCCCGGGTCGCAACATCTCGTCGGCCGACAGCGTGAGCGGTGCGGTGTACAACTCCGTCTGGGAGATGGACATCGCCGAGATCACGCCCGCCGGCTGAACGGACATCCCATGACGACAGTGGCGGTGCAGAGGCAGGCGCAGCGGCGCCGATCGCCTCTGGTCGGATACCTGCTGAGGCGGGCGGGCACCTCCCTGCTCCTGCTGGTGGGCGTGACGATCGTGACGTTCGCGCTCACCAACCTGGTGCCGGGAGACCCGGTCTCGGCCGCCCTCGGTGAGGGCGCCTCGCAGAACCCGGCGACGCGTGAGGCGTTCATCAAGGCGAACGGACTCGATCAGCCACTGTTCGTGCAGTACTTCATCTATATGGGGAACCTGCTCCGCGGGGACCTCGGCACGTCGCTGGTGACCGGACGCCCGGTCACCAGCGACCTCGCCACCGCGGTGCCCGCGACCATCGAGATCGCGATCAGCGCGATCATCGTCAGCCTCGCGGTCAGCATCGTGCTCGGCACCCTCGCCGCCTACCGTCGTGGCCTCGTCACCGACCAGGTCATCCGCGTCGTCACCCTGGTCGGGCTGAGCGTGCCGACCTTCTGGCTGGCGCTCGTCAGCTTCTACGTCTTCTTCCTCGAGCTGCGCATCGCCCCGGGATCCGGGCGCATCTCGCCCTCGATCACGCCGCCGCCGCGCGTGACCGGCCTCTACACGGTCGACTACCTCCTGAACGGTGACGCGGTCGGCTTCTTCGACGCCCTCGCGCACCTCGCGCTGCCGGTCATGGTGCTCTCGCTCGTGACGATCGGCCTGCTCACCCGCTTCATCCGCACCTCGGTGCTCGAGGTGCTCGGCAGCGACTACGTGCGCGCCGCCCGCGCCAAGGGTCTCCCCGCCATGCGCGTGATCCTCGACTACGTGCTCCGCGGAGCCTCGCTGCCGATCCTCACCGTGGTGGGCGTCGCTTTCGGGGCACTGCTCTCCGGAACTGTGCTCGTCGAGTCGGTGTTCGCCTGGCCAGGGCTCGGAACCTACGCCTACAACTCCGCCGCCAACCTCGACCTGCCCGGCATCATGGGCGTCGGTCTCGTGGTCGGCATGATCTACCTCCTCATCAACTTCATCGTCGACATCCTCTACGGCGTGCTCGACCCGAGAGTGAGGATCGCATGAGCCGCATCGCCGCAGCCACGCCGGCCGGCCGCTTCCGCTTCCGCTGGCCCCGCGCCTGGCGCACCCCGCTCGGCATCATCGGCACCGTCATCGCGGGCGCCTGGGTGATCGTGGCCTTCACCGCGCAGTGGTGGGTGCCGTATCCGCCGAACGCCCAGGTGCTGCCCCGCCTGCAAGCGCCCGGCATCGACACGCTGCTCGGCACCGACGGCAACGGCCGCGACATCTTCTCCCGCCTGATGACGGGTGCGACCGTGAGCCTCCCGCTCGCGCTCATGCTCGTGGTCGCCGCCATGATCATCGGCACGGTCATCGGCGCCGTCGCCGGGTACTTCGGCGGTTGGGTCGACGAGACCCTGATGCGCATCACCGACCTGTTCATGGCCTTCCCGACCGTGATCCTCGCGATGGTGGTCGCGGCGTCCCTCGGGCCGTCGCTGTTCAACGCGGTGATCGCGGCGATCGTGGTGTCGTGGCCGCAGTACTCGCGCGTCACTCGCAGCATCGTGCTGGGTCTGCGCGGGCAGAACTACGTGATCGCCGGACGACTGCTCGGCCACTCGCCCGCTCGCACGCTGTTCGTCGACATCCTCCCGAACATCGCAGGCCCCGTCCTGGTGCTCGCGACGCTCGACATCGGTGCGGCGATCCTGCTGCTCTCCGGCCTGTCGTTCCTCGGTCTCGGTGCACAGCCGCCGACCGCCGAGTGGGGCTCGATGATCTCGGGTGCGATGCAGAACTTCGACGCCTGGTGGCTCGGGGTCTTCCCGGGTCTCGCGATCCTGACCGTGGTGCTGGCGTTCAACTTCCTCGGCGACGCGATGCGCGACGTGCTCGACCCGACGGCCGAGATCACGCACGAGAAGGCCGCGGAACACAAGGCCTCGGCGACGGGGGTGGCGGCATGACCTCCGTGCAGGGATCCTCCGTGCTCAGCATCCGCGATCTGACCATCGACATCGGTCGCCCGCTCGTGAAGGGCGTCTCGCTCGAACTCGAGGCGGGTCGCATCCACGGTCTCGCCGGCGAATCCGGATCGGGGAAGACGCTGACCTCGCTCGCCGTGCTGGGGCTGCTGCCCCGCCAGGCGAAGACCGGCGGATCGATCCTGCTCGGCGGCGAAGAGCTTGTCGGCCTGAAGCGCCGCTCCCTCAACCGCGTGCGCGGCAAGCGCATCGCGATGGTGTTCCAGGATCCCTCGGCGTCGCTGCACCCGCAGCTGCCGGTCGGCCGCCAGCTCACCGACCACATGCGCGTGCACCTCGGGCTCAAGGGCGCCGCTGCTCGCGAGCGGGCGATCGAACTGCTCGAGACCGTGCAGGTCCCGAACCCCGCCGAGGCGCTGAAGCGCTATCCGCACCAGTTCTCGGGCGGGCAGCGGCAGCGCATCGCGATCGCGTGCGCCCTCGCGTGCGACCCCGAGGTGCTGCTGGCCGATGAGCCGACCACGGCGCTCGACGTCACGGTGCAGGCCGGCATCCTGAAACTGCTGCGCGACCTCGCGGTGGAGCGGAACCTCGCCGTGCTCCTCGTCACGCACGACCTGGGTGTGATGAGCGCGATCGCCGACAGGGTGGCCGTCATGAAGGACGGACGCGTGGTCGAGCTCGCCGATCGCGAGACGCTGTTCCTCGACCCGCAGCACGACTACACGCGGATGCTGCTCGCGGCCCTGCCGGGTTCGCGCATCGATGAGGCACCGGAAGGGCAGGCCGCAGATGAGTGAGGTCCGAGTCCTCGACGCGCAGGACGTGGTCGTGCGCTACCCCGGCAACCCGCCCGTGATCGCCGTGAACGGCGTGTCCATCAGCGTCGCCGCCGGTGAGACGGTCGCGCTCGTCGGGGAGTCGGGCAGTGGCAAGTCCAGCCTCGCCCGCGCCGTCGTCGGCATCGAGAAGATCGCCGGCGGAACGGTGCTCTTCCGCGATGAGCCCGTGGCGCCGCTCGGCATCCGTCGTCGGCCGACCGCGATGACCGGCATCCAGATGGTGTTCCAGGATCCGGCGACCTCGCTGAACCCCCGCCGCCGCGTGGGCGATCAGATCGCCGATGGCATCGCGACCGCCCGTGCGCGCGGCGCCGAGGGCTCGACCGTCGACGAGTGGCTGGAGCGCGTCGGACTGCCGACGACCGTCAGCACCCGTTTCCCGCACCAGTTCTCGGGTGGGCAGAAGCAGCGCATCGCGATCGCCAGGGCCCTGGCTGCCCGGCCATCGCTCCTCGTCGCCGATGAGCCGATCTCGGCACTCGACGCCTCCACGCAGACGAGCGTCGCGGGGCTCATGCGCGACCTGGTGGCGGAGTCGGGAGCGGGGATGCTGTTCATCTCGCATGACCTCGCCGTGGTCCGCCGCATCGCCGACCGCACGTTCGTGATGTTCGGCGGCCGTGTGCTCGAGTCCGGCCCGACGGATCAGCTCTGGGCCGCGCCGCAGCACCCGTACACGCAGGCGCTGCTGGCCGCGATCCCGGAGCCCGACGGCGCCGGCCGCATCCCCGCCGCGCCCTCGGTCGACGACCGCACCGTGTGGGCCGAGATCCCGCCGGTCATGTACTGAGCGCGAGGAGGGCGACCGTGGAGCCGGAGTACGAGATCGAGTTCCGCTGGAAGGAGCAGGTCTTCTACTGGGAGGGATCTCGCGGTCTGCTGTTCGACGGCGGATGGGGCGTGCAGCCGCCCACCACGTACTTCCCCGATGCAGAGCGGTGGGCGGAGGTCGCCCCGGAGTGGGCGCGCGACCGACGCGACCTCATCCTCCAGCGGCTCCTGGACCATGGCCCGTCGCACCGCGTCGAAGTGACCGACGTGTACTCGTACCCGATCGGCGTCACCCGTTAGCCGCTGCGCGCGACCGCCGGCCCGAACGCACTGCGGGCCGAGGCAGCAGCCCCGGCCCGCAGCATCAGCTCTGGATCAGAGCGGTGCGACGATGTCCTGCTTCACGTCCCACTCGGTGATCTCCATCGAGATCTCGACGGACTGGCCCTCGACCGAGGCGGTGCTGGTCATCGCGAGGTTGACGTAGTCCGCGGTGACCTCGAAGACGACGTCGACCGCGGTGCCCTGCTGCTCGATCGTGCCGGAGACGAGGTAGACCTCTTCACCCAGGCGCTCGCCGGTGCCGGTCACCGTGAATTCGCCGGTCATGGCCTCGGCTGCCGTCGTCGGGTCGAGCGACGAGATGTCGGAGGCGGCGGCGCTCAGCGCGGCGATGACCGGGTCGCTCGACTTCGGATCGGCGGGCTGCCACTCGCTCGTCGCCGACTTCACCCAGACGTCGTCGCCGATGGCGATCAGCGAACCGGCCGGAGAGGTCGACTCGAGGGCCTTCTCGGACGGGTTGAACTTGGCCGTCGACTCGATGCCCATGACGTTGGTCTTCGCTGCGTAGCCCGCCGTGTCGGACATGGCGTCGGAGATGCAGGTGCTCAGTGCCGTGCCGTCGACGGTGGCGCCGTCCTTGAGCTCAGGGCAGTCCGCGGCCTGCGCCTCGGCCTCCTGCGAAGCGCCGCTGCTGGGCTTCGATTCGGCCGGCTTGTCGGACCCGCCCGCCGAGCATCCGGTGAGCAGCACGGCGGCGGCGAGAATCACGCCGACCCCCCATTTGTTGACGCGCATGGCGTCCCCCCTCTGGTCGAGTGCCGGCGACTGTCACAGGCACGCCCTCCAGCATGCCAAGGGTGAGCTCCGAGCCGTGCGGGCGACACGGAGGAATCTCCGCTAGACTGTCGAGGTTGTCTGCCTTCCGGCGTCCATTCGGGATTCCTGGGGCGGGCACGTGCACACACCCTCCTGCTCCCGGGAAAGTCCCGAGAGCCGTTCTAGTCCGAAGGAGGTGGGTAAGTGACGCACCAGTACGAACTCATGGTCATTCTGACTCCCGAGATCGACGAGCGCCAGGTCGCACCTACGCTCGACAAGTTCCTGAAGGTCATCACCAACGATGGTGGCTCGATTGACAAGGTCGACATCTGGGGTAAGCGCCGTCTGGCCTACGAGATCCAGAAGAAGAACGAAGGCATCTACGCCGTCGTCAACTTCACCGCTACCAGCGAGGCCACGCAGGAGCTCGACCGTCAGCTGAAGCTGAACGAGCAGATCATGCGCACCAAGGTCCTCCGCTCGGAAGAGGCTCAGGCGATGGTCGCTTCGGAGGCCAAGCGCTCCGAAGAGAAGGCTGCTCGCAAGGCCGCCAAGGCTGCGAAGGCCTGACGTCCATGGCCGGCGAAACCGTCATCACCGTTGTGGGAAACCTCACGGCCGACCCCGAGCTGCGCTACACGCAGAACGGGCTGCCGGTGGCGAACTTCACCATCGCTTCGACGCCTCGGAACTTCGACCGTGCCGCGAATGAGTGGAAGGACGGCGATGCGCTGTTCCTCCGTGCATCCGTCTGGCGCGAGTTCGCCGAGCACGTGGCGGGTTCGCTGACGAAGGGCATGCGCGTCATCGCGCAGGGCCGTCTGCGTCAGCGCTCCTACCAGGACCGCGAGGGCAACCAGCGCACCGCTATCGAGCTGGAGGTCGACGAGATCGGCCCCTCGCTCCGGTACGCGACCGCGCAGGTCACCCGTGCGGCCTCGACCGGCGGTGCCGGCGGCGGCGGACAGGCTCGCCCGGCGCAGCAGCAGGTGTCGGAAGAGCCGTGGTCGACCCCCGGTTCCTCGACGAGCGCAGATGCCTGGAGCACTCCCGGCAGCTTCGGCGACGACACCCCGTTCTGAACAACTTCTGGCCCTGAGCTCGGCCCCACTTGGGTCCCTGAGCTTGTCGAAGGGCCGCTCATCACTAAGGAAAAACAATGGCTGGAAAGTCGAGCGGCGACCGCCGCAAGCCGCGGAAGGGTGGCAAGCCCACCGCTCCCGCGAAGTCCATCCGGGTCGGTGTCATCGATTACAAGGATGTCGCCACCCTTCGCAAGTTCGTCTCGGAGCGCGGCAAGATCCGTGCCCGTCGTATCACCGGTGTCTCGGTGCAGGAGCAGCGTCTGATCGCCACGGCGATCAAGAACGCGCGCGAAATGGCGCTCCTGCCCTACGCTGGCGCCGGCCGGTAAGGGGTATCGAGATGGCAAAGCTGATTCTCACGAACGAGGTCGTCGGGCTGGGTAGCGCCGGCGACGTTGTCGAGGTCAAGAACGGGTACGCCCGTAACTTCCTCATCCCGCAGGGCTTCGCTACGGCGTGGACCCGCGGTGGCGAAAAGCAGGTCGCTTCGATCCAGGCCGCGCGTCAGGCACGCGCGATCCACGATCGTGACGACGCTGTCGCACTGAAGAACGCTCTCGAGGGCACGAAGGTGCGCCTCACGGTCAAGGCCGGCAAGGAGGGTCGTCTCTTCGGCTCCGTCAAGACCGACCACGTCGCGGATGCTGTCGCAGCCGCCGGCCTGGGTTCGATCGACAAGCGCAAGGTGCACATCCCGTCGCCCATCAAGGTGACCGGTGACCACGAGGCGACCGTGCGTCTGCACGAAGACGTCACCGCAGTCATCACGCTGCAGGTCGTCGCCGCCAAGTAACTCCCCGATGGGCCACTGAGCCCGTCGAAGTGCGCCCCCTGTCCTTCGGGACAGGGGGCGTTCTGTGTGTGCGCTTCGCTCTGGCGGGCCGCGCCGTGCGCCCCGTGTCGTGCCAGGTGCGAGGGTACGGATGTCGGGAGGATGCACGGATGTCGGAGGAAACGCGGCAGTTTCGCCCGACCGGTGTGCGAACTCCCGACATCCGGCACCGGAACGGGACGGGATCGGCATCGGCGCGGCAGTTTCGCCCGGCACGTGTGCGAACTCCCGACATCCGGCACTGGACACCGGGACATCGGACACGACCGAGTGGTTTTGGATCCAGAATGCAGAGTTCGGGGCGCTGATCCGATAACCTCGGCCCATGGTGCAATCAGGGAACGTGGTGTCGCCCAAGGAGCGGGCCGAGGCGCTGCAGAAGCTCGCGCAGCGGCACGGAGCCGGATACCGGTCGGTCGGGGCGATGGCGTACGACATCATCCGCGATGCGATCCTCGACGGAACGCTGCCACCGGGAATGAAGTTGCGGCAGGAGACGCTGGCCGAGTCCATCGGCATCTCCCGGCTGCCGATCCGCTCCGCCCTGATCCAGCTCGAGGCCGACGGGCTCGTGATCTTCCACGCCCGCCGCGGTGCGATGGTGCGTGCGCTCTCGGTCGAGGAGGCCACGGAGGTCTACCACCTGCGCACACTGCTCGAGAAAGAGGCACTGCGCCTGGCGATGGCCGAGATCACGCCCGAGCGGGTCGACCGCCTGCGTGAGCTCGCCAAGACGGCGGACGACATCTCCGAGGGCGGCGAGTTCGTCGAGGCGCGCACCGAGTTCTACGCGACGCTCTACGACGCCGAGTCGCGCCCGCTGATGTGGGAGATGATCGAGCAGCTGCGCCTGAAGCTGGGCCGCTATGTGCTCGGCTGGCGCCTGGTCTCGCCCGGTGCGCACGACCACTCGCACAGTGAACTCATCGACGTGGTCGCGGCCGGCGACGCGGACGAGGCGCTGCGCGTGCTCGAGTCGCACCTGAACCACGTGCGCGACGGTGTCATCGCCCTGCTCGACGCCGCGGCGACCGAGGCTGCGGGCGACAGCGCCTGAGGCGCAACGCGCGAGAGGTGGAGCTGGCGCCTATTTGCGCGAGAGGCGTCAGTTCCGCAGAGAGGAAACAAAGGCGCTAGATTCGAGCGATGAGCGGATACAAGCGGCCCAAGGTTCAGCTTCACAAGGAGTTTCTGTATTTGAACCATGAGACGATCATCAATAGTCTGTCTGCTTTCGAGGCGGGGAAAGTCGATGAGATCCTCGAGAAGGTCAGCGAAGCTCGGGAGGGCGGGCTCGGAGGTACGGTCGGTTACGGTCCAGTAAAGGCCAACGCGTCGAAGAAAAAGGCTTCGAACGTTGAAGAAGAACTTACTCGCTCGCGTACCAACTTTTCTGCCTTCGAGGCCTGGAGCCACCACCTCACCGAAGCAAGCGCTTTCGGCGAGCTGGACGCATGGGACGTCGGTACTCGCAACGAGATCGCCGTGGGAGACACGATCCGGTTCAAAGCCGTTGTGAGCCTTTCGCCCGTCCAACAGCTGTTCCTGACGTTTATTGACTACGCCAACCAGGCGGCCGATCAGAATTCGATCTTCAAGCAGCCCGCCGCTCAGCTGGCCGAGACCAAGAAGCAAGCGAGGATGATGGCGGGCTGGATGAGGGGGCGAGGCGAGGGCAAGAGCATCATGGTGTCTATACAGCCTCTAGGGGTTCCTGCGCCGCGAGTCTCTGCGCGGTTGGACGAGGACTATATCGTCAGCGGCACTCAATCTGTAGAGGGGGAGTTCACCGTTATTGCTCAAGTAGAGTCACTAATCAACGAAGGCGAGGCGATCCCGGCAATTCGTGTGCTCCGAGAGACGCCCCCGACTTCTAAGGAAACGGACGTTATTACCGAAGCGCTGGCGGGCTTCATTGAGCCAGCTGCTGCGCTCGGTGTTGAACTCACCATGGACGACATTACGTTGCGGTATCCCGGAGTAGTGCTGCATCCAATCGCGATCTATCGGTGAAACAGGGCGACGGACCTCTCCTGACCCGCACTTCAGTTGACGGTGTTCAGGTGACGGTGCCGCGGCGGGCGAACCGCGGTTCGCGCCAGACCTCGGTGCGCAGCACATCCTCCAGCACATCGACCGCATCCCACACGTCGGCATACGAGGTGTAGAGCGGCGTGAAGCCGAAGCGGATGAGGTCGGGCGCCCGGAAATCGCCGATGACCCCGCGCTCGATCAGGGCCTGCATCACCGCGTAGCCGTCTTCGTGGCGGAGCGAAACCTGGCTGCCGCGGCGGCTGGACTCCCGAGGAGTGACCGGCTCGATGCCCCAGTGCGGGGTCAGCCGCGTGTCGACGAGGGACATGAAGAGCTCGGTCAGCCGGAGGCTCTTCTCCCGGACGAGCTCCATGTCGACGTCGTCCCAGATGTCGAGGCTGGCTTCGAGCCCGGCGACCGACAGTAGCTGCGGCGTGCCGACGCGGAAGCGCTCGATGCCCGCGGCGGGGGCGTACTCCACGGTGAAGTCGAACGGGCGGACGTGGCCGTGCCAGCCGGTGAGCGCCGGGCGGGCGGCATCGTGGTGGCGGGTGGCCGCCCAGATGAACGACGGCGAGCCGGGACCGCCGTTGAGGTATTTGTAGGTGCAGCCGACCGCGAAGTCGGCATCCGCTCCGTTCAGGTCGATCGGGACCGCACCGGCGCTGTGGCACAGGTCCCAGACCACCAGCGCACCGGCGGCGTGCACCTTGCGCGTGACCTCGGCCATGTCGTGCATCCGTCCGGTGCGGTAGTCGACCTGGGTGAGCACGACGACCGCGACGTGATCGTCGAGCACGTCGTCGAGGGTGGGGCCGTCGTCCGAGATGAGGCGGCGCTCCAGGGGCGTTCCGCCGCCGAGCAGCTCCTGCACGGCCTCCAGCATGTAGAGGTCGGTGGGGAAGTTGCCGCGCTCCGCGACGATCACGCGTCGGCCCGGTCGCAGACGGACAGCGGCGACCGCTGCCTGGAACAGGCTCGCCGAGGTCGAGTCGCCGAGCACGACCTCCCCGGCATCCGCCCCGATCAGCGGCGCGATGCGGTCGCCGACCGTGCGCGGCTTCGCGAACCACCCGGCGTCGTTCCAACTGCGGATGAGCCCCGTGCCCCACTCCTCGGTGATGACGCGCTGCAGGTGCGCGGCCGTGTGACGCGGCAGCACACCGAGCGAGTTGCCGTCGAGGTAGATGACGCCCTCCGGCAGCACGAAGCGGTCGCGCATCGGGGCCAGCGGGTCGGTCTCGTCGAGGGCTGCGCAGGTCGCACGGTCGATGGCGGGGCGGGTGGAGGTGGTGCTCATGAGTGTCCGTTCGGGGTCGGGCGGGGTCAGCGCCCCAGGAAGCGCAGGGCGTTGTCCCGGCGGATGGCGCTCTTCTGCGCCTCGTCGAGGAAGTCGGCGCGGTCGACGACGCTGCCGACGGGCCGCTCGCCCAGCGGGTAGGGATAGTCGCTTCCGACCATCACCTGCGAGGTGCCGAGTGTCTCGACCAGCACCCGCAGCGCGACCGGGTCGAACACGACGCTGTCGACGCTGAACCGGTCGAGGTAGGCCGACGGCGGGCGCTCGCTCACGCCGATGAGGTCGGGTCGCTGCAGCCAGGCGTTCTCGAACCGGCCCAGCCAGAAGGCGAAGGATCCGCCGCCGTGCGCGAACGCCAGGCGCAGCGACGGCGGCACGCGGTCGAAGACACCACCCAGGATGAGGGCGATGATCGACAGGTGCGTCTCGGCGGGCATGCCGGTGAGCCAGCGGGCCATCCACCGGTCGAGCCGCGGCGAGCCCGCCATATCCCACGGATGCACGAAGACGGGGATGCCGCGATCGGCGCAGTGCTGCAGGAACGTCACGGTGCCCTCGTCGTCGAGATCCCGGTCGCCGACGTGGTTGCCGATCTCGACACCCGCATGGCCGGAGGCGATGGCGCGGTCGGCCTCGGCGCACGCCGCATCCGGATCCTGCAGCGGCACCTGCGCGAACGGGATCAGCCGATCGGGTGCGGGAGCGCAGATCTCCAGGGCCAGGTCGTTGAAGATGCGCGCGACCTTGACCGCCTCGTCACCCGACTTGTCGTAGGAGAAGAACACGGGCGTGGGGGAGACGACCTGCATCTCGACGCCGTCGGCATCCATGTCGGCCAGGCGCACCTCGGCATCCCAGCAGTCGTCGCCGATGCGTCGGAACTCGGTCTCGCCGAGCATGATCATCGCCTCGCGCTCGGAGTCCACGCGGAGCGTCGGCCAGAGACCCGGCCCGACCTGCGTGTACAGGTCGGGCCAGGAACTCGGCACGAAGTGGGTGTGGACGTCGATCGTGCCCAAGGGGCTTCAGCCCTTGCCGGGATGGACGGCGCCGCACTCCGGGCAGGTGCGCCCCTCTTCGCTCTCGTAGAAGTCGCGGAACACCGGCGGCAGGTCCTCGACGATGTCACGCACCTGCAGCTCGACCTCGTGCACCTTGGCGTTGCAGTTCGGGCAGAACCAGGCGAACTTCTCGAGCGTGCCCTCTTCGCGGATGCGCTCGATCACGATGCCGATGGAACCCTCTTCGGGGCGCTGCGGCGAGTGGAACACGTTGCCGGGCAGCAGCCACATCTCGCCCTCGCGGATGTCGATGCGCCGCAGGCCCTCGGGCGTCTGGATGTTCACGTGCATGTTGCCGCGGTACTGGTAGAACCACTCCTCGTACGGGTCGAAGTGGAAGTCGGTGCGCTGGTTCGGGCCGCCGACGACCTGCACGATGAAGTCGCCCATCGGCGTCCAGGCGGCCTTGTTGTTGACCGGCGGCTTCAGGAGGTGCTCGTTCTCCTTGATCCACGCGGGGAAATCGATCACGGGTGGGATGACGGGTGTGGTGGTGCTCATTTCTCCTCCTCGAGAGTGGCAGCGGTGTTGTGGTCGGTGGTGGTTACGGGTTCGGGGCGTCGAGCGATCGCCTGGATCTCGATGCGCAGGTGCGGATGGGGCAGGGCGTGCACGGCGACCGTGGTGCGGGCCGGGCCCTGCTCGTCGAAGTACTCGGCCCAGACGGCGTTGTACTCAGCGAAATCGTTCATGTCGACGAGGAAGCTCGTCGCCTGCACGAGGTCGTCGAGCGTGCAGCCGGCGGCGGCCAGCACCTCGCGGATGTTCTCGATGACCGCGCGGGTCTGCACGGCGACATCGAGGCGGGTGGCCCCGAACTCGTCGGCCTCGGCGCCGGCGATGGTGTTGTCGGGGCGCCTGCTCGAGGTTCCGGAGACGAAGACCAGGTCGCCGGAGACCTTGACGTGCGGGAAACGACCTCGCGGGGTTGCCTTGCCCTCGACGAGGATGCCGCCTGATCCGGTCATTGTGATCCCTCCTGCGCGAGGCTGTGAGCCCCGTCGTGCGTACGGATGCCGACGCGGCCGAGCCCTGTGATGGTCGCCTCGACGACGCCATGGTCAGGCAGGGGGATGGCGGCGGTCGCGGCGCCGGCGAGCAGCACCGTGCCGGCGCGGAGCGTGAATCCGTGGCGGGCGGCGAGGCGTTCAGCCGCGGCGATGGCGCGGGCCGGGTTGCCGAGGATGGCGGCCGTGGAACCCGTTGCGCTGACCCTGCCGTCGACCTCGAGCCGCACGGCCCTGTTGTCGAGGGCACCGGCCTGGGCCAACGGAATCCACGGGCCGATGACGTACGCGGCGGCCGAGGTGTTGTCGGCCACGACGTCGGCGAGGCTGAAGCGGAAGTCGCGGTACCGCGAGTCGATGATCTCCAGCGCGGGAGCGACCGCGGCGACGACGTCCGCCAGCGGACGACCGGCCTCGGACCCGTCGATGTCGGCCGCCAGAAGGTAGGCGACCTCGGGCTCGATGCGCGGGTGGATGGCGGAGCGGCGGTCGAACTCCGCTCCGTCGTCGAGGCGCATGGCATCGGTGAGGGTGCCCATGATCACGTCGTGCACGCCCATCTGCTGCGCCTTCGCCTGGCTCGTGAAGCCGAGCTTGAGACCCGTGATGCGCTCGCCGCGGGCGAGTCGGCGGGCGATCAGAGCGTGCTGCGTGGCGTAGGCGGTGTCGAGGCCGACGTCTTCGGTCGAGGAGAGCTGGCTGATCGGGCTCGCGGTGCGCTGCGCGGTGTCGAGCGCGGCGGCGAACACGGCATCCGCGGTCATGAGGTCACCCCCGAGCGGGCGGCGACGAGGTCGAGGGCCACGTCGACGATCATGTCTTCCTGGCCGCCCACCATCCGGCGGCGACCGAGCTCCACGAGGATGTCGCGGGCGTCGAGACCGTGCTTGTCGGCCGCCCGCTCGGCGTGCAGCAGGAAGCTCGAGTACACCCCTGCGTAGCCGAGCGTGAGGGTCTCGCGGTCGACGCGGACGGGACGGCGCTGCAGCGGACGCACGAGCTCTTCCGCCGCATCCTGCAGCGCGAACAGGTCGCAGCCGTGCTCCCAGCCGAGCAGGTCGGCCACCGCGATGAACGCCTCGATCGGGCAGTTGCCCGCCCCGGCGCCCTGTCCTGCGAGCGAGGCGTCGACCCGGTACACGCCGTGCTCGACCGCCGTGACGCTGTTGGCCACGCTCAAGGAGAGGTTCTCGTGCGCGTGGATGCCGATCTGCGTGCCCGGATCGAGCACGTCGCGGTAGGCGTCGACGCGGTCGGCGACGTCGCGCATGGTGAGGCGCCCGCCCGAGTCGGTGACGTACACGCAGTGCGCGCCGGCCGCCTCCATGATCTTCGCCTGTTCGGCCAGGCCCCGCGGGTCGTTGAGGTGGCTCATCATCAGGAAGCCGGAGACGTCCATGCCGTGCTCGCGCGCCCAGGTGATGTGCTGGATCGCGACGTCGGCCTCGGTGCAGTGCGTCGCGACCCGGACGCTCGCGACACCGAGGTCACGGGCACGGGCGAGGTCGTCGATCGTGCCGATGCCGGGCAGGATCAGGGTGGTCAGGACGGCGCGGTCCAGCACCTCGGCCGCCGCCTCGATCCACTGCCAGTCTGTGTGCGCGCCCTGGCCGTAGGCGACGCTGGACCCGCCGAGGCCGTCGCCGTGCGCGACCTCGATGGCATCGACCCCCGCGGTTTCGAGAGCTCGGGCGATGTCACGCACCTGTTCGGTCGTGTAGCCGTGGCCGATGGCGTGCATGCCGTCGCGGAGGGTGACGTCTTGCACGTACACACGGGGAGATGAGGCGGTCATGCGGGAACCCCTGTCCGTTCGGCGACGAGTCGCTCGGCCGTGCGCAGGGCGGCCGAGGTCATGATGTCGAGATTGCCCGCGTACTCCGGAAGATAGTGCCCGGCGCCGGCCACCTCCAGCAGCACGCTCACGCGCGTGCCGCGGAACGGCCGGTCGAGCGCGGGCACGTAGGCCTCGTCGACCGCATCGAACTGCACCTGCTGCTTGAGTCGGTAGCCGCCGACGTAGGCCTGCACTGCGGCGACCATATCGGCGACCGAGGCGCTGACGGCCTCCCGATCCAGTGCGTCCGGGTCGCCCTCGACCAGGCAGAAGACAGTGTCGCGCATGATGAGCGGCGGGTCGGCGGGGTTGAGCACGATGATCGCCTTGCCGTGGTCGGCGCCGCCGATCACCTCCAACGCGCGGGCCGTCGTCTCGGTGAACTCGTCGATGTTCGCGCGCGTGCCGGGGCCGGCGGACTTCGAGGCGATCGACGCGACGATCTCGGCGTATGCCACCGGGGCGACGCGCGACACCGCGGCCACCATCGGCACCGTGGCCTGGCCACCGCACGTCACCATGTTCACGTTCGTCGCACCGAGGTGCGCCTCGAGGTTCACGACCGGCACGACGTAGGGGCCGATGGCCGCGGGGGTCAGGTCGACCATCACTCGACCGGCGTTGCGCACGAGCGCGTCGTTGCGGGCGTGGGCGCCGGCCGAGGTCGCGTCGAACACCAGCTCGACATCGGCGAACTCGGGCATCGCGATGAGTCCGTCCACGCCCTCGTGAGTGGTGGCGACACCGAGCCGGCGTGCACGGGCGAGCCCGTCGGACTGCTCGTCGATGCCGGCCATCGCGACCACATGCAGCGTGGTCGAGAGCCGCTTGACCTTGATGAGCAGGTCGGTGCCGATGTTGCCCGAGCCGATGATGGCGATGCCGACGGTCATGCCGCAGCCCCTTCCGATGACGTGCTCGATGCTGTTCCGGATGCCGCACCGAAGAAGTCGGCACGCACCTCGCCGAGCCCGTCGAGTCGGGCGCGGTACACCCCGGCGGCCGCATCGACCATGGGGCCGAGCGCGCCGGAGAGGATGACCTCGCCCGCGCGCAGGGGTTCTCCGCGTCGGGCGACCTCGCGTGCCAGCCAGGCCACCGCGATCACCGGGCTCCCGAGGCACGCGGCCCCTGATCCCGTCGAGACCGGGTGGCCCTCGCGGTCGAGGGTCATGCCGAGCGCGGTCAGGTCGAACCCGTCGAGGCGGCAGGGCGTGGTGCCGAGCACGACCGCTCCGCTGGAGGCGTTGTCGGCGATGGTGTCGGTGATGCGGATGTCCCACCCGGCCACGCGGCAGTCGACGACCTCGATCGCCGGCAGCACGAACTCGGTGGCCCGGATCACATCGGCGACATGGGTGGTGGGGGAGTCGAGGTCGCGGCCGAGCACGAAGGCGACCTCGGCCTCGGCGCGTGGCTGCAGGAAGCGCGCGAGGTCGATCGGCTCACGGTCGGCGAACATCATGTCGTCGAGCAGCACGCCGTAGTCGGGGCTGTCGACACCGAGCTGCGTCTGCACGGCGGGCGAGGTGAGGCCGATCTTGCGGCCGACGACCCGGCGGCCCCCTTCGAGGCGCCGGGCGATGCCGAGCGACTGCACCGCGTACGCGGCATCTTGATCCGTCTCGCCGAGGAGGTCGCGCACCGGGGTGCACGGGCGCCCGGATTCGGCCGCGCGCCGCAGCCGCTCGTCCGCCGCACGGACAGCATCCGAATCGTGGATGCCGGTCACAGCTGCACGCACACGTTCGTCGGCTCGGTGTAGAACTCGAGCGAGTGGTGCCCGCCCTCGCGGCCGATGCCGGAGAGGCCGACGCCGCCGAAGGGGCTGCGCAGGTCGCGCAGATACCAGGTGTTGACCCACGACATACCCGTGCGCATCTGCTGCGCCACGCGGTGTCCGCGGGTGAGGTCGGTGGTCCAGGTGACGGCGGCGAGGCCGTAGTCGGTGTCGTTCGCCAGCGCGATCGCCTCCTCCTCGGTGTCGAAGGGGATGAGAGCGGCGACCGGACCGAACACCTCTTCACGCACGGTGCGGTGGCTGTTGTCGAGGCCCGTCCACAGGGTCGGCTCGATCCACGATCCGCCGTCGAGTCCGTCGCCGAGGGTCGGGATGCCACCGCCGGCGAGCACGGTCGCGCCCTCGGCGACGGCGAGGTCGAAGTAGGAGCGCACCTTGTCGCGGTGCGCCTGCGAGATGAGGGGGCCGGTGGTCGTGGCCGGATCCTCGGGGCGACCCAGACGCAGGCGGGAGGCGTGCTCGGCGAGGCCGGCCGCGACATCGTCGAAGACCGCACGCTGCACATAGATGCGCTCGGTGCACAGGCACACCTGGCCGGTGTTGAGGTAGGTGGAGCGGGCGAGACCGGCGACGGCGGCGTCGAGGTCGGCATCCGCGAACACGAGAGCGGCGTTCTTGCCGCCGAGCTCGAACGAGACGGGGCGCACGCGGGGCGAGACCGCCCGCATGATGGCGGATCCGGTGGACGATTCTCCGGTGAAGGTGACGCCGTCGATGCCCGGGTGCTTCGTGAGCGCCTCGCCCGCGGAGTCGGCACCGAAACCGTGCACGACGTTGACGACCCCGGCGGGGACGCCGGCGTCGACGAGGATCTCGGCCAGCAGGGTGGCCGACGACGGCGTCTCCTCCGAGGGCTTGATCACGACCGTGTTGCCGGTGGCGAGAGCCGGGGCGAGCTTCCACGTGAGCAGCAGCAGCGGGAGGTTCCACGGCACGATCACGGCGACGACCCCGAGCGGCTTGCGCACCGCGTAGTTCAGGGCGCGACGCCCGTCCGGCAGCTCGGTCAGGAAGGAGTCGAGTCCGGCCGACGAGACCGTGTCGGCGAAGGAGCGGAAGTTGGCGGCGGCCCGCGCCACATCGAGGTCGCGGGCGAGGGCTTCGGGCTTGCCCGTGTCGCCGACCTCTGCCGCGACGAGCTCTTCGGCGCGGCGGTCGATCGCATCGGCCACCCCGCGCAGCAGACGGGCGCGCTCGGCCACCGTCATCCGCCCCCAGGGTCCGTCGAACGCCGCCCGGGCAGCGGCCACGGCGCGGTCGACCTGCTCGGTGCCGGCCTCGTGCACCTCGGCGATGATCGAGCCGTCGACCGGGCTGATCTTCTGGAAGGTGGCGACGCCCTCCACGCGCTCGCCGGCGATCATGTTGTGGATCGCGCGCGGCGCCCGTCCCGCCTCGGCGGCACGGAGGGGAGGCGTCATCGTCTCGGAAGGCATGGGCTCAGGCTAGGAAGGTTCGAGGGATGCCGACAAATACTCTCTTGATGCACTGCCATGCCCATACGGCTATAGTCCGGATCATGGTCACCGATCGACTGCTCGACGGACGGGTGAAGATCCGTCACCTCGTCCTCGTCACCGCCATCGCCGACGAAGGCACCCTGGTGCGCGCCGCCGAGTCGCTGCACATCACCCAGCCCGTGGTCACCCGCGGCCTCCGCGAGGTCGAGGAGGTGTTGGGCGTGCCGCTGTTCGAACGGCTGCCCCGCGGGGTCAGGCCCACGCAGTACGGGCACTCGTTCATCGAGCGCGCCCGCTCCGTGCTCGCCGAGCTGCGCGCCGCCGGGGAGGAGGTGCGGCTGCTGCAGTCGGGGCAGCTCGGCACCGTCACGGTCGGCACCCACCTCGCCGGCTCGAACCTGCTGCTGCCGCGGGCCATCGCCGCGCTGAAGGCCGAGTATCCGCGGCTGACCGTCGTCGTTCGCGAGGGCACGCCCGACACCCTGCAACAGCTGCTGCTCGCCGGCGACCTCGACCTCACGGTCGGGCGCCTGTCGCCCACCGTGCCGGTGCGGCTCGAGCAGGAGCGCCTGCACCAGGAGCCGATCCGCCTGGTCGCGCGAGCCGGGCATCCGGTGCTCGGTGGCATCAAGGCCAACTCGCTCGCCGAGCTGATCTCGTATCCGTGGATCTTCCCCGTCGCCCAGACGGCCCTGCGTGCCGAGCTCGAGGCCGTCTTCTTCCACGAGGGACTGCCGCTGCCGCCCGACCGCGTCGAGTGCACCTCGATGCTGACGTTGCGGACCCTGCTCATCTCGACCGACGTGATCGCGGCGCTGCCGATGTTCATCGCCGTCGACGATCGTGAGCTGCGGATCCTGCCGACGCCGCTGAGCTCCATCCGCCGCTCTGTCGGTGTGACGGTGCCGAAGGACCGGGCGCCGTCGCCCGCCGCATCCGCGCTGCTCGCCCACCTGCGCGAAGAGGGTGCACGTCTGGCCGAACTCGAGCGCGAGTATGCGCAGACGGAGCCGCGCTTCGCCGGCTGATATGTCCGAATGGTCATAGCTCTGACCCGTATGGATATTGGACAGCATCGCTCCCGCAGGGTGAACCTGATGAGACGACACGACGTCGTGACGATCTCACCCGATTCAGCCAATGGAGGCGACATGGCCGGCTCTCCCTACGTGCCCGACGCGAAGAAGTACCGCCCGGAGGATTTCCCGCGCGTCGAGGGCGAACCGGCCGATCCCGACCCCTCCAGCTGGGGCATGCAGCCCGACGGCACCTTCCTGCCGCCGGAGCACACGCCGTCGGTGCCGCGCGACGTCTTCGTCGACTGGCCCGGCCAGCTCGACTACCGCGACCCCGAGACATACTCGCTCAACGCGACCGCCGAGGCGTTCTACCCGATCGTGGTGAACACGAGCCACTCGTGGCAGTGCATCTACGACTGGGACGGCCGCCGGCTCATGCTGCACTACGGCGGCGGCAACCACTGGAAGCTCTACGACATCACCGACCCGCGCGACCTCACCATCGTCGACGAGGAGCAGTGGGGCTGGGACGACCCGCGCCCGCAGTTCGGCGCCACCACGGTGCAGTGGAACCAGAAGCTCGGCAAGCACATCGCCATCCAGGCGAGCGAGACCCCGCGGTACTTCCTCAAGGGGCGCGTCGCCAACAAGTGGATCGACGACACCGTCGAGGGGCAGCTGAAGGAGTGGGAAGGCCTGCGCGGCTTCCGCACCTGGGAGATGAACGGCCCGAGCCCCCGCGACTGGACCCTCATCACCGAGGTCTCGACCGACCCGAACCACGGACCGGACGAGATCCAGGAGGGCAACGGCGTGCTCGACCTGCCGGTCTACTACGGAGACAAGTACCTCTTCGTGGCGACCGCGCCCGACAACACCTTCACCAACCAGCCGTACAAGACCACGCTGTGGACGGCGGGGCACGCCGCCTACGACGTGTCGGACCCCGCGAAGCCCGAACTGCTCTCGAACTGGTGGGTGCCCGGCTCCCGCGCCGGCGAGGAGGCGGACTCCGAGTACCTCGCCGACAACGAGCGCTGGAACAACAAGACCTCGTGGTTCGGTTCGCGCATGGGCATCTTCATGCCGCGCTCGGTCGAGTCCGGGTGGAAGTACGGCTATGCGGCGCAGGGTGGCCAGGGCCTATTCGTGCTCGATGTATCCGATCCCACGAACATCCACCACGTCGGCTGGTGCCACCTCCCGGTCAGCGTCGCGGGCACCGAGGGCGACAACGTCGACACCACCCAGGTCGAGGAGACCGGCTACGTCTACGTCTCGGGCTACCCGATGAACACCGACTGCTACGAGCCGGCCAAGGAGATCTACCAGATCGACGTGAGCGACCCGACGAACCCGCGGGTCGTGCGCACGCTGCCCCGGCCGACGCCGCCGGCAGAGGCCGCGTTCACGGACTGGGCGCAGCGCCGCGGATCGTTCGGTCCCAAGCGCTCGGGGTACTTCACCAACACGGGCACCCCACACGGCGGAGTGATCCCCTACGCGTTCTACGCGGCGGGGCTGCAGATCTTCGACGTGCGCGACCCGGAGAACCCGAAGGTGGGCGCGTACTTCGTGCCGCCGATGGGGCTCAAGGACGACGATGACCTCGCCGCACCCGTGCACGGCATCTTCGTCGAGTGGGACCGCAACGTGATCTGGCTCTTCGCCAACCACGGCATCTACGCGGTCTCCACCCCGCTGCTGGGTGAGGTCGTCACCGGCATCCCCGCCACCGACGGCTGAGCTCTTCCCGGAAACTCCGGTGTCCGTCCTCCACATCAGGGGCTGAGTGGACGGACACCGGCTCCCGACCCATGACGATCCCTCCCGAAAGAGATCCATGAACCAGAACGTCCGACCGTGGCCGGCCCTGTGGGCGCTGTGCATCGGCTTCTTCATGATCCTCGTCGACACGACGATCGTGGCGATCGCCAACCCGGTCATCCTCGCGGCCTTCGACGCCGACCTCACCACGGTGATCTGGGTCACGAGCGCCTACCTGCTCGCCTATGCGGTCCCGCTGCTGGTGACCGGCCGGCTCGGTGACCGGTTCGGCCCCAAGCGGGTCTACCTCATGGGCCTCGTGGTCTTCACCCTCGCTTCGCTGGCGTGCGGGTTGGCCGGCAGCATCGAGATGCTCATCGCGGCGCGCGCCGTGCAGGGTTTCGGCGCCGCGCTGATGACGCCGCAGACCATGGCGATCATCGCCCGGGTCTTCCCGCCGCGCGGTCGCGGTCAGGCCATGGGGGCGTGGGGCGCGGTCGGCGGACTGGCGACGCTCGTGGGGCCGATCCTCGGCGGCGTGCTCACCGACACCGTGGGCTGGGAGTGGATCTTCTTCGTCAACGTGCCCGTCGGGATCATCGCCTTCGTCGTCGCCTGGCGGCTGGTGCCGAACCTGGAGGGACACCCGCACCGCTTCGACTTCCTCGGCGTCGCCCTCTCCGGACTCGGACTGTTCCTGCTGGTGTTCGGCATCCAGGAGGGCGAGGTCTACGACTGGGGTGTGATCCTCGCTCCGATCACGGTGTGGGGCGTGATCGTCACCGGCGTCGTGCTGCTCGTGCTCTTCGTCGTGTGGCAGCGCGTCAATCGCGCCGAGCCCCTCATGCCCCTCGCGCTCTTCCGCGACCGCAACTTCTCGGTCGCGAACGTCACGATCTTCCTCGTCGGGGTCGGCATCACCGCGATGCCCGTGCCGCTCGCCTTCTACTTCCAGGTCGCCCGGGGCCTCGACCCGACGCTCGCAGCGCTGATGCTGGCGCCGATGGCGGTCGTCTCGGGCGCGCTCGGGCCGTTCGTCGGCAAGCTGAGCGACCGGATCGGCCCGCGCTGGGTGACCTTCGCGGCCTTCGTCATCTCGGCCGCGGCCATGGTCTGGTACGCGGCGACCATGACCCTCGATGCTCCGTTCTGGCTCCTGCTGCTGCCCTCTACCCTGCTGGGTGTGGGCGTCTCCGGGATGTTCGGCCCGCTCGCGTCGACGGCCACGCGGAACCTCCCGCACACGCAGGCGGGAGCGGGATCGGGCGTCTATTCGACGACCAGGCAGATGGGGTCGGTGATCGGATCGGCGCTGCTGGCCGTGCTGATGAACGTGACGCTCGCCGCGCACATCACCGGTTTCGTCCCCGGCGCGATCCACCCGGGGACCGAGCTGTCGGCGAAGGACGGCAGCGGACTCGCCGCGGCCATGTCGCAGTCCCTGCTTCTTTCGGCCATCGCCTTCGCGGTGTGCGCGATCGTCGTGGTGTTCTTCGAGAAGCCGCGACCCTGGGGCGCACCGGCCGCCCCGCAGACGGTGAGCTCGGTCGTGAGAGAGGGACGATGATGACGGCAGTCGCAGTGGATCCAACATCCAGAACCAGGAAGCAGGCGAAGGCTCCCATGACCGAGAGATCCGGAGGCGGCCGACTCGTCGTCGACGCCCTGAAGAAGGATTACGAGCTCGACGGTGCCGCCGTCCCCGTGGTCAAGGACGTCACCTTCACGATCGAGCCGGGGACGTTCTACTCGCTCCTCGGACCGTCGGGGTGCGGCAAGACGACGACGCTGCGCTGTGTCGCCGGGCTCGAGCGGAGCAACGGCGGGGTCATCTCGCTCGACGGCGCCGTGCTCTCGACCGGCACCGAGCACGTGTCGCCCGACAAGCGCGACATCGGCATGGTGTTCCAGAACTACGCGATCTGGCCGCACATGACCGTGTTCGCCAACGCGATCTTCCCGCTGCAGGTCGCGGGCTCGAAGCTGCCGAAGCAGGAGGCGCGCAAGCGGGCGATGGAGGCGCTGGAGCTGGTGCAGCTCGACCACCTCGCGCAGCGTCCGGCCACCGCGCTGTCGGGCGGCCAGCAGCAGCGGCTCGCCCTCGCCCGGGCCCTCGCTCACCGCCCGCGGCTGCTGCTGCTCGACGAGCCGCTGTCGAACCTCGACGCCAAGCTGCGCGACACCATGCGCAACGAGCTGCGAAGCCTGCAGCGCACCCTCGGCATCAGCGCCCTGTACGTGACGCACGACCAGTCCGAGGCGCTGTCGATGTCCGATCGGGTCGCCGTCATGAACGGCGGACGCATCGTGCAGGAGGCCACACCCCGGGAGCTCTACGACCAGCCGGCCGACCGCTTCGTGGCGAACTTCGTCGGCCGCGCGAACATGATCCCCGCCGTGGTGATCGAGCGCGACGGCGGCGGCGACGCGGTGGTCGAGGCCCTGGGCACCCGGCTGCGGACGCCCGTGCCCGACGGCGTCTCCGCGGGCGACGAGGTCACGCTCACCTTCCGCCCAGAGACCGTGCGCTGGCACGAGACCGACGTCGAGCGCCCCAACGTGCTCCCCGTGCGCATCGTGCGTGTGGAGTTCCTCGGCGAGATCGTCGAGTACGAGGCCGAGGTGCTCACCGAGGGTGAGCCCGTCGCCACGATCGTCGGCCGCGGAGCACCGCTAGCGACACCCCCCGAGGGCGGCAGGGTCTTCCTCGAACTGGTCCCGCACGCCTGCCGCGTGCTGGGCGCCTGATCCATCCCGCACCACACCCGCAATCACACACCTGATGTCAGAGAGGACATTCAGATCATGAAGAGAACACTGGGAGCTGTCGCCGTCACGGCGACGTTCGCGCTCGCCCTGACCGGCTGCGGCACGCAGAGCGAGGCCGCCTCCGGCGACAGCGCGCTCAAGGGCGATGCCGCCTCGGCTGTCTGCGACGCCGTCGAAGTCGGCGCGATCACCCGCTGCGAGAACTTCTACGACGACTACTGGCCCGAGATCGACAAGCAGCTCGACGCCCTCTACGAAGAGGCGAAGAAGGCCGACGACGGCACGCTGGTCATCTGGGACTGGTATGAGCTGTCGCCGGATGTCATCGCACAGTTCAACGAGCGCTTCCCCGACATCAAGGTCGAGACCCGCGGTCTGACCTACAACCTCTCGTCGGCGATCATCTCGGCCAAGGCCACGGGGTCGCGCAACACCGACGTGGTGTCCGGCTCGATCACCTCGATGGCCGCGATGTACGACGAGGGCTTCTGGGAGAAGGTCGACTGGGCGAGCTTCGGCGTGCCCGAGGAGTACCTCACCATCGGCGCCCCCGAGCTCATGCCCGACAGCATCAACGGCACCCTCATCCAGTACAACACCGAGAAGGTGGATGCCGTTCCGGAAACGCTCGACGGTCTGCTCGCCCCCGAGTACAAGGACAAGGTCTCGGTCGCCGGGTACAACGCGGTGGTCTTCGCCGGGTACGGTATGGCCGAGGGCGAAGACAAGATGGTCGACCTGATCGACGAGCTGATGTCGTCGGGCAACCTGAAGCTGCTCGAGGACCAGGGCGCCCCGCTGTCGAGCGGAGACGTGCCCATCGCGCTGAACCAGACGTTGTTCAACCCGAACCCGGCGCTGCAGGTCTCGCCGTTCGAGCACGCGGGGGTCTGGGCGCAGTTCTCCGGCGTGAACTCCGATGGGAAGAACAAGCCCGGCGCCGCACTGTGGACGCTGTGGAACGCGTTCGACCCCGACTGGATCAGCCTCCGCATGACGGACGAGCGCTTCGCCAGCACGCAGGTGCCGTTCGCCGGGCTCCCCGCCGAGACGTTCGCCGAGTCCACCGGACTCATGAAGACGAACTCCGACGCGCTGCTGCTCGGCCTCGAAAGCGGCGCCGAGACCGAGACGCAGGCCACTCGTGACGACTGGCAGGCCATGATCAACGCCGCCGACAAGGCGCTGAACGGATAACCATGTTCAAGGCAGGACGGACCACGGGGCGAAAGCGCCCCACCTCGATGACGATCGCCATGGTCGTCTCGGGTGCGGTCATCTTCATCCTTCTCGCGGTACCGCTGATCGTCCAGGTGATCACCGCGTTCCGTGGTCCGTTCCTGCCCTTCGGCGTCTCATCGGCCCAGTGGGGTGTCGAGAACTTCGTCACCCTGTGGCAGTTGCGCGAGGACTTCTGGGGCGTGCTCGGTGCGACCGGCGCCTTCGTCGGCGGTTCCACGCTGCTCACACTCCTGATGGCGTTCGGTCTCGCGTGGGTCACCGTGCGGACGGATGCTCCGTGGCGTCGCCTCATCTCGGTGCTGGTGATCGTGCCGTACATCATCCCGCCGATCGTGAAGGCGCAGGCCTACCTGCTGATGCTGTCGCCCGAGTCGGGCGTGCTCAACCAGATGCTGCGGCTGCTGCCCTTCGCGAGTGACGTGCCGATCGACCCCTACGCGTTCCCGACCATGATCTTCATCCAGGCGCTCACGAACGTCACATTCCCGTACCTGATGATCGTGCCCATCCTGACCAACATGGACGGCTCGCTCGAGGAGTCGGCGCGGGTGTCGGGGGCCTCGTGGCCGCAGACCCTGCGCCGCGTGACGCTACCGATGCTGTGGCCGGGCCTGCTCGGGGTGACCGTGCTCACCTTCATCCTGGGCCTCGGCAGTCTCGAGGTGCCGCTGTTGTTCGGCCAGGAGTCGGGGCGCGACATCTTCGCCCTCAAACTCTGGACGCTCATCAGCTCCAACGCGGGCGAGCTGCCGCAGTACGGGCTGGCCGCCGCGTGGGGACTGGTGTTCCTCGTAATCACGACCATCGCGTTCGCGGTCTATCTGCGGGCGACCCGCAACGCCGAGCGCAGAGCCTCGGTGTCGGGCAAGGGCTTCCGGCCGTCGACCATGCGCATGGGGCCGTGGAAGATCCCGGTCATGGTGCTGGTCGCCGTGTTCGTGCTGCTCACCGGCATCCTTCCGCTGCTCGCCCTGCTGTGGGCGGCGATCACGCCCTACCCCGTGGCGTTCTCGATCGACGCGCTGCTCGGCAACACCGACTTCGGGGCGTTCGGCACGGTGCTCGCCGACTCGGAGTTCTGGGTGTCGCTCGGGCGCACGGTCATCATCGCGGGCGGCAGCGCCACGATCGCGGTCGTCTTCGCCACGGTGCTCGCCTACGGCATCGCGCGCAGCAAGAAGACCTGGTGGGTGAAGGCGATGGACCTGTTCGCGTCGTCGTCGGTCGCGATCCCCGCGACCATCGCCGGTTTCGCGATGTTCCTCACCTTCATGGTGATCAACCCGTACATCCCGATCGCGGGCACGCTGCTGGCGCTCGTCATCGCGTACTCGTACCGGGTGTCGATCGCCTACCGCTCGTCGTACAGCGCGACGCTGCAGATCCGCCCCGAGCTGGAGGAGGCCGCTCTCACCAGTGGAGCCAGTCGGTTCGAGGGGTTCCGTCGCATCATCGCCCCGCTGCTGATGCCCACCGTGATGGCCGTGTGGATCCAGATGTTCATCCTCGGCACCAACGAGTTCACGCTCCCGGCGTTCCTGGCGACCCCGTCGTCGCGTCCGCTGTCGATGTACATCTACGCGATGATCAACCCGCGATCCGCGCAGCTGTATGCGCCGGATCAGGGGGCCGCGATGGCGCTGATCTTCACGCTGATGGTGTTCGCGATCGGGTACGGGCTGCAGTGGGCGCTGTCCCGCCGCGCGATCGGTCGGGCCCGCAAGCCCGTCGCCGCCGGTCTCCCCGCCCTCGCCGCCCCGCCGGTTCCCGCCGCCGATTCCGCGACGGTGACCCTGGCGGTGCAGCGCCAGAAGCGCTGAGCCCCGCGCCGGCGCCGCACCCCGCGCGCGCCCGCACATCCCGCCCGCGCCCGTCCATGGGTTGACGAGTGCACGGCTTCGCGACGAGTGCACGGCTTCTCGACGTGAAGAGCCCGTGCACTCGGCAGGATGCCGTGCGCTCGGGGTGGGCAGGGGTGGAAGCGGGGGAACGCGGGCGCGGGTGTGTGCTCGAGGTATTGACTTTTGGATCCAGTATCCATTCAATGGAGACAACAGCAGCGTGAGGAGGCGACATGCAGATCGGGTACGCCGCGATGCTCGAGCACGTCGAGCCCACCGCCGTGATCGAGAACTGCGTGCTCGCCGAGGCGCACGGGTTCCGCGGCATCATGGCGACCGACCACTTCCAGCCCTGGCTCCCGCGGCACCGGGCCGCCGCCCACGTGTGGACCATGCTCGGCGCGATCGGCGCGCACACGACCGGCGACCTCGGCCCCGGCGTCACGACACCCGGGTTCCGCACGCATCCGGCCGTCGTCGCTCAGGCCGCCGCGACCCTCGCGACCCTCTACCCGGGGCGCGCCTGGCTCGGGGTCGGCTCGGGGGAGGCGCTGAACGAGCACATCGTCGGCGACTATTGGCCGGAGCCGGCCGAGCGCATCGACCGCATGTTCGAAGCCGTCGACCTGATCCGCAAGCTCTTCACCGCGTCGCTCGCCGGCCGCGACACCCGCCACCGCGGCGAGCACTTCCGCATGGAATCGACCCGGCTGTGGACCATGCCGCCGACCGCTCCACCGGTCTATGTCGCCACGGCCGGCCCCGCCACCGCCCGACGCGCCGGGCGCAACGCTGACGGCCTCATCACCACCTCGGCCGAAACGGAGCGCCTCGCCCCACTGCTCGCACGCTTCGCAGAAGGAGCGCGGGAGGCGGGGCATGACCCCGACTCCCTGCCGAAGGTGCTCCAGCTGCGGGTGTCGTGGGCGCCGACCGACGAGCAGGCCCTCGAGAACGCGCTCGCCGAATGGCCGATCGCCGGGCTCCGGATGCGCCGTGGCGACGTGCGGTCGCCGTACGACTTCGAGCAGCTGGTGCGCGGGGTCACCCCCGACGACGTGCGGGCGGGGATGCTCATCTCGGCCGACCCCGATGTGCACCGCGCGCAGATCCAGCGCTATGCCGATCTCGGCTTCACACGCATCTACTTGCACAACGTCGGGCCGGACCAGCGGCAGTTCGTCGAGGTCTTCGGTCGCGACGTGCTCCCGAAGGTGCACGCATGAGTGCCCCGGCGATCACCGTCTTCGCACTCACCGGGATCGGCGAGGTGCGCCCTGGCGACGACCTCGTGACACTGATCCTCGCGACCGGCGTCGAACTCGTCGACGGCGACATCCTCGTCGTCACCTCGAAGATCGTGTCGAAGGCGGAGGACCGCTACGTGCAGGCCGCCGACCGCGAGGCCGCGATCACCGCCGAGACCGTGCGCCTGGTGGCCTCGCGCACCTTCGACGGCCACACCATGCGCATCGTCGAGAACCGCCTCGGCATGGTCGCCGCTGCCGCCGGGGTCGACGCCAGCAACACCCCGGACGGCTGGGTGCTGCTGCTGCCGGAAGACCCTGATCGTTCGGCGAGGGAGATCGCCGCGGAGCTCAGAGCCGCGACCGGTGCCGAGGTCGGTGTGATCCTCAGCGACACCCTCGGTCGGCCCTGGCGTGAGGGCCAGACCGACGTCGCGATCGGCGGCGGAGGCGTGCGCATGATCGCCGACCTCCGCGGCACGACCGACCAGGCGGGCAAGGTGCTCAGCGTCACGACCCCGTGCGTCGCAGACGAGCTGGCCGCGGCATCCGATCTGGTCAAGGGCAAGGCGAGCGGCAACCCGGTCGCAGTGGTGCGTGGGCGCGCCGACCTCGTCGGCCCCCTCGACCTGCCAGGCGCCACGAGCATCGTGCGCTCCTCGGAGCGCGACCTCTTCTGGCTGGGCACGGCCGAAGCACTCGACCAGGGATACCGCGACGGCTATGCCGCCGCCCTGGCAGACATCAGACAACGACAACAGAAGGATGCGACATGACACTGACCCTCGGATACAAGGCCAGCGCAGAGCAGTTCGACCCCCGGGAGCTCGTCGAGATCTCGGTCGCTGCGGAGGCGCACGGCATGCAGTCGGTGTTCGCCAGCGACCACTTCCAACCCTGGCGGCACACCGGCGGCCACGCCCCGTTCTCGCTCACCTGGATGGCGGCGGTCGGCGAGCGCACGTCGAGCATCCGCATCGGCACCTCGGTGCTGACCCCGACGTTCCGCTACAACCCGGCGGTGCTCGCGCAGGCGTTCGCGAGCCTGGGCTGCCTGTACCAGGACCGCATCATCCTCGGCGTCGGCTCCGGTGAGGCGCTGAACGAGATCGCGACCGGTTTCCGTGGCGCGGGCGAGCAGGAATGGCCCGAGTTCAAGGAGCGCTATGCGCGGCTGCGCGAATCGGTGCGTCTGATGCGGGCGCTGTGGTCGGGCGACCGCGTGAACTTCGACGGCGAGTACTACTCGACGCACGACGCCTCGATCTACGACCGCCCCGAGGGTGGCATCCCGATCTACATCGCCGCGGGTGGACCGATGGTGGCGCGCTACGCCGGCCGCGCGGGCGACGGCTTCATCTGCACCTCGGGCAAGGGGCAGGAGCTCTACGTCGACCAGCTGCTCCCCGCCGTGAAGGAGGGGCTGGCGCAGTCGGAGCGCTCGTTCGACACGTACGACCGGATGATCGAGATCAAGCTGTCGTACGAGGAGACCCGGGAGGCGGCGCTGGAGAACACCCGCTTCTGGTCGCCGCTGTCGCTCTCGAAGGAGCAGAAGCACGACATCACCGATCCGGTCGAGATGGAGAAGGCCGCCGACGCGCTGCCGCTGGAGACCATCGCGAAGCGCTGGATCGTCGGGAACGACCCGGATGCCGTGGCCGCCGAGATCCAGCAGTACATCGACTGGGGCTTCAACCACCTCGTCTTCCACGCGCCCGGGCACGACCAGCGCCGCTTCCTGCAGCTCTTCGAGCGCGACATCGCGCCCCGGCTGCGCGATACGGCCCGCGGCTAGGCGTCCGACATGATCCGGGGTTCGGGGGTCGGGGTGCCGCTGCCGGGTGCGCCGGTGCGGGAATGGGTCGTGGTGATCCCGGTGAAGCGCGCCGAGATCGGCAAGTCGCGACTGCGGATCCCCGGCGTGGATCGCGAGCCCCTCGCCCGCGCGATCGCACTCGACACGGTCGAGGCCGCGGCCGCGTGCGAGCGGGTCGCCCAAGTCATCGTGGTGACGAGGGACGAGGTCACGGCGACCGCGCTGCGGCTGTTGCCCCGGGTGCGTCTGGTGCGCGACCGCAGCGAGGGTCTCACGGCGGCGATCGAGCAGGGAGTGGGAGCGGCACCGGGTGACCGGCCGCGAGCGGTGCTGCTCGGCGACCTTCCCGCGCTACGTCCGGACGAGCTCGCCAGGGCACTCGCGTTCGCCTCGTCGCATCCGCGGGCGTTCGTGCCGGATGCGGAGGGCACAGGCACCGTGCTCGCCACCGCACGTGCCGGTGTCGAGCTGCGCACCTGCTTCGGCGGGGATTCGGCAGCCGCTCATCGCGCCGCCGGTTTCTCTGAAGTGGGGCTTCCGGTGCTGAGCGGACTTCGTCGCGACCTCGATCACGCCGAGCATCTCCGCGACGCACGTCGCGCCGGTCTGGGACCTCGCACGTCCGCCCTCCTCGATCGCCCCCTGGTCCTCGCCTCATGACGGCGACCGATGCCCCTCGGATCGTCGTGCTCGCGGGCGGCGTGGGCGGGTCGAAGTTCGTCGTCGGAGTGCGCGAAGCAGCGCGACGGCAGTGGCCGGATGCCGCAGGCGGCACCCGCGCCGAGATCACGGTCATCGCCAACACCGGTGACGACCTGTGGTTGAGTGGCCTGCGGCTGCAGCCCGACGTCGACTCGATGATCTACGCGCTCGCCGGAGTGAACGACACCGAGCGCGGCTGGGGGCGCACGGGGGAGTCGGAGCGCGTCGCCGCCGAACTGCACGCGTGGGGTGCCGGGTGGCCGTGGTTCACACTCGGCGACCTCGACCTGGGCGCCCACATCGCGCGCACGGGCTGGCTGCGCGATGGTGCCTCCGTCACCGAGGTCGTCGCCCGGCTCGCGTCACGCTGGCCGCTCGGGGTGCGGCTGCTGCCCATGACGGATGCCGAGGTCGACACGCACGTGACGACCGACCACGGCCGCATGCACTTCCAGGAGTGGTGGACCCGGCACCGGGCATCGCTTCCGGCGCAGAGCTTCGACTGGCCGGGCGTCGAGCACTCCGCGCCGGCGCCGGGTGTGCTCGAAGCGATCGCGGCGGCCGACGTCATCCTGTTCGCGCCGTCGAATCCGGTGGTCTCGGTCGGCCCGATCCTCACCGTGCCCGGCATCGCCGACGCGGTCCGTGCGGCATCCGGAACCGTGGTCGGGGTGTCGCCGATCATCGCGGGTGCTCCGGTGCGCGGCATGGCCGACGCCTGCCTGGCCGCCGTCGGCATTCCCGCCACGGCGGATGCCGTCGGGCGACACTACGGCGTGCGCGCCGCCCGGAGCCTGTTCGACGCCCGCGGCACAACTTCGGAGATCGCGGCCGACACGCCGCGGCATCCGTCCAGCCCCCGGGGTGTCGAGCCCGATCTCCGAAGTTGTGCTCGGGAAGGGGGTGTCGAGCCCGATCTCCGAAGTTGTGCTCGGGAGGTCGGGGCGGGCGGTCTGCTCGACGCGTGGCTCATCGGCGAGGAGGATGCCGCACTTGCCGAGGTGCTTGAAGGGGAAGGGCTCTGTGCGCCGGTGCGTCCGCTGTGGATGCGCGACCTCGACACCTCGGCGCGGCTGGCCGCGGATGCCCTCGCGGTCGGACTCTCCGCCGGCCCGGGTCACAATGACCGGGTCCTCCACGCGGCCCCGACAGGCCAAAGGTCGTAGACCGCCGCGGGAAGACTGGACGAAGGTTTCGGCCTTTCGGCGTAATGACCGGACCATCGGCACCGTCTCTCCCCGTGAGGGAATGTTCGGCCGAAAGGGGGCCGGACTGCAGGAGGGGTGAGTCATGATGAATGATCGACGCCGCGTGGATCGGCTGTTCGAAGAGCTGGAGGCCGAATGCGGCACCAGCGTGGAGTGCCTCGCCGATCGGGTGTCGGCGCTGACCGGCATGGACATCGAGATCGAGGTCCTCGACGATGCGGAGTGGATGACGGTCGCGCCGTTCATCCTCGCCGAGGGTGATCGCGTGCGGATACCCGTGCGCGGTTCCGATCCGCGGTGGTTTCGGCTGCACACCGTCACCCATGAGCTCGCGCACGTGCTCTGCGGGCACGCGCGATGCGAGACCCTGCCGATGACTTTCGACCAGCTGCGGACTCCGGCCCGGTCCTGCGCTCTCGCCGGTGTCGGCGGAGGGTCGGGTGTTGTTCCTCCCGAGGTCTCGGCGGCCGCGGCGGAGGCCGACCACGAGGCCGAGGCCGAAGCCGAAGCACTCTCGCTGCGACTGAGCGCATTCGTCCGCGCGCCGAGCCTGGCGCACGCCTAGGTTCCGCTCCGCGGACCGCCGACGGCAGCCTCCACGACCGCCGTCTTCGCGTCGGATGCCCCGAATAGACTGACGCTCCCGGTGCGCAGCGGCTCCGGGAGGACGGGGACGCCATGGGGAAGCGCAAGACGCCGGAGCAGCTCGCCGACGAGGAACGCCGTTACAGGTTGGCACGGGGTGCGCACACGCCGGAGGAATTCGCACAGCTCGTCGACGACCCGAATCAGGGAATCCGCGCGGCGGCCGCTCACAATCCGGATGCCGACGCGCAGGCTCTCGCCCGCTTCGCCACCGACCGGTTCTGGGGTGTGCGGATCGAGGTCGCCCATCACCCGAACGCCACCCGCGAGATCGTGCTCGGTCTGCTCGAGGTCGACCCGCGCAAGCGCGGCGTCGTGCATCATGCCGCCCGTGAGCGTCTGATCGCCGAGGGCGTCGTGTTCGATGAAGAGGGCCTGGCCGTCGTCGACCGAGACGTCGACTGAGGCGTCGACTGAGTCGACCGAGCCTCTCAGCGACCGGACGTCGGAGCCATCGCGGCGTCGAAGACGATCAGCGGTCGATCGCTCCCCGGACGCGTGAGCACCTCCGCGTCGACACGCCACACGCGAGCGATGAGCTCGCGCGTCAGCACATCCTGCGGCGGCCCGGCCGCCTGCACATGCCCGTCGGCGACCACCACGACCCGGTCGGCGAATGCCGCCGCGTGATTGAGGTCGTGCAGCGCGGCGAACACGGTCATGCCCTCGCGGGAGAGGGAGCGCAGCAGCACGAGCGCGTCGAGCTGCGCCCGGATGTCGAGGTGGTTCGTCGGTTCGTCGCACAGCAGCAGTGACGGACGCTGAGCCAGCGCCCGCGCGAGGTTCACGCGCTGGCGCTCGCCGCCGGACAGGGTCGCGGCGTCACGGTCGGCGAACTCGAGCGCACCGGCGCGTGCCAGGGCCGCATCCGTGGCCGTGGCATCCGCCTCCTCGCCCTCGAACGACAACCATCCCCGGTGCGGGAGCAGCCCGAGTCCGACGATGTCGCGGCCGGTCATGCCCTCGGCCGCCGACCATTCCTGCTCGACCAGTGCCACCCGCTGCGCGCGTTCGCGTCGTCGCAGCGCCGGGAGCGGGGCTCCGTCGAGGGTGAGGGCCTCGACCTCGCCGCGCAGGGTGCCGGCGATCAGGCGCAGCAGCGTGCTCTTGCCCGAGCCGTTGGGGCCGAGCAGCGCGGTCACCGCGCCGCCGGGAGCCGCGATGTGCATGCCGTCGATGATCAGCCGGTCGCCGTGGCCGAACCGGATGCGGCGGGCGTCGAGGCCGCTCGCCCGCACGCCGGTCATGCCCGACCCTTCCGCATGCGCAGCATCAGCAGCGCGAACACAGGGCCGCCGATCAGGGCCGTGACGATCCCCACCGGCAGCTCACGAGGCTCGAACACGGTGCGGGCGATGGTGTCGGCCCAGATGAGGAACACCGCCCCCGCGAGGAACGAGACCGGCAGCAGCGCGCGATGCGGGGCGCCGACGACCGCGCGGACGGCGTGCGGCAGGATCAGCCCGACGAAGCCGATCGATCCGCTCACCGCGACGAGGGCTCCGGTCAGCAGCGCCGTGCACACGAAGAGCAGCACCCGCAGGCGGGTGACCGGGATGCCGAGCGCCTCGGCCGCGGTGTCGCCGAGCACGAGGCTGTCGAGAGGGCGCGCCGAGGCGAGCAGGGGGACCGCGCACACGACCACGGCGACCCCGGCGAGAGCGGCATCCGCCCAGTCCGCACCGCCGAGCGAGCCGAGCAGCCAGCTGAGGATCTCGCGGTAGCTGTCGTTCGTCGCACTCCAGAAGATCACGAGGCTCGTCAGCGCGGCGAGCACGGCCGACACGGCGAGACCCGCGAGCACCACGGCGGTCGGTCCCGCAGAACCGGCGGCGCGGGCGAGGCCGAGCGTCAGCACGAGAGCGAGCAGCGCACCGGCGAACGCGGCGAACGGCAGCGCCACCGCGGCGCCCAGGACGATCACGATCACCGCACCCGTGGACGCGCCCGACGAGAGCCCGAGCAGATACGGATCGGCGAGCGGGTTGCGGGTGAGCGCCTGCATCACGGCACCGCACAGGGCCAGACCACCACCGACCGCGGCGGCGGTGAGCACGCGGGGCACCCGGCCCTCCCAGATGATCGCGTCGCGGATCGGGGTGAGCCCGCTGGCGGCGCCCGACACATGCGACCACACACTCGCCACGAGTTCGGCGGGCGTGATGTCAGCCGGTCCGATCGCGACCGCCGCGACGACGCTGCCGGTCAGCACGAGCAGCAGCACCGCGACCGCCGAGACCGTGCGCCGCCGTCGCGGGTGAGTGGTCGATGGCGCCGCGACCGGGATCGCCGCCCGCAACGGGACCGTGACGCTCACTGCTCTCCGAGCTGGGTCACGATCGACTCCACGGCGTCGACGTTGCGGATGCCGGCCTCGGTCGCGGGGAAGTCGACGATCACGAACCGTTCGTTCTGCACGGCGTCGAGCTGCGACGTGACCGGGTTCGACGTGAGCAGCGCGATCTTGGATTCCGCGGTGTTCCACGCGGCATCCACCAGCACGATCACGTCGGGGTCGGCTTCGGCGATCAGCTCCCATGAACTCGACGTCCAGGTGTCGTGCACGTCGGCGAACAGGTTGTCGAGCCCGGCGGTCGACATGATCATCTGCGGTGCCCCGATGCCGGCGCCGACGAAGGGCTGGTCCGTGCCCGACGAGTACCAGACTGCGGTCAGGCCGCGCTCGTCGGGGGTGATCGCATCGAGGGCCGCGCGCTGCTCCTCGACCAGCGCAGCCGCGGCCTTCTCCTCGCCCAGCAGCTCGCCCGCCTCCGCGAACCCGTCGAACACGGTGTCGAACGTGAGGGGATCGGGCATGTACCCCGCGGCCTTGCACGCGGCGGGCGCGACGTAGGTGGTGATGCCGAGGGACTCCAGATCGGCACGCTCGCCGGCGCCGTCGACCGAGAAGTTCGACTCCCAGCCGGCGAACACCAGGTCGGGTTCGAGTTCGAGCACGGCCTCCTTCGACGGCACCTTGTCGGAGACGACGTCGATGTCCTCGGCGCCCGCTGCGAGATCGTCGGGCAGTGGGCCGTCGGAGAAGGCGGAGCCGATGATCCGGTCGCCCGCGCCGAGCGCCAGGGCGAGCTCGAGCGTCGATGACTTGATGGTGAGGATGCGCTGCGGTGCGGCATCCATCGACACCTCGGTGCCGCAGTTGTCGAGCACGACGGGTTTCGGATCGGCGGCAGCGGCGGGAGCGGCGGGGGTGGCGGCGCATCCGCTCAATCCGGCGGCGAGGAGGAGGGCGAGGACGGGAGCGGCGCTGAGAGCGCGGGCGGTGGCGGGCATGGTTCTCCGGGAGACGAGGACGGGAAGGGGCGCAAGAGCGAGCACGTTCGCAGTCCAGGTCGGGACCACCGACGTCGGCCAATCGGGTCGACGTGATGCGGTCATGCTAACGCGGATTCTGGATCCAAATCAATACTGGATTCTGGATCCAAAATAGGTCAAGATGAGAAACGCCCCACCGCAGCGGCACAGTTCGCCGATCGCGACGCCGCGTTCAGCCGAGAGGAACCCATGCAGACCACACCCGTCTCGTACTTCAGCGAGGGTCAGCGCATCTCCGCCGTGTGGCGCACCCCCGACCACGTGGGGCCGTATCGTGCGATCGTGCAGGGGCCCGGCTGGCTCGGGCTCAAGGACGCCAAGCTCTACGTCCGCTACCACGAGGCCCTCGTCGAGGCCGGCTTCGCCGTGCTCGTGATCGACTACCGCGGCTTCGGCGACTCCGAAGGCGACCGCGGCTACCTCTCGCCGGCCTGGCAGTTGCAGGACCTGGTGAACGCCGTGACCTACCTCACCACCCGCGACGACGTGATCGCCGACGCGATCGGGGTGTTCGGCACCGGCGGCACGGGAGGCGGCAACGCGGTGCTCCTCGCCGACGCCGACCCCCGCATCAAGGCCGCGGTCAGCCAGGTGCCGGTCGCCGACGGCGAGGACTGGCTGCACCGCATGCGCAGCGAGTACGAATGGCTCGACTTCCAGAACTCCCTCGCCGAAGACCGCCGTCTGCGCGTCACCTCGGGGGAGGGGCGGATCGTGCACCCCCGCGAGGAGATCATGATCCCCACTGCTGAACGCCGTGCCACCAAGATCAAGGCCGATGTCGACGACCGCATCCCCACCGCCGTGCCGCTGGCGTGCGCCGAGGGCATCATCGCCTACCGGCCGATCGAAGCCGCGGCCCGCCTGACCACGCCGCTGCTCGTGATCGGCGTCGAGGGCGACGCGACCACCCCGACCGATCACGCCGAGGCGCTGTACGAGGCCGCGCGCGGCCCGAAGCAGCTGATCATGCAGCGGCACACCACCCACTACGCCGCGTACGACGCGTACTGGGAGCAGACCACCCCGGTGATTGTCGGCTGGTTCGACCAGTACGTGCGGCCGGCACATCTCATCCACCGTTCTTCGCCGTCGCCCGCGATCGGCGAGTCCGTCACCACCGAATCCGTTCAGAAGCAGGAGGTCGCGCCATGAGCGTTGATCTGAAGATCACCGGCGGCACCGTCGTCACCCCCGCAGGCCCGGTCGTCGCCGACCTGCTCGTCGCCGACGGCAAGGTCGCCGGCATCGTGGCCGCCGGCACCGACATCACCGCCGAGCGCACGGTCGACGCCACCGGCAAGCTCGTGCTCCCCGGCATGGTCGACGTGCACGTGCACACCCGCGAACCCGGCTACGAGCACAAGGACGACATCTACACGACGAGCCTGCAGGCCGCGGCCGGCGGCGTCACCACGATGTTCGGGATGCCGAACCTCAAGCCGCCGACCACCGACGTCGCGACCCTGACCGACGTGTTCCACCGGTACGAGGAATCGTCGATCGTCGACTGGAACCACAACCCAGCGCCGACCAAGTTCGATGAGATCGCCGGCATGAGCGAGATGGGCATCCGGGCGTACAAGATCTACATGGTCGTCGACACCGGCCGCGACTACCCGCACCCCTCCGGCACCGGCATCCACAACCACGGGCACCTGCTCGAGATCATGGATCACATCGCCCAGACCGGCAAGCGCTTCATCGTGCACCCGCACGACCAGGCGCTCATGGACTACATCGAGGGTGCCTACCTCGCCCGCGGCGAGAACACCCCGGAGGGCTACGCGTCTGCCTACGCCGCCCGCGAGGGAGTGATCTGGGACACCGCGATCGACGTCGTGCTGCGCCTCGCCGAGGCCTCGGGCTGCCCGGTGCACATCGCGCACATCCAGACCCGGCGTTCGATCGAGGCCGTGCGCCGCGCCAAGCAGAACGGCATCGACGTGACCTGCGAGGTGAACCACTGGGCGCCGTTCCTGTCGACCTGGAACGACGTCGAGACCCTCGGTCCGTACGCGCTCAGCTACTGGGTGCCCGACGACAACCGCGCGGCCGTCTGGGAGGGCATGCGTGACGGCACGATCGACATCGCCGCGAGCGACCACGCCCCGCACACCCGCGAGGAGAAGGAGGTCGGCTGGACGCAGATGTGGAGCTCGCACACCGGCACCCCCGGCATCCAGTACTACTACGAGCTCATGCTCGACGCGGTGAACAAGGGCGAGCTCGACCTGCAGCGCGCGATCGACATGGTCGCCCACATCCCCGCCGCCAAGTTCGGCCTCGAAGGCGTCAAGGGTTCGCTCACGATCGGGGCGGATGCCGACATCGTGATCGCCGACCTCGCCGAGGAGTGGACCATCACGAACGACGGCGTGCTGTCGAAGATCGGCTGGACCCCCTACGACGGGCGCACGATCAGCGCCCGCATCCAGCGCACCCTCGTGCGCGGTGTCGACGTCTACGTCGGCGACGAGGTCGTCGGCGATCGCACATTCGGAAAGCTCGCCGCATCGGCGGAAGACAGGGCGGCATTCGCCGCGGAAGGGAACTGACATGAAATTCGGACTGCTGCTGCCGCACTTCGGCGAGGAGGCGAGCAAGGAGAAGCTCCTGGAGGGATCGAAGCTCGCCGAGAGTTTCGGATTCGACTCCGTCTGGGTGCGCGACCACCTGGTGTTCGAGCCGCACGGCGAGATGGAGAAGCCGAACCGCACGTTCTACGACGCGCTGACGACCCTCACCGCCATCGGCGCCGTCACCGACAAGATCGAGCTCGGCACCGGATCGCTCATCCCGTTCCGTCACCCGCTGGTCACGGCCCTGATGGCCGGCACCATGACGCAGCTGCTCGGCCCGCGCCTGATCCTCGGCTTCGGCGCCGGCACGTTCGACCACGAGTTCGACGCGATCGGCTGGGGAGACCTGGACCGCGTGGAGATGGTGCGCTCGAACGCCGAGATCCTGCGCCGGGTGTTCACCGAGAACGACGTCACCTACGACGACGGCATCTTCAAGTTCGAGAACGTCACGATCGAGCCGAAGCCCGTCGGCGGACGCATCCCGTTCTGGTACTGCGGCGCGACTCCGCGTTCGGCCCGTCTGGCGGCGGAGTTCGCCGACGGATGGATGCCGGGACGCACCGGGCTGCTCACGATGGAGAAGCGCATCAAGACCATGCGCGAGATGACCGACGAGAACGGCCGGCCGATGCCGACCATCGCCGTCATCCCGCCCACCTCGATCGAGGACACCCGCGAAGAGGCGCTCAAGCACGTGAACATCCCGGGCCTTCTCGCCTGGGCGAACAAAGCCAAGTTCGCCGTGAAGCCGCCGTCCGGCAGCTTCGAGACCGTGGAGGACCTGGAGGGTCAGCTCATCGTGGGCAGCCCCGACGAGGCGGTCGAGCAGATCAAGCGGTTCGAGGAGGTCGGCACCGAGCACCTCGTGTTCGACTTCCGCTTCAAGTTCGATCGGTTCTTCGAGCAGATCGAACTCCTCGGCACCGAGGTGCTTCCTAAGCTGCGATAAGCCGCGCACCGACGCGCGGCGATGAGACGAGAGGTCGACGATGACTGACGTGAACGACACCGCACGGGACTCGGCGGATCCGCTGATCTCGGTCACCGGGCTCTCGGTGAGCTACGACGTCGCGCGGACGGGAAAGAAGCTGATCGCGATCGAGGACGTCGACCTCGACGTGTTCGAAGGTGAGTTCATCACGGTGCTCGGCCCGTCGGGGTGCGGAAAGACGACGTTCATGAACGTCATCGCCGGCCTCGTCGCGCCGAGCACCGGCTCGGTCCTCGTCGATGGGAAGCAGGTCGACGGCCCTGGACCCGACAGGGCCGTCGTCTTCCAGGACTATGCGTTGCTACCTTGGCGCACCGTGTTCGACAACGTGAAGTTCGGGCTCGAGATGCAGAAGGGTCTGCGCACGGCCGACTGGCGTGCGAAGGTGCAGGAAGCCATCGACATGGTGGGGCTCAAGGGATTCGAGTCGTCGTATCCCCGTGAGCTCTCCGGTGGCATGCAGCAGCGCGTCGGCCTCGCTCGCGCGTTCGTCGCCGAGCCGCGCATCCTGCTGATGGACGAGCCGCTCGGCGCCGTCGACGCCCTCACCCGTGAGGTGATGCGCGACGAGATCGAGAAGCTCATCGAGGCGACGGGCAAGACCGTCCTCTTCATCACGCACTCGATCGAGGAGGCCATCCTCCTGGGCGACCGCATCGTCGTCTTCAAGAGCCACCCCGGCGCGATCAAGGAGATCATTACCACCGGCATCCCGCGCCCTCGGTCGGAGCGGTCGGTGCAGCACGATCCGCGCTTCCTCGAACTCCGCGACCACCTCTGGGAGGCGCTGGAAGGTGAGGCCACAGCGGCGGCGGTGTCGAAATGACCGCACTCCTCGCCACCGGTCCCAACCTCGGCCGGGGTGGTGTCGCCGCCTGGCTCGCGGGTCTGAGCGCCCGCGGGAAGGCTGCGGTCATCGCGATCGAGGTCGTCATCCTCCTCGTGCTGTGGCAGCTGGTCGTCGGGGTGTTCGGATGGATCAGTCCCGTCTTCCTCCCGCCGCCCCTCGCCATCGCGCAGGGCTTCGGCGAAATCGTCGCGAACGGCTCGCTCGCCGCCAACGCCGGTATCTCGGTGCAGGCGTGGCTGACCGGCTTCGCGCTCGCGGTGGTCGTCGGCATCCCCGTCGGGCTTCTCATGGGGGCCTCGCTTCCGGTCGACCGGGTGATCGGCCCGATCGCGTGGACCATCTACGCGACACCGTCGATCGCCTATCAGCCGCTCGCGAAGGCGTGGTTCGGCTTCGGGATCGGCCCGGTGATCTTCCTCGTGACGATCAGCGCGATCTTCCCGATCCTGCTCAACGTCGCGGCGGGCATGCGCACCACGAACCCGTCGATCATCCGCGCCGCCCGCGTGTACGGTGCCGGACGGATGCGGCTGTACCGCTCGGTGTACCTGCCGTCGACGGTGCCGTTCCTGTTCGCGGGTCTGCGGCAGGCGGTCGTGCTCGCCACGATCGGCATGGTCGTGGCCGAGCTCGCCGGTTCGTCCAGCGGCATGGGCGCGCTCATCATCCGCGCCTCGAACACCTATCAGACCGACCAGGCTTTCGCCGCGATCGCGGTGGTCGTGCTGTGGAGCGTGGGCATGACCCAGGTGGTCACGGTCATCGAGCGCGGGGTCGCGCCGTGGACGAGGAAGGGCAAGCGATGAGTGTCGTCTCGGCAACCGGAACCGTCCGCATCGTGCGGCCGCGGCGGGTGGTGCGCGCGGGTGAGGGCAAGTGGACGCTGCTGCTGATCGGCGTGATCGCGGCGGTGCTGCTCCTCTGGGAGGCGGCCGTCAGCTGGTTCCACTGGATCCCCGAAGCCTTCCTGCCCGCGCCGACCGCGGTGGCTGTCGCGTTCGGGCAGCTCATGGTCGATCCGGAGTTCTGGAGCGCCTTCGCGTTCAGCGTTACCAACCTCCTGATCGGACTCGCGATCGCGATCGTCGTCGGTGTGGTCGTCGGTCTCGCGGTCGGCTGGTCGCCGGTGCTGCGCTTCATGGTGGCGCCGTTCCTGTGGGTGCTGTATTCGACGCCCAAGGTCGCGCTCGCCCCGCTGTTCATCCTCGGGCTCGGGCTCGGCAGCGAGTCGAAGATCGCGCTCGTGATCCTGCTGGCGGTGTTCCCGATCCTGCTGAACACGATGGAGGGCGCCGTCACCGTGAACCCGTCGCTCGTCAATGCGGCCCGGGTGTACGGCGCGAAGGGGATCGGGCTCGGATGGAAGGTGATCTTCCCCGCCACGCTGCCGTACAGCCTCTCCGGCATCCAGCGCGGTGCGGCTCTGGGCTTCACGGGAGAGGTGCTCGGAGAGTTCCTCGGCGGCACTGGCGGCCTCGGCCACCTGCTCGAGTTCGCGGCGTATCAGTTCCGCATGGACGAGGCGATCGCGATGGTCGTGGTGATGGTGATCATCGCGAACCTCACGCTGCTGCTCATCTCCGTGCTCCGCCGCCGGCTCGCGCCCTGGTACGACGAGCGCAAGATCGTCGGCTGACCGGCACCATCCGCCCGAGCCCCACCGACTCGCGACCCCCGTCTCATGCGCGACGGGGGTCGGGTCTTGTCCCCCCACCTGAGGGGTCAAGATACGCCGTAGGCGCACCCGCGCACGCGGCGTGTTCTGACTCCTCGCGCGTGGGGGTGTGCGGTGGAGGCGGTGGTTCCCGTCGTCTGGCGCAGCTTCGATGACGACGCTGAGGCGGTGCCACTGTATCCCGCCGGAGTCATGGAGCTGTTCGCTCAGCGATAGATCTCGCGGCGATGCCCGGCGGCGAGCACGAGCACGACCAGACGATCGTCTTCGATGTCGTAGATCACCCGGTAGTCGCCCACGCGGACGCGCCACGCGCCATCGCTGTTGATGAGCATCTTCGCCGCAGGCGGTCGAGGCTCTTCGGCCAGGAGTTCGATCGTCGCTTGCACGCGACGCCGGGCCTGCGGATCCAGCTTCCGCAACTGCCGCTGTGCCGGCGCAGCGACGTCGATCCGGTAGCTCACACGAGCCCCAGTTCCGCCTTCACTTCCTCCCACGGTACGGGGATCGCTTCGGTTTCTTCAGCCTCGCGGCGTGCGGCGACGGCGGCGGCCGCGTCCTCCGCGTCCTCAGCGAGCTCCCGCAGGCGATCGAATTCATCTGCATCGACGATGGCGACGACGCGGCGTCCGCGGCGGGAGAGGAACACCGGCTCGTGCATGAGGTGCGCGCGATCGACGAGCGCACCGAGTTGGCTCTTGGCATCGGAGACGGGCAGCACATCAGTCATGGACTAATAGTACCAAACGATCAAAACGATCGTATAGATCGCGAGTGTCGTCCCACCCGATGTCGCGCGTTCTGCCCGGGGTCCAGCGAGATCGAGTTCGATCGGGTCGAGAACTCATCGCCGATATATTGTCAACTCATGGGGGAAACACAGTCATGGTCCGACGACCCGTTGCATCGCATCGACCAGGACAGGTTTGGCAGGTCGCCGTTCGCGGGGCTCGTCGCGAAGACCATCGACGCGGTGCCGGTGGGTGCTACCAGTACGGTGTTCGGACTCGTCGGGCGATGGGGTAGTGGGAAGTCCTCAGTTGCCGCGATGATCGCGGAGTCGCTTCCCGATTCATGGATCGTGCAATCATTCACACCGTGGGCCGCCTCTGGTGCAACAGGGCTGCAGCTCGAGTTCGTCTCTGCGCTCGACAACGCGCTCGGCGGGCAACTCGAGTCCGAGCTGTCCGCTCGCGAGGCGCTCAAGAGATACATCGACTGGGCGCGTCCGCTCCTGTCGTTTGTCCCGGGCGGAGGGCTAAGCGACCTGGCCGGGGCCGCGGGAGACAAGGTCGTCAGACGGAAGCCGTGGTCCGAAGAGTTCGAGGCGATGGCGGCGTCCCTTGAGCGGGTAGCGAAACGGGTTCTCATCGTTTGCGACGACATCGATCGGCTCGACTCGGCCGAGCTGTTGGAGTTCCTCAAGGTGGTTCGACTTCTCGGCCGCTTTCCGAACGTGCACTACCTGGTCGCCTACGATGCCGACACCGTGGAGGACCTGCTGGCATCCGAGGGCATTGGCGGGCGGACAAGTTCCTTCATGGAGAAGATCGTTCAACATCCGTTCGAGCTCCCTCAGATCAGCACGGCAACTCGTTGGCATCACGTCTCGGCGTCCATCGGCCGTGCGATCGAGCAGCAAGGCGTGTTGCTGGAGGAGCATGAGCTATCGCGCTACTCCTTGCTCGTTGACAGCCTGACAGACGGACTCGTCACGCCGCGGCAGATTGCTCGATACGAGCAGCACCTCCGTGTGCTCTCGGAACTTGTGCCCGGTGAGGTGGATCTCCTGGACTTCGCCGCGCTCGCGTACCTGCGGCTCAACCACCACGAGGTATACGAAGCTCTCCCTCTGTGGGCACCGCAGCTGCGAGAGGGCATCAGCACGAAGCGAGAGGGAGACGGCCTCACCGACCAGGAATGGAGGTCGCGGATCGAGGACTCGACGAGAAGGGTGGACGTCTCCGGGGCATGGGCAGCAGTGCGGTTCCTTTACCCTGGTCTGCGAGCAGAGGGCGCGATGCTCCACCCTCGCGCCTTTGCCGACGAGCGCTATCAGGAGCGGTACTACAGCCTCGGCGTGCCCGAGAACGATGTGTCTGATGTCCTGATCGCGCGGGTCATGCGGTCGCTCGTGGGAACCTCTCGTGAAGCCGTCGCCGATTCGGCCGTCGCCTCGATCTTCGGCGCCGCGCAGCCATCCGTGGTGCGGATCGCGGTGAGGAAGCTCCGCGAGGAACGCTCGAGAACGCTGAGACCCGATGATCGTGTCGCCGACCTGATCACTTTCCTCTTCGCACGCTACGTCGAGGCAGAGCCGCGACGTGCGCATCCGGACTCATCCGCAGACGACCTCTTGACCTGGTTGAGCGAGGAAGTCTGTCGTGGTTACTCGAGGGGGGAATTCGATCGCGACCGGATGCTGCAGGTGTTCGGGGAGGTGCACGCGCTGAGCATCTTTATGCGAGCGCAGGCTCTGCAGAAGGAAGGCAGGAGTCTAGACGGCGCGACCCTCTTGCTCGTCGACGTCGCCGGTCATCTCGCGGACGGGCTCGCCGCTCCCGGCGCCATCGCCGGCGAAACGGCGGAGACGCTGAGGCTCAAGCTCTCTCTGATGGCAAGTATCAACGGCCACAAGGGACTCGTGTCCATCCTCGACAAGAACGTCGATGGCGACGCGGCAGCGTTCGAGCTGGCGGCAGTCGCGATGGTCGGGACGACTCATCGATTCAACGGGAATGTGTCGATCGGCGAACTGGAGTTCGACATGCAGACATGGAACGCGGTCGTTTCGCCGGAGGTGCGTGCGCGTATGACCCCGCAGCTTCCGGATGATGTTCCAGCTGGCAAACCGGACACGTTGGACCTGTCGGAGAGCAACCGTCGTCGGTTCGCGCTGGCGCGGGTCCGGCAGGACTCGCCCGAGCCTGTGCCCTCGATGTGAAGAGGCCCCACCGCCATGCGCAACGGTGGGGCCTCTCTTGTGAGCAAGCGGGGTCAGGGGTACGTCAGCGTCGCCGGGCCCTCGTTGTCGAGGGCCAGAAGCTCCTGCGCCTTGCGGAGGTAGACGAGCTGGCTGTCGTCGAACTCCAGTGGCTCCAGCTTCTGCGTCTCGATGGTGGTGTCCCACGCCTCGCCGTCGAAGTACAGGTTCGGGCAGGCGAGGTGACCGTCGAGGATCCAGACGCTGTCCGACTCCCGCAGCTCCGCGACGTCGAAGTCGTTGGCCTCGTAGATGTCCAGCGCCTCCTCCGCGTTCTCGGGGAACTCGCCGGGCGCGGGCGCCGTCATGAAGTCGGTGCCCTTGAGCGTGGCCCGCAGGAACCGGACCAGGCTGTTCGGGTTCTCCTGCGCCCACCTCGTGCCGGCGATCTGCACGTCGTTGGCCCAGTTGCGCAGCGACTCCACCACGATGTTCGCGCCGTGCTCCTCGAGGGCGGCGCGGTCGTCGGCGTAGAACGGCTGCAGCGTGATCTTGTCGTTGACGAAGAACTCCGTCCACGACTCCGATCCGGGCCCCGGGTAGACGACCTCGGCGTCGATCGACGAGACGTCCCAGCCCTCCTCCTTCAGCACCTGCGCCCGCTGGAACTCGGCGGGGTCACCCGGAGTACCGGCGAGCACGATCGAGGTGCCGTCCAGATCGTCGACGCTCTTCACGTCGGACTGCACCGCGAAGTCGAAGTTCTGCCGGCAGTAGTGGCCGGAAACCAGGTCGATCTCGACGCCGCCGCGGATGGCATCGATCACGGTGCCGGTGGATTCGACGCCGATGTCGGCACTGCCGCTGGCGACCGCGGCCGTGACGTTGTCGGCGGTGATGACCTCGACGGTGAGGCCCTCCTCCTCGTAGTAGCCGAGGTCGCTTGCGAGGGTGAACATCGAGTACATCGTGATGTCGGGGAAGGGGATGGCCACCGTGATGTCGGTGTCTTCGGCGGCTCCGGGTTCGCCGTCGCCGAGGTCGACGGGTTCTGCCGGTGTCGGTGTCGGCGCGGCGCAGGCGGCCAGCAGCGTCAGTGCTGCGGCTCCTCCGGCCACGGCGATGCCGAGTCTGTTTCGTGTCGTGCGCATGACTCTCCATTCGGGCAAGTGCGTGCGACTCCTCCGTGGAGTGGGGCGCCTCACGCGGATTTTGGGATACGGTATCCAATTTGGGATCACGTGTCCACGGTTTGCGGGATATCGTGCTCGAACAGGGTCTAGACGGCCGTGATGAAAATTGGATACAGTATCCCAAACAGATTCCCGCGATGAAGAGGTGAAGATGCGTGCCGCCGTGCTGAGCCGTCATGACCTGGACGGGCTGACCGTCCAGGAGGCGGCCGAGCCGACGCCCGGGGAGGGCGAAGTGCTCGTGCGGGTCGACACCGTCGGCGTGAATCAGCTCGACCTCAACGTCATCGCCGGCATCGGGCCGGGGGCGCAGGCGCAGCTGCCGCGCATCCTCGGCATAGACCCGGCGGGCGAGATCGTCGCCGTCGGGGCGGGTGTCGACCCGAGGCGCATCGGCCAGACCGTCGTCGTCAAGCCGAACATCGCGTGCGGCACCTGCGCGCACTGCCTGGCCGCAGACGAGGCGAACTGCCCGGCACAGACCGTCGTCGGCGTGCACCGCGACGGCGGAGCGGCCGAGTTCGTCACCGTCCCCGCCCGTAACGCGATCGACCGTCACGGCCTCGACGCCGCGCAGGCGACCGCCGTGGTGCACAGCGCGTCCATCGTCATCAACGCCGTCCGCACCGTCGCGCTCGCCGCAGGCGACCGCGTGCTGATCACCGGCGCCGGCGGCACACTCGGACGTGCGGCGGTGGCGATCGCCCTCGCCCGCGGCGCCGATGTGGTCGCCGCGTCACGCCGGGAGATCGCGCCGCTGGGCGACGAGCAGATCATCCACGCGACGGATGCGGCCGCTCTGGCGACGGCGCTCGACGGGGGAGAGGGCTTCGATGTCGTGCTGGACGTGTCCGGGCATGCCCCCACCCTGAGCGCGGGGATCTCCGCGCTCCGCTGGGGCGGCAGGGCCGTGTTCTGCGCGGCATCCGTCGACAGCGACCTGCGCATCGACTCCCGCGACTTCTACCTGCGCCGCAAGCAGCTGTTCGGTGTCGCCAGCGCGCGCTACGCCGACGTGGCCGAAGCGCTCGCGCTCGCCGGGTCGGGGGCGCTGCCCTCGCTCGTCGGCACCCGCTACGCGTTGGACGACATCGCCACGGCGTATCGCGATTTCCCCCGCAAGGGCGACGGGAAGGTCGTCGTCGATGTGCGCTGACCGCCCTCGGTATCGAAGAGGAGACCTGAAGTGACGATTTCTGCATCACCCGGCGCGGGAGCGCTGGCCGGGATCCGCGTGGTCGAAACGGGCCAGTACATCTCCGGCCCGTTCGCCGCCAAGCTGCTCGCCGACCTCGGGGCCGACGTCGTCAAGGTCGAGTCGCCCGAGGGCGACCCGATGCGCCGCTGGGAGGGCCGCGCGACGATGAGTCCGCAGTTCGCCGCCTACAACCGGGGCAAGCGCGGGGTGGTGCTCGACCTCAAGAGCGCCGAGGGGCTCGCTGCACTGTTCGGCCTGGTAGACGACGCCGACATCGTGCTCGACAACTTCCGCCCCGGAGTGGCCGAGCGGCTCGGCTTCGGTCCCGAGGCGCTGCATGCCCGCAACCCGCGGGTGATCACGTGCTCGATCACCGGGTTCGGCCCGACCGGTCCCGCCGCGAAGCGGCCCGCGTACGACACCGTCATCTCCGCCACCGGCGGCATGTACAGCCAGGTGGTCCCGGCATCGACCATCCGTCCGCTCGGACCGGCGTTCTCCGATCTGCTGTCGGGGATGTCGGCCGTGCAGGCCGTGCTCGCCGCCCTCCACGCCCGAGATGTGAGCGGGGTGGGGGAGCACGTCGAGGTGACGATGGTGGGGGCGCTGCTCGACTTCCTCACCGAGTCGGCGTCGGCATTCCTCGAGACCGGCCAGGTCTCCTCGCCCGACTCGCGCCCGCGCCGCGCGCAGGCCTACGCCTGCCGCGGGTCGGACGACAAGGCATTCGTGATCCACATGTCGGTGCCCGAGAAGTTCTGGACCGGCCTGCTCGACGTGCTCGAGCGGTCCGACCTCGCCGACGACCCCCGCTTCTCGACCCGCGAGGGGCGCGTGCGCAACTACGACGAGCTCGACGTCGTGCTCAAGGAGATCGCCGCCACCAGGCCCCGCCAGTACTGGCTCGACCGGCTCGCCGCGCACGACATCCCGCACGGCCCGTTGAACACGATGGGCGACCTGTTCGACGATCCGCAGATCGCGAGCATGGGGCTGGTGGAGGAGATCGACGGGCCGGACGGCGCTCTGCGCGTGCCGGTGCCCAGCATCCGATTCCAGCGTTCCGGTCGGCCGGAGCTGCGGTACGCGCCCGGGCTCGGCGCCGACACCGAAGCGTTGACCGGATTGCGGTCCGGATCCGATCCCGAACCCGCACGAGCGAAGGAAGGGGCAGCCTGATGCCCGGTATCGACGACCTCGTCGCGATCGACGTCCACACCCACCCGCAGACCGAGGAGTTCATCGCGGCGATGGGCCAGCGGCACTCGCAGATGTCGGCGCACTTCGGGCGGGAGCGGCCGGTCGTGTCGTTCGCCGAGCAGGCCGACCAGTACCGCGACCGCAAGATGATGGCCGTGATCGTGAACTCCGACTCCGAGACCACGAGCGGCATCAAGGGTGCACCGAACGACCTCCTCGGCAAGGCGCAGCAGGACCACCCCGACGTGTTCCTCGCCTTCGCCGGCATCGACCCGTGGAAGGGCGAGGCCGCGGTCGCCGAGATCCGTCGGATGCACGCCGAATACGGCATCAAGGGCGTCGGCGAGCTCAACCCTTCGCGGCAGAAGTTCCTGGCGAACGATCGGCGGTTCTTCCCGATCTGGGAGACCTGCGCCGAACTCGGACTCGTGGTCATGTTCCACTCCGGATTCCCCGGGGCCGGTGCGGGCACTCCCGGCGGCGGCGGGTATCGGCTCGAGAACGCGCGGCCCGTGCCGTACATCGACGACGTGGCCGCGGAGTTCCCCGAGCTGAACATCATCAGCGCGCACCCGGCGTGGCCGTGGCACCTCGAGAATCTGGCGATGGTGTGGCACAAGTCGAACGTGTACCTCGACCTGTCCGGCTGGGCGCCGAAGTATCTGCCGCCCGAGGTGGTCCGCTACGCCGACTCGCTGATCTCCGACCGGGTGCTGTTCGGGTCGGACTGGCCGGTGATGACCGCCGACCGCTGGATGGCCGAGTTCGACGAGCTCGGGCTCAAGGAGGAGTCGCGCCGGAAGATCCTGCTCGACAACGCACGCAAGCTGTTCCGGCTGTGAGCGCGATGGAAGGAGCCGATCGTGGCTGAACTGGTGATGGCCGCGGCGACCCCGCACAATCCGCTGCTGTGGCGGGCGATGCGCGAGCCGATGCCCGACGATCTCGTGCAGGTGGAGGCGAACTTCCGCCGCATCCGCGAGGCGATCACGGATGCCGGAGTCGACACGCTCATCGTGCTCGGCACCGATCACGTGCGGCAGTTCTTCTCCGACAATTCGCCCGCGTTCATCGTCGGCAAGGCGGCGTCGTACCACGGCACCTATGAGAACGAGGTGCGCACCTTCGGCATGGAGTACGCCGAGCTGACCGGCAACCCGGAGTTGGCGACGCAGATCACAGGCCGCGAGGTGCTGCCCGAGACGATCGACTTCTCGGTCTCGCACGAGTGGCGGCTCGACCACAGCTTCGTGCTGCCGCTGCAGTACGTGCGGCCCGAGCTCGACCTGCCGATCGTGCCGATCCACGCGAACTCGATCCTGCCGCCGCTGCCGACCGCCGCACGCTTCGCCGCTCTCGGACACCACCTGCGCACCGCGGTCGATTCCTGGGACAGCGACGCCAGGGTGGGACTGCTCACCTCGGGGCACATGGCCACGGATGTCGGCGGGCCGCGCACGTTCAACGGCTCGCCCGACCCGGAGTTCGACGCCGAAGCGGTGGGGTGGATGCGCGACGGCGACCTCGACGGAGCCATCGCCGGATGCCGCTACGACCGCATCATGGCGGCCGGCAACGTCACCTATCAGTACGTGAACATCGTGGCCGCGCTCGCCGCGATGCAGGGGCGTCCGGCCGAGCTCGCGGAGGCGACGACTTCGCGCTTCGCCTCCAGTCCGTTCTTCCTGTGGAGGGCCGCATCGTGAGCCGGTACATGATGAACAAGTTCATCCGCGCTGTCGAGATGAGCACCGCGAACGTCGACGCCTACGTCGCCGACACCGAGGGATTCGTCCACGCCTGGCTCGCCGGGGGAGCGGGGCCCGACGCGGTCACCGACGACCGGATGCTGACGCCCGAAGAGCGCGAGGCGTTCGTGAACCGCGACTACGGTGCGCTGTACGGGCTCGGAGCGCACCCCTATCTGCTGTGGCACTTCACCGAAGCGGTCTACGAGCACGAGTACACCGAGGGCTTCGGCTGGCGTGACCTCGTCGAGCGGTACCGCGCCGCGATCATCCCGCACGGCGAGGTCGACGACATCCCCTGATCCGTTCCGGGCGCTCCCGGGCCCGGCACTCCGTCGGGCCCGGCGGTTCCGTCGGAGATTCGCAGCTCCCTCGGCCACTTTCCCGCAGAGAGGCCGAGGGAACTGCTGTTCTCCGAGCGGACTGCGGCCGCGGGGAGGGCGCGACGGATGCCCCGTGGTGGGGTCCACGGGGCATCCGCCCTTGTGGCGCCGGCGTCGAGCGACGAGCTGGGGACCCGTCGGAGTGGGGATGGACGCGGCGGCGCACCGGCGGTGCGGGGTCTCCTCCCCCGAGGACGACCGCACCACCGGCGTCTTCGCTACGCCATCAGCCGACGGCGTCGCAGGAGTCCCGCGCCTCCGAGGAGGAGCAGGGCTGCGGCGAGAGCGATCAGTCCTTCCGAGGGAGCTCCACCGGTCATGGCGAGTCCTTCCGCCTGCCCGGCGGTCACCGCGCCAGAAGCGGCGGTGGCGGCACCGGACGACGTGCCCGGGTTCGTGCCGGGGTCAGTTCCCGGGTCCGTGCCGGGGTCGGTTCCCGGGTCGGTCCCGGGGTCGGTTCCCGGGTCCGTTCCGGGATCAGTACCGGGGTCGGTCCCCGGACCGGTGCCCGGACCGGTCACCGTCGCCTCGCCGACCACCGAGATGGCGTTCCCACCGATCGTGATCGGCAGCGTCACGGGCAGTCCCAGCTGGGTGCCGCCGAGGATGCCGTCGTCTCCGGTGGTGGTGTTGCCTCCGGTGGGGGTGGTGGGTGCCGCGGTTCCGCCGGTGCCGGTGCCGGTGACGGTGGCGTCGTCGAGGGCGGAGATCGCGTTGC
>NZ_SSDF01000079.1 GCF_004794515.1 Microbacterium sp. A20 | reverse complement strand
GTCGGGTTCTCGATGATGTTCTCGATGATCCTGGGGTACCCGTTGCCGGGTGCGGCGTGGGTCGCGTGGGTGTCGCCGACTCTCGGAACGGTGATGTATGTATGGGGCGGGGCCCCATTCCTGACCGGCGCGGTGAGTGAACTCCGTGCACGCAAACCGGGGATGATGCTGCTGATCGCCCTTGCTATCACCGTGGCGTTCCTCGCGTCGTGGGGTGCGAGCCTGGGCGTGCTGCACCACGAGCTGGACTTCTGGTGGGAGCTGGCGCTGCTGATCGTGATCATGCTGCTCGGGCACTGGATCGAGATGCGCTCCCTCGCACAGACGACGTCGGCGTTGGATTCCCTCGCCGCATTGCTGCCTGACGAGGCGGAAAAGGTCGCCGGAGACACCACTATCACCGTCGCACCGGCTGATCTCCAGGTGGGGGATGTGGTCGTGGTGCGCCCCGGCGGGCGGGTTCCCGCGGATGGGCGGATCGTGCAGGGCTCGGCCAGCATGGACGAGTCGATGATCACCGGAGAGTCCCG
>NZ_SSDF01000078.1 GCF_004794515.1 Microbacterium sp. A20 | reverse complement strand
TCTCCCTCTCCCTCTCCCTCCCTCCCCCTCTCTCCCTCCCCTCTCCCTCTCCCCTTCCTGACGCGATCGCCGAGTGCACGGGATGTCGCCGAGTGCACGGGATGGTGACGTGAAGATGCGGTGCGCTCGGCCGCAAGCCGTGCGCCCGGCGATGGGTGGCAGGGCGTGGCGTGGCGTGACAGGGCGGGGCGGTGCAGGGCGGGTCAGGGAGGAGTGATGTGGAAGGAGGCGAGTCGAGCGGCGAGAGCCGCGGACGTCGCGATGTGCTCCGTCCCCCATCGCGCGAAGCGCCAGTGCGTGCGACCCCGGATCCAGTCCTCGCGCTGCTTCTCCGCGAGGAGGACCTGCTCGACCGTGCGGCCGGAACGCAAAGCCTCGTCGAGGTACTTCGTCTTGCCGTCGAACTCGCCGAAGCTGCGGACGTCTGCGAGCCCGAAGTCAACGAAGTACGCGCGGCCGTCAGGTCCGTCGATCGGCACCTGCAGATCCGGAGCGGCGAAGCCGAGTCTGTGTAGATGCACCCGGCTCACACTTTCGCCGGGAAGCTGCGCCCGCCCGTCGGCGAAGTCCGCCACCCATCGCGCCTGACGGATCCCTCGAGCTCCCCCGGCGGCGGTCAACCTGGTCGCGAGCTCACCACGCCACGAGAGGACGGCATCCATGTCCCACTCCCACTGCCGCTCCGCCATCTGACGCTCAGCGGCATCCGCCAGCGCCACAGCAGCCGGGACCGGCAGCACTCGGATGAGATCGAACACCGTGCGCGACAACGTGGTGCACCGGATGCCGCCGCGTACCGTGACGTCGACAGACGGGAGCGGCGCGACATGACGGAACACATCTGGAGCACTCGAGATCCGCCGCGGAGAAGGAGTCGTCATGTGCACCCGCAGGAGTCTCGTCGCATATAGCGGAAGGCCCCAGAGCACGGCCGCCGATGTATGGGACATGACTGCGAGCCCGCTCGCATCGCGAGCCACAGCGATGACGTGCGCATGGTGCCTCTGTTCCGGCCACAGCGGCTCTCGCTCGACGGCATCCATGAACCATCCTCGCCGGATGGCGAACAGTGCTCCGCTCTGCAGCGCGGCGGCGATCCCGCGATCCGTCCATCCGTTCAGAACGAGGTCGGCCCGCGATCGCACGAGCTGGGAGAGAACGGGAGCAGTCGTCGTCGGCATGCCCCATGGTTCTCCCCCGTCCATCCCCAAACCCCGGTTTCCCCAACGCGTCCGCTCTCCTTCGCGTCCCCGGCTCTTTGTGCAGGAGGAGTGACCAGTCGCGAGTGCACCGGATGCTGCCGAGTGCACGGGTCGCACGCGTGAACAGGTCGTGCGCTCGGCAGCAACCCGTGCACTCGGCGGACGGGAGGAAGGGAGGGAGGAAGGGAGGGAGGGAGGGAGGGAGGGAGGGAGG
>NZ_SSDF01000077.1 GCF_004794515.1 Microbacterium sp. A20 | reverse complement strand
TTCACATTCTCACTCGTGGGCATCATCGCCCTGTCGAGCGGATACTACGACGACCAAGGACGAACGATCCTGTTCCTCGGCACACTGATCATGATCGCACTCATCGTGGTCACGCTACTGCGGTGGATCGCGCACCTCTCGACCTTCGGTCGGATGGCCGACATCATCGATCGAGTCGAAGCAGCGGCATCGAAAACACTCACCACCTACGCAGCTTCGCCCTCCCTCGGCGCCCAGACAGTCGACTCTCTCGACGTTGTAGGCGAGCCCATCCCGTCACAAGAATCGGGATACGTCACTTTCGTCGATGTCGCAGGTCTCGAACAGATCGCTTCCCGACTCGGCGGTGAGATCCAGGTGCTCGCTCTGGCTGGCCAGTATTCCGACACCGTGGCACCACTCGCCGTCATCCGAGGACGGAACAGCCCCGATGAAGAAACACGGGACGCGGTCGTTCGCGCTTTCCGCATCGAAGCGCACCGCACATACGAACAAGATCCTCGCCTCGGCATGATCGCTCTCGCCGAAATAGGCAGCCGCGCTCTATCTCCCTCGACCAATGACGCGGGCACCGCGATCGAGATTCTCAGCGTCCTGCAACGAGTGCTGTCCAAAGCGCTCACAACTGCCCCAGATCACGCCGTGACGTACCCACACCTCTGGATTCGACCCGTCGCGCTCACCGACCTCATCACTGATGCGTTTCGTCCTATCGCCCGTGACGGCGCCGGCATCATTGAAGTGCAGATCCGGCTGCAGAAGTGTCTTGCCTCACTCGCTGCCGCCGCACCTCAACATGCGCACCTCTTCGCGAGCGCAGCAGACCGGGCTCACAACTACACACGCCACACGCTTTCAGACGAAGAACGAAAAGAACTCGGCGAAGTGCGTCGCACAATCTGGGATTGACCCACCATCACGACCTTCGCCGGCCCGTCCGCAGTCCCTGCACCGTTCCGGACGGGTGATGGCGCGCGGCAGGACCGGCCGCGGATTGGTGGACGAACACTCGGCTCGTCAACGGCATGCAACCTAGGCGACCACTCTGCCGTCGACGTGTCAACATGGTCTCGCTTTGTGCGCTGCCGCTAGATCCAGGACCCGCGGTACGCGGGGATACGTATGTACGTACGGTGCGGGACCCTCGTCCCGCCATAGTCTTCGGGCAGACGGCTTTCGCGTTTCGCGTAATGAAAGATGCACGCGTCGGTCTCATCAGTAACAGACATCCAGACCCGAAACCCGCGGGATGTTCCTACCCACTTCCGAGTGCGCCTTGACGCGCCCCGGTGAGGAAGTAGCGCCTCACCGTCTATTCGAAACGGAACAATGAATATATCTGCACAGGCACCGCACCGCCGCCGCCCTATCGCGGTACTACTGTCCATTCTGATGATGGCCGCCAGCATTCTCGGTCTGGCTCAGTCCGCGCAGGCAGCGCCGACGGTCACCTACCCTGACGCGATTTCGAGTATCCAGCTCGACAAGTTCGACGGCAGCGACTCAGCGCTGAATTCTTCCGAATCAGTGCGCATCAGCGCGGAGTGGGCGGTGCCCGATACCGCACAGCCGGGGGAGACGTTTGGCATGGCGCTTCCTGTGGAGTTCGGTCGCTACGACATCGGGCAGTTCGACATCACGGATCCGGTGTCGGGTGTCGTCATGGCAAACTGCGTGGTCAGCGACGGCGCGGCCCCTGATGTCGTCTGCACGCTCACGGCCGACGTCATCGGAATCGATGACATCTCCGGGTCTTTCTGGATGCGCGGGCAGGTGCTGCAGTCGACGACGGAAGAGACGGTGAACTTCGAGGTCGGTGACCAGATCATCGCCGTGGACCTCCCTGGGCAAGGCGGAATCACCGGCGAGGGAACCATCGCCTTCGACACGCCATTCAAGGTCGGTGGACCGAATGTCGTGGATGGACGGATGAACTGGTTGGTCGCGATTCCCGGAACCTACCTTCAGGGCGGGGCTTTCACCGTGAACGACGCGCTTGACCCCAACCAGGAGAATCATCACTACACCGGAGACGCATGGCTGCAGCAGCGCGCGGTGGCTGCCGACGGGACCTACGCGGGAGAAGCGACCGATGTCGATGCCTCGCACCTGAACGTGACGTTCAGCGAGGACCTGAAATCATTCACGGCGACGGGGCAGGGACTGGAACAGGGCCCTGGCGTCGTCTACTTCTTCAACTACTCGACGGACCCGGATGGCATCGTGCTGGACGGTGACGTGTTCGGCAATAACGCCACCGTCCAATCCGTCGAGGTCCGGGCCACCTACACGCAGGAGTCCGGCGGCGGTGGCACCGGCACGGGCGACCGCTTCACCCGGTTCACGCTCACCAAAGCCGTCACCGGTCCGCAGGCCCCGCTCGCCGAGGACGCCGAGTTCACCGTGCGATATAGCGTCAAGGGCTCGACCGCGGGACCGACGACCGTGACCCTGCACGCGAATCAGTCGATTCGGAGCGACCGTGCGCCCCTGGGCTCGACCTTCGTGATTGAAGAGATCGACGTTCCCGCCATAGATGGCCTCGAATGGGGTGCGTGGACGCTGACCGGGGCGGGCGTCGTTCCCGGAGCGGACGGAACCTACGAAGTCACTCCCACGACCGATAGCGTCGACCTGGTCCTCACCAACGTCGCCAACGACGTTCCCGTGATTCTCGGGTCCATCTCTTGGACGAAGACAGACCCCGACGGTGACCTGCTGTCCGGTTCTGAGTGGGCGCTGACCGGCCCCGGCGGGACTGTGAACGTGACCGACAACGGTGAGAACGACACCGATCCGATGACCGGGGCGCTCATGGTCAACGACCTTGCATTCGGTGAGTACGAACTGATCGAGACCGAAGCTCCTGCGGGCTTCCGGCGGTCGGACGAGACGTCGGTCGGAACGGTCGATGCCACTCACCTCGCCATCTCCTTGGGAGCGGTCATCAACACGCCTCTCACCCCGCTGGTCCCGCAGAATCCGACGCCGGCTGAGCCGGGAGCACCGCAGAGCCCGCCGGCTGGATCCGATGCGGGCACGGACTCGTCCCGCCTGGCTGTTACAGGTGCAGAGATCACGCCTCTCGGAGCGATAGCCGCCGCGCTGCTTCTGACCGTGGGAACAGTCCTGTACGCGTGGAGCAGACGACGCCGCACATCAACGGCGCCTGCCTCCGAGGCGGAGACTCGGTAGGACCGCCCCTACCACCGCGGAAAGGCCCACAATGCGTGCCGGCTGGCATATTGTCAGCCGGCACGCCAGGCGCAGATCGAGCACAGCTTGCTGATCTATCAGACCGTCTCGCGACACGCTGAACCCGGCGATGCAATGGGTCCGCATGGAGCTCCATGGCGTTTAGACCAGGCACGGGCCGTCCTTGAGGCCCCACCCCGTCGACGGTGCTGGCTTCGCCCCGTCGACGGCAGTTTCGTGGTCAAGTAACTGAGCAGGTGCTTCACGCTGCGGCAGCAGCGCGTCGAGCCGCACCGCCTCGCGCTCCGTGCGGATTCACGCGTGTGTGCTCCGGGACACTCATCTCAACCGGATACCAGCACGACCTCGATCACGTTACCCTCATCGCGACTTCCACATCAGAGACCTCTGGTCTGATCTCGGATGCGCCAGCCATCGTTGCTGTGAAGGACGGGGCGCCGTCGATCACGCTGCATTCTCCCGACGATGGGGGCAGCGCCGTGGAAGTGTCGGGACCGCTGGGAGCATGGACAGTCGACGCCCTTAGTGCGTACAAATTCTCAGCGCAGAATTTTCCAGTAACAGCGTTCCGGGTGAGGAGGCAGTGGTCAGCGTCAGCCTCGCCCAAGAGGGCGACATCGTTCCCGCATGAACGATGGTCACGGAGATGCTCGACACGGAACACGTCGACCTGTTCTTCCAGAGCAATCCGGTGACGCTGTCGCCGGGCGCTCATGGTGAGCAGGCACGGAGATCGTCGGGACCATGGATGAGGGTGCGCGCGAGAGTCTCGAATTCGTGTGGACAGATGACCGGTCCTACCCTCACCGCAACATTGATTACTGCTGCCGAGCACCTCGCGGGTGCTGTCCCTAGCAGCCCCGCTCCCGCCTGCCTCCCCGTCACGATCGCAGTCGGCCAGGGCGGACCTCACATTGTTGCGACTGGCGTCCTCTGGTAGCGACCTGCACGCCGGCACTGGGGCCGTTTCCGCGCTTGTGGCATGGACGACCTCTCGGCGGTGCGCGCGAGCCCCCGGAACATCGCTCGAGCCTTATTTCGATTCCGCCCCCTTCGTGCAAGGTCATCACGGACGCTGCCGCAACTCTCAAGGCGGTATCCGGGGTCGATGACAAGACTCTGCATCACCTGGTCCATAGACTCCTTCTGCACGCGAACAGCACGCACCCTCGACATCAGCGATCTCGGTGACGCGCCGGTCGGTCGCGCGTTCGCAGACGCGTGGAACACTGCCTCATGATGTGCAGCCGTCAGGATAGGCTTTCCCGTTCTAGTCGGAGGAGCGGACCGTGTGCAGCAGTCCGATGCGCAACGATGTGCCGTCGGGGGACTGCAGCACGGTGAAGAGTGTGCGGGTGCAGGTGCGGCAGCGCACGATGGCGGCGTGGTGGTCCAGCTCGACCACGGCCTCGGCGAAGACCGCGAGGGAGCCGCATCCACCGCAGGTGCCGACCAGTGCGGTGACGTCGGCGCCGAAGAGGTCCCAGAGCATCCCCGCGATCGCGTTCCCGTCGACGGTCTGTGCGGGGGTGGCGGCATCCATCACTTTCCTCCGAATCGTTCGGTGCGCACACGTTCCGGCGCGTGCCCGATACCGACCAGCAGGTCGGCCACGTGCTCGACGAACCCGGTGGGCCCGCACACGAACACCAGCGGGGTGCGCTCAGGTGGCCAGGTGGCATCCCGGAGCACCCCTTCGGTGACGCGTCCGACGGTACCCGCCCATCCTTGGGGAGCGGAACGGGTGAACACCCATCGCACATCCGCTGCCGCGCCTGCGGGGGCGGTAGCGAGTTCGCTGCGGTAGAGGGCCTCGTGCGGAGTGCGCACCGAGTACAGCAACTTCACCGCGTCGGTCGCCCCGGTGGACTGCGCCGCCCGCACCATCGACATCAGGGGCACGATGCCGGAACCGCCCGCGATGAGCTGTACGGGACCGGGTGTCTCCGGACGCCAGACGAAGAATCTCCCCAAGGGACCTTTCACCTCGAGCTCGTCACCGACGCGGACGTCCCTGACCAGATAAGGGGAGACCTCGCCGTCGGGGATCTCGTCGACCGCGAGTTCTATCGTCTCGCTGTCCCCGAAGGAGGCGAGCGAGTAGGAGCGGACCGCCTGGTAGCCGTCTTCGGCCGTGAGCCGGACGTCGACGTGCTGTCCCGGGTCGCTCCCGGCCCAGCCCGGCACGTCGAGTCGGATCGTGCGGGCCGAATCCGTCTCGGCGTGTGCGCCCGTCACCCGTGCTTCGCGCCAGCCGCCGACCGTCACCAATAGCGTTCCTCCGTCCACGGGTCGCCGTGCATGTTGTAGCCGTTCTGCTCCCAGAAACCGGGGGCGTCCTCCTCCATCAGCGTGAATGCTCTGAGCCACTTGGCGCTCTTCCAGAAGTACAGGTGCGGCACGATCAGCCGAGCGGGGCCACCGTGCTCCGGGTCGAGCGGCTCGCCCTCGAACTCAAACGCGATCCATGACTGCCCGCCAAGAAGATCATCGAGGGCGATGTTCGTCGTGTATCCGCCGTAGGAATGCGCCATCGCGAAGGAGGCGGCGGTGTCGACCCGTTCGAAGAGCGTGTCGAGCGAGACTCCGCGCCAGGAGGTGCCGAGCTTCGACCATCGCGTCACGCAGTGGATGTCGGTGTGCACGTCTTCGATGGGCAGCTCGTGCAGTTGATCCCACGTCCAGGAGACGACCTCGCCGACCTCGTTGCGGATGCCGAAGCTCCATTCCGACATGTGGATGTTCGGCGTCGGCCCTGCGGACAGCACGGGGAAGTCCTCGGTGAGGTATTGCCCTGGCGGCAGTTCCGGGTTGCTCTCCCTGCGTCGAGCACCGAAACCTCGGGATATCACGGCCATGATGTTTCTCCTGTCGTTGACGGCGGGAATCGGTTGCTTCAGAGATCGAGTGCGCCGCCATCGGCGGTGCGCGCCGGGCCGGAAATGAAGCTCATCAGGTCAGACGGTACTCCGTGGCGTGTGCCCGCGTGCGAGGAACAGCCGGGTCCAGACATCCATGTTGATGATCACCATAGTGAGCGCCTCGATGGCGGCATTGTCGAAGTGCCGGCGAAGATCGTCGTGCGCGGGCTGGATATCTCCCCGACGTTGGCCGGAGAGCGCTTCCGCGTAGGCGAAAGCCGCGGTCTCGGCAGCGGTGAAGTGCGATGATTCACGCCAGGCCGAGATGACGTCCACCTTCACCGGCGGGATGTCGAGGCGTCGCGCCTCTTGCGCGTGGAGGATCGTGCAGTACGCGCACCTGCTGTTCACGGCCATGAGGAGCCGGACGAGCTCACCGAGCTGAGGATCGAGAGGCAGGTCTGCTCCGGCGGGAGTTCCATATGCCGCCGCCATCGCGCGGGGGATCGAATCGAAGTCCGTCTCGTTGTGATCGATGCGGGTGTCGACGAACTCGATCCCCTCGAAATGCCGGGCGGTGATCTCGGAGTCCATGATTCATCCTTCGCTTCGGGCCGGCAGGGAAGCGGGCGGGCGCCCATGCCCGAAACCATGAGTCCATCACGCATGCGACGGAAATGCACCCGGAAGAGCCGTGAATATCACTTAGACCGCGATCTCCTACCCGCGGGTACGTGTGGCCGGCCGCTCCTGAGCGGTGCGCAGATGCTCGGCCATGGCAGGTTCGGCCGCTCCGCAGTTCCTGCGACGGCGTATTTAGGGAGTGATGGACAGGAGGTTCGGGTGCGATCTGTGGGATCGCGTCGTTTCCGTTGCGTATCGCGATGATTTCGATGAGTTCCCCGGTTGGCGTGCGCAAGAAGTGGATGCCGTTCAACATAAAGGGCGGAGGTGCCAGCGCACCGCCGAATGGACACGCCCCCGGGCCTTCGCCGAGCGATGATTGGGGGGTCATCCGAGCAACATCCCGCCTCTTGGGGGTGCGGTTCAGAGGACGAGCTCACCGCCGTCAACGACGAGGGTCGTGCCCGTCATGAAACCAGCGAGTCCGGATGCGGCGAACACCGCGACCCGAGCCACCTCGTCTGCGACGCCCGCTCGTCCCAGTGGGATGCGGGTCAGGTAGGCGTCGAGCGCTGCGCGGCCTTCTTCGCTTCCGGCGAGTCCGGTGCGGACGCCAGGTGTCTCGATGAGGGTCGGGGCGATGGCGAGAACTCTGATACCGTGCGGCGCGAGGTCGCGCGCAAAAGCCTTGGTCGCGCCGACGATGGCATGCTTTGCCGCGACGTAGTGCGCGGAGTTCGTCGCGGCTACCAGCCCGGACACCGAGACCATGTTGACGATCACTCCGGGGCGCCCGGCATCGACCATCTGCTGAGCGACGGTGCGCGCTGCGAGGAACATCCCTCGCTGGTTGAGCGCGTGCAGACGGTCGTATTCCTCATCCGTGAGGTCCAGCGTGTCGATGATCGGGAAGATACCCGCGTTGTTGACCCAGACGTCGATGCGTCCGGTCTGCGCGGTGATCGTAGCCATCGTACTTTTGACTGCGTCCGAATCCGCCATGTCCAGACGATGCGATTCGACGGTGGTGGCGAAGCGGTCGCGCAGCTCCTGTGCTGCCATGACGAGCCCGGATTCATCTATGTCGAGCAGTACGACAGTTGCGCCTGCTTCGGCGAATCGGCGGGCGCACGCGAGGCCAATGCCGTTCGCAGCGCCGGTGATAACGGCGACCTTCTCACGAAAATCGATCATCTCCGCGAGCGACAGCTCAGTGATGTCAGGTGTCTTCATGGCCTTCTTCCTCACTTGTGTTGAGTGCATCAAACGTAGACGCGACGTGCTCAGGCCAGGCCTGCGACCAATTCCGCAATGACAGGCGCGAGCTGCTTCTCATCTCTTTCGGTCGCTTCGAAGCGACCATCGATCACGCGCTGTCCGGCATGCGGGATGGCCGCATTCTCCAGCGTGCGGATCACCCCCAAGAACGCAAGCACTGATTCAAGCGCGCTCGCTGCGCGCGTTCCTCCACTGAGTCCGCCATAGCTGACGATCGCGACGGGCTTGCGTTGCCATTCGGTGAAAAGGTAGTCGAGTGCGTTCTTTAGCGCAGGCGAGTATCCGTGGTTGTACTCCGGACTGATCAAGATGATGGCCGACGCGGCTTTGACACGCTCGCTCCATGCGCGAGTGTGATTTTTCTCCTGCGGGAGGTTCAGCTCGGGCACGGACGGTTCGTCGAGAAACGGCAGGTTAATCTCTGCAAGATCAGCGAAATCGACGTCAAGCCCGGCCGCGTTCGCTCGCTCCTGCACCCAGCGAGCAATCGGGAGTCCGATGCGGCCTGGTCGAACACTTCCGACGATGATCATTGTCCTTGACATGAGAGTCTCCGTTTCCCAATAGGTTTCTGAACGAAGGGCCAGCACTACGGCTCTGAGCGATCGCCACGTCGACAATCTCACCGCTGAGGTCGGGCATCAGGGGCGTTGAAATTCCCAGGGCCAGGCGGTGGGTCGGGCTCGCCGGCAAGAATCCGGACGGCACGTTGTTCGAGCTGGAATGCGGTGCTGAGGTGCAGATCGGGATCTCGTGTGTCCGCTGCCCCCGTGCGAAAAATCTCTGCGGCGTCGCGGAGAATCCGTGCTTTCCTCTGGGACCAGGCTTGGCCCATCAAAGCACTGCCAGGGTCGTTCATGCGTCGGCTCGCGTTTCTTCGGGGCGCCTGCGCGCGAGGGAGTCTGGAGCGGGAGCATCCTCGGGGTTGTCTTTCCGGCGGCCGGCGCATGCGGCGTAGACCGTCGGAAAGACCAGCCATGTAGGGGATTTGTGAGGTTCGTGATTCCGCCATAGGATCGCCGATGCCGGAGGTGCCGAGGTATGTGATCCGATGGGGTGCATCAGCCACTCACGCTGGTCTGTCATCTGGTCGCCCGATCTCTCGGCGTCGTGTCAGCATGCGGTTTCGGACCGGGATCGACGGGTCAGGGTCGGCGCCGTCACTCGACGATTCTCGTCAGCCGGAGGCGTTGCAGTGTAATGGTCGCGTAGCCGATGCCCCATGCGAGTCCGGCGGCGGCGATGCCGCCGCCGGCCATGAACGTGATGGGTGCTGATTCCATAGTCACGCCGACTATCAGCAGTCCGATGAGCACGATGACGGCGAGAACAGCGCCCGCGACGAGCCAGTGTAATCGGAGCTGAAGCCGCTCCCGTATAAGCCTCATGCGCTTCCTGCCCGTGCCCATCTCACGACCTCCTTGACGTCCCTGCGGCGTGGCTCAGGGTGCGCGATTGATGGTTTCCCTCGCCCATGAATAGCCTGCGGTGCGAGTCGCACAATGGCGACCGGCTGGTCATTGGGAGTGATCATCCACACCGCAGGCGACCGGCGCCGACTGGGGAGACGACGCTGGTGTGTTTCCCATCATCCCGACCTACATAGTCAAGAGATATACGCATACATACGTACGTCAGGGGTCGAGCACGAACTCCGGGAAAGTGCGCCGCACGAGGGTCCGCAGGGCTAGGAAGCCAGGAAGGACGAGAGCAGACGCGGCAAGCACCACCAGAAGCCGAGGCCCAGAGCGAGCACCAGTGCCGCCGCAAGGGCTGCGGAATAGCCTCCGACGGCGACGTGCTTCTTGCTCCGCATGGGGGAGATCAGGACGCGATCGCGAAGACCGCGGCCGCGACGGTCTCGAGTACGCCGATGTATCGCAAGGGAAAACGATGTTGTCGGCGGGTGCGGTGGAGAGAGCCACGGCCAGCGGAGGCGCTGGGATCGTGTCGTCCATGAAATCAGCTCCTTCGCTGTGCCGGGCACAGGGCCAGCGCTCATCGCGCGGCGGCTCTACCGCAACATGAGGGGGAGTCTCTCCGGGGAGGGGATAGAGACGCGCCCCTGGGCCTCGGGTATGCCCAGCGAGACGGGGATAACCCGACGTCTCATCGGCGCGAAAATCGTCGTCACACAGAGATTCGGCCGTGAGGTCGTGCGTATACGTAGCTACCCGAGGTGGTCTCGAATCGTCCAGGAAGGTGGCGTAGCGTGGCGCGGACCAGGACGTCTCTCGAATGACGATCATTTGATTCTCAGGGACAGAAGGGGTAGCCATGACTCTCGACGAGCAGTTCGCGAAACTGATCGCTGATGGCCAGAAGGCTTTGGACCGAAACAAGCCTTTGGGGCAAACATCTCTACGCAGCCGCGAGGAGTACGAGCAGAAGCATCCGGCTCCAGCCTCGCCATTGCGGCGCCGGCGCGAAGGCTCAGGCGACTGAGCCCGGCGGCGCAGGAGCCCCGTGGTAGGTGGTGGCCGAGCGGCTTCGTTACCGGAGCAGGAGGGAGATTACAACCTCTTGTCGGTCCTGTGGCCCGTTCGTACGGTGGAAGCGCGGGGCATCCCCAGTGCCTCGAAGTTGCGGCCGTAGTCCTAGGTGGTCGTAGCGGGTCGGGACCCCGACCAGCTTCCCCAGCGGGCGGGTCCCGACCACTGGACATCTCCTGCCGCAGCAGCTGCCTCCCGGAGCAGCCTCGGCCGGCGGGCAAAACATGGAGGTTGATGTGGACCGTGAGACGAGGGCGAAGAAAGTGGCGACTCTCCAGAACGCCGCAGCGGAGTTCCGTCGGCTGGCCGAGGACGGCGTGGAGCCAGACATGCATCTGGTTTCGGCGAACCTTCTGGAGCGGCGTGCGGCGCGCATCGCGACCGGCGAGGACGACTTTTCTGAGGTTGAGTTCGACGGGTCGCCGGAGAGCTGAGGTCTGAAAATAATGAAGGGACGTGCTGGGGAGCACGATCCGTTCTTCCACCTCCGTGCGGAGTGATGCGTGACGGATCCGGCAGCGGACACCTCACGTTTTCAATCGGAGAGACGCCGGTATCCCGGGTTCCTTACGCGGACGGTTGCGATTTCTTGAAAGGCACTCAAGGCGACAAGGACGAGGCCATCGTCGTCTGATCTGGACTACAGACTTGCACAGGGGGATCCAACGAAGGGTGACAAGGCGACCGGCAGGTCACCTTCGAATACGGCACCGCCTACGGGGATGTCCCGTTAGACCGCGGACAAGACGGCTGCCTGGTCGGTGCCGGTGCCGGTGCCGGTGCCGGTGCCGGTGTCGGGGGTCGCGGTGGCGATCGCGCCGCCGTTCGCCACAGCGTCGGTCACACCGGTGGCAGTGACCGCGCCCGACGCACCGGGAGAGGGGGGCATATCAGCGGTTCCTCCCAGTGGCTGCCGATGGCCTGCGGTGCAGTCGGTCGCCCCGCATGATCACGTGGTCGCGTTCGCGACCTGCACCGCAGGCTCTTTCCCGTCAGCGGCTATCGTCCGCCTCAGGATGCGTGTGTGCTGTCACGTGCGGCGATCTCGGCAGTGAGAGCCCGATTGTTTGGCGGTCCGAGCTCTTGAAGACGCGCAGATCTCGGTGTCAAAAACCGTCGATAACGGAGGGGCAGTCGCGGCGAACGGCGAACCCGTCGCGTACGGGCCCTTCGAAGTGACTCTCGAATGCGTCTGGAACGAGCAGCAGGTGCAGGCGCTGGAGCCCATGACCCGAACGATCGCCGACGGAGGGACGGTGACCTGGACTGAACTTCCCCAGGGCGCCGAGTGCGCGGTCTCCGAGACGGAATCCGCGGACGCTGAGTACACGACCCTCGTCGTCACGGAGGGAGGTCAGACGGGAGAGATCATCACGGGAAACACGGCGGAGCTCGAACCGCTCCCGGATATGGAATCGCCGGACCAGACGTCTGTGGCGATCACCAACGTGTTCACCACCGGTGACCTCCGCATCGCGAAGATCGTCGACGGGTCGGGCGCAGACGGCATCTCACGGCTCTTCCCGGTGCAGGTGACGTGCGTGCTCATCGATGCGTCCCACCCGGATCCCGGCCTGGTCGTCCACGACTCGACATATGAGATCGGAGGACCGAGCCGATCGACGGCGCAGATCGAGGGAGTGCCCTCCGGCAGCGACTGCGTGATCACCGAGACAGACACCGGCGGAGCGGCCGCGACCACGGTGACCGTGGACGGTCAGGAATCGCCTGGCGCATCCGCCACCGTCACGATCGCGGATCAGACCACCGGCATCGTCTTCACGAACACGTTCATCGCGCCTCTCCCCGCCACGGGGAGTCCGCGGAGGTGTTCCGTCGGGCTCGCGAAGAGTTCCCCGACGACGTTGCTCTGGGCGCGTTCGAGGCGCTGACGCTGCATGAAGCTGGTGAAGTGAACAGGGCACTCGGAACTCTGCTCGCCCTGCTGGCTGATCACGTCCACGCCGGGGAGCTCGACAGGTACAAGCAGGCGATGCGCGGCAACGCGGAGTACTTGATCTCGCTCGACGCTGATCGGTAGAGCTGTCCTCTGGCGTCAGGGTGTGACGATGTCGAACCCCGGGTCGCCGGCGGTGAGCACCGAAGTGAGAGTGCCGAAGGCTGAGCTGTCCCCGGTCATCTCCACGCCCGGGCTGTCGGTGTCGCCTGCGACCAGCGCGAGCAGCCGCGGCTTCGTCAGAGACAGCGATGCCTGGGCGGTGGAAGAGTCCGCGGGCTTTTCGACGTAGACGAGCACGCCGTTTCTGAGCGTGACCCGGAAGTTCCGATCCTCGTCCGTCAGCGTGAAGTCGAGCGCGACTTCGAGATCCCAGGCACGGGGACCGTCGACGGAGATCGCAACCGAGTCGAACAGCTGCTCCGCCGTGAGCTGCGCCACGATCTCGGGCGCATTCGTCGTGGTCGGAGTGCCGAAGTTGCCGCTGCGCAGCTCGGTCGCACCGGACATGTAGAAGTTCCGCCAGGTGCCGTTCTCGGCACCGTACGCCAGCTGCTCGAGTGTCGCCGCGTAGAGCTCGCGCACCGCGGTGTTCTCCGGTTCGGTGAAGATCGCGTGGTCGAGGAGTGTCGCCGCCCATCGGAAGTCGCCGTCGTCGTAGGCGGTCTGCGCGGCTTCGACGATGCGGTCGATGCCGCCGGCGAGTGCGACGTAGCGCTCTCCGAGTGCCTGGGGCGGGTGTGGCCAGAGGCGGGCGGGGTTGCCGTCGAACCAGCCCATGTACCGCTGGTAGATCGCCTTGACGTTGTGGCTGACGCTGCCGTAGTAGCCGCGGGCGTGCCAGGAGTTCTCCAGGATCGGGGGCAGCTGGATCTCTTCGGCGATCTCGGCGCCGGTCATGCCCTGGTTCGTCATCCGCAGGGTCTGATCGTGCAGATAGGAGTAAAGGTCTCGCTGGAGGCCGAGGAACTCGAGGATCTCGGCGTTGCCCCAGGTCGGCCAGTGGTGGGAGGTGAAGACGACATCGGCCTGGTCGCCGTAGCGTTCGATGGCCTCGGTCAGGTACCGCGACCAGACATGGGGATCGCGCACGAGCGCGCCACGCAGAGTCAGCAGGTTGTGCAGGGTGTGGGTGGCGTTCTCGGCCATGCACAGGGCCCGGTACTTCGGGAACAGGAAGTGCATCTCGGCCGGAGCCTCGGTGCCCGGCGCCATCTGGAACTCGATCTCGAGGCCGTCGATGGTGTGGGTCTCTCCGGTCGCGGCGATCTCGATGGTCGGTGGGATGATGCCGGCGTGACCGGTCGATGTCGTCTGCCCGAGCCCCGCCCCGAGCGCTCCCTTCGCACTGCGCTCGAGCGCGGCACCGTACATGTATCCGGCCCGCCTGCCCATCGCGGTACCCGCGTACACGTTCTCGGCCACGGCTTCGGCGACGGTGCCCTCCGGCGCGATGATCTCGACACGGCCGGACTCGACGTCGTCCTTGGAGACGATGCCGAAGATGCCGCCGAAGTGGTCGATGTGGCTGTGCGTGAAGATGACGGCGACCACCGGACGCTCACCACGGTGCTGCCTGTACAGGCTGAGGGCTGCTTCGGCGGTCTCCTTGGAGATGAGCGGGTCGATCACGATCACGCCGGTGTCGGACTCGATGAAGCTCACGTTCGACAGGTCGAACCCGCGCACTTGGTAGACGCCTTCGAGGACCTCGAACAGGCCGTGCTTGGCGACGAGGGTCGACTGGCGCCAGAGGCTCGGGTTGACGGTGTCGGGGGCGTCGCCGGTGATGAAGTCGTAGCTGTTCGCGTCCCAGACGACGTTGCCGTCCTCGTCGTGCACGACCGCGGGGCTGAGGGTTCCGAGGAACCCCCGGTCAGCGGCTTCGAAGTCCCGCGTATCAGTGAACGGCAGTGTCGCCTTCAGTGCCTCCTGCTGCCGCTTGATCGCCGTCGTCGCTTCGTTGTGCACCATCGTCGCCTCCCGAGTCGCGTCCGCTGCATCGCGGGTAGTCGTTTGTCTCAGCCTCGCAGCGGCCCACTGTGATCACAACCATGTGTTCGTCCGGCACGGGTGAGGTGGCCGGCTTCGCGTATCGGGGGCGGGGAGTTTTTAGTGCGTCTGCTTTGCGGAGAGGTGACAGTTTTGGTTAGGCCGCGAGGCCCAAGTTCTGGTTGACCATGGTCTCGAGCTCAACGGGCATCAATCGACCGAGTGTGAGTGCCGACGAGTGTCGCATTCAGTAGACTCACCAAACGTGAGCAATCCCGGCCGATTCGCTCTCGACTCCGGAGAATGGGGCTTGGCGCCGATAGTGCGGATAACTGGTCTTCATCGGTGATGGGCCAGACATTGAAGTGAGATCGGGCTGCTCTCGATGCGATACCTGGTCTTGACGTCTGTGAACGGCCAGGCAGTAAAATTGTGGGGCTGGGTAGGTGAGAGCTCGCTTCAAAGGCTCCGCGGTAACGCTTAAGCCCTTCTCGAAATTAACCGCGCTTTCCGCCTCGGCGAGGAGCGCCTGATGACACTCGCACCGACTATGTCGAGCACACTAATACACCAGCCGCGCGGGGAGCTTAGGCGCCCCCACGGCGCCACGACGAACGAGGCTCTTCGTGCCGTCCGCCTGGCCGGCGATGTCGAACCCGGTTCGTGCCATGCACAGATCGATGAGCGACGGACGGTTGCTACTCGTACGAACGGCGTGAGGGACTCCCCGGAGACCTGCGGCGTTGTCCATGACGGCAGTCATCATCTCTGCATTTTGCGGCGCGAACGGCACGGATGCGGCGTCGAGGTAGTGTGCCCACTCCCATACGTTCTCGTCATCCGGATCACCGAGGTAGTCACGGCCTGTGGGGCGCTCGACCGGCAGCATCCGAAGATTCGCGCACGCGGTCTCCGCGTCGGGAAACAGATCCACCCAGCTCGCGATTCCGATGCGCGCGGCGGTGGGGTCGGTGCGTGTGCCGGGATACGCGCGGACAGCCTTCTGGATGTCCTGCTTCACCTTTCTCAGTACCTCGCGCGGTGCCTGCGACGCCGTCTCGCGTCGAGGTGCAACCACGAACAGAACGCACAACCCAGTGTGTGCGAGAGAGCGTCGGTGAAGGATACGGACGAGACGCTCGACCTTGTCGTAGAACCATCCACTGTGGACTGACGCGGTGACCTCGACCGCGATCCTAAGACCGTCCGTTCGCACGAGCGTGAGGTCGGAACCGCCAGACGCTCCCGTGGTCGGAACAGGGTCGCGGAGACCGTCGTACGCGAGGCGCGCCATGCTGCTGAGCTTCTCGCCGAGCACCATGCCGACGTTGCCGAACTCTGCCATTCGCAGGCCGAATTCGGTCGCGATGACGTTGTGACGGGCGAACTGTCGGTCGGCATCGAACGGCGCGCCGGCCGTCGTTGAAACCCACTCGGCGTAGGACATCTGGCTCTCGAGCTCGCGCAGCAGAGCACTGGGCTTGGTTGGCCGAACGAGTAGACCATCGCGGAGACGCTCTCCAGGTAGAAACAGCGCGCCCATCTGGCAGAGTTCGACGAGACCGGCGTTCCACATTGCTGACAGAATCGAGCATTCGCCGGCCGCGAACTTCTTCATATCGGTGAGGGCTTCTAGCTGCTCGACTGTCATCGTGCGCCACTGATCCAGTGCAGCGATTGTGCGGTAGACCTTCTCGCGGTTTCGGGGAGCAAGGACCCTCGACTGCGCGTCCTCCTCGGTCATCGTCAGCCACGAAGGGGCGGCCGAAAGGTCCGCTGCGGCAAGCGCGCGGAAGTCGTCCGCGGAGTACCAGTCGCCGGTCGATCCGGTGCGCCATACACTCGACCAGAATGGGTCCGTGCGCAACGCTGCGCGCCTCGGATGCAGTGGCGTTCGCGACGGCATTTGCGCCAGCGCCAACGTCTCCACCGTCCTCCGGTCTCGTCGCTCGGCATGAGTCATGAGCTGCCACCTACTTCGGAGGCCCGGTTTGGTCCGACGCGATCTCGGAAAGGATTTGGGAAGGAGATGAAGTCGAGCATAAGTTCCTCTGAGTGTGTGCGATCCTCGACCGAGTCGAGGATCGCAATTGCCTAGTGAGGTCTCTATGCGCGACGTCGCGCAAAGCGTCGATTCTAGGTCGCCCACGACTGATTCTTTCGTGCGCTTATCTCCCATGCGCGGTCCGCCGGCGCACATCACCCACTCACCCTCTCAGCCTGTGTATCGTCTGCGCGCGCTACTCTCGCTCTATCCGCGTCTGAGCTTGGCCTTCTAAGAGTCACGCAGCGCGCGTAGTTCCTCGGCCCGTTCTCCCGTCGTGGCTGAGGCAACCCGACTCTCATCGTCACGGGTTCGTTCCGGTTAGCTCTTCTGATCGTTGGGCTCATGCCGCTGCCCGGAGCTCTACCGGCAGCCCCCTGCTGAGCCTTCGATCTGCGTGGGAGCTAACCGAGCACAGGGTCCGCCTGCTCCGACGCGTTCGCATCACGCCGAGCCCCGCTCCGAACTCACAAAAGGACGGGACCAGCCCTCGGGGTGAGCTGTTCATGTCCTCGTCTTGCTTCAACGCGATCCGCACTGAACCTCACTGGCCATCGTGCTCCAGATCGTGCGCCTGGCCCGCACGCCTACCGCCCGCTCACGGTCCTGCAGCGCCAAGCGTGCGTGGGAACGTTGTAGTCCGCCCGCGCGTATGCCGTCGCCGCGGCGCTCTGCAGCGGTGACTTAGCGAACGACCGACGGCGAGCAACCGAACGACACTGCGAGCGAAGCGAGCACGGGGAAGAGAGGGCAGGGAGAAGGGAGGGAGTGACCTCTCTTACTATGGGCTCGGCTGCGCTGCGCGTCCTCGCATTCGGCTACCGACCGCTCGTCTGACCTTGCTGCTCGGACCCGGAGCGCTGTCGCGCGGCAGAGGCTCGCCTCGCTCGCCGACGGCTGTCGCCGGACGCGGGCCGCGGACCAGTACCGCAGCGGGAGTCGTGACCTGGCGCGCACTGGGCGGCACCCGCCAATGTCGTCCGGCTCCGCAATACTGAACGCATGTCGACGGCCGCTACTCGGGACTCCGCAATGTGTGGGCTGATCCCGGAGTTCACTGTCCCGTACTCGCCCGGAGCCGTCGATGGTTCGGTCACCGTGCAAGGTAGCCCGCAGTCGCGGCTACCGACAATGCTCGTGCGTCGGGACCGGAAGAAGATCGGTTCATACCTCATCTCGCATCGACTACTGACTGTCGAGCGGGAAGAGGATCGTCAGGTGGCCGCAGATGCATTGACCTTGGCTGGGTTCGACGTGCTTCCACCGTTGGAGGAGTGCGCGCCCGGTGACGGATTGCTTCGGCTGACCGCCAACGTCATCGGCGCCTGGGGTAACGTCCTCGTCTTTGAACTGCGGTTCCCGAGTCCACGGAACTCACCTCGCGTCGCCCTCTACGACCTCGACAACAGAAGCCTGTGCGTAGTGTCCGGAGTGCTGGTCCCGCACGTCAGGCGAGCGCTCGCTCTCATGGGTCTCAAGCCCGCTACCACCGAACCGGCTGCATTGCCCATCAAACTGCGAGACAAGCTCGAATGGCAACACGAACTGTGGGGCTGGAGTCAGATCCACGACGGGCCCGCATTCGGCCCTGACGCAGAACGTGGTGACTCCATCACCCGCTCACTCATGCCAGAAGCTGCGGCTCGTGTTCCCGAGGACGTCGCGCGTGCGGTGAACGAGATCTTCGCGGTACCGGTGAAGGATCCTTTCATCGTGATGGACACCCCTCTTGAATATTCAGAGACCGAAGGATTCTGGTCCTACCAGCATGGTGTGCTGGGCCGGAGTAACCTCGCCAAGCTGCGAGCCGTTGCATCGCGGAGAGTCGTCAGCATGCCCGGCGACTGGCGAGAACACTGGGACAGCGCGATGGCACTGTCGCCCTCTCACGCACCTGCGCTTACGGCGCTGTCCCTGCATGACGAGCATCCGGAGTGGTGGGGAAGGTTGAAGACCGAAGGGGCCAGAGAACAACTGCATGGTGTCTGGCTGCTCGGGCACAACGACAAGAAGCCCGAGTGGGTACGTACCGACATGTCCGGGGTGGAGGAGGACCGGTTCGGAGCGGCGGTCGCCGCTGTCGTCACCATGGTGAAAGATCTGGATTGGCTCGTGCCGACCTCCCTGATTCCTCAGGACTGTGCGCTCTGTGGCCGCCCTTTCACGCCATCGAAGTTGGCGGCTGGCCACGTCGCTCAGCTGAGAACAGCGAAGGTCTGCCACCTGTGCGTGCGCACGTGGGGCGAGGCGCTGGACCAGACGAACGCTGCTGTCCTCGAAGCCGGGGCAACCTCCGCCGTCAGCGAAGTCGTCAGATACGCCGGTCGCGTCATCTCGGCGTCAATGGTGCCCGGGCTTTTCGCCGACGGGACCGTCGAACCGATCACGGCCATCCTTCTCCGACAGGTGCTACCAACAGGGTCAGAGGGCGGATGGGTGAAGTGGCTGGCGAGGGCTGGAGTCCTCGGCGAAGGATGGCGTCCTTCGCGCGGTTATATCAGCGTGGCAGCCGATGGCCACGAGTGCCGGTCAGCGTTCGAACGGATCATTGATGACTACCTCTGGGCAAAGGGAATACCTCATGAGACGGAACCCATCTACCCGTACGACGCCGAGCTCAACGCGAATGGTTCGCGTGCAGATTGGCGTTTGCCTGACGGGACGTTCGTGGAAGCTGCGGGCATGATGAGCCAGGTCGAGTACGCCGCCAAGATGGCCCGCAAAGCAGAACTCGCGGCCAAGCATGGCATCAGACTTCTGGTGCTGACGGAGTCCGATCTTCCGCGACTGTATGAGGTATTCGAAGTCACTCGCACCGGAGGCTAACAGCGCCCCAGCGGCCAGGTCTCCACTCGCTTCAACTCGACTGAGGTGACGCGACTAGGCCGCTACTTGTTGCTCCACTTCAGGAGCGTCTTGAACTCCTGGGCTGTGCCGTGGCATGTTGCCGTCATCCCGTCGGTGAACGTGATCTTGAACAGGGTCGTCTGCTGTCCCTTGCCGATGCCAGCGCCGGGGATAGTCAAGTCGGCCAGCGTCTGGCCGATACCGAAGAGGGCACCTGTCGCTGTGACGCTGTTGAGGAATCTGTCCGATAGCAGCTCAACCGACTCGACCGTCTTTTTGTTGATGTGCCACTTCTTCAAACTGAACCCGGGTGCCACCAACCGCTTGTTCGTGAGCATGTAGCCCTTCTTCGCCGGTAGGTCCCCACTGATGATCTCCACACCTGGATCATAGGGGGCATGGCGACCGGCAGACACTGGCGCCGCGACGCAGATGGCACCTTCATCGGTGTGCCCTCGCCGAGCGCGTAGCTGACAGCATGACCACCAAGAAGTGACTCGAAGATCTGCTGCGAGACCGGGGACTGACCGTGTTCGACGAACCCGGCTTCATCAGCGGGCGCGACGAGCAGCGCGGGATCGACGTGTCGCTGTTCACGTGGGGTGGCGCAGACCACGCCGAGCAGTTCTTGATCCCCCGCCACTACCTCGTCGTCTGCATGCAGGGAGGGCGTTGGCGGCTGCCGACCGTGGAGTGGGAACCGTTCCTCCCGCAGTCGTCACAGCACACGCGCCCGTGGGCTGACGTCCTCGCCGAGTTCGACGAGGTGTTCCTCCCGATGCTCGCCGGCGGTCCGGCACCGATGGGCGAGCGACACGTCCTTGAGCGGGGGCTGCCAGAGAAGCTTGCTGATGCCGGCGTCAGTGTCGTTCGGTATCGCTCGCGCGTGCACACACTGGATCTCGACGGACACCGGCTCACGCTGGACGTGACCGACGGCGCCCTTCGCCTCTACAACGACACTCGTGGTCTCGCTCTGGACCTGCACACCGGGCTGGCGTGGGCCGACGTGACTGGCTGGATCTCAGAAGCAAGCGTGAGCCTCACCGCAGGCTAGAGCGTTCCTCTCGTGCGAGACCTCCGGCGTCGGCAGCGGGCACTCGACAGTGCGGAGGACGAGGCGCGGGGCTAGGCTCTGCGCATGAGTGAGCCCGATGCTGAGCCGTCTCCGTCGCTGATTCAGCAGCGCCATGCGCTTGGGCGTTCGCGGATCGCCGCGCTGATTTTGGTGTTGGGCTGGGGAGCATTCACTGTTCTTCGGGTTGTCTTCCTCGATGTCACTGATGTCCTGGACTGGATCTTGACCGTAGGCGCCATTGCACTCACGGTCTGTGGCGTTGTGCTCTGGTTCAGGTATCGACGCGACGTCCGGAAGTTCGAGGAGCGCTACGGCCACAACGCAGGACGACAGACGTAGGCTCATCGCCCCTCCTTGCCGGCGACGGCGAGTTGACGTGTGCTGGCCGCAGGAGTCACCCCCGCGGCTGATGTACCCGCGCCTCGATAGCCTCACGCACGGCAGCCGGTGGCACAGTCCGCTTGCCGTAGAGGACGTCGCCGAGCGCGGTACCGTCCACCGTGTCGTAGATCGAGATGCGGGCGAGATGCGTCGCACCGTTGGCCGCCGCGATGTCTTTCATCGCGTCGTAGAGCGCACGCTGTTTGCCTCGGGCGCTGCCCCGTGGGTCGAACACTCCCACGGCGTCTGACGGGCCGAACATCTTCTCTGACGGCGGGCTCGTCCAGCGCCCTCCGCCACGGGCTGCTGCAGACTCGTAGGCCGCGCAGTGCGCCAGGTGCGTCGTGGCCCACGGGAGGCTCTCGAGCATCGGGCGTCGGAGCGTGGACGCACGGTAGCGGGTGAAGTGGAACTCCTCATCCAGCTCTATTGCGAGACCGTCGAGCGTCTGCAAGTCCCAGTTACCAGGACGGAGCAATGGGCTGGGCGAGATCCCGCCGAGCATCGTGTGGATATTCAACACTTCGCCCCTCGCCGGAGCGCGCAGGTCAGCCATCCGCAGTGACCCGCCCCGCTGTCGGAACCGGAGTCCCGCGGCCTCCAAGATCGACCGCAGCGCCCCTGATCGCTTGCCCGTCCGCACCATGTCATCAGTATGTTGCACACCGACACGGCACGACCGCGCATGGATGCACCATGACTCAGCTCAGCAGCCGGCCGCCGTTCTCGGACACGCTCGCGCGGCGCTCCAAGGAATCCTGGTTCGGCACCACAGGAAGTGAGATCGAAGGATCTCACAGGCTGAAACGACATATTGGGCCACCTGCCCTTGCTCAGGGAGCCGCGTCGTCCAGTTCTCGCCATTGGCGACCAGGGCGAGACGGTCCAACCAGTTGGCATGCTCCTGCGCAAGGAGCGCAGCGCCGGACTCATCGCCGATGAACCACGCCAGGGCAAGGTTGAGGGCTACCTGTGATGTGGATGTGGGGTACTCGCGCACACTGGACAGGGTGGTCGGAGCTAGTGGTAGTCCGTGATTCACAGCGTTACGAACCCGGCGATGACGGTCGCGCAAGAGCTCCGATTCCTTCCGCGTCGCCGTCAGAAGCTCTTGCTCCCGCGACGTATCTGTGCGCGTGCGGAGCGCGTCTTTAAGTCTGCGCGCTGCGGTGCTGTCATCGGAAGCGTGCGAATCGCATCCTGGGACGCCACCGCCTTCGCAAGGTCGACTATCTGTTGGCCGGTCCGCTCGAAATGAGACACGGCGTCTTCTAGTGCGCGTCGGCGGTCGTGGAGAGCGCGCCGCTTCCACCGCGTGCGCATCTCGGCGTGGCATCGGGGCACTGCGTGATCGCCTGGACGAGCAGAGCGTAGATCACGGTCCTGCCTCACTTTCAGCTCTCGGCGGGAGCGGGGTCCTCCACGAATAGGTGACAGTTTCGATTGGGCCTTGCGGGCCAGTTGCGGTTCATCATTTTCTTGACCTCGACGAGCGTCAATCGCCTGAGCACGAGTGGTGGTAAGAGCCTCGTCCTGCATTCGTACCCGAGTCGAACGGAGCGTGCGTGACGCCACCTGGTCTCGGACTCGCCCCGGGGTCGATCTCTGTGGCCGGGCTGGATACTTCGAACAGGTATCCAGTTCCGCAAAGGCCGCTGGCGCTCGCTCACCGGTTCCAGATGACGAGCGGCGGGCTAGATCCTGTCAAGCATGAGAATTGGAGGGGCACCTGCACAGAGCAGATGCTTTGGCCTTTCTCAAGGCACCCCAGGCAACTCACTGGTGTTCGGCGTCTTCAAGGGTGAGGACGGCTGGCATGTGCACCGCAGCTACGACTACGGATCATGCGGACGGAATCCGACTCTCGACACGGTCGGTGCGCGCTATCGTGTGGGCATGACGGACTCCGGCGCGACACTCCTCGCCGCGATCATCGCGGCCGGCGTGGCAGGAGTGGGACTGATCTGGTCCGTCGTCAGCTTCGTACTGACCAGGCGCACCCAGAAGGCCACGGATGCTCGTCAGGAGTGGTCGCGCCGATTCGAGCACGCGCACACTCTCGCCTTCAGCTCAGACCTCAAGGAAGCAGCGAGCGGCCTCAAACTTATCGAAGCCTTAGCGCGTGAGCGGTGGGTCACCGACGAAGACCGAGCGACGGCGGTGAGTATCTTGTCATCCCTCACCGGCGTGGCGGAGGCGCCAGCGGCGCAGCTTCGCGCGGCGATCCTTGCGGATGTCAGGAACCCGGCGGTCGCGGCCGAGCTTAGTCGAGTCGCGCCAGGGCCGAAGGGGCGGTTTGAGTTGTATCGCGACGCGTCCGGGGACTATCGATGGCGCCTCAAGAGCGCCGCAGGCCAGTTCTTGGCCGTCAGCGACGGGCACTCAAGCAAAGCGGCAGCATTGAACTCGCTCGAATTGGCTCGGCGTGAGCTCGGCAACGAGTCATCGCAGTAGTTCCGGACACCACCCTCTCTCGAGCGCCCGGCCGACGCCTCGCGCGCGCTCCGGTTGAGTGCGTCACGAACGCCACGCCCACGCGTCATGCTCGGCATCGCGAAGCGCCTCGTCGAGGCGCCCTGCGTAGAGGTATTGGATGTTACGGGAAGGATCCTCATTAGGCAGTTCGGTATTCAGCCACTGTGCCCACGTCCACCGGTTAGCGGTTCCCGTTTCGAGAACGCGAAGGACCTCGGTCAGCCCCTCTACCACCTTCCCCTCGATGAGCTGGAACGACGGGAAGAGTGTGACGTCGTCCGAGGTGCGCAGCATCAGGAGGCGTAATGATTCTCCGGCCGCGAGAACCTCGGCTTCTGTCCATCCGAGCGTGCGCGCCATGCTCGCCACTGTGTAGCAGGGGCCGACGATCTCAGCCCACGGATTCGACGTTTCGTCGGTCATTGCTGGTCCTCTGGGCGGCGGGTGTGGCGGCGCACAACGTCCTCGATAATCTCGTCGAGGGTCCGCCGCCCCTCGACGTAGTCCCATCCGTCGCGGACGGCAGCGCGGGTCGGCTGTAGTCCGTCGAGCTGGCAAGAGTGGAAGGCTTCAAGGACTCCGTTGAGACGTTCCTCTCTCGAGCGCTGGGGACCGTTCGTCATGGTTGCTCGGCCCTCCCGCGAATGATGGCAAGGCTCGGAGTCGCCATCCTCAACGTTTCCATGTCAAGGATCCCAAGGTTCCACTCCTGGCCTTCACGTCCGAGGCTCGCCACTCGACGGCCGTCCTCGGTCTTGCCGCCGCCCGCGACGTGCATGTGCCCGTGCGCGAGCAGTTCGGGGTGCACAGCGTCCCAGACCTCGCTGACCCGGGCGCGAGACGCCGCGGACGCCTCCAGCGCGCTCTTCGTGAACCAATGCGGATTCATGCGCAGGATCTCGCGGACGGCGCGGACAGGAGTCTTGGCTGGGGACTCGTGGGTGAGCATCAGGTCCGCAGGGCCCCCGGCGATGGCAGCCGCCACGTGGTCTTCCGTAATCGCCTCGTCCGGCCACCAAGTGAGCCCTTCCTGTCGGGACTCGCGGTCGACGGATGAGGCACCTCCCAGCGACAAGACGGAGCGCCCGCCTATGGTGAGGTGCGCCGGCCGAGGGAGCAGCCAAATGAGCGTAGAGATGCGTACCGCCTTTCCGGGGTGCTTGTCGAGGAGTGGAGTGATCTCGTTCCACGGCTCGTGGTTTCCCAGCGTGACGTAGATGCGGTCGACGGCAGTCTCGGCGAAGGCCTCATCGACAAGGCCTGGCGGCATCCACCAGTCGCCGAGGTGTAGAAGCGTGGTGATATCGGGCGCGAGGGCGGGAAGGGCCCGAGCCAGCATCCGAGCCCAGCCGATGTTGCCGTGCCAGTCTCCGCATACTGCCACGCGCCTATCTGTGTGTTCAATGTTACTCGTCCACTCGAGGCTCTTCATTTGATACCCCTCTCCTAATCGATAGTGCGCTTGTTCGCTGACTGGGAACCGGCGCCAATAGAATCGAATGCTCTCGCACCGGCGAAAGATCTTTGGTGAAAATCTCGAATCCTTCCTTAGATGCTCTCAACTGAGGTGCTACCAGCCGCCGGAAGATGCTATCTCGCAACTTTAGTGCTACCGAATAGTCGCGGCCTATTCCTGTTGCAAGGCTGCGATATCGACGCTGCGTCCCTGCTCGATCTCTGCTGTATCCCGGTCATATCTCTGCTGGATCCCTGCTGCACCCCTGCTAGATCCCTGCTGCACCCCTGCTAGATCCCTGCTGCACCCCTGCTATATCTCTGCCATATCTATGTTGCGTCCCTAGTGTCTCCTTATTGCCTCTATATCCTTGCTATATCCGTGATGCGTGGTGGCTACGTCGTTGCTGAATGCCTGCTACGACCCTGCGATATCGACGATGTATCGCTACTGCATGGCTGCTATATCCCCGCCATATCGGCGCCGTATACCCGCCGTATCGCTGCGAGACCGCGATGACGGCGCATGCCCGATGTGACTGAGCGATAAACAAGGAGGCGCATCCGCCTGTGGCCCCGCGTACGTGTGCACGGTCATCCGAAGGGCGCGGGGACGGGGTGCGAACGGCCAAACGGTCGGCAGCATGCAGTTGCAAGGCGTCAACTGCCCGCCGAAGTTCCTTGCAGTTCCAGGGATCGAGAGGGAGAGGCGCAGTTGAAGGGTCGAAAGCGACCTTGGCTGCTTCAGCGCTAGCGGTATCCATCGGTCTTCGGAGGGAAGGCCGCTGACGCACCGTTTACTGCATCACTTCGCCGACTTTGGCGTCATGACGGCGATCTCGGGGGTGCAGTTGATCCCCTCGAACTGTGTGGATGAGCCAATGGATCGACGACTTGTCCTGGATCTCGGACCCGCGGCGGCGACCAGATGTCCCGGATCAGGTAGTCGTCTGTGGCCGTCTGCGGGTGACGCGCATAGGGGCAGAGTCGCAACCTGAACGGGTCCGCGATGGGCTCGCCAGAAAAACGCAGCAGATGTCTGATTTAGCACTCGCAGACCTCGCGCATAGGGGGCACATCGCTCGCCCGGTAGGGGAGCGACAAGCCCGGCGTCACCACCAGGTGAGGCCACGGCCGCAGACCAGCGGCCGTCCACGTTTCTCCAGGAAGACTACGCAATGAGTTCCCTACATTCGGCCGATGTTGGCGGCCACACCCTCTCCATCACCCCTAAGCGCGCTGACGTTGGTCGCGTCAGCGAGCTGTCGACCGGACAGACCCTCGACGGTACCTGGAGGCCCCGCCGGGCCGACACCGGTGCGACGGCACAGAGTGAGGGGCTGGCCACTGTCAGCCCCTCAAGCGTCCACCTCATCGCTCCCGACCTGACCATCGCGGAACTCGCCAGACACGGCATCCAGGCACGGCGGATGGAAGGCGGCGCTGTCGACATCGAGCTCGGCGGCGGACTCGCCGCGCTGCGTCTGCCCATGGCAGACCACGATTGGCTCCACGACGCCATCGGGTTCACGGGCACCCGCGACATCCTCGATTCCATCGATTGGGTTGAGCGCGACGACGTGTGGAAGTACCTCATGGTGCATATTGACGACGCGAGCACCATGGCCGCGCACGCCATCATCATCGATGGAATGGCCGTCGCCGAACTCATGACCACCGGGTTCGTCCCAGCGGCTGACCTCGCTCGCGGCACTCGGGGACTCCCGACGCGTCTCGGTGTGTCCGAGGTTCATCGGCTCGGTGCAATGCTGGACTGGGCCTCGGAGTCTTCGACGGCGCCCACTTCGCAAGCCATCGACCTCCGCACGCTGCCACGAGACATCGCAATCGCCCGAGATAGCTACAACAGGGAGAACCCCAAGGTCGAGGTCCAGGAGGGGAAGGTCTGGACCGCCTTCGACCTGCTGGATGATTCCCCCGAGGCGGCGCTCGCCGGTCTCGAGAAGAGTGGAGCCGTCGTAACGAGCGCCCCTTTCATCTGGGGTGCGAAGCACGAGAACGTCATGGTCGACGAAACCATCGAGAAGATGGCCACGCGTATCGCGACCATCATCGCCTCGGCAACCCAACAGTCAGACAGCGACCTCCCGCTGGTCTTCAGCGAACCGGGGACGGGCGGCAACCCCGCACGGCTGCTCAGCGTCACCCCCTCAGGAGAAATCATCCGGTGGGACTCCCGCGACGACATGCTCGTGCTGCTCCTGCTCGCCATTCAGCCAATGCTGAGCACCAAAGACGGCGCCCGTCCGACGAGCAACATCCCCAGCGGAGTCTTGGGGACCGTGATGATGCGTCTCCGTGCGATGTGCCCGCCCGTCGAGCACATCGTCCACGAGCCGTCCATCGTCAACGACCGACTCATCACCAAGCCCGGCTATGACCGCGCGGCGCGCGCAGTGCTCATCATGGGGCACCGGGACCGCTGGCGCTGGCAGGAAGGATACTCAGTGCCCGACGAGCCGACCGAGGAGGACGCTCAGGCTGCTTTCGAGATGCTGGACGCGCTCTGCGAGGACTTCCCCTGGGCCGCGCCGCGGGACCGCGCGCGGATGATGGCGGCGATGCTGACGAGCTGTGCCCGCTCGGCCGTCACCGCAACTATCGGCTTCCTCTGGGATGCAAACGAAATCGGAACGGGCAAGAGCTTCGCGGCCCAGGCCTGCCGAGTTCTCGGACAGGGGTCCAAGGCGGCGACGGAATGGAACCTGGGAAGGGGAGAGGACACAGAGAGTAAGAAGTCTCTCGCTTCCGCTCTGCTCACGCGCTCGACCAGGTTCTTCCACAACGATGAGGTTCGAGGCCCCCTCAACAGCCCGTTCGTCGGAAAGGTCATCACCGCTGAGGACGGCGCCGAAAGCATCCGCGAGCTTGGCGTCAACCGACTCGTCCCCGTCAGCGGCATCATCACCACGGCGTGCGGTAACAACGTCACCATCGCTGACGACCATGCTCGTCGTTGGTTCTCTATGAGGCTCGAGAAGTCGCTCCTCGAGATGGCAACCGGGCGCAGGTACTCGGTGCCGGACCTCACCCGCCACATCATGGAGAACCGACCTACCTTGCTCGCTGCAGCGCACACCATGGTCCTTCGAGGCATTCAGCAGGGCCCGGCGTTCGAAATCCTCCCCATGGGCTTTCCTCCCTCCTGGTCGCAGCGCATCCTCGGTGCGTTGAGCTGGGTGAAGAAGGGCGACACGTCGATTGCCACGCAGGCCCTCGAAGGGTGGAACAAGGACGTCGCAGGGGCGGACCCGCTCGTCGAAGCGTGGGGCCCGGCCCTCGAGTATGCCTGGAAAGTTGTTGACCGCCCTATGCCGGCTGCCGACTTCGCGAAGGCGGTACTCACCAGCGACGTCGACATGTTCGTGCCGGACGACCTCACCGGCATCGGCCCTCGACAGCTCGGCGCCCGCTGGTCGCAGGCGCTCAAGCGTCTGCGGCGGCGCAAGGTCATCGTGGGTGAGCGTGTTTTCGTCGTCGATGCTGTCGACAAAGGTGGCCGGTGGCAGTTCAAAGTCGACGCCTACAGCATGCGCGACCTTCAGATGGGCGTTCAGGAGCCACTCGTCCGCGAGCCGCTCACGGCCCAGGAGCAGAAGGCGCGCGATGCGCGTATGAAGAAGGAGGTGTACTGATGCGGTACCTCACACCGGCTTCGGGAACCGACTTCACCCGCTGGGTCGCGAGCGCGCCTAAACCGCTCGTCGGGTATCTCCGCGGTCACGAGCTCATCATCGCCGGGGAGTGGACCATCGAGCTCCGCGACCACGGCGACTTCCTCGAACGTCTCTGGTCGCGAGAGCTACCCGACCACAGGCTCTGGACGCGGACCGCAACCGTGACCGAGCTCATCAAGAGGAGCGGTGTGCCCGGCTGGATGTGGGTCCGAAACGCGACGACGCCGTGGCTCGTTCACCACAGCGTCAAGGGCGCCGAGCCGACAGGAACGGCGCAGGCCATGCTTACAACGGCGCGCGCCGACCCCGGCGCGGGACGCTACGCCATCGAGGCATCTCGTTTCGAAGCGGTGCTCGCCAACTCCACCGCTCGGGGCATCCGGGTCGACGTCGAGCGCCTCAACGCGGCGGTCGACGAGATGGCGAACGTCCGTCGACAGGTCAAGGACCTGATGACCTTCGACCCCCTCGACCGGGCGAACGAGGACGCCGTCGTGCGCTGGCTCGGAGAGCGAGGAGTTCAGGTCGATGGTCCTGCCAGCGATGATTGGGGCGGTCGCCAGGTCGAGAACAACTCGGCAGCGCTCGCCGTCGCTGAGCTGTACGAGAACATTCTGCACATCAGGCGGCGTCTCCCGAAGGCTCGGGAGCTCAGGGCTGCGACTCGTCGCGGGAAGGTCCACACGACACTTGCACCCTTTGCCCAGGTGAGCGGTCGTGTGTCGTCGAAGGGGCCCGCACTCAACAACGTCGCGAAGGACATGCGTCCGCTCCTGCTCGCGCGTCCCGGACACGTGCTCGTCACTGCAGACTATGACGGCGTCGAGCCGCGAGTCTTGGCTGCTCTCAGCGGGGACGAGGTGCTCGCGCACGACCTGGCCAACGGCGACCCGTACGTGAGTGCTGCTGAGCGCGCCGGATTCGACGGGCTCGCGTTTCGGAAGACCTTCAAGCTCATCATCATCTCCACGATGTACGGCGCGACCGTGGGTCGCACCGCACGGATGCTCGGATGCTCCACCGCCGAGGCACGCGCTGTCCGAGATGCGCTGTGGAAGCCATATCCCGTGGCGAAGGGATGGTTGGACGCGCAGCGCGGAATGGAGCGCGTGCGCTTGGAGAGCGGTCGGATGCTCGGAATCGTAGAAAGCGCCCATGCCCGAGCCAACCTCCTCATCCAGTCGACCGCCTATGACTTGTTCCAGAAGTCCGCTCTCGACGTTCACGACAACCTCCCCAAGGGGGCGCACATCTGGCTACCCATGCACGACGAGCTCATCATCGAGACGCCGGAGCGAGAAGTGGACGCCGTGATGGAAGTGCTCGGGCGGTTCATGCCCACGCGATGCGGCGACGTCACCATCAACGCTTCACCAGTCGTCCTCGGGCCGCACTGGCGAGCCCTCTGACGACCGCTGCGCCGAACCGCCGGGACAGATGGAGATTTTCCGTCTGCCCCGAGAACTGGCGGTTGCGGTCCTGCTCGGCTTGGACGCCGTGACCAGCGAACCGCTTCGCCGGCTCTGCGTGCCTGGCAGCGAACCAGTTTGGGAAGAGCACCGCGCATGAAGAAGTCAGATGCGAAACCCCGCAGTTTCTGAAACGAGAGAAGAACCAGCTATGAACGCCTACGAAGCCGCCGACTTCATCGAAGAGTGCCAGCTCGAGGATGCCGTAGGAGAACTGTCTCCGGATCAGATCGCGTATCTTGACGAGATCCTGCCCGATTGGAGAGACGTGGACGCCGAAGCGATGCGCACGGAGGTGTGGCTCGAGGAACTCAACATCGGCTACTCCTCGTCGGTAGAAAGTGCAACGACGTGGCTAGGGACGCAGCAGCGGTTGGCTCGTAGCGGGGCGTTGCCTGCAGCGCAGCGAGTCCGTCTAGATGCGGCGCTGCCGGGCTGGCTCATGGCTTAATCCGAGTACACGGGCCTGAAGATCCGATGCCTCCACGACCACACCCACAAGGATGCTGGCGATAGATGTCTCCGATCTAGTGCCTTCTTGCCGGCGGGCGCGACTTGAGTTGCCCTCGCTGTCCTAAGGCATCAGATGCCATGAAAGGTCCAGGGGAAGCGAGGTAGCTCCCGCTGCCAGCGCGCTCATGGATGCGCGGGAAGTAGACAGTGCGCGACGAGGACGGTGACCGCTTCTTATCCACTCGCCACACGTCGAGGTAAATCACCTGGACCGCGTCCTCCGACGCCGCAACAGGATTGACCACAAACGCGACGCAGTCCTATCGGTGTTCGCCCAGTGTCTCTTCTCCGCGTCAACTGAGCTCGCGCATAGGGCGAAAGTCCGGCGCGAGACATGCCGGACTGACCGACACGATTCAAGATAAGGCAATTGAAATGGCATCGAATCTACCTGACACGACGGACTCGACGAGCGGCGACGCTCGTCTCCCGGAGCCCGAGGTCGCAGACCTGTATATCCGAGGAAACGGGGACGCGCTGCTCATCATCGACATCGACGCGTACGAGGCCACCGCTGAAGACTTTGCCCGTTTGCACCCGCAGGCGTTGAACGTCTCCCAGCGCGACGGGTTCTCAGTCGTCTTGTGCGGCGTGAACTACTCATACGGTGTGGAGGTGTTCGAAGGAGGGGTGCGGACGCACAAGCTGATGAAGTCGTTCCGACAGGACTTCGAGTTCAGGCTCGGACTGTGGCTCAGCGGCGACGTCGACCCGTGGCGCGAGTGGGAAGTTGGCAACGAACCCGTGGCGCCACTCGCTCCGTCGCTCGAGTGGCCCGACTGCGGCTGCACGAAGTGCGATGCGCATGCCGACGACGTCGAGTTCTAGACGCTGAGGGTGGTGCGGCCGCTGAGAGGCTTCAGCGGCCGCACCTCCCTGCAGTTCCTGTCGAGCCGAAGTTCGTCCGCTCCGCACTGTCGGCAGCAGGGATCGATTTCCGTGCAGACGAGCAGCTGTTCCGATGCGGGGTGTGGCCGTTCAAAGAGTCGATGCATAGTCGCGTCGGGCGAGGCAGCGTTGCCCGCGCCCTTCCGCTGTGGGGAATGGCTGCGCTGCGGCGCGTCGAGGTCCGCCGGCGCCCCGCACCCGGTCGGCCGCTAGCGGTGCATGGACACCGCAGCGACGAGCACCGCGCATAGAGACGGTAACGACGCAGCCAACCGAGCCGCGTCCGTGACCGCAGAGGAACAGAAACTCATGAATGCTTACGAAGCCGCCGCCTTCATCGAAGAGTCCCAGCTGGAGGCCGCTGTTGGCGAACTGTCGCCCGAACAGCTCAGCTTCCTGGATGAGTTGTTGCCCGACTGGCGCGAAGTCGACGCCGAGGCGATGCGCACCGAGGCATGGATGGAAGAACTCGAAATCGGATACTCGTCATCGGTGGAGAGCGCGGGGACCTGGCTGCGTCGTCAGCAGGAGCTGGCGTGTAGCGGTGCGTTGCCCGGTGAGCAGCGCACGCGTCTCGACGAGGCGTTGCCTGGTTGGCTCATGGCGTGATGGAGCGCTGAGAGTTCGTCGTCGCGACTAGTAGAGGCGGAGACTCGGTCGCTTTCGGAATCTCGGCGACTCTCCAGTGCCCCTACGCTGACGTTTCTGGCAGGAACGCGGTGAACACGACGCCCACATCCGAGAAGTGACCATGAAGATCTGACGGCTCCAGGCCGACTCCGACGAGGATGCTGGCGAACGGTGCCTCAGACCTGTTCCCAGTTTCCCAACGAGCACGGGCAGGGTTTCCCTCACCGGGTTCAAAAGTGAGGTGCCCTCGGAACTCGAGGCGCGGGAAACGAGCGAGCTCTTGCTGCCAGTGCGCGCCCGGTCGGGCGGGGAGAAGCAACAGAGCGGCCGCCACTGTCCCTGATTCCCACTCGCTCACCACCCGACGTGTCCAATCGCCGGGGCCGCGTCCACCGACCCCGTATGGTGGGTTGACCCACAGCCGAGATGCACTCCCATCGGCGTTGGCCCAGTTCGGGCGGGCGAGCGCGTCATCCTCCGCGGTTATATGCCAGTTGGCGGGAACGTTGTGTTCCGGAGCCGCGGCAACGTCGCCGTCGATTCCGCCGAGGCATGCGGTGGCTCGCTCGAGAATCCAGGGCGGAGTCAACCATGAGTCTGATGCGGAAGATCGCCGGTGTGCGAGAAATAGCGCAGCGGCTGCTTGCCGGTCGCTTCGGCTTGCGCGAATTGTGGCAGCGGCGGCTGTCACACTCAGTTCGCCGTTGGCGACAGCACGGATGATCTCCGCGTCGTTGTGTGTAATCACGGCTGCTCCATCGCGAACGAGGCGTTCGGAAACGCCGGCTGACCGTGCTGCTTGCGCCTGCGTCGGAGCAAGCGGAAGTCCTGCCGGATGCCCTGATACACCGCCGCGTTGTCGTCGTGCCAGTGCGCCCGCCGCGAGTGCTCGCTGGGATGTGCTGAGGTGCCTCCTGTGCACGTTGAGAGACATCACCAGAGCGCGTGCCTCCTCCTCGGTGCCTTCGAAGAGCGTTGTGCGCAGAGGCACTCCGATGCGTTGCGCGGCCTCAGCGCGGTGCCGGCCGTCAATAAGCCACGAAACGCCGTCGGTGTCCGTCCACACCGTCGCCGGCTCACGCTGTCCATGCGTAGCAATGTCCTGAGCCAGCGCATCCATCTCGTCTTCGACGAGCCGGGGCAGCATATCCGCAAAAGGGTGGGTTGCGAGCGGCACATGCACGCCCAACAGCTTATGTGCCACGGGGAGTCGTCCGCGGCGACGGCCTCACAGTGCTAGTCGAGCTCGACCTCCCTCACGGGGCCCGTGTCGGCGAACGCGGAGAGGATGTTGCGCACGTCGGGGGCATGAGGATTCCGGCGCGCGTAGTGACGTTCGGTTACTCCCGTCTCGCGCTGTCCGAGCAGCCGCGCGGCGGTCACCACATCCGTCTTATCGGCGACGAGCGTAGCGACGGCCCGTCGAAGCGCATGAGCGCCTATCTCTCCATGTACGGCGAGCTCGCTTCCTTCTTCGAGTGCCCAGTCTCGGACCTTCCACAACTGCACGCGCCACTGGTGCGGACCGACCGGAGCTCCCGAGCTGGTTTCGAAGACGTAGTTGGTGCCGCCCATGCTTTCGGCTTGCCGGCGGCGTAGGGTCGCAACGAGGGCTTCGTCGAGAGGGAAGGTGCGCTCGGACTTCATCGTCTTGGGGCCCGATTGCCAGTGCTTCTTCACGCCCTGCCCCTCGATTACCGTTCCGAGGACCTCGAGTGTCGGTGAGGGGCCGTCCAGGTGCAGGTCGGTCCACCGGAGGCCGAGAACCTCCCCGATGCGTAGTCCGGTGCCGAGTATGACGTCGATGGCATCAAGCAACAGGGGAGTCGGGCGCGGGCCCATCCGGCCCGGACGGTCTCGATACGCACGGGCTGCGTCTCGGAGGAGTTGCACGTCACTGACCTCGGGGACGAACTTCATCTTCGTCGCAGGTCGCTTCACGCGGAATTCGACCGCGACGTTCCCGCGCACCAGGTCGTCCTCGGCGGCGAAAGCCAGAAGCTCTCGGAGAGCGCTGACGGTCTGACGTGCGGTGGACACCTTGTTCTGCGACACGAGCGCGGCATGGTGACGTGATATCGCCCCCACAGTGAGTTGGCGCAGAGTCATGCCTCCCAATGAGGAGCCGATGATGTGTTTGCGCACCGTATGAATCTTGTTCGTGATTGAGCGTGTCTTCAGGTGCGTTGAGCGGTGTCGCAACGTTGCGAGAAACTCGGCAGCGAGCTCGTCGACGGTCGAGTCGGGGGTGAGAGGTGACGCGCCAACGGCCGCACCATTTCGGTCTGACATGCGAGCGGAAGCCTTCTCGCGCGCCGCGCGGACCGCGAGGGTCTTGGTGCGTCCCGTTGCGGAGGTACGAGACAGCTCGCCGTCGTGGCGGCGGAAGCGGACACGTACCTGATAGCCACCGTCGACGACGCGAATGGACGGCTCCCCGATTTCGCCGGGCTTCAACGCTGCGCGAGTCATGCCGCCACCGCCTGGTTGTCGCGGAACGCGAGCACGTCAGCTCGGCGATAGACCACGCGGCCGCCCAGACGTAGCGTCTTCGGTCCCTTACCGAGGGAGCTCCAATTGCGAAGCGTCTTCGGCCTCACGCGCAGGTACTGGGCAGTTTCCGTGAGGGTGAGAAGGTCCGGCAGTTCATCCTCGCGCATGTGCGCGGGAGACGCTTCGGGTTCTGGAGCGGAGTTCTGCTCCGCGACGATTGCCGCCAGTTGGATTATTGCGTTCAAGTCGGGGGTGGTCATACCTGGTCTATGCGCGGTCTCGGTGAAAGGGGTGTGACACGGCTGGTGGGTGGCAGCCACGTCGACACATACGGAGATCATTCTGGCGAGCTCCATCTCAGGAGTCGCTACCCGCGTTGGGCCAGGGAGGTTGCACCCACGCACGTGGTGAAGTTCCAATCGGTTGATCTCCTGTTGCGACGTCGCGGTCACCGAGAGATCTTGGTCTTCCGTGTTCAACGCGGCGAAAGTGCCGCAACACTACGAGACAGTTGTGACGCCGAGCCTCGACGACGTACTGTCCTTGGCTGCCCGCGTGGCGGCTTAGAACTCTGCGGCCGGACTCTCGCGCTGTGCCGCTGGCAATGGCGTCGGCACAGCCCGGGCCCGCCGGGGGATCAGTCGGATGGGTCGACGCAGGTGACTGCCCCTAGAACGATGGCGAGGTTGTTTGTCGCCTCTTCGAAGTTCTCCACGAAGGACGTGTTCTGCCGCGGCTTGCCCGGTGAACCAACTGGTTCGCCGGCCGCATAGAGCAAGGAGATGACGATGGTCGAAGGGATCTACCTTCCGTCGGGTGATCGGGGAGGAACTCGTCGTACGCGACTTCGCCGATGTCGAGGACTATGTCGTCGGCACGTTTCGCGAACTACTTCGACGCGCTGGCGTGAGCCGTGGTGCTCCAGGGGCGCTGGCCAGAAGCCGAGCAGATCAAGGTCGTGCCGAGCGGGAGTGGGTCGCCGCGATCAGGTACGTGATCCACCGTCACCTCATTTCGAGGCAACCGCGCGACTTGGCAGCATCGACTGGATGGAGTGCTTCGCCGCTCCCCGGCCGGTGCCGCCTTCTTCACGTTGTCGCGTAGCCATCCAATGAGCTGATCGCCTGTGCGAACAGCTCGCGGAATCGGCGCTGCTGACCACTGCCCGGGAACGGGACGAAGTCGTCGTGAAGTGCGGGGAGGCGGGCGCCGCGCAGGGTGCGTTCAGCAGCTCGAAGACGTTGCGCTTCACCAAAACGATGCCCTCGGGGCCTTGAGACGACGCCTGGGTCACGGTTGCTTCAATATTCCGGCGGAGCGCAGCCGCTCGTTCACCTGCCCCGTGATAGGTCACCGGCTCCGCGGCCAGATCAAGCAGAAACACCCCGTCAGCCTTGAGTCTCGTAAGCCAAGGCGTCTTCGCGTTCGGTCCGCTGTTGAGCGGCGGATCACCGTAGAGCGCGCGAACCATCTCACTGAAGAGTCCATCTTTCGAGGTCAGCTTCTCGTCGTAGAAGAAGCCTCGTTTCGCGTGATCGCCACCATAGTCGGGCGCGCTGCTCGGCCACGAGCAGCAGGCTGGTGTGCTCAAGCTGCCACCGCGCCCGACGCTCGGCGTACCAAGGGGTCTTCGGCCATTGCCCGGTCAGACGGCCGAACTGGTCTGCGAACCTTGGTCGTCGTCGTCCGGCGCATCGGTTACTGGTTCAGACGCGGGCTGCTTCGCCAAACTGCGTTCGCGAAGCTTGCCAACCGCCCACTTGCCGCCCACGACAAGGCCGGTGGCCCCCAGCGTGATCAGAGCGCCGACGACGCCACCTTGCTTCGCTCCGTCGCCGAAACCCTTGTGGTAGCCGTGACCCCATGCCGGATTGCCCATATGTGTTCCTCCTTCTACTCAGGGCGATCTTGGCATGCAAAGGAACGGGGCTGCGGATTGTAACGTGAGCGAGGTCGCGGGCCGTGACCTCTGTACCGGAGGTATCCACTAAAAAGCCTGATCATGAGATACCTGATGCAGATGTACCCGCAAGTAAAACGATATCTAGTCCGATTGCCCCACCGCGCAAGGCGAACAGATCTCGCCAAACTCTCGGCGTGGGCGGCGCGGCCGGCGCAGTTGTCGGAGGCCGTCGGTACCCTTTAAACATGAGCCTGATTGACCGCGCCGAAGCGCGACGCAAGTCCGCCCTCGCGGCTGGCAGTTGACGGCTCGTGATCACAACGAGGTCTTCACGGGAGAGATTGATGTTCCCGTGGCCAAACCCAAGGACGTCACGAACACTGCACGTTATGTGCTCGGTCTCCAGAGTGAGGTGGAATCCTGATGGCAGCGACCGCAACCTCATGGCTCAATGACCTGGCGTCGCTCTTCACGCCGATAGCGTCGCAGTTTGACGGCGCCAAGGGTCACAAGGCCTCCATCGAGGCACGTCTCGACTACGTGCTCGGCGTGCATCGCATGTTCGAGATCGGCTCGCTCCGGCATGGCACTGGGGTCTGGCGATACAGCGACGCCGACTACCTCGTATCGCTCAAGGGGATTCAGCCGACCTCGCCGCTGACCATGCTCATCAAGGTCAAGGACGCGTTGCAGGCGCGCTTCACCTCAACAACCATCACCATTCGTCAACCTGCGGTTGTCTGCCATTTCTCGGACGGGATCGTCGAGGTCGTTCCCGGATACATCGCCGCTGGGGGCGGTTACATGATCGCCGATCCCCGGGGCGGCTGGATGAAGAGCTTTCCGGAGGAACACAACAAATACGTCAACGAGATCAATGCGAAGCACAGTGGCGGTGGAGCGAAGAAGCTGGCGCGACACCTCAAGATCTGGAAGTACCAGCGGAACGTGCCGGTTTCGTCTTGCTACCTAGAGATGCGGGCGGCCAAGTTCCTGAGCGATGAGACGGCCTACGTTCCGGTCATCGATCTGCACTACGCCATCAAGCATCTTCAGAGCGTCGAGCTCGCCTCGATGAACGATCCGACCGGCCTCGGTTCACGCTTTGGCTCGTGCTCATCAGATTCCACGAAAGCGGATGCGCTGTCGAAACTCGACACAGCAGTCCTGCGGTCTGGGCGCGCCGTAAGTTACCACCTCGCCGACGATCATGCCAAAGCGATCGAGCAGTTGAAGCTGCTCTTCAACCGGTGAGGTCCCAATGACGGGCCAGGACTACACACCGCCGACGAGCGCCTCGATTGCGACTCGGCAGAACGATGACGAAGCGCTGCGCCTTTTGCTCGCACAGCGTCGTCTGTACACCCGAGCGAAGCGTTGGCAAGGAGCGCGGTGGATCGGGTTGCTGGTCCTCGGGGTCGCCGCACCGTTTGTCTCGATACTCAGTCCGGGGTCTGCGGTCGCAGTCGGTGCGATCACTGGTATCTGGCTCTTTGCAGGGCGCACGTTCCTGACAGCAGCTGAAGTTCGGACGATGACGAAAGCAGCAGCTGTCCAGGAAGAGCTGGATCTCTACATCTTCCAGATGCCGGAGACGATCGAGCGTGCTTCGCGGCCAACCATCGAGGACATCGAATTGCTGATTCGCGACAATCAGGGCCTGCGTGCCGCCGCTCGGCGTGAGCGACTCGTCGACTGGTATGACGTCGATCCGAGCCATCCCGGTGCGGAGACCATCGCAATTGCGCAGCGCGCCAATGCCTCGTACACCGATCGACTCATTCGCACCGCCGTCATTGTCTGGGCGATCGTCACCGTGGTGTGGCTGGCGGTCCTGCTCACATGGAGCTCGCTCAGTGGTCTTGCCTTCGGGTTGATTCTGCTCGGCGTGCTCCTCCCGGTCCTGCCGGCCGTGCTAGATGTCGCCGACTATTTGCGCAGCACTTGGCGCGCGGCGGAGGACCGGGCTGATCTCGCTCGCACGATCGAGTCGCGCCTTGAAGATAAGGAGCCGATTCTCGGGCAAGAACTCATCTCATGGCAGACTCAGCTCTACGATCTGCGACGCACGACTCCGCAGGTGCCGGACTGGCTGTACAAGATCACGCGCAAGCGCAACGAGGCCGCGATGCACGCTGCTTCAAAACGACTCCGGAGAAAGAAGTAATGGCGCTAACGACGGCACAGGCATTCACGCAGTTCCTCGAGGACATCACCGCGACCGACAACCAGAAGTCGAGCTTCATCCCGGCTCGCAAGAACTCGGTCGACAAAGACATGGCTGCTGCCTTTCCGCCGACGTCAGACATGCCCTACTTCAAAGGCATCCTCATGGGATCCGCGTCGAAGAACACGATCATCCGGCCGCTCGACGACATCGACGTGCTGGCGGTCTTCTCTAACGAGAAGCGAGTCTGGCAGGACAAGTATTCGAACGACTCGCAAGCCTTCATCTACCGAATCCGGCAGGCGTACGCGGGCACTAAAATCCAGCAGGTCGGCACGCGTGGCCAGGCAATCCGAGTGTTTTACCAGACAGGCGGGCACGTCGACGTCGCACCTGTCTTCCATCGAGGAAACGACGTGTATCACCTGCCCGATGGGTCGGGTGGATGGATCCTGACTGCTCCGACCATCGCGAACACCTGGTACAGCGACAAGAACAAGGCATTGAACTACCACTTGAGTGCGTTGGTCAGACTGGCGAAGGCCTGGAACCGTGCGCACTCGAAGCGGTTTCGTTCGTTTCACCTCGAGACTGTTGCTTCCTCGACGTTCAGCTCTCTGGGGAGTAACTATAGGGACGCGCTCCAGAAGTTCTTCGAGTGGGCGCCGAACAGGCTGTACGTGAACGATCCGGGCGGATACAGCGGAGACCTGAGTTCGTACCTCACATCAATCGGCCGCCAGAACCTGATCGGTGCACTCAATGCGGCCGCGGACCGAGCGCGGAAGGCCAACGAGGCGGAGGCTCGCGGCGACCACGCCGAGGCGAAACGGCTTTGGCGGATCGTCCTCGGAACGAGTTTCCCGAGCTAGTCAATTGTTCGCAGTTCCGCCCCGAGGAGCCCGTCGATGAGCGCACCGTACGTCTCCATCAAGCGTCTGGTCGACAACTCACTCGCCGCAATGCTCGCGGCCGTCGAGGTGTACAACAAGCCGCAGATGACGTACCGAGACGAAGTCACTGTCATGCTCATCGTCAACGCGTGGGAGCTGGCGCTGAAGGCCACCCTACGGCAGAAGAGCCGATCGATCTTCTACCCAAAGAAGCGCGGCGAACGCTATCGGTCAATCGCAATCGACGACGCGCTCGGACGTGTTAGCGCCAGCAAGCTCTGGCCAGCGGACATCGATGGCCCTGCCGTCGTGGCGAACGTCAAAGCGCTCACCGAGTATCGGGACCGCGCGATTCACCTCTACAACGCGCAGGGTCTCGGCGCGGTCATCTACCCGTTCCTGCAGCAGAACATCCTCAACTATCGGGACTTCATGGTCGCCAAGTTCAAGAAAGACCTGGCCGACTCAATGACGTGGCAGTTGCTCCCGCTCGGTGCGACGGCGCCAGCCGATGCCGTGCAGTTCATGAAAGTCGACAAGAACGCCACGATGGTTGCCGAAGTCGAGGACTTCATATCCGAGCTTCGTCAACTGATGGACGACGCTCAGGCGGCAGGCGGCGACATGGGACGCGTGGCCACGGTCTACGACATCCACATGCAATCGCAGAAGAAGATGAGCAGCGCAGACCTCGTGGTTGCAGTGTCGCCTACCGCTGACGGGCAGATTGCGATCCGCAAGACCGATCCCAACCAGACGCACCCGTTCAGTGCGACCAAGCTGCTCGAGAAGGTCAACGAGAAGCGAACCGGGCGCAAGCTGACGAGCCGTGATCACCAGGCGCTGTGCTGGCAGGACCAGCTCCGCGAGAACCCGAAGTACGCCTGGAAGCACACCATCGGTGCTTCGCACTCATGGTCTGGGGAAACGGTCGCGTACATGGTCTCGCTGACCGACGAGCAGTACGACAGCGCCCGACAGGGCTACAGCGCGAGCCTTCGCGGAGCCGCGAAGTGACCGGCTTGACCCTCGAACCGATTCTGCTCCATGCCGGGCTAGACCTCGACGCGCTCGTGACTCGCCATTCCTACGCGGAAGAGCACGAAGACAGCGGCCTCCGAGGCATGCACGCGGAATCGACCGACGCTGAGAGCCTCGCGCACACAAACAACCAGTTGAGAACCGGGCGTAGGCACTGCGTCGAGAACGCCCTTGGTGCCCCGAGATATCCCGACGTATCCCGCTAGAGCCGGCGAGGAGACCTTGTCGACGAATGAGGGCAGAGCGACGATAAATTGCCCGCATTCTGGGCACGCGATTGAGTCGCAAATACAAGAAAACCCGCGATCTCTCGCGGGTTTCGTTGTGGACCTGAGGGGACTCGAACCCGATCGCCACAGTGACGCCGTCGCCGGCCGGACGCTCTCCCGACTCGACG
>NZ_SSDF01000076.1 GCF_004794515.1 Microbacterium sp. A20 | reverse complement strand
TGCAGCATCCGCTCCTTCATAGCGTGAGTTCTCCTTCATAACGTGCGGCGGTCGCGCGGCTCAGGGGAAACGACTCAGTCGTCGAGCAGTTCCGCCTCGATCACGTCGTCGTCTTCCTCGGGCTCGGACGCGGGCTCCGGCGTCGTCGCGGTGAGCACGAGGCCCGCCCCGTCGGCGCCGACATCCACCCGCACGGTGTCGCCGTCGCGCACGCCGCCCGAGAGCAGCGCCGTCGCGAGCTTGTTCTGCACCTCGCTCTGGATGAGGCGGCGCAGCGGCCGGGCACCGAACATCGGGTCGTACCCGCGCTCGGCGAGCCACGACCGGGCATCCGGCGTCACGGCGAGTGTGAGTCGACGGTCCTTCAGGCGGTCGTGCAGTTGGTCGACCGAGAGCTCGACGATCTGCGCGAGGTCGTCTTCGCTGAGCGCCGAGAACATCACGATGTCGTCGAGGCGGTTCAGGAACTCCGGACGGAACGCCTGCCGCACCAGCGCCATGACCTGCTCGCGCTTGACCTCGGGCGACAGCACCGGATCGATGAGGATCGGCGAGCCGAGGTTCGACGTGAGGATCAGGATCACGTTGGAGAAGTCGACCGTGCGGCCCTGACCGTCGGTCAGACGACCGTCGTCGAGCACCTGGAGCAGCACGTCGAACACCTCGGGGTGCGCCTTCTCGACCTCGTCGAGCAGGATCACGCTGTACGGGCGACGCCGCACGGCCTCGGTCAGCTGACCGCCCTGCTCGTAGCCGATGTAACCAGGAGGGGCGCCGACGAGCCGGGACACCGAGTGCTTCTCGCCGTACTCCGACATGTCGATGCGCACCATCGAATGCTCGTCGTCGAACAGGAACTCCGCCAGCGCCTTGGCCAGCTCGGTCTTGCCGACACCGGTCGGTCCGAGGAACAGGAACGACCCGGTCGGACGGCCGGGGTCGCTGATGCCGGCACGCGAGCGTCGCACGGCATCCGACACCGCCTTGACGGCATCCTTCTGCCCGATCAGGCGCTTGCCGAGCTCGCTCTCGAGGTGCAGCAGCTTCTCGCTCTCACCCTGCAACAGGCGACCGACGGGGATGCCCGTCCACGCGGCGATGACCGCGGCGATGTCCTCCTCGGTGACCTGCTCGTTGACCATGCGCGGTTCGGCGGGGGTCGCGGCCTCGGCCTGCTCGGCTTCGGCGATGTCGCGCTCCAGGCGCTTGATGGTCTCGTATTCCAGCTTCGAGGCCTTCGTGTAATCGGCGTTTCGCATCGCGAGGTCGCGCTGGGTGATGGCGTCGTCGAGCTGCTTCTTGAGCTCGCCGACGCGGTTCAGGCCCTGACGCTCGCGCGCCCACCGGGCCTCCAGCCCTGCGAGTTCCTTCTCCATCTCGACGAGGTGCTCACGGAGCGTGCCGAGGCGCTCCTTCGACGCGGCGTCCTTCTCGCGCTTGAGAGCCAGCTCCTCCAGCTTCAGCCGGTCGACCTGGCGCTTGAGCTGGTCGATCTCGACCGGCGAGGAGTCGATCTCCATCTTGAGCCGAGACATCGACTCGTCGATCAGGTCGATCGCCTTGTCGGGCAGCTGCCGCGCGGGAAGGTACCGGTTCGAGAGTGCGGCAGCGGCGACGAGGGCGCTGTCGGAGATCGTGACTCCGTGGTGCGCCTCGTAGCGCCCCTTAAGTCCACGGAGGATCGCGATGGTGTCCTCGACCGTGGGCTCGCCGACGTACACCTGCTGGAAGCGACGCTCGAGCGCGGCATCCTTCTCGATGAACTCGCGGTACTCGTTGAGCGTGGTCGCGCCGATCAGGCGCAGCTCGCCGCGGGCCAGCATGGGCTTGAGCATGTTGGAGGCCGCGACCGAACCCTCGCCGCCACCCGCACCCATCAGCACGTGCAGCTCGTCGATGAACGTGATGACCTGGCCGTCGGACTCGGTGATCTCCTTGAGGACCTGCTTCAGCCGCTCCTCGAACTGCCCGCGGTACATGGCGCCGGCCACGAGAGCCGAGATGTCGAGGGTGACCAGTTCCTTGTCCTTGAGCGACTCGGCGACGTCGCCGGCGACGATGCGCTGGGCGAGGCCTTCGACGACGGCGGTCTTGCCGACGCCGGGCTCACCGATCAGCACCGGGTTGTTCTTGGTGCGGCGGGTGAGGACCTGGCTGACGCGACGGATCTCACTGTCGCGTCCGATCACCGGGTCGAGCTTGCCCTCGCGGGCGCGGTCGGTCAGGTTGATGCCGAACTGCTCGAGGGCGGACTGCTGGTCTTGGTTCTGGTTGCCGGTCTGCGGGTTGCTCATGCGCTCCTCCTGGAGATGCTCCTTCTGGTCGTCTCCCGCCGACCGGACGGACGGCGGGATCAAAGTTGAGTCGTGTTGACTCAAGTTTAGCACTCGGTCGCGTTCTCCTCCAGTCGATGCCCCGCGCCGAGCCCGGCCTCAGCGCTCCCGCTGGACGGCGTCCCAGATCGCGGCCGCGACCGCACGTTTCGAGCCGGATGCCGCGCCGGCATCCGCCCCGCCCGGGCCGAGGATGTGCACGGCGTTCTCGGCGCTCTCGAACCCGCGTTCCCAGCCGACCTCGTTCACGACGAGCAGGTCGACCCCCTTGCGCTGCTGCTTGCGGCGAGCGCGGGCGAGCAGCTCGGCCTCGTCCTCCGGGGTCTCCGCGGCGAAGGCGATGATGAGCTGTCCCGGTTTCCGCGTCGAGGCGAGTGCGGCGACGATGTCCTCGTTCTCGACCAGCTCGATCGCGGGCACTCCCCCGCCCTCCTTCGTGAGCTTGCGGTCCGACACCGCGACCGGTCGATAGTCGGCTACGGCCGCCGCCATCACCACCACGTCGGCGCCCGGGGCCTCCCGCTTCATCGTCTCGGCGAGCTCCGCAGCCGCGCCGACGGAGACGATGCGGATCGCCGGATGCCGCACCTCGGCGAGCACGTCGCCCGCGATGTTCGCCGCGACCAGGGTCACCTCGGCCCCGCGCGCGGCAGCCTCGGCGGCGAGGGCCGCCCCCTGTCTGCCGCTGGACCGGTTGCCGAGGAAGCGCACGGGATCGATGGGCTCGCGCGTGCCGCCGGCCGAGACGACGACGCGCACACCGACGAGGTCTCCGGGAGCGAGCAGCGCCTGTGCCGCCGCGAAGATCTCCTCGGGCTCCGCCATCCGCCCGGGTCCGCTGTCGCCGCCCGCGAGTTCGCCGTCCGCGGGGCCGACGAGGTGCACGCCGCGCTCCCGCAGCGTCGCGATGTTCGCCTGCGTGGCCCTGTTCCGCCACATCTCCGCGTGCATGGCCGGAGCGATCAGCACGGGAGCCTCGGTGGCGAGCAGAGTCGTGCCGAGGAGGTCGTCGGCGAGTCCTGCGGTGATCTTGGCGATCGAGTTCGCGGTCGCCGGCGCCACGATGACGAGTTCGGCGCCCTGACCGAGGGCCACGTGCCGCACCTTCGCCACGTCGTCGTGCACGCTCGTGGTGACCGGGTGGCGACTGATCGCCTCCCAGGTCGGCAGCCCCACGAAGCGCAGCGCATCCTCGGTGGGCACCACGGTCACGTCGTGCCCACCCTTCGTGAGCAGGCGCACGAGGTGCACCGTCTTGTACGCGGCGATGCCGCCCGTGACTCCGACGACGATGTTCACGTCTCGATTCTGCCCCAGCATCCGCCGCCGCGGGCCGACACCGGCGTCATCGACCTAGACTTGGCCCCGTGTGCACGGTCGTGATCGATGTCGAGGATGCCGGTGTCGCGAGGCTTCTGGCGGTGCGCGACGAAGACCCCCAGCGGGAATGGGATGCTCTCGGCCCCTGGTGGCCGGAGCGGTATCCGGGGGTGATCGGCATCCGGGATCGTCGCGCGGGCGGGGCCTGGCTCGCCGCGAACCCCGCGGAGCACCGGCTGGCGGTGCTGCTGAACCGCGCTGACGTGCGCGACCTCCCCGACGCTCAGGCCGTATCCCGCGGATCCCTCGCACTCGAGTCGGTCGTGGGCCGCTCTCCCGTCGCCCCGCTGCCCATGCACGGCTTCAACCTGCTGGAGGTCGCCCCCGAGGGTGCGCGCGTGCTGTCGTGGGATGGCGTCGAGCTCCGCGAGACCCCCATCGTGCCCGGCACGCACATGATCGCGCACGACGACCTCGACGACGAGGCGACGCCGCGGATCGCCGCCTGGCTCCCCGAGTTCCGTGCGCTCGGCCCGACGGCCGACATCGAGGACTGGGCGGCTGAATGGACCGCGCTCCTCGCGTCGTCGGCGAAGCTCGCCCCCGAGGACGACTGCGCGATCATCCGCGACAACCGCCCGCACGGGTACCCCACGCAGTCGCTCCTCTATGCGACGGCATCCGTCACCCCCGCAGGCCTTGAGGTGAGCGATCATGCGCTCCCCTCGCCGGCACACTGGAGCGACTGAGCGCACATCCCCCGCATTCCGGCGATGCGAGCAACGGATGCGCCACGCCGAGGACTGCGTAGTCATTCCTCTCCTCCACGCCGTCTAGCATGGGAAGCCCGGCACGAAGAGGAGGGCCCATGCCGCCGAAGTCCCGCGGTGTGACCAGCGTCGACGTCGCCCGAGCGGCGGGCGTGTCGCAGACCACGGTGTCACGCATCGTCAACGGCCATGAGGGCGTCTCGGAGCGGGTGCGCGCCAAGGTCGAGGCGGCCATCCAGCAGCTCGACTACCGCCCCAACCTCAGCGCCCGGAGCCTCGTCACCAGCCGCACCCAGACGATCGGCGTCGTGCTCGGCGACCCGCGCAACAGCTACTACGCCGAACTGCTGCACACCATCAGCGACGATCTCAACCGCGCCGGATATCGCGCTCTCATCCTCAGCGGTCGCGCCGACACCACCGAAGACCTCGCGAGGACCCTGCGGGAGACGAACGTCGACGGCGTCATCCTCACGACGACTCTGCTCTCGCCCGATGACGAGGGTCGCATCGTGTCGCTCGGCGTCCCCGCGGTGACGATGGGGCCCGGGGCCGTGCCGGACAACGACTCGATCTCGCCCGACAACATGGACGGAGGCCGCATCGCGGGCCGCCATCTGGCGTCTCTCGGCCATCGACGCATCGGGGTGATCGCCGGCCCTCTCGGCACGACCTCGGTGCGCGATCGGCACGAAGGCTTCCTGTCGGAACTCGAGGCCGCGGGGGTCGCGTTCGACCCCTCGCTGCTCGACGTGGCCGACCTCGACTACACCCGAGCGTTCGAGGCCGCGACGCGCCTGCTGCAGCTGCCGGAGCCTCCCACCGCACTCTTCTGCCACAACGACCTCGTGGCTTTCGGCGCCTTGAACGCCGCGAAGGCACTCGGAATCGGTGTGCCGGACCAGGTGTCGGTGCTCGGGTTCGACGATGTCGCGATGTCGTCGTGGCAGGCTTTCGATCTCACGACGGTGCGTCAGCCGATCCTCGACATGGCGCACGGCGCCGTCGAGCTGCTGCTCGCGCGTCTCGCCGCGCCGGAGCAGGATGCCGCGCACGTGCTCCTGCCCTGCTCGCTCGTCGAGCGTTCGACCACGCGGGCGATCTGACCGGAACGCCGGCTCAGGCCGCCGGCACCGCCGAAGCCTCTGAATCCTCGGCGCAGGAGAACCGCGCGCGGTAGGCCGTGGGCGTGAGTCCGAGCACCCTCGCGAAGTTCTGCCGCAGCACGGCCGCCGAGCCGAACCCGCACTCATCGGCGATGTGGTCGAGGGGAAGGTCGGTGCGCTCCAGCATCCGCTGGGCATGGATGATGCGCTGGCGTGCGAGCCAGGCCGCGGGCGTCGCGCCGTACTCGGCCTTGAACCGTCGGGCGAAGGTGCGCGGCGACATCAGGGCTCTGGCCGCGAGCTGATCGACTCCGAGGTCGTCGCGGAGGTGCTCGACGGCCCAGTCGGCGACCGCCGCGAGCGAGTCGGTGGCGACCACGGGGATCGGACGGTCGATGAACTGCGCCTGGCCGCCGTCACGCTGCGGGGGCACCACCATGCGACGCGCGATGCGGTTGGTGAGCTCGGCGCCCACCTCCTGGCGGAGCAGATGCAGGCACGCATCGATGCCGGCGGCGGTGCCGGCGCTGGTGATGATCTTCCCGTCCTGCACGAAGAGCACGTCGGGGTCGATGTCGATCTGCGGGTACATGTCGGCCATCACGTGCGCGTACATCCAGTGCGTCGTCGCACGTCGCCCGTCGAGCACGCCGGCGGCGGCGAGGATGAACGAGCCGCTGCAGACGCTCATCACCCAGGCGCCGCGGTCGACCGCATGCCGGGCTACGTCGAGCAGGAGCGGATCGATGTCGCCCCAGCGCTCGCGCGGCACGGGGCAGAACACGACGAGGTCGGCTTCGTAGGCGAAGGCCAGGTCGTGCTCGACGTTGACCGAGAAGCCGATCTTCGACTTCACCACTCCCGAGTGCGGGGCGACGATGCGGAAGTCGAAGTTCGGTACGCCGTCGGCGGACCGATCGAGCCCGAACGCCTCGCAGGCGACGCCGAACTCGAACGGCGCGAAGCCGTCCTGGATGACGCAGGCCACTGTCTTCATGCACACTCCCGGTTGGCAGTTTTCGTACGATGATAGTCGATTCTGCCACTCGTGACAGTTCAGCATCGAACGTAGCGTTTCTGCCATGATACTCGTCATCGCACTCATCGCTCTGGTCGTGTGGGCAACCGTCGCCACCGTCGTCGAACTCCGTCGCGACGGCTACCACCGCGCGCCGACCGACTGGAGTCGCATCGGTGGTCGCGACATCCACCAGCAGGCCGAGTCCGGGCACGGCTACCGCTGAACCCGGCTCGAGCCGCGGTGTATGGTCGGCTCATGATCCCGCTCGACAGCCTCGTCGCCTTCGCCGTCGCCTCCGTCGTGATCATCGTCATCCCCGGTCCGAGCGTGCTGTTCGTGATCGGCCGCTCACTCTCGCTCGGCCGGCGCGCCGGCGTGCTCAGCGTCGTCGGGAACGCACTCGGAACCGTGCCGGCCGTCCTCGCCGTGGCGTTCGGGGTCGGGGCCATCGTCGCCTCCTCCGTGGTGGCGTTCACCATCATCAAGATCGTCGGCGCCGCCTACCTGGTCTGGCTCGGAGTGCAGGCCATCCGCCACCGCCACGACCACGTCCCGGATGCGGGTCGCACACCGGCCTCCGCCGCGAAGCTGCTGCGCCAGGGCTTCATCGTCGGGCTGACCAACCCGAAGACGATCGCGTTCTTCGTGGCTGTGCTCCCGCAGTTCGTCGTGCCGGCGGCCGGCACGGTCTGGGCGCAACTGCTTCTGCTCGGGCTCACCTTCCAGGCGCTCGCACTGGTCTGCGACAGCGTGTGGGCACTCGCCGCCGGAACCGCGCGCACCTGGTTCGCCCGCTCGCCGCGTCGTATGTCGACGCTCTCCGGTACCGGGGGCGTGATGATGATCGGCCTCGGCGGCACACTCGCGCTGACCGGCGCCAAGAGCTGAGCCGATTCCCCCGTGCGGATCGCGGGCACCACGGCTACGCTCGTCGTCATGAGCGAGCCCTCGCAGCCTCCCGCGCACCTGCCCGCCGATCCGCAGTATCCCGGCACGCACACGTTCCCGATTCACGCGTCCAGTGCGCCACCCTCTGACCCCGCCGACCCTGCCGACCCTGCTGCCCCGGCTGCCCCGGCTGCTCCCGCGTATCCCACGGCGTATCCGACCGCCCCCACTCACCCGGCCGGCACTCCCGCGCATCCCACCGGCGGCTACCCGCACGGCGCCGCCTACCCGCCCGGCGCCGGCTACCCGACCGCAGCCCCGGCCTATCCTGCGGGAGCGCCCGGCCAGCCCGCGTCCTGGCCGATCGCGTCAGGAGCCCCCACCGCACCGGCCGGCAGCATGCTCGGCCGCACCGCCTTCGTGATCGCCGTCATCACTCTCGCGGTCAACCTCATCTCGTCGATCGTCCGACTCTTCATCTACACATCGGACTTCGGGTACGGAGCGGCCTACGCGATCGACGACGCGATCGGCGTGATCTCGTTCTTCGCGTATGCCGTGGCCCTCGTGCTGGGTATCATCGCCGCGCGCCGACCGGGCGCGCGCCTTCTCACCGGCATCGCGATCGGGATCGCCGGGGCCGGCGCTCTCGGGATGATCTTCAGCTGGGTCGGCATCGCGTTCCTGCGCTTCGTCTGAAACTCAGCCTCGTCAGCGCCCGGCGAGCACCCGCTCGTAGACCTCGACCATGGCCGCCGTGCGCGACGACTGCCGGAACGCCTCCGAAACCTCGGGAACCGGGGTGGGCGCGGTGCCGGCGGCGATGTCGGATGCGGCCCTGCGCAGGGTCTCCGCGAGCGCGGCCACCCGTCGGGTCTCGAGCTCCCGTCCGGAAACGGTGGCGCCGGCATCCGGAACCGCCCACAATCCCCCGCCGAGCTCGGCCGCGATGTCGGGGTCGCAGATCACGGAGGGCGTGCCGAGGGTGGCCGCCTCGAACGGGGTCATCCCCTGGGTCTCGAAGCCGATCGACGTCTGCACGAGCGCGTCGGCGGCGGCGATCCGCTCCAGGGTCTGCGGGTAGGTCAGTCGTCCGGCGAAGCGCACGCCGTCATGCCCGCGCACGATCTTCTCGGCCGCGGCACGCTGCCCTCCGCCGCCGATGATCTCGAGTTCCGCGTCGATTCCGGCGGCGACGAACGCCTCGAGGAACGGCAGCAGGCGCTTCTCGGGACTCATCCGGCCGAGCCAGACGAACCGGGGCGGTCCCGACTCCCTGACTGCCGGTCGCGCAGCGAGCGTCTGTGCACGCAGGTCGTCGTCGATACCGTTCCAGATCACGTCGACCCGCGGGAAGACATCGTGTTCCTCCAGGCGTCGGGCGAAGTGCGTCGACGGCGCGGTCACAGCGGATGCGCCGACGGCGAGGCCACGCAGGAACGCCCAGCCGTCCGCGCCGCGCACCGGATTGCCGATCCCGCGCATCGCCCCGCGGCGCCAGGCGTTCAACACGCCGAGCACGGTCCGGTGGAGCGGGGTCACGGCCGCGATCCCGACGTCGACGCGGTTGTGCATCGTGTGCACGACCGGGATGCCGTGTCGCTGGGCGTAGCGGTGCCCGATGAACGCGCCCCAGAAGTCGGCTTGCACGTGCACCAGGTCGACCGGGGGGCGGCGGGTCAACGCTCTGTCGAGGAAGCGGTCGGTCGCGCGCCCCGGCCAGCTCATCGAGTACTCGCGGTCGAGCGTGATCGGCACCGAGGGGAGGTCGATGTACGCCCCGCCGTGAGTATCGGATGGCGTGCGCGATCCGTGCATCTTCGGCGCGACGACCGTGACCGTGTGTCCGGCGCGTTCGAGGAACTCCCGCTGCAGCCGCATCGACACCTGCGCGCCGCCGAGGGAGTCGAGGTGCTGATCCCCGAAGAAGACGATGTGCATGCCGGGTTACTCCGCCGCTGACGCGTCTACGCGCCGTGAACCGATGGGGATACTGTGCATGCGGGCTACTCCGCCGCTGACGCGTCGCGGCGCCGTGAACCGATGGGGATACTGTGCATGGCGGGTTGCTCGCTACTCCGGCAGCGGCTCGTTGCGGTACAGCGCCTCGAAGGTGTCGAGTGTGCGGTTGATGTCGTGGATCGCAACACCGTCGAGCGAGGCCCGCTGCATCCGCTCGTACTCCGCGGGGTCGGCCGTGAGCACATCGGTCAGGCGCGCGGCGAGGTCGTCGACGTTGCCCGGCTCGAACAGGTAGCCGTTCTCGCCGTCGTGCACGAGGTGCGGGAGGGCCACGGCATCCGCCGCGACGATCGGCAGCGCCGACGCCATGGCCTCCATGGTCGCGATGGACTGCAGCTCGGCGATCGAGGCGATCACGAACAGGCTCGCACGGGACAGCAGCGCGCGGAGCTCCTCGTCGCTGGTGCGCCCATGGAACGTGACGCGGTCAGCGAGTCCGAGCTGCGCGGCCAGGTGCTCCAACTGCTTGCGCTGGTCGCCGCCGCCGACGATGTCGAACGTGGTGTCGAGGGCGGGGTCGAGTTTCGTCATCGCCTTGAGGATGACCTCGACCTGCTTCTCGGCGGTGAGGCGGCCGACGAAGACGATGCGGTTCTTGTCACGCGGGGCGATCACGGGCGTGTACTGCGTGCGGTCGATGCCGCAGCTGACGGGGATCACCCCCTTCACCTCGACCGTCTTCTCGAGGAAGTCGGCGGCGCGGCGGGTCGGCGTGGTGATGGCACGCGTCTTGTCGAAGGTGCGCTTCGCGTCGGCCCAGGCGAACTTCAGGACGAGGTCGTCGATGAACTTCGGCATGGTCGTGTGGTCGAGGATGTTCTCGGCCATCACGTGGTTGGTCGCGATGACCGGGATGCCGCGCTCGTTCGCGATGTAGGCGAGGCCGCGGCCGATCACGATGTGCGACTGGATGTGCACGACATCCGGCTGCACCTGGTCGATGACCTTGCGGGCGTAGTGCTTCGAACGCCACGGCCACACGAACCGCAGCCAGTCGTGCGGCGCCCAGCGCACCGACGGCAGACGGTGCAGCGTCATCGGCTCGCCCTCGATGACCTCGGTGTGCGGCTGCGCGCGACGGTAGGCCTGGTTGGGGGCCACGACGTGCACGTCATGTCCGCGCTGCACGAGCCCTGCGGCGAGGCGCTCGGCGAAGCGGGCGGCGCCGTTGATGTCGGGCGCGAAGGTGTCGCAGCCGATCACGATCTTCAACGGGCGGGGCGCGGGGGCGGCGGCGGGGCCGCTCGACGGATCGATCGGATCGTCGGAGGAGGTCACAGACATGCTGCCTTACGATGTGGCGGCCAAGGGAAAGCCCTGGTCGGGGCGCTGGCCACTCTACCCGAGGGGCCTGATCGGACAGCGGCGGCATACCGGCATCCCCTCAGCCTCAGCCGATACCGTGGAGCCATGCGACTGACTGCCGACGCCGATCCCCAGCTGTGGATTCCCGTGACGGATTCGCTCGGGTGGAAGGGCCGCCGGCATCGCAAGGCGGCGATCCGCATGCTCCTGGGTCAGGTCAACGCCGCCGTGGGTGCGACCGAGCGCCCCGGGTCCCGGTTCGGCGCGTGGGCGATGAGCCAGGCGGCGCCGATGCTGATGAAGCGGGCGGATGGCCGCGTCCTGGTGTGGACCTGGAAGGCCGAGCCGGAGCTGGTCGTGGCGATGGCGTCGGCGCAGGTCCTGACCCCCGATGTGCGGATCGCTCGCGCGTCGATGCCGATGGACTTCGACGACACGGAGTCGTTCCCCACCCGGCTCGGCGTGGGCGAGAAGCTGCTCGTGCCGATGCCGCCGTCTCCCGCGTCGCCGCCCTTCGCGACCTACACCTGGGACACGGGCACCCATCTGGTGACGTTGACCGCGGTGTGCAGCGACAAGGAGCGGTTCGGCACCCTGACCGGCGCGCTCGACGATCTGGCGCGCAGCATCCGCATCGCCGACGACCTCACCGGTGGAGAATCCCCGGACGTGCTGCGGCTCGATCCCGCCTGAGCGCGCTCCCGCTTCACAACTAGTGAAGTCAGGTAACTATGTAGTAGCATCAGCATTATGAACCCGTTGCTGCTCGACCGCCTGCTCCAGATCGGCGACCTCTTCCAGCGCGACATGGCGCGGGCGTTCGACGGCACCGGCCTCACCACGGCACGCGTGCACCTGCTGTGGATGCTGCAGCACGCCGGGCCCTCGACGCAGCAGACGCTGGCCCGCCTGTGCGAGGTCACTCCGCGCAACATCACCGGCCTCGTCGATGCGCTGGAAGCATCCGGTCACGTGCGACGAACCCCGCATCCGTCTGATCGGCGGGCCGTGCTGGTGGAGCTGACCCCCTCGGCCACCGAGACGATGGCGCGGATGCAGAACGACCACGTCGAGCTCAACGCAACCCTCCTCGATGCCGTCGCCCCGGAGGATCGCGACGCCGTGGAGCGCGGCATCATCGCCATCGCCGACCACCTGGAGCAGCTCGTGACTCAGGCTGCGAGCGAACCAGGGAAGGATGCCCCGTGAGCGCCGAACCGAGCGTGAGTCGGGCGCACCAGCCCACCCCGCCGCCCACTCCGACGCGCACCGCCCGCATCCTCAACATGCTCCACCGCGCACTGATCGCCGAGCTTCGCGTGTACTCGAGCATCGGTCGCGCGATCGCCCGCCGTCCTGCGGTCCCGGAGGGCGGCACCGGCATCGGCTACCACCGTCCGGTGCTGACCGTGCTCATCATCTTCATCGTGCTGTCCGCCGTCGAGATCCCGATCCTCGATCTGATCGTGCACCCCTGGCCGGCGGTGCGCATCCCGATCCTCATCCTCGGGATCTGGGGACTGACGTGGATGATCGGGCTCCTGTGCGCAATGCTGCTGCGTCCGCATGCCGTGGCGCCGGACGGCATCCGAGTGCGGAGCGGCTTGGAGGTCGACGTCTTCGTCCCCTGGGATGCGGTCGCCTCGGTGGCGATCTCGAAGCGCGTCGACGAGCCGAAGCAGCCGCGCATCTCCGATACCGACCACGGAGCCGAGTACGCCGAGCGGATGCAGGACGAGACGAACATCGAGATCGAACTGGAGCGTCCGTTCGCGATCCGCCTTCCCGGCCTCGCGCCGCGCGGCGGAGAGCACCAGGTCACCAGCATCCGGCTCTGGGCGGATGAGCCGCGCGCGTTCCTCGACGCCGCCCGCCCGTTCCTGGTCTGAACGCGCACGCTCCGCCAGGTCGCCACGCGGCTCAGTCCAGTCCGCGCTCCGCGAGCCACTCCTTCGCGACCCGGGCGGGCGCGCGCACCAGCCACGCATCCGTGATGATCTCGGTCAGCCGATCGCGGTCGATGACGTCCAGACGCACGAGCAGCCCGGGGTAGCCGTCGAAGTGCGGGATCGTGAACAGAACCCCGGGTTCTGCGGCGAGCAGCGCCTCCTTCTCCTCGAGGTCGGCGACGCGCACTGCGAGCACCGTTCCCGCCGGCCATTCCCGCCCGAGTTCCGCGAGCTGCCGCAGGTCGGTCGCGCTCGGGCCGCGGAGCCACGCGAACTGCCCGCTCTTCAGCCGCCACGCCGCCTCGCCGGTATGGCCGCTCACCGCTTCCTCGGCGCCCGGGAGGGTGAGGGCGATCGTCCGCGCGTCGTCGATGCTCGCCATCCCGCCATCGTCGCGCACGCGGACGGCCGCCACAACAGACAGACACGCGAGCGCGCACGCGAGATCAGGCACCTGCGCGAGATCAGGCACTTCCGCGGGCGTTCCGCCTGATCCCGCGCTTCCGCCTGATCACACGCCTTTGCTCAGCGCAGGATGCGCAGCGTCCGCACCTCGAACGGGCGCAGCTGCAGTCCTCCACCGACCCGCGCGTCGTCGATGTCGTCTTCGATCAGGCTCACCTCGCGCACCTCGCGGTGCTCGAACCCGACCGAGAGCTCACCGGTCGCACGCCGCCCGAGCGCCTCGTACACGCGCACGATCACGTCGCCGGACCCGTCGTCGGCGAGCTTGACCGCCGACACCACGATGCCCGCGCCCCGCACCGACACCAGCGGCTCGACCTCGCGCGCACCGCGCACGACGCTCGGGAGCGCGTTGATCCGAATGCCCTCGGCCGTCGCGATCGCCGCATCCGCTCCGATCACGAAGCCGACCTCGATCTCGTGGTGACCGTGGTCGGTGTCGGGATCGGGGAACCGCGGCGCCCGCAGCAGCGACAGTCGCACGGTCGTCGTCACGGCGTCGTCCGACACCTCGCGCGACGTGTCGTAGCCGTAGATCGAGTCGTTCACGAGGGCGACGCCGAAGTCCTGCTCGCGCACCAGCACGAACCGGTGCATCGAGGTCTCGAACTTCGCCGCCTCCCAGCTGGTGTTCGTGTGCGTGACCCGTGACTGGTAGCCGAACTGGGTCTCGGCGTCGGTGTGGGCGGCCTGGATGTCGAGCGGGAAGGCGAGCTTGAGGAGCTTCTCGGTCTCGTGCCAGTCGATCTCGTTGCGCAGCAGCACGGTCCGGGAGTCAGGCTGCAGGATGATGGTCTGCTCGATCGTCGACTCCGAGAACGGACGGACGACCACGATCTTCGCGGCCCGGCCGACCACCGATGCCTCGATCGACGTGACGGCGGTGAGGTCGTCGACGCTGTTGCGGTAGTACCGGTCGATGTCCCACGCATCCCACATGTTCGGGAAGTCCTGGTGCAGCTGGAACAGGTTCGCCGCCTTGCCCGCCGCCACCGCTTCACGCCCTGAAGCCTTGTCGACGGCCGAGACGATCAGCCCCTCGGCCGAGACGAGCACGGAGACGAGCTCGTTCTCGAGCCGCCAGCCACCGTCTTCCTCCGAGAGCGACACCGGCGCCGCCGTGGGCTCAGCCACGAACGCCGCCCCGAGGGCGCGTCCGCGACCGACCGACGTCGGCTCGAACTGCAGCTCCCGGTCGCCCTCGCCCGCGAGCGAACGGCGGGCGGCATCCGCGATGTCCTGCGCACCCGAGAGCACGTCCGACAGCACGGCGACGGCTTCACGATGCACCCAGGCGATCGAAGTGCCCGGCAGGATGTCGTGGAACTCGTGCAGCAGCACGGCCTGCCACAGCCGATCGAACTCGGCCTGCGGGTACGCGGCACCGGTGCGCACGGCATCCGTCGCCGCCCACAGTTCGGCCTCGATCAGCGCGTGCTCCGCCCAGCGGTGCAGCGCCTTGGTGGCGTGCTGGCTGGTGAGGGTTCCTCGGTGCAGCTCGAGGTACAGCTCGCCGACCCAGACGGCCGGATGCGGCAGCTCGGCCTTTGCGGCATCGAAGAAGACGTCCGGATGCTCCCACACGACCTGCGCGCTGCCCTCGAGATCGCGCAGGCGCTCAGCCTTGCCCGTCATCTCGCGAGTCGTGCCGCCGCCGCCGTCGCCCCAGCCGACCGGGGCGATCGACCGGGAGCTGAGCCGGTTCTCCTTGAACTGGCGAGAGGCCTTCGCGACCTCCATGCCGCTCAGCTGCGAGTTGTAGGTGTCCATCGACGGGAAGTGCGTGAACACCTGCGAGCCGTCGATGCCCTCCCAGAGGAAGGAGTGGTGCGGGAAGACGTTCTGCTGGTTCCACGAGATCTTCTGTGTGAAGAACCACTCGAACCCGGCACGGCGCATCAGCTGCGGCAGAGCCGGCGAGTAGCCGAAGCTGTCCGGCAGCCACACGCCCTTCGACCGGATGCCGAACTCCTGCTCGAAGAACCGCTGGCCGTGCGAGAACTGCCGCACGAGCGACTCGCCCGTCGGCATCACGGTGTCGGACTCGACCCACATGCCACCGAGCGGCAGGAAGCGCCCGGCGGCGACGGCGGCCTTGACCCGCTCCCACACCTCGGGGCGGTGTTCCTTGATCCAGGCGTACTGCTGCGCGCTGGACATGCCGTACTGGAACTCGGGCTGCTCCTCGATGAGCGTCGTCATCGACGAGGTGGTGCGCGCGACCTTGCGGATCGTCTCGCGTACTGGCCACAGCCAGGCGGAGTCGATGTGCGCGTGGCCGACGGCCGAGATGCGGTGCGCGCTGGCCTCGGCGGGCGCGGCCAGCACGTCGGCGAGGCGGGCACGCGCGTCGCCCGCGGTCTCCACGATGTGCTGCAGGTCGAGAACGTCGAGTGCGTCGTCCATCGCCTGCAGGATGCGCATGCGCCGCGGCGAGGTCGCCGGCAGTTCGGCCTGCAGCTCGAACAGCACCTCAAGGTCGAGCGACAGGTCGAAGACCTCCTGCTCGAACACGGCCAGGTCCATCCGCCGCGCGCGGTACAGCGGCTCCTTCGAGGAGGTGAGGATGTCGCCCTCCTGTGTCGGGAGGAAGGGGTGGTAATCCAGCAGCACCGGGTTGGATGCCGCCTCGAGGTACAGCTCGACGGGCTCGTCACCCTCGGCCGTCTCGGTGATCGGAACCCACTGGTTGCGCGGGTTGATGCTCTTCACCGGGATCGGGTCGGATCCTGCGGCGTTCGGACGGTAGGCCAGGGCCTCGCACTGGAAGCCGGTCATGTTCACGTCGAAGCCGAGGTCGATGAGCGCTTCGACCCGGCGCCCCGCCCACTCGGCAGGGACGCGTCCGGTGAGCCGGAACCAGGTGGTGCCCCAGGCCGGACCCCAGGGTGCGCCGACGACGCCGGGCTCGAAGGCGAGGGCGAGTCCTTCGGCGGGCGCGATCGGCTCGCCGGGCAGTTCGTGGATCGCGACGTCCAGCGGCACGGTCGCCGAGTGGATCGCCGGGCGGATGCGCTCCTCGAGGACTCGCTTGACGCGGCCGACGGTGAGCGAGGTGTCGTCATGCATGGGAATCTCCGGGCTCGACGGTGAGGGCTGGTCCGCGGCGCGACGGGCGACGCCGTGTTGATGCTATCGGATTTACTAAAACGATCTAGTAACCAAGTCTAAGCGCATCGTCACTTCTTCCGCGAGACTAAATCGATCAAGTATTGTGAGGGACTATGACTCCGGCGAAACGCGTCACCATCGCCGACATCGCGCGCATGGCGGGAGTCTCCCCCGGTGCCGTCTCGTTCGCGTTGAACGGCCGCCCCGGCGTGAGCGACGAGACCAGACAGCGCATCCTCACGATCGTCGAGGAGAACGGCTGGCAGCCGAGCTCCGCAGCGCGCGCGCTGGTCGGGGCGCGCGCCAACACGGTCGGATTCGCGCTCGCCCGCCCCGCCCGGTCGCTCGGCTCCGAAGCCTTCTTCACCGACCTCATCGCCGGCATCGAGTCACGGCTCTCCGAGAGCAAGGTGAGCCTGCAGCTGAGGCTGGTCGCCGACATCGCGGAGGAGATGGAGGTGCACCGGCAATGGCGCTCCTCCAACCAGGTCGACGGCTTCATCTTCATCGACCCCCGTGACGGCGATCCCCGCGTCGGGCGTATCGAGGCTCTCGACGCACGGGCCGTGATGATCGGCTCCGAACCCGCCCCCGAAGGCTCGGTCCCGAGCGTCTGGATCGGCGACGACACGGTCGCCGAGACCCTTTTCTCCTACCTCGCCGCCCTCGGGCACGCCCGCATCGCCTATGTCGCCGGCCCCGCCGAGCTCGAGCACACGCGACTTCGCGCCGAGGTGCTCGAGCGCATGGCCGCCGACGGCCTCGAGGGCGAGATCATCACCACGGATTTCTCGCCCACGCGCGCCTCCGCCGTCACACGCGCACTGCTGTCGGGCCGGCAGCATCCGACCGCGATCGTCTACGACAACGATGTGATGGCGGTCGCAGGTCTCCGCGTCGCCCAGGAGATGGGCCGCGCCGTGCCGCGCGACGTCTCCCTCGCCTCGTTCGACGACTCGGTCATCGCCGGTCTCATCAACCCGTCGATCACGGCGATGACGCGCGACACCTTCGAGCTCGGCGAGCGCGCCGCCACCCTCCTGCTGCAGCAGATCGAGGCGGGAGCGAACCTGCCGAGCGTCGAGGGCCCGACACCCGTGCTCACCGCGCGCGAGAGCACGGCTCCGCCCGCACGCACGGCCTGAGCGCCCGTCAGCCCTGGACGACGGTGTTGACCGAGCCGTAGGGGTCGACGACGTCGGCCGACAGGTCGGGACGGATGAGACGACGGATGCCCCGCGCGTCGAGCGCTACGGGGTCGAGGGCGTCGCGCGATGTGACCAGCGCAGGATCGAGGCCCGCGGCACAGGCATCCACCCAGGCCTGGAACACCGCACCGCCCGGGCTCAGCGCCGCTCGACTCACCGGCACCTCGCGCTCGTCGACGTCCACCACGATCGCCGTGTCCCGCACGGGCGGCGCGACCCGCTGCCGAAGCTCCGGGATGAGCTCGGCGAGGCGGCGACCGATGGGCTTCGCCGCACCGTCCTGCCCGACCAGACCGAGCGAGTACTCCAGCTCGGGGAAGTCGCCGAGGTCGCGGCTCACGTCGTGCGAGCACCACCAGGTGATGCCCCAGAGGTTCTCGGTGCGTGCCGCCGAGCGCACGGTCGCCTCCAGGAATCCGGGCATCTCGTCGTCGGTGAGGCAGTTCGACGGAGCGCCCACCTCTTGCAGCCACACCACCCGGTCGGGGTCGGTCGCGAAGGCGCGGGAGAGCTCGATCAGGTACTCGGCATGACGGTCGGAGGCGACGGAGCGACCGCCGTAGCGCTGGGCGGTGCCGTTGAAGATCCAGGAGTGGATCGTGGTCATGGCCCCCAGCCGCGACGCATGCGCCGGTGTGAAACCGTGGCCGTCCATGTACCAGACGGCGTCGTACTCGCTGTGGACGTGCGGGAGCCCGGGCGCCGCAGCCTCCGCCGCCGCCAGCAGAGTCGAGATCCAGCCACCGGCCTCGTCCTGCGTGACCGGCCACGGCGACGGATGCGTGTGCGCGGAGAACTGGTTCGTCTCGTTGCCGAGCGTCAGACCGAGGAAGTTCGGCGCATCGCCCAGCGCCCGCCCGAGCCGATCGACGAGAGCGACCTGCCCCTCGAGAGCGCGAGGATCGGTGAACATGTTCTTGTCGTGCCACGTGTACAGCCACGAGGGAACGAAATCGAAGCTCGAGAGATGTCCCTGGACCACATCGATCCCGGCATCCATGCCGAACTCGCCGGCGATGTCGACCACGGCGCGCACGTCGTCGATCGCCTTCTGCCGGATGAGTGTGCGGTTCGGCTGCAGCACGGTCCACAGTGGGAAGACCCTGACGTGATCGAGCCCGAGCTCGGCCAGTGCGGCGAAGTCACGGCGCACGTCGTCGGGAGTGAAGTCGAGCCAGGAGTGCATCCAGTCCTTGGACGGCGTGTAGTTCGCCCCGAACCTCAGAGGAGCATCGAGGGCGCCGCGCTGCGTCATGTGTCAGACCTTTCGGACGTGCCCTTCGAGGAGGGCGGAGTTCGCACCACTATAACGCTTGAGCAACAAGGCGCACCCATCTTCTGCCAATCGCCGCAAAGCCCACGCGTGCGGGCCTTGACAGGCGCGGAATCGGATGGTTTCATCTGCTAAAGCGTTCCAGTGCCATTTTGATGGACGGAAGGCAGAATCGCCCGCCTCGAGGAAGAAGCACGATGAAGATTCGGACACGCATTGCCGCCCTGGCAGGATTCAGCATCGGCGTTCTGGCGCTGACGAGTTGCACCGGGGGTGGCGCCACCGCCGGTGACGCGGGCCCCATCGACACCTCGGGCGACCTGAGCGGCACCATCCAGTTCCAGACCTGGTCGCTCAAGAACGAGAAGTTCACCCCGTACTTCGAAGACCTCATCGACGCGTTCGAGAAGGAGCACCCCGACGTCACGGTCGAGTGGCTCGACCAGCCGGGAGACGGCTACCAGGAGAAGATCCTGAGCCAGGCGAACGCCGACACCCTCCCCGACGTGCTCAACCTGCCGCCCGACATCGCGTACCCGCTGGTCGCGGCGGGCAAGCTGGTCGACCTCGAGACCGCCGACCCCGATCTGAAGTCCGCCTACAACACGGGCGCCTGGGACGCCTACAGCCAGTACCCGGGGATGGAAGGCACCTTCGGCCTGCCCTGGTACCTCTCCAGCGACGCCTCCTGGTGGAACCTCGCACAGCTCGCCCCCTTCGGCGTCACCGAGGAGAACCTGCCGACCACGGTCGACGAGCTCCTCACGCTTGCGAAGGACGTGGCCACCGAGTCCAACGGCAAGGTGCAGCTCCTCTCCTCGATCCCGGCCCTCGACACCTTCACGGCCGCCGGCATGGAGGTCATCAACGATGAGGGCGAGTTCGACTTCAACACCGACGAGGCCGCGGCGATCATCGACAAGTACGCCGATGCGTACGCCGCGGGTGCGATGCCCGCGGAAGCCCTGACCGGCGACTACGGCGGGAACGCGGAGGCGTACATCCAGGAGAAGGTCGCCTTCACCACCGGCGGCACCGGCTTCACGACCGACCTGCAGAAGGACGCACCGGCGCTGCTCGAGAACACGGTGGCGACCCCGCGACTCGGTGTCGCACCGCTGTACGTGCAGGGTCTCAACGTCTCGGCCGACTCCGACAACAAGGAAGCTGCGCTCGCCTTCGCGGAGTTCGCGACGAACCAGGAGAACCAGGTGGCGTTCTCGTCCCTCGCCGTCGGCACCGCCCCCGGCACGGCCGAGGGTGGCGACGAGGTCGTCGACAACATCGCGGCCACGGTCACCGACGAGAAGCAGCTGTCGGCGATCGACACGGTGTTCGGCGCGATGAAGGACGCCAAGGCGCTGCCGTTCCAGTGGACGTCCGACATGGTCACCTACATGACCCAGCAGATCGCCCTCGCGGTCAACGGCGAGGCGGACGCGAAGGCCCAGCTCGACAAGATCGTCGAGTACGCCAACGCCAACCGCGTGGACAAGTAAGCCATGCGTGCGAGCACCGGCATCCCGGCCGGCAGGAAGACCACGATGAGATCCCACCGGTGGTTCACACCCTGGCTGCTCCTCGGGCCCGCCGTCGCCTGGGTGCTGGTGTTCGCCCTCTGGCCGTTCCTGAACACGGTCTTCCTCAGCTTCACCGATGCCAAGCCCCTGCGGACGCCTGAGTTCGTCGGCGGCGCGAACTACGAGCGCATGTTCGGCGATGAGATGTTCTGGAACGCCCTCACCACGTGTCTCATCTACGTGGTGGTGTGCGTGCCGCTGCTCACGATCCTCCCGCTCCTTCTGGCGCTGCTCGTGCAGAAGAAGCTGCCGGGCATCTCGTTCTTCCGCACCACTTTCTACTTCCCCGTGATCGCCTCGGTGGTCGTGGTCGCCCTCATCTGGACCTGGTTGTTCGACAGCCGGGGCATCATCAACCAGACGCTCGAGTTCCTCGGGCTGGTCGACAAGCCGATGGCGTTCCTCGTCGACCGCTGGCTGCTGCTCGGCTGCGCCATCCTGCTCACGGTCTGGAAGGGCCTGGGCTATTACATGGTCGTGTACCTCGCGGCGCTCGGGAACGTCGGCAAGGAGCTGCACGAGGCGGCGATGCTCGACGGCGCAGGCTCCTTCCGTCGCTTCCTGTCGGTGACGATCCCCTCGGTGCGCGGCGCGATGCTCCTCATCTCGGTGCTCATCGCCGTGTCCGCCATGAGGGTGTTCGCCGAGCTCGATGTGCTCTCCAAGAGCACGGGCGGCCCGGGCGGATACGACATGTCGCTCGTGATGCTCATCCGCCAGGTCGGCTCCGGCCTCAACGGGAACATCGGCTACGCCTCCGCCATCAGCGTGGCGCTGTTCCTGCTCACCCTCATCCCCCTCGTCGCGATCGCCGTCATGAATCGCGAGAAGAAGGCGAAGGTCTCCGCATGAGCACGCTCACGCCGCCCCGCTCGACCGACGACGCCCGACCCTCCGAAGACCTGTCGGCACCGCCCCGGGAGCGCATGTTCCGCCGCCGCGGCTCCGGCGACTTCAGCAAGCCGACCCTCGGCGGGCTGATCGCTCGATGCGCCCTTCTCCTCTTCGTGCTCGTGCTCGTCATCGGGCCGTTCATCTGGCAGCTGTCGACCTCGTTCAAGGGGCCGCAGGAGAACATCTACTCGTTCCCGCCCGAGCTCATCCCGCGCGAGCCGACGCTACAGAACTACAGCAGGGTCGCCGACATCGTGCCGGTGTACCTCTATGCCTGGCACTCACTGCTCGTCTCGGTCGGCACGGTCGTCAGCAACGTGGTCCTGGCGACGTTCGCGGGCTACGCCCTGGGCTGCATGAGGTTCCGCGGCAAGTGGATCGTGATGGCGATCCTGCTGTCGACGCTGCTCTTCCCCGGTGAGGTGACGGTGACCAGCAACTTCCTCACGATCCGCGCTCTGGGGCTGGCCGACACCCTCTGGGGCGTCTTCCTCCCCGGCGCGATCAGTGCGATGAACGTGCTGCTGATCGCCACCGCGTGCCGCATGATCCCCAAGGACGTGCTGGATGCCGCGACCGTCGACGGCGCGACGACCTGGCAGCGCATCCGGCACATCGTGTGGCCCAACATCCGCGGGATGGTCTCGGTGGTCGCGATCTTCGCGTTCATCGGCGCCTGGGACGACTACCTGTGGCCGCTCATCGTGCTCTCGGATCCGTCGAAGTACACCCTGACGGTGGGCATGGCGTACCTGAACAGCAGCTTCTCGGTCGACCCGCGCCTGATCGCCGCCGGCACCATGATCGCGCTCGTGCCGATCGTCATCATGTTCTCGTTCACGCAGCGGTTCTTCTTCAAGGGCGTGCAGGAGGGCGCGATCAAGGGGTGAGCGCCGCGCATCTGACGCTGGCGGACGGGCCGGCAGATCCTCCCTCGTCCCGTCCTCGTGCGGGCGTGCTGCCCGGCGCGGTGTACGCCTTCGCGTTCGATCCGGCCGCCGGCGAGCAGCGGATCGATGTGCCGGGGCTCGCCGACCTCGAGATCTCCGCGAACACCGTGCTGCACTGGGCGTTCTATGCCGACGGCCCCGCAGCGACGCTCGCCCCGCACGCGGCGCTCGCCGTGACGGTGGATGTGCGCTTCCCCGAGGGAACACGACTGAGCGAGGCTTCGGCCGTGCGCGATCGCTACGACTTCCCCGTCACGGCGCACGCCCAGTTCGATGCCCGGTGGAGCATGCCCGAGCAGTGGAACGCCGACACCGTCTCCCTCGCCCCGTTCGCACGCCGCAGCGGCACCGTCGAGATCGTGCTCGGCACCGCGTCCCTCCCCGGCACCGCATCCCTCCCCGACGGCGCGGACCTGCCCGCTCGGTGCGCCGGGTTCGTGCAGGTCGTGGTCGAGGAGCGGGCTCCCTCCGCCGACCTCGCCCCCGTCGAACGGGTCGACACCCGGCGCGGATCACATTCGGGCCCGCGGTTCTCACGCGGCAACACCATCCCGGCGGTGGCGATGCCGCACGGGTTCACGTTCGTCACCCCGGCGACCGACGCGGAGGACGCCCGCTGGCCCTACCGTCCTTTCCTGCACGACGATCCTCAAGGTCGCCGGTTGGAAGCACTGCAGTTCTCCCATCAACCGAGCCCGTGGATCGGCGATCGCTCGGTGCTGCAGCTGATGCCGTTCCTCGGCCGCCCCGCCTCGTCGCACGCGGCTCGCCGGCGCTGGATCGTGCCCGGCACCGAACGCGCCCGGCCGCACGAGTACGCGGCGGAGCTCGGCGACGACCTGCGCGTCGAGATGACGGCGACGTCGCGCGCAGCCGCGTTCCGCGTGCGCAGTGCGGATGCTGACGCGCCGGTGGGGTTCATCATCGATCAGTTGACCGACGACGGATGCCTCGACTGGACCGATGACGGGGGCTTCGAGGGTTGGATCCCTGAGGGCCCGGAGGATTGGGGCAACGCGCCCCGCTGCTTCTTCGCCGGATCGGTGCAGCAGGCTCCGCACGGCGAGGAGAACACTGACCGTGGACCACTCCACGACGACGGGCGGGGCCGGGTCGCGGGATACGTCGGCGGACGCGGGTCGCTCGAGGTGCGCATCGGCATCTCCTTCCTGTCGGTGGAGCAGGCCCGGCACAGTCTCGACTCCGAGGCTCCGGAGACGATCCCCTATGAGGAGCTGCGAAACGCGGCGGCTGACGCCTGGAACCGGCTGCTCGGCCGCGTCACGATCCCGCCGCTTCCGGAAGCCGACGCCCCGTACCGATCGCTCGCCGACGAGGAGAATCGGGCACGGATCGCCGCCGCGCTCCACCGGATGCACCTGTACCCCAACAGCGCGGCCGAGAACGCCGGGACAGCGGAGGCGCCCGTCTGGCGGTTCGCCGACGTGTTCGCCGCGCGCGAGTCGCACGACGGGAGCGGAGTTCCGCCGGCCGTCGACGGCGAACTCGTCGTCAACAACGGCTACTGGGACACCTATCGCACCGAATGGCCGGCTCTCGCCCTGCTCGACCCCGCACTCGCCGGGCGGCTCCTCGACGGTCAGCTCGAGCAGTACCGTCGCGGCGGTTGGATGGCGAGATGGAGCGCACCGGGCTATGTCGACAGCATGGTCGGCACGTCGAGCGACCAGATCTTCGCCGACGCCGCACGCTGGGGCGTGGACTTCGACCGCGTCACCGCGTTCGAGAGCGGATGGCGGAACGCGTGCGAGCCGGGGCCGGATGCGCGCCGCGGCCGCAAGGGCATCGCGAGGGGCCGATTCACCGGATACATCTCCTCGAACGTGCCCGAGGGCATGAGCTGGAGCATCGAGAACGCGGTGAGCGATGCCGCGCTCGGGAGGCTCGCGGCGCAGCTCGCCCGAGAGGTCGCATCCGATTCCGCATCCGAGACCGAATCCGCTGCCGCGCGCTATCGATCCTTCGCCCGATACTTCGAGAATCGCGCCCGGTCGTACCGCGCACTGTTCGACCACGACACCGGGTTCTTCCGCGGTAGGGATGACGAGGGCGCGTTCGCCCGTTCCGGGTTCGATCCGCGATCCTGGGGCGGCGACAACGTCGAGACCAACGCCTGGGGCATGTCGGTCGGCGCCGTGCACGACGGCGCAGGCCTCGCCGACCTCTACGGAGGTCCCGCCGGTCTCGGACGCCACCTCGACGCCCTGTTCGCAGAGCCGGAGACGGCCGACGAGCGCTTCGGCGGTGCGTACCGCACCGTCATCCATGAGCAGCGGGAGGCGCGGGCGCTCCGTGCCGGGATGTGCGCGATCTCGAACCAGCCGGCGCACCACATCCCCTTCATGTACGCGTTCAGCGACCGGCCGTGGAAGACCGCCGGTACCGCGCACGACCTCGCCGGACGCCTGTTCGCCGGCGCGCACATCGGCCAGGGGTTCCCGGGCGACGAGGACAACGGCGAGATGAGCGCCTGGTGGCTGTGGGCCGCGCTCGGGCTCTATCCGCTGGAACTCGCCTCTGGCCGGCTGCGGATCGGGTCGCCTCTCTTCGACGACGTCCGTGTGGATCGCGGCGACGGCTCCTCGCTGCGCATCCGGTCCGTGCGGAGTGAGCCGTCGGCGCGCATCCTGCAGCGGGCTCGCCTCGACGGGGTCTCGCTGCCGACGGCCGAGCTGCCGATCGACGCGCTCGTCGGCGACGCCGTGCTGGAGCTGGAGTTCGGGGTCGACCCGGCCACCGCGCTCGAACAGGCCCCTCCCGCCGGAGACGTCGCGGTCTGGCGGGCGGATCTGACGTCCGGCCCCGGTCACCTCATCGCGTCGCCCGAGACGGTCGCTCCCGAGCGGATCTTCGACGACGGTTCGCCATCGGGTGATGCCGGAGTCGTGCTGCGCCCCGGGGAATGGGTGGGATGGCGGTTCGGGGAGCCTCGAGGCGTCACCGACGTCAGCGTGACGCTTGTGGTGGCCGCGTCGTCGTCGACCCTTCGATGGGAGGCCGAGGGGACGGATGGCCGGTGGATGCCGGTCATGATGACGCACAGCGCGGAACTGCCGGCAGACCGCACGACGCCCTTCACGCTGACCTCGCGGGTCGTGACCTCGGCACTCCGCGTACGCGCGGTGGCCGAGGTCACGATCCGTCAGCTCGAGTTCTTCGACCTGGACTGATCAGTCAGGTGTGCTGATCACGGCGTCAGGACGAACGGCACCTCGGTGCGGTTGCCCGCGACGTCGAACACCTCGAGCGTGTTGGCACCGGCGACAGCGCCGAAAACGCCGGGCTTCACGAAGTTGAGGTCGCTCCACTTGTCGTCGGTGAGGTCCTTCTGCACGCCGTTGACGGACACGCGGTCGATCTTTCCCGCATCGTGGAGCTTGAAGCTGACCTTCGAGTAGCCGGCGTCCGTCCCCGTGGTGAAGGGCGTTCCCTTCTTGACGGTCACGGTGGGGGCCGTGGTGTCCTTCGGCGCCGCCCGGTACTCCGTCGCCTCGCCCTTGAGCTCCTGCGTGATGCCGGAGAGGAGATCGGACTGATCCGTCGCCGTGAGGTTGTACGCCACGTAGACGCCGTAGCCGTCGGAGACCGTGCGCTCGGCGAAGTCCGTCGCCGTCGCCGCGCTCACGTTCGAGAGGTCGATCGCCGCTGCTCCGAGGCGGGACCTGTCGTCGAGCCCGGGAACGGTGGGTGCGTTGTAGGTCGGGTAGTACGGGTTCCAGGCGTAGTCGAGCACCGCTGCGGCGTCGAACAGACTGAAGTCCGTCACGGTGTACGTCTCGCCGATCGCATACAGGCTGATGATCTTGTCGGGGCCGAGACGATCGCGGAGTGCCGTGGCCAGCCATCCGAACGACTCCGCGTTGGGCTGCGGCGTGCCGTTCGCCCCGTAGTTCGTCCACTCGTCGTCGAAGTCGATGCCGTCGAGCCCGTAGGTCGTCACCGCATCGGCGAGTTGCGCGGCGAACGCATCCGCCTGCTCATAGGACGTGAAGTTCGCGAAACCCGCCCCCTGATGATTGCCGAGCACCGAGAGCAGCACCTTCGTGCCGCGCGCCTGCACGGGTCGGATCTGATTCTCCGCGTCGTCGAGGGTCTCGGTGACGCGCTCGTTGAAGTGCAGGTACGCCTTCTCACCGTCGTAGTTGATGTTGGCGGCGAAGATCATCGCCAGGTCGACGGCCGGTCGGCCTGAGTCGGCGAGCGTGTAGTCGGCGACATTCGCTAAATCGTTCGAGTTGACTTCGATGTAGACGGCGAGCTGCGGATCTTCCCCGGGCTTCTCTGTCGCGGCGGCCGGCGACACGGCGACAGCGCCCGAAACCGCGAGCGCAAGACCCGCGACGGCGGCGAGCCCCTTTCGGAACCGGTGAATCCTGACGTGCGGCTGACTCATTGCAGATCGTCTCCTTCATCATCGATATCGAGATCAGGCCGCATCAGCGCGGCCTGCGGCCGACTATATCGCTTAAGTGGACGGAGGTGAAGAACCGCTATCGAGAGGCGAACTTTCGTTCTGCACCGAGGCGTGAGCCCAGGGCTGTGCCCACAATTGGCGGCCTCCCGGCGTCGCGACACCGGAATACCGTGACAACGTGGGCACCCGGATTCAGACTGGAGGCATGCGCTTGAACGACCCACAGGTATGGACGCTGATCGGGGTGTTCGCCGCCGTCATGCTCGGTGGCATGACGCTCATGACGACGCAGCTCAGCCGAGTGATCCGCGCCGAGGTCGGCCGAGTCGACGCCACCCTCTCGGCGCGCATCGACGGCGTCGACGCACGCCTGGGGCGCATCGAGTCGAAGGTCGACGACCTCGACAAAGAACTCACGAACCTCGCCGTGCGGTTCTGGCGGTCACAATAATCCACCGCCGGTTCAGACCGCGACGTCTCCCACGAGGTTGACCTTGATGCCCATCCCGGCGAACATCGCGGCCTTCGCGATCAGGGCCTTGTCGGCTGTCTCGGCATCCGGAGCGTAGACGAGCTGCGCATGGTTCGCCTTGTGGCGAGCCATGAACTGATCGCGGGAGACGCCGTGCAGCACGACGTGCGCGATCGGCCACTCCGGGTTCGTTGCGTCCTTACGGCGCTGGGTCTCCTCGGCCGGCAGCTCGACGACCGAGGCGCGGAAGATGTCGGCCTGCAGAATGCCGTCGGCGATGAACACACGCGACAGCACGATCTCGCCGGGCTTCGAGACACCGTTGATCGTGGCTCCGCCCGCGGGGAAGAACACGTGCCCCTGCCGCCAGCCCTCGGCGTTCTGCCATCCGCCCAGGTGAGATGCCGGAACCGAGCCCGAGATCTCGTAGACCCAGACGAACTGTCCGTCGTACTCCTCGCCCCAGCGCACATCGTGCAGGGTGTTGTCGGGCACGAGGCCCATCGCACGCCAGACGCGGTCGGTCACGAGCGCATCGACCGCGACGCCCTCATCGGCCTCGTTGAAGTGCGGGAACGCGCGCCCCTCGTGCAGCACCCGCGAGCCGTCGCGCGAGGTCACCGGGGGGCGTTGGGTCGAGTTCAGGATGCCCTCGGCCAGGTCGGATGCCGGCACCAGGTCCTTCAGACCCTGCTGGTACTGGATGCCGACCGCATCGAGTCCGAAGTCGTCGGCGATGCGGAGCGCGGCGATGTACATCTTCAGCTGCCACTGCACCTGCTCGCGGGTGAGTTCGGTGGTGGCGTCCTCGCCGTACCGGAAGGTCATGCCCGCGTCGATCAGCCAGTCGTAGGCGGCGTCCGCCTCGGCCTCGGTGACCTCGAGCATCTCGGCGTACAGGGCCGACTGCGACAGTCGCTCCTTGTAGATGCCCGTCTGGTTGAGCAGCTCATCGTCGAAGATCGCGTTGTACATGCCCATGCAGCCCTCGTCGAAGACGCCGATGATGGCCTTCTCGGCGAGCAGCTCCGCGGCGAGCGCCTCGCCCAGCTGCTTCTCGGGGCTGTCGGGGAGGGTGGGGAGCGCGCGCACGTGCGAGGCGTCGTGGGTGATGGCGCCCGTCTGCGTCCACTCCTCGATGCCCGCCTTGAACCAGTCGTCCGTGTAGTCGACGGACCAGGTCGTGGCGTAGGGCTTGCCCATCTTCGTCAGGCCGGCGTTCAGGCCGAGGAGTCCGACGAGCCCCGGCCAGTCGCCGGCGAAGTTCGCGACCGTGAGGATCGGCCCCTGGTGGGTGCGGAGACCGGCGAGCACGTGGTGGGAGTACTGCCAGTTGGCGATCGCCACGACCAGCGGGGCGTCGACCGGGATGTCCTTGAACACCTCCAGCCCCATGCGCTGGCTGGAGATGAATCCGTGACCGGTCTCCGGGTCGACGCCGAAGGGTCGGATGACCTCCCAGCCGAGATCCGCGAGCACGCCCGTGACGCCGGCCTCGAGCTCGACCTGGGTGGGCCATCCGGCGATGTTCGCGGATTCCCGCAGGTCGCCCGAGGTGATGAGGTACGCCGTCTGCGGAGCGACTGCCGGACGGGATGCCCGTGCGGGCAGGGTGTAGGTGGTCATGATGCCTCCGGGTTGGGGATGGGTGTGGTGCCGCGCTGCTCGGCGGCGAGTTCATGGACGACGCCCTTCGTCGCGTCGTACAGGCGCACGTACCGGTCGAAGAGGGTGTCGTAGGCGAGGCGCAGGTCGGGGTTCGGGGTGATGCGCTCCGTGATGGGGTTCCAGTCGGTGATGAGCGGCGCTTCGCCGTCGGCCGCCACGGCGACCGCGGCCAGGAAGGCGGCGCCGTAGCTCGCACCGATCGTCGTCTGCGGCACCTCCTGCACGAGGCCGGTGACATCGGAGACGATCTGCAGCCACAGCCGGCCCTGCGTGCCACCGCCGACGGCGACGATCCGGCGGATATCGGCGCCGGCGGCCCGCATGGTCTCGACGTTGTGCCGCACACCGAGCGCTGTGGCCTCGAGCGCTGCCCGGTACAGGTCTCCCCTGGTGTGCTCCAGAGTCAGTCCGGCGATCACGCCCCGCGCGTTCGGGTCCTGGATGGGAGTGCGTTCGCCGGCGAAGTACGGGAGCATCAGCACACCCCGGGCGCCGACCCCCGATGCCTCCGCCTCGGCGAGGAGTTCGGGATAGTCGGTGCCGGTCAGCTCCTTCAGCCAGGCGGTCAGCGCGCCGGACGTCGAGAGGCCGCCGGCGAGGTTGCGGGTTCCGGGGAACGCCCCGGCCGTGGTCCACATCGACGGTGTGCGCAGCGCGGGCTCCCCCGGCGTCTCCGCGTTGGTGAACACCATGAACATGGTCGTCCCGTACATGAGCATGAGGTCGGCCGTCTCGTGCGCGCCGACGCTGACGGCCTCGGTCCAGGCGTCGATCGTGCCCGTGATGACGGGCGTGCCAGCCGGGATCCCGGTCGTTGCGGATGCCTGCACGGTGACGGCGCCGGCGATGTCGCCCGCCCAGGCCAGGCGCGGCTGCACGATCGTGGTGGCGTAGCGACCCCAGAACGGGGCATGCCACCGCTCGCTCTCGATGTCGTAGAGCGGCGAGACCTGGCTCGCGGACTGGTGGTCGAAGACGTACGCGCCGGTGAGCCGACGGACGAGCCAGGATGCGGGCATGAACAGCCGGCGGGCGCGTGCCCAGGCTTCCGGTTCCTCCTCCGCGATCCAGGCGATCTTCGGGCCGCCGGCCTGCGAGGTGAGCACCGAGCCTCCGATGCGCGTGATCTCCTCGACGCCGAGCTCGGCGGTCATCCGCTCGATCTGGGCGGAAGCGCGGGTGTCGACGCCGTAGAGGATCGCGGGCCGGACCGGCTGGTCGTTCTCGTCGGCGAGGAGGATGCAGGGACCCATCCCGCTGACACCCACGGCGACGACTTCCGCGTCGGGGTGCGCCGCGAGCAGTTCGCGGGCGATGTCGACGAACTCGTCCCACCAGATCGCGGCATCCATCTCCACCCAGCCGGTGCGCGGCCGGGAGACGTCGTGCGTCCGGGTGGTGGTGGCGATGATGGTTCCGTCAGCCGCCACGAGCACGCCTTTGGTGCTCGATGTGCCGACATCCACCCCGAGGGTGCATCGCATGGTGTCCTCCTTGATCACGCCTGAGGAGATCGTAACTGAAATCGATTTCACAACGCAAGCAAGAATGATGGTTGCGTATGCAGTCGGCCGACGTCAGGCCGGGATCAGTTCGACGTCAGGCCGAGCGTGGGGCTGTCGCGTGGCGGGTCTCGCCCCGCAGCACGACCGTGCGCGGGGCATGGGTGTCGCCGGCGATGCGCTCGAGGAGCATGCGCGCCGCGGTGACGCCCATGTGCCGGGCGGGCAGCCGCACCATCGTGACGGCGGTCGGCGAGAGCGTCGTGAAGGGCAGGGATCCGACGACGGCGACCCCGACGGCCGGCGGGGTGAGTCCGTGCTCGGTGAGCACCTGGATCGCTCCGACGCCGATGAGGTTGTTCCCGGCGACCACGGCGTCGGGCGGCTCGGGAAGGGCGAGCAGCTCTTCCATCGCCGCACGCGCGCCGTCGACACGGAAGGTCGCGAACCGCTGCAGCTGGTCGATGTCGGCCGCACGTCTCGCCGAGGTGAGCGCCGCCCGCCAGCCGGCGGCGCGGTCGGCCGCGGTGTCGATGTCTTCCGGACCGCCGATGTAGGCGATGCGCCGGTAGCCGGCGGCGATCAGGGACTCGGTCGCCGCGACGCCCGCCTCACGGTTCGCCATCACCACCACATCGAGCTCGTGGCGGGTGACGCGGTCGACGGCCACCACCGGCCGACCGGTGGAGAGGATGCTCTCGAGATCCGTCTCCTTCGACGCGGCCGCGATGATGACGCCCGACATGTGCTCGGCGATCGCGATCTGCAGGTACGTCGCCTCTTTGACGGTCTGCGAGTCGGAGTTGCAGAGCACGACCGAGTATCCGGCTTCGGAAGCCACATCCTCGACCCCGCGAGCCATCTCGGTGAAGTACGGGTTCTCGATGTCGGGGATGACGAGCGCGATGACCTCCGAGCTCTGCGTGCGCAGGGTGCGTGCAGCGCGGTTCGGCGTGAAGTTCAGCTCCTCCGCCGCAGCCCGCACGGCCTCGATCTTCTCGGGCGAGACCCGGGTTCCGTTGAACACCCGCGAGACGGTGGCCGGCGAGACGCCCGCACGCCGCGCGACGTCGTAGATCGTGGTCATTTCCCGCCCTCTGCTGCCCGGATGCTTCACCCTACCGGCCTCCCCGGACGACGCCCGCGATCACACGTCACGAGCCCGCGCGGGCATCCTCCTCGGCGGTGACCGCGATGTTCTCCTGCAGCCGGGCGAAGACCACGTCCAGGCGCGCGCGCCCGTCGTCGTCGAGCGCCGGGAGCGGGGAGCGGCAGTCGCCGAGCGGCGTCGACAGCTTGCCGCCGAGGTACTTGGCCGCACCGAACACGCCCACCTCGACCATGCCCTCGACGGTGTCGTTGATGCGCACCTGCACGGCGCGCGCTCCCGCGAGGTCTCCCGCGTCGAATCGCCGCCGGAGCGAACGGAAGAGCTCGATCTGCAGACTCACGGTGGTGCCGATCGCTCCGCGGGCGCCGATCGACAGAGCTGGGAGGTAGAACTCGTCGAAGCCGTTGATCAGGGTCAGGTGCGGGTAGCGGCGGAGGATCCGCTCGGCGCCGTAGAGGTTGCGCGAGGTGTGCTTGACGCCGATCACCTGCGGCAGCGCGAGCAGCTCGTCGAAGCCGCCCTCCGAGATGTCCCGTCCCGTGAACTGCGGGATGTTGTAGAGGATGAAGGGAAGCTCGACCGCATCGATCACGGTGCGGAGGTGCCGCACGACATCCGCGGTGGAATAGCCGTAGTACAGCGGCGGGATCATCGAGATCGCCCCGACACCGGCCTGCTTCGCCGCGGCGGCGATGCGGACCGCCTCTCCCGTCGACATCGCTCCGACGTGCGCGACCACGGGCACGCGCTCCGCGGCGGCCGTCACCGCGGTCTCCGCCACCGCGATGCGCTCGGCCTCGGAGAGCAGCACGCCCTCGCCGGAGGACCCGCAGATGTAGAGGCCTTCGACGCCGCGGCGGATGTCGGCGTCGAGCATGGTCGCCAGCGCCCCGTGATCGACGCTCTCGTCGCGGCGCATCGGGGTGACCGCCGCCGTGAACAGACGTGTGCCGAGCAGGTCGCTCACCACGCGGTCCATCCGCCGTCGACCACCAGGTTGGAGCCGGTCATGTACGTCGAGGCGTCGGACGCGAGGAAGACCAGGGCGCCGTTGTACTCGTCGGCCTCGGCCATCCGTCCGATCGGCATCCGGGCGATGTAGTTCGCCTGGAACTTCGCGTCCTGCGTGTCCCGGCGGACCCCCGAGGGCGTGAGCGTGTTGACGCGGATGCCCGCACGCCCCCAATACGTGGCGCAGTAGCGGGTGAGGTTGTAGAGCCCCGACTTCGCGGCCGAGTACGCGACCGGCTTGATGAAGGGGATGCCGGTGTCCTCGGCCTTGTAGGCGTAGATGTCCTGCACGGGAGACACCATGCCGTAGATCGACCCCACGTTCACGATCGAGCCGCCGACGCCGGCGTCGCGCATCCGCCGGCCCGCTGCCTGCGTCACGAGGAACGTGCCGACGAGGTTGGTGTCGACGACCTCGCGGAACACCTCGACGGGGAACTCCTCGAACGGTCCGGAGACCTCGGGCGGCGCGCTGGGCTGCGTGTCGAGACCGGCGTTGTTGACGACGACGGTCGGCACACCCCAGGTCTCGGCGACCCGGTCGAGCCCGGCGTCGACACTGGCCTGGTCGGTGATGTCCATCGCCAGGGCGAGCAGCCGTCCATCCGGGTCGTCGATGCCGAGACGCGCGGCGGGATCGGCCACCTCGCTGCGGGAGGTCACCGCGACGCGCGCGCCTCGCTGGTGCAGCGAGCGGACGAACTCCGCTCCGATCTGGCCGAAGCCGCCGGTCACGACGACCACCTTGTCCCGCACCGAGAAGAGCGGGTCGAGTCCTTCAGACATGTATCGATACTCCAGATTGCAGGGCGCTCAGCCCTTGACGGATCCCGCGGTGAGCCCGGACACGATGCCGCGCTGCGCCCACAGGAAGAAGATGATCGCGGGCAGCGCGAACAGCAGCGCGCACAGCATGACGACGTTCATCGGCGTGTAGAACTGCCCGAGGAACGACGACAGCCCGACGGATGCCGGCCACAGGTCGGACGACGAGATGAAGGTGTTCGCGAACATGAACTCGTTCCAGCCGTCGAAGAACGCGATGACGGCGGCGGCCGCGATGCTCGGCATGATCAGCGGCAGGACGATCGTGGTCAGGATGCGCAGGCGCGAGCACCCGTCGATGCGGGCCGACTCCTCGATCTCGTACGGGATCTTGTCGATGCCGCTCTTGATGATGAACATGCTCACCGGCATCACGAACGCGGTGTCGGCGAGGACGAGCCCCCAGTGGCTGTTGAGCAGCCCGGCGCCGGCGAAGATCGCGTAGAGGGGGACGATGATCAGCGCCTCCGGCAGCATCTGGGTGCTGAAGAAGATGAAGCCGGCGACGCCGCGGCCGTGGAACTTGTACCGGCTGAGCGCATAGGCGGCCATGGTCGCCAGCACGAGGCTGAGAATCGTCGTGCCGGCGGCGATCACGAACGAGTTGCCGAGCCAGCGCAGGATCGGGATGTCGGAGAGGAAGCCGCCCCACTGGCCGATGTTCTGCACCTCGGGGAGCAGCGGCTGGCTGCCGCCGTAGAGCGACGCCTCGGTGCCGAGCGATGTGGCCAGCATCCAGTACACCGGGAATCCGGCGAAGACGACCAGCAGCGTGATGAGGACGGCCTTGCCGAGGCTGCCGAACTTGGCGCCGATCCCGCGGCGACGCGGGAGATCGGTGGGGATGCGCACGGTGGTCATCGCTGGCTCTCCTGACGTTCTTGGATCTGCTCGACGATGAAGTAGACGACCGTCACCAACAGCGACAGCACCAGACCGAGGGCGCCGATCGCCGCGGCCCGTCCGAGGTTCTGATCCTGGAACGCGGTGCGGTAGACGTTGACGACGAGCGTGTTGGTGACGTCGAGCGGCCCGCCACCCGTGATCAGGAAGATGATCTCGAAGCGCCGGATCGACCAGATCGTCATGAGCAGCGTGATGACGCGGACGGTCGGCATGATGTGCGGCAGGGTGACCGCACGGAAGGACTGGAAGCGCGTGGCGCCGTCGACCCAGGTCGCTTCTCGGAGCTCGTGCGGCACGCTCTGCAGGGCGCTGAGCATGACCAGCATCACGAGCGGCGTGAGCTTCCAGACCGTCGCGAGCGTCACCGCGAACAGCCCGTACTTCGGATCGACGAGCCAGCCGTGCTCACCGAGACCGAGCGCTGCGGTGGTGCGGTTCAGGATGCCCTGCTCGTTGTTGTAGATCCAGACGAAGATGAGGGCGGCGGCCACTGTCGGCACCGCCCACGGGATCGTGGCGATCGCGCGGATGATGCCGCGACCCTTGAATGCGGTGTTGAGCAGCAGCGCTCCGGCCGTGCCGATCCCGACCGAGAAGACCACCGTGAAGAGCGTGTAGAGGAGGGTCGTGATGACGGACGACCAGAACTTGTCGCTCGACAGCAGGTACTCGTAGTTCTCCATGCCGACCGGCCGTCCCCCGGAGGGGTTGACGAGCTTGGTCGCGGTGAAGGACAGCAGCACGCCGCGGATCAGCGGGAAGACCGTGAAGATCGCCAGGTAGGCGATCGCCGGGAAGAGGAAGAGGTAGGCGCCGTTGCGCTCGATGAAGCGTCCGATCGCGCCGGTGTCGCGGCGTCGCCGTGGCGGCGAGGCAGAGGGCGTCGTGGGTCGCGCCTCGAGCGTGGGGGTGGCCATGGCCGGGGGTCCTTTCGCGTGTCGTAGGGATGACCGAGGGGCGGGCGACGGGGGTGAAGCCCGCCCCTCGGAGTGCTCAGCCGAGCTCGGCTTCGAGGCTCTCCTGCACCTCGGCGAGCTTCGACTTCACGTCGCCGCCGTTGACCCGCAGGGCTTCGACCGCGGTGAGGACCTCACGCCAGACGACCTTGCTCTCGGTCTCGAAGCCCTCGACGAGGGTCGACTTCGAGGTCTTGGCGGCTTCGAGGAACTGCGTCGCCCACGGGTTCGCCTCCAGGAAGGCGGCGTCCGGCTCGACGTCGGTGGCCATGGCCGAGGCGCCGAGGCCCGCGCGGATGGCGGTCTGCCCCTCTTCGCCGAGGACCCAGCGCACGAAGTCCTTGGCGGCCTCCTTGTTGTCGCTGTTCGCGTTGACGGCGATGATCAGCTGCGAGTTCGAGCCGGGGTTCGCGAGGGGCAACGGAGCCGCGCCCATGTTCTGGCCGTTCACGGCGTTGTCCGGGTTGCTCGTGATGGTCGTCGCGACGCCGGAGTTCTCGAACAGCATTCCGACCTGCCCCTGGCCGAACTTCGCGCGGAAGGTCGACGCGTCGTCGCCGATGGGGGCGACGCCCGAGGCGAACGTCTCGAGGAACGCCTCGACGGCCTCGACGTTCTCGGCCTTGTCGATGGTCAGCTTCTTCCCGTCGCTGAGTTCGCCGCCGAATCCGTAGATCCAGTTGGCCATCTCCAGCGTCCAGCCGTCGATCTCGGCGGTCTGGTGACGGCCGGCCCAGCCGGCGATCCCCAGCTCATCCTTGATCGTCTTCGCCGTGGTGAGGAACTCGTCGAACGTCGTCGGAACCTCCAGCCCCAGCTCGGCGAAGATGTCCTTGTTGTAGATGACGGTGCTGTAGGTCGGGCGCTCCCAGTTGAAGCCGTACTGCCCGCCGTCGAAGACTCCGGCCTCGTTCGTGTTGTTCAGGGAGTCGCCGAGCTCGTCGGCGATGTCGTCGAGCGGCTCGAGCACGCCGGCGTCGACGAGCGAGGCGAACTGGCTGTCCTGCAGCACCATGACGTCGGGGCCGCCGCCGGCACCCAGCTCGGTGCTGAGCTTGTCGGCGTAGTTCGCGAACGGGATCTCGACCTTGGTGAGCTCGACGTTGTCGTCCGGCCCGGTGTAGCCCTTGACGGCGTCCCAGATGATCGGGCCCTTGCCGTCTTCGAGGAACTGCCAGTTGGAGAACGTGAGCTCTCCCCCGGCGCTCCCGGCATCCGACGAGTCGTCGCCGGCGGCGCAGCCGGCCAGGGCGATGGTCGCGACGGCGACGAGGCCGGTGATCCGCAGCGCGCGTGCGCGGCGGGACGGGTGTGCGTGGTTCGACTTCACTGTTCACTCCTTTGGGCAGCAAGTTCTATGCGACGGTGCATCCGAGTTCTCGCCGGGTCTGCGTGAAATCGGTTTCATCACCATAACTCCGCATTCACAGCGGTGTCAAGAATGAAATGGTTACGCAACCTTATCGCGTCTCATCCGTTCACCAGAACGCCGCGCATCCCCCGCAGACGAGGGATGCCGCGGGGGTCACCCCCGCGGCATCCGTGTCACTGCTCTCCGGTCAGGCGAGCCAGGCCGGTGCTCGTCCGCGCAGGAACGCACCGTCGACCGAGAACCGCCCGGCACCGGTGAACGCGAGGGCCAGCGCTGCCGCGCCGAGGACGGCGACGAACTCGTATCCGCCCTCTCCGACCCAGAGACCGGCGGGAAGGTGCACGGCGACGAGCGCGACGATCATGTCGACCGCGAGCAGGATGCCGACGGGGCGAGTGAAGAGCCCGAGCATCAGCAGGAGACCGCCCACGAGCTCGACGAAGGCGACGACCGGCGCCGCGATCTCGGGGAGGGGGATCCCCATGCCGGCGAAGCTGCCGATCGTTCCGGGCAGCGTGAACTCGAAGATCTTCTGCGCGCCGTGCGCGGCGAAGATCGCACCGACGACCACGCGCAGGACGAGGAGTCCCAGCGAGGGTGCGGCGGAGGAGGCTTTGGTGTTCGTCATGAGGAGTTCTTCCTTCGTGGCAGGACACCCGCGCGCCAGGCGCGGAGCAGGGTCGTTCCCTGCTTCCACGCTAGGAAGCGCACTTTTCCATCTCCTGTGATCGCGCTCCTACGCGGCCCCGGTCAGCGGTGCGCGGCGACCACCTCGGCGACGGCGGTGCGCTCGGCATCGCTCGGCTCGGCGATGGCCATGCGGCAGTAGGCGTCGACGACGTCGAGCACGCGGTACGCCTCTTTCATGCGCGCCATGTCCCCGCCGATCAGGGAGACCACGTCGTCGACCGCGGACTGGGCGGCCGCGATCGCCGTGGCATCACCCGATCGTCCGGCGTCCGCCAGCGCGCGGAACGGCTTCGGGGTGACCGACGAGACTCCGGACACGACCCCCTGCGCCCCCGCGTCGACGGCGGCGATGAGGTCGCGGTCGGCGCCGGTGTACAGCTCGAAGTCCGCGGGGACGACGGCGCGGTATGCCGCGATCTCGTCGAGGGACAGCTCGCTGAGCTTGGCTCCGACGATGTTGGGCAGCTCCGCGAGCCGCACCAGCAGTTCGGGCGAGACGGTGTTGCCGCTGCGGGCCGGGTAGATGTAGACGTACAGGCGCCCGTCGCCGACGGCATCCGAGACCGCCTGGAAGTAGTCGAAGATCGCGTCCTCGGTCGACTTCAGGTAGTACGGCGTGAGCGCGGCGAACTCGGTCGCGCCGAGGCCCTTGGCGATATCGACGAGCCGCACCGCCTCGAAGGTGCTGGGCTGGCCGACGTGCACGATGACGCGCATCCGGTCGTGCAACTCCTCGACGGCGGCGGCGACGAGGGCCGTGAACTCGGCGACGTCGACGGCCGGGAACTCCCCTGTCGTGCCGAGGATGAACGCGCCCTCGTTACCCGATTGGCCGACGAAGCGGAAGATCGCGCGCGACCCCTCCAGGTCGAGGCTGCCGTCGCGGCGGAACGCGGTCGGGACGGCGGTCAGGATGTCGTAGCGGGTCACTTCTCGGTCTCCTCGGAGTTCTTGCGGGACTTGCGGGCGCGGCGCGCGGGGACGTCGACGTTGCGGACGGTGGAGGTGAGGAGGTCGGGCTGAGCGGCGAGCTCGTCGTGCGCCTTCTCGATCTGCTGGATGCTGTCGTCGTGCAGGATCGAGTCCGCGAGTGCCGCGCGCTCGGCGCGGGGCCTGCGGGCGGCACGGATCGCCGGCATCACGATCGAGAGCACGGCCAGCGCGAGCAGCACGATCGCGATCGGGCTCACGACCTCGAAGAACGGCCGCGTGGGGAGGATCGCGAGTGTGCGGGCGAGGTTCTCCTCGGCGAGCGGTCCGAGGAGCAGGCCCAGCACGATCGGACCGGCGGGCACCTGCATGCGCTTGAGCAGCACGCCGATCACACCGAACACGAGCATGGTGACGACGGTCGAGAGGCTGTTCGAGGTGGCATAGGTGCCGATGATGCAGAAGATCAGGATGCCGCTCCACAGGTACGGCTGCGGCACGTCGAGGAGCTTCACCATTCCCTTCATGCGCACCAGGCTCAGGCCCAGCGAGAGGATCGTCGCGATGAGCATGATGCCCACGATCGAGACCACGAGGTCGGGACGGTTCGTGAACAGCGTCGGCCCGGGGGTGATGCCCCAGATGATCATGGAGCCGATCATCACGGCCATCACCGAGTCGCCGGGGATGCCGAGGGCCATGGTGGTGGTGAGCGAGCCGCCGAGCGTGGCGCTGGAGGCGGTGTCGCTGGCCGCGACGCCCTCGATGGACCCCTTGCCGAACATCTCCGGGTGCTTGGAGGCCTTGCGCGCCCTCTCCCAGCCGATGAGGCCGGCGATGTCGCCGCCCGCCGCGGGGATGAGGCCGACGCCGAGTCCGACGGCGCCGCCGACCGCGGTCGCGCGGCCGCTCTGCTTCAGCTCGGCGCGGTTCGGCCACCAGCGGCCGAGGCTCGAGATCGGACGCACGGCGGACTTGCGGTGTGTGAGCAGCTGGTCGAACAGCTCGGCGATGCCGAAGAGACCAATGATGACGGCGATGAAGTTCACGCCCTCGACGAGTTCGAGCACCCCGAAGGTGAAGCGCTGGTCGGCGGTCGCGGCGTAGGTGCCGACGCTGCCGAGCATGAGGCCGAAGAGTCCGGCGAGGATGCCCTTGAGCATCGACTTCGACGAGATGCCGATCATGATCGCGATGCCGAAGACGACGAGTGCGAACAGCTCCGGCGACTTGAAGTAGTCGCGGGCGAAGCTGGCGATGGGCACCGCCGCGACCGAGAACAGCACGAGCGAGGCGAGGATGCCGACCGCCGAGACGATCGCCGAGATGGTCAGGGCGAGACCCGCCCTCCCCTGCTTGGCCATCGGATAACCGTCGAGGGTGGTGGCGATGGAGGCGGGAGTCCCGGGGGTGTTGATGAGGATCGACGGCACCCGGTCGCCGAAGTTCGCGGCGACGTAGATGGTGAGCAGCACCGCGAGGCCCTGCACGGGTTCGAGGGTCATCGTGAATCCGGCGGCGAGCGCGACGGCCATGGTCGCGGTGATGCCGGGGAAAGCTCCGACCATGAAGCCGAGCACGAGGCCGACGAGCATGTAGAGCAGGATCGAGATGTCGAGGAGCGAGTTCAGCCCCTCCATGAGCGCGTTCACAGGGGGATCCTCAGGAGCATCCCGAACACGACGTAGACGAACGCCGTGACGGAGGCGGAGTAGATGATCAGGCTCAACCAGCGGCGGTGGCCGTAGAGGAGCATGAGGGCGGCCATCAGCAGGGCTGCGGCGACGGGGAACACCTCGACGCGGTAGCCGAACAGGACGACCGAGCCCAGCGACCAGAGCGCGATGAAGGCGCCGGTGATCGCGAGGGTGGCGATGACGCGCAGGTAGCCGCCGGGCTGGATGCGCTCGAGGTCTTCGCGGGTGGGGGCCGGGCGGGTGATCGCGACGGCGAGCAGCGCGATGGCGATGACCACTCCGGTGACCCCGATGACGAGGGGCCAGAAACGGGCGTCGATCTGCCCGGCGGCGGCTTCGCGGCGCAGCGGGATCTGCGTCGAGAGGAAGAGGTAGCCGGAGGTGAAGGCGAGGGAGACGACGGCGAACACGATCTCGAGGCGCCGGGAGGCGGGCGCGCCCTGGTATTCGCCGGCAGGCTCGTCGTGGCCCGCCGGTTCCGCAACGGCGTCGGGGGTGGACATCATGCTCCTTCTTTCGTCGACGAGGAACAGCTGCGGGGCCGATCTGCACCGGCCCCGCAGTGTTCTCAGCCCAGGAGGTCCTTGAACAGGTCGAACTGCTCGTCCACGAACGTCGTCCACTCGGCGGAGTCGCGGTACACGACCAGGTTCCCGGCGTCGGCCTGGAACTTCTGGTAGCTGTCGGACTCGACGGCCTCCTTGACCGCGGCCTCGAGCGTGGACTTCACGTCATCCGGCAGGCCCTTGGGTGCGTAGATGCCACCCCAGCCGCCGAAGACGACGTTCTCGCCGATGGCCTCTTCGACCGTCTCGACGTCTTCCGCGTCGGGGTGCCGCACGTCGTTCATGACGGCGAGGATGCGCACGGATTCGCCCTGGGCCAGCGCCTCGCCGAGTCCGGAGACGGCGGCGACGGTCTCACCGGAGGCGGCCGCCGCGACGGCTGTCGCTCCGCCGTCGTACGGGACCGGGGTGAAGTCGGCGTCGGTCGCGCTGCCGAGTCCGACGGTCGCGGCCTCCCAGATGGAGCCGGCGCCGGAGTTCGCGACGGTGACGGCGCCGGCCTTCGCCTGGGTGACGAGGTCTTCCAGTGTCTCGATGCCGCTGTTCGCGCCGACCGTGACGACTCCGGGGGCCAGCATGATCTGGCCGAGCAGGTCGAAGTTCTCGGGCAGGACGTCGGCACCCTGCGTGGTGTTCAGCATCGCGATCTCGACGGGGGCGAATCCGATGACGTAGCCGTCGGGATCCTGTGCGCCCACATACTCCATCGCGAGGGCGCCGGCGGCACCCGGCATGTTCTCCGGGATGACGCTGACGTCGAGGATCTTCTCGAGCTCCGTGGCGAGCGCACGCGACGAGAGGTCGGAGCCTCCGCCGGGGTTGGCCTGGATGATGAGGCGGAGGTCGTTCTCGGGGAAGGCCGATCCGGCCTCTTCGCCCTCTTCGACCTTGGTGCAGGCCGAGACGATGAGAGCGGTGGCTGCGAGGGCGGCGATCGCGGCGGCCGCCCGGGTGATGCGCTTGCGGGGCATCTTTGCTCCTCTACGTGGGTCGACCTTGTTGTCGACTCCCTGAGGCTAGCAGTGTTGACTGTTAACAGTCAACACTCATGCGACCTCTTCGGCGAGCGGATGCGCCCCCTCAGGCGCGGGCGGCGAGCTCGGCGAGCATGCGTTCGCGGGCGCCGTCCAGGTGCTCCGACAGCACCTTCGCCGCCTGCGCGGGCTTCCCGCTGCGCATCACGTCCATGAGCTTCACGTGATCGCCGGATGACTCGTGCAGGTCTTCGTCGTGGTTGATGGTGACCTCGAGCAGAGCGGTGAACGTCGGGAGGTACTGATTCCACGCACCCTCGAGGCGAGGGTGGTCGGCGAGGGCGTAGATCTGCGAATGGAACTCGAGGTCGGCGACGACGAAGGCCGCGTGATCGCCTGCATCCGCCGCCTCTCCCATGCGGCCGACGGCGGCCGCCATCGCGGTCCAGCGGGAGTCGTCCTCGACGCGCATCGCCCGGGAGAGCGCGAGCTGCTCGAGGGCACCGCGCAGGCTGTAGAGCTGATCGACGTCGTCATGGGTGAGCCCGACGATGTAGACGCCGCGGGGGCGCTGAACTTCGACGAGCTTCTCGAAGCTGAGCTGCGTTAGCGCGTCGCGCACGGGTCCGCGGCTGACCGAGAACTCCTCCGCCAGCGCCTCTTCGGTGATACGTGCGCCGGGGGCGAGTTCACCGCGCACGATGCGCTGCCGCAGGACTCGGGCCACCTGCGCGCCGAGGGATTCTCCACGCTTCACGGACTGCGTCATGGTGACCTCCTGTTAACTGTTGACAGGATACACACCACGCAGGGCGGGGTGCCTAGGCGCTCCCGCGCGGGTCCCAGAGCACGACCTCGGTCGAGCGGCGCAGGCGACGACCGGTCGGCATCGGTACCACTCCCGAGGAACCGGCGGCGAACACGCGCACGCCGGGACGATTCTCGCGTTCGGCGCGCAGTGCACCCTCGAGCACGGCGATGCGGCTGCGAAGCGCGCGGTTCTCATCTTCGAGGTCGAGCAGGCGCGCGATCGCAGGAAGGCTCACGCCTTCGGAGGAGAGCTGGGCGACCTCGCGCAGCTGCTCGATGTTGCGGGGCGAGTAGCGGCGGGATCCGCCTTGCGTGCGTCCGGGCACGACCAGACCGATGCGGTCGTACTGCCGCAGCGTCTGCGGGTGGAGGCCGGACAGCTCGGCGGCGGCCGCGATCGCGAACACCGGGGTGTCAGCGTTCATCACAGGAACCTCTCTCCTCCCCCGTCGGTGGCGGGCAGAAGCGCCCACGCAGGCAGACGCGCCGGAACAGGCAGAAGCGCCGGAACAGGCGAGTTCTTCACAGAACGGCCTGATCCGGCGCGAACGCCTGCGTCGGCGAGAGTCCGGCTCGTCATCGCCGTGCCTTCGCCATGAGCTCGGCCCGCGGGTTCTCCTCGGGCTCGAGCTCTTGGAACTTCTTCAGTGCTTCGCGTGCGGCGTCGTCGAGGTGCGTCGGCACCGCGACCTGGAGCTCGGCGAGCAGATCGCCGGTGCCCTTGGAGGTCGTGACTCCGCGTCCCTTGACGCGCAGCACCCGCCCGGAGGGGGTGCCGGGTGCGACGCGGAGCTTGACCACGTCGCCGCTGAGCGTCGGGACCTCGATCGTCGCGCCGAGAGTCGCCTCGGTGAAGGTCACCGGGACGACGACCCGCAGGTTCAGACCGTCGCGCGTGAAGACCGGATGCGGGCGCACCGCGATCTGCACCACGATGTCTCCGCTCTCTCCGCCGTCGGGCGAGGGACGACCGCGGCCGCGCAGACGGATCTTCTGCCCGTCGGCGACGCCCGCGGGGATCTTCACCTTGAACGGCTTGCCGTCTTCGCCCTGCAGGGAGATGGTCTCGCCCTGCACGGCGGTGACGAAGTCGAGCGTGGTGCGCGCCGTGACGTCGGCGCCGCGCTGCGGACCGCCGAAGCCGCGGTATCCGCCGCTCGTCTGTCCGAAGCGGCCGTTGCCGAAGCTCGCGCCCTGCCCCTGGTTGAACATCGCGAAGATGTCTTCGAAGTCGGCAGTCTGCCCTCGGCCCTGCTGGCCGAACCGGCTGAATACGTCTTCGAAGCCGCCGGCGCCCTGACCGCTCGCGGTGAAGCGAGCGCCGGAGCCCATGGCGCGGATCTCGTCGTATTCCTTGCGCTGTTCGGCGTCGGAGAGCACGGAGTAGGCCTCGCTGATCTCCTTGAACTTGGCCTCCGCTTTGGCATCACCCTGATTGGAGTCCGGGTGGTACTTCCGCGCGAGCTTACGATACGTCTTCTTCAGATCCGCATCGCTGACGTCCTTGGAGACCCCGAGGGTCTTGTAGAAGTCCTTGTCGAACCAATCCTGGCTGGCCATCGATCACCTACTCCGCAGGGACAGCGACGACGACCTTCGCGGGGCGCAGCTCGACGTCTCCGAGGCGGTAGCCCACCTCGACGACCTCGAGGATCGTGGTCTTCTCGGCACCGGGGGTCGGCTGCTGGAAGATGGCCTCGTGGCGCTGCGGGTCGAATTCCTCGCCCTTCTCGCCGTACGCGACCACTCCGAGACGCTCCACGACCGTGCGCACCTTGTCGGCGATCACGGCGAACGGGGTGCCGTCGACGAGATCGCCGTGCTGAGCGGCGCGGTCGAGGTCGTCGAGCACGGGGACCAGGCCCTTGGCGGCCTCGCCCTTCGCACGTTCGATCTCGACCTGACGCTGCTCCTCGGTGCGGCGACGGTAGTTGGCGTACTCGGCCTGGAGGCGCTTGAGGTCGTTCAGCAGGGTCGACTCGAGGTCGGCGAGCACAGCGTCTTCCGCCGCGGCCTCGCCGGTCTGGGTCGCTCCGAGGATGTCGTCGACCGTGAGGTCGTTCGGCGCACCGTCGACGGGGGTCTCGTCCGACCCCTCGGCGGCGGCCGCTTCACGGGAGTCCGGGTGGTGCGGCGCGGGGCCGGATGCCTGAGCATCCGACCCCTCGCTGCGACCTTCGGCGGACTCAGGATTCTGGTTCTCGTCGAAGTTCTTGTCCGTCATGATTACTTCTTCTCGTCCTCGTCGTCGACGACCTCGGCGTCGATGACGTCTTCCTCGGAGGAGGGAGCGTCACCGGCCGGAGCCTCGCCCTCAGCCGAAGCGCCGGCTGCGGCATCCGCCTGCGAGGAGGCGTAGATGGCCTCGCCGAGCTTGGACTGGGACTGGTTGAGCTTGTCGAACGCGGTCTTCACGGCCTCGTCGTCTTCGCCGGCCAGCGCCGTCTTGAGCGCGTCGACGTCGGCCTTGACCTCGGTCTTCACGTCTTCGGGCAGCTTGTCGTCGTTCTCGGTGATCAGCTTGTCGATCGAGTACGCGAGAGTCTCGGCCTGGTTGCGGACCTCGGCGGCCTCGCGGCGAGCCTTGTCCTCGGCCGCGTGCTCCTCGGCCTCGCGGACCATGCGCTCGATGTCTTCCTTCGACAGCGAGGAGCCGCCGGAGATGACGATCGACTTCTCGGTGCCGGTGCCCTTGTCCTTGGCGGACACGTGCACGATGCCGTTGGCGTCGATGTCGAAGGTGACCTCGATCTGCGGGATGCCACGGGGAGCCGGAGCGATACCCGTCAGCTCGAACGTGCCGAGCGGCTTGTTGTCGCGCGTGAAGTCACGCTCGCCCTGGAAGACCTGGATCGCGACGGACGGCTGGTTGTCGTCTGCCGTGGTGAAGGTCTCGCTGCGCTTGGTCGGGATGGCCGTGTTGCGCTCGATGAGCTTGGTCATCATGCCGCCCTTGGTCTCGATGCCGAGACTCAGCGGGGTGACGTCGATGAGGAGGACGTCCTTGCGCTCACCCTTGAGGACACCGGCCTGGAGCGCGGCTCCGACGGCGACGACCTCGTCCGGGTTGACGCCCTTGTTCGCGTCCTTGCCGGTCTCGCGCTTGACGAGCTCGGCGACCGCGGGCATACGCGTCGATCCACCGACGAGCACGATGTGGTCGATCTCGGACACCTTGATGCCGGCTTCGCGGATGACGTCCTCGAACGGCTTCTTGGTGCGGTCGAGCAGGTCCTTCGTGAGGTCCTCGAACTTCGCGCGGGTGATGGTCTCGGAAAGCGACACCGGGCCCGACTCGGTCAGCGACAGGTACGGCAGGTTGATGCTGGTCGAGGTCGAGGAGGAGAGCTCCTTCTTCGCCTGCTCGGCAGCTTCCTTGAGACGCTGCAGGGCGATCTTGTCGCCCGAGACGTCGACGCCCGTGGTCTCCTTGAACTGCTTGATCAGGTAGTCGACGAGACGCTGGTCCCAGTCGTCTCCACCGAGGCGGTTGTCACCGGCGGTCGAGCGCACCTGGATCGTGGAGAAGTCGTCGTCCTTGCCCACCTCGAGCAGCGACACGTCGAACGTTCCGCCACCCAGGTCGAAGACCAGGATGAGCTCGTCTTCCTTGCCCTTGTCGAGGCCGTAGGCCAGAGCGGCCGCGGTGGGCTCGTTGATGATGCGCAGGACGTTGAGGCCCGAGATCTCGCCGGCCTCCTTGGTGGCCTGACGCTCGGCGTCGTTGAAGTACGCGGGGACGGTGATGACCGCGTCGGTCACCGTGTCGCCCAGGTACGACTCGGCGTCGCGCTTGAGCTTCATGAGGATGCGCGCGGAGATCTCCTGCGGCGTCCACTTCTTGCCGTCGACGTCGAAGCTCCAGTCGGTGCCCATGTGGCGCTTGACGGAGGCGATCGTCCGGTCGACGTTGGTGACGGCCTGGCGCTTCGCGGTCTCACCGACGAGCACCTCCCCGTCTTTGGTGAAGGCCACGACCGAGGGGGTCGTGCGGAAGCCCTCGGCGTTGGCGATGACCTTGGGCTCGCCGCCCTCGAGGACGCTGACGACGGAGTTGGTGGTTCCGAGGTCGATACCGACAGCACGTGCCATGTGTTCTCTCCTTTGTTGGAAGTTCTTTGGTTGGGAAGTTCGTTGTGGTGGATCTCCGCTGTGGTGCGGAAATCCGCGGCGATCAGGGAAACCTGAGTCGCGATGGCTCAACTGTACGCCTGCGCCTTGACCGTGTCAAATCAACTTGATACGAGTCGACTCAAGTTTGCGGAACGCGGGCTCGGGAGCCTTCTGCGCCTGATCGGAACCTGCGCTCCGAGCTGTGGATCAGAAGGGCGCCGGGGAATGTTCCTCGACGAACGTGACGGCGTTCTGGGGTTGCGGTCGATCGATGTAGACCCTGCCCGTCGGGCTCGTCCACGCGTAGGTACCGTCGCCGAGCGCCTCGACGACCCACGGGGAATGGTGTTTGAGCACGTGGTGGCGGCGACACAGATGGCCCAGGTTTCTCGAGGTGGTCGGGCCGCCGCGGGCGGCGTCGTGATGGTGGTCGATATCGCACTCGCGTGCCGCGTGCCCGCAGGTCGGGAATCGGCAGCGTTGATCCCGAGCCCGGAGATACCGTTTCAATTCGGAACCGGGCCGATAGCGATCGACAGCGAGGAGCACCCCCGTGATCGGGTGGGTGAGGATCCGATCCCACCCGGACGCGGCCCCCGCAAGAGCTTTCGCCGTGCCGGCGTCGATCGGCGTGCGCCCATCGAGTTCGGCCGGCATCGAACCTTGTCCCATCAGGGTCGTGACCGGAACGGTGACCGAAACCGATCCGCGGATCGCGGCGAGGAGCCCGTCGGAGGTGTCATGCCCGTCCGGTGCACCGGTGAGCAGCAGGTCGAGAGCGAGGTCGGCGCGGAGCTGCGCGGTGGTGCGCTGATCACCTTCCGACTGTTCCTGCGCGCACTCTGCCTCCTGCGCCGACTCCGACCCCTGAGACCCCGACTTCTTCACCTCCTGCGCCATCTGCGTCAATCGCTCGAAGACACCGTGAACGAGTGCGGACGGGCCGAGCAGCCCGAGTTGCGACATCCCATCGCCGACGTCTTTCACCCACACCGAACGCTTCTCCCGCGCATCCCGGTGCCGCTCGTCGACCGATCGCGACTGGAACCGCTCCGCGACCCGCCGCCCGTGCCGTGACACCCGGTTCGGGGATTCCGACTCGGCGAACGGGACCATCTCGGCGGAGTAGGCCGCTCGATCCCCCGCGTCTTCGAGATGCTCTGCCGCATCGCAGATCGCCCGCGCGTGCGCGGCGCTGACCCGGCCGGCTCCCTGGGCGGCCCACACCAGCGGGAAGCGCTCCACTCTCCACACCGCGTCGGTCATCCGCGCCTGCACCGTGCGGTCGCTGACCCGCAGCGCCGCCGCCATCTCGGCCGCGACCGTGCGAGCCGCGAGGTCGCCGAAATCGGGATGGGCCGCCTCGTCGGCCACCTGCAGCGCCAGCCGGGAACCGACCGCGAGAACGCCGTCGCGCGCGGCCTGCAGACTGCTGATGGTGCGCTCCAACCCGACGAGCATGTCGGTGAGCTCGCCGAGCGTCTCCATCTGCTCGACCGTCGCATCTGCCAGTGCTGCCATATCCCGAGTCAACCAGGGGCCACCGACATTCAAAGGCCCAGATCAGAGCGAGAAAACGAAATACCGATATGCGGTCGGCAAAGAGGCGCTCAGCCCTGTTCGATCGCCCGGAGCCAGACCCGCCGATGTTCCCGGACGTACCGCAGAGCCCTCGCCCAGTGGTCGCCGTGACCGCTCGCGTGCATCGACGCCCACGGCTCCTCCCCCGTCGAACGGGCACCCTCGAGGAGCGCGAGCATCGCCGCCGTCCGCTCCTCCATCGCCTGCGGCAGGTCACGCCGCAGGGCGGGGCTTGCGCCGTAACCGTCGACGATCGCCGCGAGATCGCCGGCCGCGCTCTCCGCTTCGCGCTCGACGTCGGACAGGGTGAACGCCTGCGCTGCATAAGCGAGATCCCAGAGCCGGGTGCTCGGGGCGGACGCATCCCAGTCGATGAAGACCCATCGGTCCCCGATGACGAGGTTCCAGGGGCCGAGATCGTTGTGGCACACGATCTCGGCAGCCGGAGCGGGGATCGCGGTCTGCCACACGGCGTTCTGCGGAGGCACATACTGAGCGCTCGCGTCATGGATCCGCCGGATCATCGAGCCGACGCGGCGCAGGTCGACCGCGGACAGCGGAGCGCCCGCGATCGCGATCCTGCCGGGGACGAATTCGACGACCTGCCGCCCATGCTCGTCTCGGCCGCGCGGTTCCGGAGCATCGACTCCCGCCGCCCGCAGCGCCGTGACGAAGTGGCTGACGCTCGGGGTCGCATCCGACCACGCTTTGCGCACGGTGTCGCCGATGCGCACCACCGTCCCGCTCGCGTTCCCCCCTGTCAGCACCTCTTCGTCCACGCGTCGACGTTAGCGCAGCGCCTCGACGAGCATCCGACCACACCTTCCCGAACGCGATACTTGACCCTGACACTGTGGCAGACGGGAGAACAGAGACATGTTGTCCATCGGAGCGTTCGCGCAGATCGGCCAGGTGACCCACCGCATGCTGCGGCACTGGGACACGGCTGGCCTGCTCGTGCCCGCCCACGTGGACGAGTTCAGCGGCTACCGCTCCTACGACCCCTCACAACTGGATCGGCTGCATCGGATCGTCGCCCTGCGCCAGCTGGGCTTCGGACTCGATGACATCTCGTCGATCCTCGACCGGGGAGTCGACGCCGATCGCATCGCCTCCCTGCTGCGGATCCGCCGCGCAGAGGTCGAGCTGGAGCACCGGGTCGCCGCGGGGAGACTCGTCGACGTCGAACGGCGCCTCCACCTCATCGAGAAAGAGAACCATATGTCCCGGATCGAGATCGTCGACAAGCCCCTCCCCGCCGTCCGCCTCGCCGCGATCCGCACGGTCGTCCCCGACCAGCCCTCGGTCGCCGGCGTGGTCGGCCCGTCGTTCGACGCGGTCGCCGCGATCATCGGCGACGAGCACTCGCTCTCCACCCCGATCGCCCAGTACGAGACGCTCGACGACGGCGTGCAGGTCATCGCTGGGTACACCTACTCCGGACCCGCGCACGACGGATTCGAGATCGTCGAGCTCCCCGCCGCAGACGAGGCCGTGTGCGGCATCCACCTGGGTTCGATGGACCGCATCGCCGAGAGCTGGCACGGCATCCACTCCGAGATCTTCGCCCGCGGTCTGGTGCACGACGGGGCGTGCCGAGAGCTCTACGTGCGCGCCGTGTCGGATGACCAGTCGGACTGGGTCACCGAGCTGCAGCAGCCGGTCAGACGCGGCTGAGGTCGCTAGGCTGACCGGCATGACGTGGACCGCCTCCGCCACCCGCCGCATCGGCACCGCAGCCGCCATCGTGACGCTCGCGATCCTGCCGCTGAGCGGATGCCTGTACTCGCAGATCCCGGTCGCGTCACCCTCCGAGGCGCCGTCGCCCGGCACGGAGACCGGCGAGACGGAAGCGCCGGTCGGAGGAACGACGCTGAGCTTCGACGAAGGCCTCGAACTCTCGAACGACGCGTACATCGAGTGGGGCGACGGATTCCTCGCCGACGAGCGGTGGGAGACGATCTCGCCCGACGACGGCAACGGCGGCTGGACGTACGGCACGGCCGACGGCACCTGCACGGTGCGGTTCTGGCAGGGACACATGACCGATGTCCCGGTGGTCGAAAGCGACGACAGCGCATCGTCGGATGCCATCCTCGGCGTGCTGCTGGAGACCCCGACGGCCGACATCACCCCCGTCGCGACCACCGGCGAGTTCAGCTACATGACGGGCGGCACCGGCGGCGTCGAGATGCGTCAGGTCAGCGCCGTGGAGGGCTCCCGCTCCTGGCTCATGGCTGCGCGCGCGTTCACGCAGACCGGAGTCGGCCTCTACACGATCGTGGACTGCACCGCCAACGACGCGGAGAAGATCATGGATGCCGTCAACGAGGCGAACGCGATCGTCGTCGCTCGCTGAGCATCACGCCCTCCCCTCGGAGGCGATTCACTTGCCGCCGGGAGGACCGACCAGCAGCAGGATGACGTACAGCGCCACGATGCCGACGGCCAGCAGCACCGCGAGAACCCAGGGCCGGCGCAGGAACCACCGCATCAGCCGGTCGTACCAGCGGCGATCCCGCGGGTCGTCCGTGGCCTCCAGCCGCCAGGCACCATCGAGACGCCCGGTGCGATGCAGCCAGATCTCCATCGGGATCGTGGCGTACGGCACCACGGCGCTGACCACCGCGAGCACGCCGACGCCAGGGTTCCACCGCTGGTTCAGCGCGACCAGGATCGCCGTCGCCCCGTAGGCGAGGAACACGAATCCGTGGATGCCACCGCCCACCGTCACCACGACCCCGGGCGCACCGACGGCGCGGGCGATGATCGCGGCGATCAGGATCGTCCAGGTGATCGCCTCCGCGATCGCGAGAACTCGGAACAGGCGGTCGGGGGTGCGGAACACGGGTCTCCTCGGGTGGGGGTCCTCCCACCGTATCCGGCGGTCGTCGCCGTCGAATCAACCGAATGGTTGAGACCTACGTGACGACGGGGCGCTTCGCGTTTCGAAAGAGCTCGACTGCGGAATATCACGCTGTGCGGAGGCGTTGCCGAAGGCATGGTGACAGTGGACGCGGACGCGATCTCGCAGGTGCTCGGCGCCGTCGACCTCCGCGTCGGCATCGGCCGCCGGACGACTCTCGCCCCCGGTGCGCTGCTGCCGATCCCGACCGGCGCCATCACCCTCGTGTACATCGTCGACGGCGGTGTGCACGGGCATCCTCCGCTCGGCGACGGCTGCCGCCTCGACGTCGACCCGGAGTCGCATCGCCTCACGGTCGACCCGGCCAGCCGCCGCGATCTCCTCGTCGCGGGCGACGCGTTCCTCACGCTCGGCCGCACGCCGTTCGCGCTGGAAGCCCAGGGCGACACGAGCCTCATGATCGCCGAGATCGTGCTCGCCGATGCGGCGTCACCGCTGCCCGCGCTGCTCCCGCCGTTCCTGACGGTCACCGGCTTCGACGCCATCGAGCCGGCCGCCGCCGCCCTCGCCCTGAACATGGGCGTCGTCGACCACACGGTGGAGCCGGCGCGTCAGGGCGACCCGGTCATCTGCCGCATGATGGCGACGACCGTGCTGCTGTCGGTCATCCGCGCCTGGGCGGCGAACGGCTGCGCACCGGCGGGCTGGCCGTCTCTGTCGAACGACCCGTTCCTCGACCGCGTCGTCGACGCCATCCACGAGGAGCCCGGCCGCGACTGGACGGTCGAGCGCCTCGCGGGCATCGGAGCCATGTCGCGGTCGACCTTCGCCGAGCGGTTCCGCAACGCGGTCGGCCGCTCCCCCGCGGACTACGTCACCGAGGTGCGGGTGGATGCGGCGAAGCGGATGCTCGACGCCGGGCGAAGCGTGTCGGAGATCTCCCGAGAGCTCGGCTACGCCTCGGATGAGGGGTTCAGCCGCGCGTTCCGCCGCCGCACCGGCCTGACCCCCTCGTCGTGGCGGATGGCCAACCGGATCCCCGTCTCCGCCTGACGCCGTCGCGCCCGTCCGCCCCGTCCCGTCCGCCCCGGCCCGTACCGTCCCGTCACGTCACGTCACGTCACAACTTCGGAGATACGGCGAGACACGCCGCCGTCGCGGCCCCCGCCCCGGCGCGTCGCCCTCGATCTCCGAAGTTGTGCACGCACGAGGAAGCGAGAGTGGCGCGGCGGGCCGCCGGCAGCGGATCGGCGCGCACCCGGATCAGGCCCGACTGCTGACCCGGTTCGACACCCCGAAGAGCACGGCACCCGCGAGCAGCGCAGACGCACCCAGCACGTAGACCAGCTCGACGTTCAGGGTGTCGACGAGCAGTCCGCCCACGCCCGCGGCCAGGGTGATCGCCCCCTGGAACCCCACGACCACGAGGCTCCCGCCGGCCTCGAGCCGATCCGGCATCCGGTGTCCGACCCAGGTGTTCGCGACGATCAGCCAGGACGAGAAGAAGAAGCCCCACACCACGACCACGATGCCCACGCCCAGGATCGAGCCGGAGAACAGGATCATCGAGATCACGGACACGGCGATCACCAGCGGGGCGAACACCGCGAAGAAGGCGAACGTGCGGTCGATGACGAGTCCGATCGTGATGTTGCCGAGGAGGCCGCCGACGCCGAACAGCGCGAGCAGCACCACGATCGTCGAGGCATCGACCTCGGGGATGCGCTCGAGCGCCAGACGCACGTAGGTGTAGGCGAGGAAGTGCCCGAGCACGACGAGCACGTGCCCGATCATCCCGAGCCCGATTCCCGGCCGGCGCAGGGTGTCGACGAGGAGCCGCAGGCTCGACGCGCGTTCGGCCGGCACCGACGGCAGTGCGAACCGCAGCACCACCGCGAGCACGACCATGAACCCGCCTGCGAGGGCGAAGACCATCCGCCAGTCGACCAGTTCGCTCAGCATCACACCCAGCGGCACGCCCGCCACCGTGGCCAGCGAGACTCCGGCCGAGGTGAACATCACGCCGCGACCCAGGTTCTCCGGACCCGCGAGCCGGGCGGCGACCGTGATCGACATCGCCCAGAAGGCGCTGATCGCGGCACCCAGCAGGAAGCGCGCCAGCAGCACGATGATCAGGTTCGGCGAGATCGCCACGATGAGGTTCGACACCGCCGCGGCGAGCGCCATCCACACCAGCAGCGACCGCCGGTCGAGGCGCGGGAAGATGAGTCCGACCGTCGGCGCGACGACGAGGCCGACGAGTGCCGTGACCGTCACCGTCTGCCCGGCCTGACCGGGGGTGACCCCGAGGCCGTCGGCCATCTCGGTCAGCACGCCGTTGGGGAGGAACTCGGCCGTGACCAGCAGGAAGCCCATCAGCATCAGCACGATGAGTCCGCCGTAGCGGATGCGGGTGACGGCCGTGGCCGGCACGGTGGGGACGGGCGCTGTGGTGGTCATGGTTCCACGTTCGCAGCATCCGGATGCCGCCGCCCGACCGGTCGTCCGCCGCAACCGACCGATCGTCCGGGTCGCGATTCATCTCCCCGTCGGTTCAGCCAGGATGTCTGGACAAGCGCACCGCCGACGCCCTATGCTCGACGACGCACCGGGACGAGCCCGGGAAGCCCGAGCGGAAGGAGCCGAGGACATGAACATCGTCGTTGTCGCGCTCACCGCCGACCACCTTCCCCTCGAGGCCACCCGCTCCTGATCCCGGCGTGGCCTCCTGCTCCCGGAGCCACACCTTGTCTGAACTCTTCGCTTCCTCGGAAGCCGCGTCCTTCGACGCATCATCGTTCGAATCCCTCGAAACCGAACTCTCCTTCGCCGACGTCGATCCCGGAGAGGGGCAACGCTGGTCCACCTGGCCGGCGATCACCCCATCCGAGCGCGGCCCCGAGCCATGGCCGGCGTGGGTGGTGACCTCGGCCGGCGCGCTCGACACCGAGCGCGGCATCCTCAAGACCGGCAAGGAGGCCGACGTCTTCCTGCTGGAACGCGCAGTGCCGGACGACCCGACGCAGCGCACACTGCTGGCGGCGAAGCGCTACCGCAGCGCGGAGCACCGCAGCTTCCATCGCTCGTCGGTGTACACCGAGGGCCGCAGCACCCGGAACACCCGCGACACCCGAGCCCTCGCGAAGAAGTCGGAGCACGGTCGCGCGGTCGCCGCGGCACAGTGGTCGTTCGCCGAGTTCGAGGCGCTGTGCCGGATGTGGGAGCTCGGCGCACCGGTGCCGTACCCGGTGCAGGTCGACGGCACCGAGCTGCTGATGGAGTTCCTCGGCGACGCCGACGGCACGGCCGCACCCCGCCTGGCCCAGGTGCGCAGCGACCGGCACGAACTGCAGGAGTACTACGCCCAGGTGGTCCAGCTGATGCGGATCTTCGCCGCGGCCGGCTTCGCCCACGGCGACCTGTCGGCGTACAACCTGCTCGTGCACGAGGGGCGGGTGCGTGTGATCGATCTGCCGCAGATCGTCGACATCATCGCGAACCCGCAGGGGCTCGATCTGCTGCACCGCGACTGCGTGAACATCTGCGACTGGTTCGCCCGCCGCCGCGTCGACTGCGACGCCGAGGAGCTGTTCGCCGAGCTGCTCGCGGCGTCGTACACGTGAGGCCGGGCCGCCCGTGCCCGTTCCGGTCGCAGTTGCTGCCGCTTCTGTCCGTTCCGGTCGCAGTTGGTGCCGCAGGATCGGCCGTCGGGCGGCACGAACTGCAACCGGAACAGACGGGTCAGTCTCGTGGGCTAGGCGGCGAGGCGGGCGGCCAGCAGCGTCACGAGCTCGTACACGACGTGGCTCGCGGCGATGCCGGTCATCTGCGCATGGTCGTAGGCGGGCGACACCTCGACCACATCCGCGCCGACGATGTTCTGCGAGGACAGTGCCCGCAGGATCCGCAGCAGCTCGCGGCTCGTCAGCCCGCCCGCCTCGGGGGTGCCGGTGCCGGGCGCGTGGGCGGGGTCGAGCACATCGATGTCGATCGACACGTACAGCGGCTTGTCGCCGATGCGCTGCAGGATGCGGGCGATGCCGGCCTCGACCCCGTGCTCCTCGATGTACTCGCTCGACACGATCGAGAAGCCCAGGCGCTCGTCGTCCTCGAGGTCCTGCTTCGAGTACAGGGGCCCGCGCGTGCCGACGTGGCAGCTCGCTGTGAGGTCGATCAGCCCCTCCTCGCTCGCGCGGCGGAACGGCGTGCCGTGCGTGATCGGAGCTCCGAAGTAGGTGTCCCACGTGTCGAGGTGGGCGTCGAAGTGCAGCACCGCGACCGGACCGTGCTTCGCCGCGACCGCCCGCAGCAGCGGCAGGGCCACCGTGTGGTCGCCGCCGATCGTGACGATGCGCTGCACCTGCTCGCCGAGGGCCAGCGCCGCGCGCTCGACCTCGGTGACCGCCTCGGTCAGGTCGAACGGGTTGACCGGGATATCACCGGCATCCACCACCTGCGCGATCGCGAACGGCGACACGTCCTGCGCCGGGTTGTACGGGCGCAGCAGTCGCGAGGACTCGCGCACGTGCGACGGACCGAACCGCGTCCCCGGTCGGTAGCTCACGCCGGAGTCGAAGGGGATGCCGACGACGGCGATGTCGGCGCGCGGCACGTCTTCGATCCGCGGCAGCCGCGCGAAGGTCGCGATGCCGGAGTAGCGGGGGTTCACGGACGCATCGATGGGGCCCACGTTCTCGGTCATTGCTCGTTCCTGTTCGTCGGGGAGGGTCAAGTCGGGGAGGATTCGTCGGATGCTGGTTCTCAGAGGGCGTGCTGCGGGATGTGCACCAGCTGCACGCCGCCCTCGGCGATCGCGGCGCGGATGCTCGACCCGATCTCGTCGCGCCTTTCCACACGACGCCCGGTCGCGCCGAAAGCCGTGGCGAGAGCCGCCCAGTCGGGCTGCACGAGGTCGACGCCGATCGGGGTCATGCCGCGGTCGACCTCGTTCTGCCGGATCTCGGCATAGCCGCCGTTGTCGACGCACACGACCGTGACGTCGAGGCGCTGCTCGACCGCGGTCACCAGCTCGTTCACGCAGAACATCAGGGCGCCGTCGCCGATCACCGTCACGACCGGGTGCTCGGTCTGCGCGACCCGTGCGCCGATCGCGGCGGGAAGGCCGTAGCCGAGGGTCGCGTACGTGGGCGTGTACAGCAGGGAGTGCGGATGCTCGGACCGCAGCACGCTGCCGAGCGCCATGTAGACGATCTGGGAGGAGTCGCCCGCGACGATCGCGTCGTCGGGCAGGGCGTCGGCGATGATCTCGGCGAGCGCGACCGTCTCAGGGGCGGTCTCGCGCATCTCGGCGTCGATCGCGGCGCAGTCGGCGGTGAGATCGCGCGGCGGGCGGAGCTCGGCGGGGAGCAGCTCCAGAAGAGCGCCCGAGACCGCCGCCGCGTCACCCGTGAGACCCACGGTCGCCGCGAGGTTCTTGTCGCGCTGCGCGGGCGAGATGTCGATGCGGATCACGGCTCCGCGGGCCTCGAGTCGTGGCGCCCACAGCTCGGCCTCACCGAGCTTCGAGCCGACCACGAGCAGCACGTCGGCGTCTTCCGCCACCGCCCGGGCCGCGGCGAGACGCAGGTTCGAGCCGAGCGAGAGCGGATGCCGCTCATCGACCACGCCCTTGCCGTTCAGGGTCGTCAGCACCGGGGCGCCGAGGCGCTCGGCGAGGGATGTGACCTCGTGCGCAGCGTCCGCCGCTCCCCCGCCGGCGACGATCACCGGGTTCTTCGCGGCGGCCAGCAGCCGTGCCGCCTCGGCGAGTGCGGACGGATCCTCGGAGACCCGCGCGGGGATCGGACGCGGCCGCCGCGCTTCGACGGGAACATCGGCCGGAGCCTCCAGCACATCGAGCGGGATCTCGATGTGCACGGGACGTGGACGCCCGGTGCGGAACAGCGTGAACGCGTCGTGCACGGCCTCGACCGCCTCGGCGGCGCTGGTCACGCGGCGCGACCACTCGGCGATCGCGCCGACCATGGCGGTGGCGTCCTTCGTCTCGTGCAGGGTGCCGACGTCGGCGAACTCCGCCCCGAGCGGCACTCCCGGGGACAGCACGATGAGCGGCCGCGACTCGCAGAACGCCGTGCCGATCGCGCTCATGGCGTTCTGGAGGCCAGGGCCCGAGGTCGTGATGACCACTCCGGGGAGGCCGGTCTGCTGCGCCCAGCCGTCGGCGCCGTAGCCGGATCCCTGTTCGTGACGGTTCGTCACCGCACGGATGCCGAGGTCGGCGAGCGGCCGGTAGAGCTCGAGGTTGTGCGTGCCGGGGATGCCGAAGATCGCGGTCACGCCATAGGCGCGGATCGTCTCCAGCACGGCGCGTCCGGCGGTGTCGGCGTACTGCTCGGCCGGGGTGGTGTCGTTGCTCATCGTGTCATCCTCACACCCGGTGACGGCGCGTGCCGTCGACCCAGGTCTCGCGCACGGTGATCGCCGAGATCTCCTCGGCGGGAACAGCCAGCGGGTCACCCGAGAGCACCGCGAAGTCGGCGTACTTGCCGACCTCGAGCGAACCCAGGTCGTCTTCGCGGCCGATCGACACGGCACCCTCGATCGTGTGGGCGCGGAGGGCGGCGAGCGCGGAGACCCGCAGGTCGTCGGGGCCGAGCTTGTGTCCACGGCGGGTGACGCGGGTGACCGCGGTCTGGATGGCCTCGAGCGGGATCGGCTCGGCGACGGGAGCATCCGACGAGATCGTGAACGGCACGCCCGCACGCTCGAACTCGCCCAGCGGATTGAAGCGCTCGCCCGGCGTGCCGATGGCCTCCTCCACGCCCTCGCCCCAGTTGAAGTAGTGCTGGGTCTGGTTGACCGGACGGATGCCGGCGACGGCCATCCGCTCGATCTGCTCGGGCGTCGGCAGGCCGCAGTGCTCGATGCGGTGGCGGGCGTCGGCATCCGGATGCTCGGCGAGCGCGGCCTCGATCGCCGACACGACCATCTCGATCGCGGTGGGCGACTGCGCGTGCGTCGCGGTCTGCAGCCCCGCGGCGTGCGCCTTGCGGATGAGCCCGGCGTACTCGGCCGGCTCGTGGTACAGCTGACCGGTGCGGCAGGGGTCGCCCACGTAGCCGTCGGGGAAGTACGCGGTCCAGCCGCCGAGCGTGCCGTCAGCGTAGAACTTGATGCCGGCGAAGCTGAGGTGCGCGTTGCCGAACTGGCCGACCAGACCCATCTCGAGCGCCTCGTCGAGCAGGTGCGACAGCAGGTACATCGACACGCGCAGTTCCAGGCGACCGGCCTCGGCGAGTCGCAGGTACATGTCGAACTCGCGACGGGTGACCTGGCAGTCGCCGATCGAGGTGACGCCGCCGGCGAGGAAGCGCTGCGTCGCGGCATCCAGCTGGCGCAGGTGCTCCTCCGGCTCATCCGCCAGGTGGAAGTTCGGACCGTGGTGACCGATCTTCACGCCGTGCACACCGGTGAGGATGTTGCACGCCGCATCCGACAGTTCACCGGTCAGCTCGCCGTCCGCGTCGCGGAAGAACTCGCCGCCCTCGGGATTCGGGGTGTCGCGGTCGACGCCGTTGATCTCCAGCGTGTGGGAGTTCACGACCCCACCGTGGCCCGACGCGTTCATGAGGTACACCTCGCGGTCGGCCGACACCTCGTCGAGCTCGAAGCGGGTGGGGTGCCGCTTCTCGGCGAGGTTGCGCTGCTCGTAGCCGTAGCCGCGCACCGGGCGACCCTCGGGGAGCTCGGCCGCCGCCGCCTTCAGCAGCGCCACGATCTCGGGGATGCTGCCCGCCTTCTCCGGCCCGCAGTCGACCCAGCTCATCATCTGCCCGAACATGAGCGGATGCGCGTGGGCGTCGACGAAGCCGGGGACGACGACCGCGTCCCCCAGGTCGATGCGTTCCGGAGAGAGCCCACCCCGTTCGGCCGCATCCTCGCACTCGACGGGGGTGCCGATCGCGAGGATCCGCCCGCGGTTGGTCAGCATCGCCGTGGCCGTGGTGGCCGCGGCATCCGCCGTGTGGATCGCGTGCGCGGTCAGCAGGACGGGTGTCGTCTGAGCAGAGCGGTCGAAGGGGGTGAGCTTTCTCATGGCAGCCTGTTCGCGGTCGTGTCGAGTGCGGGTGGTGAAGGAGCGGTCGCGGTCAGGGCAGCCGGTTCGCCGTCGTGTCGGTGCGGGCCGTGAAGGATCCGGTGACGGGAGCCTCGTCGGAGTGCTGCGGCGCGAGACGCGTGCAGATGCCGGCGATGACGGCCATGCCGATGAACATCGCGATGACCGACCAGATGCTGCCGGTCCAGGCGATGAGCTGCGTCGCGAACCAGGGCGAGAACCCTGCCCAGACCGCCGCGCCCACGCCGTAGGAAAGCGCGATCGACGTGTAGCGGGCCTGCGGACGGAACATCTGCGAGAGCAGCGCGGCGATCGGGGCATACGTCGCACTCATCGCGATGCGCACCAGCGAGGCGAACAGGAAGATGAGCGGCTCGACGCGTCCGGGCAGGATCAGCAGGAACGGCACGAACGTGAGCACCGAGGTGATCAGGCCGATGTACATGACGTTCTTCCGACCCCACTTGTCGCCCAGCCAGGCGACCGGGAGGGTCACGACGAACTCCACGAAGGAGGCGATCGTCATGGCGTCGAGGATGACCTGCTCGCTGATCGCGACCGTGTCGCCGGTGGCATAGGCCGTGGCGAAGGTGGTGGCCAGGTAGTAGCCACCGGTCGAGATCGGCAGGATGCCGATGCCGAGGAGGATCGGACGCCAGTTGGTGCGCAGCGCGAACGCCAGGGGCATCGACTGCTTGCGGCCCTCGACCTTCGCCTCGAAGACCGGGGTCTCCTCGACGCGGTAGCGCACCCAGAAGCCGACGCCGACCAGCACGATCGACAGCAGGAACGGGATGCGCCAGCCGCCGTTCATGATGAAGTCGTCGCCCATGCGGGTCATGATCGCGAAGATGCCGGAAGCCAGCAGCGCACCGGCCGGGTTGCCGAGCTGCGTGAAACCGCCGTAGAAGGTCTTCGACTTCTCGGGAGCGTGCTCGACGCTCATGAGCACCGCGCCGCCCCATTCGCCGCCGACCGCGAGGCCCTGCACCGCGCGGAGCAGGATCAGGAGGATCGGGGCGAGGATGCCGATGTTCTCGTAGGTCGGAAGGCAGCCGACGAGCACCGTGGCCGCTCCCATCATCAGCAGCGTGATGACGAGCGACGTGCGCCGGCCGAGCTTGTCGCCGATGTGGCCGAAGATGATGCCGCCGAGGGGGCGGACGAGGAAGGCGACCGCGAAGGTCGCGAAGGCCGCTGCGGTCTCGGCCAGCCGGTCGCCGCTCGGGAAGAACAGCGGACCGAAGACGAGCGCCGCGGCGGTCGCGTAGACGTAGAAGTCGTACCACTCGATGGTGGTGCCGACGAAGGCGGCGATGCCGGCACGGCGTGCCCGGCTGTGCGTGCCGCTGGTGGGGGTAGTGGTCATGAGGGTGCCCGCTCCTTTGCGGAAGATGTCGGATAGCGAAGGATGCTACGGCTGCGTGGAGCCGCCGGCAAGGGCAGAACTCCAGCGAGAACGAGTATTCACTGAGTATCTGATCGTCGTTTCGTGCAATGCGTGCCTTCCCCACGGCCTCGCCCCCTCTTACACTGAACATGCGCGCGGCGAAGCGTGCGATCGCGGGAAACTGAGGAAATGGGCGGAACCATGGATTTCGACGCCGAACTGATCCGTGCGCTGCAGGAAGACGGTCGCGCCAGCATCCTCTCCCTCGCCCAGCGACTCGGGCAGTCCCGGGCCGCCGTCGCAGCACGACTGCGCACGATGCTCGCCGACCGGACGGTACGGGTCGTGGCCGCCGTCGATCCCGTGTTCCTCGGGCAGCATGTGCTCGCCCACGTCTCCATCCGCACCGACGGCGCGGTCGAGCTCGTCGCCGAGCACCTGCGCGACATGAGCGAGACCGTGCTGGTGTCGGCGGTCGGCGGCGCGCACGATGTGGTCACCGAGGTGCGCGTCGGGTCGATGTCGGAGCTGCACGACCTGCTGGCTCTCATCCGCGCGATCGACGGCGTGCTCGACATCAGCACCATCATCTACTCGACCGTGATCAAGGGGTTCTTCGTCTCCGAGTACCACGGCGGCGTCACGCTCGACGCGATCGACGAGGCCCTGATCGAGCAGCTGCAGACTGACGGGCGCAAGAGCTTCCGCGCGCTGGGCGAGGAGGTGCGGCTCTCCCCCTCTGCCGTCGCCACCAGGGTGCAGCGGCTGATCGACGGCGGAGTGATCAAGATCAGTGCGGTCGAGGCGCGCGGCCTCGCCCACCGGCAGCTGTCGATGGGCGTGGGCATGACCCTCGGCGACGACGACGATGCCGTGATCGACGAGCTGCGGCGCGGACGAGGGGTGGACTTCGCCGCGCGCACCCTCGGCCGGTTCGACGCCGTGGCCACGCTGGTCGAGCCCTCCGCCGGGGCGCTGTACGCGAGCCTCGAGCGCCTGCGCGCGCTGCCCGGGGTGACGCGCATAGAGGCCTGGCTGCACCTCGCCGTGCTCAAGGAGGACTACGCCCGCACGCTTCGGCCGCTGCGCACGGACTGAGCTGGGTCTCTCGCGCGTGCTTGCGGTCGCAGTTCGCGCCGCCTTCCGGACGCGCGGGCGTCACCAAGTGCGACCGGAAGCGGGAGAGAGCGGCATATGCGTGCGGCGCGTCGTCACCGGCCGTTCACCGGGCGCGGCCAGACTTCCAGCATGAGCGAACCCGATCCTCGCCAGGGCGTCCCCGAGCCCGTGGCCACCGCGAACAGCGGTGCCGTCGCCGTCGTCGGCCTCGACCTGCGCGGCGAGACACCCGCGCCCAAGAAGCAGGTCTACTCGTGGGCGCTGTGGGACTGGGCGACGCAGCCCTTCAACACCGTCATCCTCACGTTCGTGTTCACCGCGCTCTACCTCGTCGGCGAGGGCTTCCTCCCCGCCGACGTCGCAGCACTCGATGCGAGCGACCCGGCTCGGATGGCCGCGGAGGCAGACCTCGCCTCCGGCCTGGGCCTCGGCTCGACCATCGCGGCCTTCGGCATCCTGCTGCTCGCCCCCGTGCTCGGCCAGCGGGCGGATGCCGCGGGGCGCCAGAAGCTCTGGCTCGGGATCGGCACCGGAGCCCTGATCCTCTGCATGCTGGGCCTGTGGTTCGTCGAACCGACGCCGAGCCTGTTCTGGCTGGGCGTCGCCCTGATCTCGGCCGCGACCGTGTTCCAGGAGATCGCCGCGGTGAACTCCAACGCGATGCTCATCGGCATCGCGAACCCGAAGAACGTCGGCCGCATCTCGGGGCTCGGATGGGGCTTCGGGTACCTCGGCGGCATCATCGCCCTGGTGGTCGTCGTGGTGCTCGACACCTTCGACTGGTTCGGCATGTCGACCGACAACGGCCTCGCCTATCGACTGATCGCCGTCGGATGCGCCGTGTGGGCGATCGTCTTCAGCATCCCGATCTTCCTCAACGTGCCGGAGCCGTCGCTCGGCCGCCCGGAGCGCAAGGTCGGCTTCTTCGCCTCCTATCCGCTGCTGGTGAAGGACGTCGCGGGGCTGTACCGCAACGAGGAGACGCGGCCGACCTTCTGGTACCTGCTGGCGAGCGCTGTGTTCCGTGACGGCCTGGGCGGAGTGTTCGCGTTCGGAGCGATCATCGGCACGGCCGTGTTCAAGTTCGAGGCGCAGGACATCATCGTCTTCGGCATCGTCGCGAACCTGATCGCCGGCGTCTCCACGATCGCCGCCGGCCGACTCGACGACCGCCTCGGGCCGAAGCGGATCATCCTCGCCTCGATCGGCTCGATGATCGTCGCCGGCCTCGCGGTCTTCTTCCTGCGGGACGCGGGGTCGATGGTCTTCTGGATCGGCGGCCTCGTCCTGTGCGCGTTCGTCGGCCCCGCTCAGGCGGCGGCACGCTCCTTCCTCGCACGGGTCACCCCGGCCGGCCGGGAGGGCGAGATCTTCGGCCTCTACGCCACGACGGGTCGCGCCGCCAGCTGGATGGCCTCGGGCGCCTGGACGCTCCTGATCGTCCTGACGAGCCAGACCGCCTACGGCATCCTGGGCATCGTGATCGTCCTCATCGCCGGCTTCCTGCTGCTGCTCCCGGTGAAGGCGCCCCGCTGAGTCGTGAACGCCCCGCGGCGCGAGTAGCCTGCGCACCCACACGCCCGCCCGCACGCCCACCCACACGCCCGCACAACTTCGGATCTCGCGGGCGACACGCCGGGCTTGGGCTCCGCATCCCGGCGCGTCGTCATCGAAGTCCGAAGTTGTGTCGGGGCGCCATCAGTGCGGCGGGAGTAGCCTGACCGCGTGACCGTGATCCTCGCCTTCCTCGCCAACATCCTCGTCGCGGTGGCGAAGACGATCGCCGCGATCATCACCGCCTCGGCATCGATGGTCGCCGAGGCGGCGCATTCCTGGGCGGATGCCGGCAACGAGGTGTTCCTCCTGATCGCCGACCGCAGCGGCGCGAAGACGAAGGATGCGCGGCACCCCCTCGGCTACGGACGCAACGCCTTCGTGTGGTCGCTCATCGCGGCCTTCGGGATCTTCACGGCCGGATCGATCGTGTCGATCATGCACGGCATCCAGGAGCTGTCCGACACCGGCCCCGTCGAGAGTCCGATGGTCGCGTACATCGTGCTCGGAGTCTCGTTCGTGCTGGAAGGCGCGTCGTTCACGCAGGCGATGGTGAAGTCGCGGCGGCTGGCGAAGGAGCGCGGATCGTCGACCTGGGACTTCGTGCTGGAGACGAGCGACACGACGCTGCGTGCCGTGTTCTTCGAGGACTCCGCTGCGCTCATCGGCCTGGCGATCGCGGCGGGCGCCATCGCGATGCACCAGATCACCGGCGTCGCCGCCTGGGATGCGATCGGCTCGATCCTCGTCGGCGTGCTGCTCGGCGTGGTCGCGGTCATCCTGATCCGGCGGAACATCATCTTCCTCGTCGGGGCCACGGCGGCGCCGAAACTGCGCGCCCGTGTCGGCACCGCCCTGCTCGGACTCGAGCAGATCGAACGCGTCACCTACCTGCACATCGAGTACGTGGGTCCGAACCGGCTGTTCATCGTGGCCGAGATCGACCTGGCCGGCGACGCCCGCGAGCACGATGTGGCCCGACGGCTGCGCGACGTCGAGCGGCGGATCGAGGCGCATGAGGCCGTCGAGACGGTCGTGCTGTCGCTCTCGGTCGACGACGAGCCGTCGCTCGAGTTCGCGCGCGCTTAGAGCCCGGCCGGCCCAGCGCTGCCAGTTGTCGGCGAGCTTGTTCAGCGCTGCCAGTTGTCGGCGAGCCGGCTCAGCGCTGCCAGTTTTCGGCGAGCTTGTTTAGCAGTCGGGCGAGCTCGACGCGCTCGTCATCGGTGAAGGATGCGAGTGCGGTCGTGAGCATCTCGCGGCGCTCACCGCGCATGCCGCGGGCGAGCTTGCGCCCCTCGTCGGTCAGCGCGATGCGCGTGCGTCGCGCGTCGTCGGGGTCGGCCTCGCGGCGCACGAAGCCGCGCTCGACGCCCTGCTGCACGAGCCGTGAAGCGCGCGGCTGATCGACCCCGATCACGATGCCGAGGTCGCTGACGCTGAGCGGAGCGGATGCCGCGGCCAGGGCCTCGAGCATGCGCATGCGAGCGGGGCCGCCGAGCCGACCGGACGGGTCGGACATCCAGGGGGGCATGCCCGGGTGACCACGGTGGTGGTCGAAGTGATCGTGAGCGTCGTCGCCATGCGAACCCGCGTGCGGACCGCCGTGCCAGCCGTGCGGGCCTCCGTGACCGCGACCGCGCTCGGCGGCGCCGCGACCGCCGCCTGGGCCCCGATCACCGGGACGACGCCCGCGCAGGCGGGACAGCGCCTGCGCGATGGATTCGGCGGGATCCTGCGCGGCGGGGTCGTGCGGTTCGGTGGTCACGGCTCGATTTTACATGCGACTTGACATGCATTGCGACTCCATGTCACACTACATGTACATGCACTGTGACATTCACATGCACACTGACAACTAAGGATTACCCATGAACACCTCTGAATCACAGAACCCCGAGAACACCACCCGCCCCTTCGGCTACTGGCTGAAGGCAGCCGACCGCCTGATGGCGGCGGAGTTCGCCGCCGCCTTCGACGGTGAGCACGCCACCCGCCGCGACTGGCGGATCCTCAACATCGTCGACGGCACCGTCACGGCGGACCGTCCCCTGAACGCACACAAGCTGCACCGACTCGTCGAGCGCGGCTGGGTCACCCCCGAGGGCGACGGCTGGACGCTCACCGACGAGGGCCGCGTGGCGAAGGACCGCCTCGGCGCCCTCGTCGACGGCATCCGCGCGAAGGTGTCGAGCGCCGTCTCCGACGAGGAGATGGCCACCACGCTCGCCTCGCTCGAGAAAATCGCCCGCGCCTTCGGCTGGGACGAGGAGACTCCTCTGCCCCGCGGCCGCCGGCACGGCTTCGGCGGACCCCGCCACGGCCGCGGCTTCCCGCGCGGCTTCGGGCGTGGCTTCGGCCACGGCTTCGGTCACGGCGACGGCCGCGACTTCGGTCGCGGGCCGGAGCACGGCTTCGGCCCGGATGTCGCGCACGGCTTCGGACCGGATGCTGAGCACGGCTGCCGACACGGCGAAGCGGGTGCCGGACACCGCGGGCACGGCCGCGGGCACGGGCACCCCGGCCACAATGAGCACGGACACGGTCCGCACCGTGCCGAGCGCATCGCCCAGCACGCGTTCGAGCGCGGCTTCGACGCGGGATTCACCCGCGGTCGCGACGCCTAATCTCACCCTCCTCAGAGAAACGCCCCACCCGACGACCGGGTGGGGCGTTTCTCGCTGTCAGTGGCGGGTCAGCGCGAAGCGCGCCGCACCAGCGGGAGCAGGGCGGCGGTCGCGACGACCGCGGCCGCCACGAGCACCGCCGCGACGAACCCGCCCGTCACCAGGACGGCGGCGATGGTGCCGAACACCGCGATGCCGAGCCCGCCTCCGAGCGCGAAGCCCACCTCCTGGATCGCGCCGACCTGGCCGGCCTGATCCTCGGTCGTCACCTCGAACAGAGCCGTCGCGGCGAGCGTCGCACCGACGCCGAACCCGAGTCCGACGAGCACGAGCGGGACCGCCACGATCGCCGGGTCGAACGCGAGCCAGACGAGCCCGACGGCCTGCAGCACGAGTGCCAGCACCGTCAGCGCGTTCGCCGACAGCCAGCGCAGGGCCAGGGGCGCCACGACGCCGCCGATCGCGATGGCCACCGCCTGCGGGAGCAGTGCGATGCCCGCCTCAGCCGCGCTCTGCCCGCGCGAGTCCTGCAGATGCAGACTCACCAGCAGGACCGATGCCGCTGACGCCCCGCTGCTCACCACGATCCGGATGATCGCGGGACTGAACCCTGACACCCGGAACAGCCGCATGTCGATGAGCGGATCGCTGAGCCGGCCCTGCCTGCGCACGAAGAACACCAGGGTCAGGGCTGCGATCACCGCCGCGACCAGGGCCGGCACCGGCGCCACGAGTGCCTCGTGCAGGGCGAAGACGAGGGCACCGAGCGCGACGATCGAGGAGAGGATGCTGAGCACATCCCACGACGGCGGCTGCGAGCTGCGCGAGTCGGGCACGAGCCACACGGCCAGCACCCCGGCGATCACCGCGAGAGGAACACTGCCCAGCATCAGCCAGCGCCATCCGGGTCCCTCGGCCAGCAGCCCGCCGAGCACCGGCCCGAGTGCGCTTCCGGTGCCGAAGGTCGCGGTCCACAGCCCATAGGCGAGCACGCGCTCGCGCGCCTGGAACTTGGCGCCGATCGTCGCGACGACGCCCGCGATGACGAACGCCTCGGCGACGCCCAGCAGGGCGCGCACGACGATGAGCACCAGGCCACTGGAGGCGAGCCCGCCGACCACGTTGAGAACAGCGAACCCGGCGAGGCCGATGAGGACGATGGTCTTTCGCCCGAATGCATCGCCGATCCTCGCCGCCACGATCAACGTCGCGGCCAACGACAGCGCGTAGACATCGACGAGCCAGAGCCCCTCGGTATCGGTCAGATCCAGCTCGCCGCGGATCGCCGGGAGCGCGGTCGAAACGCTGCTGATCGCGAGGGCGCCGATGAGCACCCCGAGCAGGAGGGGAGCCATCGCGAACCAGAGGCGGAGGGATGAGCGGGTGCCGTCGAGAGTGGGGGTTGAAGTCACGGTCTCAGTCTGTAAAGTACAGACAGAAGCCACAAGTACGGTCATTTCTGATACGTACTGACACTTCGGATACCAAGGGGGCCGTGCCGTGCGGGAGAAGACCGAGCGGATCATCCGCGACTGGACCGAGACCTGCGACGCCGAGGTGTCGATCGCGGTGCTCGGCGGGGCCTGGAAGCCCAGCATCCTGACCCTGCTCGGCGAGCACGAGGTCCTCCGCTTCGGCGAGCTCGGACGCCTTCTGGAGAACCCGACCGCGCGCGTGCTCACCCGCCAGCTGCGCGAGCTCGAGGAAGACGGCCTCATCACCCGCACCGTGTATCGCGAGGTGCCGCCCAAGGTCGAGTACCGGCTCAGCGAACTCGGCGCGAGCTCCGGGCCGCTACTGACGGAGCTGACCCGCTGGGGCACTCTCTATGCCGGACGGCAGCGCGCCGCCGCGAACTGACCGCCGCCCCCTTCCGAGAGACGCCGACCCACCCCGTTCGGTGCGAACCACCCCTTGAAACCGTCCTCAAAGGGGCAGCTCGCACACAAAGGGGTGGTTCGCCAGGGGGCTAACCCGCCCGCCGTCGGACGTAGGCTGGATCGGTGGCGGATTCCCAGGGACGAGTGTGGACCGGCGTCCTGCGCGTCGGACCGCACCGCGGCGATCACCGCGTGGCGCTCCGGGCCGCGATCAGCGTCGCCGTCCCCCTTCTCGTGCTGTGGATGCTGGGGCGCCTCGACCTGAGCATCTACGCCAGCTTCGGCGCCTTCGCCGCGCTCTACGGCCGGCACGACGTGTTCCGCGACCGCATCCGGATGCAGGCGAGCGCCGGCGGAGTCCTGCTCGCCGCGATGCTCATCGGCACCGCACTCTCGGTCGTGTCCGCTCCCGCCGCCGTCAGCATCCTCGTGCTCGCCGTCATCGCCTCGGCCGTCACCCTGCTCGCGTACACGATGCGCTGGCACCCGCCCGGGCCGCTGTTCCCGGTATTCGCGGTCGGCGCGTGCGCGACCATCCCCGCGACGGCCGCCTCCTTCGGCGACGTGCTCCTGGTCGGCGGCGCGAGCGTGCTGTTCGGGCTGGCCGTCACCGCAGTAATCGGCCTGTTCACCCGCAGCGCGCAGGATGCACCACCCCGCCCCCGGCAGCCGGTGGGACCGATCGCGTGGGAGATGGCTGCCACCGTGGCCGTCGCGATCGTGGGTGCGGGCTTCGCGGGATTCCTGATCATGGATTCGCACTGGTACTGGGCGGCGGTCGGCGCGGTCGCCGCGGTCAGCGGCCCCCAGCTCAACGCCCGTGTGATCCGCGGCATCCAGCGACTCGTCGGCACCCTGCTCGGCATCCTCGTCGCGGCGGGGGTGCTCGCGATCGATCTACCGCCGCTCGCCGTCATCGCGCTCGTCGCGCTGCTGCAGGCCGCGGCCGAGCTGTTCGTCGGCCGCAACTACGGCATCGCGATGGTGTTCATCACCCCGCTCGCGCTGCTCATGGTGCACCTCGCCGCGCCGACACCGGTCGACGTGCTCTTGCAGGACCGGGCGATCGAGACCGTGATCGGCGTCGCGGTCGGCACCGTGGTCGCCGTGGCGTCGGCGGCACTCCGTCGGCGGCAGTCGAAGGCCTGACGCGGGGATAGACCTGACGCGGCGTCAGTGGGCGCGTCAGACCGGCAGCGCGAGGATGGACGGCGGCACGACGGCCCCACCCGCGAAGGGCAGCCCGACCGTGTTCAGCAGCACCACGATCAGCACGATCGCGGCGACGAGCAGCAGGAGCAGGAAGGCGAAGATCACGGCGACGAGCCCGCCGTAGCCGCCCGACGTCGGGACCTCGGGCGCGACCGACGGCTGCGCCCAGTCCTCGGCCACCGCAGCCGGCGCCTCACCCTCGAGGATGCGGGGCGTCGGACGCACCCGGTCGGAGCGGCGCAGCGTGTCGGGCGGCGGTGGCGGGATCACGACATCCGCGTCGGGGATGTCGGCCGACGGCGGCGGTGCGAGCAGACCCGCAGGGATCGGGATCTCGGGCGGAGGCGGCGGGATGACGGCATCGGCGGGCGGGATCAGCGCTTCCTCGGGGGCCAGCGCCTCCTCAGGGGAGACCGGCTGTTCCGGGGTGCTGCCACTGCCGTCTGTCATGTCAGCCTCCGACTGCTCCGACGTCGGTCACGCCGACATCCGTCCGATGGAAGTTCTGGAACGACCGCGAGGCCGTCGGTCCGCGCTGCCCCTGGTACCGGTTGCCGTAGGGGCCGGAGCCGTAGGGGTTCTCTGCGGGAGAGGTGAGCCGGAAGAAGCAGAGCTGCCCGATCTTCATCCCGGGCCACAGCTTGATCGGCAGGGTCGCGACGTTCGCGAGCTCCAGCGTCACGTGCCCGGTGAAACCGGGGTCGATGAAGCCGGCCGTCGAGTGGGTGATGAGTCCGAGGCGTCCCAGTGACGACTTGCCCTCGAGGCGGGCGGCGATGTCGTCAGGCAGCGTGACCTGCTCGTAGGTGGCGCCGAGCGCGAACTCACCGGGGTGCAGGATGAACGGCTCCTCCGGGTCGACCTCGATCAGACGCGTCAGCTCCGGCTGGTCGACCGACGGGTCGATGAACGGATACTTGTGGTTGTCGAACAGCCGGAAGTAGCGGTCCAGGCGCACATCGATGCTCGACGGCTGGACCATCTCCTGCTCGTGCGGTTCGAGGCCGACGCGGCCGGATGCGAGTTCTGCCTTGATGTCGCGATCACTGAGAAGCACGGCACCAGCCTAGTTGCCGATGCGGATCCCCGCCGTGTGGCTTTGGCCATCGCGCGCGGTGCAGGTAGGCTTGCCCACACCTGCTCTCGGGCGGGTTCGGGACTGTAGTTCAATGGTAGAACTTCTGCTTCCCAAGCAGATAGCGCGGGTTCGATTCCCGTCAGTCCCTCCACATCCCTCGTTTCCTGGGCCTCTCGCCCCAAGCAGGATTCGCGCGCACTGCGCCATCGAGCTCAACGCGGTCGTGACGTTGCCCACCGACCACATCGGGCCCGGCGCGAAGACGGCCGCGAACGTCAGCTCCACGCTGGGCATCACCCGACCCGAACCCGCATCCGAACCCCGCCCGATCCAGCGGGGTCTCGTTGTCGTACTGACAATTCTAGATACCCCCACCCCCTATGGGTATAGGCTACATCGCGACCCGGACGTCCCGGCGCAACTTCCAGGAGGAACGAACATGCCCACAACCCGACCCCTGTCACCCGCGAAGCGGTGGCTCGGCCTCGTGCTGATAGCCGCCGCGCAGTTCGTCGTGATCATGGACACCTCGATCATCGGCGTCGCCCTACCCGACATCCAGCGTGACCTCGGCTTCACGCCGGAGTCCCTGTCGTGGGTGTTCAACGCCTACGTGGTCGCCTTCGGCGGACTGCTGCTCTTGGGCGGACGCCTCTCCGACGCGTTCGGCGCCCGCAAGATCTTCGTGCTCGGCTGGATCGTCCTCATCGTCGGCTCGATCATGGCCGGAGCCGCCGGTGACATCGACGTCGAGATCGCCGGACGCGCCATCCAGGGCGCCGGATCCGCGATGATCGCCCCCGCAGCCCTGACCCTGCTCATGATGCTGTTCGGCGGAACGCCCGACCTCCCCAAGGCGTTCGCCGTCTACGGCGCCGCGGCACCCATCGGCGGCACGGCCGGCGTCTTCCTCGGCGGAGTCCTGACCGAGTACGTGAGCTGGCCGTGGGTGTTCTACGTCACCGTGCCGATCGCGCTGTTCGTACTCGCCTTCACCGGCACCGCCCTTCCTCGCACAGTGCGCGGGACATCGGGATCGATCGACATCGGCGGAGCCGTCACGGTGACCGTGGGACTCGCCGCGGTCGTCTACGCCGTCGTCAACGCACCCGAGGTCGGCTGGCTCACCTGGTCCACGCTGGGAATACTGGCAGCCGGCATCGTTCTGCTGCTGATCTTCTTCCTCATCCAGTCCCGCAGCCGCAACCCGCTGCTCCGCCTCGGCCTGCTGCGCGCCCCGCTCCTCGGGGCCGCGAACGTCGCCCAGCTGATGCTCGGCGCCGCCTGGGTCTCGATGTGGTTCTTCCTGAACCTGTACCTGCAACAGGTGCTCGGCGCGAGCGCGTTCGCCGCCGGAGCCGCGCTGCTGCCGATGACCGGACTGGTCGTGCTCGTCATGATCGCGCTGGCACCCCGGCTCCAGGAGCGGTTCGGCGCCAAGGCGCTGATCGTCAGCGGACTCCTCCTGCTGGCCGGCGGGCTGGCGTGGCTCGCGTTCGTCCGACCGGACGGCACCTACGCCGTCGACGTGCTGCCCGCGTCGCTGCTCGCCGCTCTCGGCATGTCGCTGGCCTTCGTGCCCTCGCTCGGCACCGCCATCAACGCGGCCCCTCCGGCCGAGACCGGCGTCGCCTCGGGCCTCGTCAGCACGAGCTACCAGATCGGATCCGCGCTCGGACTCGCCGTGCTCACGGCGATCGTGTACGGCATCGCCGGCCACGACTCGTCCACGGTCGAGCTCACCCAGGGGTACTCGGCCGCGTTCATCGGTGCGGCGATCCTCGCCCTGCTGGGAGCGGTCATCACCGCGATCGCCATGAGGAAGCCCCGCGCAGCGGCCTTCGTCTCCGAGGAGTCAGTATCGGCCTGATCTACGACTTTCCGACGACGACCAGTGACCCCTGACCGCCGCGGCGCTCGTGGATGCCACCGAAAAGCGCCGAACCGGCCGGGTCCGACCAACGGATCCGGCCGGTTGAGGAATACCCCTCATGGGTATACCGTTGTCACTAATACCCAGTAGGGGTACCAATCGAGAAGAGGATACGCGATGAGCACGAACGAATTCCAGGTGACCGGGATGACCTGCGGACACTGCGAGATGTCGGTCCGCGAAGAAGTCGCCGAGGTCCCCGGCGTCGAAGACATCCAGGTGAGTGCACAGACGGGCGTGCTCCTCGTCACCGGCTCCGACTCCCTTGACGACGCGCAGATCCTGGCCGCCGTCGCCGAGGCCGGGTACTCGGCGGTGCGGAAGGCATGAACGCCGGGGGGCGGCTCGCCATCTACGGGGCGGGGCTGGTGGTGGCGTTCGGTGCGGCATTCGGCCTCGCCCAGGTCATCGTCCCCCCGAGCGTTGTCAGTGAGTGGACGAAAGGTACCGAGATGGAAGAGCACGGCGCACACGGCGGGGCCGCGACAACCGACGAGGCGGCGAGCGCGGCAGCGGACACCCTCAAGGGACTCTCGCTGAGCCTCGAAGGATACGCACTGTCGCCCGTCGCGGCACCGGCGGGAGTGGACGAGCCCGGCGAGCTGAGCTTCGAGATCCGCGACGCGCACGGCACCCCGGTCACCGAGTACACGACCGCGCACGACAACGACCTGCACCTGATCGTGGTGCGTTCCGACGGAAGTCAGTTCCGGCACGTGCACCCCACACTGGACGAGGCCACGGGCACGTGGTCGCTGCCCTGGGACTGGGACGCCGCCGGGACCTACCGCGTCTTCGCCGACTTCACACCGGCCGGCGCGGACGCACCGTCGCTCACCCTCACGCAGGCCGTGCAGGTCGCCGGTGAGTTCACGCCCGTCACGCCCGAGCCGACGCAGGTCGCCCAGGTCGCCGGCTACACCGTGACACTCGACGGGGCACTCGAAGCCGGATCGGCGAGCGACTTGACCTTCACCCTCGCGAAGGACGGCACCCCCGTGACCGGCCTGGAGCCGTACCTCGGCGCGTTCGGCCACCTGGTCGCGCTGCGCGAGGGCGACCTCGCCTACCTGCACGTGCACGCCGCGGGTGACGAGCCGAAGGCGGGAGAGACCTCCGGTCCGGAGATCGCCTTCGCCGCCGAGGCCCCGACCGCGGGCCGCTACCTGCTGTACCTGGACTTCCAGGTCGACGGCGAGGTGCACACCGCCGAGTTCGTGCTCGATGCCGCAGCCCCCGCCGGGGATGCACCGGCATCCGAAGACGATTCGCACGACGACGGCCACTGAGCCTCGCACGTCGCCCGGCCCACCGGCCACCCGCCGCGGCCCCGAGCAACAGTCAGAGCAGAAAGAGAAGGACATGACCACATCAGCACCCTCGAGCGTGGGGTCCAGCGTCGAGTTGGAGATCGGCGGGATGACCTGCGCCTCCTGCGCGATGCGGATCGAGAAGAAGCTCAACAAGCTCGAGGGTGTCGTGGCGACCGTCAACTACGCGACCGAGAAGGCGAAGGTCACCGTTCCCGACGGCTACGACCCGGCGCTGCTCATCGCCGAGGTCGAGAAGACCGGCTACTCGGCCGCACTGCCGGCGCCGAAGACGAAGCGCACCGAAGACGGGGCGAACGGTGACGACGAGGATCCGGAGCTGCGCTCGCTGCGCAACCGGCTGATCGGCTCCGTCGTGCTGACGGTGCCCGTGATCGCGATGGCGATGATCCCCGCCCTGCAGTTCACCTACTGGCAGTGGGCCTCTCTCGCCCTGGCCGCGCCCGTGATCGTCTGGGCGGCCTGGCCGTTCCACAAGGCCGCGTGGACGAACCTCCGCCACGGTGCCGCGACCATGGACACGCTCATCTCGATGGGCACCTCGGCTGCGTTCCTGTGGTCGCTGTACGCGCTGTTCTTCGGCACGGCCGGTACGCCGGGCATGACGCACCCCTTCGAGTTCGCGCTGGCACCCTCCGACGGAGCGGCCAACATCTACCTCGAGGTGGGCGCCGGGGTGACGATGTTCATCCTCGCCGGACGCTACTTCGAGAAGCGCTCCAAGAAGCAGGCCGGTGCGGCTCTGCGCGCTCTCCTCGAACTCGGGGCGAAGGAGGTCGCGGTCCTCCGCGGCGGCGTGGAGACGAAGATCCCCGTCGAGGACCTGCAGGTGGGCGACGAGTTCATCGTGCGTCCGGGTGAGAAGATCGCCACCGACGGCATCGTCGTCTCCGGGACCTCGGCGGTGGATGCATCCATGCTCACGGGCGAGGCCGTGCCCGTCGAGGTCGCCGAGGGCGACTCCGTCACCGGCGCCACCACGAACGTCGGCGGTCGACTCGTGGTGCGGGCGACCCGCATCGGGTCGGACACGCAGCTGGCGCAGATGGCGCAGCTCGTCGAAGACGCGCAGACCGGGAAGGCCGAGGTGCAGCGCCTCGCCGACCGCATCTCCGGCGTGTTCGTGCCCATCGTGATCGTGATCGCGGTCGTGGCGCTCGGCGGCTGGCTCGGAGCAGGGTTCCCGGTGACCGCGGCATTCACGGCGGCCGTCGCCGTGCTCGTGATCGCCTGCCCGTGCGCACTCGGCCTCGCCACCCCCACCGCTCTGCTGGTCGGCACCGGCCGCGGCGCGCAGATGGGCGTGCTCATCAAGGGCCCGGAGGTTCTGGAATCCACCCGCAAGATCGACACCGTCGTGCTGGACAAGACCGGAACGGTCACCACCGGCAGGATGACCCTCGTCGACGTGTTCGTCGAAGACGGCACCGACCGCGCGGAGCTGCTGCGGCTCGCCGGTGCACTGGAGGATGCCTCCGAGCACCCCATCGCGCAGGCCATCGCCAAGGGTGCGACCCAGGAGGTCGGTGCACTGCCGACACCCGAGGACTTCGCGAACATTGAAGGCAAGGGCGTGCAGGGCGTCGTCGACGGTCACGCCGTGCTGGTGGGCCGTGATTCGCTCCTCGCCGAGTGGTCGCAGAAGCTCAGCCGCGAGCTCGCCTCGACCAAGGCGCGCGCCGAGGGCGAGGGCAAGACCGTCGTCGCAGTCGGCTGGGACGGGCAGGCACGAGGCATCCTCGTCGTGGCCGACACCGTCAAGCCGAGCAGCGCCGAGGCGATCGCCCAGTTCAAGGCGATCGGCTTGACCCCCATCCTGCTCACCGGCGACAACGAGGCGGTCGCCCGCCGGATCGCCGCCGAGGTGGGCATCGAAGAGGTCATCGCCGAGGTCCTCCCGAAGGACAAGGTCGATGTCGTCACCCGGCTGCAGCGCGAGGGCAAGACCGTCGCGATGATCGGCGACGGCGTCAACGACGCCCCCGCCCTCGCTCAGGCCGACCTCGGCCTCGCCATGGGCACGGGGGCGGATGTCGCGATCGAAGCATCCGACATCACCCTGGTGCGCGGCGACCTGCGCAGCGCGGTGGACGCGATCCGCCTGTCCCGCAAGACCCTCGGAACGATCAAGACCAACCTGTTCTGGGCCTTCGCCTACAACGTCGCCGCCATCCCCGTCGCAGCCCTCGGGATGCTGAACCCCATGCTCGCCGGTGCGGCGATGGCGCTCTCGAGCGTCTTCGTCGTCGGCAACAGCCTGCGCCTGCGCGGGTTCCAGAGCATCGCCAAGCCCTGACCACCTGAACCCCTCCGAAGAACGAGAGGATGACCCCATGACCGATCCGCACGCCCACCACCACGCACCCGCGCCTTCCGTGGAGACTCCGCACGCCCCGGATGCGCACGCCGGGCACGAGAACCACGGCGGGCACGAGAACCACGGCGGCCACGGCGGCCACGGCGGCCACGGCGGGCACGCAGGTCACGGCGACCATGTCGGCCAGTTCCGTCGCCTGTTCTGGATCAACCTCGTCATCGCCGTGCCCGTGGTGGCGTTCTCGCCGATGTTCGCGATGATCTTCGGCTACGAGGTCCCCGGGTGGGCGCGGTTCATCGCACCGGTGCTGGGAACGGTCATGTACGTCTGGGGCGGCTGGCCCTTCCTCACCGGCGCCGTGAGCGAACTCAAGACGCATAAGCCGGGCATGATGCTCCTCATCGGCCTCGCCATCACGGTGGCATTCGTCGCGTCGTGGGGCGCGACGCTCGGGATGCTCCATCACGAGCTCGAGTTCTGGTGGGAGCTCGCCCTGCTCATCGTCATCATGCTGCTCGGCCACTGGATCGAGATGCGCTCCCTCGCGCAGACCACCTCGGCGCTCGACTCGCTCGCCGCCCTGCTGCCGGATGAGACCGAGCGCGTCGAGGGCGACATCGTCGTCACGGTCTCGCCCGCCGATCTCGTCGTCGGAGATGTCGTAGTCGTCCGTCCTGGCGGAAGCATCCCGGCCGACGGCCGCATCATCGACGGCACGGCGGCGATGGACGAGTCCATGGTCACCGGGGAATCGCGTCCGGTCACCCGTACCTCGGGCGACACCGTCACGGCGGGAACGGTCGCCACCGACTCGGGCCTGCGCGTCGAGATCACCGCCACCGGCGACGACACCGCCCTGGCCGGCATCCAGCGTCTCGTCACCGAGGCGCAGAACTCCTCCTCGCGGGCCCAGCGCATCGCCGACCGCGCCGCCGCGCTGCTGTTCTGGTTCGCGCTGCTCTCGGCCGCCCTCACCGCCGTGGTCTGGACCCTGGTCGGCAACCCGGATGCGGCCGTGGTGCGCAGCATCACCGTCCTCGTCATCGCCTGCCCGCACGCACTGGGCCTCGCGATCCCGCTGGTCGTGTCGATCGCGACCGAGCGCGCCGCCCGCGGAGGAGTCCTCATCAAGGACCGCCTCGCGCTGGAGAGCATGCGCACGGTCGACGCCGTGCTCTTCGACAAGACCGGCACGCTCACCAAGGGAGCACCGACCGTGACCGCCGTCGAGCCCTCCGGAGACATCGACGCCGACACCTTGCTGGCCCTCGCCGCATCCGCCGAGGCCGACAGTGAGCATCCGCTCGCCCGCGCCATCGTGCGCGCCGCCCAGGAGAAGGGCATGTCTCTCGCGAAGGCGTCGGGGTTCACCTCGTCGCCCGCGGTCGGCGTGACGGCGACGGTCGACGGCCGGGAAGTGCGCGTCGGCGGCCCGAAGCTCCTCGACGAGGTCGGCGGGCACGAGATCGCGGCCGCCGACGAGTGGCGGGACGAGGGCGCCATCATCCTGCACGTGGTGGTCGACGGACAGGTCGTGGGCGGGCTGAAGCTCGCCGACGAGGTGCGCCCCGAATCGCAGCAGGCCGTGGACGCCCTGCACAAGCTCGGCGTCGAAGTGGTCATGATCACCGGCGACGCCCAGGCCGTCGCCGAGTCGGTCGCCGCCGAGCTCGGCATCGACCGCGTCTTCGCCGGCGTGCGGCCCGAAGACAAGTCCGCCAAAGTCAAGGAGCTGCAGGCCGAGGGCAAGAAGGTCGCGATGGTCGGCGACGGCGTCAACGACGCTCCCGCCCTCGCCCAGGCCGACGTGGGCATCGCGATCGGCGCGGGGACGGATGTCGCCATTGCCTCGGCCGGAGTGATCCTCGCGAGCTCCGACCCGAGGTCAGTGGTCTCCGTGATCGAGCTGTCCCGCGCCGCGTATCGCAAGATGAAGCAGAACCTGTGGTGGGCGGCCGGCTACAACCTGCTTTCGGTCCCCCTCGCCGCCGGCGTCCTGGCGCCCATCGGATTCGTCCTGCCCATGTCGGTCGGGGCTATCCTGATGTCCCTGTCGACCGTCGTCGTCGCGCTGAACGCGCAGCTGCTGAGACGCATCGACATCACCCCCGAAGCGAGCACGCGCGCCGTCCTCGGCCGCTGAGAACCCGATCATGCGACGAAGGAAGCAGAGATGACCCCCGAAGCGACGGCCGACGAGCACACCCACGGCTACATCACCGACAAGACCAAGTACCTGAACCGGATGCGCCGCATCGAGGGTCAGGCACGCGGGATCACGAAGATGGTCGACGACGAGAAGTACTGCATCGACATCCTCACCCAGATCAGCGCGCTCACCAGCGCACTGCAGGCGGTGGCCGTCGGGCTTCTCGACGACCACCTCAAGCACTGCGTCGTGGACGCGGCCCGCATGGGCGGCGACGACGCCGACGCGAAGATCAAAGAGGCGTCCGACGCGATCGCCCGGCTCGTTCGGTCCTGAGCATTCATCCGGGCCTCGTGCGGGCGCACCTTCAGCTCACCCGCATCATTGCGATCACTCACGACCAGGTCGGGGCTACCGCCGCGACGAAGAAGCGAGAGTCGTCAGCCGCCAGCGGTTTTCTCTGCGATTCGGCGGCTGAACGGCGTGTACGGAGGTTGCACCATCTTGAGGGCGTCCGCGAAGTACGGTTTGCGTAGTACCGGCTTGAGGTGGCTGAACGTGCGGACGGAGAATTCGCCGTGGTAGGCGCCCATGCCACTCTCTCCGACGCCACCGAAGGGCAGGCTCGGCACGCCGGCGTGGATGAAGGGCACGTCGAGTCCGACCGCCCCCGACGAGGTTTCGTCGACGAAGCGGTCGCGGGTCGCGCGTGACGCGGCGAAGATATACATCGCGAGCGGTTTGTCTCCGGCATTGATGTGCCCGATCGCTTCCGAGGCCGACGCGACCGGCAGGATCGGGAGGATCGGACCGAAGATCTCGTCGCGTAGGACGGCGAGGTCCTGCCGTTGCGCACCCTGTGCGAGCCGCAGGATCGTCGGCGCCAGGTACCGGGTCGATGCATCGGCATCCCCGCCGTACTCGACGTGCCCGTCGGCGAGGTATCCGACCAGGCGCGCATGGTGGCGCTCGTTTACGATCCGCCCGAAGTCCGCGATCTGACTCGGGTCTTCGCCCCACATCTGGGTGGTCGCTGCTGCAATCGCATCGGTCAGCGACCGGACGCGGTCGGGGGTGGTGAGCACGTAGTCGGGTGCGATGCAGGTCTGGCCGGCGTTGGTGAACTTCGCCCACGCGATGCGGCGGGCGATCTGGTGGATGTGCGCATCGTCGTCGAACCAGACCGGGCTCTTGCCCCCGAGCTCGAGCGTCGTCGGCGTGAGGTGCTCCGCGGCAGCACGGGCAACGACTCGGCCGACAGTGCCGTTGCCCGTGTAGAAGATGTGGTCGAACTTCTGCGCGAGCAGCGCGGTGGTCTCAGCAACCGCGCCCTCGACGACGCGGATCGCGCGCCGGTCCAGGTAGCGGGGGATCAACTCCGCCAGGACCGCGGAGGTCCGCGGCGCGAGTTCGCTCGGCTTGAGCACGACCGCGTTGCCGGCGGCGATCGCGCCGATCAACGGGGCGATCGTCAGCTGGATCGGATAGTTCCACGGGGCGATGATGAGCACAACACCGAGGGGTTCGGTCACCAGTTTCGCCGTCGCCGGCGCGAGCGAGACCTGCACCTTGATACGGCGAGGCTTGGTCCAGGAACGAAGGTGCTTGCGTGTGTGGGCGATGTCGGTCAGCACGCTGCCGAGCTCGGTGAGCTGGGCCTCCGTGGCGCTCTTGTGCAGGTCGGCCCAGAGGGCCTGCTCGAACCGGGTCCGATGCCCTCGCAGCATCTCGGCGAGCTGGTGCAGCTGGCGCAGTCGCCAGGCAATCGGCCGGGTCGCCCCGGTTTCGAAGTACGCGCGGACGTCGTCGACGGTGTCGACGACCTCGGCGAGGGCGGTGATCGCGTTCACGGCTTCCGCGGGCGACGGTTCGAGTCGGCGTGCTGGGCCTCGAGGCGGCGCGCCGACTCGATCAGGTTCACGCCGTCCGGTCCCCACATGAGGCGCATGTAGTGGCGCTCGAACGGTCCGCGCTGCAGCATCCAGACGAACGGCATCCAGAACTTCAAGCTGCGTGCCGACCTGGCGGACTTCTTCTCGCTCCAGCCGAGGGACTGGCGCATCCGGCCTGACGAAGACGCTGCGGCAATCTGACGGAAGATGCCGTGGTCGAGCACGCCGGCGTAGATCGCCGCCGGGATCTGCGAACGGTGGAAGTTCTTCTTGAACAGACCGAACATCGCCTCGGCGAAGTTCTCGCCGGTGTCGGGCCAGAGCGCCATCGAGTCGCTGGTGCCGAAGTAGGCGTCGTACTTGTTGTAGAGCGCGTCGAGGTCGGCCTTGCTGTGGGGGATCTCTTCCTCGTTGGCGCCGACGAGGCGGCAGTATGCCGCCGACTCGGCGAAGTACTGGTCGCGCTGATCGGGCGTGAGCTTGTGCGGCTTCTTGCCGTCGCGATAGGCGAGGTTCTCATAGAGCCAGAGCATGGAGTGCATCTCGGTCAACGCAGCCCACATCACGTCGCGCGGTTCGGTCGCGGCGAATCCGCCGAGTTCCGGGTTTTCGATGTCAATGATCGGGCCGGCGACCTTGGTGTGGATGTTCTTCAAGTGCTTGGCCATCCGGGCCGCGGACTCGGTGTCGGCGAGCCACATCGGGGCGTGCATGCCGGAGTTGCGCTGACCGCGTTCGAACAGGTCGAAGATCGTGACCGTGCCCTTGAGGGTCTTCCGCGACAGCGGGTCGTGGTCGCGGACACCGGCGATGACCGGCTTGTACGTCGACTGCAGCAGCCCCTGGAACGCGTACTGGAAGACGATGGTCGCCGGGTGCAGCAACACCTGCCACACCATCGACCCCGGGCCGAACAGGCCGTAGTCCGGAGCGCCTTCCTCGTCGAATGACTCCCCGGCCGGGACCGGCTCGCCGAAACGACGCCAACGCGCGGCGTTTCCTTCGAGGCGTTCCTTCGTGATGATGCGGAAGTCCGCGTCCCGCGTGATCGTGCGACTCAATGCTCTACTCCTTTGTGCGCCTGAGCGTCCAGCAGTTCCCGGGTGGGAACTGCTGGGGTACAGCGTAGGCTTGGTCGTTACCGACGTCAAACCGCAGTAGGGATCCAATGAGCGCGACCGCCGCTTCCAAGCCCGCCAGCACGCGCCGTGGCGTGGGTGTATACGCAGGTTTGACGCAGGAGCGCATCATCGAGGCGGCTCGTTCGCTCGACCCTGATGAACTGAGCATGCAGGCGCTTGCTCGCGAGCTCGGAGTGGACCGGAAAGCTCTGAACCACCACGTCAGCGACCGGGAGACGCTGCTCGCGCTGGTCGCAATGGATGCCTTCTCGGAGACCTTCTCGGCCGTCGACATCGGCCGCCACGCCTCCTGGCAGGACGCCTGCCGCGCATACGCGCTGGGCTTCATCCGAAGCGCGATCGCCACCGGATCCCTGGCCGATCACATCCGACTGACCGACTCATACGTGACCGACGTCCTCGAGCCGACCGAAGCGGTCCTCACGAAGATGGTGGCGGCAGGGTTCAGCGACGAGCAGGCGATGCGATCCCTGTCACTGCTCACCAACATCAGCCTGGGCTACGCCCGAGACGCCGTCCTCCGCGCCAAGAGCGGTGTCGCTCCCCGCGCGGTCATCCTCCGCGGCGCACTCGAACGACGAGACCGCGCCGACTACCCGACCCTGTCCCGCATCGCGGACCTGCCGGTGACGACGTACGACGACCACCAACTCCACCTCAGCATCAACATCTTCGTCGCCGGCGCAGAACGGCAGCTCTCCGCGGCGGAAACCGAAGGTCTCTCTTCATCGGGCTAGAACACCCACGCGCACGGGATCGGCAATGGCCCTCTCTCATTGGGCTCTCGGAGGTCCTCGTGATGAACCGTCGACGCCGAACAGATGCCGCGATCCTTCCCTGTCAGCGCGACTACAGCGAGAAGATCCGCCACGACGCTGCGTGCGTCGCCCCCGCGGCGAGGGTCACGAGATCCACGCCGGAGTTGAACGCATCGGGCGGGCACGTCATCGGCTCCACCGCGAGGCCGATGCGATGCGTGTCCGCGACGGCGGGGGTATCGGCGGTGTGCACCTGCACCCACGGGCAGCGCTCGTCCCATGCCATGCCGACGCCATGACCGTCGGCGGCCGTCAGCCGCACCTCGGCCAGCCCGCCGTCACGAGTCAAGCCGGTGAACGCGTGGTCGATGAACACATCCCCGATGGGGCGCGCCGACCGGAAGTCCCACTCCGGATGCTGTGACACCGGCTCGACCGCGACCGGGCTGAGCCGGTCGGCTGTGACCGTGAGCACCTCGGATGCCGGGAGCAGCAGGGTCCAGTCGTCGACACTCTGGGCCCCTGAGCCGGTCGAAGGCCCCGCCACGAGGTACGGGTGCGGGCCGGTGCCCCAGGGCGCGGCATCCGCCCCGACGTTGTGCGCGGTCACCGTCTGATGCAGCCCGTCGACATCGATTCGGTACTCGACCTCGACCTCGACGCGGAAGGGATACCCGGTCTGCGGCACGATCACGGCGGCCAGCACGACCCGGTCGTCGAGCACCAGACGGTCCTCGAACTCGACCCAGGCGAGCAGCCCGTGCAGCGCGTGGCCCCGCTCCGGCTCGGTGAGCGCCAGCTGCTGCTCCGCCCCGCCGAACGAGTAGCGCCCGTCGACGATGCGGTTCGGCCAGGGGGCCAGCGTCGCGCCGCGGTACCCGGGGCGCACGGCATCCGCGTCGAACGGCACCACCAGGTCGCGGTCCTCGAACGTGAGCGTTCGCAGCGTCGCCCCGATGCTGACGATCACGGCCTCGTACCCGTGCGCGGCGATCCGCAGCTGACGGCCGGAGCGCGGCATCGCCGTCACAGGCCCTGCGCCAGACGGTAGTAGGCCTGGTTCCAGCGCACCTGCTTCTGGAACTCGGGCAGCGTGGTGCTGTCGTCGATCACGAGCAGCTCGACCTCGGCCATCTCGGCGAAGTCGCGGAACGCCTCGATCCCGACCGCGGTCGACATGACCGTGTGGTGCGCGGCGCCGGCGGTGAGCCAGGCGGCGGCGCTCGTGGTGAAGTCGGGCTGCGGCTTCCACACCGCGCGCCCGACCGGCAGCTTCGGCAGCGCGGCCCGCGGCGGTACGTTCTCGACCACGTTCGCGGTGAGCCGGAACCGGTCGCGCATGTCGCTGAGCGCCACCACGACGGCGGGGCCGGGGTCTGCCGTGAAGACCAGGCGCACCGGGTCGTCCTTGCCGCCGATGCCGAGCGGGTGAATCTCGAGCGTGGGCTTCGCGGAAGTGAGCGACGGCGACACCTCGAGCATGTGCGCCCCGAGGATCAGCTCGTCGCCGGGGGTCATGTCGTAGGTGTAGTCCTCCATCAGGCTCGCACCACCCGGCAGGCCCGCGCCCATGACGTTCGCGATGCGCACGAGCACGGCCGTCTTCCAGTCGCCCTCGGCGCCGAAGCCGTAGCCCTCCGCCATCAGCCGCTGCACCGCGAGGCCCGGCAGCTGCTTCAGCGCGCCGAGGTCTTCGAACGAGGTCGTGAACGCACCGAAGCCGCCTTCCTCGAGGAACGACCGCAGTCCGATCTCGATCGCGGCGCCGTCACGCAGCGACTCGTGCCGCTCGCCACCCTTCCGCAGCTCGGGCACGACCTCGTACAGCTCCTCGTACTCGGCGACGAGCGCGTCGATGTCGGCGGCGGATGCCGCGGCCACGGCCTCCGCCAGCTCGTTCACGCCCCAGGTGTTCACCTGCACGCCGAACCGGAGCTCGGCCTCGGTCTTGTCGCCCTCGGTCACCGCGACGAAGCGCATGTTGTCGCCGAAGCGGGCGAGCTTCAGGTCGCGGGAGGCCGCGAGACCCGCCGCCGCCCGCTGCCAGGTGCCCAGCTCACGACGCAGCCTCGGGTCGGAGGCATGCCCGACGATGGTCTTGCGCGGCACGCCCAGGCGCGTCTGGATGTATCCGAACTCGCGGTCGCCGTGCGCCGCCTGATTCAGGTTCATGAAGTCGAAGTCGATGTCGGCCCAGGGCAGCTCCACGTTGGCCTGCGTGTGCAGGTGCGCGAGCGGCTTCTGCAGCGCGTCGAGTCCCGCGATCCACATCTTCGCCGGGCTGAACGTGTGCATCCACGCGACGAGGCCGATCACGCGGTCATCGGCGTTGGCTTCCAGCGCGGTGCGCTTGATGGCGGCGGCATCCGTCAGCACCGGCTTCCAGACGATCCGGACCGGAACCTCGGGCGACTCGTCGAGCAGCCACGCGATCTCCTGCGACTGCGCCGCGACCTGCGCGAGCGTCTCGGGACCGTAGAGGTGCTGGCTGCCGGTGAGGAACCAGACCTCGTAGCCGTCGAGGGAGGTGGTGAGCGGGGTGCGGGTCATGAACGGTCCTTGAAGGGATGCGACGGCGGCGGCCTCGACGGCCAGACCCGCCCGGTAGCGGTCGAGGTAGGCGGAGAACCCGGCGACATCGGCCGGGTCAGGGTCGGCGGTGGTGAGGGATGCGGTGGCGAACACGCGCTGGTCGAGGTACTCCGCCAGCGAGAGGTCTTCGGCATGGGAAAGGTAGGAGGCGAGCACGGCGATGCCCCACGCGCCACCCTCCGCGGCGAGCTCGCCGACCGCGACCGGAGCATCGAGCGCACCGGCGAGGAAGCGCTGGGCGACCCCGGCGGTGCGGAACATGCCTCCGTGCGCGAACATCCGGTCGAGCTGCACGCCCTCCGCCGCGAGCACCTGCATGCCGAGCGCGAGCGTGCCGAACACGCCGTAGACCTGGGAGCGCATGAAGTTCGCGAGCGTGAGGGCACTGTCGGGGGTGCGCACGAACAGCGGACGACCCTCGACCAGACCCGCGATCGGCTCGCCCGCGAGGTGGTTGTAGGCGAGGAGGCCACCGGCATCGGCTTCGCCCGCGAGCGCCTCGCGGAACAGGACGTCGAAGGCCGCATCGTCGTCGATCGGCTGCCCGGCCGCGGCGGCGAATCGCGTGAACAGCCCAGCCCAGGCGGCGAGCTCGCTGGCGCCGTTGTTGCAGTGCACCATGGCCACCGCATCGCCCGCCGGGGTGGTCACGAGATCGAGCTCGTGGTGCACCTCGGCCAGCGGATGCTCCAGCACGACCATCGCGAAGATGCTCGTGCCCGCGCTCACGTTGCCGGTGCGCGGGGCGACGGAGTTGGTCGCGACCATGCCGGTGCCCGCGTCACCCTCCGGCGGACAGAGCGGGATGCCGGGACGCAGCGCGCCGCTCGGGTCGAGGAGGGCCGCACCGTCGGCGGTGAGCGTCCCGGCCGCGGCGCCGGCGGGGAGCACGCTCGGCAGGAGCTGCGCGACCGGCGCGGGCAGACGCTCGCCGACGAGGGCGTCATAGTCGCGCAGCATCCGCTCGTCGTAGTCGCCGGTCGCGGCATCGATCGGGAACATTCCCGAGGCGTCGCCGACTCCGAGCACCCGCTCGCCGGTGAGGCGGTGGTGCACATAGCCGGCGAGGGTGTTCACGCTCGCGACCCGGGCGAGATGCGGCTCGGCGTCGAGCACGGCCTGGTGCAGGTGCGCGATCGACCACCGCAGCGGGATGTTCACCCCGAACAGCTCCCCCAGCTCGGCGGATGCCGCTCCCGTGCTGGTGTTGCGCCAGGTGCGGAACGGCACGAGCAGCTCGCCGAACGCGTCGAACGCCAGGTAGCCGTGCATCATCGCCGAGACCCCGATGGCGCCGAACGTGTCGGGGCGGACGCCGTGGCGCTCCTGCGCATCGTCGATCAGAGCCGCATACGCCGCCTGGAGGCCGCTCCACACCTCGTCGATCGCGTAGGTCCAGCGACCGTCCTCGAGCCGGTTCTCCCATGAGAAGGACCCGGTCGCGAGCACCTCGGTCGCATCGGAGCCGATCAGGCATGCCTTGATGCGGGTCGAACCCAGCTCGATGCCGAGGCTCGTACGCCCATCACGGATGTCGTCGAGCGCGGTCACTGAGCTCTGTCGAAGGGTCATCGGCGGGTGTCTTCGGTCTGGCCGTACACGTTCTGGTAGCGGTCGAACAGGCTGTCGATGGCGGCCTGCGGAATCGGGATGAGCGGCCCGGCCTCGCGGGCGAGATGCACAGTGCGGGCGACGTCCTCGACCATGACGGCGGCCTTCACGGCATCCTCCGCATCCGCGCCGATCGTGAACGGACCGTGGTTCTGCATGAGCACCGCCCGGGAGCGGTGACCGCGGAGAGTCTCGACGATGCCGCGGCCGATCGAGTCGTCACCGATGATCGCGAAGGGTCCGATCGGGACGGGACCGCCGAACTCGTCGGCCATCGCGGTGATGACGCAGGGGATCTCCTCGCCGCGGGCAGCCCAGGCGACGGCGTAGGTCGAGTGCGTGTGCACGACCCCGCCGACGGTCGGCATGTGCCGGTAGACGTAGGCGTGCGCTGCGGTGTCGCTCGACGGGGAGCGGTCGCTGCCGGGCGTTCCGGGGATGACGTTCCCGTCGAGGTCGCACAGGATCATGTTCTCGGGCGCGAGGTCGTCGTAGCTCACCCCGCTCGGCTTGATCACGAAGAGATCGGCGCCGGGCACGCGGCCCGAGATATTGCCGCCGGTCCAGACGACCAGCCCGTAGCGGACCAGCTCGCCGTGCAGACGGGCGACATCCGCGCGGGCGGCCGCGATCGCGTGCTCGATGTCGGGTTCGAAGGTGGGGGCGTCGTCGCTCACAGCTGCCTCAGGGGTTCGCATCCGGCCACTGTGACCGGTCACGGAAGTCTGTCATGGGAGTCGCGCGGGCGTCAACCCTCCCCCCCTCCTGCCCCCTCTCCCGCTCCCTTTCACGCCCTCTCCCGCCCCCTCTCGCCCGCCTCTCTCTCGCCCTCTCCCGCCCCCTCTCGCCGAGTGCACGGGAAGGTGCCGAGTGCACGGGACATTCACGGCGACAGGCCGTCCACTCGACGACAAGCCGTGCACTCGGCGGGGCGCGGCGAGGCGAGGCGGGGCGGGGCGCGGCAGGGCGCCGCGCAACAGCGGATGCGGCGGTATCGGTTACCGCGAGTGCACGGGGAGCTGCCGAGTGCACGGGACGTTCACGGCGACAAGCCGT
>NZ_SSDF01000004.1 GCF_004794515.1 Microbacterium sp. A20 | reverse complement strand
GCAAGGTCGTCAACATCGTCGCTGCAGCTGAGTGATCTCAGCGCGACACTAATCATCCGGTTCGGGCAAGTCCGTGACGGCGATGGCACTTATACGGCGACGCTGACGTCGGCGACCGCGGCGGGTAGTGCGACGATCTCGTTCACGATCGACGACGCGGATGCGGACGCGACCGCGTCGGTGGCGTTCGTCGCCGGTGCGGCGGATGTGGGCACGTCGACCATCGTCGCCTCTCCGGCCTCGATCACCGCGGACGGCTCGACGACGTCGACGATCACGGTCACCCTGCTGGATGCCAACGGCAACGTCGTCGCGGATGCGGGCGATGTGGTGGATCTGTCCACCACAGCCGGGACGCTCTCGGCCGTGACCGACAACGGCGATGGCACCTACACGGCGCAGCTCACGTCGGCGACGGCGGCCGGGAGTGCGACGGTGTCGTTCACGATCGATGACGCGGATGCGGACGCGACCGCCACGGTGGCGTTCGTCGCCGG
>NZ_SSDF01000075.1 GCF_004794515.1 Microbacterium sp. A20 | reverse complement strand
GGGGGGGGGGGGGGGGGGGGCAAAGGCCGGGACGGCAGAGGGCTCAGCCGTCGAGGGCCTCGCGGATGACGGCCGCCGAGCGGTGCAGGCGCGCGGCGATCTGGGCGTCGTCGAGATCCGTTGCGACATGCACCACGGCGATCGCGGCCAGGCGCTGGTTGCGCAGGACGAGAGGCACGGCGACGGACTGCACGGTGGGGATGACCTCGTCGTGGCTGGTGGCGTAGCCGCGGAGCCTGGTCGCTTCGACGTCGGCGGACAGTGTCGCGGGCGCGTCGGCTGGCCACTCGCCCACGGGCAGTTGGGCGAGGATCGCCTTGCCGGGCGCACCGACCGTGACCGCGTGCCGCGCGCCGGGACGCTGGGCGACGCTCGCGACCGCGTGCCGCGGTTCGACGCTGGCCAGTGTGATGCACTCGGCGCCGTCGAGCACGGCGAGGAAGCACGTCATCCCGAGCTCGTTGGCGATCGCGGTGAGCTCGGGGAGAGCCTCGGCCTGCAGGTCGTGCGCGACGCCGGCCGCGAGGGCCGCCATACGAGCGCCGAGGCTCACCGCCCCCGCCGCGTCCCGCGTAACGAGGCCGTGGTCCTCGAGCGTGCGCAGCAGGCGATAGGCGATCGAGCGGTGCACGCCGAGACGAGCCGCGATCGCGTCGATCGTGAGGGCGCCGCGCGCGTCGGCGAGGACTTCGAGGATGCGGATGCCGCGACTCAGCGTCTGCGAGGCGGGAGAGACGCTCGGGCTCTCGGGCATGCGTGCGCTCCTCCTTGCGATCGTCAGCGTGGCGGTTTACGCTGTGTTCAATAGTAGAACAGTGTGTTCGAATATAGAACACGCCTCCGCTGAGCGCAAGACCCGAAGCACAGGACCGACGAAGAAGTCCGGAAGGAATCGACGACGATGCAGTTCCACCACCACGGCTACGTCTCCGCTGACCCGCGCGTGCAGGACGCCGCCGGCGTCGGGCTCGACCGACCGAGCGACCTCCCCGATGAGATCGACGTGCTGATCGTCGGCTCCGGGCCTGCCGGGATGCTCCTCGCCGCCCAGATGTCCCAATACCCCGGCATCGCCACCCGCATCATCGAGAAGCGCGACGGCCGTCTTCCGCTGGGACAGGCCGACGGGATCCAGCCGCGCAGTGTCGAGACCTTCCAGGCGTTCGGGTTCGCCGAGCGGATCATCGCCGAGGCCTACAACATCGGCTGGATGAACTTCTGGGGCCCGAACCCCGACAAGCGCGACGAGATCATCCGCACCTCGCGCACCGCCGACTACGCGTACGACATCTGCGAGTTCCCGCACCTGATCGTCAACCAGGCGCGCGTCCTCGACTACTTCGCCGAGGCGGCGGCGAACGGGCCGGGGCGGATCGTCCCCGACTACGGGGTCGAATTCGTCGGCCTGACCGTTCACGACGAGGGCCAGTTCCCGGTCGAGGTGCGCATCCGCTACGTCGCGGGTGAGCGCGCGGGGGAGGAGCGAACCATCCGCACCAAGTTCGTCGCCGGCTGCGACGGCGCTCGCAGCGGCGTGCGACAGGCGATCGGGCGCACCCACGTCGGCGCCTCCGCCGCACACGCGTGGGGCGTGATGGATGTGCTCGTCAACACCGACTTCCCGGACTGGCGGACCAAGTGCGCCATCAACTCCGAGGCGGGCAACATCCTGCACATCCCGCGCGAGGGCGGCTACCTCTCCCGCATGTACATCGACCTCGGCGAGGTCGCCGCCGACGACGACCACCGCGTGCGGCAGACGCCGATCGAGGAGATCATCCGTCGTGCCAACGAGATCCTCCACCCTTACACGCTCGATGTGCGCGAGGTCGCCTGGCACAGCGTCTACGAGGTCGGTCATCGCGTCACCGACGGGTTCGACGACGTGATCGACGAGTCGGGGCGCACACCGCGCGTGTTCCTCACCGGCGACGCCTGCCACACCCACAGCGCCAAGGCCGGCCAAGGCATGAACGTCTCGATGCAGGACGGCTTCAACCTCGGCTGGAAGCTCGGCTCCGTGCTCACCGGCCGCGCTCCGGAAGCCCTGCTGGCCACCTACGGCGCCGAGCGGCGTCCGGTGGCGCAGCAGCTCATCGACTTCGACCGCGAGTGGTCGAGCCTCATGGCACGCAAGCCCGAGGAGATCTCCGACCCCGACGACCTCGCGACCTACTACCTCGCCACCGCCGAGTTCCCGTCGGGCTTCATGACGCAGTACACCTCGTCGATGATCACCGGCAGCGACGCGCACCAGGCTCTCGCCGTCGGCTTCCCCCTCGGCAAGCGCTTCAAGTCGGCCGAGGTCATGCGCGTGGGCGACGGCAACGTCACCCACCTCGGACACCACGCGAAGGCGGACGGCCGCTGGCGCGTGTACGCCTTCGGCGACCGCACCGGGGCGGCTCTCGCGGCCTGGGCCGCCGAAGCCGAGCCTCTGTTCGCCCGCTTCACCCCGGCGGATGCCGACGTCGACGCCGTGTTCGACGTGAAGGCCGTGTACCAGCAGCCTTTCGAGGAGGTCGAGGTCACGTCGGCGCCGGCGCTGTTCCAGCCGAAGACCGGTCCGCTCGGGCTCACCGACTGGGAGAAGGTCTATGCGGCGGGCCCCAGCAAGTGGACCGAGACCGACATCTTCGCCGCGCGCGAGCTCTCGCGCGACGGCGTGGTGGTCGTCGTGCGGCCCGACCAGTACGTGGCGGCGATCCTGCCGTTGGACGCGGTGGACGAGCTCGCGGGCTTCCTCGACGGGGCGCTGCTGCCGGCACGCTGAGGTATCCGCGGCATGACACGTGTCATGCCGAGGAGATGACACCTCCCTCCGGCGCGGGGAAGCTCCTCCCGCGAGGCTGGAGGCATGAACAACACCTCCGTGGACGGGTCGGCGGCGCAGGTCACCGCGCGTCCGGCATCCGAAGCCCCGAACCATGATCCGGTCGTGCTCGAGCTGCACGGCGTCACACGCCACTTCGGCTCGGGCGACCGCCGTGTGCAGGCCGTCGGCGGGGTCGACCTCTCGATCCGTCGTGGCGAGGTCGTCGCGCTGCTCGGCCCGAACGGCGCGGGCAAGACGACGACGCTCGACATGCTCCTCGGGCTCACGCAGCCCAGCAGCGGCACGGTCCGGGTGCTCGGCGTGGCTCCTGAGCAGGCGACCTCGAGCGGAGCGATCGGCGCAGTGCTGCAGACCGGGGGCCTCCTGGGCGACCTGACCGTGGGCGAGACCGTGCGCCTCATCGCCTCGCTGTACGGAGCGGACGCAGCCGCGCGGGTGCCCGAGGTCATGGCCCGTGCCGACCTCGAGCACCTCGCGCGCCGCCGCGTGTCCAAGTGCTCGGGGGGAGAGCAGCAGCGGGTGAAGTTCGCGCTCGCGATGGTGTCCGACCCCGACATCCTCGTGCTCGACGAGCCGACGGCCGGAATGGACGTCACGGCCCGGCGGCACTTCTGGGACGTGATGCGGGCCGACGCGGATGCCGGGCGCACGATCATCTTCGCCACCCACTACCTGGAGGAGGCGGAGCAGTTCGCGCGGCGCACCGTGGTGATGCACCGCGGCGCGGTGGTCGCGGATGCGCCCACGGCTCTGCTGCGAGCGAGCCTGGGGGAGCGGACCGTGTCCGCGACGGTCGATGCGGCCGGTGCGACCGGTGCCGCGCTCGTCGCGACGCTGAGCGCGACGGACGGCGTCGTCGACGTGCGGCTGGACGGCGACCGCCTGAGCCTGCGCGCCGCGGATTCCGACGCGGCCGCCCGCATCCTGCTCGACCACGGCGCTCACGACCTGGAGATCGCCGCACCCACCCTCGAATCCGCCTTCACGGCTCTGACGGAGAACTGACATGCTCGTCTCACCCACCATGCTGCGCATCGAAGGCGTCCGCCAGCTGCGCAACCCCTACACGCTGGCGTTCACCCTGGCGATGCCGGTCGCGATGTATCTGCTGTTCGGCGCCGGGATGGGCTACGGCTCGCTCTCGGCCGGGCACGGCAACGTCTCGTTCTATGTGATGACCTCGATGGCCGCATACGGCACGGCGGTCGCGATGAGCTCGCTGACCTCGCTCGCCGCGACCGAGGCGAAACAGGGCTGGGGCCGCCAGCTCGCCATGACACCGCTGACGACAGCGGGCTACGCGCTGACCAAGCTGCTCACGGCGGTCGCCTTCGCGGCGCTGGCATTGGTGGCGGTCTTCGCAGCGGGGATGATGACCGGCGCGGAGGTCGAGGACGGCTGGCGCTGGGCGGCGACCGCGGGCATCATCCTCGGCATCGGTCTGATGTACGGTCTGTTCGGCCTCGGCGTCGGGCTGTTCTTCAGTTCCGACTCGGCGGCCGCGCTCGCGTCGATCTCGATGACGTTCTTCGCGTTCTTCGGCAACGTCTTTATGCCCCTCGACGGGGTCATGCTCGACATCGCCCGGTTCACACCTCTTTACGGTTTCGTCGCCCTGAGTCGCTGGCCGCTGACCGACGGCACCCTCACCACGGGGCAGACGGATGAGCTGTGGATGCTGTTCCTCAACGTCGCCGTGTGGCTCGCGCTGTTCGTGCTGCTGGTCGCCATGGGCATGAAGCGTTCGCGGGCGCGGCAGTAGCCGCGCCCGGCAGCATCGCGGGACGACAGTAGGTTGGACGGATGACGCAGCACTCGAAGCGGGCCTCCTCGGAACCATCCGGGGAGGCCGGGCGGTTCGCCGCCCTGGGAGCGCCGCCGGCCGCATGGTCGGCTCCGGGAGCGAGGTCCTCGCGCGGACCGGTCGGCAAGGATCCCTGGGCGCGCTTCGGCTGGCTGATGGCCGTGATCTGGCTGGTCTTCCTGGTCTATCCGGTGATCGCGCTGCTGCGCTCCGAGGCGCCGCTCGCGTGGATCGTCGTGGGCTGGATCGCGCTGGTCACGTTCGTCGTGCTGTACGTCAGCGGCTTCATCCATGGCATGCGCGGCGGCGGAGGGTTGGGTCGGCCGCCGTCGGTGCGGCAGTGGGTCACGTTCGCGATCCTCATCGTGTGCGCTCTGGTCTCGGTGCCGGCGGAGGGCGGATCGGCGCTCAGCTTCCTCCCGTTCGTCATGTCGTTCGCGTCGTACGGGCTCACGCGCGTGTGGCACTGGATCGCGACGGTCGGCGCCTTCGCCGTCACGGCCCTCTGCGTCTTCCTGCTGCCCGGCGGACTGAACTACCTGTCCGTCCTGGCGATCGTCGGACTGCTCGGCGTGGTCAACACGGTGTCCACCTGGCTCATCATCCGCTCCGGTGAGGCGGAGCAGCTCGGTCTCGAGTTGGCCACCAGCGAGGGGCGCGAAGCCGTCGCCCGCGACGTGCACGACCTGATCGGCCACTCGCTGACGGTCGTCGGACTCAAGGCACAGCTCGTGCGCCGCCTCATGGACTCCGATCCGGAACGTGCGAAGGCCGAGCTGGCCGACATCGAGCGACTGACCGCGGAGGCGATCGCCGGGGTGCGGTCGTCGGTGGCGGGTGCGCGGGCGACGACGCTGGTCGAGCAGCTCGCGTCGTCGCGGGACTCGCTCCGCGCGGCCGAGATCGCCCTGCGGGTCGAGGGGGAAGCCGATGCCCTGTCGCCGGTCCAGGCCATCACGGCGGGGTGGATCCTGCGCGAGGCGACGACCAATGCGCTGCGTCATTCCGAGGCGCGTACCGTGCGGGTGCTGTTGGCGCCGGGGCGGCTCGTGGTCGAAGACGACGGGGTCGGCATGAAGGAGGGCGCGGGGCACGAGGCGGGCAACGGCATCCGTGGCATGCGCGAGCGTGCGGCAGCGGCGGGGGCGGGTTTCGTGATCGCCGCGGCGCGTGAAGCCGATGGCTCGGGAACCCGCGTGGAGGTGACCTGGTGACGGCCACCGGTGAGGGCACCGGCATCCGCCTGCTGATCGCCGACGACCAGGCGCTGGTGCGCGGTGCTCTGGGTGCACTGCTCGACCTGGAGCCCGATCTCACGGTGGTCGGCATGGCCTCCGATGGTGCGGAGGCGTTGCGGCTGGCGGAGGAGCTGCGGCCCGATGTATGCCTGATGGACGTCCAGATGCCGGGCATGGACGGGGTGGAGGCGACGCGACGCATCCGCGAGGCGAGTCCGCAGACGCGCATCCTCGTCGTGACCACCTTCGCGCGCCCGGGTTACCTGCGTGCGGCGCTGGATGCCGGAGCCAGCGGCTTCATCGTGAAGGACACTCCTGCCGAGCAGCTCGCGGAGGCCGTTCGTCGCGTGCATTCCGGATTGCGCGTACTGGACCCCGTTCTCGCAGCCGACAGTCTGTTCGAGGGGGCGAACCCGCTGAGCGACCGGGAGCGTCAGGTGCTGCGCCTCGCCGCGGACGGGCGCTCGGCCGCGGACATCGCGGCGGAGGTGTTCCTGTCCGCAGGAACCGTGCGGAACCACCTCTCCGCGGCGATCGGCAAGACCGGTGCGGCGAACCGGGCACAGGCCGTGCGGATCGCGGTCGACAAGGGCTGGATCTGACCTTCAGTCGTCCGACGGGGGTCGGGTGATCCGTCCGGATCTGGTCCGTCGGAGCTCTGGTGCGACGTCGGTGGCCGCGCGTACCGTGGACGCCGACGGGCGACGGCGCCCGACAGGAGGAGTGCGTGATGGATTGGAAGATCGAACTCATCTTCGTCCCGGTCTCGGACGTCGACCGGTCGAAGGCCTTCTACGAGAAGATCGGCTTCAACGCCGACTGGGACCAGACGCCCGTCGAGGGTCTGCGGTTCGTGCAGATGACTCCGCCGGGGTCGGCCTGCTCGATCGCGTTCGGCACCGGTCTCGGCATCGATCTCGAGCCGGGACAGCAGAACACGATCCAGGTCGTGGTTCCCGACGCCGATGAGGCGCTGGCGCATCTGCAGGGGCTCGGCGTCGAAGCCCGAGGCGTGGAGAACATGGATTGGGGGCGGTTCGTGTCCTTCGACGACCCGGACGGCAACAGCTGGACGCTGCAGGAGCTCCCGGACTACGGCGCTCAGAGCTAGACGGCAGTGGTGGTCGCCGGCATCGACGCGGTGTCGGCGACCACCTCGACCTTGAAGCCTGCGGCGTTCTCGAGCCACCCCGCATAGTGCTGCTCGCCGCCCGCGTGCGGGTAGCGCTCGGCGTAGAGCTCGTGCCAGCCGTGCGCCGGGGCCTCGGCCATGAACGCATCCACGGCAGCCGGATCGCCACCGTGGAACGCGAGATGGTTGAGGCCGGCGCGACGACGGTCGTGCGCGGCATCCGACAGATTCGGTGAGGTCGTGAAGGTGAGGTAGGTGCCGCCCGCAGCCCAGGATTCCCCGCCGCCCCATTCGCTGTCGAGCGTGAATCCCAGGCGCTCCAGGATCCAGCGCCATTCGGTGCGCACGGCATCGAGGTCGGCGACCCACAGTTCGACGTGATGGAGACCTGGCATCTTCCGAGTCTGCCAGTCGCGTCAGGAGTTCACGCGGATGATCTCCTGCTGATACGGCGCGATGACATCACCGGAGATGCGCAGGTCGAGGAGGAGGAAGCGGCGGGACGCGGCATCCTCAGCGGTCCAGCTCTCGAGGCGGTCGAGGTCGGCGAGCGTGCGCACGACGACGCCCTCTGCTCCGACGGCTGCACCGAACGCGGCGAAGTCCACCTCGGGGATGCGCATCGGTCCCTCGGCCAGTCCCTTGAGGCCGTAGAGGTTGACCTCGGCTCCGTACGCCGCGTCGTTCCAGACGACGGCCATGCCCCGGCCGCCGGCCGCGCGGACAGCGGATTCGAGATCGGCGATCGCCATCAGTCCGCCGCCGTCGCCCGAGGTGAGCACCACGGTCGATTCGCGCCGAGCCAGGGCGGCCCCGACGACGCTCGGCCAGCCCTGCCCGATCGACTGGAAGGCGGTGCCGATCATCATCATCCGATCGGGCGCGGCGACCGGCCAGTACATGTTCGCCCAGCCGATGAAGTGGCCGCCGTCGGACACCACGATGCGGTCCTCGGGAAGAAGCTCCGCGATGCGACGCGCGGCCGACCGCGGGTCGAGGCGTCCGTCGGCGGCGAGGTCGTCACCGGCCTCATACGCCCGGGCCGCCGCGACGTCGACGGTCTCGCGCCACGGGCTCGACGACACAGCTTCGGACATCGAGGGCGACACGCGGGCAGGTGCGGCCGCGGACTCGGCGTGGCGGCCGGCATCTCCGAAGTTGTGCGGGCTGGAAGCGGGAGTGGATGCGGAAGTGGGAGTGGCGAGCCGGGACACGAGGGACTCGGCGGCCAGACGTGCGTCGGCGCGCACGAACCCGCCGACGTGGGCGTGGGTGGCCGCGGGGGCGATGTCGACCTGGAACACCTTCGTCCCCGGCGCGAAGAGCTCGCCGAACCGCATCGTGAACTGATTCAGGGAGGCCCCGAACACCACGGCCACGTCGGCTGTGCGGATGAGTTCCATTGCACCGTCCGCACCGAAGCCGCCGGTGACGCCGAGGTCGTACCGCGTGTCGGGGAAGACGCCCCGCCCGAGAGCCGACGATGCTGTCAGAGCACCGGTCGCCGTGGCGAGCTCGCCCAGAGCCGTGCTGGCTCCGGAGAGCCACGCCCCGCGGCCCGCCAGGAGGAACGGCCGCTGCGCCGTGCGCAGAGCGTCCGCGATCTCGTCGAGCATCCCCTCAGCGAACTCGCCACGCGGCGCGAGCGGAGCGGGCACCCGCGGCGACGGGGCTGCAGGAACCTCGCCGGCTTCGAGAGCGGCGACGTCGTAGGGAATCGCGAGGACCACCGGGACGCGGTAGGTCAGCGCGTGTTCGATGGCGATGACCGTCGTGGCGGCGGCATCCGCTCGGCCGACCGTATAGGTGCGCGCACCGACGGCGGAGGCGAGCGCGATCTGGTCGACGTCCCACGGGCGCGGGCCGGACGTGGGCTCGTCGCCGACCACGAGCACGAGCGGCACGTGCGCCTGCACGGCCTCGGCCAGGGCGGTCAGCGTGTTGGTGAATCCGGCGCCGTAGGTCGAGGTGCCGGCGGCGATGCGCCCGGACGCGCGGAAGTGGGCGTCAGCGGCGACCACGGCGCCCTGCTCGTGGCGGACGGCGGTGAAGGACGCGTCCGTCTGCGTCTCGATCGCGTCGAGGAAGTAGGCGTTGCCGTTGCCCATCACGCCGAAGACCGAGTCGATGTGCTGGGCGAGGGTGAGAGCGACGTGTGCGGAGACGGTGGGCATGCGAAAGCCTTTCGAGACAGGGACGGAGGAACTGCGGGATCCGTATGTGTCTCGCCTCCGCGTCTTCGCGAAGTGCTTCGTGCCTCTTTTTCAGGCACCGGCCGGGCCGGACCCGCTCAGTCTAGCGGCGAGCGTGCATACCGGGATGCGGGAGAATGCAGAGATGACGGATGCGGCGCTCGAGCGCGAGACACTGACCTGGGACGGCTTCGGAGCGGCGACACGAGAGCTGGCGCGGAACATCCTCGCCACGGGCTTCGAGCCGGAGGTGGTCGTGGCGATCGCCCGCGGTGGGCTGCTCCCGGCCGGTGCCATCGCGTACGGTCTCGGGGCGAAGAACTGCGGCGCGATCAACGTCGAGTTCTACACCGGGATCGGCACCGTGCTCGATGCCCCCGAGGTGCTTCCCCCCGAGCTCGACATGGCGTACCTCGACGGCCGCCGGGTGCTGCTCGTCGACGATGTGGCCGACTCCGGGCGCACGCTCGCGCTGGCCGTGCAGCTGCTGCAGGAGAAGGGCGCCGACGTGCGGTCGGTCACGATCTACACCAAGCCCTCGACGATCATCCAGCCGGACTTCGCCTGGAAGGACACCGACCTGTGGATCAACTTCCCGTGGTCGTTCCAGGGCACGGTGCGCGAAGAGGACCTGGGGCTCGCGCCCTCGGCCTGAGCCACCCTCACCCGGCGGGTCATCCCCGCAGCAGCGACCGCAGCGTCTGGATCGTGTCGGCCTCTGCCGCGGTCTTGTCCGGACGGTAGCCCTTCACCCGGGCGAAGCGGAGCGCGACGCCACCCGGATACCGCGGGGAGCGCTGCACGCCGTCGATCGCGATCTCGACGACGATATCGGGGCGCAGGAACACGGTGGACGCCGTGCGGTGCGACTCGTGCTCGGGGAACTCGGTGGTCTGCCAGCGCAGCAGCTCGTCGGTGAGCCCCTTGAAGGTCTTGCCCACCATGACGAACCCGCCGGGGTCGCCGAACTCGCCGTCGGGATCGCGCGCGCCGAGGTGCAGGTTCGAGAGCCAACCGCGCCGACGTCCTGAGCCCCACTCCGCGCCGAGGACCACCAGGTCGAAGGTCAGCACCGGTTTGACCTTGACCCACGACTTCCCGCGGCGCCCTGCGGCGTAGGGCGCGTCGATCGCCTTGACCACGACACCCTCGTGCCCGGCGGCGAGGGCCTCGCGTGACAGCTGCTCGGCGGCTTCCGCGTCGGCCGTGACGATGCCCGGCATCCGCCAGGCACCGGCCACCCGTTCCAGCTCGGTCAGCCGGGTCGAGAGCGGTTCGTCGAGCAGGTCGCGCCCATCGATGTGCAGCACGTCGAAGAACCACGGTCGCAGCACGAGCTCCCGCGAGACCTCTGCCCCGAACCGCGACATGGTCTCCTGGAACGGCCTCGGCCCGCCGTCTTCGTCGAGCGACAGCGTCTCGCCGTCGAGGATGATGTCGTGCACCGGCAGCGACCGCACGATCTCGACGATCTCGGGCACCCGGTGCGTGATGTCGGCCAGGCTCCGCGTGTAGACGCCGACCTCGTCCCCGTGGCGGTGCACCTGGATGCGGGCGCCGTCGAGCTTGTATTCCACGGATGCCTCGCCGGTGATCTCCAGCGCCTCCGATGCCGTCGCCGCGGTCGATGCCAGCATCGGCAGGACCGGACGCCCCACCTGGAGCCCGACCGCCTCGAGGTCACCGGGCGCGCCCGTGAGGGCGATGCGCGCGGTCTCGCCGAGGTCGCCCGACAGCATCGCGGCCCGTCGGACGACGGCGGCCGGACGGTCGGACGCTCGGGCGATCGCGTCGAGGAGCACGCCCGACAGGGCACCGGTTCGGAGTTCGCCGAGCATCGCGCGAACCAGGAAGTCCCACTCGGCTGCGGTCGCCCGCGAGCCGAGATCGACGAGGATGCCGGTGCGTCCCGCCGCCGAGCCCGAACCGGACGTCGCGGCGAGGGCATCGAGAGACGCGTCGACATCGTCGACCGTCAGTGTGGACTCGTCGGCGTGCGCGATGTCGATGGCCGACAGCCCGCGCCATCCGACGCCCAACCTGCCCTGGCGCGGTGAGGCGAGGAGGAGGCCCATGATGATGGGGAGCTCGGACGGGTCGGCGCGCGCGAGCAGTTCGGCGAGAGCATCGATCTTGGCGAGTCGGGACGACGTGGCCCCGACGCGGTCGGTCGTGGTGACCAGCTCTGCGAGCTTCATCCGAGCATTCTCGCACCGGCCTCCGACATCAGCAGGTTCCGTAGACCGGGGCGCAGGTCGTGGACAGGCAAAGGCTCCACATCAGGCCGATTCCCTGACGAATGGCCTGATGCGGCGTGATGGCCTGCTGCGCGCGTGCATGCGGGCCGATGTCGCGCCCTCAGCGCCCGTGGAACTCCGGCTTCCGCTTCTCCTGGAAGGCGGCGAAACCCTCGCGGTAGTCGTCGGTGTCGCACAGGGCGGCCTGCGCAGCGTTCTCGATGCCGACCGCATCCCACAGCGCGAGCCTCTCGTCGCGGACCCGTGCGATCAGCTCCTTGCTCGCGAGGAAGGCCGCTGTGGCGCCGCGGGCGGCCGTCGCGGCGGCGTCCGTCGTCGCCTGCACGACCTCGTCGTCGGGGAAGACCCGCGAGAAGAGACCCGAAGTCACGGCCTCGGCCCCGCTCATCAGGCGCCCGGTGTAGATGAGGTCGAGCGTCTTGTGCGCCCCGAGCCGGTCGAGGAAGAGCGCGTGGCCGCCGGAGTCGAGCGTCGCACCGAGCGCGGCGAACGGGGAGCCGACCTTCGCGGACTCGGCGACGTACACGACATCGGTCGCGATCAGGAGGCCCAGACCGACTCCGAGGCAGGCGCCGTGCGCGACCGCGAAGGTCGGTGCAGGGAACCGTGCCATCCGCTGCAGCAGCGGGGTGACCAGCCCACCGAGGTAGCCGAGCACATCGTCGTCGCGCGGGTCGACCGCCGAGATGTCGCGGCCGGCGCAGAATGCGCGACCCTCACCGCGCAGCACCAGTGCCCGCACGCCCGCGGTCTCCGCGGCCTCGTACGCGGCATCCAGCTCGCCGAGCGCGTGCTCGTCGAGCGCGTTCCGCTTCGCCGGTGCGTTCAGCACGATCGTCGCGACGTCGTCGGTGACGGTGAGGTCGATCACGGGGGCTCCTGGTCAGACGTCGTAGTCGACGACCACACGGTCGCTGGTGGGGTGGGACTGGCAGGTGAGCACGAACCCGCGTTCGAGTTCGTCGGGCTCCAGGGCGTAGTTCTCGGTCATCGTGACGCTGCCCTCGAGCACCCGTGCGCGGCAGGTGCCGCAGACCCCGCCCGCGCAGGCGAAGGGCGCATCGGGGCGCACGCGCAGGGCGGCGTTCAGCACCGACTCGTGTGCGTCGACCGGACTCTCCACGGTGGAGGAGACGCCGTCGAGGGTCACCTCGATCCGCACGTTCTTCTCGCCGGCGCGCACCTGTACCGGGCGGGCCGCGCGAGCGGGTTCGTCGCCGGTCGTGAACAGCTCGAAGCGGATGTGCGAGCGGTCGACGCCGACATCGGCCAGCACCTCGCGACACAGATCCACCAGGGCGAGCGGGCCGCACAGGAACCACTCGTCGACCGTCGCGGGCGGGATCAGCGTGCCGAGGATCGTCCGCAGCTTCGCGTCGTCGATCCGGCCCGACAGCACCGGCGCCGCCCGCTGCTCCCGCGAGAGCACGTGGTGCAGCACGAGCCGGGTCGGATACCGGTCCTTCAGATCGGCGAGATCCTCCAGGAACATCACGTCGAGCGTGGCACGGTTCGTGTAGAGCAGCGTGAACCGCGAGGTGTCGGAGCGGGTCAGCACCGTGTGCGCGAGCGCCATCAGAGGCGTGATGCCGGAGCCTGCGGCGATGCCGACGACGTGACGATGGTCGAGGTCGTCGAGGGCGGACGTGAACGTTCCCTGCGGGCTCATCACGTCGATCTCGAACCCCGGCCGGAGCCCGGTCTGCGCCCAGGTCGAGAAGAGCCCGCCCTCGTCGCGCTTGACGGCCACGCTGAGGCGCGTGTCCTGCCCGTCGTCGCGGTGCTCCGGCGCACGGCACAGCGAGTAGGAGCGCCGCACCTCGACCCCGTCGAGCGTGGTGCGCAGCGCCACGTACTGGCCGGGAAGGTGGTCGTACTCGTCGGCGAGGGCGGCGGGCACCGTGAACGTCACCTCGACCGCGTCGTCGGTGAGGGGGCGCACGTCCTCGACGGTGAGGGTGTGGAAGCGGGCGCGCTTTCGGGGAGCGGTCTCGCGTGCCGTCGTCGCACGGGGGACGACAGCGGGCGCGGAGGTGAAGAGCGACATGTCAGTGCACCTTGAAATGGTCGAAGGGCTCGCGGCACGCGCGGCATTCGAACAGCGCCTTGCACGAGGTGGAGCCGAAGTGGGAGACCTCACGGGTGTCGAGGGAGCCGCAGCGGGGGCAGCGCACGCTGAGCGCGAGCCGGATGGGACCGGTCGACACGGCGGCACGGCCGGACGGCGGCGCGATCCCATAGGCGGCGAGCTTGGCCTTGCCGGCATCCGACATCCAGTCCGTCGTCCAGGCGGGGGAGAGGACCAGGCGCACCTCGACCCGGTCGAACCCGGCGGCCGTGAGCGCGAGGATCACGTCGTCGCGGATCGTGTCCATGGCGGGGCACCCGCTGTAGGTCGGGGTGATGTCGACCCAGACGCGATCGCCGTCGGCCTCGACCGCCCGGAGCACACCGAGGTCTTCGATCGTGAGCACGGGGACCTCGGGGTCGGGCACACCGGCGGCGATGCGCCAGGCCGCCTGGGTCGGGGTGAGGGTCACCATGACGCCCCCGGATGCCGTCGCGCGAGCACCTGCATCTCGGCGAGGATGTGGCCGAGCGGCGTCGCGTGGGCGCCGTGCCGTCCGCCGGCGGACGAAGCCGCGACCGCGGGCACCGACAGCTCCGCCTCGGCGAAGACCGTGGCGACCACACCGTCGAATCCGGGTCGCAGACTCGACGGGCGCACCGCCGCATCGCCGAGTCGCTCGATCAGGTCGTCGTCGCGGAACAGCTCATCAACGTAGGGCCAGACGTCTCCGATCGCCCGGATGATCCGGGTGCGGGACTCCTCGGTGCCTCCCGCGAGGCGCAGCATCCACTGCACCGCGTGATCCCGGTGGTAGTCGACCTCTTTGAGCGACTTCTCCGCGATCGCCGCGAACGTCTCATCGCTGCTGGATCGGAGCGCGGAGTAGAGCTCGAACATGTAGGTGGCCACCGCGAACTGGCGGGCGATGGTCTGGGCGAAGTCGCCGTTGGGCTGCTGCACGATCCAGGCGCAGCGGAACTCCGGCTCGTCGCGGAAGAAGGCGAGGTCGTCTTCGCTGCGGCCGTCGTACGACCCGGCATAGTGCAGGAAGGAGCGCGCGTGCCCGAGCAGGTCGAGGGCGATGTTGCCCAGAGCGACGTCTTCCTCCAGCTCGGGGGCGCGGGAGATCCATTCGCCGAGCTGCTGGGAGAGGATGAGCGCGTCGTCCCCGAGGCGCAGGGCGTACTCCGCGATGTCTGCCGATGCCGCGACCGCGCCGGTGCCGGAGAGTTCCTGCGACAGGCGGAGTTCGTCGACCGAGACGTCGCCGTGGACGTCGCCGTGGACGTCGGTGTCTTCGTGCGCGGTGTTCAGGTGTGGCGCGCTCACAGGTGCGGCACCCCCTCGGAGGCGGTGTAGTAGACGGCGTGGCGGTAGTTCTTGCCGGCCGGGCTCTCGAAGTAGGCGCCCTTGGCGTCGGGGTCGCTCGTCGTGATCGCCTCGGCCGGCGCGACCCAGATCGAGACGCCCTCGCCGCGGCGGGTGTAGAGGTCACGGGCGTTGCGGATCGCCATCTCGGCGTCCGGGGCGTGCAGCGACCCGACGTGTACATGGCTCAGTCCGCGGTTCGCGCGGACGAACACCTCCCACAGCGGCCACAATTCCCCACCATGGGTCCCTGAGCCTGTCGAAGGGTCGGCTCCCGGAGTAGCCATCACGCCACCGCCTTCGTCTTCAGGGACTGCTTGCGGGCGTATTCGGCTGCGGCCTCGCGCACCCAGGCGCCCTCTTCGTGCGCGGTGCGTCGGCGCTCGAGCCGCTCGGCGTTGCAGGGGCCGTTGCCGCGGAGCACCTCGAAGAACTCGTCCCAGTCGATCTCGCCGATGACGTACTGTCCGGTCTCGTCGTCGAAGCGCAGCTCGGGATCGGGCAGCGTGACGCCCAGGATCTCGGCCTGGGGCACGAGCATCCCGACGAAGCGCTGGCGGAGCTCGTCGTTGGAGAACCGCTTGATCTTCCACTTCATCGACTGCGCCGAGTTCGGGGACTGATCGTCGGGCGGCCCGAACATCGCCAGGCTCGGCCAGTACCAGCGGTTCACGGCATCCTGCGCCATCTCGCGCTGCTCGTCGGTGCCGCGCATGAGGGAGAGGAGGATCTCGAAGCCCTGCCGCTGGTGGAACGACTCCTCCTTGCAGACCCGCACCATCGCGCGTCCGTAAGGGCCGTAGGACGCTCGGCACAACGGCACCTGGTTGCAGATCGCGGCACCGTCGACGAGCCAGCCGATCGCACCCATGTCGGCCCAGGTGGGCGTGGGGTAGTTGAAGATCGACGAGTACTTGGCCTTGCCGCTGATGAGCTGGTCCATCATCTCGTCGCGGGTGGTGCCGAGCGTCTGTGCGGCGGAGTAGAGGTAGAGGCCGTGGCCCGCTTCGTCCTGCACCTTTGCCATCAGGATCGCCTTGCGCTTGAGGCTCGGGGCGCGCGTGATCCAGTTGCCCTCCGGCTGCATGCCGATGATCTCGGAGTGCGCGTGCTGGGAGATCTGGCGCACCAGGGTCTTGCGGTACGCGTCGGGCATCCAGTCGCGCGGCTCGATGCGCTGCTCGTTCGCGATGAGCTCGTCGAACAGGCGCTCCTCATCGGAGATCTCGCCCACGAGGGACAGGTCTGCGGGACTGGTCATCATCGACTCCTCGGCATCGGGCCATCTTTACTGACCGATCGTTAGGTAATTCTGACACAGAGGATGGCGCGTTTCAAGACGGCCCCGCAGCGCGGCTCAGTGCGAGCGGGAGATCAGCTCCAGCAGCGCGCGACCGTACGCTTCGGACGGGTCCGGATGCTCGAAGATCTCGGAGCTGTCCGCGATCTCGATCTCGACGCGGAAGGCGTCTTCGACGCGCGTGAGCGAGCGGAAGGTGCCGCGCAGCAGCTCGCGCAGCTGGTCCTCGCGCGGCAGCCAGACCGCGTCGGCGAGCGTCACCGCGTCCAGCGCCCACTCGGTCGTGCCGTTGAAGGCGAGGTCGGTTCCGCTCGGGGTCTGCCTGGCCTCGATCGTCATCTCGCTGACCGTGAAGACCTCGGCCTCCGCCTCGAGCTCTACCTCGTCGGGAAGATCGAGCTGGAAGCGGTCGCCCTCCGCCGGGTGCCAGACGAGTCCGGCCTCTCGAAGGGTGACGGCGAGCTCGCGAGTGATCATCCCTTCACGCTAGACGACGGAGGATCGCCCGGGATGCGAGCGGGCTGGGATGAGGGCCGGCTGTGTCGGCGGGGTGAGGCAGAGTGGGGGCATGACCTCCCCAGCTCCTGCCGACACCCGCGATGCTGCACTGTCGGCCCTGCGCGAGCTCGTCGGCCGCCCGGACGCCGACTTCCACGACGGCCAGTACGAGGCCATCGAGGCGCTGGTCGAGGGACGCCGGCGTGCGCTCGTGGTGCAGCGCACCGGATGGGGCAAGTCCGCGGTCTACTTCGTCGCGACGCTGCTGCTGCGACGCCAGGGCGCGGGGCCGACCGTGCTCGTCTCGCCGCTGCTTGCGCTCATGCGCGACCAGATCGCCGCCGCCGAGCGCGCGGGTGTGCGCGCGGTCGCCATCAACTCCACCAACGCGCACGAGTGGTCCGACGTGCTCGCCCAGCTCGATCGCGATGAGGTCGACGTGCTGCTGGTCTCCCCGGAGCGGCTCAACAACCCGGCCTTCCGCGAGCAGCAGCTGCCGGCACTCGTCCGCCGCATCGGCATGCTCGTGGTCGACGAGGCGCACTGCATCAGCGACTGGGGGCATGACTTCCGCCCCGACTACCGGCGGCTGCGCGAACTGATCGCGCAGATGCCCGCCGATGTGCCGGTGCTCGCGACCACCGCGACCGCGAACAGCCGGGTCGTGGCCGATGTCGCCGAGCAGCTCGGCAGTCTTCATGCCGGCGAGGGCGAGGCGGCGCCCGTGCTCACGATCCGCGGACCCCTCGCGCGGACCTCGCTGCGGCTGGGTGTGCTGCGGCTGCGCGACTCGGCGAGCCGCCTGGCCTGGTTGTTGAGCCACCTCGACGACCTGCCGGGGTCGGGCATCATCTACACGCTGACCGTCGCCGCTGCGGTCGACACCGCCCGGCTGCTGCGTGATCACGGGCACGACGTCCGCGCATACACCGGGCAGACCGACACCGACGAGCGCGCGGAGTCCGAGGGGATGCTCAAGCGCAACGAGGTCAAGGCGCTGGTCGCCACGAGCGCGCTCGGCATGGGGTTCGACAAGCCCGATCTGGGCTTCGTGCTGCACCTCGGTGCGCCGTCGTCGCCCGTGGCCTACTACCAGCAGGTCGGCCGTGCCGGTCGAGCGAGCGAGAGCGCCGACGTGCTGCTGCTCCCCGGCGTCGAGGACCGCGACATCTGGCACTACTTCGCCACCGCGTCGATGCCCGACCGGGAGCGGGCGGAGCGCGTGATCAGTGCGCTCGGAGACGCCCCGATCTCGACGCCGGCGCTCGAGGCGATGGTCGACATCCGGCGGACGCCGCTCGAGCTGCTGCTCAAGGTGCTCGACGTCGACGGTGCGGTGCGACGCGTACAGGGCGGCTGGGTCGCGACGGGCGACCCCTGGACCTACGACGCGGAGCGCTACGAGCGCATCGCCGCCGAGCGCCTCGCCGAGCAGCAGCACATGATCGACTACGAGCAGACCGACGGATGCCGCATGGAGTTCCTGCAGCGCGCTCTCGATGACGACACCGCGGCTCCCTGCGGGCGGTGCGACAACTGCGCGGGCGGATGGTTCCCGCGCGAGATCGGGGAGTCTGCGACCACGCAGGCCGCGGAGTCGCTCGACCGAGTAGGCGTTCCGATCGAACCCCGTCGCGCCTGGCCGACGGGTGCCGATCGGTTGGAAGTGCCGGTCAAGGGGCGCATCCCCGCCGACGAGCAGGCGGGAGAGGGGCGGGCGCTGGCTCGACTCACCGATCTCGGATGGGGCGGTGCGCTGCGTGAACTCTTCGCCGCGGGTGCAGCGGATGCCCCGGTGACGCCGCAGCTGCTCCAGGCCTGCATCCGCGTGCTCGCCGAGTGGGGTTGGGAGGAGCGACCGGTGGCCGTGGTCGCCCTGCCCTCGCGGTCGCACCCCTTGCTGGTCGACTCGCTCGCGCGCGGCCTCGCCGACGTCGGACGACTGCCCTATCTGGGGGCGCTCGAACCGGTCGGCGGCGGGCCGACCGGACAGCCCGGCGGCAACAGTGTGTTCCGTCTCGGCGGCCTCTGGGATCGGTTCAGCGCCGAGCACCTCGACGTTCCGGCGGGGCCGGTGCTGCTCGTGGACGACCTGGTCGACAGTCGATGGACGATGACGGTGGCCGCCCGGGTGCTGCGGCAGGCCGGTGCGACCCAGGTGCTGCCGTTCGCCCTGGCGCTGCGCGGCTGAGGAGGGCCGGACCGGCGATCGGCGTCAGTCGTCGGCGGGCGCGACGCGGGGCGGCCACGAGGTCGCGCCGAGTTCGCGCGAGATGTTCCTGGCGGTCTCCCTCAGGGCGTTCATGATCGCGTCGGAGGCCGGCGTCTGGGAGGTCGGCAGGACCACCGCGACCGCCGCGACGATGGCGTTCGAGGCGTCGGCGACGGGGGCGGCGAGCGAGGACTCGCCCAGCACGGCCTCGTCGAACTCGCCGGCGGTGCCGCGCTCCGCGATCGCGGGCAGTTCCAGGGTCAGACGGGCGACGTCGGTGATCGTGTCGCCGGTGAGGCTGCGCAACGGCTGCTCGAAGACGGTCTGCTGGAAGCCCTGGTCGTAGGCGAGCAGCACCTTGCCCATGGCGGAGGCGTGCGCGGGGATGGCGACACCGGTCTCCAGCATCTGCTGGCTGTCATCGGGGCGCAGGTTGTGGTGGATGACGAGCACGTCGGTGAAGTGCGGGGCGCCCAGTCGCACGGAGAGGTCGGTGCGACGAGCGAGCTCCTGCGTCCAGCGCATCGCCCGCGCACGCACGTCGAGGGTGTCGAGGTACACGTTGCTCAGGCGCAGCAGTGTCGGCCCGAGCATGTAGCGCTGGCCACCGCGCTCTTTCGCGACGAGGCCGTGCGAGCGCAGCGACTTGACGATCCCGTGCACGGTCGACGGCGGCAGGCTGAGCGCTGCGGCGAGGTCGGTGATGCCGAGGTGGCGTGCTCCCTGGAGCAGCTCGAGGATCTTCGCCGCGCGGTCGATCGCCTGGATCACGGGGGAGCCTCCTTCCGGTGCGTCGTCGAGCCGGTGCGTATGCCGTGCCGGTCTTCAGGATGATCTTGACAACCCGGCAGGCTCCGAGCATATTCGACATTAACGAATTGCTTTCGGATTCTGCGAAAGAAATCCCGAGGATCAAAGGAGATCGAACGATGAAGAAGCTCATCAACGCCCCCGAGGACGTTCTCGTCGAATCCCTGAAGGGGGTGGCTCTCGCTCATCCCGAACTCTCCGTCGACCTGGAGAACCACGTCATCACGCGGGCGACGCCCAAGACCCAGGGCAAGGTGGCGATCGTCTCCGGCGGCGGGTCCGGCCACGAGCCGCTGCACGGCGGCTTCGTCGGCACCGGGATGCTGGATGCCGCCGTTGCGGGCGAGGTCTTCACCTCTCCGACGCCCGACCGCGTCCAGGTCGCCACGAAGGCCGTCGATCGCGGAGCCGGCGTGCTCCACATCGTGAAGAACTACACCGGCGACGTGCTGAACTTCGAGATGGCCGCCGAGCTCGCCTCCATGGAGGGGATCGAGGTGGGCAGCGTCACCGTGGACGACGACGTCGCCGTGCAGGACTCGCTCTACACGGCAGGTCGTCGAGGGGTGGGCCTGACGGTGCTGCTCGAGAAGATCGTCGGGGCCGCAGCCGAAGAGGGCCGCGACCTCGCCGCCGTCGTCGAGCTGGCCAAGAAGGTCAACGGCCAGGGCCGCTCGATGGGCATGGCGCTCACCAGCTGCACGGTTCCGGCCGCGGGCAAGCCCACCTTCGACCTCCCGGACGACCAGATGGAGATCGGCATCGGCATCCACGGGGAGCCCGGTCGTCATCGTGAACCGCTCGCGCCGGCATCCGAGATCGCCCGACAGCTCGTCGAGCCGATCCTCGGCGACATCGACGCGGCCGGCCCGGCGATCGTGATGCTCAACGGCATGGGGGCGACGCCGCTGATCGAGCTGTACCTGATGTACGGCGAGGTCGCGGCGATCCTCGAGAAGTCCGGGGTGCAGATCGCCCGGAACCTGGTGGGCAACTACATCACCTCGCTCGACATGGCGGGCTGCTCGGTCACGGTGCTCAAGGCCGACGACGAGCTGCTGCGGCTCTGGGACGCCCCCGTGAACACCCCCGGACTGCGGTGGGGTGCGTGATGGCGGCTGTCGACACCGCTGTCCTCGCCGACTGGGTCTCCCGTTTCGGCGCGGCCGTCACGGAGAAGCGCGACTGGCTCACCGAGCTCGACTCGGCGATCGGCGACGCCGACCACGGCGCGAACATGGCCCGGGGGATGAACGCCGTGAGCGAGAAGCTCGCGGCGGGCGCTCCCGCCACGGTCGATGAGCTGCTGAAGACCGTGGGCATGACGCTGGTGAGCTCCGTGGGCGGGGCCAGCGGACCGCTCTACGGCACCTTCTTCCTGCGGATGGGGATGGCGGCCGGTGCCGTGTCCGAGCTCGACGGGTCGGCGCTCGCCGCTGCCCTGCGCGCAGGCCTCGACGGCATCGTGGCGCGGGGGAAGGCCGAGGCGGGCGACAAGACGATGTTCGACGCGATGGCTCCGGCCGTCGATGCGCTCGATGCCGCGCTCGCCGGAGGCGCGTCCGTCGCCGATGCCGTCAGGACGGCAGCGGATGCGGCAGCCGACGGTCGCGACGCCACGCTCCCGCTCGTCGCCCGCAAGGGCAGGGCCAGCTACCTGGGCGAACGCAGCGCCGGGCACCTCGACCCGGGGGCCGCATCGACGGCGATCCTGTTCGACACGCTCGCCGCAGCCGTGGCGGACGGCGCCGGATGATCGGCATCGTCGCCGTCTCCCACAGCGCTCGGCTCGGGGAGGCGGCTCTGGAGCTTGCCCTGCAGATGGTGCAGGGTGACGGGGTGCGCGTGCAGGTCGCCGCCGGCGCGGGAGTGGACGGTGACGGCGCACCGATCCTCGGGACGGATGCGGTGGCGGTGGCTGCCGCGATCGACGAGCTCGCGGCGGACTGCGACGGCGTCCTGGTCCTCATGGACCTCGGATCGGCCGTGCTGAGTGCCGAGCTCGCGCTCGAGCTGCGGTCGAGCGACGTCCCCGTGCGGCTTGCGCCCGCTCCGTTCGTGGAGGGACTGCTCGCCGCCGTCGTCTCCGCCGCGGCGGGCGGAGGGTTGGACGCGGTCGCTGAGGAGGCGACCGCGGCACTCGGCGCGAAGACCGGGCAGCTCGGAGGTCCCGACGATGCGGGGCCATCGCCGGAACCAGAGAACGAGCCCGCCGGCGAGGAGCTCGTCCGGCGGGTGCGGGTGCGGAATCCGCTGGGTATCCATGCGCGCCCCGCCGCGCTGATCGCGGAAGCCTCGGCCGGGGTCGATGTGCGGCTGCGTCGTCTTCCCGACGGTCCGGACGCGTCGGCCGCGAGCCTCTCGCGACTGCTGATCCTCGGGGCTCGGCAGGGCGACGAACTGGAACTGGTCGCGCGCGGCCCGGAAGCGGCCGCGGTGCTGGAGAAGCTGTCGGCGCTGTTCGACGACGGATTCGGAGAGGGGACGGACGAAGCGACGCCGACGGCCCCTGCGGCGGCTGCGGGATCCACGGTGCCGGTGTCCGACGCCCGGGCCCCCGACGCCGCGGTGCCCGTCATCGCGCCCGGCGCGGTGCTGCGGGGACGCGGCGTCAGTCCCGGCCGGGTGGCCGCGCCGCTCGTGCATCTCGCGCCGGCGGTCGGCGAACCGGAAGTGGGTGCGGTCGTCGCTGCGGAGGACCGTGACGCCGAGGTCTCGGCGATCGAGTGGGCAGCCGTGGCCGTGGCGGATCAGCTGCGTGCACGGACGTCTCAGGCGACGGGGGAGACCAGGGCTATCCTCGATGCGTCGCGCCTGCTGGCCTCCGACCCCGAGCTGGTGTCGGAGGCGACGGCACTCGTCCGCGCGAAGGGCCGCACTGCGGCCCGCGCGATCTGGGAGACCGCAGCCGCGCACGAGAAAGGTGTGGCCGCGCTGGGAGGCCGGATGGCGGAGCGTGTCGCCGACATCCGCGACGTGCGCGACCGGATCATCGCCGAGATCCTGCAGGTCGACATGCCCGGGGTTCCCGAGCGCGATGAGCCGTTCGTGCTCGTGGCGACGGACCTCGCGCCCGCCGACACCGCAGCCCTCGCCGGAGGGCACTGCGTCGCGCTCGTCACCGAGCAGGGTGGACCGACGTCGCACACCGCGATCATCGCGCGATCGCTCGGTCTTCCCGCGGTCGTCGGCGTCGCCGGTGCGGTCGGCATCCCGGTCGGCTCGACCCTCCTCGTCGACGGCGGGCGCGGCACGGTCGAGGTGGACCCGCCGGCATCCCGCGTCGCGGAAGCGCAGGCGGCCGCGACCGTGGTGGAGTTCGACGGATCCGGGCGCCTCGCCGACGGGCACCGCGTGGCGCTGCTGGCGAATGTCGGCGGCACCCCGGACGCGGTGAACGCCGCGGCGGCACGAGCGGAGGGCATCGGCCTGTTCCGCACCGAGTTCTGCTTCCTCGACCGGGCCGACGCGCCGACCATCGCGGAGCAGACCGACGCCTATCGCGGGGTTCTCGCCGCATTCCCCGACCGCAAGGTCGTCGTGCGCACGCTCGATGCGGGGAGCGACAAGCCCCTCCCGTTCGCGAACTCCGACAAGGAGGACAACCCGGCGCTCGGGGTGCGGGGGCTCCGGATCGCACGCCGTCGGCCGCAGCTGCTCGACGATCAGCTACGTGCACTCGCGCTCGCCGCGGCGGAGGAGGCGGCCGAGGTCGAGGTCATGGCCCCGATGGTGGCCACCGTCGAAGAGGCCGGGGAGTTCGCCGAGCTCGCGCGCGCGGCGGGTATCGGCCGCGTCGGCATCATGATCGAGACGCCGTCGGCAGCACTGCTCGCCGCCGAGCTGTTCGAGGTGGTCGACTTCGTGAGCCTCGGAACCAACGACCTCGCGCAGTACACGCTGGCCGCCGACCGGCTGCTGAGCGACCTGGGTGATCTCAACGATCCGTGGCAGCCGGCGGTGCTGCGCCTGATCGGTATGGTCGGTGCGGCGGGGCGTGCGGCCGGAAAACCGGTGGGCGTCTGCGGCGAGGCGGGCGGGGACCCGGCCCTCGCCCCGGTGCTCGTGGGACTCGGAGCGACTTCGCTCTCGATGACCCCGCGGTCGCTCGGACGAGTGGCCGACGCGCTCCGTGACGTGACCGAGGAGGAGTGCCGTCGCGCTGCTGATGCCGTGCTCGGGGCCGCGACGGCGGAGGAGGCCAGGGCCGTGGGAGCCGCCGCTCTGCAGCGTGCCGATGCCCGGTGATCGCGCCGTATATGCGTGCCCCGGCATGTTCAGAATCTCATTCTGATCTCGACATGGAGCGAGAACCTCGTGAGGCCGGGGCGAGGCCCTAGGCTCGGCCGCACGGGGGTGCGCCGATGCCGGCGCCGAGTGTGGATCGGAGTGGGACATGTCGCGGTCGAAGACGTTCGTGAGGGGCCTGATCGGTGTCGTCGCGGCAGGGGCGTTGGTGGCGTTGTCGGGGTGCGCCCCGACTCCGCAGTCCACGCCCACCCCCGAGCCCACGGTCTCGGAATCCCCAGCTCCTGATCCGTATGCCGGACCGATCGCCTTCGTCGGTGACGAGCTGGACTGGTTCCTGCTGAGCGCCGAGGAGATCTCCGGTCTGCTTCCCGATGTGGGTGATGTCAGTCCGGCGGTGCCCTCTCTGATCCAGGTGTCCGACGGCGGTGGCTACGAGCCGGACCCGGCGATCTGCAACGCGGTCTACGCCGAAGCCTCGCTCGGCTCCATCGGCGCACGCTCCGTCACGTGGACGAGCACGATTCCCGAAGGGCGCGAGGGCTGGCTTCACGTGCTGCAGTTCGCCGATGAAGCGGCTGCCACGGCGCGCATGGACCAGTATGCCGAGGCCGCGGAACAATGCGGATCCTTCGAGTACGGTGGGGCGCCTTCTTCCTTCGCCTCGTCGACGGTCGAGGGCGACGGGGGCGTCCGTGCCATCGCCGGCTCCCTCGTGCTCACCTATCCCGAGGGCGGTGGCTACAGCCTCTACAAGAGCTACTCCTCGGTCGGAAACGTGATCGTCGAGATGTGGCAGCCCTTCACTGGTGAACCCGCGTTCGACACCGAGGCCGCCGCAGCGCTGCTGCGCGACCGAGCAAGCGAGGCCAGGGCGAAGCTGATCGACGAGTTGACGGAGAACCCGCCGGTTTCCGTGGACGTCCCTGCCGCCGACCCCGCTGCGCCCTGGAGCGAGTGGGAGATCACGACTGCGGGGGTCGGCCCGGTGCGCCTGGGGGCCGAGCTCGATGAGGCCATCGCCGCCGTTCCCGGAGCGCGGGTCGCGGAGCCCGAGTGGCCGGGGGCGCCGACGCGATTGATCTCGGCCGATGGGTCGGCATCCCTGGTGCTCTGGACGCAGGACGAGTCGACCGTCGTCGCCGGGGTCTCCGTCGGCATCGCGAACGTCGCAGGTGACCTGACCCACGATGGCGCGTCTCTTCCGTCTGCCGACGGTGTGCGCGTCGGCGATCCCCTGAGCGCCGCGGTGTCCGCCTTCCCCCAGGGCACGGCATTGCGCATCGTCTCCTCGGGAGAGTACTTCTACGAGTGGTCCAGCCGCGAGGGGGTCGTGATGCGGTTTCGACTCGATCGCGACTCGACCCTCGACGCCGCTGCGGTGATCACCGGCGTCATGGTCGAGGACGCCACGCTCCGCAAGGGACTGATCTTCGGCTGACCCGCGCGCGGCGAGCCGCCGCGGAGCACTCCATTACCGATCGATCGGTCAGTTAGTATGGGCCGCGCGGATGCTGTCGCTGCGGCGTCCGCGCGACGAGGAGGTCGACGATGACGGATGCAACGCCCCAGGCCGCGGAAGCCGTGCGCCCGAACCGGGCCATGATGGAGCGCGATCGCGCTTCCGCATCGCTGGGTCTCGTCGTCGAACGCGATGATCCCGGTCACGCCGTGGTCTCGATGTGCGTGCGTGACGACATGACCAACGGGTTCCACATCACCCATGGCGGCTTCGTCTTCGCCCTGGCCGACACGGCGTTCGCTATCGCCTGCAATGAGGACGATCGGGTCACGGTGGCCGCGGGCGCCGACATCTCGTTCCTGAAGTCGACCGTCGCCGGACAGACGCTGACCGCGACGGCCGTGCGGCGCACCCGCAGCGGACGCTCCGGCATCTACGACGTGACGGTCGTCGACGAACTCGGCGATCCGGTCGCGGAGTTCCGTGGCCGCTCGCGCACCACCGATCAGACCTTCTGACCTCGCGCGGCCGCTCCCGGCCGACCGCGCGATCCGATGCGAGACTGTGGGGATGTCCGAGATGCAGAGCACGCGACGAGGCCGCCCCGGTTACGACCAGCAGGGCATCCTCGCCGTCGCCGTCGCCGCGTTCAACGAGCACGGGTACGACGCGACCTCGATCGGGAAGCTGGCCGAGCGCCTCGGCCTGTCGAAGTCGGCGATCTACCATCACTTCGGTTCGAAGGACGAGATGCTCGATCTCGCGCTCGACGCGGCGCTCAGCGGGCTCGAGGCGGTGGTGGACGACCCGCTTCCGGCCACGGTCGATCGTGAGGGGTCCCGCGCCGTCGCCCGCCTCGAGCACGTCCTCCGCGGGGCCGTGCACGTGCTCGTCGACCAGATTCCCGCCGTCACGCTGCTGCTGCGGGTGCGCGGCAACACCGATGTCGAGCGCCGGGCGCTCACCCGCCGTCGTGCGTTCGACCGCCGGATCACGGCGCTCGTCACCGAGGCGCAGGCCGAGGGCACACTGCGCGCCGACATCGACGCCAGCGTCGTGGCCCGCCTCGCGTTCGGAATGATCAACTCGATCGTGGAGTGGTACCGCCCAGGCGGACGCGAGGACGCGGACCGGCTCGCCGACGACGTCGTCGCCATCGCCCTCGACGGCCTGCGCCGTCGCTGAGGCCGTCCGCCGAGACCCCGTCTTCCCGCCGAGACCCCGTCGTATTCGAGTCGGAAGGACGGGGTCCCGGCGACAGCCCGGGGTTTCAGCCGGGCTACACCGCGGCGAGTTCCTTCGCGACGAGGGTGAGCACGTCGTACGTGGCCACGATCTCGTCGCGCTGGTTCTTCAGCACCGCGTCCCAGCGCACCTCGCCGTACTCGTCGGTCTCACGCGGAGTGATCTGCTTGGCGGTGAGTTCGACGCGGATCTCGTCGCCGGGGGAGACAGGGGTGAGGAAGCGCAGGTTCTCCAGGCCCGAGTTCGCGAGGACGGGACCGGGCGCGGGGTCGACGAACAGGCCGGCAGCCCACGACACCAGCAGGTACCCGTGGGCGACGCGACCCGGGAAGAACGGGTTCGCCGCGGCGGATTCCTCATCCATGTGCGCGTAGAAGGTGTCGCCGGTCAAGGTCGCGAAGGTCTCGATGTCTTCCAGCGTCACCGCGCGGGAGCCGCTCGCGACCTGGTCGCCGATGCGCAGCTCGGCCAGCGACTTGCGGAAGGGGTGCACGCCACCGCTCTCCTCGTACGGCCGTGCCGCCGTGCCCTGATGCCACACGCCGGTGAGGGCGGTCAGCATCGCGGGGGAGCCCTGCACCGCGGTGCGCTGCATGTGGTGCAGGACGGCGCGGATGCCGCCGAGCTCCTCGCCGCCGCCGGCGCGGCCCGGGCCGCCGTGCACGAGGTTCGGCAGCGGCGAGCCGTGACCCGTCGAGCTGCGGGCGTCGTCGCGGTCGAGGAAGAGCACCCGTCCGTTGTAGGCGGCCATGCCGGTGGCGAGCGCCACGGCGACCTCGGGGTCGTGCGTGGCGACACTCGTGACCAGCGAACCTCCGCCGCGCGCGACCAGGGCACTGGCCTCGTCGAGGGTGCGATAGCCGACGATGCTCGAGACCGGACCGAACGCCTCGATCTCGTTGACGGCTGCGCTCTCCGGGTCCGGGAAACGCAGCAGCATCGGGGCGAGGAAGGCGCCATCCGGGGCGGGTCCCTCTGTTCCGTCGCTGTGCCGCACGTCCGGAGCATCGGTCGAGCCGATGACCAGGTCACCACCGCCGTCCTGCAGCCGTGCCACCTGGCGCAGCACCTCATCGCGCTGTGCGGTCGAGGCCAGCGGCCCCATCGTCACGCCTTCCGCGCGCGGGTCTCCCAGCACGATGCGCTCGGACAGTCGTGTCCGCACGGCATCGATCACATCGTCGACGACACCGGTCGGCACGATCGCGCGTCGGATCGCCGTGCACTTCTGCCCGGCCTTGCTGGTCATCTCCGCCACGAGCTGCTTGACGTAGGCGTCGAACTCCGGGGTGCCCGCGACCGCGTCGGTCCCCAGGATCGACGCGTTGATGGAGTCGGTCTCGCTCGTGAAGCGCACCCCGCCCGTCTGCACCGCATCGTGCGCCCGCAGCCGTTCTGCGGTGGACGCCGACCCGGTGAACGCCACGAGATCCCCCAGGCGGAGCTCGTCGAAGAGGCCGGGAACACTGCCCGAGACGAGCTGCAGGGAGCCCTCGGGCAGCAGCCCGGAGTCGACCATGATCCGCACCATCGCCTCGGCGAGGTACCCGGTCGGCGTCGCGGGCTTCACGACGGTCGGCACGCCGGCCAGGAACGCCGGGGCGAACTTCTCCAGCGAGCCCCAGACCGGGAAGTTGAAGGCGTTGATCTGCACGGCGACACCGGGGAGGCGTGTGTAGATGTGGCGCCCGAGGAAGGAGCCGTCCCTGGACAGGTTCTCCACCGCGCCGTCGACGAAGACCTTCGCGTTCGGCAGTTCGCGCCTGCCCTTGCTGGAGTAGGCGAACAGCACGCCGATGCCGCCGTCGATGTCGACCCACGAGTCCTGTGCGGTGGCGCCGGTGCGGCTCGAGATCTCGTACAGCTCCGCCTTGCGCTCGGTGAGGGCGAGCGCCAACTGCTTGAGGCGCACTGCGCGCTGGTGGAAGGTCAACGCGCCGAGCGAGGCCTGCCCCGCGGTGCGGGCGTAGGCGAGAGCCCCGGCGAGGTCGATGCCCTCAGTCGACACGCGGGCGACGAGGTCGCCCGTCGAGGCGTCGCGCACCTCGGTCGCCTCGGCGCCGGCATCCGGCGACCACCAGGATCCCTGCAGATAGCTGGGGAGGATCTCGGTCATGTCAGTTCCCTTCATGAGGCGTCCCATTCGTAAAAGCCGCGTCCGCTCTTGCGCCCGAGGTGACCCTCGGCGACGAGACGGCGCAGCAGAGCCGGCGGTTCGAAGCGTTCGCCGAGGTTCGCGGAGAGGTACTCGGAGATGCCGAGCCGCACATCGAGTCCGACGATGTCGGTGAGGCGGAGCGGCCCGACCGGATGCTTGTAGCCCAGCGTCATGGCGGTGTCGATGTCTTCGGCGGAGGCGACGCCCTCCTCGAGCATCCGGATCGCCTCCAGGCCGATCGCGACGCCGAGCCTCGACGACGCGAACCCGGGGGCGTCGGTCACGACGATCGGGGTCTTGCCGAGGGCTTGCACCCAGCCGCGCGCATCGTCCGCGAGCGGGGGAGCGGTGGCCGCGCCCCGCACGATCTCGACCAGCGTCGATGCCGGCACCGGGTTGAAGAAGTGCATCCCGAGGAACCGCGACGGCCGATCCAGCACCGCTGCGAGCTCATCGATCGAGATCGAGGAGGTGTTCGAGGCGAGGGCAGCGTCCGGTCCGATCTGCGCTTCGACGCGGGTGAGTGCGTCGACCTTCAGGGCCAGATCCTCGGGCACCGCTTCCACGACGAGGTCGCACGGCGCGAACGACCCGACGTCCGTGCCGGTGCCGAAGCGTGTCCGATAGGCGTCTCCCGGTTCCGCTGCCGTGCCTCGGGCGATCGAGGCGTCGACCGATTCCAGCACGCGGTGTGCGGCGGCCTCGGCGCTCTCCGGATCGCGTTCGACCACGGTGACCCGGGAGCCGGCGAGCAGGAACGCGTGAGCGATGCCGGCGCCCATGCGTCCGCCGCCGAGCACTCCGACGTGCGCGGGAGCGAGGGGAGTGGCCCCGGTCATCGGTCTCTCCGTTCCAGGAAGTCGGTCATGCGTCGGAACTTCTCCGGGCTCTCGAAGAGCTCGGCCTGGGCTTCCAGATCGGCGGCGGGGTGGCGGTCGCGGGGTGCGCGGAACACCCGCTTGGTCGCGATGGTGGCGGCCGGGTCGTTGCGGGCGATCCGGTCGGCGATCGCCTCGGCTGCGGCCCGCAGATCCTCGGCGTCATGGATCGCCGAGACGAGTCCGATGCGCAGCGCCTCCTCGGCCGTGACCGTGCGTCCGGTGAGCAGCAGCTCGATCGCCCTGGCGTCGCCCACGATCTCCTTCAGCCGCCAGCTCGCTCCGGCGGCGGCGAGGATGCCGAGGCCCGTCTCCGGGTTTCCGATCGCGAGCGAGGGCGTGGCGATGCGGATGTCGGCGGCGTAGGCGAGTTCGGCGCCGCCGCCCAGGGCATAGCCGTCGATGGCAGCGATGACGGGCATCGGCAGCTCGGCGATCCGCACGAAGGCGTGGGCGTTGATGCCGCGCAGCGCGTCGGCGGCCCGGCGTTCGCGCAGTTCGGCGATGTCGGCGCCCGCCGCGAAGACGCCGTCGGCGCCGACGAGGATGAGGGTGCGCGGAGCTGCCTCGAGTTCATCGCAGAGGAGGTGCAGGGCATCGATCGTGGCCTGGTCGATCGCGTTGCGCTTGTGCGGACGGTTGAGTGTCGCGATCACACGGTCGGGGCGTCGCTCGACGAGCAGCGGCTCTTCGGCGGCTGCGTGTTCGGCTGGCGATTCCGCGTGCATCACACCTTCTCCAGGATCACGGCCGCACCCTGTCCGACCCCCACGCACATCGTGGCCAGCCCGTGCCGCGAGCCCTCGCGCTCCATGCGTCCGAGCAGCGTGATCAGCAGACGGGAGCCGGACGAGCCGAGCGGGTGACCGAGGGCGATGGCCCCGCCGTCGGCATTGACCCGCTCGTCGTCGAGACCCAGTCGACGGATGCAGGCGATCGACTGCGTGGCGAAGGCCTCGTTGAGCTCGACGGAGCCGATGTCGTCGATGGTCAGTCCGGCGCGGCGGAGCGCCTTCTGCGTGGCGGGCACGGGGCCGAGGCCCATGACCTCGGGGGCGAGACCGGCGCTGGTGCCGACGACGATCCGGGCGCGGGGCACGAGGCCGTATCGCTCGACGGCCTCGGCGCTCGCCACGACGATCGCCGAGGCGCCGTCGTTGAGGGCGCTGGAGTTCCCGGCTGTCACCACGCTGCCGCCGGCGACCACCGGGCGCAGTCGGGCGAGTGCGTCGAGTGTCGTCTCGGGCCGCGGCCCCTCATCGACCCGCACTTCGCCGGTGGCGGTCGGCACGCCGACGATCTCGGGGGCGAAGCGTCCGGCCGCGATCGCCGCGGCGGCGCGCTGCTGCGAGCGGAGCGCGAAGGCGTCGGCCTCGTCGCGCGTGATCCCGTCGGTGCGGGCGACCTCCTCCGCGGTCTCGGGCATCGTGAAGGTCGCCTTGTCGCGGGCGGCGTGACGGGGGTTCGGGAAGCGCCAGCCGATCGAGGTGTCGAACGCCGCGCCCGGCTTGGACCAGGCCTTCTCGGGTTTGGCCTGCACCCAGGGCGCTCGGGTCATCGACTCGACGCCGCCGGCGACGATGAGGTCGGCGTCTCCGGCGCGGATCGCCTGCGCGGCCATCGTCACGGCCGACATGCCGGAGGCGCAGAGCCGGTTCACGGTGATGCCGGGAACGCTGTCGGGGAGCCCGGCGAGCAGCACCGCCATCCTGGCGACGTTGCGGTTGTCCTCGCCGGCCTGGTTCGCCGCGCCGAGGATGACCTCGTCGATGTCGATCTGCGCCGCGTCGACACCGGCCCGACGTACGGCCTCGGCCACCACGATCGAGGCGAGGTCGTCGGGGCGGATGGTGGCGAGCGCGCCGCCGTAGCGTCCGACCGGGGTGCGCGCCCCTCCGACGAGGAATGCCTCGGTCATGCGGATCTCCTGACTTCGTCGTCTCGGCGGGTCGTCGCCCGGGTCTTCGGCTCGGAATTACTGACCGATCGTATGGTAATTATGGCACAGGCGCGATGCCCGACCGGGGGACGCGGCGGTGTCAGACCCGCCCGAAGGCACGCAGCGGATTCTCGATGAGCTCGGTGACGCGCCGCAGGAACCCCGCCGCGTAGCCGCCGTCACACACGCGATGATCGAACGCGAGCGAGAGCTGGACGATACGACGGGCGACGATCGCGCCGTCGACGACCCACGGCCGCTCGATGATCCGGCCGATTCCGAGGATCGCGACATCGGGGTGGTTGATGATCGCCGCGGAGCCGTCGACGCCCAGCCCGCCGTAGTTGTTGAGCGTGAAGGTCGACCCCCGCAGCCGCTCGGGAGGCATCGTGCCGGCCCTGGCCGTGGCGGCGAGTTCGCGCAGTGCCGCGTCGAGCTGCTCCACGGTGAGGGCGTGCGCACGGGGGACGACGGGGACCAGGAGACCGCGCTCGGTGTCGGCGGCGATTCCGAGGTTCACGCCGTCGAACGAGATCAGCTCTTCACCGCTGTCGTCGAGTCGCGAGGCGAGCACCGGGTAGTCCTCGAGGGCGAGCAGCACGAAGCGCGCGAGCAGTGCCGTGATCGAGGGGGCCTTGCCGCCCGCCGGCGCCATCTGCGCGCGGATGTCCCACAGCGACGTGGCATCGACGTCGACCCAGACGGTCGCCTCGGGGATCTCGGTTCGACTGCGCGTCAGCTTCGCGCTGACCGCGCGCCGCAGCGGCGACATGCGCTCTCGGGAGACGACGTCGAGTCCGTCGACCGACTCTCCGGTCCCGTTCGCGGCACGGTGATGCGCGGCGGCGCCGTCGACGGCGTTCTCGACCGCGGCTTGCAGCACGTCGGCGCGGGTGATCGCCCCGTCGGGGCCGGTCGCCGTGATCGTGTGCACGTCGAGCCCCAGGTCGCGTGCCAGACGACGCACCAGGGGGGAGCGGACGGCCACTGGGCGGCGGACGGATGCTGCACCGGCGGAGGTCACGGCGGGGTCGGCAGTGGCGGCCCTCGGCGCAGGGGCCGGTGCGGGTGCGGCTGCGGCCGCGGATGCGGGTACGGTCGGGCGGTCGACTCGGACCGGCGTGGCGGCCGGGCGGCGACGTCCCTTCGTCGTGTGCGCCGTGGTGCCGTAGCCGATCAGCACGTTCCCCGATCCGGCGCGTTCCTCCTCGCGGTACGCCTCGTGCTCGGGGGTGCTCGATGCCGCGGCCCCCGCGGCATCCGGAGTCGTACCCTCCGTACCCGCCTCCGATGTCGATCCGGGGTCGGCCACCTCGAGCACCGGCGCGCCGACGTCGATCGTGTCCCCGGCGGTGCCGTGCAGGGCGGTGACGACGCCGGCGAACGGCGACGGCAGCTCCACCACGCTCTTCGCGGTCTCGACCTCGGCGATCGGCTGGTCCGTCGTGATGGTGTCGCCCACCGCGACGAGCCACTGCACGAGACCCGCTTCGGTGAGTCCTTCGCCGAGGTCGGGCAGACGGAAGATCTGCGTGGCCGGCTTCAGTGGGGCGCTCATACGTCGTCCTCCCAGTGCAGGGTGTCGATCGCATCGAGCACGCGGTCGACGTCGGGCAGGTACCAGTGCTCGAGCTTCGGGGGTGCGTAGGGGGTGTCGAAGCCGGTGACGCGCCGGACCGGGGCCGCGAGGTATTCGAAGCAGCGCTCGAACACGCGGGCCTGGATCTCGGAGGCGACGCTCACATATCCGGGGGCCTCGGCGATGACCACGGCGCGGCCGGTGGACTTCACCGCGGCGGTCACGGTCGCATCGTCGAAGGGGGAGAGCGAGCGCACATCGACCACCTGCACGCTGCGCCCCTCCGCGGCGGCGACCTCCGCGACCTCGAGCGCGAGCGGCACCGAGGCGCCGTAGGCCAGGAGCGTCACGTCGGTGCCGTCGCGGGCGATCCGGGCGGTGCCGAGCTCCGTGGTGACCGAGGTGTCGACTTCGCCCTTCGACCAGTACAGCTTCTTCGGCTCGAGGAAGATCACGGGGTCGGGTGAGGCGATGGCCGCGCGCAGCAGCGAATAGGCGTCCTGCGGCGTCGACGGGCTGACGACCGTGAGTCCCGGGGTGTGGGCGTAGTACGCCTCGGAGGAGTCGCAGTGGTGCTCCACGCCGCCGATGCCGCCGCCGAACGGGATGCGGATCACCAGCGGCATCCGCATTCCACCGCGCGTGCGGTTGCCGAGCTTGGCGACATGGCTGACGACCTGCTCGAAGGCCGGCAGGGCGAATGCGTCGAACTGCATCTCCACCACGGGTCGCATCCCGTTCATGGCCATGCCGACAGCGGTGCCGATGATGCCGGACTCGGCCAGAGGAGTGTCGAAGCAGCGGTCCTCACCGAATCGCGCGGTGAGACCGTCGGTGATGCGGAAGACGCCGCCGAGCGCCCCCACGTCCTCGCCGAAGACGACCACATCCGGGTCGGACTCGATGGCATCGGCGAGAGCTCTGTTCAACGCGGCCGCCATGGTCATGGTCGTCGCAGCGGCGACCTCGACCTCGGCGCGGGTGTCGTCGTGTGCGATCGTCATCGGTTGCCTCCGTTCGGGGTGGTCCCTGCACCCGCGTCGGCGAGGCGCGAGCGCTCGATCTCGTCGCGCAGCAGGTGCCATTGCTCATCGAGCTGTGGCGAGCGTGTCGCGGTGACGAAGCGGAACAGATCCTCGGGGTCGAGGTCGGCGTCGGTGTTCAGCGCGGTGCGCATCGCCGCGGCGATCTCCTCGGCTCCGGCGGCGAACCGCCCCTCGGCGTCGGCGTCGAGGGCGCCGATGCCGGTCAGGTGGGTGCGCAGGCGCAGCAGCGGGTCACGGGCGATCCAGGCCTGCACCTCGTCGCGCTCCCGGTAGCGGGTGTCGTCGTCGGCGTTGGTGTGCGCCTGCATCCGGTAGGTGTGCGCCTCGATGAGGGAGGGGCCGCCGCCGGTGCGGGCGCGGTTCACCGCCTCGCCGAGCACGGCGAGCACGGCGGCGACGTCGTTCCCGTCGACGCGCTGTCCCGGCATCCCGTAACCGATCGCCTTGTGGGCGAGAGAGGGAGCCGCGGTCTGCCGTGAGAGCGGCACCGAGATCGCGAACCCGTTGTTCTGCACGAAGAAGACGACCGGCACCTGGAAGACGGCGGCGAAGTTCATCGCCTCGTGGAAGTCGCCCTCGCTGGTGGCGCCGTCGCCGCACAGCGCGAGCACGACCGTGTCCTCGCCGCGATGCTTGGCCGCCTGCGCGAAGCCGACCGCGTGCAGCAGCTGGGTGGCGAGGGGAGTGGCCTGCGGTGCGACCCGGTGGGCACGCACGTCGTAGCCCGAGTGCCAGTCGCCCTTGAGGAGCACCATCGCATCGGCGGGTTCGACTCCGCGCGCGATGACGGCGACCGAGTCGCGATAGGTCGGGAACAGCCAGTCCGTGTCTCCGAGCACCATGGCGGCGGCGATCTGGCACGCTTCCTGGCCGTGCGAAGACGGGTAGACGGCGAGGCGTCCTTGACGGACGAGCGCGCCGGCCTGGTCGTTGATCCTCCGGCCCTCGACGAGTCCGCGATAGGCGGCCAGCAGGGTCGCGCTGCCGGGGAGTGCGTAGTGCTCGTCCACGACAGGCTGTCCGTCCGCGTCGATCAATTGCACCGCGGTGTCTCGCGGAAGCATGTCGGTGTGCAGCATGCGTTCGCCCTCCTTGCCGAACTCGATGGGGACAGCATGCCCCTGTCTGCGACAGTCATCCAAGATCATCCGCGAAATACTGGATGAACGAGCGACTCGTGGGGCATTCTTGATCGAAGTGTCAGAGTTTCTGGCTCGAGGAGAGGGGTGCCATGGCTGCGCTGGACGACACCGACCGAGCGATCATCGAAGAGCTGCGCCGCGACGCTCGCTCATCGATGACGGCGATCGCGGATGCCGTGCACATCTCGCGCGCCGGTGCGCACGCGAGGATCAAGCGCCTCACGGATGCGGGTGTCATCACGGGCTACACGGTGCGCACGGATCCCGTACTGCTCGGGCACCATGCGAGTGCCTACGTGACCCTCGCCATCGAACAGGCGACCTGGCAGGCCGTGAGCGACCGGCTGCGCGCGATCCCCGAGATCGAGCACATGGCCCTCGTCGGCGGCGACTTCGACGTGATCCTGCTGGTGCGCGCCAACGACGCCCGCGACCTCCGTCGAATCGTGCTCGAGGACATCCAAGCGATCCCCTCGATCCGCTCGACCCGGACCACGCTGATCTTCGAGGACTACACGCGGGACTGAGGGGGGCTCGGGCGGGTTTCGCGGGGTGGGATCTGTGGGGCTGGTTCTGCGGGGCTGGTTCTGCGGGGCTGGTTCTGCGGGGCTGGTTCTGCGGGGCTGGTTCTGCGGTGGGTGTGGAGAAGTGCTGTGTCGGCGCTTCTGTGGAGGGCGTGACAGCGTTTCGCGTGTTTCGGAATATTGCTCTGAACGGGGGTTATTCGGGGTTCGAATGTCGGTGGCCCTCGGTTGACTGGGGGTATGAACAACCCCGTGGAGGTGCT
>NZ_SSDF01000074.1 GCF_004794515.1 Microbacterium sp. A20 | reverse complement strand
GAAGGTGGTTACAACCGTGATGGTGGCGCTCCGCGCCGCGAGGGTGGCGCTCCGCGTCGCGAGGGTGGTTACAACCGCGACGGTGCCGCCCCGCGCCGTGAAAGCGGCGGGTACAACCGTGATGGTGGTGCCCCGCGTCGTGAAGGTGGCTACAACCGTGATGGTGGAGCTCCGCGCCGTGAGGGTGGCGGCTACAACCGTGATGGTGGTGCTCCGCGTCGTGAAGGCAGCTACAACCGTGATGGTGGTGCTCCGCGTCGCGAAGGCGGTGGCTACAACCGTGATGGTGCAGCTCCGCGTCGCGAAGGCGGTGGCTACAACCGTGATGGTGCAGCCCCGCGTCGCGAAGGCGGTGGCTACAACCGCGACGGTGCGGCTCCGCGCCGTGAAGGCGGCGGGTACAACCGTGACGGTGCGGCTCCGCGCCGTGAGGGTGGCGGGTACAACCGTGAGGGTGCAGCCCCGCGTCGCGAGGGTGGCTACAACCGTGACGGTGCCGCTCCGCGCCGCGACTCTGCACCCCGTCGCGACGGCGGCGACCGCGATCGCTCGCGTTCCTTCCCGCAGCGCGGAGGCGCGAACCGGGAGCGTCCGGCTCACGCCGCCAACGAGCGTCCGCGGTTCGACGAGCCGCAGATCCCCGATGAGATCACGGCACGCGACCTCAACGGGGCGGCTCGCAACGAGCTCAAGACCCTGAGCAAGGAGAACGCGGAGCATGTCGCGCGTCACCTGGCTATGGCTTCGAAACTCATCGACGAGGACCCCGCGCTTGCCCACGAGCATGCACTCGCTGCTTCTCGCCGTGCCGGTCGTATCGCGATCGTCCGTGAGACCCTCGGCATCACTGCTTACGCGACGGGCGACTTCGCCCTCGCGCTCCGCGAACTCCGCACCTATCGACGCATCTCGGGCAAGGACGATCAGATCGCGCTGATGGTCGACAGCGAGCGTGGCATCGGTCGCTCCGATCGCGCGCTCGAGACCGGCCGCGCAGTCGACCGATCAGCCCTCGAGACTCCGGTACGGGTCGCTCTGGCGATCGCGATGTCGGGCGCTCGCCTGGACCAGGGCGATCTGGAGCTGGCGCTCGGCGAGCTCGAGATCCCCGAGCTCGACCCGGATCGGGCATTCGAGTGGAGCCCGTCGCTGTTCGCCGCTCGTGCTGCTGTTCTCGAGGATCTCGGGCGCACGGAGGAGGCCGCGTTCTGGGCGCACCGCGCCGAGGTCGCCGCCCAGGCACTCGGCATCGACGAGGCCGGCGACGAGGAGATCTTCATCGAAGACAGCATGATCGAGGGCGAGTTCCTCGAGGAGGCTGAAGAGCAGGCTGAAGCTGAAGCTGAAGTTGAAGCCGATGACTTCCACGAGTCAGACGCCGATGAGTCAGACTCCGACGGATCAGACTCCGACGGATCAGACTCCGGCGGATCAGACACCGACGAGTCGGCCGCGGCCGAGCCCTCGGTTGAGGATGAGGTCCGGGAGCTCCTGGGTGAGGACGAGGCCGACGACACAGACCCGGAGGCGTAGTGGCGCTGTTCTCACGCAAGCGTGCTCCGCGCACGCCTCTCGATGGGGTCGACACGATCCTCGCTGATCTCGATGGCGTGGTCTACGCGGGCCCGGGCGCGCTGCCGTACGCGATCGACAGCCTCAATGAGGCCGCGAAGTCGGCGCGACTCGGTTACATCACCAACAATGCGGCTCGCACCGATGCATCCGTCGCGGAGCACCTCAGCAGCCTGGGGCTCCGCGTCGATGCGGCCGACGTGGTCACGAGCCCGCAGGCCGCCATGCGGCTGATGGCGAAGATCGTGCCCGCGCCGGCGACGATCCTGGTCGTCGGCGGCGATGGGCTCGTCGACGAGGTGCAGAAGGCCGGTTACACCGTCACGCGCAGCGCCGAGGATTCGCCGAGCGCCGTCGTCCAGGGGTTCGCCCCGGAGGTGGCGTGGACCGACCTCGCCGAGGCGGCATTCGCCCTCAAGGTCCCTGAAGACGAGGGCGGGATCCCGTGGATCGCCACGAACACGGACTGGACGATCCCGCGTGAGCGCGGTGTCGCACCGGGGAACGGCACTCTCGTCTCCGCGGTGCACACGGCCATCGGTCGTTTGGCGACCGTCGCAGGCAAGCCCGAGGCGCCCATCTTCGAAGAGGCACTCGCCCGATTCGGCGCGCAGAAGGCGCTGTTCATCGGCGACCGGCTCGACACCGACATCATGGGTGCGAGCCGGGTCGGGATCGACTCCGTGCTCGTCCTCACCGGAATCGACCGCCCCAAGCATGTGCTGGCCGCTCCCGAGGGCTCGCGTCCGACCTACATCCTCGGCGACCTGCGTGAGCTTCACGCGCCGTATCCGGAGGTCACGGAACGGGACGGTGTGTTCGATGTGAACGGCGCTGCCGTGCGGGTCGTGGGGGCGGACGTCGAGATCGTGGCGGAGTCCGGATCGCAGATCGACCTGCTGCGCGCCGGCGCAGCTGCGATCTGGGCATCGGGGACACCCGTGTTCGTGCTGCGCGTTCCCGAGCGCCTCTACGACGACCCCTTCCATCGCCCCTGAGGCCACTCGCGTCGCTCCGGCCGCCGTCGGAGGCGCCGCGTACAGTGGAACCGTGAGCGAAGAGACGACGAGTGCGCCGACCGACGGCCTGTGGAGCCGCCTCCGTCTGATCGAGGGGCAGCCTCTTCCGGCGCGAGCCGATGCGTACGCGAGCCTGCACGACGAGCTCTCCCGACGCCTCGAAAGCGGCGCGAAGCTCGACCAACGGGAGACCCCGGGATCCCGATGACGCGACTCGACGCTGCCCTCGCCGCCCGAGGACTCGCCCGCTCGCGCAGCCATGCGGCCACACTCATCGCCGATGGGCTCGTGAGCATCGACGGCCGCCCGGTGGTGAAAGCCTCGACCGCCGTCGACGATGAGGCGCAGATCACGATCGCGGGCGCCGATCACTATGTCGGCCGCGCGGCCCACAAGCTCATCGCCGGGCTCGACGGATTCGCCATCCCGGTCGAGGGGCGCCTCGCGCTCGACATGGGGGCGTCCACCGGAGGATTCACGCAGGTGCTCCGGGAGCGCGGCGCGCGCAAGGTGCTCGCCGTCGACGTCGGACACGGTCAGCTCGCCGCGTCGATCGCAGCCGACCCCGGCGTCGTCGCCGTCGAGGGCTACAACGTGCGCCACATGACGCGGGAGAACCTCACCGACGCGACCGGCGAGAGCGACGCCCCCGACCTCGTGGTCGGGGACCTCTCTTTCATCTCTCTCGAGCTCGTGCTGCCGGCGGTGGCGGTCATCGCCGAGCCGGGATCCGACATCCTGCTGCTCGTGAAGCCGCAGTTCGAGGTCGGGCGCACCGCGGTGCGCGGCGGTCTGGTCACCGACCCCGCGACGCGCGCGGACGCCGTCGCCCGCACCGTATGGACCGCCTGGGATCTCGGGTTCGGGATGCTCGGCATCCTGCCCTCCCCGATCCTCGGAACGCACGGCAATGCCGAGTATCTGGTGCACCTCGCGCCGGGTCGGGGCAGCAATCCGACAGAATGGTTGGACAGCATCAACCGACTGGCAGGAGGACGATGAACGAGCGCAGCATCCTGGTCGTCGCCCACGCCGGCCGAGTCGACACGGTCGACGCCGCCCGCCGGGTGATCGGGGCCCTTCGGGAAGCCGGAGCCCGACCGGTGCTGGCCGCCGACGACCATGAGGCACTCGTGGCCGTGGACGAGTTCTTCGCCGATGCCGACGTGCTCGGAGTGTCCGTCGATCCGGCCGACCTCGAACTGGCGATCGTGCTGGGCGGCGACGGGACCATCCTTCGTGCCGCCGAGCTCGTCCGCGACAGCGGCGCACCCGTGCTGGGCATCAACATGGGCCACGTCGGCTTCCTCGCCGAGATCGACCGCGACGACATGGACAAGGCCGTCCGCCGCGTGATCGACCGAGACTACGAGGTCGAGGAACGACTCGCGCTTTCCGTGCGGGTGAAGGATGCCGCGGGCGTGGTCGTCTACGAGACCTGGGCCCTCAACGAAGCCACGGTCGAGAAGGCCAGCCGGGAGCGGATGATCGAGGTCGTGCTCGAGATCGACGGTCGCCCGCTGTCGAGCTTCGGCTGCGACGGCATGGTCATCTCCACACCGACCGGCTCGACCGCGTACAACTTCTCCGCCGGGGGACCGGTCATCTGGCCCAGCGTCGAGGCGATCGCCGTGGTGCCGCTGTCGGCGCACGCGCTCTTCGCCAAGCCTCTGGTCGTCAGCCCCGATGCCTCGGTCGCCATCGAGATGCTCGAGCGCACCGACGGCTCGGGCATCCTGTGGTGCGACGGTCGACGCTCGCACGACCTCCCGCCCGGCGCGCGCGTCGTGGTCCGCCGGTCTTCCCGTCCGGTGCGACTCGCACGTCTGCACCCCACGGCGTTCACCGACCGGCTCGTGCGCAAATTCCAACTGCCCGTCGAAGGATGGCGCGGACAGGCGCAGGGGGCGCAGTCATGATCGAGGAGATGCGGATGCAGGGCCTCGGTGTGATCGCCGACGCCGTGCTGCCCCTCGGTCCGGGGTTCACGGCGATCACCGGCGAGACCGGTGCCGGAAAGACGATGGTGGTCACGGGGCTCGGGCTGCTGCTGGGTCAGCGCGCGGACTCCGGTGCGGTGCGCGCCGGTGCCGCCCAGGCCTCGGTCGCCGGTGTCTGGATCGTCCCCGAGAAGGGCGACGTCGCCGAGATCGTCGCCGACGCCGGGGGAGAGCTGGAGCCCGCAGGAGCCGGCAACGCCGAACTGTACGTCTCGCGCACGCTGAGCGCCGAGGGCCGCAGCCGAGCGAGCGTCGGTGGCCGCGCCGCACCGGCAGGAGTGCTCTCGGCTCTCGCCGAAGAGCTCGTCGTGGTCCACGGACAGTCCGAGCAGCTGCGTCTGCGCTCCGCGGCTGCGCAGCGCGACGCCCTCGACCGCTTCGGCGGAGCACCGATCGCGAAGGCGCTCGAGGCGTACGCCGCCTCCTTCGCTCGCTGGCGGACACTCGACGCCGAGATCTCCGAGATCACGGAGAACCGCGACCGCCGCGCGGAAGAAGCAGCACGACTGCGCGAAGCCCTCGCACTGATCGAGGCGACCGCACCGGAGCCGGGGGAGGACCAGGAGCTCGCCGAGCGTGCGGAGCGACTCGCGAACGCCGAAGAGCTGCGTCTGGCCGCCTCCCTCGCCCATGGTGCGCTCTCGAGTGAAGACGGCGAGCCCGATGCGTCGGCCCTCGTCGCGGAGGCGCGTCGTCTGCTCGAGCGCACTGCCGATGCGAAGCTCACCGAGATCGGCGAGAGCATCGCCGACATCGGCTACCGGATCGCCGACACCGCCGGACTCCTGTCGGCGTACCTGGCCGACCTCGACGAGACGGGCCCCCACGAGCTCGCCGCCGTCGAAGAGCGTCGCGCGGCGCTCGGGACCCTGATCCGTGCGCACGGCTCTCTCGACGAGGCTCTCGCGCTCTGGCAGACCGGCTCGGCACGCCTCGCCGAGCTCGACGACGACGGCGATCGCATCGAACGTCTCGTCGCCGAGCGCGATGCGGCGCGAGCCGAACTCGATGCGCATGCCGCCGCGCTCACCGCGACCCGCACCGAGGCGGCTGCGCGTCTCGGCGATGAGGTCACCGCCGAGCTGCACGCCCTCGCGATGCCGGATGCGCGCCTCGAGGTCGCCGTCTCAGAAGGTGCCGAGAGCACCCATGGTCGAGATGACGTCGCCATCCTCCTCGCCCCGCATCCGGGCGCGGAGCCCCGCTCCGTCTCCAAGGGCGCCTCGGGCGGCGAGCTGTCGCGCGTGATGCTCGCGATCGAGGTCGTGATCGCCGCGACCGACCCGGTCCCGACGTTCGTCTTCGATGAGGTCGACGCCGGTATCGGAGGTGCGGCCGCCATCGAAGTGGGGCGGCGACTCGCCCGGCTCGCAGAGAAGTCGCAAGTCATCGCGGTGACGCATCTCGCGCAGGTCGCCGCGTTCGCGAACAATCACCTGTCGGTCGTGAAGGCCAATGATGGCGCGGTCACGGCCTCGAGCGTACGGCGTCTCGAGGGTGAGGACCGAGAGGCCGAGATGGCCCGTCTGCTGTCCGGACTCACCGATTCCGATGCCGCACTGACCCACGCGCGTGAACTTCTCAGCCTCCGCGTCCCCACCGCCTGATAGGATCGAAGCCCGTGATGAACTCTTCTTCCGCGGCACCCAAGAACGACACGACCAAGCACATCTTCGTGACTGGTGGTGTCGTTTCGTCTTTGGGCAAGGGACTGACGGCGGCCAGCCTCGGCAACCTCCTCACGGCCCGCGGTCTGCGCGTCGTGATGCAGAAGCTCGACCCTTATCTGAACGTCGATCCCGGCACGATGAACCCGTTCCAGCACGGTGAGGTCTTCGTCACGGACGACGGCGCCGAGACCGACCTCGACATCGGACACTACGAGCGGTTCCTCGACATCAACCTGTCCGAGGCCGCCAACGTCACCACCGGCCAGATCTACTCGCAGGTGATCGCGCGCGAGCGCCGTGGCGAGTACCTCGGCGACACGGTGCAGGTCATCCCGCACATCACCGACGAGATCAAGCGTCGGATGCGGCTGCAGGCCAGCGAAGACCCGCGCCCCGACGTGATCATCACCGAGGTCGGCGGCACGGTCGGCGACATCGAGTCGCAGCCGTTCCTCGAGTCCGCCCGCCAGCTCCGTCACGAGCTCGGCCGCGACAGCGTGTTCTTCGTTCACGTCTCGCTCGTCCCGTTCATGGGGGCGTCGGGGGAGCAGAAGACCAAGCCGACGCAGCACTCCGTCGCGGCGCTCCGTCAGGTGGGTATCCAGCCCGACGCGCTCGTGCTCCGCAGCGACCGTCCCGTCAGCGCGAGCAACCGCAACAAGATCGCCCTCATGTGCGACGTCGACGTCGAGGGCGTCATCAACACCGTCGACCTGCCGAGCATCTACGACATCCCGTCGACGCTCAACGACCAGGGTCTCGACTCCTACATCGTGCGCCGCCTCGGCCTCGACCAGAAGGCCGCGGAAGAGGTCGACTGGACGCGCTGGAGCAAGGTGCTGCACGCCGTGCACAACCCCAAGCACGAAGTCACGATCGGCCTGGTCGGCAAGTACATCGACCTGCCCGACGCCTACCTCTCGGTGACCGAGGCGCTCAAGGCCGGCGGTTTCGCGCAGGAGACCAAGGTCAACATCCGCTGGATCCCCTCGGATCTCTGCGAGACGCCGGAAGGCGCCCAGGAGCAGCTGGCCGAGCTCGACGGCATCTGCGTGCCCGGCGGCTTCGGCATCCGCGGCATCGAGGGCAAGCTCGGCGCCCTGAAGTTCGCGCGGGAGCAGGGCATCCCGACGCTCGGTCTGTGCCTCGGCCTGCAGTGCATGGTCATCGAGTACGCGCGCGATGTGGCCGGCATCGTCGGCGCCTCGTCGAGCGAGTTCGACCCGGAGACCTCCGAGCCCGTCATTGCCACGATGGCGGAGCAGGTCGACATCCTCGACGGCGGCGACCTCGGCGGCACGATGCGTCTCGGCCTGTACCAGGCGGCCCTCGCCGAAGGATCGCTCGCTCGTGAGCTGTACGGTGCGCCGGAGGCCTCCGAGCGGCACCGTCACCGCTACGAGGTCAACAACGCCTACCGCGACCGTCTGACGGAAGCCGGCCTGGTCTTCTCCGGACTCAACCCCGAGCTCGACCTGGTGGAGTACGTCGAGCTGCCGCGCGACGTACACCCGTACTACATCGCCACGCAGGCACACCCGGAACTGCGCTCGCGTCCCACCGCGCCGCACCCGCTGTTCCGCGGGCTCGTCGGCGCCGCGATCGAGCGTCACCGTGCGAGCGAGCTGTTCGACGTGAGCGATGACGTCACGGCCGATGCCTGAGTCGATCGAGCCCCTCCGGGACGAGCCGTTCGAGCCGGAGGTGCTTCAGAGCGAGCTCGTCTACGAAGGCAGGGTCTGGGACGTGCGCTCCGACCGCGTGCGCTACGGCGATGGCGAGATCGTGCGGCAGTACGTCGACCACACGGGTGCGGTGGCGATCCTCGCGCTCGATGACGACGGGCGGGTCCTGCTGATCCAGCAGTACCGGCATCCGATCCGTCATCGGGACTGGGAGCTGCCCGCCGGCCTGCTCGATGTCGAGGGCGAGGAGCCGCTCGCGGCCGCCCAGCGCGAGCTCGCGGAGGAGGCCGACCTCGTGGCCGCCCACTGGGAGCCGCTGGTCTCGTCGTGGACCACGCCCGGCGGCAACGACGAGGTCATCCACATCTTCCTCGCGACGGGCATCTCGTCGGCGGAGAACCCGCACGATCGCGAGGATGAGGAAGCAGACATCCGCGTCGAGTGGGTGCCGCTGGCCGACGCGGTGGATGCCGTTCTCGAGGGCCGCATGCACAACGGCATCCTCACGATCGGCGTGCTGGCCGCGGCGCAGAGGCTGCGCGATCGGGGCTGAGGGATGCTGCTCGAGCGCGCCCTCGACGCGTACCTGCGTCACGTCACGATCGAGCGCGGCCTGAGCGAGCACACGATCGCCGCCTATCGGCGCGATCTCGACGGCTACTGCGAGTGGCTCGCGGCAGAAGGCGTCACCGACACGTCGGAGGTCACCCCGGCGGTGATCGACCGCTTCATCGCCGCGCGCGCGTCCGCCGAGCCGGCCCCGGCGTCGTCGAGCCTGGCGCGGCTGCAATCCTCCGTGCGGAGCTGGCATCGATTCCTCGCCCGTGAAGGCGTGGAGGTCGACGACCCGAGCGGGCGACTGCGCCCGCCCAAGGCACCGCGGCGCCTTCCGAAGGCGCTGACCATCGATCAGGTCGAGCGGCTGCTCGCGGCTCCCTCTGCCGAGGATCCGATCGGCGTGCGCGACCGGGCCCTCCTGGAGCTCCTCTACGCCACCGGCGCCCGGGTGTCGGAGGCGATCGGACTCGATGTCGACGACCTGGCGCATGGCGACGTGCTGCGGCTGCGAGGCAAGGGCTCGAAGGAGCGCATCGTGCCCATCGGTTCGTTCGCGCGCGCAGCCGTCGATGCTTACCTCACCCGCGTCCGCCCGGCACTCGCGGCGAAGGGGCGCGCGTCGGCCCGGCTGTTCCTCGGCGCGCGCGGAGCACCCCTGTCGCGACAGAGCGCCTGGCTCGTGATCCGCGCGGCTGCCGAGAAGGCGCAGATCACCTCCGAGGTGTCGCCGCACACGCTGCGGCACTCCTTCGCGACGCATCTGCTCCAGGGCGGTGCCGACGTGCGTGTCGTGCAGGAGCTCCTCGGGCACTCGTCGGTCGCGACGACGCAGATCTACACGCACGTCTCGGTGGACACCCTGCGGGACATCTACGCCACCTCCCACCCTCGCGCGCGTTGAGCTCCGCCGATGCGGGAGAGGCGCCGTGCCGCGTGCCGAGGCGGCTGAGGAACGGCCCGACCGGTACAATCGACCAAGCACGAAGGAGCAGGAGAATCGGTGGCTGAGAAAGTGGCGAAGTCCAGGGCGAAGGCGCAGAAGGCCGACGAGACCCCCATGGGACCCACCGGCCGTCCGTATCACGGGTTCGCGATCCCGGAACCGTTGAAGTCCCACGGTCCTGCACGCATCATCGCGCTGTGCAACCAGAAGGGCGGCGTCGGCAAGACGACGACCTCCATCAACCTGGCCGCAGCTCTCGCCGAGTACGGCCGGAAGGTGCTCGCCGTCGACTTCGACCCGCAGGGCGCACTGTCCGCCGGCCTCGGCATCCCGACGCACGACGTGCCGACGATCTACGACCTCCTGCTCGACACGAAGCGCGACGCCCACGACGCGATCGTGCACTCCAGCGTCGAGGGTCTCGACGTGATGCCCGCGAACATCGACCTGTCGGCCGCCGAGGTGCACCTCGTCAACGAGGTCGCCCGTGAGACGATCCTCGCCCGAGTCCTGCGCCAGGTCGCGGGGGAGTACGACGTCATCCTCATCGACTGCCAGCCCTCGCTCGGCATCCTCACGGTCAACGCCCTCACCGCCGCACACGGCGTGATCATCCCGCTCGAGTGCGAGTTCTTCGCGCTGCGCGGTGTGGCGCTGCTCATTGAGACGATCGACAAGGTGCGCGACCGGCTGAACCCCTCCATCACGATGGACGGTCTGCTGGCGACCATGTACGACCCGCGCACGCTGCACTCCCGCGAGGTCCTCGAGCGCGTGGTCGAGGCCTTCGGCGACGACGTGCTGGAGACCGTGATCGGCCGCACCGTGAAGTTCCCCGACGCCTCGGTGTCGGGTGTGCCCATCACCGAGTTCGCCCCCGAGCACGCGGCCGCTCAGGCATACCTGCGGCTGGCGCGGGAGCTGGTCGCCCGTGGCGCTGTCGCCTAGCGAGGAGTCCGTCGACGCGACGCTCGAGGAGAGCGCGGACGATACGGTTGCGACCGATCCGGGCTTCCGGGTCTCGCTGTCCAACTTCGACGGCCCGTTCGACCTGCTCCTGAACCTCATCTCGAAGCATGAGATGGACATCACCGAGGTCTCGCTGAGCGCGGTCACGAACGAGTTCATCGCGTACCTCGGTCAGCTCGAGAACGATGAGGAGCTGGATCAGGCATCCGAGTTCCTCGTCGTCGCAGCCACACTCCTCGACATGAAGGTGGCCGGCCTCCTCCCGCAGGGCGAACTGGTGGATGCCGAAGCCGTCGCGCTGCTCGAGGCGCGCGACCTGCTGTTCGCACGTCTGCTGCAGTACCGAGCCTTCAAGGAGGTCTCGGCGTGGTTCGGCCGTTGCCTGCAGCGCGAAGACCGTCGGCACGTCCGTGCCGCACGGCTCGACGAGAAGCACCGCAAGCAGACGCCCGAGCTCGTGTGGTCGCTCACTGCCGACGACTTCGCGGCGCTCGCGCTCCTGGCCTTCGCGCCCAAGGAGATCCCGCACGTCGGACTCGACCACCTGCACGCGCCGCTGGTCAGCATCCGGGAGCAGGCCGCGATCGTCGTCACGCTGCTCCGCGGCACGGAGTCGCTGAGCTTCCGCGAGCTCGTCTCGGGGGTGAGCGAGCCCGGCATCGTCGTCGCCCGCTTCATCTCGGTGCTGGAGCTCTATCGCCACGCGGCGCTGTCCTTCGAACAACTGGAACCGCTCGGCGAGCTCACGCTGCGCTGGGCAGCCGACTCCTGGTCGGACGAGACTCTTGCGACCCTGGGGGCCGACTATGACCGATGACCTGACCGAGACCGTCGACGAGGTGGCGGAGCCGGCCTCCGACGAGGCGACCTCGGACGAGGCGACAGACGCTACCGAGATCCCGCTGTCCGAGCGCATCGAGGCCATCCTCCTCATCGTCGACGAGCCGCTCGGACTCGTGGCGCTGGCCGCCGCGGTGGGCTCCCCGCTGCCCGCCGTGCGGCAGACGCTCGAGACGCTGGTCGACGACTACGACGGGAAGGGCAAGGGCCCTCGCCGTGGCTTCGAGCTCCGCGAGGTCGGCGGTGGCTGGCGTCTGTACGTGCGCGAGGATCTCGATTCGCTGGTCGCGGAGTTCGTGGGCGGGCAGGCTCCGGCGCGGCTCTCGCAGGCGGCGCTCGAGACGCTGGCGGTCATCGCCTACAAGCAGCCGGTGACCCGAAGTCAGGTCGCCTCCATCCGTGCGGTGAACGTCGATTCCGTCGTGCGCACCCTCCTCGCCCGCGGTCTGATCACGGAGCTGTTCGCCGACTCCGAGACCGGCGCGATCAACTACGGCACGACCGACGCTCTCCTGCAGCACCTGGGCATCAACTCGCTCGACGAGCTGCCCCCGATCTCCCCTCTGCTCGACGACGGTGCAGACGGTTTCGACGAAGGGACCATCCGATGACCGGCTTCGACGCCTCCACCGACCCCGAGGGCGCGCCCGAGGGCATCCGTCTGCAGAAGGTGCTCGCCGGCGCCGGGGTGGCTTCGCGCCGCGTCGTCGAGCAGTACATCACCGAGGGACGCATCCGCGTCAACGGCATCGTCGTCTCCGAGCTCGGCCGGCGGATCGACCCGGAGCACGACCTCGTCGACGTCGACGGCACCGCCGTGCAGCTCGACGTCTCCAAGCGCTACGTCATGCTCAACAAGCCCACCGGCGTCGTCAGCAGCATGAAGGACGAGAGCGGGCGACCCGACCTCCGTCGCTTCACCGGCGACTACGAGGAGCGCCTCTACAACGTCGGCCGCCTCGACGCGGAGACCAGCGGTCTGCTCATCCTCACCAACGACGGCGCGCTCGCGCACGTGCTCGCGCACCCGTCGTTCGGCGTGACCAAGGTCTACATCGCCAAGGTCGAGGGCACGGTGCTGCCGCAGACGATCTCGAAGCTCACGAAGGGCATCGAGCTCGAAGACGGTCCGATCGCCGCAGACAAGGCGCGTCTGCTGGACACCTCACGCGGGTCGAGTCTGGTCGAGCTGACGCTGCACTCCGGACGCAACCGCATCGTGCGCCGCATGCTCGCCGCCGTCGGGCATCCCGTCACCGAGCTGGTGCGTCGGCAGTTCGGACCGCTCCACCTGGGAACCCTCCCGGCGGGGAAGACACGGGAACTGACTAAAATCGAACTCGGCGCGCTTCTCACCCTGTCGCGCCGTGATTCCGGTGTCGCCGAGGCGCCAGGCGAGCAGGAGAACGAATGACCGATACGACGAGTGCGCCCACGGCGCGGAGAGCGGGCAGCGTCGCGCCGCGCCTCTCCGGCACCGTTCGCGTCGTCGGTGCCGGTCTGCTCGGCGCGAGCGTCGGACATGCGCTCCGATCGAAGGGCATCGACGTCGTCCTGACGGATGCCTCGCCCGCCCAGCTGCGTCTCGCGGTCGACTACGGCGCCGGTCGCCTCGCCGCCGACGATGACACGCCCGCCCTGATCGTGGTGGCCGTGCCGCCCGACGTCACCGCCGACGTGATCCAGGCCGAGCTCGAGAGGTTCCCGGAGGCCGTCGTCACAGACGTCGCCAGCGTGAAGCTCGAGCCGTTCCGCACGCTGCAGGCGCGCGGCGTCGACCTCACCCGCTACATCGGCTCCCACCCGCTCGCCGGACGGGAGCGCGGGGGTGCGATCTCGGCGCGCGCCGACCTCTTCGTCGGTCGTCCCTGGGTCGTGTGCCGCGACGAAGACACGAAGGCCGCCGACCTCGCTCTGGTCGAAGCCCTCGCCCTCGACGTGGGCGCGATGCCGCTCGAGATGACGCCGGAGGAGCACGACCGATCCGTCGCGCTCACCTCGCACGTGCCGCAGGTGGTCGCGAGTCTGCTCGCCGGCCGTCTCGCCGACGCCGAGGAGGGCGCGCTTCGTCTGGCCGGCCAGGGGGTGCGCGACACCACGCGCATCGCCGCCTCGGCCCCCGAGCTCTGGGTGCAGATCCTCGGTGCCAACGCCGGTCCCGTCGTGGAGATTCTCGATGCCCTCGCGGGCGACCTCGCCGACGTCGCGGCCGCACTGCGTGAGCCGAGCGCTCCGGGCGCCCGGCGCATCGTCGCCGAGACGATCCGTCAGGGCAACGACGGCGTCGACCGACTTCCCGGGAAGCACGGGCAGAACCAGCGCTTCGAGACACTCGTCGTCATGGTCGACGACACCGCCGGTCAACTGGGTCGCCTGTTCGGCGAGCTCGGGGAACTCGGCGTGAACGTCGAGGACCTCCGACTCGAGCATTCGCCCGGGGCGCAGTTCGGCCTGGCGGAGATCAGCGTCGACCCCGCCGCACTGCACGGGGCGATCACCGGACTCCAGGAACGCGGCTGGCGGATTGCGGGGAACACCAATGACTGACACCACCACGCCGTCCGCGGCACCGGCACACGGCACCGACGCGACGAAGTTCATCGCCATCGACGGCCCGGCCGGCTCCGGCAAGTCGAGCGTGTCGAAGGCCGTGGCCCGCACGCTCGGTTTCGGCTATCTCGACACGGGTTCCGCATACCGCGCACTCGCCTGGCACGTGCTGGACCGTGGAGCCGACACCTCCGATGCTGACGCGGTCCTCGCCGCCGCATCCGATTTCCCGGTGCAGCTGGGGCTAGACCCCGATGACCGCACCGTGCGCGTCGGCGATGCCGATGTCACCGAGGCCATCCGGGACCCGCGGGTCTCCGGTGCCGTGAGCGGCGTGGCGCGCGTGCCCGCGGTGCGTGCCCAGGTGAACGAGCTGTTCCGCACGCTCGTCGCCGATTCGTCGTACCCGGCCGTCGTGGTCGAAGGTCGCGACATCACCACCGTCGTCGCGCCGGACGCCCCCGTGCGGATCCTCCTCACCGCGGCCCCCGAAGTACGGGCCGCCCGACGCGCCGGTGAACTCGCCGGTGAGAACGCGGCAGCTGTCGCCGCGGCGCTGCACAAGCGCGACGCCTCAGACAGCGCCGTCGTCGACTTCCTGAACGCCGCAGAAGGCGTCGAGGTCGTCGATTCGACGGAACTCGATTTCCCCCAGACCATCGACGCCGTCCTCACGGTGATCGAACGAATCCAAGGAGCACACCGTGGCTGACGACGAATACGAAGGCGGCCCCGACCAGCTCGCCGAGAAGATGGAGAACATCGACGAGCATCTGGCCGAGCAGCGCGCGGAGACCCTGCGCGCCGGTCTCGCCGACTACGAGCTGGACGATGAGGACGCAGAGCTTCTCGCGGGCATCACGCTCGGCGAGGACGGCATCCACTACAGCCCGGCGCTTCCGGTGGTGGCGATCGTGGGGCGGCCGAACGTGGGCAAGTCCGCACTCGTCAACCGCATCCTCGGCCGCCGCGAGGCCGTCGTGGAGGACACTCCCGGTGTGACCCGCGACCGCGTGACGTACAAGGCCGAGTGGGCCGACCGGCGGTTCTCCCTCGTCGACACCGGTGGCTGGGAGCCCGACGCCCGCGGCATCGACCGTTCGGTCGCGATGCAGGCCGAGGTCGCGATCGACCTCGCCGACATGGTGCTGTTCGTGGTCGACGCGATGGTCGGCGCCACCTCGACCGACGAGCACGTCGTGAAGCTGCTGCGCAAGAGCGGCAAGCCGGTGTTCCTCGTCGCCAACAAGATCGATGACGCCCGCCAGGAGCCGGAGACGGCGGGCCTGTGGAGCCTGGGCCTGGGCGAGCCCTGGCCTGTGTCGGCCATCCACGGACGCGGCGTCGCCGACCTGCTGGACGCGGTGCTGAAGAAGCTTCCCGAGGTCTCTGCCGTCGCGAAGCAGGAGATCGGTGGACCGCGTCGTGTCGCCATCCTCGGTCGCCCGAACGTGGGCAAGTCGTCGCTGCTGAACAAGGCGGCCGGCGAGGAGCGCGTGGTCGTGAACGACCTGGCCGGCACCACCCGCGACCCGGTGGACGAGGTCGTCGAGCTCGGCGGCAAGATGTGGCGTCTCGTCGACACGGCCGGCATCCGTCGTCGCGTGCACATGGCGCAGGGTGCGGACTTCTACGCCTCGCTCCGTACCTCTGCGGCGCTGGAGAAGGCCGAAGTCGCCGTCGTCGTGCTCGACGTCTCCGAGACGATCAGCGAGCAGGACGTGCGCATCATCGACCTCGTGCTGGAGTCGGGTCGCGCGCTCGTGCTCGCGTTCAACAAGTGGGACCGTCTGAACGACGACGACCTGGAGAACGCCGACCGTCGTCGCTACCTCGAGCGTGAGATCGAGCAGGACCTCGCGCACGTCGCCTGGGCTCCGCGCGTGAACATCTCGGCCAAGACCGGTCGTCACCTCGACAAGCTGGTTCCCGCGCTGGAGACGGCGCTGGAGAACTGGGACCGTCGTATCCCGACCGGCAAGTTCAACGCGTTCCTCGCGGAGCTCGTCGCCGAGCACCCGCACCCGCTGCGCGGTGGCAAGCAGCCGCGCATCCTGTTCGGCACGCAGGCGTCGACGCGTCCGCCGACGTTCGTGCTGTTCACGACCGGATTCCTCGATCCCGGATACCGACGGTTCATCCAGCGGCGTCTGCGCGAGCTCTACTCGTTCGAGGGCACGCCGATCGTGATCAACATGCGCGTGCGCGAGAAGCGCCAGCGCTGATCTGTTCCGGCGCATGTCGCGCCGTGGTGCCGATGCCCCGATGCTGTGAAAGGCTGAGGGGGTGACTGTCGTACCTCCTGCCGCTGGTGAACCGCGTCGCCCCGAGGGGCCGCGGGATCCGGGTGATGCGTGGGTCGTGGCCGAGTCCGGGGAGAAGTACTGGGGGCGCTTCGGCGCTGCCGGTCTGCTGGCGTACGATCCCGCTCGTGGCATCCTGCTGCAGCATCGTGTGGCGTGGAGCCACTTCGGTGGCACCTGGGGTCTCCCCGGCGGGGCGCTGCATGAGGGCGAGCGTGCGATCGTCGGTGCGATCCGAGAGGCGCAGGAGGAAGCGGGTGTGCCGGACGGCGCGGTGCGGCCGCGGTTCACGAGCGTCCTCGATCTGGGCATCTGGTCGTACACGACCGTGATCGCCGACGTGCAGGTGCCGTTCGACCCGGTGATCAGCGACCCCGAGAGCGTGGCGCTCGAGTGGGTGCCGGTCGACCAGGTCGATGCGCGGCCGCTGCATCCGGGCTTCGGCGCGTCGTGGCCGGCACTGCGCGCGCTGCTCGAGGTGCGGCCGGTGGTCGTCGTCGACGCGGCGAACGTCGTCGGATCGGTGCCGGACGGGTGGTGGAAGGACCGCGCGGGGGCGGCCCGGCGGCTGCGCGGACGGCTGGAGGGTTTGACCGTGCCTGCCGCCGACCTGGAACTCGAGGGCTCCGCGTGGTTCCCGGAGGTGTCGATGGTGGTCGAGGGACAGGCGCGCGGTGTCGACTCCGATGCAAGTGATGTGTCCGTCATCCGCGCCGATGCCGCGGGCGATGACGCGATCGTCACCGAAGTCGAGCGTCTGGTGGCCGCGAAGCGCACCGTGGTCGCGGTGACCAGCGACCGAGGACTGCGAGAGCGGGTCGAGCACGCGGGTGCCGAGCATGTGCGATCGGCCGGATGGTTGCGCGATCTGATCGATCACTGATCCCGGCGTCTCACCGCGGGCCAAGGCTCGTCCGCCGAACCGGCGTCAGACGAACATGACCCGTCGGGGTGGGGGATCGGAGTAGGCGCGGCCGAGCGGGCTGTGCCAGGTGATGCTGCCGTCTCGTTCCTGCTGCGCCGCCCACCGATGCGGGTCGGGGATGTCGGGATGCTTGAGAGTGTGGTGTGTCCGGCAGAGGTGGCCGAGGTTGTCGAGGCGCGTCTTCCCGCCCTTGGCATGATCGTGCTGGTGGTCGATCTCGCAGCGGTGCACGGGCATGCGGCAACCGGGAAAGCGGCAGTGCTGGTCACGAGCACGGAGGAACCGCCGCATACCCTCGGTCGGCGTGTACGTATCCGTTTCGACGAGCATCCCGGCGGCGTCGAGGAACAGTCGGGTCCATCCGTTGTTCCCTCCCGCGAGAGCGCGGGCGACGTCGGGGTCCAACGGGCCGTGCCCGTCGAGCTCGGCCGGCTGGTCGTCGATGCCGGCGAGCGTGGTCGCGGCGACCGTCACCTGGACGCGTCCTTGGATGCGTCCGAGGCCGTCGCCGTGCGCGCGGCTCGGGTCGCCGGCGAGGAGGAGGTCGGTGAAGAGGTCGGCCTGGATCTGCGCCCACGTGCGCGCATCGGCAGGGATGTGCTCGATCTCGGGATCGGTCGCGAACGTTTCTCCGTCGGCGCTGAAGATCCTCCCGTCGGCGTGAGCGTCAGCGTCAGCAGGGTCGGCGTTGGCCGCGGGGGCGTAGGCGTCGAAGGCCGGGTCGTCGAGCGCGAAGTCTTCGGGATGCAGGGCATCGATGTCTTCGTCCGACCACCAGGGCAGGAACTCGGGTACCGAATCCTGGCGCGCGCGCACGAGTTCCCGGGTCATCCGGCTCAGCCGGTCGGAGATGGCGGTCGCGATCCATTCCGGAAGCACTGCCGTGAGCAGGGCGAGGCCGTCGTCGAGCGACTTCACGGTCACGCAGCGTTCCTTGGCCGCTCGCCGATGCCGTTCCCCGATGCTTTCGCCGATGAGTGCGCTGGCGACCTGCCTGGCGTGCGCGCGGGTGCGGGCAGCCGTGTCTTGCTCGGCGACGACGAGGACCGCCGTCTCGAACAGCGCCATGACGTCGGTATCGACCTTCTTGTTGCGGATGGCTTCGGCGACGAGCGCGCTCACGCGGGCGATCTCGCGGACGTGGCCAGCGCTCAGGGAACCCGCGGCGAATGCGGCACGGACTGCGGGGAGGTGGTCGTGAAGCGCCTGTGCGTCGGCGAACGCGAAGTCCATCGACCCGCGGGACACGTGACCCGCGGCGGAGAACTCCGCGATCATGGAGCGGTGGATCGCATCGCGGTGGAACGGGCTTGCGGACACCTCGGCGTCGTGGAGGACGATCTGCTCGACCAGCAGGTCGGCGGCCTCGGCTTCGAGCGCGGCGATGCGCCGTCGTTTCTCGACCCAGGCCTCGAGTACGCGGCGTCGCTCCGCGAGTTCGAGGTCGATGTCGGTCCGAGTTGCCATACCCCTATTCTAGAACAAAGCTTCGAAAGAATGCGGGGAGGATGACGGAATATCAATCCTCTGGGTCGTGGTTCCGCCCGCGGAGCTTGTCGATGTCGCGGCGCTCGCGCTTGGTCGGACGTCCGGCTCCACGATCACGGAGACCCAACGCGGCCTGCGGTTCCCGCGTCGGCGTCTTGTCCTCGTAGGCGAGCGCCGCCACCGGGGCGCCGACTCGCTTGACGAGGAGCTGCCGCACGATCAGGATCCGGTCGAATCCGGCGATGCGGATGCGCAGCTCGTCGCCCACCCGCACCTGCTGCGCGGCCTTCACCTTGTCGCCGTTCACGCGTACATGCCCGGCGCGGCATGCGGTGGTCGCAGCCGACCGGGTCTTGTAGACGCGGATCGCCCAGAGCCAGCTGTCGACGCGTGCCGCATCCATCAGGCAGTCCGCTTTCGCAGGGTGACCAGCGCGCCCGCGATGATGAGACCTTGGCCGAGCGTGTACGTGAGCATCACAGCCGGGCTGCTCCACGCCGGAAGACCGTCGGGAAGGAAGAGTCGACACGCCAGCAGCGTGTCGCTGGCGAGGAAGAACGCGCCGCCGATCGCGACCAGCGGGTGGCATCGTGCAGAGAACGCCGCCGTGCCGCCGAGCACGACGCCGTAGACCGCCACCGCGACCAGCAGGCCACCGGTGTGCGGCCCGAGGAGGGCGATCATCGTCGCCCACCAGAGCGCGTAGATCAGCGCCCACCACGGCATCCGCCGCACTCTCAGATGGCGGGCGAAAAGCAGGATGTATGCCACATGGGCGATGCCGAAGAACAGCAGCATCAGGGGGAGCTCCGGCGCCGCGGGGAAGAACGCGCCGGCGCCGTCGCCGAGCCATGAGAAGAGCAGTGCTGCGAGGAGCGGGATGAGGGTCATCGGGGGCTTGAGCCACCGCGCGGCGGCGAGGACGGGGATGGCAAGCAGCGGCATCAACAGAAGCTTCGTCGGTCCGGCGAGCGGGCTTCCGACGGCGAGCAGCACGACGTGGAGAACGGAGACCGCGACGTAGGGGAGGAAGGCCCAGCCCAGGTGCGAGGACGAGGCGCGGCGCTGCATCTCCCCATCGTAGGGTCGGCCGATCGCCGGCGCTGTCGGGTGAGGCATACGCGGGGTCAGGATTCGACGGTGACCTGCTGGACGGCGTCGTCGATGCCCAGGTGCACGGCCGGCCAGTAACCCTCGGGGAAGTGCTCGCCGCAGGTGTCGGTCAGGTGCAGGACGACGGTGCCGTCGGGGGTCACCTCGATCGCTTCGAGGGCGAGATCGGAGGCGGCGTCGTCGAGGTCCTGCCGCTCGGGTTCGCCGGTGTTGAAGTTCGTGACGACGGCGTCGGTCGCGATCCGCCGCAGCATGTGCAGCCGCTTGACGACGTCGCGCATGCGGGGGAGCAGCGGCGCCACGTCGTCGGGAGTCTGGCCCTCGAGCATGAGCTCGATCTCCGCTCCCTCGACCGAGACCGTGCCGACGAACCAGTCGTGCGTGAGCACCGAGCCGTCGGTGAGCTCGGATGTGGCGCGGGTGAAGGTGCCGAGTTCGGGATCGTCGATGGTCGGGCTCGCGTCGCTCATGCCTTCACGCTAGCGGCTCGGGGGCGTGGCCCGATCATGGGGCCAGTTCGAGGGCGACGAGGGTGCGCCCCGGCTTGAGCTCGGTCTTCTCGATGAAGCCGGCTGCGAGGAACGTGCCGAGCGTGCCATGGAACAGATCGTTGGATCGCTGCTTCTCGCCGCGGGTATCGACCGGGTACCCCTCGATCAGTCGCGCTCCGGATTCGCGGGCGTAGTCGACGGCGGCTTCCAGGAGGGCCCGGTTCAGCCCGGCACCGCGGTGCTCGCGCCGCACGACGAAGCACGTGACCGCCCAGACCGACTCGTCATCGAACGGCTCGGTGGTCGCCGCGGCGATGATGCGCGTTCGCGGGATGCGCGCCTGGCGGGTGCGCGGCCCGATCCGGATCCAGCCGGCGGCATCGCCGTCGACGTAGGCGATGATCCCGGGCGGTGGCCCCTCGTCGATCTCGGCGCGGAACATCTCGATGCGCTGCGGAGTCGTGGTCGTGTTCCAGTCCTTGTTGCTCAGCACCGGCCAGATGCACTGGCAGCTCGCGCCGTCGCCACCTCCGGTGAGAGCATGCTGCACATCGTCCCAGCGAGCCGTCGTCGCCACCTCGGTCGTGATCGTCACCATGCACGGGAGGCTACGCGCGGCATCCGACAACCCGCAACGGCTCGGTTCGCGGAGGGGGTCGAGATGCGGCTAAGATAGGGGAGTTGCCTGCGCGAGAGTGCAGAACAACGGGCTGTGGCGCAGCTTGGTAGCGCACTTGACTGGGGGTCAAGGGGTCGCAGGTTCAAATCCTGTCAGCCCGACCAGAGGGCTGTTGGCAATACTGATTGCAGAACAGCGAGAGAAAAGGGAAGGGCACCTGCTTGGAGCAGGTGCCCTTCCCTTTTTCGTTTCTGCGGCGTCAGATCTTGATCTGCGTACGCCCGATCCAGCGGTTCCGGTCGTGAAGACACGAACGCGCCCGGTTTTCGGGCGCGTTCGAATGTCCTTTGTAGCGGGGAGCGTGCCGGGCGTGCCGCCGGCGGGCGTCGTAAGTGAGCGGAGTCGCTCAGGTTCGCATCGGTGTCAACGCGAGCTCGCCCGGTTGGCCGGGCGGTGTGTTCGTCAGCGACGATGCTCGACCGCCTCGGGGGATACTGAGGTCGCCGTTGCCTGTGGTCTTCGTGTAGCGATTGGCCCAGACGCGGTCGCGGCGGCGGATGGTGTGGACACGTGGAGTCGTGCGCGCTCGTTCGATCTCTCGGTCGCTGAAGAAGGCTGCGATCTTCCGGATGTTGTGGGCCGCGATGAGGAGTGTGACGAGGATCTGTGCGGCGGCGATTCCGCGGACGCGGCGGCGACCGGCGGTTTCGATGTCTGCGTCGCCTGATGCCTTGAGGTGATGGTTTCCGGACTCGACGGTGTTGCGGGCGTGGTCGTGGAAGGTCTCCCACTCTTCGGTGCCGTAGTCGAAGGCCTGCTGCGGGGCCTGCATCTCAGTGAGGTCGAACGCGGCCGAGTGCTTCTTGCAGATGGTGTCGAGGAACTCTTCTTCCAGCGTCTCGGGCTCGACCTCGGGGCGGGCCTTCTTGGCCGCGCTGAGCATCATCTCGCGGAGAGGGCAGACGACGGTCGGACTTGGGCCGAGGGCTGGGCAGCGCAGCATTACCTTTCCGTCAGGCGTCTTCGCCTTGTCCTTGACGTGCAGCTGGAAGGCCTTCCGCTCTTCGATTCGGGCTCGGTGCGTTGCGACGTCGATCACGTCGCCGAGACGATCCGGTGTGGCGTTCAGGAGGGGCTTCGGCGTGCTCGGGCAGTACGCGTCGCCTTCGACGAACAAGGCGCCGTGCTGGCCACCCTTGACTCCGACGCGGTCGGATCGGTAGTCCGTGGACGGAGTGAACCCGGTCTTCAATGCCGGCTTCAGGAGTCGGAAGGGCTTGGCGTTGGCCCAGTATTGCTTGTCGGCGTCGGCGACACCAGGGGCGAGGTCGAGCATCGCCGCGGCTTCGAGGAGGTGCGCGGCTTCTTCGGCGACCTCCATGTTCGGGATGCTGAGCGACGCGGCGACCACGAGGCTCGGGAACCGCTTTGAGCTGGGCTGCTCGGCGTCGACGCGAACGGCCAGGTTCGCCACCCATCCCCAGTCGTAGTCCGCCGACTTCCCACGTTCAGGTGCGGTCTGGTCGACCTCGCCCTTCTGGTTGTCGACGCGCTCAGCTTTGCCGCTCTTGACGTGCCACCCGGCGAAGGCGTCAACGGGGCCAGGGGAGACCTCGCCGAAATCGGCTCCCTTCTCAGCCTTGACCTTGCTCGCGAGGTGCTTGCGGCTGTACCCCTTGGTGGTGGGTGTGCCGATGTAGGTCTGGTCGAAGGAGAGATCCAGCTGCTTCGAGGCCCGACGCACATCTCGCGGCTGGAGCATGAACGTCATACGGATGAACAGGCGGGTGTACTCGTCCAGACGCGCCTTGTACTTCTCTGCACGCTCTGCGTCGTGATTGCGGAGGATCTCCTGGATCTGAGCGTGGGTCTTGGCAGTGTAGAGCTCCTGCGGGTAGGGGTCCATCAGGGTCTTCATTCGGTGGAACGCGCGAATCGTGTTCGTGTACCAGCGCTTCGTTGTGGCGACATGGGTCGCAAAGCTCGTGGGCGTCTCGGGCAGGTCGAGGAGGTCGCTGGACTTCGTGGAGAGCCTGTGCTGAAGAACGTACGCGGCACGCCGGATGTGGAGCGGGGCCCCTTCCTGAGCAAGAAGAAGGAGGGCGGTGAGCAGGGCGCGGTAGGAGATCATCGCGGGTCGTCCGCCCATACCGTCGCGGTTGGCATCTTCAGCGGCCCAACGGTCGAGTTGCTCGAGGATGCCGGACTGCCGGACGCGGGTTTCCGCCAAGGCCACAGTGGAGTCGTCAAACTGCTGGAGGTCGCGGCCGCGACCGAGGACCTCGCGCTCGGTGATGCCGCAGTCGTCGTTGTCGTCGAAGGCGCGGTAGTAGTCGATGTCGACGGAGGTCATCGTGCGACCTCCGCTCCGACGAGCTGAGCAGTGAAGTCAGCGACATCCAGCACGTTCGCGTGCTCGTAGTACCGAACGAGGGTCGAGTAATGCTCGAAGCCCGCCACCTCGCGAAGAACGGGCAGCGGCACGTGGTTGTTGATGTGGTGCAGCAGCCATGCCGCACGAAGCGCTGCCGGGGTAGGACGGACGGGCGCGGGATGGTCGGTGAGGAAAGACTGGATGATGCGGGGCGGGTACTCGGCGATCCACGGGCCACGGAACACCCCCGCACTGGCATCGACGCGGCCGTCGATGCTACGCAGCAGTACGCGAGCCCAGGCATGCCGCACGGGGACCCGTCGAGCCCTCTTGCCGACAACATCTACGAAGACGACATCACCATCCCTGTGGATATCGCAGACGCGGACCTCGACGATCTCGGCCGCAGTCAGCCGGCACCGCCGGCCAACCCAAGAAGCGCCTGAGCGTTCTGACGCTTCTTCACGGTGGTGAGCGAGTTCGCCCAGCTGTGCATCGACGCGAGCTGCTTCGTCGTGAACGGCGAGCGGACCATCCCGTGTGGTGCTGAGATGGCGATGAGATCGGCATCGGCGAGCTCGCGGCCGATCTTCACGAGCTGGCGAGACACGCCCCACCGGTGCCCCGCGGAGCGGTTCTTGTGAACCGTCGCGATGAACCGGTCGATGTTGCTCTGGGTGTAGACGCGAGGGATAGTCAGCTCGGTACCGGTGCGTGCCCAGACCCACATGTGGAAGGACGCGGACATCGTCATCAGACGGCGAGTCACGTCGAACGAGTGCGGCAACATGGCCGCGGCGGTCTCGACGGTGAAGGACCGTGTGGCCGTCCAGGCGCTGGCCAGGGCTGCACTGTTGGGCCGGTACTTGATGATGATGGGTGCGGCGAGTTCGGGCAGCCGCGGGTGAGAAGTGAGCAGTGCCGCAGTCTCGTCGAGGATGTCGCTGAGTCGGTGGTTTGGGTTCATGACCACCCTGTACGCGGCCAGTCGCCAGAGCGTGCGTACGGCGTGTCGCACTTCCCACAGCACGGCGCACCGGCCTAGTCCTGCGGGTGCGTGAAGCCCGGCTTCGATGGTGGAAGCGGTGCCCGTGACGGAAGGAACTGCCGGATCCTGTCCAGCGCCGCGAGATGCTCAAGGCCAGCGATACGGAGAAGGTCGCGGGGCGGTGTGCCGGCCTGCAGGTGGGCAAGGAGCCAGGTGGTCCGCATCCGCGCCGGCCGAACATCCAGCTTCGTCGTATGCCCCCGATGCAGGAAGTCGGTGACCTGCGCCGACCGCACACCGGTGCGCCCCACGCGGAACACCCACTGGTCATCGCCCAGCTCGTTTATCGCTGCCCGGAGTCCGGGTTGCCACGCAGTGAGCACCGGGACGAGCCGTGGACGACCCGACCAGACGAGGATGTGAATCTCGTCTCCGCGGATGTCGACGTCCCCGGTACGCACGGACAGCAGTTCCCGGGTCGCGAGTCCCGCTCCGAACCCCATCGCGAGGAGGACAGCAGCGTCACGACGGCGGACAGCAGACCCCTGGGCACTGGCCCAGCTCCGGAGGACGGCGATCTCGGCTGAGGTATATGGCGGAGTGGGATCAGACCGAGGGATAGGGAATGGGACGTCTGAGGGTGGAGTCACGGCGCCGACGATGGTGAGGAGGACGGACCGATAGGTGGCTTTGCTGCCGCGCGTGAACGACTCCATTCCTCGGTGGACGTACTCTTCGACCACTCGGCGGCGGAAAATCCGCGCGACGTCGAGATCCAGGCCCCTGGTCTGCCACGCCCACAGCACGAACGCCGTCGCGACCGGATACAGCGAGCGCGCCTCCCGACCCGTCCGACTTGCCGTCTTGTTCACCGCGGCCGTCACGACCGGCTCCAACGTCGTCCAGTATCGCGCCGCCTTCTTCGGCGCGAAGGTTCCGTTGCCCGCTTCGTCTCCGTCGCCGGGATGAGTCATCGTCAGGCCACTCCTACTGCGGCCGCGGTGTTCGTGACACCTGGTTGATGCCCAACACCGTGGCGGACGCGCGGCGAGTGAACAACACTCCGGGCTTGTCTCGGTCGATGAGGAGAACCATCGGGGCGCCGACTCGGCACGTCGCGACGGCCACCAGTGCGGCGGACTCCGGATCGAGCACCGCGCGGACCCCCGCACGCACCTCCACCATGCGGGTGACCTGTCGCTTGTTCATGTCGAGGCGGTACTCGACTCCCTCATCCGTGGTCACGACGAAGACGCCGTCCATCTCGTCGAGCACCTGGTCCTGCGGCTCGTCGTCGATCTGCACGATGGTGCCTCCCGTCGGGTGCCAGCAACCCTACGAAGCCGTCGACGGCGACTCCGCCGACTCAGCGACACTGCCGCGTGCACTCGGCGTGGTCTGACAGCAGGGGCACACCGCGCATAGGTGCATTGGGCGAGCCGTCTCGCCCATGAAAGGACCCTGTGCGCGCGTCGACCCCTGCAGAACTCCACGCTGAAGCCGAACAACTACGACGGGCGGAGGGGACCGTCGATCCCGTGGCCGACCGGTTCGCCGCGGTTGTGACCTTGGTTCTCGACGAGCAGGTCGTACCTCAGCGCCGCGCCGCGAACTGGATCAACTCACTCCACGCGTATGAAGATCACTGGCGAGACCTCGACCGCGCGCCGCGCGAGAACACCCGCGCCAGGGCGACCCTCACGGATGAGGAACGCCACCTCGGCGAGTGGGCTCGTTATCAGCGTCGCTTCGAAGGCGGCCTAAACGCGTACCAGCGCGCTCGACTTGACGTCTCACCCGCGTTCGAGTGGGATCCCCTGGATCGCGTGTGGAACGAAAGGTTCGAAGCATCCGAGCGATTCGTCACCGCACACCGTAAGCTCCCGCGACTACACGCGGCAGATCGAACAGAGTTCCTGCTCGCACGCTGGCTTGGCCGCCAACTGCTGAGACTACGAAGCGGTCGCCTGGAACAGGTTCGTGCTCATCAGCTGCACCGACTTCTCCGAGAAGCGCGACGAGGTTAGCTAGGTCGCACCGTGTGGTCACTCGCCGCTGGAGGTCTCTTCATGAACTCCAAGACCACGCGTCGTGCGTCGCCTCGAGCAGTATCTCGTCGAGCCGACCGGCGAGCATTTTCTCAATAGCGGTGGGTTCGCCATGAGGGTAGGGCGTGTTCAACCACTGCGCCCATGTCCAGCGGCCCTGAGTTCCGGTCTGGAGAACGCGAAGAACGTTAGTCAGCCCTTCGATTACCCTGCCGTCGCGTAGCTGGAACGCAGGGAAGAGGTAGACGTCGTCGTCTGTGAGCAGCATTAGAAGTCGGAGCGTGTGTCCGGCTTCCACAACCTCGGCCTCGGTCCATCCGAGGGTGCGGGCCATGCTCGCCACGGTGTAGCAGGGGCCGATGATCCGAGCCCAGGGGTTCGGTTCATCTTCGGTCACTTCTCATCCTCGGGGTTTCGAGTGTGGCGCTGGCGGACGTCCTCGATGATGTCCTCGAGGCTGCGGAGTCCGTCGATGTAGTCCTGGGCATCACGAAGCGCTTGAGCGGAGGGCTTCAATCCGTCCAAGACTCCCGAGTGCAGGGACTCGGCTACGCTCTTCATCCGCTGCTCCCGCGCTTTACGAGAACCGTCGTCGTCGGCAAGTCCGCGGAGGATGGCCAGGCTCGGCGTCGCCATCCTGAGGTTCGTGATGTCGAGGATCCCGAGGTTCCACTCGTGACCTTCGCGCCGAGACTCGCCACGCGACGACCATCTGAAGTCTGTCCGCCCGCCCCGACATGCAGGTGCCCATGAGCGAGGAGTTCGGGATGCACGGCATCCCAGACCTCGCTGACCCTCGCGCGCGACGCCGCGGACGCTTCCAACGCCGCCTTCGGGAAGCGGTGCGGGTTCGTGCGGAGGATCTCACGGACAGGGCGGACAGGGGTGTTGGCGGGTGACTCGTGGGTGAGCATCAGGTCGGCGGGGCCGCCGGCGATGGCCGCTGCGACGTGTTCGTCGGTGATGGCCTCGTCTGGCCACCAGGTCAGCCCTTCGATCCTCGACTCGCGGTCGACAGAGGTGGCGCCGCCCAGTGACAGCACGGAGCGCCCACCAATGGTGAGGCGCGCGGGCCGGGGGAGCAGCCACACGAGCTTGGAGACCCGCACGGCTTCGCCGGGGTACTTGTTCATGAGTGGGGTGATCTCACCCCACGGCTCATGATTCCCTCCGGTCACGTAGATGCCTGTGATGCCCGTCTCAGTGAGCGCCTCGTCGACCTCGTCCGGGGGCATCCACCAGTCGCCGAGCTGCAAGATGGTCGTCACGTCCGGCGCGAGGTGGGGGAGTGCCCTTGCCAGCATCCGGATCCAACCGACGTTGCCGTGAACATCCCCCAACACTGCGACTCGCTGGTCGGGCAGCGTGATGTCGGCTGAGTGTTCTAGAGCGTCCACGGGTCTCCCATCGAGATGACGACGCGATAGACCGCGCTAGCGCGCACGTGATGATCAGCGTCGCAGGTGGGTGGAGTACGGCACAGAGCCATCTCGTGATCTGTCGTTGGGTCGGCGAGATGTGCGCGGTATCTAGGTACGTGAATCGCTCGGGTCGGTCGCGAAAGGGTTTCGGCGGCGTGGCCCTCCCGTTCCCACGGCGGGCGATTCCACGTGACCCCGTGGGCTAGATCGATTAATCGAGGCCGTCTTGCAACATTCTGAGAAGATCGGGTTGTGAAGCGACCACTTGGATCTTGGCTGGTGCTCTCCGGGCCGAACAAGGACGGATCGCGCCACATCGGCATCCGCGTTCTCCCAGATGCCGCACGCCAACTCGAGGACCGAGGCTACATCGTCGCGAACAAGATGTACGAGCGGTCCGTTGAACGGGGGCTGATGTCGAACATACGCATCGGCGATGTCTTCGATGTGCGATTCGATGGCGACAGAGGCTGGTGGGCGTGGCGAGGCGGCGTCCGGCTCGGACGCCTGACTTGGTCGTTGAGCAACTTCGAATCCAGTGAGTGGCGAGAGGCTATGCCACGCATCGAGGAGGGGACTTTGCAGGTCATTCGCCTCGTCGTCGACGCGGGCGGGATCGTGGTGAATGCTGGTGGGATCGTCCGGCCGCTCGGCGACGCGATCCCGCCGGTCAAGAAGGCGGTGCCCGATGCTCAGGAGTACGTGCCGACCCTACGCGCTGTCGTTGGCACTGGGGGCGATGTACGTGTCGCGAAGGAGAACGTCGACGGTTCTCCGCGAGCGGGGCGGCAACCTGCCCCGCTGCCACGATCACGAAGGAGCATCTGGGAGCGCCTGACCAGGCAGTGACCCAGCGGTCTACCTGTTGGCGCCCAGCGTGCCCACTCACAGCAGTGAAAAGCCTGCTCACCCGAACTGTGTCCCATCCAGGATGACTTGCAAGCATTCGACACGCCGAGAGTAAAAATACAAGCACCATCTACTGGGAGTCGTGTACTTTAATCCCATGACCGCAGAACACGAGGCCCTCTCCGAGCTCCAGATGTCCGGACTGCTCGATGTCTTGAAGTGGGGTGCGCCCGTAGCGTTCGCTGCGACGGACCAGCTCTTCGACGAGGACCAGGGCCACGATCAGGGCGTCGTCGGCTATCTCAACTTCAAGCACCTTCGAGACCTCCTCGACCGGGCGACCTCGAATGGTCGTTTCAGGCTGGCCGAGGGCCTCGAGAGCGTCGGCGAGGATTTCCTCAAGCGTGGCATCACACCCGAGGCCTTCGACTCGATGCCGAGCCTTCATGAGGACTTGGTCGGACGCCGGGACTACAAGCAGTCTCCCGGCTGGGCTATCCAGGGGTACCGCGTGCTGCTGCAGTCCTTCCCCTTCGGAAAGATTGACGAGATCAAGTGGGTGCAGCGTAGCGACGCGAAGAAGCGTGTCGCAGACCAACTATTCGTCCGCGATAACGCACTCTTCGACGATGAAGAGTTCGGCTTGGAGTCCATCCCAGGCATCCCAGACGATGATGACTTCGCTGGTGTGACGCTCATCGCAGCGCATGCCTTCCACCCCGCAACCAAACAGTTCGAGCTGTATATCGGACAGAGCAAGAACCCCGGATACCCGGGAGACTCGTGCTGGCACTGGAAGGAACTGCTGCTCTCCGGCGGAGCTCCGACGGGCGGTACGGGTCTCCCGGTCACACATCAGATGCCGAGCGGTGGAGCCTCGACTGACGTCGACGACGTGCCGGTACGGATCAAGCGGGCTGGTGCGGGCGAAGGGGCGGGCGCGGCGAATGGTTGAGGCGCGTCGACCGTCTCAGACGCTCGCCGCCGCGGCTTCGTTCTTCAACGGTGAGCGCCTCACTATGGCACGCCAGCTGAAGGGACTGAAGAAGTCTCACCTGGCGAGCCGTATCGAGATGTCGCCGGCCTCGGTGACGGCATGGGAGAGCGGCGCCAAGCAACCTAACCGGGCCACGGTGGCGAAGCTCGCTTTAGCGCTGCAGGTGGAGCCTCAGTTCTTTGGGGGAGGAGCGCCGCCGAAGGCTACCAAGCCACACTTCCGTTCGCTCCGCTCGACACCGCAGATCGCACAGGACGAGGCTGAGGCCTATGGCCGGTTCGTGGCGGAGATCGCCGGGATGCTCGAGAACGCCGTCGAGTTCCCTGAGGCGCTCCTGCCCGACCTGCCCGTGGATTCCGACGAACGTTCGATGACTCCCGAGGAAGCCGCGCGCGAGGCCCGCCAGTTCTTTGGCGTCGGCCCGGGACCGGTGCAGCACGTTGTGCGGCTTGTCGAGCGTAGCGGTGTAGTTGTCGTTTTCAGCGAGCCGGGGGTGGCGGCCATCGATGCGTACTCCTTGCACTCGGCAACCCGGCCGATCATCGTTCTGAACCCGGTGAAGGACGACTACTACCGGCAACGCTTCGACGCCGCTCATGAACTCGGGCATCTGATCATGCACCACGACGCTGAACCGGGTGGCAAGGTCGCCGAGGAGCAGGCTAACCGTTTCGCTTCTGAGTTCCTGATGCCCGCCGAAGAGATCGCCCCTTTCCTGCCCATTTCGACTGCGGGTAAAGCGTGGGCAGCGCTGGCCGAGCTAAAGGAGTACTGGGGCGTCAGCCTCGCCGCGCTCCTCTACCGCGCGCGTGCTCTTGGTGTCATGAGCGACGTCTCGTACCGCAACGCGGTTATCCGCATGTCACAGAATGGTTGGCGTCGAGCGGAACCGGGACGAATCTCGTCGCTGGAGATGCCGTCGATATTGCCACGCGCCCGGGAAGTGCTGCATGAGGCCGGCGTAGACGAGGCCTCCTTCCTCGCCGGATCAGGCCTTCCAGTGGAGCTATACAAAATCGCGGCGAGCCGAGTGCCTGTTGTGGCGGCAGCATCATGAGGGTCGCGAGGGTCAGGATCGAGCGTTTCCGCGGCTTCGAGAGCGCAAGCGTTGTCCTTCCCGCTGATGCAGTTGTCGCTGGAGAGCCGCAGGCAGGACGAAGCGATTTCGTGGAGGCGCTTCGTCGTGTGCTCGATCCGCGCAGCACCCGAGTCCGCGTCAACCCTCTCGATATCTTCCGACCTGTCCGTGGCGACTCAAGCGAGCTATTGACCGAAGTTGAGGTCACACTTTTCGATCTGGGAGAGCATCTCGAGACCCTGTTCAGCGACAGCCTTGAAGCGTTTGACTCAGAGACCGTCGAGTCGGCCGGGATGGGGGGCGCGAGCCACGCAGTGCTTGGTGTTCGACTTTGCTACCGCATTCGCTACGACATCGATGCGGATAGTGGTGATCACTGGGTGGACTTCCCGGCGCGGAGCGACCCGGCAGCAAACTCTTTCAAACGCGTTAGTCGGGTGGAGCGAGAGGCTCTTCCGGTCCAGTTCATCGATAGCGCGCCAGCGCTGCAACTTCGCGCAGAAGGCGCGCTACGAACCCTGCTCGCGGCGTCTGATTCGAGCGCGTTCGACGGTGTTCTCACGCAGCTCGATGAAGACGTACGTTCGGCGACAGGTGATTTCTCGAGCGCGCCGGTCGTAACCGAAGTGCTCGACAAGGTGTTGAACGCGGGCCCGAAGACGCTGTTCGGCGTCAACGACGCGGATAGTATCGACTTCGTCGCCGACGACGGATCGCTAGCGGCACTCCTTCGAGCTCTGCAACCAGCGCTGTCTCTCGGCGCGGCAGGATCCTTGCCCATCCGATCCCAGGGGTCCACTGTTCAGAGTGTTTTCTCGGTGGCCGAGGCGATTGCGGCCGCACGCGAGGCGGAGTCGGGCGTTGTGGTCATCGCCGATGACTTCGGCGACGGTCTGGACGCCTCATCCTCCGAGTACATGGCGGCTCTACTTCACTCCACCGCGGGCCAATCCATCCTTACTACCCGTCGTGCCGAGGTAGTCCGAGCGTTCAAGTCGGATGAGCTGATCCGCTTCGTGCATACCGCGAACGGTCGCGCTCAGTATCGGCTCTCGAGCACCACAGATAAAGCTTCCCGCGTTACGCGACGGTTGGTACTCGACCAATTGCTCGCTGCGCTCAGCACGCGCACGGTCGCGCTCGTCGAGGGTCCCCTCGACGCCGAAGGGTACGGTGCGCTCTCCGCGCGACTGTTCAAGAAGACGGGCAAAGACAAGTACGGCCTCGCCGCCAACGGAATTCGACTGATTGCTCCACCTGGCTCTGATGGTGGCATTACGCGGTTGCCCGCCATGGCCAAGGTCGCGTTGGAGCTGGGGTTTCGAGTCCGCGCAATCGTCGACAACGACAAGCCCGGACAGGAAGACCCGGCGGTTGCCGAGTTAGCTGATCTCTGCGAGCAACTTGTGGTCCTTCCTACACGCACCGCAGTCGAGGCGGCACTCATCCGGGGTATTCCAGGCGAGAAGTTGCGCAAGATCGTTGTATCGCTCGCAGATCTCGGGATGCCCGCGTTGCCCCAGGAGGTCGAAGATGATGCAATCGCCGAACATCTCCTCAGCAAGAAGATCTTGAAGAAGCATGGACTTGGGCCTGCTTGGGTCGAGGCACTGACAACCCCACCACCGACCGCACGCGCCGTCATCGAGGCGCTTTGCGCTGGTGACCCAGGACGGATCGACGTCCTCCCGCCATCATGACCTGGGAAGCACAGAACTCCGAGCAGGCGAAGATCGTCGCGACGGAGAAGGAGTTGACGGTCGTGCTCGGCGGCGCCGGGGTCGGCAAGACCACGAGCGCACTGGCAGCTGCTGCTGCACATCTTGAGCGCGTTCGGGACTCTAAGCGCCACGAGAAGGTGCTGTTCCTTTCGTTCTCGCGGGCCTCCGTGGCACGGATTTCTTCGCGAGCGAGCGCGGTGGTGGGGAGGCATGCGGGCCGTATCGATGTGATGACGTTCCACTCGCTCGCCTTCTCCGTAGTACGACGATTCGGGAGCCTGGTTGGGCACGGCGACGCTGTGCTGGTGAGCCCGGCGCGAGAGAAGCTCGGACTCGCGCCGAGTGAGATCGGATACGCGCGGTTGATCCCACTAGCGCTGGAGATCGCGCGCGCATCGCCAGCGGTCGCGGGGCATCTTCGGTCGCAGTGGGGTCTTGTAATCGTGGATGAGTTCCAAGATACCGACGATGCGCAACAGGAGTTTCTCGGGCTGATCACCCCGACCAATCGCGTGATCCTACTCGGAGACCCGAATCAATGCATCTACACGTTCCGTGCTGCTGAGGGGGTCCGTGTTGACAGGATCGATGACGCATGTGTTGCTGCAGGAAAGGAAAACACGGTCATACTTCCCGAAACGTCCTTTCGGGATCCGTCGGGGGTCATCCCGGCCGTGGCGCATGCCGTTCGAAAACGTGCCTTCGGGGCGCCGGCACTCGCTTCCGCCCTCGAAGGCGGTCGCCTAGTTGTGCGGTCCGGCATCAGCCTTAGCGATGAAGCGTCCACTGTGGCGCAACTCGTGACTGAGCTGAGCGCGGAGGGGCTCGGTGTTGCTGTATTCACTCATCACAACGACATGCTCGCTTCTCTGTCGGACGCGCTCGAGGCGGAGGGGATAGAACACGAGATTGCTGGATTGAGTGATGCACTGGCGGCCGCCCTGGATGCGCAAGCGACAATGATGCGGTTCCGGTTTGGCGATGCGACCTGGGACAGTGTCATCGAGTCTATTGCGGTGTTTCTGACCAGCGCGCAGCGTGGAGCGCAAGTGCCAGAGCTTGCGGTACATGTGTTGAATGGCACCGGTCCGCAGACGCTCCGTCAGCGCCTGGACGCGTTGCGGGACCGGCTCCTCAAAGCTCCCTCCGTTCACGTCGTAGTGCACGAGGCGCGCTTAGCGCATGATGCCCTTGGGCTCCCTCAAAAGTCTGGTGCTTGGCAGCAAGCAGGAGTGCTCCTCGCGGTGATGAATGCTCGGGCAGCGCGAGCTGGTCGAGATCTGAGCGACACACAAATTGTTGCCTCGATATGCGTCGAGGCGCGGGAGGCAAGCTACGCGGCACTCACCGACTCAGCGTTGAACCCGCGGGAAGTTCAGCTGATGAATCTGTACCAGACGAAGGGACGAGAGGCGGATGCGACCATCGTCGTGCTTCGTGAGGGCGATTTCATGGGCAAAGAAACAGAGCCATTCCCGAACACTAGCCGACTGCTCTACGTCGTCTTCTCTCGAGCCCGCGAGCGGATCATCGTGTTGCTCGTCGGAAGCAGATGGCATGCCGCCGTCGCACCGCTAGCGCGGCTAGCGGTATAGCGGGGCCGGTCTCAGTTTTCCCAAGCGACGGCACTCGTATCACCCACAGCTAGGAAGGCATCCTGACGATGGTGCAGTCCGGCTCAAGGCCGAGGAGTTCTGTGGCAGTTGTACCTCCGCCGCGGAGCTCGTCTTTGTTAGTTCCCCTATTTACGTACATAGAACTGCCGAAACGCGTGCCTTGGAGCCGACGACGCTTCGTCTACTCGCTCCGCTCTGCTTAGATTGGCCTCAATGTCCGGACCCGACTACGAACTCCACAAGCTGGGCTGGCGAGCCTTCCAAGATCTCTGTGCCGTCGTGCTCCAGGAGACGTTGGGGCAGACCTTTACGGCGTTCGCTGACACCAATGACGTCGGTCAGGACGGTGCTTTCCACGGCGTCTGGACGTCGCCGGGAGACGATCCCGTGCCTGAGCTGAAGCAGTTCGTCTCGCCTGCACTTCGAGTCGTCGTGCAGTGCAAGTTCAGCGTGGATTCATCGGGCACATTGTCGCCGTCGGATCTTCGAGATGAACTCGATAAGGTCGCGGAGCTACATGAGCGGGGGCTCTGCGACGGCTACATTGTGCTCACCAACCTGCGAATCACTGGCCAAACTAGAGCCTGGTTCGACGAGGAGGTACGGCGACGCGGGCCCAAGGTGGTGGCGATGCTACCCGGCCCCTGGATCTGCACGCAGATCGAGAAGAACTGGAACCTGCGCCGCTACGTCCCGCGTGTTTACGGGCTTGGCGATCTCACGAGCATCCTCGATGAACGCAGAATGCGTCAGGCTCGCGCCCTCCTGACCAGCCTGACTCGAGAGCTAGAGACGTTTGTCCCCACAGGCGCATACCGAGACGCAAGTGATGCTCTGACCGACCATGGGTTTGTGTTGCTCCTCGGTGAACCCGCCAGCGGGAAGTCAACAATCGCAGCAATGCTCTGCATGACCGCGCTCGATAATTGGCAGTGCGATGTGATGCGAGTCGACGGCCCCGACGACCTCCTCGCGCACTGGAACCCTGACGACCCGCGACAGATGTTCTGGGTCGATGATGCCTTCGGCAGCATTCGACACGAGCCGCATTTGACGGACGCCTGGGTGCGCCGAATGCCTGAGGTGATGGCGGCCGTCGGCCACGGTGCGAGGGTGCTGATGACCAGTCGCGACTACATTTACCGCGACGCCCGCCCGCGGATGAAGGAGTACTCCTTCCCTCGCTTGAAGGAACAGCAGGTTGTGATCGACATCACGCAACTGAGCGGCTCCGAGAAAGAGCAGATGCTCTATAACCACTTGAAGGCCGGTGATCAGCCCGCCGCCGTCCTGAATGAGTGGCGTCCGCACCTGCGCGCCGTGGCGGCGGCAAGGCGATTCCAGCCAGAAGTAGCGCGTCGCCTCTCGCTTCAGGGCTTCGCGCCGATGTCAGGTCTGCGGGGCGAGGACGCTCTCGTGTCCTACTTCGAGCATCCGAACGAGTTCCTGGTCGACGTTCTCGACGGCGTCGAGCCTGCACAACGCGCGGCACTCGCCGCGATATACCTCTCAGGTGGAGAACTCCTCGCGCCGTTCGCACCAGACGAGCGGCTAACTGCTGCTGTGACAGCACTTGGAGCCACTGTGGCGGAAACTGCCCGCGCCTTCGCGGCCATCGACGGTACCTTTCTGTCCCAGAGCACACGGACTGATGGAAATACGGTCTGGCGATTCCATCACCCCACAATCAGAGAAGGCTTCGCTGCCTCCGTTGCTCGCGACATCTCCACGCTCTCTGTGTATCTGGAAGGTATGACGGTCGATGAACTCGTGTCTCAGCTCGACTGCGGTGGGCCGGACCAGCGGGGGACACTCGTTCGAGTACCGCCTGCGATGTATTCACGGATCGCCTCGCGCGTAGCGCCCCCAGAGCGGCATGAATGGTCGACGGGACGGAGGGCATGGTTCCTCCGAACACGCTGTTCCGATGAGTTCCTGCGAATCTGGGCGGAGGCCCACCATGCCGCTTTACCCCGCATGGCGGACTTCGGGATGATGATCGAGGCGATGTGGCAGCCCGCCGTCCTCGGCCGGCTTAACGAAGCGGCCGCCCTGCCTGAAACTGTGCGGCGGTCGGCGGTCGAGCGCATCGTCCAATACGGCATTGACGAACTCGATCCCGGTTGGGCAGACGCGTCAGTCATGGGCCTCTTCTCGGCAGAGGAACGAGTCGACCTTCTCAAACGTCTGGAGGAGGAGGTGCTGCCTGAACTGGAACAGCGCATTGATGACCAAGTGAGCTCGATCATCAGCGATATGACGAAAGAGGAGCTCTACCAAGCTCCGCGCGATTACGTGGCCGCCATCCGCGGTGCATTCACCCAACGCTCAGAGGTCCTTGAACGGTGCGATCAAGTAGAAGACCATATCAATGACCGGGCCTTCGACGAGGATGAAGATGGCGAGTCGCCAGCCGAGGGCTCGAGGCTTGCGGCCCCGGCCGGTCCAGTTTCGACCGAGAGCCTCGGTCCGCGGGATCCATTCGAAGACGTCGCTGCAGGCCATTGAATGTCGCAGATAACGAACTCCTTCAGTCGCGACTTCACTGGCGGCGAGTCCGGCGTAACTGGGGTCGCGGCCAGCGATTGAGGCGGCATAGAACAGGCGAGGAAAGGACGAGATAACCCAGGTGCGAGGCATCCGCTCCAGCCTTTGCTTCGTCTCGACGCACTCGATGCCTCCCTTCCGACATTGCGGGCCGCGTCGTCGGATAGTTGGCACGAGATCCTGCGGCCACAGGCCCGGCACCACGTCCGACGCCCCCGATTGGCGAGCAGATCACTGCGTTGTATGGAGGTTACGGGCGCAGAATTCCAGCTCCAGTGCCAGCTCTCCAGCCACCCGGTTGGGACTCAGATGTTGTGGAAGAGGTGATGCCTCATCTCTAAGGGTCTACGCTGTTGGTCCGCTGCGGTGGCCACGCTTGCCCATGGGATCGGTAGTACGGCTGCAGCTCTCTACGCACCAGCCCCGCCCCGCCGACTTGGTCGTTGCTGTGATAAATCTCAGCGAGTTCTGACCACTGATCAACGTTCAGCGTGTCAACGGTCGCGATGCGCTTCGCTGTCGCGCCGGCGTCCAGGTAGTTGTCCGCCGCTCGAAGGGCTGAGAGCAACCCAGTGACGATCTGATCCGAGAACTCCGGCATTCGACTGATCCATTCGAGAATCCGAGCGGCGACGTCTACGTCCCGCTCCTCAGCGGCCTGCGGCCATTGAGTTCGTCCAATAAACCCTGCCGGGTCCGCCGGGTATCGGATTACGTAACGAGGGACACCACGACCCAGCGCCCAACCTACCTCTTGCTGGCACCAAGCGCTCGTCAGAAACTCGGGATGGGTGATCGCGACGAAAGCCTGCATGGTGCGAAGCCCATGTTCGATCTGGTCCTGCCAGGGTTCTTCGTATTCCATGGTGTCGTGTGCGACGAAAGCGTGGATGCCCGACACAGCCAGCTCACTCGCCACCCGGCCGATGAACTGCTTATGCATGGCAGAGTGCGACAAGAAGACGCGCACATATCCCGGCTTCCAGAGCGAGGAATCGGCCGTCTCGAGTTCTGCGCGAACGTCGTCGTCATCGGCACCCGTTATCAGGGAGTACATCTCGACGAGGTCTGCATCGGTGATCGTCTGGATGCTGTCCCCGAAGGTGAACTCGCCGTTGCTGTCGAATCGGTCCAGAACCGTGAAGCCAAACTCCGAGAGCAGCAGGTTCGTTCGCTCGAATGTCCAGGAGCGGTCATCTTGCTGAATCTCAATCATCCGACTTTTAAGATTGAAGCGTTCGCGTCTACTCAGGGCCATGGCCCGATCCTATTGCAGCCCCTGGCGCGTCCTGGAGGGAGTCTGACGCCTAGTGACGGCTGGTTGGTGGCCCCGTGGGGGACGCTGAGAAAACCGCACGGCGAGCGCTGCTGTACCTGAAGGGTGTAGGCAAGGGCTAGCTGATTCGAGCTCGCCCTGCATCCTCACGTCGAACTCGAAGGCTCCGCCACATCGACTTATGCGGCATACTCGTGTCATGAGTTCAGCCTGTGTCCTGGGGACAGCGAACCCGACGCAGGCCACCCGCTATCAACTCTGGGCGGACTCTGCGGGATACTGTTGCAACCCGATATGCCAGAACCCTCTGTTCGTCGACGTGGGAATGGCGCTAACCACTCACTTCGGTGAGATAGCGCACATCATCGCCGCAAGTCCAGGAGGCCCCCGCGGGGATGCGACGGTTCCGGTTCCAAACCGCGGAGAGCGGGAGAACCTCGTGCTGCTGTGCGCGAATTGCCACACGGTGGTGGACAAGACCCCCGACAGTCATCCGGTTGAGATGCTCCTGGCGTGGAAAGAACAGCGCAGGGCAGCCGTTGAGGCAGCCCTTGGAATCGCCGGTCACACCACCCGCGAGCAGGCCCGCGCTGCCATAGAACCGTTTGCGCACCAGAACCGACACATACACCGGACGATAGGTCCGGACAACGACTACAGGTTTGATCCGAACGCCGAGGAAGCAGCGATGTGGGATCGAGAAGTCGTTGCCACGATCATCCCGAACCTTCACCAGATACTGCGCATCGTTGACGCGAATCGGGAGCTGCTAACCGATGAGGAAAAGGATGTGGTGGCTGCGCTTCGCAGTCATGTCGATGGCTTGACTCATCGTCATCTCGGCGACGGGGGACTGAGGGTGTCACGGTATCCAGCAGGAATGGAGAATCTCTTTGCCTGAGGCAGACGCGTTCATTGCTTCCATGTTCGAGAGGGTCGACGACATCGTCACGGGCGTCTTAGTCGACGGTGATCATGTGCGTGTCCAGCGCAAACATGCGCGAGCGGTCCGCATCGGCATCGTTCGCCGACGCGACGTTCATGCCGAGGATATCGCGCATCTCTTCGACGGTGACCTTGATTTCGTCGCTAACGTCCCTCGAGACGGCGTATTCCAAGAAGACGCAATTGCTCTTTGCCACGAAGCGGGAGTGGGATGGGGCGCGATTGCGGACGCGATGCGGGCATTCCATCTTGACAATCCCGGCGACTACACGCCGCGGGAGATGGGTTTCGTGCTCGATGGCCTTCGCCGGCACAGCCACGTTGTCTCGGTGTCATATCTGGACGGCCGCCGATTGCTCATTAATCGAGCGGACGGTCTCAATTCCCTGGTGCTGTACATCGAAGACACATATCAGCCCGAAGTCGCGGCAGTGCACTTCGCGCTAGACCGGTGCTGGCCCTTCGACATCTTCGTCTCGACAAATCCGAATCGCGGGCCTACCGAGCAAGCTGAGATCGCTGCGAAGGAAGCCGACATAGAGATTCTTCGATGGGGCCCGACCCTGTCCCGCCTCAGACGATGAGCGAGGGAGACCTCGCGGGGCTGCTTAGGGTAGCGTCCCGACACCCCTCTGTTCAGATATACGTTTTCGGTTCGACCGTGCACGGGCCTCATCCAGCACACGACATTGACATAGTCCTCATCTACCCGTCTTCCGATTCGCTGGCCGCCGTCCTCGAGGATCTAGACCAGCTCCCCCTAGCGCCAATCCTCGACCTCACGATGATGACTCCGGTCGAATCGGATCAGTCGGGATTCCTCGGTCGCTCTCGGGCGGTGCGTCTTCAGCATGTTGCACCTGTGAGTAGTTGAGTGGTGACGTGCGACGGGAGATTGGTCGCGGCCCCAGCCGACCAGACATCACTGGCGGCATCGTCGTCATTCGGACTCTTTGAGCTTCGCGAAGACGGAGGGGGTTTCGAAGGCCACGCCGAATGATCTCGCGCGGCTTCCGGAGGGCTGGTTGCGTGCGGTTGCCCACGGATACAATCTGGCCTCGGCGCACAAGGCCTGAACAACATCTACATAAGTTCGGAAACGGATCTAGGATCATCGCCAGGGCGCGAGGACGTCTTCGGAGCATTTGATCTGACACCGCTTGCGGACGTGCCAGTCGTCATCGTTCTCAAGATTCCGTACCCCGCCCCGAGCCATGCCCAGAGACTGGCGTTCGTTGCCCGATCCAGGTACGCGGATTCACGCGAACCTTCCCTTGCGGTGCCTACTGGTATTGGCTCGAATGAAACTACCAGGAGACGAGAGAGCAGGTCGCGCGTCGCGGCAGGCGGCGCACGAGGCCGAGGGCCAACGGCTCATCTAGAGCTGTGTTAGAAGTACTGAATGCAGCAAACGGGATGGGCACCTGGTTCGGGTAGGTGCCCTTCCCGTTTCCGCGTCTGTGAAGCCCATTATCCTGCATGGCGGCACTCATCATCGTCGGGTGCAGCGGCCGTTCTTGCCCGAGGCTCTGAGGTACCTGCTTGGACGCTGTCGGCGACTGCTGCCCGTTCATGGCGTTCCATCCTTGCTTCAAGAATGCGGCTACGGGAAGCCGATTCAATCGTCGGCCATGGTCGCGCACGAGACAGATCCTCTCGTCAGATGCGAAACTGACTAAACCCAGTTGCGCCGCTTGTGGACTACTTGGCCGCTCAATCGGTAGGTCTGCGGGTCGCTATTAGTGACGCAGCCCGAACTAACGGTTCGATGATGTCCGCAACTTCCTGCAGTGTGAGCTGGCGGTCGAGAAGTTGCCGCACGGTTTTCTCGAAGCGAGTGTCCGAGATGGGATAGCGAATGCCTATCACACGCTCATCAAACCTGTTCAGCCTGCACTTCTCGATGGTCCACCTCCCTTTGGCGGTAAAGGCGGCATAGGTGAGGTGGTCCCGCAGGAGGTGATCGGACCATTCGTCGAAATGGGGATGCACGACGAGGTAGGCGTCTGCAGTCGTTGGATAGTCAGCTGGCCGGGCGCCAGCAAACACATTCTTCGACCCCTTGTGCCCGTTGCACTCCTTGCAGACCACCGCGAGATTTGCTTCTGTGAACATGAACTCGGGATGTTTGGCTTTCGGTGCGATGTGCTCGACATCCCAGTCCAGACCGTGGATTGAGGGTTCCGGAATCCCGCAGTAACAGCAGAGGTGTTTCTGCTCGTGGATGTAGTGATCCCTCATCTCCTTGCGGAGAGCTTTGACGACTTCCTCGCTCCAGAAGTTGTGGTCCTTCGATGGGCGGTTGTTGTACTGATTCACGATCTCGGCAGACGCCGGGCTGTAGATGACTTTTTTCACGATCATGAAGGAGTCCGTTCCGCAAGTTGGGTTCGGAGGCGAACAAGACTGTCAATGATGCGCCCCGTCGGGTCGTTGACCGGTAACTCCCGGCGAGCGACCTCCAGCGTCTGCATATCCCTGTCAAAACTTGAGGTCGCCAGGTCGCCATCCTCGGCGCCTCGCAGAGCGGTGACCAGAAGGTCGCGGAGATGCAGATTGTTGCTCGAGATCACACCGAAAGTCTCGAATAGCACTTCGTCAACCGACCGGCCCCCCGTCGGTTCGTCCGTCAGCGGGGACTGTTCCTCGAGGTCGACGATGCTGATTGCCTCGGAGCTGGCGCCGGCCACGATTGTGGGGGAGTGGGTCGCTATCACGAAATGGCAGCCTCGATAGGCTGCGAAGCCTTGAGTCAGCCGTTCGAGGTATTCGGACTGCCATTGAGGATGCAAGCTGATTTCAGGCTCATCGATCAGTATTAAACTTTGGTCCTGGATGGAGGACGCGATCCCGAGCATGGTGATGGCAAGGGAGAGCTCGCCGGAACTGGCGTCCGTGATCCGAACGCCACGCTTCGAACCCATTCGTCGGAGGTGGACATCCTCCATCTGTACGAATCCCACGCGAGAGAGCAGCCTCGCCATCCGCAGTAGATGCTCTGGCCGGGAGTTCGGATGTTCGAAGTCGGCACTCAGCCGCACCCGATTGCCATCGCTGAATTCTCGAATCGCCTGGAATGAGTCGGAGAGGCTCCCCACAGCCATCGGATCTTCGTACAGGTAGTTCGGTAGAAATGTGCGAGTCGCATTGTCGTCCCTCTTGGCTGCATCCAGCAGGTAATCCTGGATAGCAACTGTGGGGTCTTCGGAGGCCGCTTCGAGCGTCTGCCGCCCGCTCACGGTCCAGGCGTAGGTAACCTCGACGTTTGGGCTGTACCCCAGGTAAGTGAACACATCAGCTACCCGTTGCCGTCGCTGATGATCCTCGGCGCTCGCGTCGAACAGCTGCTCTAGCGCTCGGAACACGCCCGCGCGAGAGGAGACGCGTCCCCGAGCGTCTTTCAGGCCCAAGTATCGGTACAGAGAGTCGGTCGGTTTCGGGTCCAACGACTTGCTCTCGTGCGGCAGGTGGAACTTGTCGAAAGCGCTGGCGGTTGCGGCTACGACGGAGCGCGGACGGGGCAGCCGCTCCAATTCGACCGGTCGCCCGTCCAGGTAGGCGGATCTACGTTTCCCATCCACCCGAAATGCGCATTCTTGGTCGCCGAGATGGTACTCGATGGCAATCGACTGTGCTTTCCTGAACTCTCGTCCATTCATCGCGTCGAACGCGGTGGCTGCGGCTGCCAGCAATCGGGACTTACCTGAACCGTTGCGGCCTGTGATCAGGGTGGTCCACGAGGCGTCAGATTCGCGCGCGCCGAACGAGACGTCTAGAAACTCGTCGACCTCGTCGAAATCACCGACCTCGAGTCGTGTGAGTCGGAATGCTCGCGCAGCGCCCATCGAATCTACGTCCCTTGTTGGAGCGGTTGATCGCGGCCACTCCGGTCGCGTGCGTGTGAACGCCTCCGGGACATACCGTATCGGGGTGATCGCGGTTCGAGGCTATCCCACCCATCGCTTTCGTCACCATAAATGAAGTCTCGGATCACTATTGAAAACACGGTCGCGGGGCGAGGCCCCGGCCAGGAAGTGATTGATCGGTCGCAGGCGTGAGGTAGTCGAACGGCTCGCGGTTCGCGCTGCATCAACCTGCCGAGGCTCTCCGACTGGTTCCAGTTGTCGCGGGCCCGGCCTGAGCGAGGTTGAGGTTGAAGGTGAGGATGTCGGTTGGATCAATTTCGGCTCGGGTGCCCGGGCTGTGGTCTCGTCGAAGGGGCGAGCGAGAGAGCTGTACGTCGGGTCTGTAGGAAAAGCGGGAGCGGGCTGTAGGAAAAGGGGACGCCGCGCCCATCTCCCATCCGCAACAGGAAGGGTTGTGCCAACAGCCCACCAGAAAGTCCCGGAAACTCAAGGGTTTCCGGGACTTTTGACGTTAACACGCTTGGACCACACACCGCTTCCACTTGCGATGTCGCACGTTGTCCGCGCTCCTGCGGACCTGCTGATGGGCGGCGATGCTCCTCCCCACCGTTAGCGGGAACGGCTCCGTCGGGACGGCGCACACGGACGAGTACCGAGCAGCGGCATCGGAGCTGAGTGTGCGTCGTCTATGCGGTGTCGAGCGCCGATAGCTCGTCGTGGGTGAGCTCGATGGATGCTCCTTTCACGGCCTGCTCGAGCTGTTCGACGCTGCTGACGCCGACGATCGGCGTCAACGCCGGGCGTCCGGAGGTCAACCATGCGAGCACGACCTGGCCCGGTCGGATTCCACGTGCATCGGCGACTCGTGCGAGCGCTGCGAGCCGGCGCTCGGTGCCGGGGTGCTGGTACTCGATCTCGAACGGGCGGTCTCTGCGGTCATACCGGCCCTGGAGCGTGGCCGTGTAGACCCACCCGTCGAACGAAGGGTTGCGTTGCAGGAAGTCGAGGCCGTCCGGCGACAGCATCCCCAGCGGGATCGGCTGGCCAGCCACATCCATGCCCCCCGCGGGCTGGATGTACGAGTAGCGCTCCTGGTAGGCGCTCGGTTGCGGGAGACCGGCTTGTTCTGCGGTGGCGCGGATCCGTTCGAGTAGCCAGGACGGGTGGTTGGAAACGCCCCAGCGCGAGGTCAGGCCCTCGCTGACCAGGCCGGCGAACGTGCCGACCAGCGTCTGCAGGGGCACACTCGGGTCCTCGACGTGCGCCCAATACAGATCCACGCCGTCCACACCCAGGCGGTCCAGGCTTTTCGCCAAGGCTTCTCTCACGGCGTCCTCGTGCAGCCCTTCGACATGGTCGGGAAAGCCGCCGAGTCGGGTGGGCTGCGCTCCGACTTTGGTACTGAGGCGAACGCCGACTCCGGGGTTCGACGCCAGCCATCGGCCGAGCAGCGCCTCGCTCTGGCCACCGAAGCCGGTCTCGGAGGTCCAGAAGCTGTAGTTGTCGGAGGTGTCGACGAACGATCCGCCCAGTTCGGCGTACCGATCGAGGATCGAGAACGCCGCTCGTTCATCCACCGTGGTGCCGAAGTACATCGTCCCTAGTGCCATCCTTGGTGTCGTCATGACATCAGTCTCGTTCCTGGAGTGCGCTCCAGGTCAAGTCGCCATGCTGCGACGGCGAGAAGGCCGGGCCGTTGGCGTTCTCTCTTCTGGGTCCCGAGTGCTGTCAGCCGGTCAGGCGGCGCTGGGGGCGCCGCGCCGTTGAGGCCTGGCGGCGTCGCGTCTGCCTTCATCCTCCCCGGAATCAGGCCCCGCCCGGTCTCACGCCCACCGCCCCGTCGCCCGTCCCCAGCCGGAATACGGGTACGAAGTCGGGGTCGACGATCGCCGGACGTCGCAGACTGAACGCGGAGATGTCGTGTTCCGTGCGGCCGACGGTCAGCAGGTCGGCGAGGATGCGTCCCATCAGGCTCGCGAACTTGCCCGCGTGGCCGGCGCCGTTGAACACCGCGACATGGGGGTGGTCGGGGACGGCGTCGAGCACGAACTCCCGGTCTGCGGGCATGTCGTACACGCAGGTCTTGCTCATCAGCAGCGGGCCGGCGGCGGCCGGAAGGTGCTCCCGGAGGAAGTCGTGGAGCAGCAGCGGCTCCGTGTCGTCGGGGACGAACGTCCGCTCGGCAGACGAGATGAAGCGACCGCGCATGTCCCGGGCGATCTTGACCGCCGCCTCGCCGTAGACGGGGAACCCGTAGTGCACCTCGTCGGCGTGATGGATCCAGATGGGGAACCTGTCCGGAGTGAACTCCGCGAGGTTCGAGGAGGAGAAGTAGCCGACCTGCTCCTGACTCAGGGTGAGATCGAAGGAGAGGCCGAGGTCGGGCATGAGGTCGCCCAGCCACGAGCCGGCGGCGACGACGAGGTGGCCGCCGTCGAACGAACCGTCCGACGTCGTGACCGTGACCCCTTCCGGGTCGATCCGCACACCGGTCACGACCACCCCCGAGCGGAACTCGACCCCGGCGGCCCGGGCGAGCGACACGTGGGCGGACACCGACCGGCGGATGTCGAGGATGCCGCCGTCCGCCTGATGGATGCCGATCGTGTCATCCGTCACGTTCCACTGTGGGTACTGCGCGCGGATGTCGTCGATCGTCAGCTCGTCGTAGCGAATGCCCGCGGCATCCATCGCCCGACGATACGCGTCGATCTCCTCCGCACCGGCGCTCCCGGCGGCCGCGAGGTCGATCCCGCCGGTCTTCGTGTAGACCTGCAGGCCGGAACGCTCTTCGACGTGAGCCCAGGCGGCGAACATCGCGTCGGTGAGTCGCGTGTACTCCTCGCGGTGGTACGCCCGACGGATGATCCGGGAGTGGTCACCGGACGAGCCGAAGGAATGGCCGAGCTCGAACTGCTCGAGCACGAGGACGCGTTCTGCCCCGGCCTGTGTCAACCAGTAGGCGGCGGCGGATCCGATGGCTCCGGCGCCGATGACGATGTGAGAGTAGCCCTGGGTCATGCGGTCGACTCCTTCGTGAACGATGCGATGAAACGGTCTGCGGCGGCATCCACCTCCGCGGACGGGCTGAGCAGTCGCTGCAGCAGCAGTCCGCGAATACCCGCGACCGCGACGAGGCTCGACTGCGCGGCATCCGGTGCTGTGAAGCCGTCGCGACGGGCAGCTGCTTCGAGGAGACGCGTCAGATCGTCGAGGTCGGCGACGAACTCGTCGTAGGCGCCGCGTTCGTACACAGCCAGCCCGATCAGGTGGAAGAAGGCCCGGGTCCTCTCCTCCTGCGCCGGGCTCGAATAGAAGTCCCAGATCGCCCGGAACAGCTCGATGAATCCGAGACCCTCGCTCGTCGCTGCGATCATGAGGTTGTCGCGGCGGCGCGCCTCGGAGAGCACCGCGCTGAGCAGCCCCGGCCGCGAACCGAAGTGGTAGGTCAGCAGCGTGTGGTGCACGCCGAGCCGCTCGGCCACCTGGCGCATCGACAGGTTCGGGCTGGGCCCGTTCTCGCCGAACTCGTCGAACAGCGCCTGCAGGAGCCGCGCTTTTCCTTCGCCCACCGGTGCTCGCATGTTGCCTCCGTTGACATCTTCACCACTGTTGAGTACGTTAGCGCACAACCAATTCACCACTGTTGAGGACACAGTCGTTCTCGGAAGAGGCGTCATGACCGAGATCTGGTTCGCCGGCGGGATCATCGCCGATGGGTCCGGTGCCGAGCCTTCGCCCGCGGACGTGTGCGTTGCGGACGGCGTGATCACCCGGATCGGAACCGCCCCGGCGGGAGCCGCCACCGTCGACCTCGACGGCATGCTGCTGACGCCCGGCCTGATCGACGCACACGTGCACTTCGGACTCTCGAGCCCGATCCGCGCGCAGTTCGGGTTCCAGCTCTCCGCCGCCGAGATCGCCGCCGACATCTTCCTCACGGCGAGCCGCACCCTCGACGCGGGCTTCACCACGGTGCGCGACACCGGTGGCGTCGACCGGGGAGTGGTCGAGGTCATCGCGAACGGCAAGGTGCGTGGCCCGCGGGTGCTGTCGTGCGGCCCCGTGCAGTGCCAGACCGGCGGACACGGCTACTACGGCGCCGCGTGGGAGCCCACCGAGCTGTGGGAGACGCACCACATCCCCGGCCTCGCCGCCCTCTCCCTCATGTCGGGCAACGCCGATGAACTGCGACGCAACGTCCGGGAGTCGTTCCGCCGCGGTGCAACCTTCCTGAAACTGTGCGTCACGGGAGGTGTCGTCGGGGGCCACGACCGCCTCGACGACACGCAGTTCACGTCGGCCGAGATCGCGGTCGCGGTGGAGGAGGCCGCCGCGCGCGGCACCTACGTGACCGTGCACGCGCACAACAACGCCGGCATCCGCAACGCCGTCCTGGCGGGTGTGCGCTGCGTGGAGCACGGCACCGACATCGACGAGCCGACCGCGCAGCTGATGCGGGAGCACGATGTGGCGCTCGTCCCGACGTTCGCCGTGGTCGAGCAGATCATGGACCCGGGGAGCCTCGACGTGGACCCGTCGACCCGCGATCGGTTGGCCGGCGCCCGTCGCCGCATGGCGAACGCGCTCGAGATCTCCCGCGCAGCGGGCGTGCGGATCGGGCTCGGCTCCGACCTCCTCGGCCCCGAGCAGTACCGCCGAGGCGAGGAGCTGCGACTGCGTGCCGAGCTGGAGTCGCCCATGCAGGCGCTCGTCTCCGCCACCAGCGTTAACGCCGGCATCCTCGGCATCGGCGACACCGTCGGGATGCTCCGCGTGGGGATGGCGGCCGACATGGTCGCCTGGCAGCGGAACCCGCTCGACGACGCCCGCGTCTTCGCGGATCCGGACATGGCCGCCTTCGTCGTGAAGGCCGGCCGCATCATGAAGGGAGACACCCAGTGAGCGCGATGCTGAACGGCTGCTTGGCCGACACGGAGTACCTGGAGGTCACGGCACGGTCGGGACACCGCTACGCCGTGTGGGTGACCACGCCCCCGGGCTATGCGGAGTCCACCGACTCCCTGCCCCTGATCTATGTCGTGGACGGCAACTGGTCCGTCGGGCTGACCGCGCCGCTCATCGTGACCCAGGCCGACCCGTACCTCTCAATCGCCCCCTACATCCAGGTCAGCGTCGGCTACGCCGGTGAAGAGGCCGCGCAGTGGGCGCAGCTCCGCAACCGCGATCTCGTACCGCCGGGAGAACCCGTGGGCGACGAGATGCGGAGGACGCTCGCGGCCGCCCGCGATTCCGGGGCGATGACGCCGGAGCACGTGGACGCCTATCTCGCCCAGCTGGCCGACACCCATGCCGACGTCTTCCTCGAGTTCCTGACGGAGGAGCTTCACCCCCTCCTGCAGTCGAAGGTCCGCGTCAGCGAGACCGGCCACGGCCTCTTCGGCTATTCCTACGGCGGCCTCTTCGCCCTGTACGCCTGGCTGCGTGAGACGCCTCCGTTCGCGACGTTCGGCGCCGGCAGCCCGGGCGTCGCGGCCACGGACAGCCAGGTGTTCCCCCTGATCGCCGCGCTTCCGCAGCGCGACCCCGTCTCTTCCCTGCAGCAGCTGCACGTCACACTCAACGAAGCCGAGCTGCTCGGAGCGATCCCGATCTATCGGGAGATCGGACGCAATCTGCTCACGGTCATCGAAGAGCTGCATGCCCAGGGGCGCTCCGAAGGGATCTCGAAGGCCATGCTGCACGAGACCCATCTCACGGGGCTGCAGGCATCGTTCCTGAGCTATCTGAAGACCTGCCACACGCGCTCGGCATCCGCTGCCGGCGACGACGACCGTGAGTGAGTCCGCGCTCCTCGCCGATCTCGCCGCGCTCCTGCCCGCCGACCGTCTCACGACGGACCCGGATGTGCTGGAGGGCTACGCGCACGATGATGCCGAGTGGGCGGAGTGGTTGCTGCCGGCCTGCCTCGTGCGGCCGCGCACCCCCGAAGAGGTGCAGGCGGTGGTGCGCGCGTGTCTGCGCCATGAAACGGCGGTCGTCGCCCGCGGGGCGGGCACGGGGCTCTCCGGCGGCGCCAACGCGCTCGCCGGCAGCGTCGTGATCTCTCTGGAGCGGATGAACGCTGTGCTCGAAGTGGACGAACTCGAGCGACTCGCCGTCGTGCAGCCCGGGGTGGTCAACGACGACCTCCGGGCACGCGTCGCCGAGAACGGCCTCTGGTATCCGCCCGATCCGGCCAGCTCGCCGTGGTCGACCATCGGCGGCAACGTCGCGACCAACGCGGGTGGGGTGTGCTGCGTGAAGTACGGCGTCACCCGGGACTACGTGCTCGGGATGCAGGTCGTGACCGGCGCCGGAGAGCTCGTCCGGCTGGGCCGCCGCACCGCGAAGGGTGTCGCAGGGTACGACCTCACCGGACTTCTCGTCGGTTCCGAGGGGACACTCGGCATCGTCACCGAGATCACGGTGCGACTGCGGCCGGCGCGCCCGCCCGAGCAGACCATCGCCGGGTTCTTCGACTCGCTCACCGACGCGGGGGAGGCCGTGCGCGAGGTCGCGGCGGCCGGACTCACGCCGTCGGCGCTGGAGCTGATCGACCGCAACTGTCTGCGCGCGGTCGACGACTGGAAGAACATGGGGCTCTCCGCCGATGCCGCGGTCGTCCTGCTCGGGCGCGTGGACACCCCGGGCGCCGCCGGCGAAGAGGAGGCGGCAGCACTGCTGGCCGCGTTCGAGCGCGGCGGTGCCACGTGGGCCGACCGGAGCACGGACGACGAGGAGGGGGAAGCGCTGTTCGCCGCCCGACGACTGGCCTATCCGGCCCTGGAACGCCTCGGTCCCGTCCTGACCGAAGACGTGTGCGTGCCGAAAGCCGCCGTTGCGGAGATGCTCGGACGCATCGAGGCCATCGGGCTCGCGAACGATGTGCTCATCGCCAACATTGCTCATGCGGGCGACGGCAACCTGCATCCGCTCCTCGTCGTGCCCGCCGGTGACGACGCGGCTCGCGCTCGCGCGGAGCAGGCATTCAGCGAGATCATCGACGCGGCGCTCGCGCTCGGGGGCACGGTCACGGGCGAGCACGGCGTGGGCCTGCTCAAACGCAAGGGCCTCGTGTCGGAGCTCGCTCCCGCCGTCCTCGACATGCATCGAGCGATCAAGGCCGCCCTCGACCCCGCCGGCATCCTCAACCCGGGCAAGGTCATCGGCTGACCCGATCTCTCGGCGAACTCAGCGTGCACAGACCTCGACGAAGGCCATCGCCCGGTCACGCAGAGCGCTCAGGTCTCCGCCGGAAAAGGCATCGCCGAGAAGTGGACCGCCCACACTCACCGCCGCAGCGCCGGCCTGCAGCCAGGCTGAGGCACCTGCGAGATCAACCCCGCCCGACGGGACCGCGACGAGATCGGGGAAGGGGCCCCGCAGGTCCTTGAGGTAGCCGGGACCGACCTGCCCCGCGGGGAAGATCTTCACGGCCGAGGCGCCCGCCGACCACGACGCGAACAGCTCGGTCGGGGTCAGGCCGCCCGGAACGATCGGCACTCCGGCATCCGTCGCCTGGGTGACGAAATCGGCCGAGGTGATCGGGGTCACGAGATACGTCGCGCCCACCTCGACCGCCCGGGAGAGGTCGAGGGCGTTCGTCACGGTGCCGACACCGAGGTCGATCGCGTCGCCGAACCGTGCGCGCAGCTGCGGGAAGTGCTCGAACGTCCCCGGCGTGGTCAGCGTCAGCTCGATGCTGCGGATACCCGCGTCCACCAGCACATCGAGCACGGCGTCGTAGTCCTCGGCCCGCTTAGCGCGGGCGACGACGACCAGGCGCGAGTCGACCGTGCGCTGCGGGAGGGCGACCCGGCGGACCTCACCAGTCATCGCCTCACCAGTCATGGCCTCACCAGTCAGGGCCTCACCAGTCATGGACGGTCCCGTCGAGCAGACGGTTCACCGGCAGGTAGGCCTTGGTGTACTCGTGGCCGGCGGCGGCATCCTCGTCGAGGTCGACGCCCAGACCGGGCTTGTCGCCGGGGTGCAGGAAGCCCTTGTCGAAGGTGAAGGAGGTCTGGAACACCTCGAGCGTCTGCGCGTTGTGGGGCATGTACTCCTGGATGCCGAAGTTGTGGATCGCGAGGTCGAGGTGCAGAGCTGCCGCCATGCCGACGGGGGAGATGTCGGTCGGGCCGTGGATGCCGGAGCGGATGCCGTAGATCGCCGCGAAGTCGAGCAGCTTCTTCATCGCGGTGATGCCTCCGGTGTGGGTGACGGCCGAGCGCACGTAGTCGATCAGGCGCTCGGTGATGAGGGTCTGGTAGTCGTAGACCGAGTTGAAGACCTCGCCGATCGCGAGCGGTGTCGTCGAGTGCTGGCGCACGAGGCGCAGCGCGCTCTGGTCCTCACCCGGGGTGCAGTCCTCGAGCCAGAACAGGTCGTAGGGCTCGATGTCCTTCGCGAAGCGTGCGGCCTCGATCGGCGACATCCGGTGGTGTCCGTCGTGGAGGATGCGCAGGTCGGTCCCGAAGTCCTCGCGGATCTGCGAGAAGATCCCGGGCATGTGGTTCAGGTAGTTGCGGGTGTCCCACGTCTCTTCGCTGGGGCGGTCACCCGAGCGCTTGGCGGGCTCGTAGTCGTAGCGCACACCGGGGCCGGTAGCCGAGACGCCGTAGATCTGGCCGAGGCCGGGCACTCCGGTCTGCACGCGCACGGCGGTGTAGCCGAGCTCCTCGTATCCGGTGATCGCGTTCTTGAGGGCGGCGTAGTCGGTGCCGGAGGCGTGCGCGTAGACGCGGACGCCATCGCGGCTCGCGCCGCCGAGCAGCTGGTACAGCGGCATCCCGGCCTTCTTGGCCTTGATGTCCCAGAGGGCCATGTCGACCGCGGCGATCGCCGCCATGGTCACCGGTCCGCGGCGCCAGTACGGGCCGCGGTAGAGGTACTGCCAGGTGTCTTCGATGCGGTCCTCATCGCGGCCGACGAGCATCGAGGCGACGTGATCGGAGAGGTACGACGCCACGGCGAGCTCACGTCCGTTGAGGGTGGCGTCGCCCAGGCCGACGATGCCGTCGGAGGTCGTGATCTTGAGCGTGACGAAGTTGCGTCCGGGGCTGGTGATGTTGACGTCGACGATCTCGATGGTCATGTCGTTCTCCTGAAGATGCGGGGCGAGGTGCGGGGTGCGGACGTTCGGGCGTCCGCACCCCTGGTCGTTACGGGCAGGGCGATCAGATCGCGTCGCGCGGATCCGTGAGGTCGCGACCGGCGACCTCCGGCATCCAGATCGAGGCGATGAGGGCGCACAGCGTGAAGATGAAGAGCATGATGATGATCGGGATGAACGAGCCGGTGACGGCCGACACCCATGCCGCGGCGATGACGGGGCCCGCGCCGGTCGCGACGATGGCGGCGATCTCGCGTGCCATGGCGGTGAACGTGTAGCGGTTGCGCGATCCGAAGAGCTCCGGGAGCGTGAGGTTCTCGAGCGACGCGAAGCTCATCACGGCGAGGTTGTGCAGCACGACGTAGCCGACGAAGACCTGCACGGTGTCCTTGCTGCTGATCATCAGCATCGTCGGGACGATGATGATGAGCGCGATGATCGCCCAGACCATGTACATGCGCTTGCGGCCGAAGCGGTCGCCGAGCCAGCCGGAGAGCGGCACCGTGATGAAGGCGACGAGCGACGAGACGATCACGGCGTTCACGCCGATCGAGCGGTCCAGCAGCAGCACGACGGTGATGTAGCTGATCAGGTAGGTCTGGATCATTCCGGAGTTGCCGGCCTGGCCGAAGCGCAGCAGGAGCGCGATCGAGAACGCCTTCCAGGGCTTGCGCTGCATCGCCTCGAGGGTGCGGATGTCGCCGGTCTCGGTGGCGAGCTGGATCGCCTCGTCGCGGGACAGGGCCTTGCCGTCGACGACATCGTCGCGCTCCTCGAAGACCGGGGTCTCCTTGAGGTTGAAGCGCACCCAGATCGCGAAGAGCATGATCACGGCGCTCGCGATGAAGGGGATGCGCCAGGCCCAGGCGATGACCTCGTCTTCGCTGTACGCGACGAGCAGGATGGCCCAGATGCCCGAGGCGAGCAGCGTGCCGCAGTTCGTGCCGAGCGCGACGAGCGAGGCGATGATGCCGCGACGCTTGGCCGGCGCGTACTCGGCGAGCATGACGCCGGCACCCGAGATCTCGGCTCCGGCACCGAAGCCCTGCGCGATGCGAAGCAGCACGAGGAGGATCGGCGCGAGCACGCCCACCTGCGAGTACGTCGGCAGGAAGCCGATGAGGGTGGTCGCGAGACCCATCAGGAGGATCGTGTAGAACAGCACCTTCGTGCGACCGGTCTTGTCACCGAGTCGTGCGAAGAAGAACGCACCCACCGGGCGGGCGACGTAGCCGACGCCGTAGGTGGCCATCGCGGCGACGACGGCGACGGCCGGGTTCTCGGAGGAGAAGAACAGGTCGGCGAAGACGAGCGCGGCGGCCAGCGAGTAGAGCTGGTAGTCCATGAACTCGAGGGCGGTGCCGAGCCACCCCGAGATGGCGGCGCGCACGAGGTCGCGTACCGACCTCTTCGCGGCGGGGTCGGCGACCGTGGCGGTCGTCTGCGGTTCGGACATGGGAGGTACTCCTTCGGACCAGGAACAGGGTGGGTGTATCGGTGCGGCGGGGCCGCCGGGTGGGGGTGATTCGCTAGAGGGCCAGGAGGACCTTGGCCGAGGCGGACGAGTCGCGGGCGAGCTCGAACGCCTGGACGGCATCGGATGCCGGGAGCACGTGGGAGATGACGGAGTCGAGGGCGTCGGACTCGGCCAGCAGGGCGACCGCGTCGTCGATCTCGGTGGAGAAGCGGAAGGCGCCGCGGATGGTCAGCTCTTTGGCGAGCATCGGGGCGAGGTTCACTCCGATCTCGGCGTTCGGGAGCATCCCGACCTGAACGATCGTTCCGACGCGGCGGGCTGCGCGCACCGCCTGAGTGAGTGCGACGCCGACGCCGGAGCACTCGAAGACGATGTCATACGACTCGTTCTCGATCGTGTCGCGGCCGACGAGCGAGACCTCGGATGCGCCGAGTGCCTGAGCGCGGCTGAGGGGCTCTTCGCGCACATCGCTGGCGCCCACGACCGCGGCGCCGGCATTGAGCGCAGCGGCGACCACGAGCAGGCCGATGGGGCCGGCGCCGATCACGAGCACCCGCTTGCCGGCGATGTCTCCGGCGAGGCTCACGGCGTGGATCGCGACGGCCAGCGGTTCGGCGAGGGCCGCCCGCTCGAGCGGCAGGGAGGCCGGGAGCACGCGGACCATGTGGTCTTCGACGATCAGCAGCTCGGATGCTCCGCCCTGACGGTGCGGATCCGCGGCCGCGCTGCCGAAGTAGTCGCCGCCGGGGCGCAGGTGCGGGTGATCCTCGAGGCCGGGGGCCTCGGCTCCGTAACGGGCGGGGTGCACGGTGACGGGAGTGCCGGGCGCCAGCCGGCCCGACGGGTCGAGGTCGACGACGCCCGAGAGCTCGTGACCGGGGGTGAGAGGCTCTCGGATCGTGTACTCGCCGTTGGCGCCGTGGAAGTAGTAGTGCAGGTCGGACCCGCAGATGCCCACGTAGCTGACGCGGAGTCGGACCTCTCCGTCGCCGGGGGGCGGAACCTCGCGGTCTTCCCAGCGGATGTCTTCCTTGCCGTGGATGGCGAGAGCCTTCATGGCTGCATCTCCTCTGCGCTGATGAACGATGATGTCGCGGTCTGGGATGCCGAGAGGGCGTCGGCGATCGCGGCATCGACTCCCCGACGCCGGATGACGTCGACGAGCTCGCCGACGCGCGCGATGAACGCATCCTGCGATCCGAGTCCATCACCGAACAGGTGCAGCTCGCCGATCACGCGCTGCGCGAGTTCGCGTCCGTTGCGGGCGGTCGCCGCGAATCCGGCGAGACGCTCGCGGGCGCCGTCGGTCATGGCGGCGGCGTGCAGGCCGGGATCGAATCCGGGCAGCGGAGCGATGCACGACAGGTAGCCGGCGACGGTCAAGGCGATCAGGTGCGGCATCCCTCCGTCGCGCAGAACGCGCAGTGCGGGTTCCGGGATGCGCTGGCGCAGCTTGACCGAGCCGTCGGTGCCGACCTGGCTCGTGCGGTGGCCGAGCGCGCTGTTGGCCCAGCGCTCGAACAACTCGCTCTCGTAGGCGCGGATGTCGACGCCGGAGGGAACCTCGATCGACGGCTCGTACTCGTCGCGCAGCACGGCGCGCGCGGCGCTTTCGATGCCGTCGAGCCCGATGGCCTCCGGGATCGTTCCGACGCCGCTGAGGGCGCCGAGGTAGGCGATGAGCGAGTGCGTGCCGTTGAGCAGCCGCACCTTCATCTGCTCGTAGCGCCCGACCTCGTCCGTGAACACGGCTCCGCCCGCCTCCCAGGCGGGCCGACCGCCGGCGAACCGGTCTTCGATCGCCCACATCGTGAAGGGCTCGGCAGGCACGGGGATGTCGTCGCGAGCGCCGAGCAGGGTGCTGACTCGAGTGCGCAGCTCTGTGGTGGTCGCCGGGACGATGCGGTCGACCATGCTGGAGGGGAACGTCACCGCACGGTCGAGGAACGCGAGGGCGTCCGCACTCTCGGAGCCCGGAAGCTCCTGCAGGAACTCGCGCACGAGCTTCTCGGTGTGGGCGCCGTTGGCGGAGAGGTTGTCGCAGCTGAGGATGGAGATCGGCGCTCCTCCGGCGGCGGCGCGGGCCTGGAGTCCGCGGGCGAGCTGGCCGATCGTCGAGCGGGCCGCCCCGCCTCGGAGGTCGGCGCGCACGGTGTCGTCATCGAGGTCGAGGTGCTGCGTCGCGGGGGAGTAGCTGTAGCCGTTCTCGGTGACCGTGAGGGTCACGATGCGGATGCCGGGGTCGGCGATGTGGGCTATCACGCGCTCGGGCTGCTCGGCGCCGACGAACGCGTCGGTGTGCACTCCCGGGATCGTGAGCGAGGTGCTGCCGGGCGCGATGGTCGCGACCGAGTAGAGGAAGTCCTGGGCGTGCAGGGCATCGACGATCGAGCGGGAACGCGACGCGACGCCGATGATGCCCCAGTCGCCGCCCGTGGCCTGGAGTGCGGCGGCGGTGTAGACCGCCTGGTGTGCGCGGTGGAAGCTGCCGAGGCCGAGGTGGAGCATGCCGGCGCCGCTGGGGGAGACCATCGGAACGGTGGCCGTGGAGGCAGCTCGGCTCAGGATCCGGAGATCGGCGTTGATCGTCATGTAAAGCAGTGTGAATGGTTTGTACAAACTTGTCAAGTCGTTACATGGTCGGGGGTGATGATCTAGGATTGCTGACGAACGGGAGGGCGACGTGGCAGCGACACTGACGGACGTGGCAAGGCGCGCCGGCGTCTCCATCGCCACGGCATCCCGCGCATTCGGTGAGCCCGACAGGCTCGCGCCGACGACGCGCGAGCGCGTGCTCGAGGCCGCCGTCGAACTGGGCTACGCCAACACGCAGACGGTAACCGCCACCCGCACGTTCGGCGTCGTCGTCCCCGATGTCGCCAACCCCGTGTACGGCATGCTGCTCAAAGCCATCCAGGGGCAGGCGTGGCATGGACGCCACCGCATCGTGCTCTTCGATGCCGACGAAGACCGACGTCGGGAACACGAGCAGATCGAGCAGGCCCGCAAACTCGACGGGATGCTGCTGTGCTCCCCGCGACTGCCCGACGCCGACGTGCTCGACCTGGTCGGCGACGCTCCCGTGGTGGTCGTCAACCGCCAGATCGACGGCATCGCCTGCGTGCTCATGGACACCGAGCACGGGCCCGCCCAGGCGATCGAACACCTCGTCGCGCTCGGGCACGAGCACATCGCGTACGCCTCGGGGCCGCGCGGCTCGTGGGCCGACGCGCGCCGTTTCGAGACGATCGCTGCGGCCTGTGAACGCCATGGGACCCGGCTGACCCGTCTGAGCCATCAAGCGGCTTCGATCCAGGGCGGCCGGGCCGCTGCCGCTCTCGCCGCCGCCAGCGGTGCCACGGCGGTGATCGCCTACAACGACCTCGTCGCCCTCGGCGTCGAAGCGGGGATGTCCGAACTGGGACGGCACTGCCCGTCGGACATCAGCATCGTCGGTATCGACGACATCGATCTCGCCGGAGCGGTCACCCCCGGGCTGACCACCGTGCGCATGCCCATCGAACGCTGCGGCGCGCTGGCGGTCGACCTTCTCCTGAAGACGCTCTCGGGCACGGTTCTCGGAGACATCCCACCTCTCTCCTCCGAGCTGATCGTCCGCGCCTCCACCGCGGCTCCCCGCCGCTGAGGCGAGTGGCGCCGCTCAGCTCCGTTGGCGCAACGCCCGGATGCGCCAGCTGTAGACCGCGACGGCGAAAGCCGTCATCACATACAGAAAGCTCGCCTGGAGCGCGTATTCGGGATAGTGGATCAGCCACGGCGACTGGGTCGGGTCGTTGATGTGCGCGGGGTTATCGCTCACGTAGGGGACGATCGCGCCGATCACGTAACCGACCGCCTGTCCTGCCGCGTAGACGGCGATGCCGACCGCGAGCGCACCGACGGCACCACGCGTGGATCGACGCCAGACGGTTCGGGCCGAACGAAGTGCGGTCCGAGGTTCCCAGATCGGCTTGATCGGGCTGAACCACGACGACATCACCGGGGCGAGCACGAAGGCGCTCACGAGCAGGAGCAACAGCAATGTCGTGCCCGCGAGCAGGAGTCGCTCGTCGCCGGCCCGGCTGCGCATGAGTTGCGGAACGAGGAACAGGGCGAGGAGCGGCAGACAACCGATCAGACAGCCGAACCAGGTGTAGAGAAGAGACTTGGTGTTCACGACTCCACTCTGGTGAACTCGCGAGACGGCGTCTTCAGGGAAACCCCTCGAACCGGAGGAGGGAAAACCCTCCTGCCCCTGCGACACGGCTGCGATTCGTGCCGCCGCGATGACACGGCACGGAAGCGGTCGGTAGCGGTGACACAATTGATGGTGTTCCGGCCCGCCCGACGGCGTGGGCCTACCAGCGGCTCGATGTTCGGGCCTCGTGCGTCCGCAGGGCAGATCACGGCAGGAGAAGGCGATCGACGTACCGGACCGGGTAACCAGGCACCCCGAACGATGGGTGCCTGAGGTCGAGTCCGACGTATCCCCGCCACTGACCGTCGCGGTCGTGGGTCCCGGCGCGATCGGCACAGTCGTGGCAGCGGCGTTGCACGAGCGTGGTCTCGTGCCCCAGCTCTACGGCCGCACCGCCCGGGAGAGCCTGGCGCTGATCGCGGACGGCGACCGCATCATCGTGCCCGGGCCGGTCCTGACGGATCCCGAGCTCGTCACGGATCGAGTCGACCTCGTCTTCCTCGCGGTGAAGGCGACGCAGATCGCGGACGCCGCGCCGTGGTTGGCGGCCCTGTGCGGGCCGGGCACGATCGTGTGCGTGCTGCAGAACGGCGTCGAGCAGGTGTCGAGCGTCGCCCCGTTCGCGAACGGGGCACAGGTGCTGCCGGCGGTGGTGTGGTTCCCCGCCCAGGCACAGCCAGATGGCGCGGTCTGGTTGCGTGCACCCGCGCGCCTTACCGTGCCCGACGTGGATGCGGCGCGGCGCGTGGCCGACGCGTTGCGCGGAACCCGGTGCTCGGTCGACCTGTCCCCGGAATTCGCCTCCGTCGCCTGGCGCAAGCTGATGCAGAACGCCGCGGCCGGACTCATGGCAGTCACCGGTCGGCGCTCCGGCGTCTTTCGCCGCCCCGATGTCGCTCGGCTGACTGTCGCGTACCTGCGAGAGTGCCTCGCTGTCGCTCGTGCGGAGGGGGCGCTCCTCGGCGACGAGGTGCCGGAAGAGATCCTCGCGAAGTTCCAGTCGGCTCCGGAAGACCTGGGAACCTCGATCCTCGCGGATCGGGAAGGCGGCCGTCCGCTGGAATGGGACATCCGCAACGGTGTCATCTCCCGGCTCGCCCGAGCGCACGACATCCCGACGCCGATCAGCGACGTGGTGGGCGTGCTTCTCGCCGCGACGAGCGACGGCCCCGGCTGACGGCCCGAGACGACGCTGGCGCCCCCGCACGGGATCGAGGAAGATGTCGATCATCGCACCGACACCTCGAAAGGGCGCACACCAGGATGACGAACCTCACGATCGGGACTGCTCTCGGCGACCCGGAAGCCCACGTCCACCTCGACGCGCGGCGCTTCAACCGCCACACCTTCTGGGTCGGTCAGAGCGGGAGCGGCAAGACCTACGCGCTGGGCGTGGTGCTGGAGCAGCTGCTGCTGGAGACCGAGCTGCCGATGCTCATCCTCGACCCGAACGGTGACTTCACCCGGATGCGCGAGACCAGGGTCACGGCCAAGGATGCGGAGGCGTCGCGGCTCGCCGAAGCCGACATCCGGGTGTTCCGTTCCGGCTCGGGGGCGGGCGACGGGGATCGGCTGCACGTGCGCTACGTCGATCTGGTGCCCGCATCGAAGGCGGCCGTGCTGCGGATGGATCCCATCGCCGACGCCGAGGAGTACAACGCCCTGATCCATGTCGAGCAGGAGGCCGAGAGCTTCGATGCGCGCGACATGCTCCCCGACCTGCGTGCGTCGATGGACCCCGCGCGGGTGGGGCTCGCGAACCGGATGGAGAACCTGCAGGTGCTCGAGTGGGAGTTGTGGTCGCGCGGTTCGGCATCCGTCGTGGACGTCATCGATGAGCGGCCCCGCGTGACGGTCCTCGACCTCGGCGGCTTCGAGCATCCGGCGGAGCCGAAGGTCGCCGCTCTCGGGGTGCTCGAACATCTCTGGGCGCGACGCGAAGAGCGGCGTCCTGTGCTGATCGTCATCGATGAGGCGCACAACCTCTGCCCGCCGAATCCGGAGACCGCGGTCGAACGGGCTCTCACGGAGCAGCTGGTGCAGATCGCCGCCGAGGGACGCAAGTTCGGTCTCTGGCTGCTGCTGTCGACTCAGCGGCCGACGAAGATCCACCCCAACGTCCTCTCCCAGTGCGACAACCTGGCGTTGATGCGCGTGAACGCCCCGCGGGATCTCGCCGAGCTCGCCGATGTGTTCGGCTTCGCCTCGGAGGAGGCGATCCGGCGATCCGCGCAGTTCGTGCAGGGACAGGCGCTGTTCGCCGGCGGGTTCGTCGCCGAGCCGACGTTCGTGCAGATGGGTGCGCGGATCACCGAGGAGGCGGGTGGCGACGTAAAGGTTCCGCTGCGCGTCGGGAGATGATGGGAGCTCGATGTAGCGCTGGCACGACCGAACAGGAGCCGTAGCGGGTATGAATGGGCAGCGAGCGGCGGCGGACGACGGGATCCTGCGCGTGCACCGGGCCTTGCGTTCGGGGTTCGGAACCGAGGCCGCCGTCTACGGCACGATCCTGGTCAGCGGTTTGGTGGCCGTGTCTTCGGCGCACGGGGAGACCTCGCTGGCGGTGCTCTTCACGGTCGCCGTCACCGTGCTGGTTTTCTGGGGCGCGCATGTCTATGCCGGCACTGTGGCGCGGGTCAGCGATCGCGATGAACGGGAACAGGGTGAGCGCGTGGGCGTCCGTGCGGCGTTCGCGGCATCGGTGAAGCACTCCCTGGGCATGCTCAGCTCGGCGACGGTGCCCGCGGTGTTCCTGCTGGCGGGCACGACCCGCATCATGCCGGACGGCCTCGCGAACGATCTCGCTCTCTGGTCGGGCGTCGTCATCCTCGCCTTCCTCGGGTACGTCGCCTTCCTCCGGCGGGGGAGCTCGCTTCTCGTGCGTATTCTCGGAGCCCTGGGGACGGCGTCCTTCGGGCTCGTGTTCGTGGTGCTCAAGGCGCTCGTGCACTGAGCGTGCGTCGTCGCCGCGGGCGCATGGGCCGCTGAAGCTCATCCGAAGCCCCGCTGAGTCTGCGCAGGTCCGGAGTCGTTGCACCGACTGCGGCAAGACCTGCTCATTTCACCGCAGGATGACCAACTCACGAGTGGTCCTGGTCATGGCGACATAGCGGTCGACCGCGCCCGTCACGCCGTCACCGAACTGCTCGGGCCGCACGAGGGCGACCAGGTCGAACTCGAGTCCCTTCGCGCCCTCGGGGGTCAATGACCGCACCCGCTCCCTGGGCGCGAAGCCCGGGTCCCCGATCACACAGGCCACGCCGTCGGGATGCGTGTCGAGCCAGGCGCCGAGCACGTCCGGAAGCGATGCGGCATCGCCGAACCGCACGGGAACCCCGCTCTCGCGCACCGACGTCGGCACGTTGGCGTCCGGGATCGCCGCGAGCACGAGGGGCGCCGCCGTCGCCATCACCTCCGCGGGTGTCCGATAGTTCACGCCGAGGTGGGTGATCCGCACGTCGCGCAGACCGATGCGCGTGAGCCTCTCCTCCCAGGTCTCGGTGAATCCGTGCCGAGCCTGTGCGCGGTCGCCGACGACGGTGAAGCTGCGCGAGGGACAGCGGGCGACGAGCATCCGCCATTCCGCATCCGTCAGCTCCTGCGCTTCGTCGACGACGATGTGCCCGAAGGGGCCGGCCAGCTCGTCGGGCGTGACCGCCGGGGGAGCATCGACGCCGACCAGCACGTTCCGCGCATCCTGACCGCGCAGGATCGACATCACCTTCATCTCGCTGTCGTCGTCTTCGATCAGGTGGTCGACGACGTGGGAGATCTGTTCCTGCGCTGAGGCGATCACCGCCTGGCGACGGTGTTCCTCGCGCACGGACTCCGGGTCGCCGATGCGGCGCCGGGCGGCATCCAGGAACGGAAGGTCCGCCGTGGTCCACGGCGCCGATTCGTCCCTTTTCAGCAGCGCGATGTCGTCCGCGGAGAGCTGAGGCGCGCACCTCCGCAGCAGATCGGGCGAGCTCCACATCCGCCCCACGACGGTGGTCGGGGACAGCAGCGGCCACGCGCGCACGAACGTCCCGGTGAGGTCGTCGTCCTGACGCAGCCAGCGCCGGATCGCGTGCGGTGGCACCTCGTGATCGTCCACCTGTTCGACGAGGAGTTCCACGATCTCCTCCCAGACCTCGTCGCGAGCCTCGTTGTGCGATGCCGCGGGGTCGGCGCCGGTGAACACCTCGGCCCACTCCTCGCGGCTCAGCCAGAGATCGGCCCAGGGCGATTCCAGACGCATGGCGTGCTGCGGAGGGCGCTCGAAGGTCCGGGCCACGGCGTCCAGCATCGCGTCAGGAGAAAGCGAGGCTTTCACCGCGGCGACTCGTGGATCCGGCTCCTCGACGGCGGTCGCGCCTTCGGGCACGAGGTCGCGCAGGGTGCACAGCCGCACCGTGTCCTCGCCGAGACTCGGCAGCACGTCTTCGACGTAGGCGAGATAGTGCGCGTTCGGCCCGACGAGCAGCATGCCCCCGGCGCTCTGGGTCAGTCGCGGCTCCGCATACAGGAGGTGCGCGGCCCGGTGCAGCGCGACGACCGTCTTTCCGGTGCCGGGGCCACCGTCGACGACGAGAGTGCCGGGGGAGGGAGTGCGGATGATCGCATCCTGGTCGGCCTGGATCGTCGCGAGCACGTCGCGCATCCGTGACGTGCGGTGCGTGCCGAGGCTGGCGATGAAGGCGGACTGGTCATCGAGGGAGGCCGCGCCATCGAACCCCGCCGGGGTGAGCGCCTCGTCCCAGTAGTCGCGGATACGAGCGTCCGTCCACCGGTACCGTCGACGCGAGACGATGCCGCGAGGGTCCTCCATGGTCGCGGCGAAGTACGGTTCCGCCGCCGGAGTCCGCCAGTCGACGAGCAGCCGGGTGCCGTCCGCCGCAGCCAGACCCGTGCGGCCGATGTAGATCGGGTCGCCCTCGGTCGGCGTCATCCTGCCCAGGCAGATGTCGATGCCGAAGCGCTCCAGGATCCGGAGCCTCCCGCTCAGCCTGCGGATCTCCAGGTCGCGGTCCACGGCGGTGTCCCCGAAGCCGGCGCGCTGGCGGCGCACCTCGGTGAGGCGGCGGGTGACCTCGGCGCGCTGCTCCTCCAGGGTGTCGGCGATCCGCCGGAGATGCGCGCGGTCGGCGTCGAGGAGGGCAGGGGTGGCTTTCGCGTGCAGATTCTCGGGCAGATCGAAGGGGTCGAAAGGCATGGGTCTCCTTCACGCGCGAGGGCCGGATCGCACGAGCGAGGGTCGATTCTGCCGCAGGGAGGGGGCCTTGCGGCAAGCCCCCATCCCGGAGATATCCTGGAAATGGAAGGACGCGGGGATCACGCTGACGCATCCGACCGGACGCCCTCCCTGCGGAGCACACCATGACGCATCGCATCGGCTATGTCATCGGAAGCCTCGCGCACGACTCGATCAACCGTGTCCTCGCGAAAGCGCTCGTGGGGCTGGCGCCGCACAGCCTCGAACTTGTCGAGATCCCGATCCGCGATCTCCCGCTCTACAACCGCGACGACGAGCTCGATCCGGTCGCCGCGGTGACCGAGTTCAAGCGTGCCATCGAGGGATCCGAGGGGCTGCTGCTGGTGTCGCCCGAGTACAACCGCTCCATCCCCGGAGCGTTGAAGAACGCGATCGACTGGGGCTCCCGCCCCTGGGGTCACAACTCCTTCGCCCGTAAGCCCACCGGCATCATCGGCGCGTCCACCGGCGCCATCGGCACCGCCGTCATGCAGTCGTCGATGCGCAGCGTGCTGAGCTTCCTCAACGCTCCGCAGCTCAATGCCCCGGAGGCGTACATCACGTTCGATCCCGAGGTCTTCGGCGCGGACGGCGAGGTGAAGGATGCCGGCACGCGGGATTTCCTCCAGCACTACATGAACGAGTACGCCGCGTTCGTCGAGCGGGTGCTGTCCCTCACCGCGCCGGGGCACGTGGGGGATCAGGGCTAGTCAGACCGACGGAGCCGCCCGAAGGGCATCGCATGTCTCTGAATCATGATCCGATCGACGCGGTGAAGCCGGACGCCGACCTGCACGAGCAATCCCGCCCCGAGGTCGAGGAGCCGGAAGACCCGGAAGTCGCGGTGGCCGCGCCGGGTCCTGGTCCGCTGGACGTCGATCTGGCCGACGCCGATTCAGCGGACGCCGTGGACCAACGGACCGAGGTGCCTCTCGACGAAGAGCGTCGCGAGGAGTGACCCCCGCTCCGGCGACGGGGAATAGCCGACGGTGGGCTCGGGGTTGACGCCATCGGAGGCGCTCGTCGGCCGCACCACGACACGGCCGATCCGCGATCTTGCGAGCCGCGCCTCGACGGGACTCAGGAGGAGTGGGCAGATGACGATGTGGAACGCCGACGAGTTGGCCGCGATCGCCGCGGCGGAGATGTTCGATCTCTCCGCGCAGCTCGACGACGGGACGATGCCGAAGACCGTGGGGATCTGGGCGGTCGCCGTGGACGGCCGCCTGTTCGTGCGCTCGTACACGGGACTGGAAGGCAAGTGGTACGCCCCGGCACTCGCCAGTCTGCGCGGTCGGGTGTCGGCCGGTGGTGTCACGAAGGACGTCCGCTTCGAGCGCGTGACCGATGAGGCGACGAACGCGGCCATCGATGCCGAGTACCTCGCCAAGTACACCCCGAGCCCCTACGCCCCCGAGATGGGACAGGAGCCGGTGCGGTCGAACACCCTCGAGGTGATCCCGCTCGACTGAGCGTGCGCCGGATCGGCGGCTCGACGGGGGTATGCCCTCCCGAACGATCCGCCCCAGACGGTACCGTCGAGAGGGCTGACCGTCCTTCCCGGACGGTTGGGGAGGCGGCGAAGATCTCGCTGCGCTCTCGGCTGATCTCCCCAGATCTCAGCCTGTAGCCCCCGCTACGTGAGCAGAGTACCGCTTAATCGCCTTGTCCGCCATTTGGGGGACAAAGAAATTTACGAATGTTGCGCATTCCGGTCTCCTGTTGTCTTCCTGTCGGCGATGTTTAGGGTGGACTCATGGACAGACTGCTCGTTCTCACCGCTCAGGTCGCCATCGCCCACGGCCACCGGATCGAGGTGACCGAGCAGGTCGATCCGCTCACCGATGAACCCGTGGTCCTCGCTCTCGTCGACCTCGACACCGGCGTCCGGTACCGCCGCGCAGAGGAGCCGAGCGGTGACGTCTCGCGCTGGATCGGCCGGGTGCTGGAGTGCACGGTGACCATCGGAGGACCCCGAGCGCACACCACCCTGCTGGTCGACCCCATCGGGCCCGGAGCGACGGGCGCCAAACGTGCCCTCCGCGGGGCCGACGCGGCCGCCGACGCCGCGAAGGCGGAAGCCGACCGATGGAGTGGCGCCGATCGGCCCCCGGTGGAGGAGCCCGAGCGCTTCTGGTGAGTCGGGGGCGGCGAGCCGAGAAGTGCCGCCGTCAGCGGAAGTCCCTGGACCGGTGCGTGAGCCCGGTGCGCAGATCCTCGAAACCGTCGGCGAGCACATTGACCACTCCCTCGGCCGACCGCTCCAGGATGCCGCGGATGATGAGCGCCGGTGATTCCCGGGCGACGCGGCGGTAACGGTTCCAGACCCCGGCCGAGCAGACGATGTTCACCAGTCCGCTCTCGTCCTCGAGGTTCACGAAGGTGATCCCTGACGCGGTCGCCGGTCGCTGGCGATGGGTCACGAGGCCGGCGACCTCGATACGGCGACCGGCCTCATGGCCCTGCAGATCTGCGGCGGTGAGCACCCCGCGGGTGCGCAGTGCCTCCCGGAAGTGCGCCATCGGATGATCATCGGTCGAGACCCCGGTCGCCCAGAGATCCGCCGAGAGCCGCTCGTAGCTGGTCTGATCGGTGAACAGGGGCGGTTGCACGGCGACGGTGGTCCCCGGAAGGAAGCGGGAGCGGTCGTCCGCTGCGGCGCCGGCGAGCCAGATGGCCTCTCGGCGCTCCAGCCCCAGGCAGTCGAAGGCACCGGCGGTGGCGAGTGCCTCCAGCTGTGCGGCGGTGGCATCCGTCCGACGCACCAGATCGTGCAGGTCACGGTACCGCCCGTGCGCCTCGCGCTCGGCGACGATCCTCTCCGCCATCGGCACGCCGATCCCGCGGATGCCGCTGAGGCCCAGTCGCACCGCGGATCCGCCGTCCCGCCGATGTGCCGCGGACTCGTCGGGAGCCTCCCTGTCGAAGCGGAGGGTGGGCGGTTGCGGATCGTCGAGGCAGTCCTCCCGGCCGGTCGGCCCGTGCGAGGACGCGCCCTCGTCGAGAGGCTCCAGCATCTCCGTCGCCCCGGAGACGTGCAGATCGGGGCGGCGGACCTCCACCCCGTGCCGTCGGGCGTCCGCGGTGAGGGTCGCCGCGGAGTAGAAGCCCATCGGCTGCGAGCGCAGCAGGCCGGCGAGGAACGCTGCGGGGTAGTGCAGTTTCAACCAGGAGCTGGCGTAGACGAGCAGGGCGAACGACAGGGAGTGCGACTCCGCGAAGCCGAAGTTCGAGAATGCCTGGATCTGGGCGTAGATGCGATCGGCCGCCTCGTCGGTGAGCCCGCGCCTGGCCATGCCGGCGTAGAGCTTGTCCCTGACCTTCTCGATCTTCTCCAGACCGCGTTTCGACCCCATCGCCCGGCGCAGCAGGTCGGCCTCATCGGCCGTGCAGTCGCCGATGGCCGTCGCCATCTGGATGAGCTGCTCCTGGAAGATCGGGATGCCCAGCGTGCGCTTGAGGATGTCCTCCAGATCGCTGTGCGGGTAGGGGATCGTGAAGTCCACGGGCTCCTCGCCCCGGGCCAGGCGCTTCCGGTTCTCCTCGTCGACACGATCCTTCGCCATCTTGCGTCGCACGAAGGGGTGCACGGCCCCTCCCTGGATGGGGCCGGGACGGATGAGCGCGATCTGGATGGCGAGGTCGTAGAAGCAGCGGGGCTGCAGGCGGGGGAGCAGGCCGATCTGCGCGCGGGACTCCACCTGGAAGACCCCGATCGAATCCGCTCGGCAGAGCATGTCGTACACCCCCGGCTCCTCCTTGGGGATGCGCTCCAGCGTCCACTCCTCGCCGGTGTTCTCCCGGATCAGGTCGAAGCAGTGCTGCAGGGCGGCGAGCATCCCGAGGCCCAGCAGGTCGAACTTCACCAGGCCCATGAAGGCGGAGTCGTCCTTGTCCCACTGGATGACGGTGCGGTTCTCCATGCGGGCATGCTCCACCGGCACGACTTCGCCGACCGGGCGCGCGGTGAGCACCATGCCGCCGGAGTGGATGCCGAGGTGGCGGGGTGCCTTCAGCAGCTCACCGGCGTAGGCGAGCACGTTCTCCGGGATGTCGTGACCCTCGACGGGCTCGAGCCCCACGCCCCAGCCGTCGACCTGGCGGGACCAGGCATCCTGCTGTCCGGGGGAATGACCGAGCGCCCTCGCCATGTCGCGCACCGCGTTCTTCGGCCGGTACTGGATGACGTTCGCCACCTGGGCCGCGCGTTCCCTCCCGTACTCCCGATACACCCACTGGATGATCTCCTCACGGCGGTCGGAGTCGAAGTCCACGTCGATGTCCGGCTCCTCCGTCCGCGTCGTCGCCAGGAACCTCTCGAAGGGGAGGCGATAGAGGATCGGGTCGACCGCGGTGATCCCGAGCAGGTAGCAGACCGCGCTCGCCGCGGCCGATCCCCGACCCTGGCAGAGGATGCCGCGTCTGCGCGCCTCGGCGACGATGCCGTGCACGATCAGGAAGTACCCCGGGAAGTCCTTCTCCTCGATCACATCCAGCTCGCGTTCGATCCGACGGTGGCCGGCGTCGTTCAGCCGGGGGTACTTCGACGGCACGGCCTCCCAGACCAGGTGACGCAGCCAGCTCATGGGCGTGTGCCCCTCCGGGACCTCCTGCTGGGGGAGCGCTGGCCGGGCGAGGCGCAGCGGGAAGGCGGATGCCGCCGCCAGTTCGAGCCCGTAGGAGATCGCTCCGGGATAGCGCTGGAAGCGCGCGGACATCTCGGCTCCGCTGCGCAGATGCGCGCCGCCGTGTGCAGGCAGCCAGCCGTCGAGCTCATCCATGCTGCGCACCGCGCGGACCGCGGCCACGGCTTCGGCGAGCGGTGCCTGTGCGGGGGTGGCGTAGTGCACGTTGTTGGTCGCGACCACCGGCAGCCGCATCCGACGGGCGTGGTCGGCGAGGGCGTCGTTGCGGCGGGTGTCCAGCGGATCTCCGTGGTCGAAGAGCTCGACGGCGACGTGGTCGGCTCCGAACAGGTCGATGAGGGAGCGCAGCGGAGTGGCCGCGTCTCCGGCCTCGAGCCCGCGGCGCACCGCGCCCTTGCGGCATCCGGTCAGGATCGTCCAGTGCCCGCCCGCGCGTGCGGCGAGGTCGTCGAGGTCGTACACCGGACGCCCCTTCTCTCCGCCACGAAGCTGCGCCGCGGAGATCGCGCCCGAGAGCCGGTGGTAGCCCTCCATCCCGCGGGCGAGAACGAGCAGGTGCTCACCGGCAGGATCGGCGGAACCCCGTTGCGGTGCGGGCAGGTCGAGTGACAGCTCGGCGCCGAACACGGTCTGCAGCGGGCTCTCCATGAGGTCTGCCACCTCGGCGAACCGTGCGGCGCCGTAGAAGCCGTCGTGGTCGGTGAGGGCGAGCGCGGTCAGGCCGAGGCGGTCGGCCTCGGCGAGGAGATCCTCGGGGGAGGAGGCGCCGTCGAGGAACGAGTACGAGGAGTGGGCGTGCAGCTCGGCATAGGGGACCGCATCCTCGGGGCGCGCGGTGGCGGTGGGAGGAGTGCGCTTGCGGCGCCGACTCACCGGTCCTGGGTCCGTCCGCTGGCTGCGCGGTTCGGCGCCGAGAGGGGCCGGGGGCGACTCCTCGCCGCTGAGGGTGCGCTCCAGGTCGTTCCAGGAGAGGGGCGGATTGTGCCAGCCCATCAGCGATACCTCCCCTCGACCCACCAGCGCTCGCCGGTGTGGAAGACCAGCCAGGCACGGTCGTGATCGTCGACGATCTGCAGCCGGTGCCCACGTTTGCCGCCGCCGGATGCCCAGCGGCGCTCGTGGATGGGCCAGGGGCCGGCCCACGCCTGCACGGTCGCCCCGTCGATGCGGGCGGGATCGCTCGAGAGCGTCCCGCGCTCGTCGATGGTGATCGTGGTCTCGTCCGCCGCCAGCACCCCGATCGGACGCGGGGGGCGGAACACCTCTGCCGGGAGCGGATCGGGCAGGCTCCCCGGCCAGGGCGATTCCGGGTCGCGAGGGGCGACCGTGCGCTCACCCCAGGGCGTCAGCACCTGGCGATCGGCGAGCCACCGGCCGCCGGACACCGCGGCGGTGAGCACGCCCTGATGCCCCAGCATGGTCTGCACGCGGGAGACCGCGTGGTGCAGGCGCTCGTCGGTGCCGGATCCGAAGAGGCCCGGCTGGTGATGGGCGGCGTCGTCCACGGCGGCGGGGACGATGCGTACCGCCATGATGCCGCCGAACGCTCGTGCCTCATCGACCGGTTCCTTCGCCGACTGTGCGGCCAGGGCCTCCAGCTGCCAGCGCACCCGATCCACGAGGTCGGAGGCATCGAAGCAGGTCGGATGCAACCAGGACCGGGAGAAGACCACGCCGTTGTCGTCGGTCAGATCGATGCGCACCTCCGTGCACACGACCGAGGCGTCACCGAGCGCGAGCATGACCGCATCCGCCGTCTGCCGCACCGCGAAGGCGACCTGATCCGCTCCACCCAACGGCGAGTCGAACTCGATGTCCCGAACGAGTTCCGGGTCGGGGGGACGCGGTGTCAGCGGGCGGGAGTCGGCGCCGGCGGCGAGCGCGTGCAGGCGCGCACCGTGTTCGCCGAAGCGGTCGCGCACGTCGAGCGGGGCGAGCGCGGTGAACTCGCCGAGGGTGCGCACTCCGAGTCGGACGAGGAGGCCGGCGATCTGCTCGTCGCGCAGCACCTGCACGGGGAAGGGGGCCAGGAACTCCCGGGATCCGCCGGGCGGCACGACCGTGCAGGGTGTGGGCCCCCGCGCGGCGATCTCGGCGGTGAACGGGCCGTCCGCGACGCCGATGCGCACCTCGGGGAAGCCGGCCTCCGCGAGGACGGCGGTGAGCGCCTCGGCTGCTTCCGCCTCTCCGCCGTGATAGCGGGAGATGCCCCGGGCGCGGACGATCGCGAGTCCGGGTCGCAGCAGGGTGACCCCTGGCGCCTGCTTCTCGATGAGGTGCAGCACGGGGAGGAAGGCGCGCTCGTCGCGGTCGGGGTCGTGGGGGAGCACGCGCAGCGAGGAGAGGTGGCCCTGGGCGACGCGGCGGCGCTGACCGGTGCGCACGCCGTGCTCTCGGGCGGAGGCGGTGCAGGCGACGATCGTGTTCGCCTGCACCAGGGCGGTGGGCAGGTGCGGAGGCGGGCTGCCGAGCGCGGCACGCAGGGGCCAGTCGGGGAACCACAGCACGAGCACGCGGAGCGGGCTGTTCATCCGGCTTCCGCCCATCGCAGGAGCTCCGGGGGAGCAGCCTCTCCCTGCCCGGCGATGTCAGGGGAGAGGGAGGGCAGCGCGGTGAGCTCGGTCGCGACCGTCTCGACGGCGCCGTGGCCTCCCGGCAGTCGCACGTGGACGCTCGACGGGCGAGAGGTGTGCCGGGTCTGCGCGGTCACGGTCACGGTGCAGTCGGAGAGCAGCCCCCAGCCGGCGCCGAGGCCGTGCCAGTGCGGGTCGTGAAGGCGTATCGTCCCCTCGCTCTGCGGCCAGCGTCCGGTGCCGGGTGTCTCGGTGACCAGGAGTGTGCACCCGCGATCGCGCAGGCGGGCGCTCAGGCGGGAGACGTCGGCATCCCGTGCCCGCGTGGCGGGGTTCACGACGATCAGGGGCACGACCTCGGCCAGCGCGGAGGTCGCCGCGAGCCAGCGCTCTCCCGGGTCGGGGACGAGGATCAGCCGGGCGAGATCGATGCCGAATGCGGCTGCCGCTTCGACGCCGAGGGTCGGCATGCCGACGACGGCGCACCAGTGCCCCTTCTGGGACGCGGTACTGAGCAGTGCGAGCACCAGGCTCGGCGAGGGGGAGACGGTGTAGGAGGTTCCGGTCTGCAGCCCTTCCTCGGGAAGGAGTGCGGAGAAGGCGGGGTCGAGGGGGATCAGCGTATGCTCGCTGCGCCGGCGCTGCATCCGGCTGATCTCACGGCGCAGTCGCAGCACTTCTCCCGCGCGGGAGTCGCTCGCCGGTGAGAGCGAAGCCAGTGCATCGAGACCGATCACCCTGCATCCTTTCTCGAAGATATATTCTAATATACCAAGTCGTGTGGATGACGATAGTTCGTACATCGGACATCGGCAGGAGTTCTCCACAGGCCACCGGCGTCTGGACCGCGGATCTCCTAACCTGCGCCTATGGACCCGCGACTCGCACTCATCTCACTCGTGCACGTCATGCTGGCGGGCGTCGGCGCATGGCTGATCGTGATCGACGCGCGCACCCACCGCCTCCCGAATCCCATCGTGCTGCCGACGCTCGCCGTGCTGATCCTGCTCGCAGCTCTCGACGCGCTGGTCACGGGGCAGGGCATCGCGTTCCTCCGCGCCCTCCTCGGCATGGTGATCCTGGGTGGCTTCTACGCCGTGCTGCGCGGGATCAGCCGTGCCGGGATGGGCGGCGGCGACGTGAAGCTCGCCGCGGTCATCGGGTTCGTGCTGGGCTGGCACGGCTGGCAGTCGCTCGCGATCGGCGCCGCCTCGGCCTTCGTGCTCGGGGCGTTGTACGCACTCGTGCTCATCCTCCTGCGCCGAGCGCACGGTGCCACCCGCATCGCCTTCGGCCCGTGGATGATCGCGGGTGCTCTCCTCGGTGTCGTCCTGGGCTGAATCCGCCGGGTCTCGCACGGATAGTCCGATGTCGGGGCTACCCTGAAGCACATGGCACTTGCACGGCTTCACGGCGGCCCGCTCGACGGGCAGATCATCCCCCTCGGCGACGCGGACGACAAGCTGATCGTCCCCTACAGCGAGACGCAGGTGGTGTACAACCGCCGCAGCGAACCGCAGAACACCGGCCCGACCGATGGGCCGACCGAGGTCGACTACTGGTTCGAAGAGTCTCTCGAGGATCTGACTCTCAACGACGATGACTGAACCGTCCCGCACGGTCGAGGTCGAGCGCAAGTACGACGTCGACGGCGAGACCCCGCTGCCGGTCTGGGAGGCCATCCCCGGGGTCGACACCGTCACCGCCGGGGAGGCCCGGGCGCTCGACGCGCAGTACTTCGACACCGCCGACGGAGATCTCGCCCGTGCCGGGGTGGCGCTGCGCCGTCGCACCGGCGGTCCGGACGAGGGCTGGCACGTGAAGGGACCGCGACAGGGCGACGGCCGTCTCGAACTCGGCTGGCCGCTCGGTGAGGGCGATGCGCTGCCCGCGGCCGTGGCCGAGACCGTGTCCGCATGGACGACCGCTCCGCTCACCCCGCTCGCCCGCATCCGGAACGACCGCACCGCCTACCTCCTCACGGGCCCAGCCGGGGTCGTGGCCGAGTTCGTCGACGACCGGGTGCAGGCGACGGATCTCCGGGGCGATGTGCAGCGCGAATGGCGGGAGTGGGAGATGGAACTCGGTCCCGCAGCTCCGGCCGACGACGGCGCGCGCGCCGCCTTCTTCGATGCCGTGGAGCGTGCCGTCCTGGCCGCGGGAGGCCGGGAATCGGCATCCGGTTCCAAGCTCGCCCGCGCCCTCGGCTTCTAGTCAGACGCAGGGCCGAACGCAACCCCTTCCCCCGGGGCGACACCGCATGCTTGAGTGACAGCATGAGTCGACCGCCTGTGCTCCGATCGCTGCAGACGATCGTCCCCGACACCGTTCTCGTCCAGGAGCAGGTGCGCGACGTCTTCGCCCAGCAGCCCGACCTCGGGCGTTTGGCACAGCGGATCGTCACGACGTCGTTCAACGTCTCGGGCATCGACCGCCGCCACACCGTGATCGACGAGCTGTCGCTCGATTCCGACGTGCCCGAGCCCGTCTTCTTCGACCGGCGTTCCGGAGAGCTGCTGGCTCCGGGCACCAAGGCACGTAACGACATCTACACCCGCGAGGCTGCGAAGCTCTTCGTCGACGTCGCACGGAAGGCCCTGGATGCCGACCCCGAGATCGGCCCGGAGGATGTGACGCACGTCATCACGGTGTCCTGCACCGGGTTCCACGCCCCCGGCCCGGAGTACGAGATCGTGCGCGCACTCGGGCTGTCCGACGCCGTCCAGCGCTTCCATCTCGGGTTCATGGGCTGCTACGCGTCCATGCCGGCGCTGCGGGCGGCGAGTCAGTTCTGCATCGCGGACGAGAACGCGGTGGTCCTGGTCGTCAGCGTCGAACTCTGCACCCTGCATCTGCGCTCCTCGGAGAACCCTGACACGATCGTCGCCTCCTCCCTGTTCGCCGACGGCGCCGCGGCCGGCATCGTCACGGCCCGGGACCTTGCGTCGGCCTCTCCCGCCCTGCGGTTGGACCGCTTCCACACGGCCATCGCGCCGGAGGGCGAGAAGGACATGGCCTGGACGATCGGCGACAGCGGTTTCGAGATGATCCTCTCCACCGCCGTTCCGCAGATCATCGGGGAGACCATCATCGGCGCACTCCGACCGCTGTACTCCGCTGATGCGGAGATGGCCGAGGCGTTCGAGGCGGGGCGGGTGGGGGAGAAGGTCGAGCACTGGGCGATCCACCCCGGCGGTCGCAGCATCCTGGACCGGGTGCAGGAGCGGATGCACCTCAGCGACGCGCAGCTGCACCCCGCTCGCGAAGTCCTGCGCGAGAACGGGAACATGTCCAGTGCGACCGTGCTCTTCGTCCTCAAGCGCATCCTGGAGGAGGAAGAGGCTGCAGCGGGCGAACGCGTCGCCGCGATGGCCTTCGGCCCGGGGCTGACGGCCGAGAGCGCGCTGTTCACCGTCGTCGCTCCCTCTGCCTCGTGAGGGCAGTCCTGGCGGTCAGGGACGTCGACACCCCTGAGCTGATGGACGACACGCACGCCGATGCACGGATGCTCGCACGGACCTACGGACGTTTCGGCTTCGTGAATGCGCTGGTCTCCCGTCCTGGCACGCTCTATCGTCGCGACATCCGGCCGCGCGCGGAGCGGTCGGGGCGACTGCGCATCCTCGATGTCGGTGCCGGCGGGGGAGACCTCTGCCGCCTGCTCGCCGGGCGGCTGCGTCACGACGGGCTCGACGCCGAGATCACCGCTCTCGACGCCGACGAGCGCGCGATCCGATGGGCCTCGGCGCACGACCGCGGGGCCGGCATCCGCTACCGACGCGCGCTGACCACCGAGTTGGTCGACGCCGGCGACACCTACGACGTCGTGCTGTCGAACCACGTGCTGCACCACCTGGACGCGGACGAGCTCCAGACGGTGCTCAGCGACTCGGTGCGACTCGTCGCGCCGAACGGGCTGGTGTCCCACCACGACATCGCCCGGAGCCGGGCCGCTCACGTGCTGTTCGCCGCCGCGACCTGGCCGATCTCTCGAACCCTCCTCGCCGATTCGTTCATCCGCGAGGACGGACTCATCAGCATCCGACGCTCGTACACGGCCGCCGAGCTGACGGCGATCGCTCCGACCGGGTGGACCGTCCGCGGGGGACTGCCCTCGCGACTGGAGCTGCGGTGGGAGGAAGGCAGTGCCCGATCATGACGTGCTGATCGTGGGAGCAGGCCCCGTCGGTCTGCTCCTGGCGTGTCTGCTGCTGCAGGACGGGTTGCGCGTGGTGGTCTGCGAGCGGCAGACGGATGCCGACGCTCGGACCAGAGCGATCGGCATCCATCGGCCGGGGCTGGATGCTCTCGATGCGGTCGGCATCGGCACGGACGTCCGGTCCGAAGCGCTGCGGCTCGACGGTGGAGAGGTACGCAGCCGCCGACGGACACTCGCGACGCTGACCTTCGCGCCGGACCGTCCCGTCCTGATCCTCCCGCAGCCGCGGACGAGCGCGCTGCTCCGAGCCCGCGTGCAGGCACTCTCGCCGGACGCGTTGATCTCCGGATGCACCGTGCGGACTCTCCGGCAGGACGCGGACGCCGTGGTGGTGGCGGCGGAGACCGTCGGAGGTCCCCGCGAGCACACGGCGTCGATGGTGGTCGTCGCCGATGGCGTGCGGAGCCGTCTCCGCGACGATCTCGGCGTCGGGTGGCGGCGTCGTCCGGGACACGCGTCGTACTCGATGATCGACATCGACGACCACAGAGCGGGGGACCGTGCGGTGCTGCACTGCGAACCCGCAGGTCTCGTCGAGTCCTTTCCGCTCCCCGGCGGACGCAGGCGATGGGTGGTCCGCCACGGCGTGGGAGAGGACCTGCACCACGCCGATGCCTTCCGCAGGGCGATCGAGGCGCGGACCGGGCTCGGCATCGAGTTCCCGCCCGACGCGGAGCCGACCTCCTTCGTCGCCGCGCAGCACCGAGCGACACGGCTGACCAGGGGCCGGGTCGTGCTCCTCGGGGATGCCGCGCATGAGATCAGTCCGATCGGCGGGCAGGGGATGAACCTGGGCTGGGTGGACGCCCGACGTCTCGCGTCCGAGCTCGTGCGGTCGCTGCCGCATCGGATGCCGGAGCTGGCGAGGTTCGAGTGGCACGTGCTGCGCTCCGCCTCGCGCGCACAGCGTCGCTCGGCGTTCTACATGTCGATGGGTGCTCCGGCGCCGATGCCCGTGGTCCGCGGCAGGGAGCTGCTGATGCGCGTGCTCGGCGCGCCGCCGGTCCGGGGCTGGACGGCCGGGCTCCTCACGATGCGCGGCCTCTGACGCACGACCCCCTCACGATGCGCGGACTCTGACGCTCGTGCCGCTGACGCACGAAGGCCCGGTCCGCATTGCGCGGGACCGGGCCTTCGAGAGGGTGGATCAGAAGTTGATCATGTGGCCGGCGAGGCCGTGGAAGCCCTCCTGCAGCGCCTCCGACAGCGTCGGGTGCGTGTGCACGTTGCGGGCCAGTTCGAGCGCCGTGAGGTCCCACTTCTGGGCCAGCGTGAGCTCCGGCAGCAGCTCGGACACGTCCGGGCCGATCATGTGGGCGCCGATGAGCTCGAGGTGCTCGGCGTCGGCGATCAGCTTGACGAAGCCGACCGGCTCGCCCAGGCCGTGCGCCTTGCCGTTCGCCATGAACGGGAACGTCGCGACCTTGATCTCGCGTCCCTCATCCTTGGCCTGCTGCTCGGTGAGACCGAACGAGGCGACCTGCGGCGAGCAGAACGTCGCGCGCGGCATCATCCGGTAGTCGCCCAGCGTCTGCGTCTCGGCGCCGCCGATGGTCTCGGCCGCGACCACGCCCTGCGCCTCGGCCACGTGGGCGAGCTGCAGCTTGGCGGTCACGTCGCCGATGGCGTAGATGCCTTCGACGTTGGTGCGCATGTGGTCATCGATGTCGATCGCGCCGCGCTCGGTCAGCTTGACACCGGTCGCCTCGAGTCCGAAGCCCTCGATGTTCGGGGCGAAGCCGACCGACATGAGCACCTTGTCGGCCTCGATCGACGACTGCTGCCCGTCCTTGCCGGTGTAGGAGACGGTCACGGACGAGCCGTTGTCGACGACCGACTCGACCTTGGTGGAGGTGAGGATGTCGACGCCGTAGTTCTTGTACTGCTTCGTGATCTCCTTCGACACGTCGGCATCCTCGTTGGGGAGTGCGCGGTCGAGGAACTCGATGATCGTGACCTTGACGCCGTAGTTCGTCATCACGTAGGCGAACTCCATGCCGATGGCACCGGCGCCGACGATGACGATGGACTTCGGGAGCTCACGGCTGAGGATCTGCTCCTCGTAGGTCACGACGTTGTCGCTGAGCTGCACTCCGGGGAGCAGGCGGACCTTGGAGCCGGTCGCGATGATCGCGTTGTCGAAGGTGACCTCTTCGGTGGTGCCGTCGGCCTTGGCGACGGAGATCGCCTTCGGACCGGTGAAGGTGCCGCGACCGTCGTACTCGGTCACCTTGTTCTTCTTCATCAGGAAGTGGATGCCCTTGACGCGACCGTCGGCCACGACACGGCTGCGGTCGAACGCCTTGCCGTAGTCGATCGTGAACTCACCCGAGATGCCGAAGAAATCGGCCTTGTGGTTGAGCGTGTGTGCGAGCTCCGCGTTCTTCAGAAGAGCCTTGGAGGGGATGCAGCCGACGTTGAGGCAGACACCGCCCCAGTACTTCTCCTCGATGATGGCGGTGGAGAGACCGAGCTGCGCGCTGCGAACCGCAGCGACGTATCCGCCAGGACCTGCACCAAGGATGACGACGTCGTAGTGTGGCATGCCTTAAGCCTATCGCTCCGTCGGGGCGTCGGAACCGGACGCGGAACCGCCACGGCGACGGCTCAGGACGATCCAGATGACCACGCCGGCGACCACCAGGACAGCGACGATCGCAAGCACCCAGACCCACGGCGATCCGTCCGCGGTGTCGTCGGAATCCGCTGCCGGGGTCGCGGTCGCCTCGGGTGCTGCGGTCTGCTCGGCCGTCGGCGCCGCGGTGGTGGGGGCGGCAGTGGGTTCCTCGGTCGGTGTCGCGTCGTCTCCGACGGTCACGGTGAAGGAGTACTCGCCGGAGGTGGGGTGGCCGTCGCTGGAGACGACCTTCCAGATGACGTGATAGTCGCCGGCGGGCCCCGAGCCCTGCAGCGGCTGTGTCACGATCGCGCCGTCGACGGTCGCTGCGCCATCGGAGACCGAGGAGCCGTCGGGGGCGGTGACGACGACCTCGGTCGCGCCCTCGCCGTCGATGAGCTTCGCGCTGAAGGTGAGCGTCAGCTCTTCCGGCACGGTCTCGACCGACTCATCGGCGGCCGGAGACGACGATACGAGCGCGTCGTGCGCGGAGGCGGAGACCGGGGAGAAGAGAACGAGGAACGCGGCGAGCAGTGTCACGGCGAGGGTGATCGGGGCGGCCGGATGGCGCAGAGCTTTGATCTTCACGAGTCCACCCTATGAATCCGCGGTATGTGATGGCTGAGTATGCAAGCTGCCTCCCGCGAGCGCCTCGGCATCCGTTAGTCTGGAAAACCAAGGAGGGCACTGTGACTGACAGCGACAGCCGACCGGCCGGAGAAGCCGCGATCCACCGTTCCGGTGAGCAGAGACACGACGTGACGCAGACGTTCGGGCACGATTCCGACCTGTCTTTCGTGCCGTTCGGAGTGGAACTCACCGACGTGGAGCAGAGTGCGATCAGCGCCCTGCCCGCAGGATCGGCGTTGCTGCTGGTCCGTTCCGGCGCTCTCGCCGGTGCCCGCTACCTCCTCGACACCGACGTGACCACGGTCGGCCGTCACCCCGAGGCCGACATCTTCTTCGACGACGTCACCGTGTCCCGTCGTCACGCGGAGATCACCCGCACCGGGTCGACGTTCGAGATCATCGACCAACGCTCGCTCAACGGAACGTACGTCAACGGGGAGCGCGTCGACCGCAGCCCGCTGGTCGACGGCTCCGAACTGCGGGTCGGCAAGTTCCGCCTGAACTTCTTCGCCTCCCCTCGCGATCGCGCGGCGGCGAACGACTGATGGCGGCTACTCCCGCCCGCGAACGTTCCGCGTCCGCGGGCTTGCTGAGCATCGGCCAGGTCCTCGCTCGGCTCACACCGGAGTTCCCCGACCTCACCTCCAGCAAACTGCGCTTCCTCGAGGTGCAGGGCATCGTCAGCCCCTCTCGTACGGAATCCGGCTACCGCAAGTTCTCCGCGGCGGACATCGAGCGACTGCGTCTCGGACTCACTCTTCAGCGCGACCACTACCTTCCGTTGAGCGTGATCCGCGAGCAGCTCGACGAGGTCGATGCCGGCGGGGAGGCCGCTCCGCTCGCTCCGCCGCCCTCCATCGCGCCGGCGCCACGCCGATATCGACGCGATGAGCTGCTGGCTGCGGCCGGCGCGGGTCCGCAGCTGCTCAACGACGCGATCAGCACCGGCGTCATCGTCGCGCAGGAGAGCTACCCGGAGGCGACGGTCACGCTGCTGCGCGGTCTCGTCGCCCTCGACCGCCACGGCATCGAGCCCCGGCACCTGCGCTCGCTGCGTCAGGGAGCAGACCGCGAGGTCGCGCTCATCGAATCGGCGATGTCCGCGCTGCTGCGTCGGACGGATGCGCCGTCGCGGGCCAAGGCCAGTGAATTGGCGCCGGAATTGGCCGCGCGGATCGACGAAGTGCGCTCGCTCTTCGTGAAGGACGCGCTGTCGCGCGTGCTTTCGTAACGAACTGGTTGCGACACGCCTTCGCGGTCCCGCGGATGTGATTGCCGGTGCCCAGGCACTGCTCTACCGTGGAAGATAACCGTTCCAGGGAGGATTTCAGATGAATGCGGATGAGCTCGCAGCAGACCCGCGGTTCGTACCCGAACTCCTCTTCACGGACGGTCTTCCGGCCATGGACGACGAGGTCGGCTACCGCGGTGCGGTCGCCGCTCGTGCCGCCGGCATCACCTACCGTCAGCTGGACTACTGGGCGCGCACCGAGCTGGTGGAACCCACCGTTCGCGGAGCGAGCGGTTCCGGTTCGCAGCGCCTGTACGGATTCCGCGACATCCTCGTGCTCAAGCTCGTGAAGAGCCTTCTCGACACGGGCATCTCTCTGCAGCAGATCCGCACCGCCGTGGAAGAGCTGCGACGCGCGGGTATCCGCGATCTCGCCGGCACGACCCTCATGAGCGATGGCGCTTCGGTCTATCTGTGCACCTCGAACGATGAGGTCATCGACCTCGTGAGCCGAGGCCAGGGCGTCTTCGGCATCGCGGTCGGCAAGGTCCTCCGCGAGGTGGAGTCGACGCTCGTCGCGTTCGACGCGACCGCTCCGGATCCGGTCGACGAACTCTCGGCCCGCCGGACCAAGCGCTCCGCCTAGATCGCACGTCCCGTCATACAGAAAACGGCCGTCCTCGATGAGGATGGCCGTTTCGCTGTGCGCGTGGCGGGTGTCAGCTCTGCGGACCGCTCTCGGGAACGGCGATCCGTCCGGTGCGGATGATGCGATCGAGCAGCGAATCGAAGTCGGCGGCGAGCTCCTGTGCGGAATCACCGGGCCAGATGTGCAGCGGCTTGGCGGCACCTTGCGCCTGCTGCAGGGAGGTGCGCTCCGGGAGCTGCGGGGAGAGCACGAGGGGGCCGAACATGTCGCGCAGCTCTTTGATGCGGAACTGGTGCTCGATGGACTGCGGGCGCACGCGGTTCACGACGATGCCGAGCGGCTGCAGCCGGGGAGAGAGGCCGCGACGGATCTCCTCGATCGCGCGAAGCGCACGGTCGGCTGCGGCGACCGAGAAGAGCCCGGGTTCTGTGACGACCATGACGCGATCACTCGCGGCCCAGGCCGTGCGGGTGAGGGCGTTCAGCGACGGCGCGCAGTCGACGAGCACGAGGTCGTAGTCGGCCTCGACGGAGGCGAGCGCTTCCTCGAGCTTCCAGACGTCGCGCACGCTCGGGTGCGGTCCGTCGAAGTTGATAGCGGAGGGGCTTCCGATCAGCACGTCGATGGTGCCGGGGTGGACCTTCGCCCAGCCGCTGGAGGTGATCGCCTGACGGACCACCTTCTCCTTCGGATTCGCCAGGACGTCGGCGATGTTGAGTCGTCCGGCCACCTGGATGTCCATCCCGGTGGAGACGTCGGACTGCGGATCGAGGTCGACGACGAGAGTCCGGACTCCTCGAGCGAAAGCCGCTGAGGCCAGCCCGAGTGTCACGGTCGTCTTGCCGACGCCTCCCTTGAGAGAGCTGACGCTGAGTACGTGCACGGACACCACGTTACCTTCCCCTAGGCTGAGGGAACACTCAGCCCCGCCCCATGCGCATCGAAAACGCTGCGCATCGAGCTTTCAGAGGTGTGCATGTTCCAGAAGATCCTTGTGGCGAATCGCGGCGAGATCGCGATCCGCGCATTCCGTGCGGCAGTCGAAGTGGGGGCGCGCACCGTCGCGGTCTTCCCGCATGAGGACCGCGGCTCGGTGCACCGGCTCAAGGCCGATGAGGCCTACGAGATCGGTGAACGCGGACATCCCGTCCGCGCGTACCTGAACGTCGACGAGATCATCCGTGTCGCTCTCGAGTCGGGTGCGGATGCGATCTACCCCGGGTACGGGTTCCTCTCGGAGAACCCTGAGCTGGCCGAGAAGGCCGCAGCCAACGGCATCGTCTTCATCGGACCTCCCTCCAACGTGTTGGAGATGGCGGGGAACAAGGTCGAGGCCAAGCGTCACGCGATCGAAGCCGGTGTACCCGTCCTCCGCTCCACCGAGGCCTCCGATGACGTCGATGCTCTCGTCGCCCAGGCCGAGGACATCGGATTCCCGCTGTTCGCCAAGGCGGTCGCGGGTGGTGGCGGACGCGGCATGCGCCGGGTCGAATCCTTCGGCGATCTCGCCCCCGCGCTGGCCGAGGCCATGCGCGAGGCGGCCAGCGCCTTCGGCGATGCCCGGATGTTCCTCGAGCAGGCGGTCGTGCGCCCCCGGCACATCGAGGTGCAGATCCTCGCGGACAAGACCGGCGAGACCGTGCACCTGTTCGAGCGCGACTGCTCGGTGCAGCGGCGTCACCAGAAGGTCGTGGAGATCGCTCCGGCGCCGAACCTCGACGACAGCGTCCGCACCGCGCTGCACGGATATGCGGTCGCGTTCGCACGGTCCATCGGCTACGAGAACGCCGGCACGGTGGAGTTCCTGCTCGAGACGGCGGGGGAGCGCACGGGCGAGGTCGTCTTCATCGAGATGAACCCGCGCATCCAGGTGGAGCACACGGTCACCGAGGAGGTCACCGACGTCGACCTCGTGCAGAGCCAGATGCGCATCGCGTCCGGTCAGACCCTCGCGGACCTCGGCCTGCAGCAGGAGAACCTGCATCTGCGGGGCGCGGCGCTGCAGTGCCGGATCACGACCGAGGACCCGACGCAGGGCTTCCGCCCCGACACCGGGAAGATCACGACCTACCGTTCGCCCGGCGGTGCAGGCATCCGTCTCGACGGCGGAACCGTCCACCAGGGCGCGCAGATCAGCCCGCACTTCGACTCCATGCTGGCGAAGCTGACCTGCCGTGGTCGCGACTTCCCCGCAGCCGTCGCCCGAGCACGTCGTGCGCTGGCGGAGTTCCGCATCCGCGGTGTCTCCACCAACATCCCCTTCCTGCAGGCTCTGCTGGAGGATGACGCGTTCATCGCGGGCGATGTGAGCACCTCGTTCATCGATGAGCGTCCCGAGCTTCTGCGCGGTCGGGTCTCGAAGGACCGCGGGACGAAGTACTTGAACTGGCTGGTCGACGTCACCGTCAACAAGCCGCACGGCGCCCACCCGGGTGTGATCGACCCCTCGTCGAAGCTGCCGACGGTCGATCTGACCGCGGAGCCGCCGGCAGGCTCTCGTCAGCGGCTCCTCGAACTCGGGCCGGAGGGCTTCGCCCGGAGCCTCCGCGAGCAGACCGCCCTGGCGATCACCGACACCACTTTCCGCGATGCGCACCAGTCCCTCCTGGCGACCCGGGTCCGCACGAAGGACCTCGTCGCCGCTGCTCCCTACCTGGCGCGGCTGACCCCCGGCCTGCTGTCCGTCGAGGCCTGGGGTGGTGCGACCTACGACGTCGCCCTGCGGTTCCTCGGCGAGGACCCGTGGGAACGTCTCGACAAGCTGCGTGCCGCTCTGCCGAACGTGGCGATCCAGATGCTCCTGCGCGGCCGCAACACGGTCGGCTACACGCCGTACCCGACAGCGGTCACCGAGGCGTTCGTCGCGGAGGCGGCCGCCAGTGGCGTCGACATCTTCCGCATCTTCGACGCGCTCAACGACGTCGAGCAGATGCGGCCGGCGATCGAAGCCGTCCGCAAGACCGGCACGGCCGTCGCCGAGGTGGCACTGTGCTACACCGGCGATCTGCTCGACCCCGCCGAAGACCTCTACACGCTCGACTACTACCTGAAGCTCGCCGACCAGATCGTCGAGGCGGGCGCGCACATCATCGCGATCAAGGACATGGCGGGTCTGCTGCGCCCGGCGGCCGCCGCGAAGCTCGTCGCGGCGCTGCGGGAGCGGTTCGACCTCCCGGTGCACCTGCACACGCACGACACCCCGGGCGGTCAGCTGGCCACGCTCCTCGCAGCCAGCGCCGTGGGCGTCGATGCGGTGGACGCGGCGTCGGCACCTCTGTCCGGAACCACGAGCCAGCCGTCCCTGTCTTCGCTCGTCGCCGCTCTCGCGCACACCGAGCGGGACAGCGGAATCCCGCTCGATGGAGTGTCCGATCTCGAGCCCTACTGGGAAGCGGTCCGTCGGACGTACGCGCCGTTCGAGTCGGGGCTTCCGGGGCCGACCGGACGCGTCTACCACCACGAGATCCCCGGCGGTCAGCTCTCGAACCTGCGTCAGCAGGCGAAGGCGCTGGGCCTGGCGGACGACTTCGAGCTCATCGAGGACATGTACGCGGCCGCCGACCGGATCCTTGGCCGCGTGCCGAAGGTGACCCCTTCGTCGAAGGTGGTCGGCGACCTGGCGCTCCACCTCGCCGCCGTGAAGGCGGATCCTGCCGATTTCGAGGCGAACCCGGAGAAGTACGACGTGCCGGATTCGGTCGTCGGCTTCATGGCGGGTGAGCTCGGTGATCTTCCCGGCGGGTGGCCGGAGCCCTTCCGTACCAAAGTTCTCGCCGGACGCTCGGTGCGACTCGGCCTCACGGAGATCACGTCGGAGGACGAGGCGGCACTCGCCGGCACCAGCGCCGAGCGACGGACACGATTGAACACCCTGCTGTTCCCCGGACCGAGCGCGGAATTCGCGGAGCGTCGTGAGCTGTTCGGCGATCTCTCGGTGCTCGACACCAGCGACTACCTCTACGGGTTGGTCGCCGGGCAGGAGCACATGATCGAGATCGATCGCGGAGTGCAGCTCTACGTCGGCATCGAAGCCATCGGTGAGGCGGACGACAAGGGCATGCGGACCGTCATGACGACGCTCAACGGCCAGCTTCGCCCCGTGTTCGTGCGAGATCGCGCGATCGCCGTCGATGCGCACGAGGTGGAGAAGGCGGACACCTCTGTCCCCGGGCAGGTCGCGGCTCCGTTCTCGGGCGTCGTCACCCTGAAGGCCGAGGTCGGAGCGACCGTTCGAGCCGGCGAGCCCGTCGCGTCGATCGAGGCGATGAAGATGGAAGCGGCCATCACCGCACCCGTCGACGGCATCATCGAACGCCATGCGATCGCCGAGACGCAGCAGGTGGACGCGGGAGATCTTTTGGTCGTGATCCGCCCCGCGCACTAATCTTGTGCGGGCGAGGCCTGCGCACTGTGTGTGCATCCCGAGGCCCGCGCAGGCTGGGAGCGAGATCGTGACACCGAAGAACACTGCTGACCCCGAGGAGAACCCGCTGGGGATGCTGGATGAGGCCGCGTCGCTCGACACGGCCGGCATCGGCATCCTCGGCGGGACCGCGCAGGTCAGCGTGACGTTGCCCAAGGACGAGGACGACGACCTCACCGACGACGGGGTCGTCGAGGGCGAGATCGTCGGCGATCTCGTGATCGACCCACCCGTCGCCGCACAGTCCGAGGCACACCCTGCACCCACCGTCAAGCCGTTGGCACCGGGGGAGTCCTCCCCGCACAAGACCGCTGCTCCGATGGAGCGCGCGACCGCTGCGAAGAAGCCGAAGAAGGAGAAGGCAGCGGGCGCGATCCCGGCCCCGAAGAAGGCCGCGACCGAAGATCTCGTGCGCTCGGCGCCGGTGGTCGAGGAGCCCGAGCCCGAGGTTGAGGAGCCCGAAGTCGAGGTCGTCGAGCCGTCGGGCGTCCATGCCACCGCGATCGACGACGCCCCGGTGTCTTCCCCTCCGCTCGTCCATCCGCGGTCGGAGAACATCATCGATGCCGTGATCATCGAAGAGCCCGACGCCACCGCGCAGGTCGATACGCCGGACGACGTCGGCGATCGGTCCGAAGAGGCGGCTACCGCCGAGCGCTTCCTCGCCAGAGCGAAGGCCGACATCGCATCGGCGCCTGCTGCATCGGCGCCCGCTGCACCGAAGGTCGCTGCACCGACGCCCGCGCGAGCGTCCGTCCAGAAGGAGAACAGATCCGTGTCCACTCCCGATGACCAGAAGTCCGTCGCGTCTCAGCCCGTGCGCTCCGCGCCGCGAGTCGACGTCACGCTCACATCCAAGCGCCTGGATGATCTGGGCGACTCCTCGAGGGAATCGGCCGACCTCCTGACCGCAGACCGGCTGCTCGACCCCCACCGGGTCTCGAAGCCCGAGCCGGAGGGAGCGTGGAGCCACTTCCTCTACGCCGTCTCGGGGCGGCGCATCAACATCGGCGACGGCCGTCGTGCACGTGAGCGCAAGGCGTTGTCGGCGAGGATCGCCGCTCCGCTCGCCGGCGGCGCGCGGTTCGTCCCCGTGCTTTCGCGCAAGGGCGGCGTCGGCAAGACGACGATCACCGCCCTGCTCGGCATGGCCCTGGCCGACGCCCGTGAGGATCGGGTGATCGCCGTCGACGCCAACCCCGATCGGGGCACGCTGGCGGAGCGCATCGTGCGCCCGCACCACAGCAAGTCCGTGCGCGATCTGGTCCGGATCCACGACGACGTCAAGGGATATCACGACATCTCGGCCATCGTCGCGAGGGATGCGACACGACTCGACGTGCTCGCCTCCGACTCCGACCCGCGCATCGCCGAAGCCTTCAGCGACAGCGACTATCGCGATGTCGCCGACGTCGCCGCGCACTACTACTCCCTGGTCCTGACGGACACCGGGACCGGCATCGTCCACTCGGTGATGTCGGCCACCCTCGATCTCGCCGATCAGATCGTCATCGTCTCGGGACTCAGCGTCGACGAGGCGCGGCTGGCCTCCGAGACCCTCACCTGGCTCGAGACCAACGGCTACGCGGAGCAGGCGCGCGATGCGATCGTGGTCCTCAACCAGTCGACACCGGGAACCCCGCTGGTGCGACTGAATGAACTGCAGGCGCATTTCGCCACCCGCGCGCGAAGCGTCGTCCGCGTTCCCTATGACCCGCAGATCGCCGGCGGAGGGACGATCGTGTTCGCGAACCTGCTCCCGGAGACCCGGATCGCCGCCCGAGAGTTGGCGGCACTGCTGGTCGAGGGCCTACGGGCGAAGGCCGCCTGATGTCGGTGCGTGAGATCCGTATCTTCGGCGACCCGGTTCTGCGCAGCGTCTGCGCACCCATCGAGGAGATCGACGACGGTGTGCGGGCCCTCGTGGCCGACCTCGTCGACACCGTCGAGCTCCCCGGGCGTGCCGGCGTCGCCGCGCCGCAGATCGGTGTCGCGCTCCGTGCCTTCAGCTACAACATCGACGGCGATATCGGATACGTGCTCAACCCCGTCCTCACCGAGGTGCGCGGCGAGCCGCAGCCGACGGGGGAGGGATGCCTCTCGGTGCCTGGCCTCTGGCACGACGCCCAGCGCTACCCGTGGGCGCGGGTCGAGGGCATCGACCTCGACGGCGAACCGGTGGTGCTCGAGGGGGAGGGTCTGCTCGCCCAGGCGTTGCAGCACGAGACCGATCACCTCGACGGCAAGCTCTTCCTGACGCGCCTCGATCCGGAGACACGCAAGGTCGCCATGCGCGAGGTGCGCGAGAGCGCCTGGTTCTGACCGCCGAACCACCCTCTTGCAAACGAACCGGCCCCCTGCGCACGCGCACAGGGGGCCGGTTCGTACATGAAGGGGTGGTTGGGGGCGAGCGTCAGCCGCCGATCGCCACGTTGGTCGTCGCCACGGGCTCGTCGTAGATCGCGGCGATCTCGTCGGCGAAGTCGTTCATGATGATGTTGCGCTTGATCGAGAGCTTCGGCGTCAGGTGACCGGATGCCTCCGTCCACTCCGAGTCGAGGATCGTGAACTTCCGGATCGACTCGGCGCGCGAGACATGGGCGTTCGCGATGTCCACCGCGCGCTGCACCTCGGAGCGGACAGCGGTGTTCTTCGACGCATCCGCGAGCGACATCTTGGCGTCGAGGCCGTTGTTCGCGAGCCAGGTCGGGAGCATCTCGGGGTCGAGGGTGACGAGCGCCGAGATGAAGGGACGCTGGTCGCCCACGACGACGACCTGTCCGATGATCGGGTTGGCGCGGATCGGGTCCTCGAGCGCTGCGGGAGCGACGTTCTTGCCGCCGGCCGTGACGATGATCTCCTTCTTCCGACCGGTGATCGTCAGGAAGCCCTCGGAGTCGAAGCTGCCGATGTCGCCGGTGTGGAACCAGCCGCCCTCGCTGAAGGCCTCGGCTGTCGCCTCGGGGTTGTTCCAGTACTCCTTGAACACGTTGATGCCGCGGACCTCGATCTCGCCGTCGTCGGCGAGACGGACGCCGACGCCGGGGAGAGCAGGTCCGACGGTCCCGATCTTCGACTTGTCCGCCAGATTCACCGTCGCCGGTGCGGTCGTCTCGGTGAGACCGTATCCCTCGAGGATGACCACGCCGAGGCTGTGGAAGAAGTGTCCGAGGCGGGAGCCCAGGGGAGCGGAGCCCGAGACGGCGTACACCACGTTGCCGCCCATCGCCTCGCGGAGCTTGCTGTAGACGAGCTTGTTGAAGAGGGCGAACTTGAGCTTCATCCCGAAGGGGATCTTCTTGCCCGCCTCGAGCAGCTTCGAGTGCTCGATGGCGACGTCGGCGGCGGCGCGGAAGATCTTGCCCTTGCCTCCGGCCTCGGCCTTCTGCTCGGCCGAGTTGTAGACCTTCTCGAACACGCGGGGCACGGCGAGGAGGAAGGTCGGCTTGAACGACCCGAGAGCCGGCAGGAGCTGACGCGTGTCGGGCTGATGCCCGGTGCGGACGCCGGCGTGGATGTCGAGGATCGAGATGAACCGAGCGAACACGTGCGCCGTGGTGATGAAGAGGAGCGTCGAGGCGCCCGGCGTCTGCACGACGGCGTCGAGCGCTTTGGCGGAGTTGCGGGACAGCTCGACGAAGTTGCTGTGCGTGAGGACGCACCCCTTCGGCCGACCGGTGGAGCCGGAGGTGTAGATGAGTGTCGCGATGTCGGAACCGACGGCGAGGGTGCGGCGTCGTTCGATCTCTGCGTCGCTCACCGACGCGCCCTGAGCGGTCAGGGTGTCGATGGCCCCGAGGTGCAGCTGCCAGACCTCGCGGATCAGCGGCAGGTCTCCGCGGACCTCATCGACGCGGGCGAAGTGCTCCGGGGATTCCACGATCAGAGCGATCGCCCCGGAGTCCTCGAGGATCCACTGGATCTGCGACGGCGAGCTGGTCTCGTAGATCGGCACCATCACCGCGCCGGCATAGAAGAGCGCGAAGTCCACGAGCGTCCACTCGTACGTCGTGCGCGCGAGGAAGCCGATCTTCTCGCCGGGCTGGATGCCGGCCGCGGCGAAACCCTTCGCCAGTGCGACCACGGCGGTCTGGAAGTCGGCGGCCGAGATGTCGCGCCACCCGTCACCGTCGGGCACGGAGAAGAGCGCACGATCCGGAGTGGCTTCGACACGCTTCACCAGCAGGTCGGCGACGTTCGCGTCGGGATCGGCGGGGACGATCGCGGGGACTTCAAACTGGACCACGGCAGCTCCTTCGGTACCGGTCGGGCACGGGTGTCCTTCGAGTGTAGGGCATGGAATCCGGTCGCGCCCGAGGTGAGACTCAGTCGCTTCCAAGGTCGAGAACGCGAGAACTCCGGGGTGCGGCTCGCGGCGGCGCTAGACTTCACCTCGATGTTCTACTGGCTGATGAAGTACGTCGTTATCGGCCCCGTGGTCAAGGGTGTCTTCCGCCCCTGGATCGTGGGGCGGAACAACGTGCCCGCGAACGGTGCGGCGATCCTCGCGAGCAACCACCTCTCCTTTGCCGATTCCATCTTCCTGCCGCTGGTGATCGACCGTCCGATGTCCTTCCTGGCGAAGAGCGACTACTTCACCGGGCGCGGCCTCAAAGGGTGGGCGACGAAGTTCTTCATGAAGGCCACCGGTCAGATCCCGATCGACCGTTCCGGTGGCAAGGCCTCCGAGGCGTCCCTCAACACGGGGCTGCAGGTCCTCGGCGGCGGCGACCTGCTCGGCATCTACCCCGAGGGCACGCGCAGTCCCGACGGCAAGCTGTACCGCGGCCGCACGGGGATCGCACGGATGGCGCTGGAGGCGAAGGTTCCGGTCGTACCGGTGATCATGGTCGACACCGATACGGCGATGCCGATCGGCAGGCGCCTGCCGCGCATCGTCCGCGTCGGCATCGTGATCGGGGAGCCCCTCGACTTCTCCCGGTACGCCGGTATGGAGAACGACCGCTACATCCTCCGATCCGTCACCGACGAGATCATGGTGGCCCTGCAGCGGCTCGGCGAACAGACCTACGAAGACGTCTACGCGTCGACGGTCAAGGACCGCCTCCCGACCCGCGTCACATAGCCCCCCGCGCGCGTCTGGGCGGTACGCGCGACCACTAGGCTGGAACGCATGCTCCCGCACCACATCGAAGCCCTTGATGCATGGCGCTCGCTTCCCATCAAGCAGCAGCCGCAGTGGCCTGACGCGGACCGCGTCGCCGACGTCTCCCGTCAGATCGCGGGTCTCCCGCCGCTGGTGTTCGCGGGTGAGGTCGACAACCTCCGCGACCGTCTCGCTCGTGCGGCCTCCGGCCAGGCCTTCCTGCTGCAAGGCGGAGACTGCGCCGAGACCTTCGCCGGGGCGACCGCCGAGCAGATCCGCAACCGCATCAAGACGGTGCTGCAGATGGCCGTGGTGCTGACGTACGGCGCCTCGATGCCGATCGTGAAGATGGGTCGCATGGCCGGCCAGTTCGCGAAGCCGCGCTCGAGCGACTCGGAGACCCGAGGAGACGTAACGTTGCCGGCCTACCGCGGTGACATCGTGAACGGCTACGACTTCACCGAGGGCTCTCGCACGGCGGACCCTGGTCGCCTGCTGCAGGGGTACCACACGGCCGCGTCCACGCTGAACCTGATCCGCGCGTTCACTCAGGGCGGTTTCGCCGACCTTCGTGAGGTGCACTCGTGGAACAAGGGCTTCGCGCAGAACCCGGCCAACCAGCGCTACGAGCGCATGGCCGCCGAGATCGACCGCGCGATCAAGTTCATGGAGGCGGCAGGCGCCGACTTCGACGAGCTCAAGCGGGTGGAGTTCTTCACCGGGCACGAGGGCCTTCTGATGGACTACGAGCGCCCGATGACGCGCATCGACTCCCGCACGGACACCCCGTACAACACCTCCGCGCACTTCCTCTGGATCGGCGAGCGCACGCGTGAGCTCGATGGCGCGCACGTCGACTACTTCTCCAAGATCCGCAACCCGATCGGCGTGAAGCTCGGTCCGACCACGTCGCCCGAGACCGCTCTGGCGCTGATCGACAAGCTCGACCCCGAGCGCGAGCCGGGTCGACTCACCTTCATCACGCGGATGGGCGCGGGCAAGATCCGCGACGCTCTGCCGCCGCTGCTCGAGGCCGTCCGCGACTCCGGTGCGCAGCCGCTGTGGGTCACCGACCCGATGCACGGCAACGGCATCACCACGCCGACCGGCTACAAGACGCGTCGCTTCGACGACGTGGTCGACGAGGTGCGCGGGTTCTTCGAGGCGCACCGCGCTGTGGGAACCTTCCCCGGCGGCATCCACGTCGAGCTCACCGGTGACGACGTCACGGAGTGCCTCGGCGGATCCGAGCAGATCGACGAGGCAGCCCTCGCGACGCGCTACGAGAGCCTGTGCGACCCCCGCCTGAACCACATGCAGTCGCTGGAGCTGGCGTTCCTCGTGGCCGAGGAGCTCGAGAAGCGCTGACGCTCGATACGAAGAGGGGGCCGGAATCGTCTTCCGGTCCCCTCTTCGTCTATCCGGCCTCAGCCGGAGAAGCTCATCGTGAGCGTGATGGTCGTCCCTTTGCGCTGGGCATCGGTCGGACTGTACGACTCGACCTTCGTGTTCTCGTTGGCGAAGAGATCCCACACCGAGTCCGGGAGCCCCGTGCCGCTCGTGTAGGACCACTTGAAGCCTGCCTCGTTCAGCGCACCCGTCGCCTCGTCGCGGGTCATTCCGGACACATCCGGCACGTCGAACAGCGGGGGACCCTGGGAGATGATGAGCTGCACGGTCTCGCCCGGGCGCCAGGCGCCTTCCGACGGCCGGTCGGCGATCCCGATGACCCGGTCCTTCCCGATGTTGTCGCTGGTCTGGTAGAGGCTCTCCGGATTGACCTTCAGCCCCTTGCCCGTGAGAGCGTCGGTCGCCTGGGCGACGCTCAGGTCGCTGACATCGGGAACAGGGCCTCGGGACACCTGGATCGTCGCGGTGTCGGTCTCGTGGACCGTGCAGCCCTCGGCGCAGCCGAACGCGTCTCCGCCGTCGCGCGGCGTGATGCGGACGTTGATGACCTTGCCGTCGTCGAGGTCGCCGAAGTACTCCTCGTCCTCCGTGAGTTCGAGGTTGGCGGCTTGCAGCGCCGCGCGGACGTCGTCCACTGCCACCCCGGCGACCGCATCGATGTCGTGCGCCGCGGGACCGGATGACACGACGACCGTGACGGTGGTCCCCTTGTCGAGGCGTGCGCCTTCTTCGGGATCGGTCTCGATCACCGCCCCGGCCTCGACCTCGACGGACGACGCGTCCTTCTGCGTCGGAACGAACCCCGCGTCGACCAGGAGCGCTGCGGCCTCGTCGTAGGTCTTTCCCGCGACACCCGGCACGGCGATGAGCGAGCCGGGCCCGGACCCGAACCACCAGCCCACGCCGCCGGCGAGCACCGCCAGCAGCAGCACCAGTGTCAGCAGGAACGCCCCGCGGGCTCGCCGTTTCGATGCTCGTCGTCGAAGGAGCGTCGCGTTGTCGATCTCGGCGGGGACAGGAGCGGTCGGGTCTGCGATGACCATCGTCCCCGGCATCACCTTGGTGAGGTCGCCGGAGTCGCCATGGCTGTGCTGCGGAGCGGTCGCTCTCGCCGCTGTCGGGGTGACGCCGAGTTCGCGCTCGATCTCGCGCAGACGTTCGAGCATCTGCTGGGCGTCGTCCGGGCGCTCGTCGGGAGACTTCTCGGTGGCCCAGAGCACGAGTTCGTCGAGCTGTTCCGGCACGGCGGGGTTTCGCACGCTCGGACGCGGCACCGACTCGGTGGCGTGCTGGAACGCGATCTGCATGGGCTGCTCGCCCTTGTACGGCTGCTCGCCGACGAGCATCTCGTAGAGCATGATCCCGAGGGCGTAGATGTCGCTGCGGGCGTCGGCGGTCCCGCGGGTCACGAGCTCCGGGGCGAGGTAGGCGATGGTCCCGAGCAACTGCTGCCCGGTCGCCGTGTTCGCCGTGGTCGCTCTGGCGAGACCGAAGTCGCCGATCTTGATGCGGCCGTCCTCCGCGAGGAGCACGTTCTCCGGCTTGACGTCGCGATGCACGATGCCGGCGCGGTGTGCTGCCGAGAGACCGGCGAGGATCGCGTCCATGATCGTGATCGTCTGCGGGATGGTGAGGCGCTTCTGCTCGCGCAGGAGCTCGCGCAGTGTGATGCCGGGCAGATACTCCATCACGAGGTAGGCGAGTTCGCCGTCCTGCCCCTGATCGAACACGTTGACGACGTGCGGATCCGCCAGGCGGGCGGCGGCTCGGGCCTCCTGGATGAAGCGGCTCTGGAAAGCCGAGTCGTCGCTGAGATGCGCGTGCATGACCTTGAGCGCGATCCGCCGTTCGAGGCGGAGGTCAGTGGCGACGTAGACCGTGGCCATCCCTCCGCGCGCGATCCGGGCGCGCACGCGGTACCGACCGTCGACAAGCCGCCCGATGAGGGGGTCGGCCTGCTGATTGGTCGTCACGTCAGAATTCTATTGAGAACTGCCTGAAAGACAGGGGAGCGGCTCACCTCTCGACCCTGCGGATTTTATGGAAGTGGTCAGCCGTGGAGGGCGAGCCAGCTGTAGGCCTGCGTCTCCCACTGGCCGTACTTGTCCGGATAGGCCGAGATCTGCACGGCCTGCGCGGCGGAGGTGAAAGGCATGCTCTCCCATCCGGCGACGTCGAGCAGGCCGCGCGTGACATGTCCGTTGGGGTCGGTCCGACCGCCGTAGAAGACGCGGGTGCTGCGGTCGGCGTCCATGATCTGCGCCGGCGTTCCCCACCCGGTGCTCGGACGCTGCTGGAAGATGCCGAGGGAATCGCGGTCGCCCCAGTCGAGATTGCGGAGTCCTGATTCCACCATGCCGGTCGCGAGCGCGATGGCGATCGCCCGATCGGAGACCCCGAGTTCGCGGCCGACGCGGATGATGAGGGCCGCGTTCGCTGCCTGCTCGCCGTCGAGGGTCGCCGACCGCTGTCCGCCCGTGGTTGCTGCGGCTGTCGCCGGTGCGGGAGTCGGAGCCGCACGGACGGCGAGCTTCTGACCGGGGTAGATGATCGAGGTCGGCCCCAGTCCGTTCAGGGCGAAGACCGCCTGCGTCGTGGTGCCGTACTTCTGGGCGATGCTGAAGACGGTGTCGCCAGCGACGACGGTGTGGGCCGCGGCGGCTGCAGTCGCAGGAGCGGGAGCGGGCGCGGCGGCCGGCGCGGCGGCGGGCGCAGCGGATCCGGCGACCACCAGGCTCTGGCCGGGGTAGATCACCGATGCGCGTGTGAGCCCGTTCGCGGCCAGAACCGCGTCGACGGTGGTTCCGTACTTCTGTGCGATGGCGTACACGGTGTCACCCGCGACCACCTTGTGTGCGGCGGCGGTCGGCGCGGGAGCAGCGGCAGGGGTGGCCGCGGGCGCCGCAGCGGCCGTCCGCAGCGTGAGGGTCTGACCCGGGTAGATCACCGAGCGCCAGGAGAGATGGTTCCAGGTCAGCACATCGACGGTGCGGAGCCCGAATCTCGACGCGATGGATGAGACCGTGTCGCCCGGGCGCACGACATAGCTCGCCGGCACCGCCTGGGCGGGCACCACCCGTACGGGTGTGCTGCGCTGACGTTCGACCGGGGTGAGATCGGTGGCCGCTGCGGCATCGGCCGGCGCCGCGGAGAGAGTGGCGGCGAGAGCGCCGAGAACGGCGGCAGGCACTCCGAGTTGCAGGTTTCGCGTTCGACGCGTGGCGGTCTTGGTTCTCAAGGCGGGCCCCCTTTTCGAGCACTTCACGCTGACACGGATGTAAACGGAAGTCAACAGAAGTGACGCAAGTGACAGATGTGACTGGAGGGGTGACATGCGACGCCCGTGCAGAGATGAGATAGTTGGCAACGTGTCTGAGAACGTTGCTGGAACCCCTGCCGCCGCTGACGTCGCGTGGCTGACGATGCCCGAGCTCGTCGAGGTGCTCGACGAGCCCCTCGGTCGTGTCCGCCGCCTGATCGACGACCACTATCTGGTCGGATCGCGTCGCAGCGGCGTCTTCGCGGTTCCTGCGGTGTTCATCGTCGATGGGCATCCGCTCAGCTCGCTGCGGGGAACGATCATCGTGCTCCAGGATGCCGGCTTCACCGACGATGAGCTCATCGACTGGCTCCTCGCGGAGGAGGAGACCCTCGGCCGATCGCCGATCGATGCGCTGCTGGCCGGCCACAAGAGCGCGGTCCGGCGACTCGCGCGCACCCTCGCCTGAGGCGAGCCGACGTCAGGCTGAGCGCACGGTGGCGGCTCGCGCGAGCTCGCGCAGATCGCCGACCGCGGCGTTGTCGAGCCGTGCGCCGGATAGGGCCCGGTCTGCTTCGCGAGCGTATTCGGCGATCATCGCCTCCACCTTGTCCAGTGCACCGGAGTCGGCGATGGTGGCCTGCAGGAACGACACCTGCTGCGCCGTCAGGTCCGGGTCGCCGAGCATCTCGTCCAGGAGGTTCCTCGCCGATGCGTCCAGAGTCTGCCGGGTGAGTGCGACGAGAACGGTGCGCTTGCCTTCACGGAGATCATCCCCGGCGGGTTTCCCCGTGACGGAGGCATCGCCGAAGACGCCGAGCACGTCGTCGCGGAGCTGGAACGCCATGCCGACCGGGTGGCCGAAGCGACGCAGCGCCGCCGTCTGATCCGCGTGGGCGCCGGCGAGGGCGGCGCCCAGGACCAGCGGCTGCTCGATGCTGTAACGGGCGGATTTGAGCGACGCGACGCGCAACGCCCTCTCGGCATGGAGTCGACCGTCATTGACGCTCCAGGCCGACTCCTCGGCGATATCGAGGAACTGGCCGGTGGTCACATCCCGTCGCATCCGCGCGTACTCGGAGCGCACTGCCCGAGCGTGGAGCTGCGCGTCCAGCGCGGACTCGAGCAGGTCATCGCTCCACGCGACGAGGAGGTCTCCGAGGAGGATCGCCGAGGCGCGCCCGAAGGCCTCGCCGTCTCCCGACCAGCCGGCGGACCGATGCGCCGCCTCGAGCGCGCGATGGGCGGCAGGCCGCCCGCGGCGTGTATCCGAGTTGTCGATCAAGTCGTCGTGCACGAGGGCGGCCGACTGGAAGATCTCGAGTGCGGTGCAGACGTCCCACAGGGCGTCGGTCTCGTTCGCATCGCGGTCGTCGAAGCGGGCGACGGCGCGCCATCCGGCATGGCAGAACCGGGCGCGAAGGCGCTTCCCTCCTTCGAGCGTGCCGGCAGCGGCATCAAGGAAAGAGGCGGCATCCGGTCCGTACTCCGAGGATTCCTCGCGCATCCGGGTGAGGAATCGGTCGAGGCGCGCGGCGACCGCACCGGGGACGGGGGAGGAAGACGGCACGACTCCCAGCATACGTAAAGCATGGGGACATCGAACTGCTAGCCCCGGAAGCCCGGGCGCGCGTAGAATGGAACGCACGATACCCGAGGGGGACGAAATGCCACTCTCCGAACAGGAGCAGCGTCTGCTCGACGAGATGGAACGCCATCTCCTTCACAACGATGCCGACGTCGTCAGCGCGCCGTCCGGCGACCGTGCACTGAGCTACCGAAATCTGGTCTACGGTGCTCTCCTTCTGCTCGCCGGAGTCGGCGGCCTCGTGGCCGGTGTCATCCTCGGCGGAGTGTGGGGCATCGTGGTCGGTGTGATCGGATTCGCGGCGATGCTCGCCGGCGTCATGATCGCCGTCATGCCCGTGCGCCGATCGACTCCCGCAGAGCCTCGTGAACGCACCGCCTCGAAGCGTCAGGATTCCGCCTCGTTCATGGATCGGATGAACGACCGCTGGGATCGGCGCCAGGACGGTCACTGACCCCCCAGATCTTTCACGACAGAAGCCCGGATGCTGAGCATCCGGGCTTCTGTCGTTAACGCGACCCCTCGCTGATCCTCCACTGGCGCTCCACCTTCCTCCACCGCGGAATTCCGCGGTTCTCTGGCGCGCCCGAATTGTCCTCGCCCCTGATTCTGCGGATTGGTCGTAGGTAAGTGGAGGAAAGTGGAGTAAAGTGGGGCGCACCTCGAGTTGGCCGGACGGAGAGGGGGTGATGGCCGATGTTGCTGGGTACGCACTCACCGAAGCTGGACGACAAAGGACGGGTCATCCTTCCTGCGAAATTCCGCGAGGACCTCGGCGGCGGCATCGTCGTCACGCGTGGCCAGGAGCGTTGCCTCTACGTGTTCAGCACGGCCGAATTCGAGACGATGCACGAGCGGATCCGCCAGGCCCCGCTCGCCAACAAGCAGGCGCGTGACTTCATGCGACTGTTCCTCTCCGGTGCGAGCGCGGAGATGCCCGACAGCCAGAACCGCATCACCATCCCCGCGCATCTGCGTCAGTACGCAGGACTGCAGAAGGAGCTCATCGTCACCGGAGTCGGCGCCCACGCCGAGATCTGGGATGCCGAGAGCTGGAACGCCTACCTCGCCGCCGGCGAGGAGACCTACTCCGACCTCGAGCAGGAGGTGATTCCGGGACTCTTCTGACCACGGCTGTGATGCCCCGCCGCTCCCGCCCCGACACACTTCCCCGGTGCCGGGTCGAGAAGCGGAGGGGGATCAGAGCCGAAGGTCACCCCGAGAAAGATCATGAACCTCCGAGACATTCACACCCCCGTACTGCTCGACCGCTGCGTCGAGCTGCTCGCTCCTGCCCTCCAGGCGGACGGAGCGGTGCTCGTCGATGCCACGCTCGGCATGGGCGGCCACTCGGAGGCGCTGCTCGAGCGCTTCCCGAACATTCGTCTCGTCGGGCTCGACCGCGACACCGACGCCCTGCGCATCGCGGGGGAGCGGCTCGCCCGCTTCAAGGACCGCGTCACGCTCGTGCACACGGTGTACGACGAGATCGGCCTGCACGCCCAGGGCGCGGCGGGCATCCTCTTCGATCTCGGGGTCTCCTCGCTGCAGCTGGATGAGGCCGAGCGCGGGTTCGCGTATTCGAAGGATGCACCGCTCGACATGCGGATGGATCAGACCAAGGGCGTCACGGCGGCCGACGTGATCGCCACGTACAGCGAGGGCAATCTGCGGCGCATCTTCGAGCGGTACGGCGAGGAGAAGCTCGCCGGTCGTTACGCGCGCTTCATCATCGACGCCCGGCAGAAGCAGCCGATCACCCGCTCCGGCCAGCTGGTCGAGATCCTGATCGCCGCGACTCCGGCTGCTGCTCAGCGCGCCGGGCATCCGGCCAAGCGCGTGTTCCAGGCCCTGCGCATCGAGGTGAACACGGAGCTCAACGTGCTCGCCGACGCGATCCCGTCCGCGATGGACGCGCTCGGTGTCGGCGGACGCATCGTGGTGATGTCGTACCAGTCGCTCGAGGACCGCCTGGTCAAGCAGGCGTTCGCCGCTGCCGCAGCTTCGACGGCTCCGGCAGGGCTCCCTGTCGAGCTTCCCGAGCATGCGCCGAAGTTCCGCATCCTCACCAAGGGGGCGGAACTCGCCTCCGACGAAGAACGCGCGCGCAATCCGCGTGCGATCCCGGTGCGTCTTCGCGCCGCCGAGAAGCTGCGGGAGAGCGCATGAGCCTGAACGCCGTCGTCCGCAAACCGGTCCAGCCGGTCGCCCCGGCACGTGAGCCGCAGCGGAGGCTTCAACCGGTCACCCAGCCTGCCATCCGACGCAAACCCAAGCTCGCGTACGCACTGGTCGCCCTGGGCGGTGCCCTGGCCATCGGCGCGGTCCAGGTCGCGCTGTCGCTCGCGATCACGCAGGACTCCTTCACGCTCGCCGGCCTCACATCCCAGCAGCGTGAACTGAATCTGCAGACCCACGCGCTCCAGGAGGAGCTCACCGGGCTGAGCTCACCCCAGGTGCTCGCCAACAGCGCGGCGGGGCTCGGGATGGTGGTGGCGGGATCGCCGTCGTACCTGCGCCTCAGCGATGGAACGGTGTTCGGCACCGGCGCGGGCGCGGACTGGACTTCCACCGTCAACCCCGGAGGCGCGGGTGCGGTGAGCAACTCGCTCATCGTCAAGCCCACGCCGACGAAGACGGCGACCGATGCAGGAGCGACGGGCCAGACCACTCAGGACCTGCCGCCGGCGATCACCGACGGACTCCCGAGCCCCACGACACGCTGAACACACACGATCGACGGAGAAAGCCATGACGACACGAGCCACCCGCGGACCGCGGCGACGCACCGTCGTCGCCCTCGCCGTCATCCTGTCCGTGCTGGCGGCCTTCGTGGTGCGCCTCGTCGACATCCAGGTCGTGAGCGCTGACGAGCACGTCGCGCAGTCGCTCACCAAGATCGGCGTGGGGGACACGATCTCCGGACAGCGCGGCTCGGTCGTCGATGCCGGTGGCACCGTCCTCGCATCGAGCGTCATGGTGTACGACGCGCAACTCAGCCCGCTCGTCATCACGCAGTTCGAGGAGAAGGATCCGAAGGTGCCCTGGGCGGAGGCGTCCGAGAAGATCGCGGCCATCACCGGGCAGACGGGCGACGAGGTGCGCGCGCTCGTCGCCGACGCACTCGCGAAGGATTCGCAGAGTCAGTACGCGCCGCTGAAGAAATCCCTCACCACCGAGCAGTACATCGAGCTGCGCGACCTGAAGCTCGCCTACCTCCACATGGAGGCGAGAGAGACCCGCGTCTACCCGAACGGCGCGGTCGCCGGCAACGTCCTCGGCTTCCTCGACGGCTCGGGGACCGCCCAGGCCGGTGTCGAGCAGCTGGGCGAGGAGTGCCTTGCGCCGATCGATGGCGAGGAGTCGTACCGCCGAGGCGCGAACGGCGTGGTGATCCCGGGCAGCGAGCGCACGGTGGAGGCCGTCGACGGCGGTTCGGTGCAGCTCACCATCAACAGTGATCTGCAGTGGTATCTGCAGCAGATGGTCGGCGAAGAGGCGCGGAAGCAGGGTGCCAAGGGCGGCACCGTCACCGTCGTCGAGGTGAAGACCGGGAAGATCCGTGCGGCGGCCGAGTGGCCGTCCCTGGACCCCAACGACCTCGACTCCTCGACGCCGGAGACGCGATACAGCCAGATCTTCCACAGGGATTTCGAGCCGGGGTCGACCTTCAAGGCGATCACCGCCGCCGCCGCCATCGAGGGTGCCGGGCTCACGCCCCTGAGCACGGTCACGGCGTCGTCGCGGGAGACATTCCCCAACGGCGCGGTCATCAACGACGCGTTCAACCACCCGGCGTACAACTACACCCTCGCCGGCGGGCTCATCGACTCGTCGAACGTCGCGCTGTCGAAGTTCGGCACCATGGTGAGTCCCGAGGTGCGCTACGACTACCTGGAGCGGTTCGGGGTCGGGCACAAGACGATCGACTTCCCCTCCGAGGTCGGGGGCACGCTGCACCCGGTCAGCGAATGGGACAGCCAGTCGCTCTACACGACGACGTTCGGCCAGTACTACACGGTCACAGCCGCGCAGCTCGCCGGCGCGTACCAGGCGATCGCCAACGGCGGTGAGAAGATCGACCTCTCGCTGGTCGAGTCGTGCACGAAGGCGGACGGCAGCGTCGCCTCGCCCGACAAGCCGAAGCACGAGCAGATCATCGAGAAGCAGACCGCGTCCGAGATCACGCGCATGCTCGAGAACGTCGCCGTTCAGGGTGGTAACGCCGAGCGGATCCAGGTCCCCGGCTACCGTGTGACGAGCAAGACCGGTACCGCTCAGGTCGCAGACCCCGTCAACGGCGGCTACAAGAACGGCGTGTACTACACCAGCATGGTCGGCTTCGCGCCGGTGGACGATCCCCAGTACGTCGTCGTGGTCACCCTCGACGAGCCGACTAAGGTTGTATCGTCCGCGGCCACCGCATCCGCCTTCCAGAAGGCGATGACGCAGGTGATGAAAACGTATCGCGTGATGCCGTCCTCTGTCCCGATGGACGAGCTCCTTCCCAAGTTCGGATAGTCGGCGAGAGCCGCGCATGGAGATGAAATGATCGCCCTGACGCTCGCTGAGATCACCGCCGCAATCGGCGGTGATCTGCGCGTGGCCGGAGAAGACACCGACGAGACCGTCGTCGACGGCCTCGTCGACACGGACTCGCGGACGATGGTCCCCGGCTCGATCTTCGTGGCCAAGCCCGGCGCGGAGACCGACGGACACCAATTCGTGGGGTCCGCGGTCGCTGCCGGCGCCGTGCTGGCCATCGTGGAGCACCCGGTCGAAGTGCCGGTCAGCCAGATCGTCGTCGCCGACGCCGTCGCTGCGCTGGGGGAGCTGGCAAGAGAGGTCGTGGCGCGCGTGCGTGCCGGAGGCTCCCTCCGCATCATCGGCATCACCGGATCCAACGGAAAGACCACGACGAAGAACTTCCTGGCGCGCATCCTCGAGGACGAGGGCGAGACGGTCGCGCCGGTCAAGTCGTTCAACAACGAGGTCGGGGCCCCGGTCACGATGCTCCGCGTCACGGAGAACACGAGGTTCCTGGTGAGCGAGTTCGGGGCAGCGGCACCCGGCAGCATCGCGCACCTCGCCGGTCTCGTCGAGCCGGATGTCGTCGTCGTGCTCATGGTCGGCATGGCTCATGCGGGAGGATTCGGCGGGATCGAAGCCACCGCGAAGGCCAAGGCAGAGCTCGTCGAAGCGGCTCGGGTTCCCGGTACCGCCGTCCTCAACATCGACGACAACAGGGTCGCCGCGATGCGGGAGCTCGCCGAAACGCGTGGTCTGCAGGTCGTCGGCTTCGGGCAGGGGCCCAGTGCCGATGTCCGTGCGCACGACATCGCCGTCTCCGCCTCCGGCACGTCCTGCACCGTCGAGGTCGGCGGAGACCGCCTGGCGCTGCGCCTGCGCGTCCTCGGAGCGCATCACGTGTCCAATGCACTGGCGGCCATCGCCGCAGCCGTCGTCGTCGGCGTCACGCCCGCAGATGCGGTCGCGCGACTCGAGACGGTGGAGATCGCCGAGCGGTGGCGCATGCAGCCGCTGGGCAGCGACCGGGTGCGGATCATCAACGACGCGTACAACGCCAGCCCCGACTCGATGGCCGCGGCCTTGCGGACTCTCGCGCAGATCACCGGCCCCGATGAGCGCACCGTCGCCGTTCTCGGCGCGATGACCGAGCTCGGCGAGAGCGCGGGAGAGGAGCACGACCGGATCGGTCTGCTCGCGGTGCGGCTCAACATCCAACGCATCGTCGTGGTCGGGCCCGAGGCGCGGCGGCTCTACCTCGCCGCCGTCGGCGAGGGTTCCTGGGACAGTGAGGCCATCCACCTGCCTGATCAGGACGCCGCCTTCGAGTATCTCCGCACCGAGCTCCGCGACGGTGATCGAGTCCTCGTGAAGTCATCCAATTCCGTGGGCCTCCGGCATCTCGGCGATCGTCTGGGAGAATTGTTCTCGTGAGGTCACTCATCATGTCGGCGGCGATCTCGCTCGCCTTCACCCTGTTCCTGACTCCCGTCTTCCTCCGGCTCTTCCGGAAGTGGGGCTGGGGGCAGGTCATCCGCACCCCCGAGTCGGTCCACAACCCGAGTCACGAGGCGAAGCGCGGCACCCCCACCATGGGTGGCGTCATCTTCATCGTCGGATCCATCGTCGGATATTTCACCGGCGTCTTGGTCAGCGGAGGGGTCCCGGCGCTCTCTGCGCTGCTGGTGATCTGGCTGATGGTCGGTTTCGGCGCCGTCGGATTCATCGACGACTACATGAAGGTGCGCAGCCAGCGCAGTCTCGGGCTGTCGGGGTGGCGCAAGGTGATCGGCCAGCTGCTGGTCATCATCCCGTTCGGCATCGTCGCTCTGAACTTCCCGAACAGATGGGGGCAGATGCCGGCGAGCCCTGCGATCTCGCTGTTTCGTGACATCACCTGGCTCAACCTCTTCGCCTTCGGCGTCGTGCTCGGCTGGATCCTCTACCTCGTGTGGATCTCGATCATCGGCGTCGCGACCTCGAACAGCGTGAACCTCACCGACGGTCTCGACGGACTCGCGGCCGGAGCCGGCGTCATCGTCGTCGGCGCTTACAGCGTGATCGCATTCTGGCAGTTCAAGCAGCCCTGCATCGGCGGCGATCCCGATGCCCTCGGCGGATGCTATGAGGTGCGCGACCCGTTCAATCTGGCCATCATCGCCGCATCGGTCGCCGCCAGCCTCATCGGATTCCTGTGGTGGAACGCGCCCAAGGCGAAGGTCTTCATGGGCGATGTCGGCTCGATGGCGATCGGCGGCGTCATCACCGCGATGGCGATCCTGACCCGCACAGAGCTCCTCCTGCTGGTGATCGCCGGCGTCTTCGTCCTGTCCTCCGGCTCTGTCATCCTGCAGCGCGCATACTTCAAGATCACGCGAGGAAAGCGCCTGTTCCTGATGAGCCCCTTCCATCACCACCTCGAGATGCGCGGCTGGTCCGAGGTCACGATCGTGGTCCGCATGTGGATCATCGCCGGGCTCCTCGCGGTCTCCGCCGTCGGCCTCTTCTACGTCGAATGGCTCACCCGTGTCGACTGATCGCCTCAGCAGCCTCACCAGCTGGAACGCCGATTGGCGCGATCTCCGCGTCGCTGTCCTCGGGCTGTCGATGACGGGCTTCTCGGTTGCCGACACCCTCGCGGAGCTCGGTGCGCAGGTGCTCGTGCTCAGCGAGTCCGCGGAGGAGGAATATGCGCGTCTGCTCCCGGTGATCGGTGCCGGCCTCGAACTCGGCTCCCTCGCCGAGGTGCCGGCCGCGCTGGTGGACTTCGCCCCCGAGGTGGTCATCGCCTCGCCCGGGTTCTCGCCGTCGCACCCGGTGATCCGCTGGGCGCAGGAGTCGGGAATCGCGATCTGGGGCGATGTCGAGCTGGCCTGGCGTGTCCGCGACAAGGTGGTCCGCGCCGACGGAACGCCGGCCGATTGGGTACTCATCACCGGGACCAACGGCAAGACGACCACCACCCAGCTCACGGCGTCGCTGCTGGTCGAAGGCGGTCTCCGGGCAGCGCCCTGCGGCAACATCGGCGTGCCCGTCCTCGATGCGGTGCGGGATCCTGCCGGCTTCGACGTGCTCGTCGTCGAGCTCTCCAGCCACCAGCTCTGGTACCTCGGCCAGTCGCGGCCAGAGGGTGAGCTGTTCCCGCACGCGGCCGTGTGCCTCAACCTCGCCGACGACCATCTCGTGTGGCACGGCAGCGCTCAGGCGTATCGGGATGCGAAGGCCGTGGTCTACCGCAACACCCGCGTCGCCTGCGTCTACAACAAGGCAGATGATGCGACCCGGCTCATGGTCGAAGAAGCCGAGGTCGTCGAAGGTGCCCGCGCGATCGGGTTCGATCTGGGCATCCCAGGTCCGAGCGACCTCGGCATCGTGGAGGGACTCGTCGTCGACCGGGCGTTCCTCGACGACCGCGCGCGCAGCGCGCTCGAGCTCACGACCATCGCGGCACTGGACGAGGTCGGACTCGCGGCTCCGCACATCGTGCAGAACATCCTTGCCGCCAGCGCCCTGGCGCGTTCGCTGAGAGTCGAACCGGAGGCCATCCACTCCGCCCTGCAGTCGTTCCGCCTCGATGCGCATCGCATCCAGGTCATCGCGCGGCATGCGGGCATCACCTGGGTCGACGACTCCAAGGCCACCAATCCGCATGCCGCCGCGTCATCGCTGCGTGCCTACCCCGGTGCGGTGTGGGTCGTCGGGGGAGACTTGAAGGGCGTCGACATCGCCGACCTCGTCGCCGATGTCGGTGCGACTGCTCGCGCTGCGGTCGTGATCGGGGTCGAGAGGACCTCCGTCGTCGCGGCATTCCGGCGACACGCGCCGTCGGTACCGGTGTTCGAGGTCGATGCTGGCGAGACTGGACAGGTCATGAACCGTGTCGTGGAGATCGCGTCGGGGATCGTCGACGGCGAGGGCACAGTCCTGCTGGCCCCGGCGGCGGCATCGTTCGATCAGTTCTCGAGCTATGCGGATCGAGGGCACCGTTTCGCCGAGGCGGTGCGTGACTGGATAGACCGGGGGAGCGCCGATGACGCAGGTGTCCCGCCCTCCGCGCTCTGAGTCCGGCGGACTCGCCGCCCGGGTGTCGCTCGGCCGCCGGTTCACGCCGGTGTCGACCGAGTTCCTCCTCATCGCGTCGACCGCTCTGCTGCTGACCCTCTTCGGCCTGGTGATGGTGCTCTCCGCGACGAGTGCGACCGCAGTCGCCAGCGGCGCCGATCCGATGGGCGGGGTCCTCCGCCAAGGGGTGTTCGCGCTCCTCGGCGTCCCGCTGATGTTCCTGATCAGCCGTCTGCCCGTCGCATTCCTCAAGAAGATGGCGTGGCCGGCCCTCTTCGGCGCCGTCGCCCTTCAGCTCCTGGTGTTCACGCCGCTCGGGATCGAAGACGGCGGCAACCGGAACTGGATCGACATCGCCGGCTTCACGCTGCAGCCGTCAGAGTTCCTCAAGCTCGCGCTGGCGCTCTGGATCGCCGCGGTGCTGCTGCGCAAGCAGGCGATGCTCGGCACCTGGCACCACGTCTTCATCCCCGTGATCCCGGTCGGCGCGCTCGCGATCGGCACCGTGCTCGCCGGCAAGGACCTCGGCACCGCGATGGTGCTGGTGCTCATCCTGCTCGGCTGTCTCTTCTTCTCGGGCGTCAAGCTCCGGCTCTTCATCATCCCGGTGGTGATCGGCATCGTCGCCGTCCTCGCGTATGCGCTGTCGAGCCAGGACCGGATGCGGCGCATCACGGCGACCTGCGACAACATGGCGCTGTACGAGAGCGACTGCTACCAGTCCATCCACGGCATCTGGGGCATGGCATCGGGTGGGATCTTCGGGCTCGGGCTCGGCAACTCTCAGGAGAAGTACGGCTGGCTGCCCGCTGCCGGCAACGACTTCATCTTCGCGATCGTCGGGGAGGAGCTCGGGCTGATCGGCTGCATCGTGGTCCTGGCCCTGTTCACGTTCTTCACCGTCGGCGCCTTCCACGTGATCCGCAAGACGCCGGATCCGTTCATCCGCGTCGCCGCCGGTGGCATCACCGTGTGGATCGTCGGTCAGGCCGTGCTCAACATCGGCGTCGTGATCGGTGTGTTCCCGGTGATGGGAGTCCCGCTCCCGTTCATGTCTCAGGGGGGTACGGCGCTGCTCGCCGTGCTGATCGCGTGCGGGGTGCTGCTCGCCTTCGCGCGCACCATTCCCGTCGTCGAGAAGCCGGTCGAGAAGCCATCAGCCGGGCGGGGTAGGGTCACCAGGTGACCTCGTACCTCCTCGCCGGCGGTGGCACCGCCGGCCATGTCAATCCCCTGCTCGCCGTCGCCGACGCGCTCCGTGAACGCGACGCCGATGCCACCGTGCTCGTGCTCGGGACCGCCGAGGGACTGGAGTCCCGGCTGGTGCCCGCTCGAGGCTACGAACTGCTCGTCGTCGACAAGGTCCCGTTCCCGCGTCGTCCGAACCGCCAGGCCGCGGCCTTCCCCGTGCGCTTCCGCCGCGCGATCGCTCAGGTGCGCGCGCATATCCGACGCCACCGCGTCGAGGTCGTCGTCGGATTCGGCGGTTACGCGTCCGCACCCGCCTACGTGGCTGCGCGGCGAGAGGGTGTGCCGTTCGTGGTGCACGAGGCCAATGCCAAGCCCGGTCTCGCGAATGTGCTCGGGGCTCGTCGCGCCGCCGCCGTGGGCGTCGCCTTCGAGGGCACGCCGCTCCGGGGCAGCGAGACGGTCGGGATGCCGCTGCGGCAGGAGGTCATCGCGCTCGATCGTGAGGCGACGCGTGCGGAGGCAGCGGAGTACTTCGGCCTCGACGCCGATCGTCCGGTCCTGCTCGCGTTCGGCGGATCGCTCGGTGCCCAGCGCCTCAACGAGGCTCTCGCGGATTCCTGGCGCGATATCCTCGCGGCCGGGTGGCAGCTGCTGCACGTGACGGGCGAGCGCAGCGATCTCGCCGATCCTGGCGTGGAGGGGTACGCACTGCGTCGCTATGTCGACCGCATGGACCTGGCCTTCGCGCTGGCGGACCTGATCGTGTCGCGGTCCGGATCGGCGACGGTCAGCGAGATCAGCGCCTTGGGCATCCCCGCGCTCTACGTGCCTTACTCGGTCGGCAACGGCGAGCAGCGCCTGAACGCAGCGTCGGCGGTGGCCGCAGGTGCCGCCGAGCTCCTCGACGACGCGACCTTCGACGGCGATGCGGTGCGTCGGATCGTCGTGCCGCTGCTGGGAGACAGGGACAGGCTCGACCGGATGGCTGCAGCCGCCGAGACGGCCGGAACGCGCAACGGCACCGAGAACGTGATCAGGCTGATCGACCGCGCACTGGACGCGGTCTGACACGGCCGAGAACAGCCAAGAAAAGTAGACTGAAGCGGACATGATCAGACCCGACCTCTCCCTCCCCATTCCCGAGACGATCACCGCCGCCCACTTCATCGGCATCGGCGGTTCCGGCATGAGCGGCCTCGCGAAGATGTTCCTCGATGCGGGCATCCGCGTCTCCGGCAGCGACCGGGCGGACAGTGACAACCTGCGTGCCCTGGCAGCCGCCGGGGCGACCGTGCACGTCGGCCACGACGCCGCACACCTCGGTGATGCCGACACCGTCGTGCACACCGGGGCGATCTGGCCCGAGAACCCCGAGTTCGTGACGGCCAAGGCTCGCGGTCTCCATGTGATCCACCGGTCGCAGGCGCTGCACTGGCTGATCGGCTCCCGACGACTGGTCTCGGTCGCGGGGGCGCACGGGAAGACCACCTCGACGGGAATGATCGTCACGGCACTGCGCGAGCTCGGTGCCGACCCGCACTTCGTCAACGGTGGCGTCATCGAGCAGCTCGACACCTCGAGCGCCACGGGCACGGGCGACCTGTTCGTGGTCGAGGCCGACGAGTCCGACGGCACGTTCCTGCTCTACGACACCGCGGTGGCGCTCATCACCAATGTCGACCCCGACCACCTCGACCACTACGGCTCGGAGGGGGCGTTCCACGACGCGTTCGTGCGGTTCGCCGACGCCGCGACCGAAGCCGTCGTCATCTCGAGCGACGATGCCGGAGCGCTCCGCGTCGGCGCCGGGATCACCCACCCGAACGTGCTGACGTTCGGCCAGGCGGAAACCGCCGACGTGCGTGTCAGCGACATCGTCGCGGCCGGACCGGTCGCCGCGACCATCAGCCAAGGGGACGAGCAGGTGCGCATGCAGCTCGCGGTCCCCGGCGTGCACAACGCGATCAACGCGGCGGGGGTCGTCGCGGTGCTCAGGGCACTCGGATACGCGCTCGTCGACGCCGTGCGCGCCGTCGAGGGCTTCGCCGGCACCGTGCGCCGGCTGGAGCAGCACGGTATCGAGCGGGGCGTCACGGTGTACGACGACTACTCGCACCATCCCACCGAGGTGCGGGCGGCACTCGAGGCCATGCGCAGCATCGCGGGGTCAGGGCGGATCATCGCGATCCAGCAGCCGCACACGTACTCCCGCACGCAGCACATGTATCAGGAGTTCGCCGACGTCCTGGAGGAATTCGCGGACCATACGGTGATGCTCGATGTCTACGGCGCTCGGGAAGACCCGGTGCCCGGCGTCACGGGGGAGCTGGTGAGCACCGCGTTCCGCGACCCGTCCCATGTGCACTACGTCGCCGACTGGCAGCAGGCGGCCGACTACACCGCCACGGTCGCCCGTGACGGCGACTTCGTCGTGACCCTCGGCTGCGGCAACGTCTACCAGATCATCCCGCAGGTACTCGAGTCGTTGCGCCAGACCGACGAGGCATAGCGATGCGCCGTCCCGCACCGCTTCCGTCCGCCCCGGAGAACCCGGCGGAGAAGGGCGTCGCGTCAGAACGGCGGGTGCGCCCCGGTCGTCGGAGCGACGACCTCGTCGGAGCGCGGGCCGAATCGGATGAATCGGTGCCGGAGCCTCGTGCTGACGGCGCCGCCGGGGCTGTCGCCGACGAGCCGGAGCCGACCTCCACGAGAGACGTGTGGCGAGCGGCACGGGCCAGACGCAAGGCGCTCCGCTCCGAGATCCGGCGCTTCACGCAGCGTTCCCGGCGTCGACGGATCATCTGGCTGAGCAGCATCGGCGCGGTGGTCCTGCTGATCGGGGGCAGCGTCGCGGCCGCGTACAGTCCGCTGTTCGCCGTGGAGAAGATCACCGTGGTCGGGGCTGCGAGTCTCGATCCTGCTGCGATCGAGGCTGCTCTGGGCGACCAGGTCGGCACGCCGCTCGCGCTCGTGGACACCAGCGAGGTGAAGGCCGCGCTGCTGGCGTTTCCCCTCATCGAGACGTATGCGCTGGAAGCGCGCCCTCCGCACGACCTGACGGTGCGGATCGTGGAGCGCACGCCTGTCGGCGTCATCCGATCGACCGCCGGATACACCCTCGTCGACGCCGCCGGCGTCGCGCTCTCGACCACGTCCGATCAGCCGGCGGGCCAGCCGGTGATCGACGTCGACGGCGGGGTCGAGTCGCGAGCTTTCCAGAGCGCCGGGCTCGTCGTGCGCGCGCTGCCGGCCGATGTCCGTGCCGCTCTCACGGGTGTGCGTGCGACGACCGCGGACGATGTGACGCTGACGCTCGATTCCGGATTGGTCGTGGTCTGGGGGAGCGCGGAGGAGTCGGCGCTCAAGGCGCTCACACTCTCGGTGACCATGGCTAAGAACCCGGATGCGGCGTCCATCGACGTCACGTCTCCCGAGGTGGCCGTCGTCGGCTGACGGCTTTCGCGGCAACGCCGACGGCTTTCGCGAGGGAATGGGGCGACACGCCCACGTGATCGCGCGCACGAGGGCGGGCGGCGCTTACCTTCGATCAAAGAGAACGCAATACCGGGAAATACTTTACACCTCTAGTTGAGGTTTAAGGTTCACCCTTTTCCAGGCTCGAATAATCGGAGGCCGGCCATGAGCCAGAACCAGAACTACCTCGCCGTGATCAAGGTCGTCGGCGTCGGCGGTGGCGGCGTCAATGCCGTCAATCGCATGATCGATCTCGGTCTCCGCGGAGTCGAGTTCATCGCCGTCAACACCGACGCGCAGGCGCTGCTGATGAGTGACGCCGACGTCAAGCTCGATGTGGGCCGCGAGCTCACCCGAGGCCTCGGTGCCGGTGCGGACCCCGAGGTGGGTCGACGCGCCGCCGAGGACCACGCCGAAGAGATCGAGCAGGCCCTGACCGGTGCCGACATGGTCTTCGTGACCGCCGGCGAAGGCGGCGGAACCGGAACCGGTGGCGCCCCGGTCGTGGCACGCATCGCGAAGTCGATCGGCGCCCTCACCATCGGTGTCGTCACGAAGCCGTTCTCCTTCGAGGGTCGCCGCCGCCAGAGCCAGGCCGAGGCCGGCGTCGCCAAGCTCAAGGAAGAGGTCGACACCCTCATCGTGGTGCCGAACGACCGCCTCCTCGAGATCAGTGACCGCGGCATCTCGATGATCGAGGCGTTCGCCACCGCCGACCAGGTTCTGCTCGCCGGTGTCCAGGGCATCACCGACCTCATCACGACCCCGGGTCTGATCAACCTCGACTTCGCCGACGTCAAATCGGTCATGCAGGGCGCGGGATCGGCCCTCATGGGAATCGGCTCCGCGCGCGGCGCCGATCGTGCGATCAAGGCCGCGGAGCTGGCCGTGGAGTCGCCGCTGCTCGAAGCATCCATCGAGGGTGCGCACGGCGTACTGCTCTCGATCCAGGGTGGATCGAACCTCGGCATCTTCGAGATCCACGACGCCGCCGATCTCGTCAAGGAGGCCGCGCACCCCGAGGCGAACATCATCTTCGGTACGGTCATCGACGACACCCTCGGCGACGAGGTCCGCGTGACCGTGATCGCCGCCGGTTTCGACGGCGGGGAGCCCTCCCTCCGCCTGGATCCGATGGTCGTCTCGCGTCCGTCGGCCGCGACGCTCCCCGAGGTCGCCCTCCCGGACGAGTCCGAGACCAAGAGCGAGACGGCGAAGCCCGAGCCCGTGCAGCAGCGCGTGCCGACCACGAGCATCGAACCGGCCTTCGCTGACGACGACATCGACATCCCCGAATTCCTGAAGTGACCTCGGCGATCGACGGCCAGGACCATCTGGGCCTGGCCGAGCGGTTGACGGCGATCGATGAACGCATCGCCGTCGCCGCGCGCGCCGCAGGGCGGGGGCGGGAGGAGATCACCCGTATCGTGGTGACGAAGTTCCACCCTGCCTCCCTCGTGCGCGACCTGCGTGCGCTCGGTGTGCGCGAGGTCGGGGAGAACCGTCAGCAGGCGCTGTCGGCGAAACAGACCGAGTTGGCGGCTCTCGATCTGACTTGGCACTTCATCGGTCAGGGCCAGACCAACAAGGCCGCCGCCATCCGTCGCAGCGCCGACGTCGTGCACTCGGTCGACCGCGACCGCTTCGCCGATGCCCTGCACAGGGCGGCCGAGAGCGACGACGTGCTCGACGTGCTCGTCCAGATCAACCTGACGGACGATCCAGGCCGAGGCGGCGTCGCTCCCACGGATGCGGTGGCTCTTGCCGAGCACGTGCTCTCCCTCCCGTCGCTGCGCCTGCGCGGCGTGATGGCGGTGGCGCCCCTCGATGAGGAACCGGCTGCCGCGTTCGCTCGGCTGCGCGACATCGCCGATGCCGTCCGCGTCGCCGAGCCCGCCGCGTCCTGGATCTCAGCCGGGATGACCGGAGACTTCGCCGAGGCGATCGCCGCCGGTGCGACACACCTGCGGATCGGCTCCGCAATCACCGGCCCCCGGCCCGACCGGGGTTAACCTGTGAAAAGACCAGCCCCAAACGTTCGAACCGGAGGACACGATGGGTAACCCGCTGAAGAAGACCATGGTGTATCTCGGCCTCGCCGACGAGGAAGAGGTCTACGAGGAGGAGGCGCAGGCACCTGCCCGCGCTCACCGCGAACGCGACCGTGACCGCGAGGAGCCCGCACCGGCTCCCGTCACGCCGCTGCGTCGCCCCGTCGCCGTCCGCCAGCCGTCTGCAGGAGCCGTGAACGAGATCCTCACCGTCCACCCGAAGCAGTACCGCGATGCGCAGCTGATCGCCGAGAGCTTCCGCGAGGGCGTCCCCGTCATCATCAACCTCTCCCAGATGAGCGATGCCGATGCGCGTCGCCTCATCGACTTCGCGAGCGGGCTCTCCCTCGGTCTGTACGGCCGTATCGAGCGCGTCACCTCGAAGGTGTTCCTGCTCTCGCCGGAGAACATCGCGGTTTCGGGCCACGGGGGCATCGCACACGCAGACGCTGAGTCTGCGGGCTTCGACCAGTCGTAACTCGTGGAGCTGGTCTCCGTCGCGGCGAGCATCGTCCATCTGCTGCTGCTGCTGTACATCTTCGTGCTCTTCGCGCGCCTCATCCTGGACTACATCCCGATGTTCAATCGGGAATGGCGTCCGAAGGGTTTCGGTCTGGTCGCCGCTGAGGCCGTCTACACGGTCACCGATCCACCCATCCGGTTCTTCCGGCGGCTCATCCCGCCCCTGCGGATCGGGTCGCTGTCCCTCGACTTCGGGTTCACGCTCACCCTGCTGGTGGTACTGATCCTGATGAACATCGTGCGGCTTTTCATTTGACGAACACCGCCTGATTCTCCCGTCGGGCACGCCCCGAGTTCCCGCAGTCTGGGTGTCGCGACATCGCGGCGCTGTGGCGCGGGGGCTATGCTGGCACCCAGGTGCGCGCCCCGGGTTCGCGCCACATCACGACCACGCCATACATCGATACTGGCATTCGAACTCATCGAAAGAGGAGCCACTCATGGCACTTACCCCGGATGACGTCGTCACCAAGCAGTTCCAGCACGTCCGTTTCAAGGACGGCTTCGACCCGGACGAGGTGGACGACTTCCTCGACGAGATCGTCATCGAGTGGCGCAAGGCTCTCGAGGAGAACGTCGAGCTGAAGGCCAAGCTGGCAGCGTACGAATCCGGCGCCGCTCCCGAGGCTGCCGCACCGGCAGCTCCGGCCGCGACCGAAGCCCCCGCGCCCGTCGCCGAGGTGCCTGCAGAGCCTGCTCCGACGGGTTCCGCGACCGCGACGGCCGGCATCATCGAGCTCGCGCAGCGTCTGCATGACGAGCACGTGGCCGAGGGTGAGGCGAAGCGCAACGCGCTCATCGCCGAGGCCGAGACCGAGGTCGCGCGCATCCGCACCGAGGCCGAGGCGAAGCAGCGCGAAGAGTCGGCACGCCTGGAGCGCGAGCGCAACACGCTCGAAGCCCGCATCACCGAACTCCGCAACTTCGAGCGCGACTACCGTTCGCAGCTGCGCGGCTACATCGAGGGCCAGCTTCGAGAGCTCGACGAGAAGTCGGCGTCCACGGACTCCACGCCCGTCTCCGCGATCGGTCTGTAAGGCGCCTCTTGTCAGGACGCCCGCCCCTTCGTCGGTCGGCGGCCGGTGCGATCGTTGCGATTCTCGCAGCGCTCGTGCTGGCCGCCGATCAGTTTGTGAAGTACCTCACCATCGAGAACCTGCCTCTGCATGAGCCGGTTCCGGTTCTCGGCGAGTTCCTTCAGCTGTACTACGTCCGCAACCCCGGCGCGGCATTCTCGCTCGGCTCCGAGGTGACGTGGATCTTCACGATCGCCCTCGCGGTGGTGGCGTCGATCATCATCTGGAAGGCGTTCGGCCTCAGGTCGCGGCTGTGGGCCGTGGTGCTCGGTTGCCTGCTCGGCGGTGTGCTGGGCAACCTCACGGACCGTCTGCTCCGTGAGCCCGGTTTCCCTGTCGGACATGTCGTCGACATGATCTCCATGCCGTGGATGATGCCCGCGATCTTCAACGTGGCAGACATCTTCATCGTGACCGGCATGATCTCGGTCGCACTCCTCGTCGTGTTCGGGCTTCGCTTCGACGGCACGCGCGAGCGCGACCATGCCGTGGTCGAGACGGAGGAGGAAGCAGAGGCCGCAGCGGCGGCTGCTGTCGCCGCCACCGAGACCGACGCCGACGTCATGCCGGCGGACGCGCCCGCCGGTCGCGCAGACGACGACGATGCGCCCTCGGAGGGTGCGGCTCCCGCATCCGAAGGTCGCTGATCGTGGAATCGCGGTCTCTGCCGGTGCCCGACGGCTTGGACGGCACTCGCGTCGATTCAGCCCTGGCGAAGCTCATGGGCTTCTCCCGCACCTTCGCCGCCGACGTCGCCGCAGCAGGCGGTGTGCGGTTGGACGGCGTGACACTCGACAAGTCCGACCGCCTCCGCGGCGGCGGGTGGCTCGATGTGGAGTGGCGGCCGAAGGAAGCACCGAAGATCGTCCCGATCGCGGTGCCCGAACTCGGCATCGTGTACGACGACGACGACATCGTCGTGGTCGACAAGCCCACCGGCGTCGCGGCGCATCCGTCGGTCGGTTGGGAGGGCCCCACGGTCGTCGGCGCTCTCGCGGCCGCAGGATTCCGTGTCGCCACGAGTGGCGCGCCCGAGCGTCAGGGCGTCGTGCATCGGCTCGATGTCGGCACCAGCGGTCTGATGGTCGTCGCGAAGTCCGAGCACGCCTACACGGTTCTGAAGCAGGCGTTCAAGGACCGCACGGTCGAGAAGATCTATCACGCCGTGGTGCAGGGGCATCCGGATCCGCTGGCGGGCACGATCGACGCGCCGATCGGGCGGCACCCGAACCACTCCTGGAAATTCGCGGTGGTTCCGGACGGCAAGCCCTCGGTCACTCATTACGAGACGCTCGAGGCCTTCCCCGGTGCTTCGCTCCTGGAGATCCATCTCGAGACGGGCCGCACTCACCAGATCCGCGTGCACATGGCGGCGCATCGGCATCCCTGCGTCGGGGACCCGCTCTATGGAGCCGACCCGACGCTGTCGGCTCGGCTCGGGCTCACTCGGCAGTGGCTGCACGCGCACCAGCTCGCGTTCGCCCATCCGGCGACGGGGGACTGGGTGCAGTTCGAATCCCCGTATCCGGAGGACTTCCGGCACGCACTGGATGTGCTGCGCGGCGAATAGCCCGTGCGTCGGCGTTGCGATGTCGGCCGTCTCCGGCACACTGATCGCATGGACATCGAGGTTCGACCAGCAACGGAGTTCGACGATGTCGCGGCGCTCGTCGGCCCGAAGAAACCGACGTCGAACGTCTGCTTCTGCCTGAGCTATCGCATCGGCAGCAAGGAGAACGTCGCGCTGCGCGGGGAGCAGCGCGCTGATCGTGTGCGGGAGCTGTGTCATCAGGATCCGCCACCCGGCGTGATCGCGTACCTCGATGATGAGCCGGTGGGCTGGGCGGCGCTGCACCCGCGGCGTGAGACGAGCTTCGCCCGCAATCGGCTGATCCCACATGTCGACGACCTCGACGTGTGGTCGCTGTGGTGCTTCCGCGTGCGGCCGGGGCACCGCAAACAGGGCATCTCCCACGCGCTTATCGAGGGAGCTGTGGCATACGCGAAAGAACGCGGAGCCCCGGCCATCGAGGGGTACCCCGTCGACAACGCCGGGGAGAAGGTGAATCTCACCATGGCGTACGTCGGCACTCGAGCGCTCTTCGAGAGCGCGGGGTTCGCGAAGGCGGCGGACACGGGTTCCGTGCTCGACGGGTTCCCTCGGGTGTTGATGAGGCTCGATCTGGGCGCGTCACGAAATTCTTCGAAGAAAGCGTGAACCGTTCGATGCCACACGGGCAATACACAGCGTGAGCACAGACAGCGAGATCATCCAGCGATCTCTTCAGCAGCCGGCGGCGTTCGCCGAGCTCTTCGATAGACATGCGCGCTCCGTGAACGCGTTCGCGACCTATCGCATCGGACGGCACGCCGCGGAAGACGTGTTGAGCGAGACGTTCCTTGTCGCCTTCCGCCGCCGCGCAGACTACGACGCCAACGTCGAATCAGCAGTGCCCTGGCTGCTCGGCATCGCCTCGCGCGTGATTCGCAGGCATCGGGCGGTGTAGGCAAAGCACTGGCGGTCGTTCGCAGGATCCGTCGCGGGCGAGGAGCAGTTGTCGGACGGTGGGTTCGACGAATGCGATGACGAGGGTCGACGCCGAGCGCCCGGTGCAGTCGATGACGTCCACCAGGGAGCTGGCGCCGATGATCGCGTCGCTCTCAGCTGCTGTCTGCCTGGGGAGATCTCACCTACGAAGAGATCGCGATCGCCCTCGGCGTCGCGGTGGGGCCGTCCGATCGCGCATCAACCGCGTGCGGACGAGACTGGCACCGACCTTCGGTGTCGGGGCTCCGCCGTAGACTCGAAGGCATGGCATCCGACTCCTTCGTCCACCTTCATGTGCACAGCGAGTACTCGATGTTGGACGGTGCGGCGAAGATCAATGCGATGACCCAGGCGGCCGCCGAGTACGGCATGCCGGCCATCGCGGTGACCGATCACGGCAACACCTTCGCGGCGTTCGAGTTCTACAACGCGGCGCGGAACGCGGGCATCAAGCCCATCATCGGGCTCGAGGCGTACATGACCCCGGGCACCCACCGCAGCGACAAGACACGCGTGCAGTGGGGCTCGCCCGACCAGAAGAGCGACGACGTCTCCGGTTCAGGCGCCTACACCCACATGACGATGTGGAGCCAGAGCACCGAAGGCATGCACAACCTCTTCCGGATCAGCTCCCGGTCGAGCATGGAGGGCTACTATTTCAAGCCGCGCATGGACCGCGAGCTGCTCCAGACCTATGGCAAGGGGATCATCGCGACGACGGGGTGCCCGTCGGGCGAGGTGCAGACACGACTCCGGCTCGGCCAGTACGACGCGGCACGGGCGGCGGCCGCAGAGTTCCAGGACATCTTCGGCAAGGAGAACTACTTCGCCGAGATCATGGACCACGGTCTCTCCATTGAGCGACGGGTCATGACCGATCTGCTCCGGCTCGCGAAAGACCTCAACATCCCGCTCGTCGCCACCAACGACTCGCACTACACGCACCAGCACGAGGCCGACGCGCACGAGGCGCTCCTGTGCGTCCAGTCGGGCTCCACCATGGACGACCCGAACCGGTTCAAGTTCGACGGCGACGGCTACTACATCAAGACGGCCGCCGAGATGCGGCAGCTGTTCCGCGATCACCCCGAAGCGTGCGACAACACCCTGCTGATCGCCGAACGCTGCGAGGTCGAGTTCGACACCTCGGCGAACTACATGCCGCGGTTCCCGGTGCCGGACGGCGAGACCGAGGACAGCTGGCTCATCAAAGAGGTCGAGACGGGTCTGCACTACCGGTACCCGGGTGGCATCCCCGACAAGGTGCGCAAGCAGGCGGAGTACGAGACCGGCATCATCCTGCAGATGGGCTTCCCCGGCTACTTCCTCGTCGTCGCCGACTTTATCAACTGGGCCAAGGACAACGGCATCCGCGTCGGTCCCGGCCGTGGCTCCGGTGCCGGTTCCATGGTCGCGTATGCGATGAAGATCACCGACCTCGACCCCCTCGAGCACGGTCTGATCTTCGAGCGGTTCCTGAACCCCGACCGCGTCTCGATGCCTGACTTCGACGTCGACTTCGATGACCGGCGTCGTGGCGAGGTCATCGACTACGTCACCGAGAAGTACGGCTCGGAGCGCGTCGCCCAGATCGTCACGTACGGCACCATCAAGTCCAAGCAGGCTCTGAAGGACGCGGGTCGTGTGCTCGGCTTCCCGTTCAGCATGGGGGAGCGCCTGACCAAGGCGATGCCGCCGCCCGTCATGGGTAAGGACATGCCGCTCGACGGGATGTTCGACTCTGCGCACCCCCGTTACAAAGAGGCGAGCGAGTTCCGTGCGCTGATCGAGACCGACCCCGAGGCGAAGACGGTCTTCGACCGCGCGCTCGGGCTCGAGGGACTGAAGCGGCAGTGGGGTGTGCACGCCGCCGGCGTCATCATGTCGTCCGACCCGCTGCTCGACATCATCCCGATCATGAAGCGCGAGCAGGACGGCCAGATCGTCACGCAGTTCGACTACCCGTCGTGCGAGTCGCTCGGTCTGATCAAGATGGACTTCCTGGGGCTCCGCAACCTCACGATCATCTCGGACGCGCTGGACAACATCCGGACGAACCGTGGCGAGGAGCTCGACCTCGAGCACCTCGGCCTCGACGACCCGGGCGTGTACGAGCTGCTCGCGCGCGGCGACACTCTGGGTGTCTTCCAGCTCGACAGCCCGCCGCTGCGCTCGCTGATGCGCCTGATGAAGCCCGACAACTTCGGTGACATCTCGGCCCTCATCGCCCTGTACCGTCCCGGGCCCATGGGAGCGAACTCGCACACCAACTACGCGCTGCGCAAGAACGGTCTTCAGGAGATCACCCCGATCCATCCCGAGCTCGAGGAGCCGCTGGCAGAAATCCTTCAGGAGTCCTACGGCCTCATCATCTACCAGGAGCAGGTGATGGCGATCGCCCAGGCGGTGGCCGGGTTCAGCCTCGGACAGGCAGACATCCTGCGCCGCGCCATGGGAAAGAAGAAGAAGTCCGAGCTCGACAAGCAGTACGAGGGCTTCGCGGGCGGCATGAAGCAGCGCGGGTTCGGCGAGGCGGCGATCAAGGCGCTCTGGGACATCCTGCTGCCCTTCTCGGACTACGCTTTCAACAAAGCCCACTCTGCCGCGTACGGTCTGGTGTCGTACTGGACCGCCTACCTCAAGGCGCACTATCCCGCCGAGTACATGGCGGCGCTGCTGACCAGCGTCGGCGACTCCAAGGACAAGATGGCGCTGTACCTGAACGAGTGCCGCCGCATGGGTATCAAGGTGCTCCCGCCCGATGTGTCGGACTCGATCAACTACTTCGCGGCCGTCGGCGACGACATCCGCTTCGGTCTCGGCGCTGTGCGCAACGTCGGCAGCAACGTCGTCGACGGCATCGTGCGGGCTCGAAAGGACGAGCGGTTCACCTCGTTCCACCACTTCCTCGACAAGGTGCCGCTGCACGTCTCGAACAAGCGCACCGTCGAGTCGCTGATCAAGGCCGGCGCCTTCGACTCGATGGGAGACACGCGGCGGGCCCTCATGGAGGTGCATGAAGACGCGGTCGAGGCGGCCGTCGACCGCAAGCGCAACGAGGCCCAGGGCGCGATCGGCTTCGACTTCGACAGCCTCTACGACGGCATGGAAGAGGCGGCGCCCGCCAAGGTGCCCACGCGTCCGGAGTGGATCAAGAAAGACAAGCTCGCCTTCGAGCGGGAGATGCTTGGGCTCTACGTCTCCGATCATCCGCTCGCGGGGCTCGAAGTTCCACTGGCGAAGCACGCGTCGATCTCGATTCACGACCTCAACAACTCCGAGGACCTCCAGGACGGCGACCAGGTGACGGTCGCGGGGCTCGTCACCAGCGTGCAGCACCGCGTCGCCAAGGCCAGCGGAAACCCCTACGGCATGATCACCGTCGAGGACTTCAACGGTGAGGTGACCGTGATGTTCATGGGGAAGACCTACACCGAGTTCCAGCACACGCTGCAGCAGGATGCGATCCTCGCTGTCCGCGGGCGCGTCTCGCGACGGGATGACGGGCTCAACCTCCATGCCCAATCGGCGTTCGCGCCCGACATCGGATCGTTCGATGCCGCGGGTCCGCTGGCGCTCGTCCTCCCCGAGCAGCGTGCGACGGAACGCGTGATGACGGAGCTCGCCGAGGTTCTTCGTCGGCACAACGGCGACACCGAGGTGCTGCTCCGAGTGCACCGCGGGGGTACCGCGAAGGTGTTCGAAGTGCCGATGCCCGTCAAGGTCTCGGCAGACCTGTTCGGCGACCTCAAGTCGCTGCTCGGACCCACCTGTCTGGGGTGAGCGGGTAGGATCGTGAGCCGTCGACAGCACGGCGAAACTTCCCGTCGAGCACTGTGACGAAAGGACCATCATGAGTACGGACACCTCCGAACCCGACCTTCCCGAGTCCGACCCCGAGGACTCGATCTTCAGTGACGACGACGGCGTTCTGTACGACGATGAAGTCACGCCGGAATTCGGCATCTTCGGGTTCACGCTGCGCGAGCTGCTGATCGTCGGAGTGTGGGCGGTCTCCTTCATCCTGTCCTTCTTCCCGCTGACCGGCGGCCTGTCGCTGTGGGGCGTCGGCATCCAGTGGATCCTTCCGATCGCGCTTCCGACGGTGGCCGTGTTCCTCCTGGTGCTGCGTCGCTTCTCGCCGGACGGCATCCGCCGGGTGGGCTCGTTGGGCATCGATCAGTTCGCCTCGGTGACGTTCTCCGTCGCGGCTGTCGTCTGGGTCGGGAATTTGTGGCTCTCGATCTCGGGGCTCATCGCCACCGGCTACTGGGGGCTCCCGTGGAACGGCGTGGGGATGGTCATCACCTCTCTTGCACTGGTCGTGCTCACCGTCTTCGCCCCGATCATTCCGGGCCTGAAAGAGGACTTCCACGGACGTCTCGTCACGCTCGCCCATCGCAATGCCAATCCGGTGCGACCGGTGATCGCACGCCCACGCCCTGAGCCCGCGCCCGTCGCCGAATCGGCCGCGGCCACCAGTGACACTCCGGCCGATGTCACGGTGGACGGATCGGCACTGCCTCCCGTGACCGACCTCGACGACGAGACGACCGGCCGACAGGCGACGGACGAGATCGCGCGATTCGACCTCGCGGAGCAGGTTCCCCTCACGGCGCATGCGTCCGGGGGCGGAGTCGGGACGGATCACGACGCCTCCGACGAGGAGTACACGCCCGCGTACTCACGTCGTTCCCGCGGACAGGAGCCCGAGATCGTCTCGGACACCGGGAGCATCGAGTCACTGCTCGAGACGGCGGCGACCTATGAGACCGGCGATGTCACAGCCGAGAACGAGCCCCGCATCGTGGAGGGCCTGGCCGATGGCGACCCGGATCTCGATGCGACGAACCCGCGCGAGACGACGCCCGCCGCGCAGCCGTTCTGGATTCTCGCCGCCTCCGAACGGGATGTGCATGACGAGCGGGGAGAGCCGCTGTTCCGCATCGGACCGAGCGCCTGGGCACTCGTGATCGAGGACCGTGGAGGTGCCTATGTCGTCCGACATGACGACGGACGGATCGGCTACCTCCACGACATCTCCGACATCTCGAAGGGCTGAAATGCGCACGATCGACCTGCGGGGGCGCGAGCTCTCGCCCGCTGACATGCTCGCGGCCGTACCCCGCGCCGCACAGGCGCGTGCGGAGGCGCTCGACACCGCCGCACGCATCGTCGAGGACGTGCGCGTCCGTGGTGAAGCGGCGCTCCGGGAGCAGGCCGAGCAGTTCGACCGGGTGACCGGTCACGAGGTCCGTGTTCCTGCGGAGCACACCGCCGAGGCGCTCGCATCCCTCGAACCCGCCGTCCGTGCCGCGCTCGAAGAGGCGATCGTCCGCGTGCGCCGCGGATCCGAAGCCCAGGTGCCGACGGCTCGGACCACCGAGATCGGCCCCGGGGCCCGCATTCTGCAGCGGTGGCAGCCCGTGCACCGCGTGGGCGTTTACATCCCCGGCGGCAAGGCGGTCTACCCGTCGAGTGTGATCATGAACGTGGTTCCCGCACAGGTGGCAGGTGTCGAGCAGATCGCGCTGGCTTCGCCACCGCAGGCCGATCAGGGAGGGCGAATCCACCCGACGATTCTGGCGGCCGCCGCCCTGCTGGGCGTCACCGAGGTCTATGCCATGGGGGGAGCCGGCGCAATCGGCGCGTTCGCGCATGGTGTTCCGTCGCTGCGCCTCGACCCGGTCGATGTGGTGTCGGGTCCCGGCAACAACTACGTCGCGTCTGCGAAGCGCGCCGTAGCCGGTGTCGTCGGCACGGATTCCGAGGCCGGCGCGACAGAGATCCTCGTCGTCGCCGATGCCGAGGCCGACCCGCGACTCATCGCTGCGGACCTCGTCAGCCAGGCGGAGCACGATGAGCAGGCTTCCGCCGTCCTGGTGACGGATGCGGTCGAGCTCGCTGATCAGGTCGCCGTCGAGGTCGCGCGTATGGCGTCGGTCACACGCCACAGCGAGCGTGTCGCCGCGTCTCTGGGCGGTCCGCAATCCGCGATCGTCCTCGTCGACGACCGTGCCATGGCGACGGCTTTCAGTAACGCCTATGCTCCCGAGCACCTCGAATTGCATCTCGTCGACGCCGAGGATGCGGCTGCGGCGTTCACCAGCGCCGGTGCGGTGTTCGTGGGCGACCAGACTCCCGTCAGCCTCGGCGACTACATGGCGGGGAGCAACCATGTGCTCCCGACCGGCGGTCAGGCGCGCTACGCGCCGGGTCTCGGGTCGTACACGTTCCTGCGCCCGCAGCAGGTGATCTCCTACGACCGTGCCGCGCTGGCCGAGGTTCGCGCCGGTGTCGTCGCCCTCGCCGAGACCGAGGTGCTCCCCGCGCACGGTGAGGCGATCGAGGCGCGTTTCAGCGCGTAGGATCGGTCAGATGCACTGCCCCTTCTGTCGTCACCCCGACTCCCGCGTCATCGACTCGCGCACCAGCGACGACGGGCTCTCGATCAGACGGCGCCGTCAGTGCCCCGAGTGCGGGGGCAGGTTCACGACCACCGAGACGGCGAGCCTCAACGTCATCAAGCGCTCCGGCGTCATGGAGCCGTTCAGCCGCGAGAAGGTCATCTCCGGCGTGCGCAAAGCGTGTCAGGGGCGGCCCGTGACCGAGGCCGACCTCGCCATCCTCGCGCAACGGGTGGAGGAGGCCGTCCGCCAGACCGGTGTCTCGCAGCTCGACGCGAACGAGATCGGTCTCGCTATCCTGGGTCCGCTGCGTGAGCTCGACGAGGTCGCGTTCCTGCGCTTCGCCAGTGTCTACCAGGCATTCGACTCCCTCGAGGACTTCGAGGCAGCGATCACCGACCTGCGCGCCGACCACACGAAGCAGGAGCCCGCGGACCGGTAATCTGGCAGGGATGTATCCGCTGCTCTTTCGCGCTGTCCTCTCGCGCTTCGACCCTGAGTTCGCCCATCACGCCGGAATGGCGGTGATCCGCGTTCTGGGCGTGCCCCCCTTCTCCTGGGCGACGCGCGCGATGACGCGCCCGGACCCCTCGCTGCGCGTCGAGGCGCTGGGTCTGACCTTCCCCTCGCCGTTCGGCATCGCGGCCGGGTTCGACAAGAACGCGGTCGGGGTGCGTGGTTTGGCTGCGCTCGGCTTCGGGCACGTGGAGGTCGGGACGATCACGGCGGTTCCGCAGGACGGCAACCCGAAGCCGCGGCTGTTCCGGCTCATCGCCGATCGCGCGGTCATCAATCGGATGGGCTTCAACAACGCCGGCGCGGATGCGGCAGCACGCCGTCTCGCCCGCCTGCGTCGTGGTGCCCCGGACACGGTCGTCGGTGTCAACATCGGCAAGAGCCGGGTGGTGGACGTGGAGCACGCGACCGCCGACTACGTGGCCTCCGCAACCCGCCTCGCCCCGCTCGCCGACTACCTCGCGGTGAATGTGTCGTCTCCCAACACGCCGGGGCTGCGCGGGCTGCAGACGGTGGAGACTCTCGCCCCACTCCTGCGCGCGGTCAAGCAGGCCGCCGGCGCCACCCCGCTGCTCGTCAAGATCGCCCCCGACCTGCCGGATGAGGAGATCGCGGCGATCGCGCAGCTGGCGGTCGCCGAAGGTCTCGCGGGCATCATCGCGAACAACACGACGATCAGTCGAGACGGCCTGCTCGCGGACGCGGCGAAAGTGGAGGCTGCCGGTGCCGGCGGTCTGTCGGGTGCGCCGCTGAAGCAGCGCTCGCTCGCAGTGCTGCGCGTCGTGCGCGCTGCGGTGCCCGCCGACTTCTGCGTGATCGCGGTCGGCGGTGTCGAGACGCCTGCCGATGTGCAGGAGCGTCTGGAAGCGGGCGCCACTCTCGTGCAGGGTTACACGGCGTTCCTGTACCGCGGTCCGTTCTGGGGCCGCGAGATCAACAGGGGACTGGTCAGTCGGGGTACTGCCCGCGCTTGACCTGCGGCTTCGGCAGGCGCATGAATCGCATCTGCAGGGCCCGCATCGCTGCGTACCAGCCGAGGCCGCGCTCGAGGCGCTCCTTGCCGAATTTCGCCGCGGCCTTGCGCTTGACCCGCATGCTCAGCAGGATCATGCCGCCGATCGCGATCACCAGGTAGCCCATCATCACCGCGTACGCATAGAACGAGATCATCATGTTCGTGGGCAGCAGCGAGGCGAGGATGACCAGCACCATCACGCCCATCACGAACTCGGCCGGGTGCCAGCCCGCGTCGACGTAGTCGCGCACCCAACGACGCTGGGGGCCCTTGTCGCGGACGGGGAGGTACTTCTCCTCGCCGGCGGCCATACCGGCCTGCGCTTTGGCTCGGCGCTCGTTGAGCTCGGCCTTGGCAGCTGCCTTGGCTTCCTTGGTGTTGGCGACCAGGGGGCGGCGACGAGCGGCCTCCTGCTCCGCACGGGTCGGCGTCGCGCGTCCCTTTCCGACGGCTGGCGTCTCGGAGGCGTCGTCGTTCGTCGAAGGGGAGACAGGGGTAGTGGCCACGGAGTTCCTCGGTTCGCTGCGGGGGATCACCTTAAGATTACTCGCATGACCTCTCCTGTTCCTCCCCGTGAGCCCGATGCCGCTGTCCTCGAGGCCGTGGCGACCGGCATCCCCTCCGCGTTGTCGGACCTCGGCCACCTCGTGCGCATTCCCGGGATGGCCTGGCCCGCGTTCGACCAGACCCAGCTGGAGCGCAGCGCGGAAGCCGTGGCAGCGCTGGCCTCGGACACCGGAGTCTTCGACGACGTTCGAGTGCTGCGCGCTGCGATCCCCGGCACCGATGAGCAGGGACAGCCGGCTGTCCTCGCCACGCGCGCGGCCCGCAACGGCAAGCCGACGATCCTGCTCTACGCACACCACGATGTGCAGCCTCCGGGCGATGACGCACTCTGGGAGACCCCGCCGTTCGAGCCGACGGTGCGGGACGGGCGCCTCTACGGGCGCGGTGCCGCAGATGACAAGGCGGGGATCATGGCGCACATCGCCTCGATCCGAGCGGTGCACGAGGTGCTCGGCGATGACCTCGACCTCGGCATCGCGATGTTCATCGAGGGGGAGGAGGAGTACGGGTCCCGTTCGTTCGCCCAGTTCCTCTCCGACAACAAGGATGCACTTCGTGCCGACGCCATCGTGGTCGCCGACTCCGGCAACTGGGATTCCGTCACCCCTGGGCTCACCGTTTCTCTCCGCGGCAACGCCCGCTTCACGCTGCGCGTGCGCACCTTGGACCACGCGTCGCACTCGGGCAAGTTCGGGGGTGCGGTGCCCGACGCGATGATGACGACGGTGAAGCTGCTGTCGACGCTGTGGGACGCCGACGGTTCCGTGGCCGTCGCCGGAATGACCGAGCGCGACGCCCCCACCCCCGACTACACCGAGGCGACGCTCCGCGACGAGGCGGGGCTCCTGCCCGGCACGACTCCGATCGGCGACGGCACGATCCTCAGCCGGATCTGGAACAAGCCCGCGGTGACCGTGATCGGGATCGATGCGACGAGCGTGGGTGCGGCATCCAACACGCTGCTTCCCGAGGTCACGGTGGTGATCAGTGCGCGCGTCGCGCCAGGGCAGACGGGACAGGACGCGTACGACGCCCTCGAGAGCCACCTGCGGGCACACGCCCCGTTCGGCGCGGAGCTGGCGTTCTCGGATGTCGACCTGGGCGATGGCTTCCTCGTGGACACCAGCGGATGGGCGGTGCAGCTGACGCGCGATGCGATGCGCGACGGCTACGGTGTCCCGCCCGTCGATCTGGGTGTCGGTGGTTCGATCCCGTTCATCGCCGACCTGGTGCGGGAGTTCCCGTCCGCGCAGATCCTCGTCACCGGCGTCGAAGACCCGCATTCTCGCGCGCACAGCCCGAACGAGTCGCTGCACCTCGACACCTTCCGCCACGCGGTTGCGACAGAGGCGCTGCTGCTCACCCGTATGAATGCGGCGGAACTCTGAGCCTCACAGGATCTGCGGCGGTAGAATCATCCGAGAAGCCGTGCACCTGCGGCCCGTCACAAGGAGCGACATGAGCGACACCACACTCTCCCCAGAGACCACCCGCGCACACGGCGTCACCCTGACCGACGCTGCCGCCACGAAGGTGAAGAACCTCCTCGAGCAGGAAGGCCGCGACGATCTCCGTCTGCGCGTCGCCGTGCAGCCCGGCGGATGCTCGGGCCTGATCTACCAGCTGTACTTCGACGAGCGGTACCTCGAGGGCGACGAGACCGTCGACTTCGACGGTGTCGAGGTGATCATCGACAACATGAGCGTCCCGTACCTCGACGGTGCGGCGATCGACTTCAAGGACACGATCTCCGAGCAGGGGTTCACCATCGACAACCCCAACGCAGCGGGCAGCTGCGCGTGCGGCGACAGCTTCCACTGATCTTCCGTCTGCCGGATCGGCCGCCGTCACCACTGGTGACGGCGGCCGTTCCGCTTTCGGAACCTGCGTGGTTGGCATGAATCAGGTGTGAGCTTGCCCTAGACTTGGGTGTGCTCTGTTCGCGATCTGAAAGGTGCATCGTGCCCTCGAAACGCAGCCTTCGTTGGGCCGCACTCCCTGTGGGAGTCGTGGCAGCCGTGGCCCTGGCGGGATGCTCTCCCACCGAGCTGAACGGCTTTCTTCCGGGCTTCGTGGAGGGTGGCCCCGCAGCCACCAATCAGACCGAGCGTGTCTCGTCGCTCTGGGTGAACTCCTGGATCGTGCTTCTCGCCGTCGGCATCATCACCTGGGGCCTGATGGCGTGGGCAGCGATCGCGTACCGCCGCCGCAAGGGCCAGACCGGCCTCCCGGTGCAGATGCGCTACAACATGCCGATCGAGATCTTCTACACGATCGTGCCGCTCATCCTCGTGCTGGGCATGTTCTTCTTCACTGCTCGAGATCAGACCGAGATCGAGGCCAAGTGGGACGACCCCGACGTCGAGATCACCGCGATCGCCAAGCAGTGGGCGTGGGACTTCCAGTACGACGGCGAAGAGGAAGACAACTCCGACGCCGTGTGGACCATGGGCATCCAGGCCCAGCCCGATGCGGAAGGCAACATCGACCAGTCGCAGCTGCCGACCCTGGTGCTGCCGGTCGACAAGAAGGTCACGATCGACCTGCAGTCGCGCGACGTCATCCACTCCTTCTGGATCATCGACTTCCTCTACAAGAAGGACATGTTCATCGGGAAGGACAACTCCTGGTCGTTCATCCCCACCCGTGAGGGCGAGTACGCCGGCAAATGCGCCGAGCTGTGCGGTGAGTATCACTCGATGATGCTCTTCAACGTGAAGGTCGTCTCTCAGGACGACTACGACGCGTACCTCGAGTCGCTCGAGGAGAAGGGCAACACGGGCGACATCACCGACGCGTACGACCGTCTCGCGAACTTCCCGGGAACGACCGCGAAGACCGACACCGAGGAAGGAGGGGAGTAAGTCATGTCGACCACAGAAGCTCCCCGTACCGACGAGACCCCCAGGTCGCGTCCCACCACTCTGCCCGCCCGCCAGGCCGCTCTGATGAGCTCCTCGCGCGTGGAGCAGAAGGGCAACATCGTCGTCAAGTGGATCACCTCCACCGACCACAAGACCATCGGGTACATGTACCTGATCGCATCCGTGCTGTTCTTCCTCCTCGGTGGTGTGATGGCCCTCGTCATCCGCGCCGAGCTCTTCGCGCCGGGCATGCAGATCGTCCCGACGAAGGAGCAGTACAACCAGCTGTTCACGATGCACGGCACGATCATGCTGCTCATGTTCGCGACGCCGCTGTTCGCGGGTTTCGCCAACGCGATCCTGCCGCTGCAGATCGGTGCTCCCGACGTGGCCTTCCCGCGTCTGAACGCCTTCGCGTTCTGGCTTTTCCTCTTCGGCTCGACCATCGCGGTCGCCGGGTTCCTCACCCCGCAGGGAGCGGCCTCCTTCGGTTGGTTCGCGTATCAGCCACTGGCGGGCGCGTCGTTCTCGCCGGGTGCAGGTGGAAACCTCTGGATGGTCGGACTGGGCATCTCCGGTTTCGGAACCATCCTCGGTGCCGTCAACTTCATCACCACGATCATCACGATGCGTGCTCCTGGTATGACCATGTGGCGAATGCCGATCTTCTCGTGGAACACGCTCATCACGAGCCTGCTCATCCTGATGGCGTTCCCCGTGCTGGCGGCAGCCATCTTCGCCGCTGCCGCCGACCGCATCCTCGGCGCGCACATCTATGACCCGGCCAACGGCGGAGTCCTGCTGTGGCAGCACCTCTTCTGGTTCTTCGGACACCCCGAGGTCTACATCATCGCGCTGCCGTTCTTCGGCATCGTCTCCGAGATCTTCCCGGTCTTCAGCCGCAAGCCGATCTTCGGATACAAGACCCTGGTCTATGCCACGATCGCCATCGCGGCCCTCTCCGTCGCCGTGTGGGCACACCACATGTACGTGACCGGCTCGGTGCTGCTGCCGTTCTTCGCGCTGATGACGATGCTGATCGCCGTGCCGACGGGTGTGAAGATCTTCAACTGGATCGGCACGCTCTGGCGAGGGTCCGTGACCTTCGAGACTCCGATGGTGTTCGCCCTCGGCTTCCTGGTGTCCTTCGTCTTCGGTGGTCTGACCGGTGTCATCCTCGCGGCCCCGCCGCTGGACTTCGCGCTCTCCGACTCGTACTTCGTCGTCGCTCACTTCCACTACGTGGTGTTCGGTACCGTCGTGTTCGCCATGTTCGCCGGCTTCTACTTCTGGTGGCCGAAGTGGACCGGTCGCATGCTGAACGAGCGTCTCGGCTACGTGCACTTCTGGATGCTGTTCATCGGATTCCACATGACGTTCCTCATCCAGCACTGGCTGGGTGTCGACGGCATGGTCCGTCGTTACGCGGACTACTCGGCGGCCGACGGCTGGACCTGGCAGAACCAGGTCTCCACGATCGGAGCGATCATCCTCGGCGCCTCGATGCTGCCGTTCTTCCTGAACGTCTGGATCACGGCCCGCAAGGCTCCGAAGGTCACGGTCAACGACCCGTGGGGCTACGGCGCATCGCTCGAGTGGGCGACGTCGTGCCCGCCGCCGCGTCACAACTTCACGTCGATCCCGCGCATCCGCAGCGAGCGTCCTGCGTTCGATCTGAATCACCCGGAGGCTGCCGAGTTCGCGACCACGGCACCCGGCGAGCGAGAGGCCCACTAAGTCATGCGCGACAACGTCATTCTCTGGTGGGTGCTGACGGCGTTCTTCGCCCTTGTCGGTGTCGTCTACACCGGCTGGCACATCCTGGTCACTCCGTCCGACAACTTCGCGATGCGTATCGAGTGGGTCGGAACTGTCGCCCTGTTCTTCGCAGCCTTCATGGCGGCGATGGTCGCGTTCTACCTCGACCGCACGCACAAGGCGCAGAACGGTGAGCTGCCGGAAGACATCCTCACGGCCGACATCGATGACGGCGACCCCGAGCTCGGCGAGTTCAGCCCGTGGTCCTGGTGGCCCATCGTTCTCGCGGCTTCGGCGGGTGTCTTCGTCGTCGGCCTGGCCGTCGGTCACTTCCTGCTCCCGATCGGACTCGCGATCTTCGTCGTCGCGATCGTCGGCTGGGTGTACGAGTACTACCGCGGCAACTTCGCACGCTGAGACAGCCGCATTGAAGAAGGCCCCCGGATTCGTCCGGGGGCCTTCTTCATGTCATGAGGGGTCCGCGTTCAGGCGCGAGTACGGACGCGTGCGATACCGGTCAGCGGATCCACGGGGCGGTGATGGACGCCATCGGCGTCCTGCACCGGGTAGCCCTCGCGCACCCAGTACTCGAAGCCTCCGATCATCTCGCGGACCCGATAGCCGAGTCGGGCGAACTCGAGGGCGCCCTTCGCTCCGGCATTGCAGCCCGGGCTCCAGCAGTAAACGACGACGTCCGCTCCTTCCGGCACCTCGGACCGGGCGCGAGACGCGATCTCGCTGTAGTGCATGTGCACGGCGCCGGCCACCCGGCCCTGCGTCCACGCCTCTTCGGAGCGGACATCCACGACGATGACGTCCTCGCCGGCCTTGAGCGCGGCGTGGACATCGCTGGGATCCGTCTCGTAGGCGAGCTTGGCGGCATAGAAGTCGGTGCGATCGATCATGATCTCAGCCTAGGACGAGGCCATCCGCTGATCCGAGCAGATTCCTGTCGCGCAGAGAGCGAATACCGTCAGCGTCGTCCCCTCAGAGAGTCGCCGACATCTGCACGCGAGGGCCGTATCTGAAGAGCCCGAGAGCGGTCTCCGTGTCGATGAGGGAGCGGAGCAGGGGAGAGTCCGGCTCTGTGACGGAGAATCCGGCGGAGGCGTAGAAGGGCGCGTTCCACGGGACGTCGCGGTAGGTGCGCAGTGTGATCTTCCGGTGCCCCCGGCGACGAGCCTCCGAGAGGGCGGCCTGCACGAGTCGACGGCCGATTCCGCGACGCCCGAAGGAGGGGAGAACCGAGAGCTGCTCGAGATGAGCGTGTCCGTCGATCTCCAGGACGTGAACGAAACCGACGGGCTCGGGAGATGGAGCGCCGACATCGTCGGGCTCGGCGACGAGGACGAATCCGGGCATCGACGCCCGGTCCTGTGCGCTGGTCGGCGGAGGCCAGTCGGCAGCGGCGAAAAGATCGACCAGCAAGGCGTCTGCGGCGATTTCGATCTGTTCGATGGCCGGGTCATCCGTCCGCTGTGCAGGACGTACGCGGATCTCCACGTTCACTCTCCAGCGACGGCGGCGATGGCTTCGATCTCGACGAGCTGGTCGTCGTAACCGAGGACGGTGACACCCAAGAGGGTGCTGGGGACGTCGTGGGCGCCGAAAGCGGCGTGGATCACATCCCAAGCCGTGACGAGGTCGGCCTGCGCGGAGGAGGCCACCAGCACCCGCGTGCTGATCACATCGGTGAGGGTGGCACCGGCGACGTCGAGTGCGCTCTTCAGAGTTTCGATGCACCGGGCTGCCTGCGCGGCGTAGTCGCCGGGCGCTGCGGTGGTGCCGTCATCGTTGAGCGGACAAGCACCGGCGAGGAAGATGAGTCGCGCCCCGACGGGAGCGGTCGCTGCATAGGCGTATGGCGCGTCGGCGAGGGTGGTGGAACGGATCATCTGGACGACGGAAGACATGATTCGATCCTCTCATTCACGGATCAACGATGAAGGCCTCGTCCTGGTGGACGAGGCCTTCATCAGTGGGGGAGTGGCGGCTACTCGCCGTCCTCCGAGTCCTTCTTGCGAGGCCTCTTCACCGGCTCCGTGGAGATCACGGTGCTGGGTGTGTTCGCCGTCTCGTCGACGTGGGTCTCGCCGATCGTGAGGGGGGCGTCAGGGAAGCCGGCGCGCTCATGAGCGCCCTGGATCTCCGCAGCCTCGGTCTCGTCGTTCTGAGCCGTCACGTCGTGCTGGTGTGCGTCGGCTGCCTCGACCTCGGCCTGCGTGAGCGGGGCGAGACGGTCTTCGAAGAACCAGCGCGAGATCGAGGAACGGAGGTTCTCCGTCCACGGGATGCGACCCTTGGCGTTGGGGCGAACCACGAGGGGCTCGTAGGAGTCGACATCGATGAGCTTCCAGCGGTCGTACTTGTCGACCGGCTGGTGGACCTCGATGAACTCGCCACCGGGAAGGCGCACGATGCGGCCGGACTCGAAGCCGTGCAGCACGATCTCGCGGTCCTTCTTCTGAAGCGCGATGCAGATGCGCTTCGTGACGAAGTATCCGAGGATCGGGCCCAGGAAGAGCAGCGCCTGCAGCGTGTGGATCACGCCTTCCATCGTGAGCATGAAGTGCGTCGCGATGAGGTCGGACGATGCCGCAGCCCAGAGGACGGCGTAGAAAACGACGCCGGCGACGCCGATGGCGGTGCGCGTCGCCGCGTTGCGGGGACGCTGTGCGATGTGGTGCTCGCGCTTGTCGCCGGTGACCCACGCTTCGATGAACGGGTAGATCGCGACGACCACGATGAACAGGCCGAGCACCAGCACGGGCGCGATGATTCCGAAGGACCACGTGCGGTCGAGGAACACGATGTCCCAGTTCGACGGTGCCAGACGGAGTGCGCCGTCGGCGAAGCCGATGTACCAGTCCGGCTGGGTGCCGGCGGAGACCGGGGACGGGTCGTACGGACCGTAGTTCCAGATCGGGTTGATCTGGAAGAAGGTCGCGATCATCACGATCACGCCGAACACGATGAACAGGTAGCCGCCCATCTTCGACATGTAGACCGGCATCATCGGGTAGCCCACGACGTTGTCGTTCGAGCGGCCGGGGCCGGCGAACTGCGTGTGCTTGTTGATGACCATGAGCATCAGGTGCACGACGATGAGGGCGATCACGATCATCGGCAGCAGCAGGATGTGCAGTGTGTAGAGACGCCCCACGATGTCGGTGCCGGGGAACTCGCCGCCGAAGAGGAGGAACGAGGTCCATGTGCCGATGAGGGGGAGACCCTTGATCATTCCGTCGATGATGCGGAGGCCGTTACCCGAGAGCAGGTCGTCGGGGAGCGAGTAGCCGGTGAAGCCCTCTGCCATCGCGAGGATGAACAGGATGAAGCCGATCACCCAGTTGAGCTCACGCGGCTTGCGGAACGCACCGGTGAAGAACACGCGAAGCATGTGCACGCCGATGCCGGCGATGAACACGAGCGCTGCCCAGTGGTGGATCTGGCGGACCAGGAGGCCACCGCGCAGGTCGAACGAGATGTGCAGCGACGACTCGAGCGCCGCGGACATCTCGATGCCTCGCATCGGGGCGTAGGCGCCGGTGTAGTGGGTCTCGACCATCGATGCCTGGAAGAAGAACGTCAGGAAGGTTCCGGAGAGGAACACGACGACGAAGCTCCACAGCGCGATCTCGCCGAGCATGAACGACCAGTGGTCGGGGAAGATCTTGCGTCCGAGCTCCTTGACGAAGCCCGAGAGGCTGGTGCGCTCATCGATGTAGTTCGACGCGGCGCCGACGAAGCGACCGCCGAGGGGTGCTTTGGTGTCCTTGTCGTCTTTGGACAGCGTTGCGGTGCTCAATGGCGCTCCCAGAAGCTCGGGCCGACGGGTTCCTTGAAGTCGCTGCGTGCGACCAGGTAGCCCTCGTCATCGACGGTGATGGGCAGCTGCGGCAGCGGACGAGCCGCCGGGCCGAAGATGACCTTTGCGTGGTCCGTGACGTCGAACTGCGACTGGTGGCACGGGCACAGGAGGTGGTGGGTCTGCTGCTCGTACAGAGCCACAGGGCATCCGACGTGCGTGCAGACCTTGGAGTAGGCGACGATTCCGTCGTAGGACCAGTCCTTGCGGTCCTCGGCCTCGATCAGCTGCTCGGGGCGCAGACGCATCATCAGCACGATGGCCTTGGCCTTCTCCTCGAGGTAGCCGTCGTGGTGGCTCAGCGTGGCGAGCTCCTCCGGGATCACGTGGAACGCGGATCCGAGGGTCACGTCCGCGGCGCGGATCGGGGTACCGTCCGGGTCGCGGACGAGGCGTGCGCCCTTCTCCCACATCGTGTGCTTGAGCAGCACGACCGGGTCGCCCGCAGTGGGGTCATCCGGAGTCGAGTGCGGTGCCAAGCCACGGAAGAGCGTGACACCGGGGATGATCGAGGCGACGAGGGCGGCGAACAGCGAGTTGCGGATCACGGTGCGGCGTCCGAAGCCGGACTCTTCGTTCGCGTCGGCGAAAGCCTGGACGGCCGCCTCCCGGGTCGCATCCTTGCCCCGGGTGGGGTGGCGGTGCTCGACGAACTCCTTGTCGGACATGAGCGCCTTGGACCAGTGGATCGCACCGATGCCGAGGGCCAGCAGCGCGAGAGCGATGCCGAGGCCGATGAAGAGGTTGTTCTGCCGGATGTCGATGAGCGCGCCGCTCTCGATCGGGAACAGCATGTAGGCGGCGACCGCCCAGATGCTGCCGGCGAGCGAGAGGTAGAACAGCGTGTAGACAGTGCGGACAGCGGCCTTCTCAGCGCGCGGGTCCTTGTCGGTCATCCGCTCGCGGTGCGGCGGAAGCCCGGGGTTCTGCACGGGATCGCTGACTGCGACACCCAGCCCCGGAGAGGGCTGGTAGGCCCTGTCAAGAGCCTGCGAGTCGTCGTCGTGTGCCATGGTGCTCCTCGTACGTTCCTCTTCGATGAATAAGCGTCAGTTGGACTTCGCCGTGATCCACACGGTGATGGCGACGAGCGCGCCGATTCCGAAGATCCACACGAACAGGCCTTCGGAGACCGGTCCGAGCGAACCGAGCGAGAATCCGCCGATCTGCACGGACTGCTGCTGGAAGAGCAGCGCCGAGATGATGTCGCGCTTGTCCTCGTCGGACAGGTTCATGTCGCCGAAGACCGGCATGTTCTGCGGGCCGGTGACCATGGCCGCGTACATGTGCAGCGCGCTGGTCTCCTGGAGTCCAGGAGCGTACTTGCCCTCGGTGAGTGCTCCACCGGCGGCGGCCACGTTGTGGCACATCGCGCAGTTGACGCGGAACAGCTCAGCGCCGTTCGCGACGTCGCCCTCTCCGTCCAGGATGTGGTCGGCAGGGAACGTCGGGCCAGGAGCCTCGGACTGCACGAAGGACGAGATCGCGAGGATCTGGTCCTCGGTGAACTGCGGCGTCTTCTGCGGAGCCTGCGGTCCCTGCATCTGCAGGGGCATGCGACCGGTGGACAGCTGGAACTCGGTGGCCAGCTCACCCACGCCGTACAGGCTGGGGCCGTTGGCGGTGCCCTGCAGGTCGAGGCCGTGGCAGGTGGCGCAGTTCGCCTGGAACAGCTTCTCGCCGTCTTCGACGGTCAGCTGCGTCGACGCGGTCTGCGTGTCGGATGCGGCGAACGCAGCCGATGCACCGGCGTACACGGCGCCGGTGATCATGAGGCCTGCGCCGATGAGCGCGGCCGCCGCCAAAGGGCTGCGACGACCGCTGGAACGGCGCTTCTTCTCTCGTGCCATCTCGGGGATCAGCTCCGCTCTTATTTCAGGAAGTAGATAACGAGGAACAGCACGATCCAGACGACGTCGACGAAGTGCCAGTAGTAGGACACCACGATCGAGGAGGTCGCCTCCTTGTGCCGGAAGTTCTTGACGGCGTATGCGCGTCCGATGACGAGCAGGAACGCGACGAGGCCGCCCGTGACGTGGAGGGCGTGGAAGCCGGTCGTCAGGTAGAAGGCGGAGGCATACGAGTCGGCGTTGATCGGCATGCCTTCAGCGACCAGCTGTGCGTACTCCCACACCTGGCCGGAGACGAAGATCGCGCCGAGGGCGAAGGTGAGGAAGAACCACTCGACCATTCCCCAGCCGAAGAGGCGACGGCGTCCGGCGCCGTTCTTCTGCCCCTTGCCGATCTTGTAGGGCTGCAGGTCTTCTGCCGCGAACACACCCATCTGGCACGTGAACGAGGAGAGGACCAGGATCGCAGTGTTCACTGCGGCGAACGGGACGTTCAGCAGCTCGGTCCGGTCTGCCCACAGCTCCGGGGAGGTGCTGCGGAGGGTGAAGTAGATCGCGAAGAGTCCCGCGAAGAACATCACCTCACTGCCGAGCCACACAATGGTGCCGACAGCTACCGGGTTGGGCCGCTTAATCGTTCTCGCCGCCGGGGCATACGTCGCTGAGGTCGTCACCCCTCCATTATGGCCGATCCTCGGGCGTGATTCTTGCACCCGCGGCCTTCGAATCGCCCTCCGATGACTTAGGGGACCCTAAGAAAACACTGCGAATACCCCGTGAATCCGCGGGAAACAGGGGGTGGGGGCGAATTGCGCATGCGTGCGGAAGCATCTGCATGTTTTCTCCGCGTTTTCTCCGCGCCGATAGGATCGCACACATGCCTGATTCGCTGACCTGGTCCGACGTGCTCACCTCCCTGCTGGAGCGCCGCGATCTCAGTGTCTGGGAGTCCACGTGGGCGATGCGTCAGATTATGCAGGGCGGGGTCAGCGAGGCCCAGCTCGCCGGTTTCCTCGTCGCTCTCCGCGCGAAGGGCGAGACGATCGACGAGATCGTCGGTTTCCGCGATGCGATCCTCGAAGCCGCGGTGCCGCTGCCGGTGTCACCGAACGTGCTCGACATCGTCGGAACGGGTGGGGATCGCGTCGGCACCGTCAACGTGTCGACGACCGCGGCGATCATCATCGGCGCCACGGGAGTGCCGGTCGTGAAGCACGGCAACCGTGCGGCCAGCTCCGCCTCCGGGTCTTCCGACGTGCTCGGAGCGCTCGGTCTGGAGCTATCGCTCGACCCCGCGGACGTGGCATCCATCCTCGACCGCACCGGTATCACCTTCGCGTGGGCCGGGGCGTTCCATCCCGGATTCAAGCACGCCGGCGCCGTCCGGGCCGAGCTCGGGGTGCCGACCGTCTTCAACATGCTCGGTCCGCTGTGCAACCCGGCTCGCGCCGAAGCCAATGCCGTCGGGGTGGCGCAGATCGAACGCGTCCCCTTGATCACGGGTGTGTTCCGCACCCGTGGCGCGACAGCGCTCGTCTTCCGCGGCGACGACGGCCTCGACGAGCTGACGACGACCGGACACAGCCGTATCTGGGAGGTCACGCGGGGAGATATCCACGAACACGACCTCGACCCGCGCGACCTCGACATCCCGATCGCCGACCTCGCCGACCTGATCGGCGGCTCGCCGCAGCACAATGCCGAGGTGCTGCGGCGCACGCTCGCGGGGGAGACCGGCGCGGTGCGCGACATCGTGCTCCTCAACGCCGCTGCCGGGATCGTGGCCTTCGAGCTCTCGCAGGACGCGACACAGGTGCAGCGGCCCATCCTCGAGCGGTTGCGCGCGGGGTACGACAAGGCTGCTGCGGCCGTCGACGACGGTCGTGCCCTGGCGAAGCTCGATCAGTGGATCGGCGTCAGTCGCGAGCTGGCGGCAGCCCAGGAGTGACCGTGGACCCCGTCGACGCGCTGCTCGAGATCGCCTCCCTCCTGGAGCGCGAGCGCGCGTCGCGGTATCGCGCGAAGGCTTTCCGCCAGGCCGCCGCGACATTGCAGGACCTGCCGGACGATGTGCAGACCGATCCCACGCGGCTTCGTGCAGCCAAGGGGATCGGCGAATCCACGTTCGCCGTCATCCGCCAGGCGCAGTCGGGGCAGGTGCCCGACTATCTGGTCGAGTTGCGCGGCGACGTCGAGCCGGAGCGCGTCTCGGCGTTGCGTGCCAAGCTGCGAGGCGACCTGCACGCGCACACCGATTGGTCCGACGGCACCACCCTGATCCCGGTCATGGCCGCGGCCGCGCGGGCGCTCGGGCACGAATACCAGGCGATCACGGACCACTCTCCGCGACTGCGGGTGGCACGCGGTCTGTCTGCCGAACGTCTTCGGGAGCAGATGCCCCTGGTGCGAGCTGAATCGGGCGAGGGTTTCACCCTGCTCGCAGGCATCGAGGTGGACATCCTGGAGGACGGCACGCTCGATCAGGAAGACGACCTGCTCGCGGAACTCGACATCGTCGTGGCTTCCGTGCATTCCAAGCTGCGCATGGACGCACGGCCGATGACGGCGCGCATGATCGCGGCCGTCTCGCATCCGCGGGTGAACGTGCTCGGGCACTGCACGGGGCGGCTCGTGCAGGGTGACCGGGGAACGCGACCGCCGTCGGCGTTCGATGCTGCCGCCGTCTTCGCCGCGTGCGCGGAGAACGGTGTGGCGGTGGAGATCAACTCGCGTCCGGAGCGGCAGGACCCTCCGGACGAGCTGATGGCCATCGCGCTCGACGCGGGGTGCCTGTTCTCGATCGATTCGGATGCGCACGCGCCGGGACAGCTGTCGTTGCTCGATCACGGCGCAGAGCGCGCCGAACGGGCGGGGATACCCCCGTCGCGGATCGTGACGACCTGGGGCCTCTCGCGGTTGCTCGCCTGGGCGGGGTGAGTCGGCGCCGCTACTTCGATCAGTCGGCTCGCAGGGCGGCTTTCGATACGGCCGCGACCGCGCGCGTCATCGAACCGCCGAGGTTCCATTTCTCGGCGAGGGCGGTTGCGGCGTCTACTTCGGCGGGGTCGAGAACCCGCAGCGGGACGTCGGGTGCGCTGATCGGCAGCGAGGTCGCCACGGCGACCACGGTCGGTGCGACCTCGAGGTAGTCCGAAGCCGCCAGGATCTTCGCGCGGACGCCCGCGCTCATCCCCTCGCCGGCCTCCGCCGCGGCGCGGATGCCGGTGAGGTCGCTGTGGGTCTGCAGGAGCGTCGCCGCCGTCTTCTCTCCCACGCCCGCGACGCCGGGCAGGCCGTCGGAGGCGTCGCCGCGCATCGTGGCGAAGTCCGCGTACTGCGAAGGAAGCACCCCGTACTTGGCGACGACGGTCGCATCGGTGACGACCTCGAGGTTGCTCATGCCGCGAGCGGTGTAGATGACGCGTACGTCTCGGGCGTCGTCGACCAGCTGGAACAGGTCCCGGTCGCCCGTGACGATGTCGACCGGCATCGTCGCATCGGTCGCGAGTGTGCCGATCACGTCGTCGGCCTCGTGCTCGGAGACGCCGATGATGGGGATGCCGATGGCGGCGAGCGTCTCGCGGATCAGCGGGATCTGCGCCTCGAGCGGGTCGGGTACCTCCTCGACGTCGGGCCCACTGGCCACGACTTCGACGACGCGATGAGTCTTGTAGCTGGGGATGAGGTCGACACGCCACTGCGGGCGCCAATCGTCGTCCCAGCAGGCGATCACGTGCGTCGGCTCGTACAGGGTGACGAGTTTGGCGATGATGTCGAGCAGACCGCGGGCGGCGTTGATCGGCGATCCGTCCGGCGCCGTCACCTTGTCGGGAACACCGTAGAAGGCACGGAAATAGAGGCTGGCGGTGTCGAGCAGCATGAGGCGGTCGGCGCGGGTCATGGACTCAGCGTAGAGCGCGGTCGGTCCGCGGTCAGCAACCGGGCGCGCCGGGTTGCTCGGCGCAGGTGCGCGCGACGAGAGCGGTCTCCGCCTCGTAGACACGGATCTGCCGCGCGGGGCCGTCGATGGACAGTTCGCCGTCGATCGGGAACCATCCACCGCCGATGTCGACCTCGGCGGTGTAGTGGACGGTGACGTGCGCCGAGTAGGTGCCGCGCTCGCGATACGAATGGCTCGTCGGGGTCGGCGTGAACTGCGCCTGACCGAGCGCAGCCCAGGACCGCCCGCCGGTGTTCGTCGTCGTCGTCCCGCCGTCGCCGTACGTGAAGCTGAATCGGACCGGGGTGAACCGCACGCTGGTCGGTCTGGCGAACAGCGTCCCTGCGCGGGTGTGCACGGATGCCGCCGCCACGAAGTTCGCGGGCATGCCCGCGATGCCGACATTGCCCGGCTCCCCGACGGTGGTGGCGGGAGCAGGGGCGAACTGCGCCACGTCGGTGATGGTGAGGGGGCGACCTTCGTCGTTCGTCACCCGCTCAGCGGTGATGTTGCAGGACGCCTGGCGGACGGGGTCGGTCGTGCAGGGCTTGGGTTTGTCGGTCGGGCCACGACGTCCGGAAGAGTTGGGATTACCGCTGTTGGGGGCAGTGCGGGTCTCGGTTCCGAAGATCTCCAGTCGGTCGCCGCTGGTTTGGGAGCTGCACAGACCAGCGAGTTGCAGCTCTCTCGCGCACGATGCACTTAGCGGGGCAAAGCTCAATTCAGGCGCCGCCGACAATAAGACCACCAATGCCGTGCCGAGCGAGGCGACTGTCTTCAGCATTGCTCTGTCCCTTCTTCGCGCTCCTGCTCGATGCGGAACGTCTCATCCACGGCGATCATGTGGGCGGTGAGCGCGACTACCGTGTTGCGACTAGGTGGCGTGGCGTCGTTTCCATCGGCGTCCACCACTCGTGTAGCAGATGAGTCAAGGCATACGACCGCGGTTACAGAGAGGCGGTCGCCATCGACCGCCGCCTCCACTCCCTGAAAACTGACTATCTGAACCTCCCCGGTCAGTCTGAGGCCTGCCTCCCGTAGATAATCGGTAGCTTCTTGGTCCGCCTCGAGGGCGTCTCCGATCAGATAGTCGGCAGGACTGGCATCTGCGCCACCAGCTCGCCGAGCATTGCTTGAGTCGTTGTACGCCCGATAAGTCGCCTCGGCGGCGGCGAAGGCGTCTTCTTCCGAGGCGAAGGCGGGCGTCGGCGTGGGAGACGGAGAGGGGTCCGGCGTGCAGCCGACGAGCAGGAGGAGAGCGCTCGTCAGGGCTGCAGTGCGCGCGAACGAGCGGGGCGAAGGTATCGGGGAGATCACCCGGTCACGCTAACTCGGGGGACGGGATGCCCGTTCGAGTTATCCACAGCTCCGGCAGGCCTGAATCCGACTTCCTGCCGCATCCGAAGTTCTGATAGCCTTAACCGTCACTCGTGGCGTGCACGCGCATGCCCTCGTGGCGCGAAAACCAAAATCCAACCGCTGAGAAGCATGCAGTCGGCCGTGCGCGGCCGTTGAGTCTCAGCCCGAGTCTCCATTCAACAAGGACAACCCACTACATGACTACCGCAACGACCGCCCCGGCCACCAAGCAGGTCGCCATCAACGACATCGGATCTGCTGAGGACTTCCTGGCCGCGGTCGAGAAGACCCTGAAGTTCTTCAACGACGGCGACATCATCGAAGGCACGATCGTCAAGATCGACCGCGATGAGGTCCTCCTCGATGTCGGCTACAAGACCGAGGGTGTCATCCCCTCGCGTGAGCTCTCGATCAAGCACGACGTCGACCCCAACGAGGTCGTCGCTGTCGGCGACCTGGTCGAGGCCCTCGTTCTCCAGAAGGAGGACAAGGAAGGCCGTCTGATCCTCTCCAAGAAGCGCGCACAGTACGAGCGTGCCTGGGGAGACGTCGAGAAGATCAAGGAGAACGACGGCGTCGTCACCGGTACGGTCATCGAGGTCGTCAAGGGTGGACTCATCGTCGACATCGGCCTCCGTGGCTTCCTGCCGGCGTCGCTCATCGAGCTGCGTCGCGTCCGCGACCTCACGCCGTACCTCGGCCAGGAGATCGAGGCCAAGATCCTCGAGCTCGACAAGAACCGCAACAACGTCGTCCTCAGCCGCCGTGCGCTGCTCGAGCAGACGCAGTCGGAGTCGCGCACCACGTTCCTGAACAACCTGCACAAGGGTCAGGTCCGCAAGGGTGTCGTGTCGTCGATCGTCAACTTCGGTGCGTTCGTCGACCTGGGCGGCGTGGACGGCCTCGTGCACGTCTCCGAGCTGTCCTGGAAGCACATCGAGCACGCCTCCGAGGTCGTCGAGGTTGGCCAGGAGGTCACCGTCGAGATCCTCGAGGTCGACCTCGACCGCGAGCGTGTCTCCCTGTCGCTGAAGGCGACGCAGGAGGACCCGTGGCAGGTCTTCGCCCGCACCCACGCGATCGGTCAGGTCACGCCGGGTAAGGTCACCAAGCTCGTTCCGTTCGGTGCGTTCGTCCGCGTCGCAGACGGCATCGAGGGCCTCGTCCACATCTCCGAGCTCTCCAGCAAGCACGTCGAGCTGGCCGAGCAGGTCGTGTCGGTCGGCGAAGAGGTCTTCGTCAAGGTCATCGACATCGACCTCGAGCGTCGTCGCATCTCGCTGTCGCTGAAGCAGGCCAACGAGTCGGTCGACCCCAACGGCACCGAGTTCGACCCGGCCCTGTACGGCATGCTCGCCGAGTACGACGAGAACGGCGAGTACAAGTACCCGGAGGGCTTCGACGCCGAGACCGGTGCGTGGAAGGAAGGCTTCGACGCCCAGCGCGAGGCATGGGAGCAGGAGTACGCTGCGGCCCAGGCTCGCTGGGAGGCGCACAAGGCTCAGGTCGTCAAGGCGGCCGAGGCCGAGGCAGCAGCCGGCGAAGACTTCGGCGGCGGCCAGTCCTTCACCAGCGAGGTTGCCGGCGCCGGCACCCTCGCGGACGACGAGGCTCTCGCGGCTCTGCGCGAGAAGCTCTCGGGCGGCAACGCTTAAGCAGCACTCTGAAACGGGTCGCCACCTCGCCTTCGGGCGGGAGTGGCGGCCCGTTTCGCGTTTCCTGGGTGCTGCTTCCGCTGCGTGACGGAACATTACGACGGCATTCGTAACAAACGACCCGCCCCGCCACCATGGGGATATGACTGCTCTTCTGCCTGCGTCGCGCACCGCCGGCGCTTCGTCGCCGGCAGGCACAGCGCAGGCCGTCCGACTCGACGGGATCGAGCGTTCCTTCGCGTTGCCGCGCGGGCGTCGGGATGTGCTCCGCGGCATCGACCTCGAGATCGCCGCAGGGGAGATCCTCGCGGTCGTCGGCCCTTCCGGGTGCGGGAAGTCCACCCTCCTCCGGCTCGTCGGCGGACTCGATGCTCCGACGCGCGGACGCATCCTCCTCGACGACATCGGCGTCGCCGACGTGGACGAGCGGACAGCCATCGCCTTCCAGGAGCCGCGACTGCTCCCATGGCGCACCATCGCCCAGAACGTCGAGCTGGGGCTGCCGCGAGGCACTGCCCGCCGTGTCGGCCGCGAGCGAGTGCACGAACTGCTGCATCTCGTGGGACTCGAGCACGCGGCCGACCAGCGCCCGCGCGAGGTCTCCGGCGGTATGGCCCAGCGCGCCTCCCTTGCCAGGGCTCTCGCGCGAAACCCCGGCGTGCTGCTGCTCGACGAACCGTTCGGCGCGCTCGATGCGCTGACGCGCCTGCGCATGCACGACCTGCTGCTGAAGATCCATTCTGCGGAGCCCACCACGATCCTGCTGGTCACCCACGATGTCGAAGAGGCGCTCTACCTCGCCGACCGCGTGCTGCTCCTGCAGACCCTGGATGACACGGGAACCGACGGCGAACCGTCCGTCGCCCGCACCATCTCCGTGCCGGGCGTCCGCCCCCGCGACCGCGCAGACCGCGGCCTCGCCGACCTGCGCGCCGACCTTCTCGAAGGCCTCGGCGTCGACACCCACCACCGCATCACCGAGGAGTCCCGATGAGCACCACCACCCGCCGAATCATCCCCGCGATCGCGATCGCCGGGACGATGATGCTCGTCGCGACCGGCTGCGTGGCGGGAGAGAACGCCGGGGCGGCCGACACGAAGCCCACCTCCGGTACGACCGATTGGTCATCCGACACCCTGTCGATCGACTTCGCCACCTACAACCCGCTGAGCCTGGTGATCAAGGACCAGGGCATCCTCGAGGAGATCCTCGGTGATGGCGTCGAGGTCGAGTGGGTGCAGTCCGCCGGCTCGAACAAGGCCAACGAACTGCTGCGCTCCGGATCGGTCGACGTCGGCTCGACGGCAGGATCGGCAGCGCTGCTCGCCCGCGCGAACGGCTCGCCGATCCAGGTGATCGACATCTTCTCGCAGCCCGAGTGGGCAGCCATCGTCGTCGGCCCGGGCAGCGACATCACGTCGGTCGAGGACCTCAAGGGCGCATCGATCGCGGCGACCAAGGGCACGGACCCCTACTTCTTCCTGCTGCAGGCGCTCGAAGAGGGCGGCCTGTCGCTCTCCGACGTGGAGGTGCAGAACCTGCAGCACGCCGACGGCCGGGCTGCGCTCGACGGTGGCTCGGTGGACGCATGGTCGGGACTCGACCCCATCATGGCCGCGGCCGAGGTGGAGTCGGGCGACAAGCTCATCTACCGCAACGTCGACTTCAACACCTACGGCTTCCTGAACGCGACCGAGGACTTCATCACCAACCACCCCGACCTGGCGCAGGCCGTCGTCGACGCGTACGAGCAGGCCCGCGAGTGGGCGCTCGAGAACCCCGAGGAGACCGCCGCGCTGCTCGCCGAGGTCGCCGGCATCGACGCCGGCGTCGCCACCACCGTGATCGAGGAGCGCTCGAACCTCGACGTGAGCGGGATCCCCGGTGACGACCAGATCGCGGTGCTCGAGAAGATCGCACCCGTGCTCGTCGAATCCGGTGACGTGCAGGGCGGCAAGGACTCCGTCGACAAGGCGCTGTCGTCGATCGTGAACGACACGTTCGCGAAGAAGGCGGTCGACGGCGAGTGACGATTCCCGACCGACTGATCGTTCCCGAGGAATCCCGGGACGCGCTCGACTTCGCGAAGGGCCGCTACCGGCGTCCCGATGTCGGGGCTCGGCGCTCCTGGGACCGGCCGGGCGTGCGGATCATCGCCGGGCTCCTGCTGCCCGTGATCATCCTGGTGGCCTGGCAGATCGTGACGACCAGCGGGATGGTGCCGCCGTACCGCCTGCCCACACCGGCGTCGGTGTTCCAGGCGGGCGTGGAGCTGGCCGAGACCGGACAGCTCTGGACGCATATCGCGATCTCCGTGCAGCGCGTGCTGCTCGGCTTCGCGATCGGATCCGTCATCGGGCTCGCGGTCGCCGGCGTCGTCGGACTCTCTCGCCTGGGGGATGTTCTCCTCAGCCCGACGCTCACCGCGTTGCGCGCAGTGCCGTCGCTCGCCTGGGTACCGCTCCTCATCCTCTGGATGCAGATCGGCGAGGAGTCGAAGGTCACGCTGATCGCGATCGGCGCGTTCTTCCCCGTCTACACGACGGTCTCGTCGGCGCTCCGGCACGTCGACCCGCAGCTCGTTGAGGCGGGGCGTTCGTTCAGCCTGCGGGGTTGGTCGCTGTTCCGCATCGTGCAGCTGCCGGCGGTGGTGCCCTCCGTCGTGTCCGGACTCCGGCTGGCGCTCGCACAGGCCTGGCTGTTCCTCGTCGCAGCCGAGCTCATCGCGGCGTCCATGGGGCTGGGCTTCCTGCTGACCGAGTCTCAGAGCAGTGGACGCGTCGACCGCATCCTGCTCTCCATCGTGCTGCTCGCCGTGCTGGGAACGCTCACCAACGCGGTCCTCGTGCTGGTCGAGAAGTACCTGCTGCGCCGGTGGGTGTGAGCGTGACCGAGGCACGACTGCAGGAATCGCGCGTCTACCCGGCTGCCGGATTCACGGACGCGAACGTGACCGCCGAGGCGTACGCGCGGGCCGCTGCCGACCCCGTCGCGTTCTGGGAAGAGGCCGCGCGCCGACTGGATTGGTCCGAGCCGTGGCACACCGCCCACGAGTGGGATCCGCCGGTCGGGGACGCCGTTCCGGCCGCCCGCTGGTTCCTCGGCGGCAGGCTCAACGTGGCCGTCAACTGCGTGGATCGCCATGTGCTCGCCGGACGCGGCGACAAGGTCGCGCTGCACTTCGAGGGTGAGCCGGGCGACCGCCGCTCGGTCACCTACGCCGAGCTGCAGCACCGCGTGTCGCAGGCCGCCAACGCGCTCGTCGCCCTCGGCGTCCGTCCCGGCGACCGCGTCGTCATCTACCTCCCTGTGCTGGTCGAGACGATCGTGATCACTCTCGCCTGTGCGCGCGTCGGCGCGGTGCACTCGCTCGTGTTCGGCGGCTTCTCCGCCGAGGCCGTGCGGTTCCGTCTCGCCGACACCGGCGCGAAGCTGCTCGTCACCAGCGACGGTCAGTATCGCCGCGGAACCGCCACCGAGGTGAAGTCGACTGCCGATGCGGCCGCGGCGGATCTCCCCGACCTCGAGCACGTGCTCGTGCTGCGCCGCACCGGACAGGACGTCCCGTGGACGGACGGTCGCGACGTCTGGTGGCATGACGTCGTCGACACGGCGTCGCCCATGCACGAGGCGGAGTCCTTCGACGCCGAGCATCCGCTCTTCATCATCTACACGTCCGGCACCACCGGAAAGCCGAAGGGGCTGGTGCACACGTCCGGCGGGTATCTGACGCAGGCGAGCTGGGCACACTGGGCCCACTTCGACGCGAAGCCCGACGACGTGCACTGGTGCACCGCAGACCTCGCGTGGGTCACGGCACACACCTACGAGATCTACGGTCCGCTCTCGAACGGGCTCACGCAGGTCATCTACGAAGGCACGCCCGACGCCCCGCATCGGGAGCGCCACCTCGAGATCATCGAACGCTACGGGGTAACCGTCTACTACACGGCGCCCACGCTGATCCGCACGTTCATGACCTGGTTCGGGGCGGACCTGCCCGCGGGACACGACCTCTCCACGCTGCGGCTGCTCGGCACCGTCGGCGAGGCGATCAACCCGGAGGCCTGGGTGTGGTTCCGGCACAACTTCGGCCGCGACGAGCTGCCCGTCATCGACACCTGGTGGCAGTCGGAGACCGGCGCGGCGATGATCGCCCCGCTGCCGGGCGTCACTGCTCTCAAGCCGGGGTCGGCCTCTGTCCCGCTCCCCGGTATAGATGTGGCCGTGGTGGACGAGCGGGGCGACGAGGTCGCGCCCGGCCGCTCGGGAACCCTCGTGGTCCGCCGGCCCTGGCCCGGAATGGCCAGGACGGTCTGGGGTGACCCCGCCCGCTATCGCGACGCCTACTGGTCGACATTCGCGGGTCGGGGTGAGTACGGCGGCTTCTACGTGGCCGGCGACGGAGCGACCAGGGATGCCGACGGGTACATCTGGATCCTCGGCCGACTCGACGACGTCGTGAACGTCTCGGGACACCGACTCTCCACCATCGAGATCGAATCTGCACTAGTCGCACACGACACCGTGGGGGAGGCGGGGTCTGCCGGCGTGTCCGATCCGGTCACCGGACAGGCCGTCGTCGCCTTCGTGACCCCGTCCGGCCGAGCCGAGATCACGCCCGCCGACCTGCGCGCGCAGGTCGCGCAGGCCATCGGTCCCGTCGCCAAGCCGAAGCACATCGTCATCGTGCCCGATCTGCCGAAGACCCGCTCGGGCAAGATCATGCGCAGACTCCTGGCACAGTTGTGGGAGGCCGAGCAGGATCGCAGAGCCGGCCGCGACGCCGAGCCCCTCGGCGACACCACGTCGCTGCAGAACCCCTGGGCCGTCGCCGACATCGCCGACGTGCTCACCGCCGCCGAACTGAGGACAGCATGACGGAAGAACACCGCTTCGGATTCCGCACCAGAGCCCTGCACGCCGGAGGCACGCCCGACGCCGCGACCGGTGCACGGGCGGTGCCGATCTACCAGACGACGTCGTTCGTGTTCGAGGACGCGGCGGATGCCGGCAACCTGTTCGCCCTGCAGAAGTACGGCAACATCTATTCACGGATCGGCAACCCCACGGTCGCCGCGCTGGAGGAGCGCCTGGCATCGCTCGAAGGCGGCATCGGCGCTGTTGCGACCGCCTCGGGGATGAGTGCGGAGTTCATCACGTTCGCGGCTCTCGTCGGTGCGGGTGACCACGTCGTCGCAGCGGCACAGCTCTACGGCGGGACGGTGACGCAACTCGATGTGACGCTGCGGCGGTTCGGCGTCGAGACGACCTTCGTCGCCTCGACCGACCCGGCGGACTACGCGGCGGCCATCCGTCCGGAGACCAAGGTCGTCTACGTCGAGATGATCGGCAACCCTTCGGGGGAGATCGCCGACATCGAAGGGCTGGCCGCCGTCGCCCACGAGGCCGGGGTGCCTCTCGTGGTGGATGCGACGCTCGCCACGCCGTACCTGGCGCGGCCGCTCGAACACGGTGCCGACATCGTGATCCACTCCGTGACGAAGTTCCTGGGCGGACACGGGACGACCCTCGGCGGCGTCGTCATCGAGAAGGGCACGTTCGACTGGGGCAACGGCAAGTTCCCGCAGATGACCGAACCCGTCGACTCCTACGGCGGCATCAAATGGTGGGACAACTTCGGCGAGTACGGGTTCCTCACCAAGCTGCGCTCGGAGCAGCTGCGCGACATTGGTCCGGCGCTCAGCCCGCAGTCGGCCTTCAACCTGCTGCAGGGAATCGAGACGCTGCCGCAGCGCATCGACGCGCACCTCGCGAACGCGCGCATCGTCGCCGACTGGCTCGCCTCCGACCCGCGGGTCGCCTACGTGACGTGGGCGGGTCTCGAAGGGCATCCGCATCATGAGCGCGCGGCCAAGTACCTCCCGCTCGGCCCCGGCTCGGTCTTCGCGTTCGGCGTCGCGGCGGACGACGGTCGGGCCGCGGGGGAGGCGCTGATCGAGAACCTGCAGCTCGCCTCGCACCTCGCGAACATCGGCGATGCGCGCACGCTCGTGATCCACCCGGCCTCGACGACGCACCGCCAACTCACCGAGGCGCAGCTCGTCGCCGCCGGTGTGCGACCCGACCTGATCCGCATCTCGGTTGGTCTCGAAGACGCCGAGGACATCATCTGGGACCTCGACCAGGCACTCACGACGGCGACGGGAGCGAACCGATGAGCGAGACGCAGACGACCTCCGCGGATTCCTGCGCCGTTCCGGCGGTGGCGGATGCCGTCGCGTGCGCACTGCCTGGCGTGCCCGCGGCTCACCCCGAGCGGACCTGGGCGGGGCCGAGCCAGCAGGAGCGCTTCGGGCTGCTCCGGAAGGCCACGTCGATCGCGATCGTGGGAGCGTCGAACAATCCGGCACGGGCGTCGTACTTCGTGGCGACCTATCTGCTTTCCAGCACGTCGTACGACGTCTACCTCGTCAACCCGCGCGAGACCGAGATCCTCGGGCAGCCGGTCTATGCGTCGCTGAGCGACCTCCCTGTGGTCCCCGACATCGTGGACGTGTTCCGCCGGCACGACGACCTGCCCGGCGTCGCGCAGGAGGCGATCGACGCGGGCGCGCAGACACTGTGGCTGCAGCTGGGCTCGTGGAACGAGGATGCGGCGGCGATCGCCGAGGCGGCCGGACTGTCGGTCGTGATGGATCGCTGCATCAAGATCGAGCACGCGCGGTTCCACGGCGGTCTGCACCTCGCGGGGTTCGACACCGGCGTGATCAGTTCGCGGCGCCAGCTGCTCGCCCGCTGACCGCTGGCCGCATCGAAACATAGACTGGCGAGATGCCACTCATCGCGCTCACCGGCGGCATCGCGTCGGGGAAATCGACCATCGCCCGGCGACTGGCGGAGCACGGAGCGGTGATCGTCGACGCCGATCAGATCGTCCGCGACGTGCAGGCACCGGGCTCGCCGGTGCTGGAGCGGATAGCGGAGACGTTCGGGTCGTCGGTGATCGACGGTGAGGGGGTGCTCGATCGAGCGGCCCTGGGCGCGAAGGTCTTCGGAACCCCCGAGCTCCTCCAGCAGTTGAACGCGATCGTGCACCCGGCCGTGCGAGAGGAGTCGCAGCGCCGATTCGACGCGGCGTTCGCGGCGGATGAGGATGCCGTGGTCGTGTACGACGTCCCCCTGCTCGTCGAGGCGCGGGTCGATGATCCGTGGGACCTGATCGTCGTCGCGCACGCTCCCGCGTCGGAACGGCTCCGACGACTGATCGAGCTGCGCGGCATGGAAGAGCAAGCTGCGCGGGAGCGGATCGATGCGCAGGTCTCCGACGAGACGCGACTCGCCATCGCGGACGTCGTGATCGACACGGCAGGCACCCTGGGGCACACGCACGAGCAGGTCGACGCGCTCTGGGACCGGATCCGGCGCGGCTGACCGTCTCCGGGCGCGCTTCGCGATGCGGGTGGAGCGGTGGCCGGCTTCCCGCTCAGGGGGCCGGGCGTCGCTGGTATTCTGGTTGTGGGCGTGGGGACGCACCAGGGGATGGTCTGCTGGGGGATAGCTTTTCCGCGCGCTCTGGGGAGTGGAGAAGTGACTCACGACAACCGCGGAATCTCGCGTCGGACCCTCGTGGCGGGCGCAGCCTGGTCGGTGCCGGTCATCGCCGCAGCGGTGGCATTACCGCTGGCGGCAGCGAGCGGGAGCAACACCAGCAACGATCTGGCGAACTACTACTGGGACGCCGAAGCCCAGGGCGGCTACACGTCGCTCGTGCCGGCGGCCGGCGAGCTCAGGGCGACCTTCAGCACGCAGATCAGCTATCGGTCCCAGCCCGACTGGGTGAATCCTCCGGCCGGCGCGTCGCTCGTGGTCGTCGTCGAGTTCAGCTCACCCGTGACGCTCGACTCCGGTCCGTCCGTCGGGTCATGGACTCCGGTCCCTGCGGGCGGTTCCTCCGCACGGACGTTCACCTTCACGAAGACGCCGGCGAGCTTCGGCGATTCGCTGACGTTCAACGTGATCGGCTCCGCCGCCGGGACGCTCACCTCGACGGCCACGATGGGACTCTTGGGTGGCGGCACGACCACCTGGTCGTCGGAGCCGTCGGCGAAGACGGCCACCATCGTCGCCTGACGGCCTCGATGTCGGAGGGGCGGCATACGCTGGAGGTATGCAACCCACGCGCAGTGTCCGCCCCTTCGAGGTCATCAGCGAGTACGAGCCTGCCGGCGACCAGCCGCAGGCGATCGCCGACCTGGCGGCGCGCATCAACGCGGGCGAGACCGACGTCGTGCTGCTCGGCGCGACGGGTACCGGTAAGTCGGCGACGACGGCCTGGCTCGTCGAACAGGTACAGCGGCCGACCCTCGTGCTGGCGCACAACAAGACGCTCGCAGCCCAACTGGCCAACGAGTTCCGCGAGCTCATGCCGAACAACGCCGTCGAGTACTTCGTCTCGTATTACGACTACTACCAGCCCGAGGCCTACGTCCCGCAGACCGACACCTTCATCGAGAAGGACTCGTCGATCAACTCCGAGGTCGAGCGGCTGCGGCATTCGACGACCAACTCGCTGCTCAGTCGTCGCGACGTGATCGTGGTCTCTACGGTGTCGTGCATCTACGGACTCGGTGCCCCCGAAGAGTACCTGCGCGCCATGGTGGCTCTGCAGGTGGGCGAGCGGTACGACCGCGACGCGCTGATCCGCCAGTTCATCGCGATGCAGTACAACCGCAACGACGTCGACTTCTCGCGCGGCAACTTCCGGGTGCGCGGCGACACGATCGAGATCATCCCCGTCTACGAAGAGCACGCCATCCGCATCGAGCTGTTCGGCGACGAGATCGAGGCCCTCTACTCACTCCACCCGCTCACGGGCGAGGTCATCGAGAAGCTCGACGCCGTCCCCATCTTCCCGGCGTCCCACTACGTGGCCGGCACCGACGTGATCCAGCGATCCATCGGCACGATCGAGCACGAGCTGGAGGAGCGTCTGGCCGAGTTCGAGCGGCAGGGCAAGCTCCTCGAGGCGCAGCGTCTGCGCATGCGCACCACCTTCGACCTCGAGATGCTGCAGCAGCTGGGCTTCTGCTCGGGAATCGAGAACTACTCGCGTCACATGGACGGGCGCATGCCGGGGGAGCCGCCGCACACGCTCCTCGACTTCTTCCCCGACGACTTCCTCCTGGTGATCGACGAGTCGCACGTCACGGTGCCGCAGATCGGTGCGATGTACGAGGGAGACGCATCCCGCAAGCGCACCCTCGTCGACCACGGCTTCCGGCTTCCGAGCGCGATGGACAACCGTCCGCTCCGATGGGACGAGTTCAAGAACAGGATCGGGCAGACCGTCTACCTGTCGGCCACGCCCGGTAAGTACGAGATGGGCATCGCCGACGGAATCGTCGAGCAGATCATCCGCCCGACCGGCCTCGTCGACCCGCACATCGTGGTCAAACCGTCGAAGGGTCAGATCGACGACCTGCTCGAGGAGATCCGCGTGCGCGTCGAGCGTGACGAGCGCGTTCTCGTCACGACCCTCACGAAGAAGATGGCAGAGGAGCTGACCGACTTCCTCGGCGAGCACGGCGTGCGAGTGCGGTACCTGCATTCCGACGTCGACACGCTCCGTCGTGTCGAACTCCTCAGCGAGCTGCGTGCCGGCGTGTACGACGTGCTGGTCGGCATCAACCTGCTGCGTGAAGGCCTCGATCTTCCCGAGGTCTCCCTTGTGGCGATCCTGGACGCCGACAAAGAGGGCTTCCTGCGATCGGGGACGTCGCTCATCCAGACCATCGGTCGTGCCGCTCGAAACGTCTCGGGCGAGGTGCACATGTACGCCGACAAGATGACGGACTCGATGGCGAAGGCGATCGAGGAGACGGACCGTCGTCGCGAGAAGCAGGTCGCGTACAACAAGGAGCACGGCATCGACCCGCAGCCTCTCCGCAAGCGCATCGCCGACATCACCGAGGTGCTCGCCCGCGAAGGTGCAGACACGGCGGAGATGATGTCGGGGCGCGGCCGCGCGTCGGGGAAGGGCAAGTCCCCGACGCCCAACCTGCGCCGCACCGGCATCGCGGCCGAGGGCGCGCAGCAACTCGAAGCAACGATCCAGGATCTGTCCGACCAGATGCTCGCGGCGGCGGCGGAGCTCAAGTTCGAGCTGGCCGGACGTCTGCGCGACGAGGTGCAGGACTTGAAGAAGGAGCTCCGGGCGATGGAACGCGCGGGGCACGCGTAGGCGGGGCCGCGGGGCGTCGCGCGGGTGGCCGCCGGTTCGACGCCCGGCGCTCTCGGCTCAGACTGGCCTAGGGGCAGTGCATCAGAGGCTTCGGTCCCGATCGGTCGATCTCGTGCTGGGTCATCGGAGCACCGCACAGCGGACACGCGCGTTCGGCGCGCTCTGCCGGGCTCGGCGGAGGAGTCTTCTCGTACGGGCCGACGGAGGCGGGGCCGGCGAACCGGATGAGGTTCGTGTTCACCCAGGAGTAGAGGCCACCGGCCTCGCGGATGCGGGTGCGAAGGGGCGGGCGGTCGGGGTCCTGTGCCATGTTGCTTAGTGTACTAACGATTAGTGCAGATGTATAGTTTTCCGTGTGACGGCTACAGACGACCTGCTCAAGCTGGAGAACCAGCTGTGCTTCGCCCTGGTGACCGCGGCACGAAACGTCGTCGCCCTCTACCGCCCCATCCTCGAGCCCCTGGGCCTCACGCACCCGCAGTACCTCGTGATGCTCGCACTGTGGGAGAAGGCGCCGCGGACGCTGAACGATCTCGCCCTGGATCTCGCCATGGAACCTGCGACCGCGTCGCCCCTGGTGAAGCGGCTCGAAGCAGAAGGACTCGTCGCCCGGCAGCGGAGCAGTGAGGACGAGCGGCGACTGGAGATCACGCTGACAGCGGCAGGCGCGGCACTGCGCGAGCGTGCCGTCGACGTTCCCCATCAGGTCATGGCGGCGGTCGGCATGGGCATCGACGAGATCGCTGCGCTCCGCGACGGCCTCGGTCCGTTCGCCGGGCGGCGCCCGGACCTCGGCTGAGCCCGAAGATCCCGGCCGCTGAGCGCGCCAGGGAGCGACTCCCCGGGATCTGCGTCCTATGGTGGAGTCATGTCGCGCCACGAAGCCCCGGTTTCCGGGGACCGGCGCGTCGGCGACTCTCGCGTGGCCCGGGTTCTACTGCCTCTGGTGACGGTCGCGGGTCTCTTCGTCGTCCTGATGTTCATCGCTGCGCAACAGGGCCTTCCGCAGTTCCGCCCGCTGCCGGGCAGCGAGGCGGAGCCGGTGGACGGGGTGACCAGCGAACCCGCACCCGTTGCGACGCCGCCCGTGCCCACGCAGGAGCCCGAGGATTCTCCGCTGCGTGACGTCATCGGCGCGATCATGGCGACCCTCGTCGCGATCGCGGTCCTGACGCTGCTGTTCTTCGGCGCGAGGATCCTGATCCGCCACCTGCGCGGTCTCTGGCGGGATCGACCGTTCGCACAGCGCGAGGGCGCCGATATCGACGCATCGGCCATGGGCGCCACCGAGGTGGAGGCCGAGCCCGACACGGCGACCATCCGACGAGGGATCGATCAAGCGCTGCGGGTGATCGACCTCGACCCGGAACCGGGAGACAGCATCGTCGCGGCCTGGGTCGGCCTGGAAGAATCGGCGGCTGATGCCGGTGCCGGTCGCGCGCCCAACGAGACGCCGTCCGAGTTCACCGTCCGGATCATCGGAAGGCGAGAGGGCATCTCCGCCGACGTCATCATGCTGCTCGGACTGTATGAGCGGGTCCGTTTCGGCGGTCTCGTCGCGGGCGAACACGACCGTGCCACGGCAGCGTCCTGTCTGCGCGGCATCCAGGCAGGGTGGCGATGACGGGGCGGCTCATCCTCGTCGGGGGCGGGGCAGTGGTCGCGGGCGTGGTCCTCGTGCTGCTCGTCGTGCTCGGCGCGCCGGTGATGTTCGCCGTCTCCTGGCTGCTGCTCGTGCTGACGATCGCGCTCGTCGGTCGCCAGGTCTTCTTCGACGAGGGTTCCGGCTGGCCTCCGGAGCGACGACGACGCGCCGAGCGCGGCTCCGAGGTGTCGCGTCTCGCCTGGTCGATCAACTCGCGCACGGGCCTCGCCGGGCATGTGGTCGTTCGTCGAGTGCAGAACGTGCTGCGGCGCCGACTGGCGCTCCGGGGTCTCGACCTCGACGATCCCTCCCACTACGCGATGATCGACGCGCTTCTCGGGCGGGGCGTGCGTGACGCGCTGCACAAGCGCGAGGTTCACGCCGCCGATCTCGAACAGGTCCTCGATGCGGTCGAGCGCATCGCGGACGACTCCGCCGCGAACACAGAGCCGAAGACCGCCGTGAGGCCGGAACAGAGGAGAACCGATGAACACGGATGAGATCACACGGATCGCCGCTCTCGGCCGCCGCGTGCGGGAGAGCGTCGGCACCGCCGTCGTCGGAATGGACGAGCCCCTGACGATCGCCCTGGCCGCGATCTTCGCCGGAGGCCACGTGCTGTTCGAAGATGTCCCGGGGCTCGGCAAGACACTCGCCGCACGGAGCCTGGCCTCCGCGCTGGGCCTGGACTTCCGCCGATTGCAGTGCACGCCGGACATGCTTCCCGGAGATGTCACCGGGTCGTACGTCTATGCTCCGGCGACGGGCGAGTTCCAGTTCCGCCCCGGGCCCATCTTCACCGGGCTGCTGCTGGCGGACGAGATCAACCGCACCACCCCCAAGACGCAGTCGGCGATGCTCGAGGCGATGGCCGAGCATCAGGTCACCGTCGAGGGGAACAGATTCCCGCTGCCCCGGCCGTTCCACGTCATCGCCACGTCGAATCCGATCGAGTACGAGGGAACCTACGCGCTTCCCGAGGCTCAGCTCGACCGCTTCATGGTGCGGCTCTCGATCGGCTACCCCGCGGGTGCCGACGAAACCCGCATCATCCTGGACCGCGTGCGACGGCAGTCGCCGGACGTATCCGTCGAGCCTGTCGTCGATGCCGAAGGCCTGCTGGCGATCCAACGAGCGGTGGAGCGGATCCACGTCGACGAGGACGTCGCCGGCTACTGCGTCGAGCTGGTCCGCGGCACGCGCGAGGCGACGAATGTGTCGGTCGGCGCCTCTCCCCGCGGTTCGCAGTCGCTGGTGCTGCTCGGACGCGCTCTCGCGGCGCTGGAGGGGCGGGCGTATGTGCGACCGGACGACATCAAACGCATCGCGGAGCCCGTGCTGGCGCATCGCCTGACTCTCACTCCGCAGGCCTGGGCACAGGGCGTGGATCCCCGTTCGGTGGTCGCGTCGGTCGTCGCCAAGACCTCGGTGCCGCCGACAGTCTCCGCGGTGCGATGACCGATCCGATCCGCGTCACCGAGCACGCGACGCTCCCGTGGCGGCGGACACCCGTCGTCGCGATCGGCCTGGCCGGAGCCGCGCTGCTCGTCGCCGTCGGTCTCGCGTTCTCGCGGCCGGATGTGGTCGGCATCGGACTTCCACTCGCGCTGACGACGGCGTGGATGCTGATACGCCGGCCCGCCACGGCCGAGCTGCGGGTGGAAGTGCGTGCGCAGCGCGGTGAGGACGGGGAGCGATCGGAGGCTCGCGCCGAGGTCGAGGTCCAGGTCGACGCTGACTGGGTACAGCTCGCGGTCGAACAGGACAGTGGACCGCAGCGACTCGCCGACGTCGTGGCGGGTCCCTCGGTGCTCACCGCGAGGACGCGCCTGCAGCACTCTGGTCCGCTGGACCTGCTGAGCATGACCGCTCGGTGCGTGGCGCAGGACGGCGCATGGATCACCGATGAGGCTCCGCGCGTGGGGATCCGGTGGAAGACGCCGCCCCGGGTTCGTCGTCTCGGTCGGTTGCCGGTCGCACCGCGGCTCTCAGGTCTTCACGGCGCACACGAGGGGGCGCGCCCGGGACAGGGCGGCGACTTCCGCGACATCCATCCGTTCGCGCCTGGCGACGAACTGCGCCGCGTCGACTGGCGTGCCACCGCCCGGGCCGCCCGGCGGCCCGGTGAGCTCCTCGTGCGCCGCAACAACACTCTGAGCGACTCGTCGGTCGTCATCGCCATCGACACCGCAGAGGATCTCGGCTCGGTCGTGGCGGGCTGGGGTGCCGACGACCCCGACCGGTCCGGTGCGACCTCGTTGGATCTCGCCCGCGAAGCGGCGCTGTCGATCGCCGCCTCGGCCCTCGGTGAGGGGGACAGGGTCGCCTACCACGCGCTGTCGAGCGGGGGCCGGAGCATTCCTTCCGGGGGAGGAGCACGACACCTCGCCCGGCTGCGCGATGTCATCGCCGCGACCGGGCCGAGTACCGACGGCTCGGCATATCGCCGTTCGCCCGTCGTCCCCTCGGGGTCCATCGTGTTCGTGCTCTCGACCTTCTTCGACGGGGTGGCCGCTCAGCTGGCCACGCGATGGCGCTCTGCAGGCCACGCGGTCGTCGCGGTGGACGTGCTTCCGACGCCGGACGAGTCGCGGCTCACGCGGGAGCAGCGCATCGCGTTGCGCACAGTCCTCGCGGAACGGACCGACATCCTGACCGAGCTGCGCCATACGGGCATCGAGGTGGTGCCGTGGGCGGCGCCCGACGTCGACGCCGAGATGCGACTGGCGGCGCTTCGCCAGCAGCGGATGAGGGCCGTGCGCCGATGAGTGCCGCGGTCCGCCGAATCCGGGTACCGGGTGCCGTACCGGGGATGACGATCCGGCTGCTCGTCGTCGGCGTCGTGTGGGTCGGTGCGGTGACGCTGATCCCGTTCCCTCTCTGGCAGGGGATCGCGGTGGTCGCGGCCGTGGTCTCCGCCGTGATCCCTCGCACGCTCGCGGCGTGGGCCGCTGCGGCCTGCCTCCCGTTCGGGGTGATCCTCACGGAGCCGTCTCCCGGCCGGACGGCTCTCGCGCTCCTGCTCGTGCACGCCGTGCACGTCCTCGCCTCGCTCAGCCTGGTCGTGCCGATGAGATCGCGCCTCGCGCTGCGGGTGCTCCGACCGACCCTTCAGCGCTTCGTCGTCGTGCAGCTCCTGTCGCAGCCATTGGTGTTCGCGATGTGGCTGCTCGCTCCGCGCGGTGTCGACGACGGTACAGCGTGGTTCGCTCCGATCGCCGCTGCCGTGCTCGTCGCAGGAGTGCTGCTCGCACTGTGGGCTGCGAGACGGGCGGATGCCGAACCGACGCGAACGGACCCGGAGGGAGCAGAACCGGGAGTCGGAGCCGATGTCCGTGGTCCCTCGTAGACTTGTTCGGTGCCCATCGTCCCCGTTGCTTCCCCAGGAAAACTCAGTGTCCGCGGTGCCCGCGTCCACAATCTCAAGAATGTCGACATCGACATCCCGCGCGACTCACTGGTCGTGTTCACCGGCCTGTCCGGGTCGGGCAAGTCGAGTCTCGCGTTCGACACGATCTTCGCCGAAGGGCAGCGTCGCTACGTCGAATCGCTGAGCGCGTACGCGCGCCAGTTCCTCGGTCAGGTCGACCGGCCCGACGTCGACTTCATCGAGGGGCTCAGCCCGGCCGTCTCCATCGACCAGAAGTCGACCAACCGCAACCCGCGGTCGACCGTCGGCACCATCACCGAGATCTACGACTACATGCGTCTGCTCTGGGCGCGCATCGGCATCCCGCACTGTCCCGAGTGCGGTGAGCGCATCCAGCGTCAGACCGTGCAGCAGATCGCCGATCAGCTCATGGAGCTTCCGGAGCGCACGCGCTACCAGGTGGTCGCGCCCATCGTCTCCCAGAAGAAGGGCGAGTTCGTCGACCTGTTCCGCGAACTCGGCGCGAAGGGCTATTCGCGTGCCATCGTCGACGGCGAGCTCATTCAACTCGCCGAGCCGCCGACGCTCAAGAAGAGCTACAAGCACGACATCGCGGTGGTCGTCGACCGGCTCGTGGCGTCTGATGACATCCTGGGCCGCGTGACCGATTCGGTCGAGACGGCGCTCGGGCTCGCCGGCGGAGTGGTGCAGATCAACTACGTCGACGGCGAGGGCGACGACGCATGGCAGACGTTCTCCGAGAAGCTGGCCTGCCCGAACGGGCATGCGCTCACGCTCACCGAGATCGAACCGCGCACGTTCTCGTTCAACGCGCCGTTCGGTGCATGCCCGGCGTGCTCCGGGCTCGGCACCCGCATGTCGGTCGACGTCGACCTGATGCTGGGCGACGAAGACCTCTCGATCCGCGAGGGCGTCATCATCCCCTGGACCACCCAGGGCAAGGGGCTCTTCCAGTACTACGAGCGTCTGCTCGAGGGACTCTCCCGCGATCTGGACTTCTCGCTGGACACCCCGTGGCGCAAGCTGCACTCCGAGGTGCAGAACGCGATCCTGCGCGGCGAGAACTACAAGGTGACCGTCAAGTGGAAGAACCGCTACGGGCGCGAGATGCGCTACGCGTCGGGGTTCGAGGGCGTGGTCCCCTACATCGAGCGGCAGTACCTGCAGGCCGAGTCCGACAACCAGCGCAGCCGGTGGGGCGAGTACCTCCGCGAGGTGCCGTGCCCGGTCTGCGACGGCAATCGCCTCAAGCCCGAGGTGCTGGCCGTGCAGGTGCACGGCCACTCCATCGCCGAGGTCTCGCACCTCAGCCTCGCCGACGCCCGCGCGTTCATGGAGACGCTCACCCTCACCGATCGTGAAGCCAAGATCGCCGCCCAGGTGCTGCGCGAGATCCGTCTGCGGCTCGACTTCCTGCTGCAGGTCGGGCTCTCCTACCTCAACCTCAGCCGCTCCGCGGGTTCCCTTTCCGGTGGAGAGGCTCAGCGCATCCGCCTGGCCACGCAGATCGGCTCCGGTCTGACCGGCGTCCTCTACGTGCTCGACGAGCCGTCGATCGGACTCCACCAGCGCGACAACCGACGCCTCATCGAGACGCTGCTCACGCTGCGCGACCTCGGCAACACGCTGATCGTCGTCGAGCACGACGAAGAGACCATCGAAGCGGCCGACTGGGTGGTCGACATCGGCCCGGGCGCCGGCGTCAACGGCGGCGAGGTCGTGCATTCGGGGCCGTATTCGGCTCTGCTCGACGACAGCGACTCGATGACGGGGGAGTACCTCTCCGGTCGCCGCGAGATCCCCATGCCGACCAAGCGCCGCAAGATCGACAAGAAGCGGATGCTGAGCGTGGTCGGGGCTCGGGCCAACAACCTCCGCAATGTCACGGCCGACTTCCCCCTGGGCGTGCTCACCGCCGTCACCGGGGTCAGCGGCTCCGGCAAGTCCTCGCTCGTGAACGACATCCTGTACCAGGTGCTCGCGTCGCGGCTGAACGGCGCTCGCACGGTCCCCGGCAAGCACACGCGCGTCACCGGACTCGACAACCTCGACAAGGTCGTGCACGTCGACCAGGCGCCGATCGGCCGCACCCCGCGGTCGAACCCCGCCACGTACACGGGAGTGTTCGATCGCATCCGCACACTCTTCAGCGAGACACCGGAGGCGAAGGTCCGCGGCTATCAGCCCGGTCGCTTCAGCTTCAACGTCAAGGGTGGCCGCTGCGAGGCGTGCTCCGGCGACGGCACGATCAAGATCGAGATGAACTTCCTGCCCGATGTGTACGTCGACTGCGAGGTCTGCCACGGCAAGCGCTACAACCGCGACACCCTCGCCGTGCACTACAAGGGCAAGAACATCGCCGAGGTGCTCGAGATGCCGATCGAGGAGGCCGCGGAGTTCTTCGAGCCGATCCAGGCGATCCACCGCTACATGAAGACGCTCGTCGACGTCGGGCTGGGCTACGTCCGACTCGGACAGTCGGCCACGACGCTCTCGGGCGGAGAGGCGCAGCGCGTCAAGCTCGCCACCGAGCTCCAGCGCCGCAGCAACGGACGCAGCATCTACGTGCTCGACGAGCCGACGACGGGTCTGCACTTCGAAGACGTGCGGAAGCTCCTCGAGGTTCTGAACGGTCTGGTCGACAAGGGCAACACCGTGATCGTCATCGAGCACAACCTCGATGTGATCAAGTCGGCCGACTGGGTGATCGATCTCGGCCCCGAGGGCGGTTCCGGCGGTGGCCAGATCGTCGCCACGGGCACCCCGGAGCAGATCGCACGCGTCGAGGCGAGCCACACCGGGCTGTTCCTCGGCGAGATCCTGGGTGAGGGGCGCTCCGCGCGGAAGGCCAGCTGATGGCCGACGTACTGCCGTACAAGCCGCGGACGGGAGAGATCCCGACCGATCCCGGCGTGTACCGCTTCCGTGATGCGTCCGGCCGGGTGCTCTATGTCGGCAAGGCGAAGAACCTGCGTCAGCGGTTGTCGAACTATTTCGCCCCGCTACGCACGCTCCACGAGCGCACCCGGCGCATGGTCACGACGGCGGCGTCCGTCGAGTGGACGGTCGTCCCGACGGACGTCGACTCGCTGCAGCTGGAGTACATGTGGATCAAGGAGTTCGATCCGCCGTTCAACGTGCGCTACAAGGACGACAAGTCATATCCCTTCATGGCGGTGACGCTCGCCGATGAAGCGCCCAGGGTGATCGTCACGCGCAATCGCAAGATCCCCGGTGCGCGGTACTTCGGCCCGTTCCCGAAGGTGTGGGCGGTGCACGAGACGATCGATCTGATGATCAAGGCGTTCCCGATCCGCACCTGCAGCGACTCCAGCTACAAGCGCGCGATGCAGACCGGAAGGCCCTGTTTCCCCGGGCAGATCGGCAAGTGCGGTGGCCCGTGCTCGATGACGGTGACCATCGAGGAGCACCGGGCCATGGTCGATGACTTCGTGGCGTTCATGGCGGGCGGTGACGAGCGTTTCACCCGGGAACTCACCAAACGGATGCTGGCAGCGTCGGCGGCGATGGACTACGAGGCGGCGGCGAAGTATCGTGACAAGCTCTCGGCGATCGAAGCAGTGCTGGGCAAGAGCGCACTCGTGCTTCCGTCCGACGAGGACGCCGACCTCTTCGGCATCGCCGAGGACGAGCTGGCCGCCGCAGTGCAGCACTTCGTGATCCGCGGTGGCAGGGTCCGCGGTGTGCGTGCGCTCACCATCGAGAAGGAGATCGACATCTCGAGTGGCGATCTCGTCGAACAGGTGCTGCAGCAGGCGTACGGCGAGGCGCAGGACGTCCCTCGCCGCATCCTCGTCCCGACCCTGCCCGACGATGCTGCCGAACTCGAGGTGTGGCTGCGCGAACGTCGCGGAAAAAAGGTCGAGATCGCGGTCGCGCAGCGTGGCCAGCGGGCCGACCTCATGCGCACGGCGACGTTGAATGCGCAGCAGGCGCTGATCCGGTACAAGACCCGGCGCACGAGCGATTATGTCGCCCGCACGCAGGCGCTCACCGATCTGCAGGAAGCCTTGGGGATGTCCGAGGCCCCGCTGCGCATCGAGTGCTTCGACATCTCGCACCTCGGCGGAACGAACGTCGTGGCATCGATGGTGGTGTTCGAAGACGGCCTTCCTCGCAAGGACCAGTACCGCTCCTTCAACATCGCCGAGACGACGGATGACACCGACTCGATGTACCAGGTGCTGCGTCGTCGACTCGCCTACCTGGATCGTCCCGAGGAACCGGAGGTCATCGATCCGACGACCGACGGTGTCGTGGCGGAAGACGTGGGCGAGGTCACAGCGCGACGGAAGCCGCGATTCGCGTACCCGCCGCAGCTTCTGCTCGTCGACGGAGGGCAACCGCAGGTGGAAGCGGCGGCCCGCGCGCTCCGCGACGCCGGTCACACCGAGATCGCGGTGTGCGGTATCGCGAAGCGGTTGGAAGAGGTCTGGCTCCCCGGCGACGACTTCCCGGTGATCCTGCCGCGCACCAGCGAGGCGCTCTATCTGCTGCAGCGTCTTCGAGACGAGGCCCACCGCTTCGCGATCACGCACCAGCGCAAGCGACGCCGCAACGACATCTCCTCCGTACTCGCCGAAGTGCCGGGGCTCGGCGCCTCCCGCATCAAGGTGCTGCTCAAGCACTTCGGCTCGGTGACGGCGCTCCGCGCCGCCGAACCGGGCCAGATCGAAGAGGTGCAGGGAATCGGGCCGGTGCTCGCGCAGAACATTCATTCGCACCTGTCTACTCGCTAGGCTGGAGGCCGAGGGGGAGAGGGAGCACTGAGCAATGTCTGACGAGGAAAAGGGCGAATTCCTCATCGTCACAGGAATGTCCGGCGCGGGCCGGACGACAGTGGCGAATGCGCTCGAGGATCTCGGCTGGTACGTCGTCGACAACCTGCCGCCGCAGATCCTCCGGCCGCTGCTGGAGCTGACCGATATGGGAGGCAATGCCCTCCCGAAGGTCGCTGCCGTGGTAGATGTCCGTGGACGCAACCTCTTCGACGACTTCCCCGGCGTCGCACGTGCTCTCCGCTCTCGCGGGTCCGTCCGCGTGCTGTTCCTCGATGCGTCCGACGACGTGCTCGTGCGGCGCTTCGAGTCCGTGCGTCGCCCGCATCCGCTCCAGGGGGAAGGGACGCTGCTCGACGGCATCCGTATCGAGCGCACCAGGCTCGCGCCCATCCGCGAGGCTGCCGACCTGGTCATCGACACCTCGACGCTCAACATCCATCAGCTGGCGACGCAGGTCTCCGACATCTTCTCCGAGGAGGGCGCGGCACGTCACCGGGTGACGCTCCTCAGCTTCGGTTTCAAGTACGGACTCCCGACGGACGTGGACATCGTCGCCGACATGCGGTTTCTTCCCAACCCGTTCTGGAACGAAGATCTCCGCGGCTTGACCGGCCAGGACGAAACGGTCCGTGAGTACGTTCTCTCGCGCCCGGGGGCGATGGAGTTCCTGGATGCCTACTCGACCGCCCTCGTCCCGGTCCTCGAGGGGTATCAGCGGGAGAACAAGAGCCATTCCACGATCGCGATCGGTTGCACAGGAGGAAAACACCGTTCGGTCGCGATGTCGGAGGAGTTGGCGCGCCGCCTCTCCGCGATTCCGGGCGTCGCGGTCAGCGTCCGTCACCGCGATCTCGGCCGAGAATAGGGGTCCGCTCGGCCGAGTAAGCTGGACGTTTGCGCCGCGACCCGGCGCGTGAACGTGAAGGAGTGTCGTGGCACTAACCACCGACGTCAAGGCCGAGCTGGTCAGCATCCGCAATGCACCCCCGACGGTGCGAGTTGCGGAAGTCACCGCGATCCTCCGGTTCGCCGGTGGTCTGCATTCGATCGCCGGCCGTGTGGCCGTGGAGGCCGAGGTGGATGCCGAGACGCTCGCGCGCCGAGTCGCGCGTGACCTCGCCGAGATCTACGGCGTGCGCCCCGAGATCGCGCAGGTGCAGTCGAGTACCGCGAACGACGGCGCCCGGTGGGCTGTGCGGGTGATCGCCCAGGGTGAGACGCTCGCCCGTCAGACGGGGCTCCTCGACCAGCGGCGGCGCCCCGTGCGCGGGCTGCCGAACCGTCTCACGACCGGCTCCCGGGCCGAGGTCGCCGGTCTGTGGCGAGGTGCGTTCCTCGCTGCCGGCACCCTGAGCGAGCCGGGCCGCTCGGCGATGCTCGAGGTCGTCTGCCCGTCGTCCGAGGCCGCGATGGCGCTCGTCGGTGCGGCGCACCGGCTCGGCGTGGCCGCCAAGGCGCGCGAGGTGCGCGGTATGCCGCGCGTCGTCGTGCGTGAGGGCGAGGCGATCCGCACCATCCTCAACGAGATGGGAGCGCAGAAGACCGCCATCGCGTGGGAAGAGCTCCGTCAGCGCCGCGAGGTCCGAGCGGGGGTCAACCGTCTGGTGAACTTCGACGACGCGAACCTGCGTCGATCGGCGCAGGCAGCGGTCGCCGCTTGCGCTCGCGTGGAGCGCGCACTCGAGATCCTGGCCGATGAGGTGCCGGATCACCTCAAGGTCGCGGGAGAGCTGCGTCTCGCACACCGGGACGCCAGTCTCGACGAGCTGGGCCACCACGCCGACCCGCCGCTGACGAAGGATGCCGTCGCCGGACGCATCCGCCGCCTGCTGGCGATGGCCGACAAGCGCGCTCAGCAGGAGGGCATCCCGGGAACCGAAGCCGCGGTGCCCGTCGGACTCGACGTCTGACCCGCATCCTCGACGAAGACCCGCAGCCCGGCCACCGGACGGCGGGTCTTCGTCATATGGCGGAAGGTTCCGGAGCGCACCCGCGTTGTCGTCAGTAGGATGAAAGATGTCCGCTCTACGCCGCACATCGGCGGCGCGGAGGATCGGCAAGCGCCGCGGCGCGGCGCGGATTGGATGAAAGCGATATGGCGACCTACACGCTCCCCGACCTTCCCTACGACTTCGCAGCCCTCGAGCCGCACATCAGCGGCAAGATCATGGAACTGCACCATGACAAGCACCACGCAACCTACGTCGCCGGTGCGAACACCGCGCTCGACCAGCTCGCCGAGGCCCGTGAGAGCGGCAACCTCGCGAACGTCAACAAGCTCGAGAAGGATCTCGCCTTCAACCTCGGCGGTCACGTCAACCACTCGATCTTCTGGACGAACCTGTCGCCGAACGGCGGAGGCCAGCCCGAGGGCGAGCTGAAGGCGGCTATCGACGAGTACTTCGGCTCGTTCGAGAAGTTCCAGGCGCACTTCACGGCAGCGGCGACCGGCATCCAGGGCTCCGGCTGGGCCGTGCTCAGCTGGGACTCGATCGGCTCGCGCCTGATCATCCAGCAGCTGTTCGACCAGCAGTCGAACACGGCGCAGGGCACGATCCCGCTCTTCCAGCTCGACATGTGGGAGCACGCGTTCTACCTCGACTACCTCAACGTCAAGGCCGACTACGTCAAGGCCGCGTGGAACATCGCGAACTGGGAGAACGTCGCCCAGCGCCTCGAGGTCGCCCGCAAGCAGACGAACGGCCTGCTGGTACTGTCGTAATCGGGTCGCGTCCCGACGGGCCCCGGCTCGTCGGGACGCCCTCTCAGCCAAAAAACCCCGCGCTTCACTCATGCTGGAAAGCTGTGTGCAGTGCACGAGAAACAGGGAGACCTGAGTGTCTGTCAAGATCGGTATCAACGGCTTCGGCCGCATCGGACGCAACTACTTCCGCGCGGCTCTCGCGCAGGGAGCGGACCTTGAGATCGTCGCCGTCAACGACCTCACCGACAACAAGACCCTGGCGCACCTGCTGAAGTACGACTCGGTGGGCGGCGTCCTCGACGCCGAGATCAGCTACGACGATGAGAGCATCACCGTCAACGGCAAGAAGATCAAGGCCTTCGCCGAGCGCGACCCCGCAGGTCTCCCGTGGGGCGAGCTGGGCGTCGACATCGTCATCGAGTCGACCGGCTTCTTCACCAAGGCCGAGCTCGCCAAGAAGCACATCGAGGCCGGCGCGAAGAAGGTCCTCATCTCGGCTCCCGGCACCGGTGTCGACGGCACGTTCGTCATGGGCGTGAACGAGGACACGTACAACCCGGAGACGGATCACATCATCTCCAACGCGTCCTGCACGACCAACTGCCTCGCGCCGCTGGCACAGGTCTTCAACGACGCGTTCGGCATCGACCGCGGCTTCATGATGACGGCTCACGCGTACACCGCCGACCAGAACCTGCAGGACGGCCCGCACAGCGACCTCCGTCGTGCACGCGCCGCCGCGATCAACATCACTCCGGCCTCGACCGGTGCAGCCAAGGCCATCGGCGAGGTGCTCCCGGAGCTCCAGGGCAAGCTGAGCGGCTCGTCGTACCGCGTGCCGGTTCCCACCGGCTCGATCGTCGACCTCACGCTGATCACCGACCGTGAGAACCTCACGGTCGACGAGGTCAACGAGGCGTACAAGAAGGCCGCTGCCGAGGGTCGTCTCGCCGGCTTCCTGCAGTACAACGAAGACCCGATCGTCTCGAGCGACATCGTGCACAACCCGCACTCGTCGATCTTCGACTCGACGCTCACCAACGTGAGCGGCAACCTGATCAAGGTCTCGAGCTGGTACGACAACGAGTGGGGCTACTCCAACCGTCTCGTCGACCTGACCGAGTACGTGGCCGAGCGCCTCTAAGCTCAGACACATGACTCTGCGCACCCTGGACACACTGGGGTCGCTCGAGGGCAAGCGCGTCATCGTCCGTTGTGATCTCAACGTCCCCCTGCGGGATGGGATCATCACGGACGATGGCCGTGTCCGCGCCTCGTTGCCGACCCTCAATGCACTCATCAACGCGGGCGCCCGCGTTGTCGTGTGCTCCCACCTCGGGCGGCCGGATGGCGCCCCCGACCCGCAGTACAGCCTGGAGCCGGTGGCTCAGCGGCTGTCGGAGCTGCTCGGTTCTCCGGTCGCGTTCGCCCGCGACACGGTCGGCGAGTCGGCGAAGGAAGCCGTCGCCTCGCTGGAGGACGGCGGGGTCGTCGTCATCGAGAACCTGCGGTTCAACGCGGGGGAGACCTCGAAGGACGACGCTGCGCGCGCCGCCTTCGCGGCGGAACTCGCGGAACTCGGCGACGTGCTCGTCTCCGACGGTTTCGGGGTCGTGCACCGCAAGCAGGCGAGCGTCTACGAGCTCGCCGAACTGCTCCCGTCGGCGGCCGGTCTGCTGATCGCGGCCGAGCTCGACGTGCTCGACCGTCTGACCGAGAAGCCTGAGCGCCCCTACGCGGTCGTGCTCGGCGGCTCGAAGGTCAGCGACAAGCTCGGAGTCATCTCTCACCTGCTGCCGCGCGTCGACAAGATTCTCGTCGGCGGTGGAATGCTCTTCACCTTCCTGAAGGCGCAGGGTCATGCCGTGGCCTCCAGCCTGCTGGAAGAGGATCAGCTCGAGACGGTCCGCGGCTACATCGCGGAGGCGGCGGAACGCGGCGTGGAGCTCGTGCTCCCCACAGATGTCGTCGTCGCCGCATCCTTCGGTGCGGACGCCGCGCACGAAGTCGCCGCAGCAGACGCGATCGAGTCGACGCCGTTCGGTGCCTCCGGCATCGGACTCGACATCGGTCCGGAGACGGCAGCGCGCTTCGCCGAGGTCATCCGCGAGTCGAAGACTGTGTTCTGGAACGGTCCGATGGGCGTGTTCGAGTTCCCGGCGTTCGCTGCCGGCACCAAGACCGTCGCGCAGGCACTCACCGAGGTCGACGGCCTCAGCGTCGTCGGTGGCGGCGACTCCGCCGCGGCCGTGCGTCAGCTCGGATTCACTGACGACCAGTTCGGTCACATCTCGACCGGCGGCGGCGCGAGCCTCGAGTTCCTCGAGGGCAAGAAACTACCTGGGCTGGAGGTCCTCGGATGGGCGTGAACTCCCGTACCCCGCTGATCGCGGGAAACTGGAAGATGAATCTCGACCACCTTCAGGCGGTCGCGTTCGTGCAGAAGCTGCACTGGACGTTGAAGGATGCGAAGCACGAGGACGGATCCGTCGAGGTCGCGGTCTTCCCGCCCTTCACCGACATCCGCAGCGTCCAGACGCTCATCGACGCGGACAAGATCCCGTTCGCACTCGGTGCGCAGGACGTCTCGGCTCACGACTCCGGTGCATACACCGGCGAGGTCTCCGGGGCTTTCCTGGCGAAGCTCGACGCGAAGTACGTCATCATCGGCCACTCGGAGCGTCGTGAGTACCACGCCGAGGGCGACGATGTCGTGGCGGCCAAGGTGCAGGCGTCTCTCAAGCACGGCCTCGTGCCGGTGATCTGCGTCGGCGAGACCGCGGGCGACCTGGAGAAGTTCGGTGCCAGCGCCGTTCCGGTGTCGCAGCTCGAGGCCGCGCTCCAGGGCGTGTCGCCGAAGGCGGACATCGTCGTGGCGTACGAGCCCGTGTGGGCGATCGGCTCCGGCCAGGCCGCGACGCCTCAGCAGGCGCAGGACGTCTGCGCCGCTCTGCGCGCGGTCATCGCGAAGGTTCTCGGGGACGAGGCTGCGGCCCGCACCCGCATCCTGTACGGCGGCTCGGTCAAGGCGGCGAACATCGCCAGCTTCATGCGCGAGCCCGACGTGGACGGCGCACTCGTCGGCGGGGCGAGCCTCGTGGTGGACGAGTTCGCAGCGATCATCCGCTTCGAGAAGCACGTCGGCGTGTGAGTGCAGCGGGGCTGCGGCCCCGCTGCACCGTATACTTGACCGTTACGGGGGCGTTCCGGCCCCAGCGAAAGGCTCTTTCTCGTGGCAATTCTCGAGTTCGTCCTGCAGGTCGTGCTGGGCATCACCAGCGTTCTGCTGACCCTCCTCATCCTCCTGCACAAAGGTCGCGGCGGTGGACTGTCCGACATGTTCGGTGGCGGCATGACCTCTGCGGTCGGCTCCTCCGGTCTCGCGGAGCGGAACCTCAACCGCTTCACCGTCGTCCTGGCACTGACATGGTTCGTCGCCATCGTCGCGCTGGGCCTCATCACGAAATTCGAGGTCATCTGATGGCTACCGGTGGAAACGCCATCCGCGGCACCCGCGTGGGCTCCGGCCCGATGGGCGAACAGGATCACGGCTACCACGCCGATCGCATCGCGGTCTCGTACTGGGACGGTCTCGGCAACGAGACCGTGCGCTACTTCGCCGCGGGGCTCCCGGAAGAGGAGATCCCCGAGACGATCGACCACCCGCAGTCGGGTCTCCCGGCCGGGCGCGACAAGGAGAACCCTCCTGCTCTCGCGAAGGCGGAGCCGTACAAGACGCACCTCGCGTATGTGAAGGAGCGTCGCACCGACGAGGAGGCCGTCCAGCTTCTCGACGACGCGCTCACGCAGCTGCGCGAGCGTCGGGGGCAGTGACCTCGACCTGACGTCGAAGAGGCCGCCGTGAGTGATCACGGCGGCCTCTTCTGTCACGCGGTCGCGCTGTGCGCTCAGCGGCAGCCCGCGGCGGCGTCGATGTACTCCTGCGGCGGGTATCCATAGGCCCAGACGCCGTTGGCATCGTCGGTGTAGCCCATGCTGATGGCCCACGCGGTGGCCCACTTCTCGATGCTGTCCTGCGTCGAGGAGTCGTACATGTCCTGGCACTTCACGCTGATCGCGTGACCCACCTCGTGTGCGACGAGCGCCTTGCTCCGCTCTGCCGGCCACTGCTCGGCCACCGAGTCGGAGAGCTCGATGTTCGCGCGTCCGGGGTCGTCCCACCACCAGGTGGTGTACCCGCCCATGCTTCCGTTGTAGCCCGCGCCGTTGACCACGGGGGACCAGTCGAACTCGAGCAGCACGCCCGGTGCGAGGGAACGGGCGAACGCCTCGATCTCCAGCCGCGCGCCCTGCAGCGGCCCCGACTTCTCGGCCAGTTCCTCGGACTCCGTCGCGATGATCTGAGCGCCGGCGTCCTGCAGCGCGACATACGTGGTCGCCGCCTTGGCGTCGATGCGCTTCACGGCCAGTGCATCCGCCGCGGCGTCTCGGAGCGCGATCACGGCGTCGTTGCGCGCGGAGAGGTGTGCCGCCTCGAACCCCGCTGCCGCCTCAGCCGCTGCGGACAGCACGGCCAATCCACTCTCCTGGACGGCGTCCTCGGCCTCGGCCGCATTCTCGGACGCATCTTGGAGGTCCCGCACCAGATCCTCGAGGGAGTTCTCGTCATCGGCCAGCTCCGCGGATTCTCCGATCAGCTCCCAGAACCAGACCGGCTTCTCTCCCGGAGACGGGAATGCGGTGGCGTCGAGCGTCTCCGCGGCAGCTCCTGTCTCCTCGCCCTTGGCGACGGCGGTGGACAGCGCCGATACGGCATCCTCCGGCACGGCGATCCGCGCATCGGTCACGTCCAGGATGACGTGGCCGGCATCCGTCGCCTGTGTGAGCGCGTCACGGGTGTGATCGGTTTCCGCCTTCACCGCCGTCGCGGTGCGGAGGGTGTCGTCGAGTCGGTCAGCGGTGTCGTCGTAACCGAGATTCGCGGACAGCTGCGTGATGCCCAGCGCAGCGATCACCGCTGCGCCCCCGAGGATGCCGACGACGAGGCCTCGGCGCGGGCGTCGGCGCTCCCGGGGGCCCGCGACGGGGCTCGGACTCGAAGAGAAGCGCGCCGGAAGCTCGTGGGCGCCGCGCGTCGGGGGGAGTGCGTGCGTCCCGGGGCCGGGCCGAAGCGGGGCGGTCACGTCGTGCCCATTTCGTTGTCGCCTTCCGGTCGGAGACTGCGTGCGTCGGTGCTGTCAGCGTATGGGACCGACCCCTGAGCATGCGAGAAGGCCCCCATCGTTTCCGATGAGGGCCTTCTGATCCGGAGGGGCTGACGGGAATCGAACCCGCATCATTAGTTTGGAAGACTAAGGCTTTACCACTAAGCTACAGCCCCGGATCCCCGCGGAATCTCGGGGACGGGCCGGATTTTCATCTCCGGACTCATCGATCATACCGGACAGTCGGGAGTGCTCCCGTCCGTTAGACTCGGTGGGGCTGAATCTGCGTGCGGATTCCCCGGGGCGTAGCTCAGCTTGGTAGAGCGCCCGCTTTGGGAGCGGGAGGTCGCAGGTTCAACTCCTGTCGCCCCGACACGGCCCCACGGACCTTACAGCCGCGATACCGCGCGGAAATCACAAGGAGAACACACCAGCATGGCGAACAGCACCGTCGAGAAGCTGACCCCGACCCGGGTCAAGCTCAGCATCACGGTCACCCCGGACGACCTCAAGCCCAGCATCACTCACGCCTACGAGCACATCGCTCAGGACGTGCAGATCCCCGGCTTCCGCAAGGGCAAGGTCCCGGCGCCCATCATCGATCAGCGCATCGGCCGCGGTGCGGTCATCGAGCACGCGGTGAACGAGGGCCTGGACAAGTTCTTCCGTGACGCCACGGTCGAGCACAAGCTGCGGGTCGTCGGTCGCCCGGCCGCCGACATCACGCAGTGGCCGAACGAGAAGGACTTCTCCGGCGACCTGCTCGTCGACATCGAGGTGGACGTGCGCCCCGACATCGACCTGCCCGCCTACGACGACATCACCGTGACGGTCGACGCCATCGAGGCCGACGAGGCCGCACTGGATGCCGAGCTCGACAACATGCGCGCCCGTTTCGGCACGCTCGTCCCGGTCGACCGTCCGGCCGCCAAGGGCGACTTCGTCGAGCTCGACCTGGTCGCCACCATCGACGGCGCCGAGATCGACCGCGCCGAGGGCGTCTCCTACGAGATCGGCTCCGGCGAGCTGCTCGAGGGCATCGACGACGCGATCGAGTCGCTCACCGCCGGTGAGGACACCACGTTCCGCTCGGCCCTCGTGGGCGGCGACCACGCCGGTTCCGAGGCCGAGGTCTCCGTGACCGTCAAGGCCGTCAAGGAGCGCGAGCTTCCCGAGGCTGACGACGACTTCGCGCAGATCGCGAGCGAGTTCGACACCATCGCAGAGCTCCGCGAGAGCCTGGCCGAGCGCGTCGCGCAGCAGGGCGTCTTCACGCAGGGTTCCGCCGCGCGCGACAAGCTCGTCGAGGCGCTGCTCGAGAAGATCGAGATCCCGGTTCCGCCGCAGCTCATCGAGGACGAGGTGCACAACCACCTCGAGGGCGAAGGCCGCCTCGAGGACGACGTGCACCGCGCCGAGGTCACCGAGGCGAGCGAGAAGCAGTTCCGCACGCAGGTGCTGCTCGACACGATCGCCGAGCAGGCCGACGTGCAGGTCTCGCAGGAAGAGCTGAGCCAGTACCTGATCCAGTCGGCCGCGCAGTACGGCATGGCCCCGCAGGAGTTCGTCGAGGCGCTGCAGTCCTCGAACCAGCTCCCCGCGCTCGTCGGTGAGGTCGCCCGCAACAAGGCCCTCGCCATCGCGCTCGGCAAGGTCAAGGTCGTCGACAGCAACGGCAAGGCCGTCGACCTCTCCGACTTCATCGTCACGGACGATGAGGCTGCCGAGGGTGAGGCAGAAGCCGAGGAGAAGCCGGCCAAGAAGGCTCCGGCCAAGAAGGCGCCCGCGAAGAAGGCTCCGGCCAAGAAGGTCGACGCCGACGCTGCCGAGGAGCCCGCCGAGAAGAAGCCGGCTGCCAAGAAGCCTGCCGCCAAGAAGGCTCCGGCCAAGAAGGCGGCCGACAAGGCCGAGTGATCGGACACGATCCAGTGAAGAGGGCGGGTGCTGCGGCATCCGCCCTCTTTTCCATCCGAGGGAGAGCAGTGATGAAGACATGGGATGAGCGCATCGACGAGGTCTGGACGGATGCGTCGGGCGAAGAGGTCGGCGACGACACGATCGCGCGGATCGATGCCCTGGCCGCCGAGCGCGGGGCGGACGATGCACGCGCGGAGTTCGAACGAGCCGGCGCGCGGGACTCGGCGGGGAAGCCGGCCGAGGCCGTGGAGCTGTACCGCCGCGCGCTCGCGCTGGGGCTCGACGAGGAGCACCGCCCGCAGTGCGTGATCCAGCTGGCCAGCTCCCTGCGCAACCTGGGGGAGTACGACGAGGCTCTCGCCGTGATCCGCGCCGAGGAGGAGCTGTCGGCGGACGGGCCCTATCGCGACGCCGTCGCGACGGTCCATGCCCTCATCCTCGCGAGCGCCGGACGACCGGCGCAGGGGCTCTCGGTGGCACTGCTCGCGCTCGTGCCGCACCTCCCGCGGTACCACCGCTCGATGACGGCATACGCCCACGAGATCGCCGGCACCGACACCTGATATGCCGACGGCGAACACGGCCTGAGTGCTGCGTCGTCGCCGGTAGATTCGAATCACTGAAACACGGAATCAGGAGCTGACATGGCTGCAGAACCCCTCCTCGCAACGAGCGTCTTCGACAGGTTGCTGAAGGACCGCATCATCTGGCTCGGCTCGGAGGTGCGAGACGAGAACGCGAACGAGATCTGCGCGAAGATCCTTCTTCTCGCCGCAGAGGACTCCGAGCGAGACATCTACCTCTACGTGAACTCGCCTGGTGGCTCGATCACCGCGGGTATGGCGATCTACGACACGATGCAGTTCGTGCCGAACGACATCGTCACGGTCGGCATCGGCATGGCCGCATCGATGGGCCAGCTGCTGCTGACCGCGGGCACCAAGGGCAAGCGCTACATCACGCCCAACGCCCGGGTGCTGCTGCACCAGCCGCACGGTGGCTTCGGCGGTACGTCGAGCGACATCCAGACCCAGGCGCAGCTCATCATGTCGATGAAGAACCGCCTCGCCGAGATCACTGCGGCGCAGACCGGCAAGTCGGTCGAGCAGATCAACGCCGACGGTGACCGCGACCGCTGGTTCACCGCCGAGGAAGCGCTCGAGTACGGTTTCGTCGACCACATCCGCGAATCGGCCTCCGACGTCATCGGTGGCGGCGGAACCGACCAGGACACCGAGTAACGGAAAGCGAAAGGACGCTCATGTACACACCCACCTTCCGCTCAGCCGGTGACCTTCCTTCCAGCCGCTACGTGCTCCCGCAGTTCGAGGAGCGCACGGCCTACGGTTTCAAGCGCCAGGACCCGTACAACAAGCTGTTCGAGGACCGCGTGATCTTCCTCGGCGTGCAGGTCGACGACGCGTCTGCTGACGACGTCATGGCGCAGCTCCTCGTCCTGGAGAGCCAGGATGCCGAGCGCGACATCACGATGTACATCAACTCGCCCGGTGGCTCGTTCACCGCGATGACGGCGATCTACGACACGATGCAGTACGTCGCACCGCAGATCCAGACCGTCGTGCTCGGCCAGGCGGCATCCGCCGCGGCCGTGCTGCTCGCGGCCGGCGCACCCGGCAAGCGTCTCGCGCTGCCGAACGCCCGAGTGCTCATCCACCAGCCCGCGATGGGGGAGGCCGGTCACGGCCAGGCTTCCGACATCGAGATCCAGGCCGCGGAGATCCTCCGCATGCGGACCTGGCTCGAAGAGACCCTGGCCGGGCACACCAAGCGCACGCCGGAGCAGGTGAACCGCGACATCGATCGCGACAACATCCTCTCCGCCGCGCAGGCGCTCGAATACGGCATCGTCGACCAGGTGCTCACCACGCGCAAGCGCGTCTGAGACCGTTCGATCCAGAAGGGGCGTCCGTCATCACGACGGACGCCCCTTCTTCGTCCCCGGCGGATGTGCACTTGTTCCGCGGGCCATGCTCATATGAGCATTCGGATGCGCGAACGCGGATTTCGGCATACTCTGGACGAGGAAGGAGGATGCCGTGGAAGACGATCTGCTCATGGTTCGCGTCGCCGAGCTCTACTACGACGAGGACAAGACTCAGGACGAGATCGGTGGACTCCTCAAGATCTCCCGCTGGAAGGTCGGCCGACTCCTGGTGCAGGCCAAGGATCGCGGCATCGTGCGCATCGAGATCGTGCACCCGCGCGCCCGCCGGCTCGGTCTGGAGCGGATGCTGGTGGAGCGGTTCGGCCTCACGGATGCCGTCGTCGTGCCCGCGCCGGAAGGCGATGACGGGACGCTCGAACGCGTCGCACAGGCTGCCGCCGACTTCCTGACCGCACTGCGGCCGGTTCCGCGGACACTCGGCGTGAGCTGGGGCCGCACGCTCCGTGCCGTCGCCGAGGCGCTCCCCGACGGATGGGCCAACGGCGTCACCGTCGTGCAGCTCAACGGCGGCGTCAGCCTGAACCGCCGCTCAGGCGGTGCGGCCGGGCTGGCCGTCACGATCGCTCAGCGTGCATCCGGCCAGGTCTCACTGCTCCCGAGTCCCGCGATACTCGAACGCGTGGAGACCAAGCAGGCCATCGAGTCCGATCGCACGGTCGCGGCGGTTCTCGAAGAGGCAGCCGAGGCACAGGCGTTCCTGTTCACCGCGGGACCCTGCGACGCCTCGTCCGCCCATGTCGAGAACGGATACCTCACTGTCGAGGAGGTCGAGGAGCTCGCGCGCCGCGGAGCCGTCGGCGACGTTCTCGGCCGCTACGTCGACGCGGAGGGCAACATCGTCGACTCGCAGCTCGACGCCCGGACGGTCGGCGTATCGCTCGACCGGCTGCGCGGAGCCGCCCACGCGATCTTCGTCACCGCCGGCCCCGCCAAGCACGACATCGCACGCACGGTCGTGACCAGCGGTCTGTGCGGCGTCCTGGTGACCGATGAGACCACAGCACGAGCATTGTTGGAGGAACAGTGACGACCACAGAAATCAGCCGCAGGACGGCGGTGGATGTCCTCGGCGGTGAGCCGGACGACGCCACCCTCCGTCGCTTCCTGCACGGGCTCCCCGGCGTCGACGCCGTCGGACTGGAGCAGCGCGCTGCCGGGCTCGGCACCCGCTCCATCAAGACCACCTCGAAGGCCTGGGCGCTCGACACCATCATCAAGCTGATCGACCTCACGACGCTCGAGGGTGCGGACACCCCCGGCAAGGTGCGCTCGCTCGTCGCCAAGGCGAAGACCCCGGATGCCGCCGACGCGTCGACTCCTCGGGTCGCAGCGGTGTGCGTCTACGGCGACATGGTGGACGACGCGGTCACCGCCCTCGGCAGCCTGCACGGCGACCCCGATGACGGTCTGATCTCGGTCGCCGCTGTGGCCACGGCGTTCCCGAGCGGCCGTGCGTCGCTCGCGATCAAGCTCGCCGACACCGCCGAGGCGGTCGCCGCCGGCGCGGACGAGATCGACATGGTCATCGACCGGGGAGCGTTCCTCTCCGGTCGCTACGGCCTCGTGTTCGACCAGATCGCTCAGGTGAAGGAAGCCTGCCGCCGCGAAGACGGCTCGTACGCCTCCCTCAAGGTGATCCTCGAGACCGGTGAGCTGAACACGTACGACAACATCAAGCGCGCCTCGTGGCTCGGCATCCTGGCCGGAGGGGACTTCATCAAGACCTCGACCGGAAAGGTGCAGCCGGCCGCGACCCTGCCGACCACTCTGCTGATGCTCGAGACGGTGCGCGACTGGCACCGTGGCACGGGCGAGAAGATCGGCGTGAAGCCCGCCGGCGGCATCCGCTCGTCGAAGGACGCGGTGAAGTACCTCGTCACGGTCGCCGAGACCGTGGGGGAGGAGTGGCTCCAGCCGCACCTGTTCCGTTTCGGCGCCTCCAGCCTTCTCAACGATGTGCTCCTGCAGCGTCAGAAGCTCAGCTCCGGCCATTACTCGGGCCCCGACTACGTCACGATCGACTGACGGGAAGACGAACATGTCATTTCTGGAATACGCTCCGGCACCGGAGTCCACCGCGGTTCTGAACCTCAAGAGCAGCTACGGGCTGTTCATCGACGGCGAGTTCGTCGACGGCTCTGGCGCATCGTTCAACACGATCTCCCCGGCGACCGAGAAGCACATCGCCGAGATATCCTCCGCGAGCGACGAAGACGTGGACCGTGCGGTCAAGGCGGCGCGTCGCGCCTACGAGAAGACCTGGTCGCGGATGAGCGGTCGCGACCGCGGCAAGTACCTGTTCCGCATCGCGCGACTCGTGCAGGAGCGGGCCCGCGAGCTCGCCGTCGCGGAGAGCCTCGACAACGGGAAGCCGATCAAGGAGAGCCGCGACGTCGACGTGCCGCTCGTCGCCTCCTGGTTCTTCTACTACGCGGGCTGGGCGGACAAGCTCGATCACGCCGGACTCGGCGCGAACCCCCAGGCTCTCGGCGTTGCCGGACAGATCATCCCGTGGAACTTCCCGCTGCTCATGCTCGCGTGGAAAATCGCTCCCGCCCTCGCCGCCGGCAACACCGTCGTCCTCAAGCCCGCCGAGACCACGCCGCTCACGGCACTGATCTTCGCGGAGATCCTGCAGCAGGCGGATCTTCCGGCCGGTGTCGTGAACATCGTCACCGGAGCCGGTGCCACGGGGTCGACCCTCGTGCGCCACCCCGATGTGGACAAGGTCGCCTTCACGGGCTCGACCGGTGTCGGTCGCGACATCGCACGCGCGGTGGCCGGAACGAAGAAGAAGGTGACCCTCGAGCTCGGCGGCAAGGCTGCGAACATCGTGTTCGATGACGCTCCGATCGACCAGGCCGTCGAGGGCATCGTCAACGGCATCTTCTTCAACCAGGGCCACGTCTGCTGCGCGGGGAGCCGCCTGCTGGTTCAGGAGTCGATCCACGACGAGGTCGTCGACCGGCTCAAGACGCGCCTGTCGACGCTGCGCCTCGGCGACCCGCTCGACAAGAACACCGACATCGGGGCGATCAACTCCGCCGCTCAGCTGGCTCGGATCCGCGAGCTGAGCGACATCGGCGAGGCTGAGGGTGCGGAGCGCTGGACGGCTGACTGCGCGATCCCCGAGCAGGGTTTCTGGTTCGCTCCGACGATCTTCACCGGTGTCGAGGCGTCTCACCGCATCGCCCGCGACGAGGTCTTCGGCCCGGTGCTCTCGGTGCTCACCTTCCGCACGCCGGCCGAGGCCGTCGCGAAGGCGAACAACACGCCTTACGGCCTCTCGGCCGGCATCTGGTCCGACAAGGGGTCGCGCATCCTCGCGGTGGCCGACCGGCTCCGTGCCGGGGTCATCTGGGCCAACACGTTCAACCGATTCGATCCGTCGAGCCCGTTCGGTGGATACAAGGAGTCCGGGTACGGCCGCGAGGGCGGACGTCAGGGTCTCACCGCCTACCTCAAGGGAGCCGCAGCATGAGCAAGCGTCTGACCGTCCCGAAGACGTACAAGCTGGCGATCGGCGGGGCTTTCCCGCGCAGCGAGTCCGGCCGCACGTACGAGGTGCTCACGCCCAAGGGCGCGTTCCTCGCCAACGCGGCGAAGGGCTCGCGCAAGGACGCCCGCGACGCCGTGGTGGCTGCGCGCGCTGCGGTCAAGGGCTGGTCCGGAGCGACCGCCTACAACCGCGGTCAGGTGCTCTACCGTGTGGCCGAGGTGCTCGAGGGGCGGCGTGCGCAGTTCATCGACGAGATCGTCGCGCAGCAGGGGCTCTCGTCCTCCGCCGCGGCCACGCAGGTGGACGACGCCATCGACCTCTGGGTCTGGTACGCCGGGTGGTGCGACAAGTACGCCCAGGTGGCGGGTAACGCGAACCCGGTCTCGGGGCCGTACTTCAACATCTCGGTTCCGGAGCCGACGGGCGTCGTGGCGATCGTCGCGCCCCAGGATTCCGCGCTGCTGGGCTTGGTCTCGGTCGTCGCGCCGGCCCTCGTGGCGGGCAACACGGTCGTGGTGGTCGCCAGCGAGCGGCATCCGCTCTCTGCCATCAGTCTCGCCGAGGTCCTGGCCACCAGCGACGTCCCCGGCGGCGTCGTCAACGTGCTCACCGGTTCGCCCGCGGAGATCGCCCCGTGGCTGGCCTCGCACCAGGACGTGAACGCCCTGGACTTGGCCGGTGCCGGCGACCTCGACTGGGTCGACATGCAGATCGCGGCCGCCGACACTCTCAAGCGCGTGCTCACGCCCGGCGAGGTCGTAGCCTCACCCGAGCGGATCGGCGCCTTCACCGAGGTGAAGACGGTCTGGCACACGAAGAGCATGGTCTGAGCCCTCTGCCGATCTCGTGAGGGGTCGGGAATCGTCGCCTCGGAACCGGGGAACGTGGCGGTTCCCGACCCCTCACGTGTCGCGACCCGACGCCGAGTACGTTCCAATGCGGCCCAGTGTCGTATGCAGCGGTTAGGCTCGAAGAACGATCTCTGATCCCCCATAGGAGGACGCGCATGGCCCGCATCGGTGAAAGCGCTGACCTGTTCAAATGCTCTTTCTGCGGAAAGAGTCAGAAGCAGGTCCAGCAGCTGATCGCCGGACCCGGCGTGTACATCTGCGACGAGTGCGTCGAGCTCTGCAACGAGATCATCGAAGAGCGCATGGCCGAGTCCTCCGGCGACGGTGTCGCGGAGTTCGAGCTGCCCAAGCCGCGCGAGATCTTCTCGTTCCTCGAGGAGTACGTCGTCGGTCAGGAGCCCGCCAAGCGCGCTCTCGCCGTCGCCGTGTACAACCACTACAAGCGCGTCCGTGCCCACGGCACGCTGCAGACCGCCGAGCAGCGGGCTGAAGAGGTCGAGATCGCGAAGAGCAACATCCTGCTCATCGGCCCGACCGGCTGCGGCAAGACCTACCTCGCGCAGACACTCGCCAAGCGTCTCAACGTGCCCTTCGCCGTGGCCGACGCCACCGCCCTCACCGAGGCCGGTTACGTCGGTGAGGATGTCGAGAACATCCTTCTCAAGCTCATCCAGGCCGCCGACTACGACGTCAAGCGCGCCGAGCAGGGCATCATCTACATCGACGAGGTCGACAAGATCGCCCGCAAGGCCGAGAACCCGTCGATCACTCGCGACGTGTCAGGCGAGGGTGTGCAGCAAGCGCTGCTGAAGATCATCGAGGGCACGGTCGCGTCGGTTCCGCCGCAGGGCGGCCGCAAGCACCCGCACCAGGAGTTCCTGCAGATCGACACGTCGAACGTGCTGTTCATCGTCGCGGGAGCGTTCGCCGGACTCGAAGACATCGTGTCCGCACGGGTCGGCAAGCACGGGATCGGCTTCGGTGCTCCGCTGCACGACAAGGGCAAGGATCTCGACCTGTTCAGCGAGGTGCTCCCCGAAGACCTGCACAAGTTCGGCCTGATCCCCGAGTTCATCGGCCGCCTCCCTGTCGTCACCTCGGTCTCGCCGCTCGACCAGGCCGCGCTCATCGACATCCTGACCGGCCCGCGCAATGCGCTGGTGAAGCAGTATCAGCGCATGTTCGAGATCGACGGCGTCCAGCTCGAGTTCGAAGAAGAGGCTCTGCGCTCGATCGCGGACCTCGCTGTCGAACGCAAGACCGGCGCCCGAGGGCTCCGTGCCATCCTCGAAGACGTCCTCGGCCCGATCATGTTCGAGATTCCCTCCGCAGAAGACGTCGCCAAGGTCATCGTCACCCGCGCGGCCGTCGACGAGGGCGCGCCGCCCACCATCGTGATGGAGCGCAAGCGCAAGAGCGCCTGACCTCGATCAGCCCAGCGGCATGATCAGGTCGGTGCGCAACTCTGCCGGCGCCGTGCCGGGGTCGGACACGTAGACCTCGATCCAGATGCCACCGGGGCGTTCCCCCTCCGCGCCAGCGCGTTCGACGAGCCCTGCCCATCCGGCACCGAGCCCGTCGTAGGAGCCGAAGACGGTGGTCGCGACGGCCGGACCGGCGGGCAGAGTCGAGGCGACGATGACGCTTTCGCTCGCCGTCGGCAGCGGCGTCTCCGGCGCCGTCCGCACGGGGAAGCCGAGCTCGAGGTCGAAGACGTCCATCGGGTCGCCGTAGTAGATCGCGAGGGCGGGCCCGGTCGGGGTCAGTACGTCGCCGGCGAACGTGAGCGCGATCGCCGAGTAGCCGGCGTCGAACGCGTCCGGAAGATCGGCGATGCGGATGGCCTTGTGACGGATCACCGCGAGTGGAACAGCGTCGAGGTCGAGGCGGTCAGCGGGGCCGAACGGCGCGTCGGGGAAAGCGTTCATGCGCTCAGGTTCTCACGACGGTGAGACCAGGTCCACGGAATCCGGGGCAGCAGCCTCCACTCGGCGATCACCCGTGCACCTCAGCCGCCGAGGCCTCGACGCTTCAGCAGCGGCTCGATCTCGGCATCCCGACCGCGGAAGTCGCGGTACGCCTCCAGGGGGTCCTTCGAGCCGCCGACCCCGAGCAGACGTGCGCGGAACTGATCGCCGTTGGCGCGCGTGAGCCCGCCGTTCTCCCGGAACCAGTCGACGGTGTCGGCGTCGAGCACCTCGCTCCAGATGTAGGAGTAGTAGCCCGCGCTGTACCCTCCGGAGAAGACGTGCGCGAAGTACGTGGATGAGTAGCGGGTGGGGACAGCCGGGTCGTCGAGGCCGATGTCGGCGAGGGCGGCGGCCTCGAACGCGGCGACGTCGTCGATCTCCGCGTCGACGCCCAGCCGGTGCCAGGCCTGGTCCAGCCAGGCGGCGGCCAGATACTCGCTCGTCGCGTGGCCCTGATCGAAGGTCTCGGTCGCGCGAAGACGCTCGACGATCGCGGGGTCGAGCGGTTCGCCGGTCTCGTGGTGTCGGGCGTAGTTGTCGAGGACCTCGGGCCACAGGATCCACATCTCGTTCACCTGGCTCGGGAACTCGACGAAGTCGCGGAACACATTGGTGCCGGCGAAGTGCGGGTAGGTCACCGTCGCGAAGAGTCCGTGGAGGGCGTGACCGAACTCGTGGAACAGGGTCGTGACCTCATCGAGGGTCAGCAGCGTGGGCTCGCCCTCGCCGGGGAGTGGCACGTTGAGATTGTTGACGACGACGGGCGCGGTGCCGCGCAGTCGGGACTGACTCACGATCGCGTTCATCCAGGCCCCACCGCGCTTCGAATCGCGCGTGTAGAGGTCGAGGACGTACAGGCCGACGGGGGTGCCGTCGTCGTTGCGCACCTCGAACACCCGAGCGCCGGGGTGGTAGGCCGCGAGGTCGTGACGTTCGGAGAACGTCACCCCGTACAGCCGCGTCGCGGCGAAGAAGACACCGTCCTGCAGGACGCGCTCCGCCTCGAACCACGGGCGCAGCGCGCTGGTGTCGATGTCGTACCGGGCCGTGCGCACCCGTTCGGTGTAATACGCCCAGTCATGGGCCTCCACCGAGAACGGCGTCGCTTCGGTCTCATCGACGATCGCCTGCAGTGCGGCGTGCTCCGCGCTTGCGTTACGTGCGGAGGGCGTGGCGAGCCGGCGCAGCATCCGCTCGACGGCATCCGGGGTCCCGGCCGTCTCGTCGGCGGTGACGTACGCGGCATGCGACTCATATCCCAGAAGCGCGGCCCGCTCCGCCCGCAACCGCGCGATCTCGAGCAGCACAGGGCGGTTGTCATTCGCGTTGTCGCGGGATCCGCGCGCGAGGGACGCGGCCATGATGCGCCGTCGCGACTCCCGGACGCGCAACTGAGCCAGGGCTGGGTGCCCGGTGAACAGCGGCAGCGTGATGAGGAGCTTGCCGTCGAGTCCGCGATCCGCCGCCGCACGTGCCGCAGCCGACAGCTCGCCGGCACTGAGCCCATCGAGTTCGGCAGGGGAGTCGAAGACGACCGCGAGGTCGTTCGTGTCGTTCAGCAGGTTGCGCTCGAAGGTGTTGGTCAGCGTCGAGAGCTTCTGATTCAGCTCGGTCAGCCGTTCCTTGGCGCTGTCGTCGAGACCGGCACCCGCGTGCGTCATCTCGCGGTGGTGGCGCTCCACGAGATAGCGCTGTTCGGCGTCGAGGCCGAGAGCGTCCCGCTGCTCGAACACCTGCTGCACTCGCCAATACAGCTGGGCGTCCAGGGTGATCGCGTCCTGGTGGGCGGCCATGAGGGGTGCGAGCTGCTCGTCGATCTCCTGGATCTCGGGTGTCGCATCCGCGGAACTGACCGTGTAGAAGGCGTGGGCGACGCGGTCGAGCAGTTCGCCCGAACGTTCGAGCGCCTCGATCGTGTTCTCGAAGGTCGGCATCGATCGCACCATCGTGATCCGGGCGACCTCGCGGAGCTGCTCCTCGAATCCGGCCTGGAACGCCGGGAGATAGTGCTCGGGTCGGATCGCGGAGTAGTCGGGGAGTCCGAAGGGGAGGGTCGACGGCTGCAGCAGCGGATTCGTGGCGTCGGTCATCCTCCGAGCCTAGCCACGAGACGGTCGGTACTCAGGAACCTCCTCGGTCAGGCGCGTCACCGTCCGATGCGGCCGCAAAGAGTTCTTTGCAAACAAACACTTGCAAAGAAGTTTTTGCAACGGTATCTTTGCATACATGACGAACGAGACGCAGGTACGGACGCTCGATGCGGGGGCGCTGAAGGCGTTGGCGCATCCGCTGCGGGTGAAGATCTTCGACCTGCTCGCCGCGCGTGGCCCGCAGACCGCCAGCTCGCTGGCGGCACTGGTGGGGGAGACCTCCGGATCGACCAGCTACCACCTTCGCGCTCTCGCCGCGCACGACCTCATCCAGGAGGTCGAGGGCCGAGGCACCGCCCGCGAGCGGTGGTGGGAGCGGCCGAAGGGGCGGATCGACGTGCCCGCACCCGACGACATGACCTCGCCCGCCCACCGCGCCGCTGCACAGATCGTCAACTCGGAGTTCTTCCGCCTGCGTCACGAGACTCTGATGGCGTACGTCAACCGCTCTCAGGCGGACGTGCCCGAGGCGTGGCGCGACGCCGGCATCATCATCACCACACACCTCGACCTCACCCCGGAGCAGGCATCAGCGCTGCGCGATGAGCTCGAGGCGATCGTCGAGCGCTCGATCGAGCGCTACCGGGGTCAGATCGGCCCCGACGTCCGCCGGGTGTCGCTGCGGACCGAGCTCTTCGACCTGGGGAACGCGTCGACCCCGACATCCGCACCCGCTGCCGACATGGAGGAGGAATCATGACCAGCGCCACGCTTCAGCTGATGGCTCCGACCCACACCGAAGTTCGCCTGCTCCGGTTGGCCGACACGCTCACCGTGTGGGTGGAGCGCCGCGTCGCCCGCCGTGCCGAGCGGCGCGGGCAGGTTCTCGACAGGTTGCGGCAGCAGCAGACTCCGACACAGGACCCGCGGTCGTTGACCCGCGCGCTCGCGCAACTCGACATCCCGCGGTTCTGAAGGAATGGGAGACCGGACTCGGTGAGACGCAGAGACCCCCGTGTATCCGCGGAAGCGGAGTCACGGGGGTCTCGTCATCGACCGGAGCAGATGACCTGCGCGGGCCGACTCAGTCGGCGAAGGGGCGAGCGACGATCTCGCCCGAGGCGGCCTGGAAGACCTCCCAGCCGGCGTCGAGCTCGGCGATGGCGCGACCCTCGAGCCAGGTGAGGGTCCAGTGGCCGGTGAGACCCTTCGCTTCCACCTCGGCGATCGCCGGGCGCAGGGATGCGGGAACAGAGGCGGGTGCCTCGGATCCCGCGGCCCAACGTGTGCCGAGCTGCATCAGGAACCCTCGACCGGCGCGAGCTCGATCGCGGTGACCGCGAACTCCTCGGCCTCGCTGAACTCGAGCTCGGCGATACGGCCGACGGCGCGGAGGTCGTCGGCGGCGGCGCGGAGCGCCTCGAGCTTCGCAGCCGGAGCGGCGATCGCGGCGCGTGAGACCGGAGTCTTCTGCGACGCCTTCGCCTCGGTCTTCGCACGGCGGATGCCGATCAGCGCCTCACTCGCGGCGGCGAGCACGGCCGGGTCGCCGTCGATGCCGAGCGGCGTGGGCCACTCCGCCGTGTGCACGGACCCTTCCTCGAACCAGGACCAGGACTCTTCGGCCGCGAACGACAGCACGGGGGCGAGAAGGCGGAGGAGTGTCGACAGGGCCAGTCGCAGCGAGAGCGCTGCGGACGCCTGCCCGACATCGGCCTGGTTGTAGGCGCGCTCCTTCACGAGCTCGAGGTAGTCGTCGCAGAAGGTCCAGAAGAACGCCTCGGTCAGCTCCAGCGCGCGCGCCGCGTCGTACCGGTCGAATGCCTTGGTGGCCTCGGTCACCACTCCGTCGAGCGCGGTCAGCATCGATGCGTCCAGGGCATGCGTGACCTGTGCGCCCTCGGGCACGGGGAAGGACAGCACGAACTTGGCCGCATTGAGCACCTTGATGGCGAGGCGCCGACCGATCTTCACCTGCGTCGGGTTCTGCGGGTCGAACGCGGCGTCCATGCCCAGGCGGCTCGAGGCGGCCCAGTAGCGCACCGCGTCGGAGCCGTGGGCCTCGAGCACGTCGGCCGGGGTGACCACGTTGCCCTTGGACTTCGACATCTTCTTGCGGTCGGGGTCGACGATGAAGCCGGAGATCGCGGCGTTGCGCCACGGCGTCCGGTCGTCTTCGAGCGTCGAGCGCAGCATGGTCGAGAACAGCCAGGTGCGGATGATGTCCTGGCCCTGCGGGCGCAGGTCGAACGGCGCGGTGAGGTTCCAGAGCTCCTCGTCGCGCTGCCAGCCGCCGGCCAGCTGCGGGGTGAGCGACGACGTCGCCCAGGTGTCGAGGATGTCGGCCTCGGCGTCGAAGCCGCCGGCCACGCCGCGCTGGTCTTCGGTGTATCCGGCGGGAACGTCGGTGGTCGGGTCGATCGGGAGCGTCGCCGCGTCGGGGGTGAGCACGCGGTCGTAGTCCCGCTCGCCGTTCTCGTCGAGGGCGTACCAGAGCGGGATCGGCACTCCGAAGAACCGCTGGCGCGACACCAGCCAGTCGCCGGTGAGGCCGCCGACCCAGTTCTCGTAGCGCACGCGCATGAACTCCGGGTGCCAGGCAAGTTCCTGTCCGTGTGCGATGAGCGTGTCGCGCAGCTCGCCGTCGCGGGCGCCGTTGCGGATGTACCACTGGCGGGTCGACACGATCTCGAGCGGGCGGTCACCCTTCTCGAAGAACTTCACCGCGTGATTGAACGGCTTGCCGACCGCCGTCATGTCGCCGGTCTCCTGCAGCTTCTCGACGATGGCCTTGCGCGCGCTGAAGACGGTCTTGCCCGCGAGCTCGTCGGTGTACCAGGAGATCGCATCCGGGTTCTCGACGGACGAGGGCGCCTCGGGGAGGAAGCGTCCGTCGAGGCCGATCGTGGTCATGTTCGGCAGCGGCTCGTTCTCGGTGGTGCGCAGCTCGCGCCACCACACGATGTCGGTGACGTCACCGAAGGTGCAGACCATCGCCGCTCCCGTGCCCTTGTCGGGCTGGGCGAGGTGGTGTCCGTGGATCTCGATCTCGGCGCCGAAGAACGGCGTCTTCACCTTCGTCCCGATGAGGTGCTTGTGCGGCCCCTCGGGGTGCGTGACGAGGGCGATGCACGCCGGCAGCAGCTCGGGACGCGTGGTGTCGATCGCGATCGATCCGGACCCGTCCGCGAAGGGGAATTCGATGGTGTGGTACGCGGCCTGCTGGTCGCGGTCCTCGAGCTCGGCCTGCGCGATGGCGGAGCGGAAGTCGATGTCCCACAGGGTCGGCGCGAGAGCCTGGTAGGCCTCGCCGCGCTCGATGTTGCGCAGGAATGCGAGCTGGCTCTGGCGGATCGTGTCGTCCGAGATCGTGCGGTAGGTCTGGGTCCAGTCCACGCTCAGTCCGAGCTGACGGAACAGCGCCTCGAACTGCTTCTCGTCCTCGATCGTGAGGCGCTCGCACAGCTCGATGAAGTTGCGGCGGCTGATGGGCTGCTGGTCGGCAGCACGGCTGGACTTGTTGTCGCCGCCCTCGAACGGGGGCGTGAAGTCGGCGTCGTAGGGGAGCGAGGGGTCGCACCGCACGCCGTAGTAGTTCTGCACCCGGCGCTCGGTGGGAAGGCCGTTGTCGTCCCAGCCCATCGGGTAGAACACGGTCTTGCCGCGCATGCGCTCGTACCGCGCCTTGACGTCGGTGTGCGTGTACGAGAACACGTGTCCGATGTGCAGGCTGCCGGATGCCGTCGGCGGCGGGGTGTCGATCGAGTACACGCCCTCACGGCCGGCCTGTGCCGCGCGCAGACGGTCGAACAGGTAGGTACCCTGCTCCGCCCAGGCGGCGTCCCACTTCGCTTCGAGACCTTCGAGTGCGGGCTTGTCGGGAATCCCGGTGGGAGTTGATTCGGAAGCAGGCATGGAGGTCTCCTCGAGCGATGTATGCGGCACTGTGTGAGCGTGCCTGAGTGTGGGTGTTCCGCCCAGTCTACCGAGCGATCCGAAGGCCGGCTGGACACGGTGGAGTCGTCCGGCGCGGTGCGGATGTCCGCTGCTCCGCGCCTGGAAGAATCGGAGCATGACACCGCTGTCGTCCGCCTCATCCCGTCCCCGCCTCGCCGACCTCGGTGTCTCGTCGGGGGCGTTCGCGCGCGGTGCGGAGAACGCCATCACCGATGTCGGCGGTGTCCGGGTCGGGCACGCCACGCTGCACGGCGACGGTCTCCACACCGGGGTCACCGCGATCGTGCCCGATGCCCTGACCGGGGAGCGCCGCAGCCTCCCCGCGAACCTCTCGGTCGGCAACGGCTACGGCAAGCTCGTCGGCGCCACGCAGCTCCGTGAGCTCGCCGCCCTGGAGACCCCGATCCTCCTCACATCGACCCTGTCGGTCTTCCGCGTCGCCGATGCACTGCTCGCACACCTGCTGGCGACCCCGGAGCACGCGCGGACGACGACGCTGAATCCGGTCGTGGGGGAGACCAACGACGGCTTCCTCTCCGACATCCGGCGCCGGGCCGTCGGCGAGGAGCAGGTGGTCCAGGCGTTGGAGGCGGCGGCCGCCGGTCCCGTCGCGGAGGGGTGTGTCGGCGCCGGTGCGGGGACGGTCGCTCTCGGCTACAAGGGCGGCATCGGCACGTCATCCCGGCTCGTCGACGTCACGGGACAGACGCGCACGGTCGGTGCACTGGTGCAGACCAACTTCAGCGGGACGTTGCGGATCGCGGGAGTGCCGCTCCCCGCCGAGGAGCTGCTGGCCGAGGCGGCAGCTCAGCCCGTCGGCAACTCGTGCATGATCGTGGTCGCCACGGATGCGCCCGTCGACGGACGCCAGCTCGGTCGCGTGGCAGGCCGCGCCGTGTTCGCGATGCGGGGTGTCGGCGCCGACTACGCGCAGGGCAGCGGCGACTACGCGATCGCGTTCTCGGTGCACGACCCGGCGCTCGGCGGGCCGGTGGCCGACGATGTACTGTCCCCGCTGTTCGCCGCCACTATGGATGCCGTGGAGGAGGCGCTGATCAACTCCGTGCTCGCCGCCGAGACGACCGTCGGCCCGGAGGGTCGGACCGCGCGTGCGGTTCCCGTCGACCGGGTCCGGGAGAGACTCGCCCGCGCCGGGGCCGTCTGAACTCTGATCTCACCCGGCGAGCGCGCTGCGGATGCCCTCGCCGATCCTGCGCATCGCGGCCAGCACCGGCCCCCGCCCGTCTGCGCCGCGGTCCCAGTTCGCCAGCACCGCATAGGCGATCCGGCGATCCGGCGTCATCACGATGCCGGTGTCGGTCCGCACCCGCGAGATCGTGCCGGTCTTGTTGAGCAGCCAGATGCCGCGGTCGAAGCCCCAGTGTGCGAGGGGGTCGAGGTCGAACGCGGACGCGACCATCGACAGGTCCATCCCCGCGCCGAGCCAGCGTCGGAGGGTGTCGGCCGATGCCGGGGTCAGGTCGGTCCCGTCGGCGAGACGCGTCATGAATCGCACCAGCTCGGTGGCGCTCGCATGCGACAGCGTCGTCGGAGCGCCGGGCGGGATCGGCCATCGCACGATGTCGTCCAGCGCGGAGGACGTGTAGCCGAGGGCGCGCGTGTGCTCCTGGACCACGGGGATCCCGATCACGCGACCCAGGGTGTTCGTCGCGGCGTTGTCGCTGACCGCACCGATGAGTGCGGCCACGTCGTAGAGCGACAGCTCGGCCGCCTGCAGCAGGTACCAGAGCCCGGAGTCGTCGATGGACTCCACGGGGCGGCGCGTCACGCGCTCCTCCAGGCTCCGCGTGCCGGCATCGACCTCGGTGAGCAGCCGATGCAGCAGGAAGATCTTGCCGACGCTCGCGGTGTCGAGCACCGTCTCGGGCGCATGCTCGAGCAGCACCTCGCCGGAGTCGATGTCCTTCACCAGCACCGACCACACCGCGCCGTGGTCGGCGGGCAGCTCCGTGTCGATGACGCTCATGCGAGCCCCGTCTCGTCACGCGCGAGTCCGGTGACGTGCAGCCGGATCCGTTCTCCGATGTCTCTCATGCCGTCGATGACGGGCGCTCGCAGATCGGTCGGGCTCTGCTTCCAGTTCGCGGCCACCGCGTAGGCGACGGCGGCGACGGGGCCGCGGAGCAGGCCGGTGTCGACGCGGGCGAATGCGACGCTGCCGGTCTTGTGCCGCAGGACCATGCCCTGGTACTCGGCGTCGACGTGGGCGAGCGGGTCGAGCAGGAAGGCATCGGCGGCCATGGACGTGTCGGTGTCGGCGGCCAGCCAGTCGAGCACGCGTGCGCTCACGGCGGGGGAGAAGGCTTCGCCGGCACCGAGTCGGCGCATCAGGTCGGCCAGCTCCGCCGCGGTGCCGTACGACGGTGTCCAGGGTAAATCGGGGGTGCGCTCGTTGCGGATGTAGTCGTGCAGCGAGGTCTGCGTGTACCCGAGGGTCGGCGCGACGGCGCGCACGGACTCGAGCCCGCACAGGTGGATGAGGGCGTTCGTGGCGAGGTTGTCGCTCACCGCGCCGACGAGGAGGGCGGCGTCGTGCACGCCGATGCGCTGGCCCCGCATCCGATAGAGCAGGCCGGAGTCCTCCGCCCGGTGCTCCTCCGGGATGGCGACCGGCTGATCCGGATCGAGTGTGCCGTCTTCGAGTCGGCGCGCGACTTCGAGCAGGAGGAAGACCTTGCCGATGCTGGCGGTCTCGCACTGCACGTGCGGTTCGTGCTCGGCGAGGGTGGCGCCGCTCTCGGCGTCGATCACCCGCACCGACCAGGTGACGCGGGGATCGAGCGTCGGCACGGCGATCATCCGGGCACTCCCACCGTGAGTCGCGGTTCGTCCGACATGGCATCGAGGACACCGTCGACGCCGAGGGGGATCGTCAGGGCGTGCGGGTCGTGTCCGAAGCCCTGCTCCCACAGCACGGGCACACCCGCATCCTGGAACTCGTCGCGCATGAGGGCGTGTACGAGCTCGAGGTCGCCGCATTCATGCCAGGAGCCCAGCACGATGGCGTTCGCCTGCGCGAGCCGCCCCGCCCTCCGCAGCTGCGTCACGAAGCCGTCGAGCCGGTAGGGCTCCTCGGTGATGTCCTCGAGGAACAGGATGCCGGGAGCGGGCACGGCCGCCTCGGGGGCGCCGAGTCCGGCGGCGAGCAGGCTCAGGTTGCCGCCGGTGAAGCGTCCGACTGCACGCCCCGGCGTCATCACCTCGGTCTTCGGGCCGATCAGCTCGCGTCCGCGCCAGGGCTCGAACAACCAGCGCTGCACGTCGTGGCGCACCTGCTCGGAGTCGCGGAAGACGTTGTTGCCCGCCATGGGGCAGAACAGCGTCGCCAGGTCCAGGTGCGCCCGCACGGTCTCGTGCAGCGCGGTGATGTCGGAGGAGCCGGTGAGGAGCTTCGGGCGACCGTCGCGCCGCAGTGCTCCGCGGCGCATCTCCGCCCAGTCGATGCCGTCGAGCAGCCGCAGTGCCCCGTACCCGCCCCGGGCGGCCACGACGGCGTCCACGTCCGGGTCCATCCACGCATCGACGAGATCCGAACGGCGCACATCGTCGGGACCGGCGAGGTACGACGCGCGCGGGTGCGGGGTGAGCACGTGATCGCCCACCCGCACCCGCAGCCCCCACGACTCGTAGTAGTCGACGGCGCGCTGGGTGTTCTCCTCGTTCCCCGGCCCGGCCGGCGAGACGATCGCCACCGTGTCTCCGGGCTGCAGCGGCGCGGAGTCGAGGTAGGGAGAGGTCGTCACGCCGGCTGCTCCTCGATGCGCGGTGCGGCGGAGAGCAGATGCCGGGTGTACTCGTGCTGCGGATTCAACAGGACCTCCTCGGTCGTGCCCCGTTCGACGATCTCCCCGCGGTACATCACGGCGACGCTGTGGGCGATGTTCCAGGCGAGGCCCAGGTCGTGCGTGATGACGAGCGCGGATAGTCCGAGCCGCCGGCGCAGGTCGAGCAGCAGTCCGAGGATCTCTCCCCGCACCGAGGCGTCGAGCGAAGCGACGGGTTCGTCGGCGATGAGCATCTGCGGTTGCACGGCGAGGGCTCCGGCGATCACCACGCGCTGGCGCTGCCCGCCGCTGAGTTCCTGCGGGATGGCGCTCAAGAACCTCTCCGGCGGCGTCATCTCCGCATCCGTGAGGCTCTGGGCCACGCGCGCGCGTTCGTCGCCCGTGAAGCGCTGCACCCGCAGACCTTCGGCGACCGACTCGTACACGCTGTGTTTCGGGTTGAGCGCGGCCCATGGGTCCTGGAGAACGAGCTGCACCTGGGAGCGGAAGTGCGCGAGGTCGCGGCCTTTCGTCGGCATCTCGGCTCCGTCGAACAGGATCCGGGAGCCGGGGTCGGCGGGCTGCAGACCCATGAGCGCCCGGGCGAGCGTCGACTTGCCCGATCCGGATTGGCCGACCAGGGCGACGATCTCACCTCGACGCACGGTGAGGTCGACGTCGCGCACGGCGTGCACGGGTCGGCTGCCCGAGCGATAGGTGACGTTGACCCCGCGGGCCTCCAGCAGCACCTCGTCGCCATGGGCGATGTCCGGCACCTCTTCGGCACCCTGCCCGTGTCGGGTGACCGGCGCCAGGCGGGAGGCCGGATCGCCGATCGTGGGGAAGGCATCGGCCAGCTGCCGGGTGTAGTCCTGCGTCGGACGCGTGCAGACGGCGTAGCTCTCACCGACCTCGACGAGTTCGCCGTCGCGCATGATGGCGATGCGCTGGCACGCCGTCGCGAGGACCGACAGGTCGTGGCTGATCATCAGCATCGAGATGCCGCGCTCGGAGACGAGCCGCGAGATCATGTCGAGGATCTGCTTCTGCACGATGACATCGAGAGCGGTCGTCGGCTCGTCGGCGATGATGACCTCGGGGTCGCACGCCAGTGCCATCGCGATCATCACCCGCTGCTTCTGGCCGCCGGAGAGTTCGTGCGGGTACGACTCGGACTTCTGCTGCGGGAGGTCGACGACCTCCAGCAGCTCCGCCATGCGCTGCTTGCGGCCCTTCTCGGTCTTCCAGCGATCCGACGCGTGCAGCTCCAGGGCCTCGAGCAGCTGCCAGCCCACGGTCCGCACCGGGTTGAGCGAGTGCATCGCCCCCTGGAACACGATGGAGGTCTGCGCCCAGCGCACCGCGCGCAGCTGGCCGAAGGAGAGCTCGGCGACGTCCTGGTCGCCCAGGAGCACGCGGCCGCTCAGGCGTGCGTTGTGGGGGAGCAGGCGCAGCACGCTCATCGCCAGGGTCGATTTGCCGGAACCCGACTCCCCGGCGATGCCGAGCGTCTGGCCCGCCGGCAGCGTGAGCGAGACGTTGCGGACAGCGGCGACCTCGTCTCGGCCGGCGCGCCCGGCGGTGCGGTAGGTGATCGAGACGTCGTCGAAGATCAGATCGGGCATGTCATCGGCTCCTCAGCGTCGGGTTCGTGATGTTCTCGACGGCGCGGCCCATCAGGGTGAACGACAGCACCACCAGGACGATCGCGATACCGGGCACGAGCACGTACCACCAGTAGCCGCTGGTCGCCGCGGACACGTCCATCGCGTTCTTCAGGATCGAGCCCCAGGACTGCAGCGTGGTGTCGCCGAGCCCGAGGAACGCCAGCGTGGACTCGGAGATGATCGCCGAACCCACCGTGAGTGTGGTGTTGGCGAGCACCAGAGGCAGCACGCCGGGGAGGAGGTGCTTGATGATGATGTGCCAGTGACCGGCGCCGAGGGCACGAGAGCGCTCGATGTAGTCGCGCGATTCGATCGACAGGGTCTGCGCCCGGACCACGCGCGCCGTGCCCGCCCAGGAGGTGAGTCCGATCGCGATGATGATCGTCCAGACACCGCGGCTGAGCACCGAGGAGAGCACGATCGCGAGGATGAGCGAGGGCAGCACGAGGAAGAAGTCGATGATGCGCATCATCAGGCCGCCGAAGAACCCGGTGAAGTGACCGGCGGAGAGCCCGACCAGTGTGCCGATGACCATCGACATGGCGGTGGCCGCGAGTCCGACCAGAAGCGAGACGCGCGCCCCCCACACCATGCGGACCCAGATCTCGCGGCCCTGCTGGTCAGTGCCGAGCGGATGCTGCCACGAGGGTGGGGCGAACCGCTCCGGGTCGACGAGCTTGGTGACGTCGAGCATGCTCGACGGCGCGATCACCGGGGCCAGGATGGCCACCGCCGCGACGATGATCAGGAAGATCAGACCGACCATGCCCGCGCGGTGGTGCGTGAACTGGCGGCAGAAGTCGGCGAATGCCGCACCACGACGGTGCCAGGCGAGCGCGCGGGGCGAGCGGATGGAAGTGGATGCCGTGCTCATGCGCGCCTCACCCTCGGGTCGAGCTGACGGTAGATGAGGTCCGCGACGAGGTTCATCACGATGATGATCGTGGAGAACACCACGAAGGTGCCCTGCAGGAGCGGGAGGTCGGGACCGGAGATGGCCTCGAAGGTGAGCTTGCCCAGACCGGGCCACGAGAACACGGTCTCCACCGTCACCGCCCCGGCGATCAGCCCGCCGATATGCATGAAGACGAGCGTGACGGTCGGGAGCAGGGCGTTGGGGACGGCATGGCGGCGACGCACGAGGTCTTCCCGCAGCCCCTTCGCGCGCGCAGTCGTGAGGTAGTCGGCGCCCATCTCCTCCAGGAGCGAGCTGCGCATCACCATCAGGTACTGCGCATAGACGACGGCGACCATCGTGATCACCGGCAGGACCATGTGCGAGATCACGTCGAGGACGGCGCCGACGGGATCGGTGGGCGGGTTGGGGGAGACCATCCCGCCGGTGGGGAACCAGTGCAGCGTGCCGCCGAAGATCATCAGCAGCAGCAGGGCGAGCCAGAACGTCGGGACCGACCAGAACACCAGCGAGGTGCCGGAGACGATGCGGTCGAAGGTGGAGCCGTGCTTCCACGCGGCCTTCTGGCCGAGCCACAGGCCGAGGGCGATGGCGATGATCGCCGCGGTGCCGGTGAGGAGGATCGTGTTCCAGAAGTACATGCCGATGAGTTCGGAGACCGAGGTGCGGTAGACGTAGCTCGTCCCGAAGTTCAGGGTGAAGACGTTGCCGAGGTAGTCGAAGAACTGCTGCCACAGGGGCTTGTTCAGCCCGAGCTGCTCGCGCAGCTGCGCCACCTGCTCGGCACTCATGCCGCGCTCGCGCGCGATCGATGCGACCGGGTCGCCCGGCAGGATCTTGAAGGCGAAGAATCCGAGGAGGATGACCATCGCCATGCTGATGGCCGCGCCGCCGAGCTTGACCAGGAAGTAGCGGAGGCCACCGAGGCCTCTCGGCTGCTCCTCGGCTGCGGCGCTGGTGGCGATGGCGGATGTGGATGGGGGAACCGCGTTCGACATGAAGTCTCCTTACAGCGGACCGGGAGACGCCGCGGGGACGGATGTCCGCCGCCCGCGGCGTCTCGCTGGACTCATTCGACGTCGGCGATGTTGCGACGACGGATCAGGAAGAAGACGAGTCCTCCGATGAGGACCACTCCCACCACGATGCCTCCGATGATGAGTCCGGTGTTCGTGCCGGTGCCGCTGGCGGTCGCGCCCTCGACGGGCTCCACCGTGAGGTAGCCCCAGTAGCCGGCCTGGTTCGCGATGATGCCGCCGTCCTTGGGCTGCAGCGTGAAGCCGGTGAAGCGGTCGGAGCGGTAGGCCTCGAGCGAGTTGGCGTACCAGGTGGCGACCTGTGCCGTGTCGGTGTAGTTCAGCGCCAGCATGTCGTGCACGATCTCCTGGCGCTTCTCCTCGTCGGTCTCCGAGCGCTGCTGGGCGTACAGCTCGTCGAACTCGGGGTTGCAGTAGCCGTCCTGCGTGGTGCCGCCGGTGCCGTCGGTCGCCGTGGGCAGGTTCATGCAGGTGTTGATGCCGAGCTGGTAGTCGGGGTCGGGGTTGACGGACCATCCGCTGAAGTACAGGTCGTAGTCGCCCGACGTGGCCTTCGCGCTGATGGTGTCCGAGTCGGTCGACTCGACGGCGATCTCGATCCCGATGTCCTTCATCCACGGGACGAAGAACTCGGCGATGGACTGCTCGTTCGAGTCGTCGGCGTCCGTCAGCAGGCGCAGGCTCAGACGCTGTCCGTCCTTCTCCCTGATGCCATCGGCAGCGGGCGCCCAGCCTGCGTCGTCGAGCTTCGCCTTCGCCGCCTCCGGGTCGAACCCGACGATCACCTCGTCGTCGTCTGCGAGGTGCCACTTCGGGAAGGACGCGGGGATGAAGCTGGTGGCCTGCACGCCCTCGCCGGAGAGCACCTTGTCGAGCAGCGTCTCCGTGTCGGTGCCGAGGCGGATCGCCTGGCGGACCTCGATATCCTTCAGCGCCGCGTTACCGGTGCCGTAGGGCACGTTCTCGCGGGTCTGCTGGCCCAGGTTGATGCTGATCGAGTGATAGCGGCGGCCGATCCCGGAATGGGTGGTGACGCCCTCGACGCCGTCGAGCGCCTCGAACTGCGTCGGGGTGAGACCCGAGACGAGGTCGACGTCACCCGCCTTCAGTGCCTGCACCTGGGCATCCGAGTTCGTGTAGTACACGTACTGGATCGCGTCGATCTTGGGGGCGCCACGCCAGAAGTTCTTGTTGGCCTTGAGCACGATCGACTGGTTGGCCGAGTAGCTGTCCAGGACGAAGGGGCCGGAGCCGACCACCTCGGAGTCGTTCGCGAACGTGGTGGGGTCGTCGACCGCCTCCCAGATGTGCTGCGGGACGATCGGGATCTCGGAACCGGGGTTGGGTGCCTGCGGCGTCTTGAGGGAGATCACGACGGTCTTGTCGTCGGGGGTCTCGACCGAGTCGAAGTTGGAGACGAGGTTGCCGTTCGCCGTCGCCAGCGCCGGCACGGTCATCATCTGGTCGTAGGTGTACTTCACGTCGGCCGAGGTGATGGGCTCGCCGTCCGACCACTTCAGGTCGTCCTGGAGGGTGAAGGTCCAGGTCTGACCGCCGTCGGTGGCTTCCCAGGAGTCGGCGAGGCCCTTGGTGGGGGAACCGTCCTCGGCGTCGTTCTGCACGAGGGACTCGTACACGTAGCGGATGATGTTCGTCGGCGTCAGGTAGATCGAGATGAACGGGTTGAACGTGTCGACGAAGCCGGACGTCGCGATGCGCAGCGTGGTGTCCGAGGCGGGGGATTCGGTCGCGGCACTCACCGACTGCGCCTGAGCGGCACCGGCGGGAGCAGCGATGAGCAGCGCGGAGGCGATCGCAGCGGCGGTCAGACTTCGTGCTGTTCTGGAGCGGGGGGCAAGACGCATAGAAGAAGTCCCTTCGGGCGCCGCCCGGATCCACGATGAAGCCGGGTCGGTGGAGACCATGCAAGCGGAAGTCTGCCCCGGGGTCAAGGGATTCGTTGCGTATCGTCGAAGATTTTTCGCAAGTCGGCATCTGGGCACAGGTTGCTCTCCGGGTGTAACAGCGCGGAAACATGCGGATGCAAGGATGCGCCCCACACGAAGGGGGCTCAGCTATGCAGTATTTCCGTCCCGAGATCCGGAACGTATCCCTGGGATCAGCGTGATCAAGGCGCAAACGGGAATCGTATCCTCACTCCGCGGCAAGGGTGAGCACGGCACGCAGGAGTTCGACGCGCTCGCCGAGGGAGGAGCGCAGGAAGTGCTCGTCCTCCGCATGCGCGCCGCCCCCGCGGGGTCCGAATCCGTCGACCGTGGGCAGCCCGAGGGCGCCGAGAAGATTGGTGTCGCCCGCGCCGGCCGCCGGACGTGCCTCGACGTGCTGTCCGATGCCGGCGGCGGACCGTTCGATGGTCGCCACCAGCGCGGCGTCCTGCGCGGAGGCAGCCCAGGCAGGGCGGGCGCTCAGGGTCTCGACGACGATCTCCGCACCGGCGCGGACGGGCGCAAGCGACGTGAGTGCCCGCATCACGCGCTCCTCGGTGACCGGATCGGTGAAGCGGAGACCGATCTCCGCCTGCGCCTGCGCGGGGATGACGTTGGCGCGGGCACCACCGGAGATCGTCCCGACATTGCAGAGCACCGGTCCCGGCAGGGCGGGATCCGCGACGATCTCCCGCACGCGCAGCAACTGATCGACGAGCTCGTCCACAGCGGAGATGCCGTGCTCGGGGTCGAGGGCGGCGTGTGCGGCGCGCCCGGTGACCGCGATCCTGACCCGTGCGCTCCCGCGCCTGCCGACCTTGAGCGCGCCGTCCGGATGCGGCGACTCGAATCCGATGGCGGCGACGGCTCCGCGTGCGCGTTCGGCGAGCAGGGGGCCGGACTCGGGCGAGCCGACCTCTTCGTCGGCAACCAGGACGATGCGCACGGCCCGGCGGCGTTCGCGCGGGAGCGGCTGGAGTCGTCGCAAGGCCTCGAGCATGACCACGATTCCGGCCTTCATGTCGTAGGAGCCGGGCCCGCGCACGACGTCGCCCTGCTCAGACCAGGGCAGCACGCCGTCGAGGGTGCCCTCCGGCCACACGGTGTCGGTGTGACCGATCAGGAGGTACGGATCGCCGGCGCCGGGGACATCGATGACGAGATCCGTTCCCGCGGTGGTCGGCTCCTGACGGACCGCCCCGCCGACGCCCTCGAACCATCCGGTGAGAAGATCGGCGATGGTGCGGCTCGCCTCGACATCTCGGGTGGGCGACTCTCGCGTCACAAGTTCACGCACGAGTGCGATGATGTCGTCTGAAGGGTGGTCCGCTCCGGGAGCTGCCGGGAAAGTGGTCACAGTTACGAACCGTATCTGCCTCTTGATTGACGTGCAACCCGCCGATAACATCGCTCCCAGTCGCATCACTCGTTCGATCTTAGGAAACGTATCGTGCCTCACTCTTCGGTGGCCGCCGACGCGGGCGTCGGTTACGACTGCCGCGAACTGACCCAGTACTCCGAGTTCCGTGAGGCGGCGGCACTCTATGCACGTGTCTTCGCGTACACCGAGCAGGAGTACGCGCTCAACGCCAATCTGCTCACCGCGCTCGCCCGCAACGGAGGATCCGCGGTGGGGGCCTTCGCAGACGACGGCGGGCTCATCGGGTTCGCGTACGGCTTCGCGGGCTGCGATGCGAGCGGGACCCACTTCCACTACTCGCAGGCGGCCGCGGTCGACGCCTCGCAGCAGGGCCGCGGGGTCGGTCAGGCGCTCAAGCTCGCCCAACGCGACGTCGCGCTCCGGTGGGGGCAGCAGTCCATGCGCTGGACCTTCGATCCGCTGTTGGCGCGGAACGCGCACTTCAACCTCAGCTCCCTCGGCGCGGTCGGCATCGCGTTCGAACGCGACTACTACGCCCGACCGGACACCGACCGGCTCGTGGTCTCCTGGGACCTGACCCGGGATGCGCCCCGGGCACCGCGATCGGGTGCTCCTGTGACGCTGACCAGGGAGGACTGGGGACGCGTGGTGCACGCTGACGACGTCGACTGGATCGCGATCCCCGCTCGTGCGGACGAGCTCTCTCCCGGCGAACGCTCGGCGCTGCGGCGGCAGCTGGAGAGTGCGATGACGGAGGTGTTCCGACGCGGCGACGTCCTCGTCGCTGCCTCCCGCGTCGACGAGCACACCGCGGTCTACCGCGCGACATCAGGGGAGGCCATCGCATGAGCGACCAGCAGCATGAGGATCGCGAGCTCGTCTCGCCGCGAGACCGCTTCGGCGAGCGCATCCGGACGAATCTCTCCGCCGAGAGCATCCAGGCGCGCATCATCGAGACCGAGCTGCGCACGCTCGCGCTCACCTTCGAGGAGCTGAGCACCTCGGCCCAGGTGCCGCAGGCCGCGGCGCTGCTGCTGGGCGCGCGACGACGCTATGTCGCGGGTGAGGGAAAGGCGGCGGCCTACGCGCAGCTGCTCAACGCCGACCTGTCCGCGACGCTGTCCAACGTCTTCCTCGTCGACGGGCACGCGCTGCAGCCGCTGACCGTGCTGACGGATGTGCGGGCCTCGGACGTGCTCATCGCCTTCTCCCTCCGGCGCTACCGGGAGGAGACCGTGCGGCTCGGGCAGCTGTTCCGGGAGGCGGGCGGGCAGCTCGTGGTGATCACCGACAGCGAGGACGCCCCGCTGGCCCCGCTCGCGACGTCACTCATCCGCGTGCGCACGGGGTCGGCGTCCTATGCGGACTCGCCGACGCCGGTCGCGGCCGTCTGCCACCTGCTGAGTGCGCTGACGACGGCGAGCGCGAAGGGAGCCCGCCGCCGCCTGGCCGAGCGCGATCGGCTCGTCGCGCGACTGGGGCTCTACAGCTCGGATCCCTCGCGGCCCGAGGTCGACGGCGAGGCGGCGACGTGAGGATCACCCGCATCCGGCTGTTCGCGCTTCGTCAGGAACTGCGGCACAGCTTCGAGACCAGCTCGCATCGCAAGTCGGGCATCGAGCACATCCTCGTCGAGGCCACCGACGAGGAAGGCCGCCGCGGCTGGGGAGAGATCGCCGCGCCCAGCGACCCGTACTTCGGCGCGGAGACGACCACGACCGCATGGGAGATCGCCACCCGCTACCTCGTGCCGGCCCTGGTCGGCGCAGAGGGCGAGGAGCCTGCCGACCTGGAGACGACGTGGGCGCGGGTGCGCGGCAATGAGTTCGCCAGGGCCGGCTTCTCCGGCGCGGTGTGGGACCTCTTCGCCCGCCGCCGGGGGATCGCCCTCGCGGCGGCGCTGGGCGGCACCCGCGACGAGGTCGTGGCGGGAGTCTCGCTCGGCATCGAACCATCGATCGACGAGCTCCTGGGCCAGGTGGAGCTGCAGCGCGCCGCGGGATATCCGCGCGTGAAGCTCAAGATCGCCCCCGGGTGGGACGTGGAGCCGGTGCGAGCGGTGCGCGACGCACACCCCGACCTCGACCTCCACGTCGACGCGAACGGCGCGTATCCCGACGACGATGACTCCGCCGCCGTGTTCACCCAGCTCGACGCACTGGGGCTGACGATGATCGAGCAGCCGTTCGCCCCGCGGGAGATGGTGGCGCACGCGACGCTCCAGGCGCGCATCGGGACGGCGGTGTGTCTGGACGAGTCCGTCGTCGGGCTCGGCGATCTGCGCACGATGATCAGGCTCTCCGCCGCGCGCATCCTCAACATCAAGGTGTCGCGGATGGGGGGACTCACCGTCGCGAAGGCGGCGCACGACCTCGCCGTCGACGCCGGCATCCCCGTCTGGTGCGGGGGCATGCACGAGTTCGGGATCGGTCGAGCCGCGAACGTCGCGATCTCGGCACTGCCCGGGTTCCTGCTCCCGTCGGATGTCTCCGGCTCCGACAAGTACTACGTCGACGACATCATCGCCCCACCCGTCACCGCGGTCGAGGGCCGGGTGCAGGTTTCTCGCGGAGCGGGCATCGGCCACGACGTCCTCGTGGAGCGGATCGAGCGGGCCGCTATCCGCACCTGGGATTCCTCCGACTCCGCCGTGCGTGACCCCGCGCTCACGCACGGGTGAGACGGCCGTTCCGGAGAGGACCATCATGCGTGCGCTGCTGCTGTATCGCCTCGACCTGTCGGGCACGTCCGCCGTCGAGGAGAGCATCCACCCGATCGACCCGCGTGAGCCGATCGTCAGGGCGACCGACCTCGGCGTCAATCGCGGCGACGGCGTGTTCGAGACCGCCGTGGTCCGCGGCGGCAGGCCGCAGGCGCTCGAGGCCCATCTGACGCGCCTCGAACGTTCGGCGGCGTTGATGGAGCTGCCCGCGCCCCGACGCGACCTGTGGCGAGCCGCGGTGCTCCGGGCGGCCGCGGAGGTGTCCCTTCCCGGAGCGCTGGAAGAGGGGGAGATCGCCTCCATCAAGTTCGTCATGACCCGGGGCGATGAATTCGACCCGGCAGGGCCGACCGGATGGGTGCTCGGGTTCGCCGGCAGCGACCCCTCCGGCGTCCGTGCCCGCGGCGTCCGCGCCGTCGTGCTGGATCGCGGCTACCGGCACGATGTGATGCAGACCGCCCCCTGGCTGCTGCAGGGAGCGAAGTCGCTCGCCTACGCAGTGAATCAGGCCGCTCTCCGGGAGGCGGCCCGTCGCGGCGCCGATGACGTGATCTTCGTGAGCGGAGACGGCTTCGTGCTCGAAGGACCCCGCTCGACGTTGATCGCCCGGATCGACGGCGAGCTCGTCACACCACCCGCCGAGCTCGGCGTCCTCCCCGGAACGACCCAGGCCGACGCATTCTCGGGAATCACCGGCGTCCCGACGAGGATCGGGGTGCTCATGCGCGACGATCTGGATCGGGCGGATGCGCTGTGGCTGTGCTCCAGCACGCGCGGTGCGGTGCCGGTGGCGCAGCTCGACGGCGTGGAGCGGGTCATCGACCATGACCTGACCGCGCGGATGAACGCAGCGCTGGATGCGCGCGAGGACTGAGAGAGGTGCACGGCGGATGCTCGACAGTGTGATCGACGGACACAACGACCTGGCCTGGGCGAGCAGGACCCTGCTCGGGTACGGGGTGGAGGAACTCGCGGCCGGCGTGCCGTCGACGCAGACCGACCTTCCCCGTCTCGCGATCGGCGGGGTGGCCGGACAGTTCTGGTCGGTGTGGGTCGATCCGGTGCTGCAGGGCGCAGAACAGGTCGTCGGAACGCTGGAGCAGATCGACTTCGTGCACCGCCTGGTCGACGCGCATCCCGAGCGCCTCGCCTTCGCGCGGACCGCTGCGGATGTGCGTGAGGCGATGGCGGAGGGGCGGATCGCCTCGCTCATCGGCATCGAAGGCGGCGGCCAGCTCGGCGGGTCGCTCGCGGTGCTGCGCCAGTACGCGCGTCTGGGCGCGAGGTACATGACGCTCACCTGGTCGCGGACGACCGCCTGGGCCGACTCCGCGACCGACGACGCGCATCACGGCGGTCTCAGTGCATGGGGCCGCGAGGTGGTGCGCGAGATGAACCGCATCGGTGTCCTCATCGATCTCTCCCACGTGGCGCCGACCACCATGCGTCACGCCCTCGAGGAGACCACGCGCCCCGTGATGGTGAGCCACTCCGGTGCTCTCGCCCTCTGCGATCACCCGCGCAACGTCCCCGACGACGTGCTCGCCGCGATCGGCGCACAGGGCGGAGTGGTGATGGTCGCTTTCGTGCCCACGTTCGTCTCGCAGGCCCGCCGCGACTGGTGGGAGGCCGGCGGCGAGGGCGAAGCGCCGGTGGTGGGCGTCGGCGACGTGGCCGATCACCTCGACCACATCCGGCGGGTCGCGGGACCGCACGCCGTCGGCATCGGCGCGGACTACGACGGCACCGACGTGATGCCGGACGGTCTCGCCGACGTCTCCGGCTACCCGGCGCTGTTCGCCGAGCTGCGAGCGCGGGGATGGTCGGAGGCCGACCTCGCCGGCCTCGCGCACGAGAACGTGCTCCGGGTCCTCGAGGCTTCCGATCGCGATCACGAGTCCTTCCTGGCAGGGCGGGCCGCACCTCCCGCGACCGCCGCGCTGGTGCCCGCCGTGGATGTGTCGACGCGGGAGGGAGCGCTGTGAGCCCGCGCGTGCTCGTCGTCGTCAACTCGGCGAGCTCCGGACCACGACGCCTCGGGACCTGGCTCGCCGATCGCGGCATCGCGGTCGCCCCCGTGGTGGGCGCGGAGGAGGAGCTTCCCGTCACTCTCGACGGCTATTCCGGGCTGGTGCTCCTCGGAGGGGGACTGATGCCGGACGAGGACGACCGTGCACCCTGGCTCGTGGCCGAGCGCGCGCTCGCCGCCGAGGCCATCGACCGCGACCTCCCGACGCTCGGCATCTGCCTGGGTGCGCAGGTGCTCGCGCACATCGCCGGTGGAGAGGTGAAGGCGAAGACCGGTCCCGTCGAGCGCGGGGCGACGCCCATCCATCCGACCCCGTCCGGCCGGGAGGACGCGGTGATCGCGACGCTCGGCGACGGCGCCCCGATGATCGAGAACCACCAGGACATGATCACCCGTCTGCCTCCGCGGGCGGTGCTGCTCGCATCCAGCGACGCGATCGAGATCCAGGCCTTCCGGCTGGGGCGGCACGTGCGCGGCGTGCAGTTCCACCCCGAGGCCTCGGCTGCCGATCTCGCCCGGTGGGACGACGCCGCCCTGCGGGGAGAAGGCCGGTCCTTGGCGCGACTCATCGCCGCCGCCGAGGAGGTCGACGCGCGCAACACCGAGGTCAGCCGTGCTCTCGTCGAGGCGTTCGCGGACGAGATCCTGGTCGGAGGTCGCGGATGAACGCGGCGGCCGCTCCGCTCGAGACACCGACGATGACCACACCGGCGGTGGATCGTGCCCTCCGGCGCGGGCTGGACGAGCGGGCCCGTCGGACCGCCCCGGCATCGATCGTCGCCCTGTGCGAGCGCGGGGAGGTGCGAGGCGTCCGCACCCACGGACACCCGCGCGCCGACGATGCGACGACGAGTCGGGACACCGTGTTCCGGATCGCCTCGATGTCGAAGAGCTTCCTCGCCGCGACAGCACTCGCGCTGCGCGACAGCGGTGCCCTCGATCTGCATGCCCCGATCACCGAGTATCTCCCCGCCGTGCGCGCCAGGCACCGGGGCTCTGATGCCGTGCTCACCGGAGACCTGCTGCTCTCCAACAGGTCGGGGCTCGGCGAGGACAACGCCTGGGTCGACCGCCACCTGGGGGACTCCCGCGCAGAGATCGCGGCGCTGTTCTCCGAGGGGATGCTGCTCGCCGCCGCGCCCGGAACCACGTACCAGTACTCCAATCTCGGGCAGTCGCTGGTCGGCGCGGCGGTCGAGGCCGTCACCGGACGCGCTGTCGAGGACGTGGTGCGGGAGACCCTGCTGGAGCCGCTGGGACTGACGAGCACCGCCCATTCGGCCGACGGCTACGCGCACGACACCCTCGCCGGCGGCTTCCGCACCTTCGACGACGGCGCGACCTTCCACCCCGAGCCCTACGTGCGCACCGGCGCCCTCGGCTGCATCGGAAGCATGTTCAGCACCGTGGACGACATCGCCACCTGGATGTGGTTCCTCGGTTCGGCCTTCACCGACGACCCACTCGCGCCGCACGTGCTGGCTCCCTCCTCGCGGATCGAGATGCAGCAGCCGCGAACGCCCATCGACGTGCCATCGGGGATGTTCGACGGACGCGACCTCGCCGGCGCCGGCTACGGGTACGGACTCTTCGTGGAGCAGGACCGGCGGTTCGGCCGCATCGTGCAGCACTCCGGGGGCCTTCCCGGCTTCTCCGCCCACATGCGCTGGCATGCGGCGACCGGCATCGGCGCGGTGGCGTTCGGGAACTCGGACGAGTTCGGTGCGCGGCGTGTGGCCGGTGCCGCACTGCAGGACGCGCTCGAGACGGCCGACGTGCCCTCGGCCGTGGTGCGGCCGTGGCCGGAGACCGTGACCGCGGCCCTGGCGATCGATGCCGCCATCCGACAGGGCCGATCCGCCGCCGAGTATCCGGGCCTGGCCGATCACGTCCTCGAGGATGTGCCGTCGGGCGTCCGTGATTCCCGGCTCGCTGCGCACATCGCCACGATCGGCGGCATCCGCCCCGTTCAGAAGCCCTTCGCCGAGCGGCTGATCGCAGCCGCCACCGAGGCCGAGCTGCGCTGGCGGATCGCCGGAGAGAGCGCGGACCTGCGGGTGGAAGCGCGCCTGGTGGGTGTGCCCCGGCCTCGCGTGCAGAGCCTGAGTCTCGCCGTCATCGCACACGGCGAGACGCGGACGGAGGACGAGATCGCCTCGCCCGCCGACCGGCATCGCATCGTGTTCGACGGGGAGTGACGACCCCGAGAGCCGCAGGGGCACGCTTTTCGACCCAGTCCAAGAAATCGCCGTAGACTGGAGGCATCCCGCCCCGTTCGTCCTGAGGATCGTCATGCCCGCAAACCCCGTGCGTCGTCTCCTGCCCTTCGCCGCGCTCGCCGCCGCCACCGCTCTGGTGCTGAGCGCCTGCGCTGCTCCTGGCTCCGAGGGAGAGAGCGACGGAGAGCTCGTCTGGTCCATCGAAGGCGCCAACCTGTCGGCGGGTCACATGGACCCGCAGATCAGCCAGCTCGACGTCTCGGGCATGGTGCAGCGGGCGGTGCTCGACTCGCTCGTCTTCCAGGAGAACGACGGCACGTTCACGCCCTGGCTCGCGAAGGAGTGGGAGGTGTCGCCCGACAGCACCGAGTACACGTTCACGCTCCGCGACGATGTGACCTTCACCGACGGCGAGAATTTCGATGCGGCGGCGGTCAAGGCGAACTTCGATCGCATCGTCGACCCGAAGACGGCTTCGAAGCAGGCCGCGAGCATGCTCGGCGCGGCCTTCTACGAGGGGACCGAAGTCGTCGACGACTACACCGTGAAGGTGACGTTCACCCAGCCGTATGCCCCCTTCCTTCAGGCCGCGAGCACGCCGCAGCTCGGCTTCTACTCGCCCGCCGTGCTCGAGGAGTCGGCGGACAAGCTCAAGGCCGGCGGCCCCGACATCAACGTCGGCACCGGTCCGTTCGTGCTCGCCGAGTACACGCCTGACCAGGAGATCGTCTACACGCGAAACGACGACTACGCGTGGGGGCCGCACGACGAGAAGGCGCCGAAGTTCGAGACGCTCCGTGTCGAGATCCAGCCGGAGGCCTCCGTCCGTACCGGCGTCGTGACGAGCGGCGAGGCCGATCTCGCCAGCGACATCCCGCCGAACCTCGCGAAGGACCTCGGCGACGGCATCACCGTCGACTCGATCGAGTACCCCGGCCTGCCGTACTCGCTCTACCTGAACGAGAAGTACGGCGTGTTCGCCGATGAGAAGGTGCGTCAGGCGTTCGCCCGCGGCATCGACATCGACGCCGCGGTCGAGGAGATCTACTTCGGACAGTTCCCGCGTGCGTGGAGCATCCTCGGCTCGACCACCCCGGGTTATGACGCATCGCTCGAGGACAGCTGGCCGTTCGACCAGGATGCCGCGAACACCCTGCTCGATGAGGCCGGATGGACCGAGCGCGACGCCGACGGCATCCGCATGAAGGACGGCAAGCGTCTCTCGGTGCGCTGGATCGCCTGGACGCCCGTTCCCGACGACAACGCCGCCCTCGCCAACGCGATCCAGTCCGACCTCAAGGGGATCGGCTTCGAGGTGAAGCGCGAGGTGCTCGAACCGGGCGCCTACAACGAGCAGTACGAGCCGAAGACGTTCGACCTGACCGACTGGGGATTCTCCGGGGTCGATCCGGATCTGCTGCGCGCCCACCTGCACACCGACGGATTCCAGAACGCGTCTCAGGTGAGCGACCCTGAGATCGACGCGCTTCTGGAGCAGGCCGTCGGCAGCAGCGATCAGGACGAGCGCAACGAGCTGTACACGCAGGTGCAGCAGTGGAATGCCGAATACACCGCGATCGTGCCGCTGTACAGCCCGTCGGCGATCACCGCGGTCGGCGAGCGCATCGAGGGACTGCAGTACGACCTGTACGGTCGGCCGCTGTTCTACGATGTGACCGTCGGCTGATCCGCCGGCTGAGCGGAGGGCACGAGTGGTGAAGGCTGCTCTCGTCCGTATCGCCGGCCTCGCCGCATCCCTCGTCATCGTCCTGTGGGGTGCCGCCACCGTCGCGTTCCTCGCCTTCCGGGTGATCCCGGGCGATCCCGTGTCGGTGATGCTCGGACCCCAGGCGCAGGTCAGCGAGGCGGTCAAAGACGGGATCCGCGCGGACCTCGGGCTGGATCGGCCGCCGTTCGAGCAGTACCTCGGCTTCATCGGGCAACTCGCCCGAGGCGACCTGGGGGAGTCGTACCAGCTGCGGATGCCGGTGTCCGAGGTCATCGGCCGACAGCTCGGTGCCACGGTGCAGCTCTCGGCCCTCGCGCTCCTCATCGCCCTGGTGCTGGCGCTCGCGGTCGCGGTGCTGGTGCGCGGTCAGGTGGCTCGTACCGTCGCCGCGGGCATCGAGCTCGTCGTGCTGTCGTCGCCCGTCTTCTGGATCGGGCTCATCCTGCTCAGCGTCTTCGCGTTCGGCCTCGGCTGGTTCCCGGTCTCCGGGGCGCGAAACCCGGCCACCCTCGTGCTCCCGGCGATCACCCTCGCCCTTCCGGTCGCGGCGCTGCTGAGCCAGGTACTGCGCGACGGCCTGATGCAGGCGGAGCGGATGCCGTTCGCGGAGACCGTGCGTGCGCGCGGGGCGAGCCCTTCGTGGTTCACGGTGCGGCACGGGTTGCGCCACGGTGCGGCCTCGGCCATCACGCTCGCCGCGTACCTCACGGGTTCCGTGCTCGGCGGCGCCGTGCTCGTCGAGACCGTCTTCGCCCGGCCGGGACTGGGCCGCGTCACGCTCGCCGCGATCAGCGACCGCGATCTCCCGGTCATCACCGGCATCATCCTCCTGAGCGCACTCGTGTTCGTCGTCGTGAACCTCGTCGTCGAGCTCGTGCATCCCCTGATCGATCCGCGGGTCGGAGCGGCCCGCTCCGGAGGCATCCGATGAAGCGCGCACAGCGTGTGCTGCTGTGGACGGCCGCGGCGGTGCTCGCCGTGATCGTCTTCGCCGCGCTCTTCCCCGGAGTCCTCGCGACCCACGATCCGCTGCAGACCGACGTCCGCTCTGCACTGCTCCCGCCGAGTGCCGACCATCTCTTCGGCACCGACCAGAGCGGTCGCGACGTGTACTCGCGTGTCGTCTACGGCGCAGGACGCTCGCTGGGGATCGGACTGCTCGCCACGGGGATCGCGCTCGCCGTTGGCCTCGTGATCGGTGCACTGGCCGGGGTCGCGCCGAGAGAGGTCGACGCCACGGTGATGCGGGTCAACGACGTGCTGATGGCATTTCCCGAGTTCCTCGTCGCTCTCGTCGTGGTCGCGGTGCTGGGACCCGGGCCGGTGAACATCGCGATCGCGGTGACGCTCGCAGCGGTTCCGGTGTACATCCGGCTCGCCCGTGTGCAGACGCAGACGCTGCGGGTCGCCGAGCACGTCGAGGCCGCGCGGATCCTGGGCGTGCCGAAGGGGAAGGCGTTCACGCGTCACGTCGTCCCCGGTGTGATCGGGGCGCTCAGCGTGCTCGCCACGATCGGCATCGGCTCGAGCATCCTGGCCGCCGCGGGCCTCAGCTTCCTGGGTCTGGGTCCGTCCGAGCCGACGCCCGAATGGGGGCTGATGCTCGCCGGCGGACGCAATGTGCTCGGACAGGCGTGGTGGATCGCGGTCTTCCCCGGCATCGCGATCACCCTCACGGTCGTCTCGGCGACGGTGATCGGGCGCATCCTGCGGGCACGCGCAGATGGGCGGACGACGTGAGCGCGCTGGAGGTGCGGGGACTGCGGATCGCGTTCGGCGCGGACCCGGTGGTCGACGGCGTCGGATTCGCGGTCGAGCCGGGTGAGTGCGTCGCCATCGTCGGGGAGTCGGGCGCGGGGAAGACCCTCACCGCCCGGGCACTCCTCGGGCTCACGCCGTCGGATGCGACGGTGACGGTCGACACGCTCACCGTCGACGGGCGGAACGCGGCGACCCTCTCCGAGCACGGCTGGCGGAGTCTCCGGGGAGCTGGCATCGGCCTCGTCTCGCAGGACGCCCTCGTCTCGCTCGACCCGCTGCGCCGCATCGGTGCGGAGGTGGCGGAGCCGTTGCGCCTGCACCGCATCGTGCGCGGTCGTGCGGCGCTCGATGCCCGGGTGCGAGAACTGCTGCGACGGGTGTGGATGCCGGATGCCGAGCGTCGCGCCCGGCAGTATGCGCACGAGCTCTCCGGGGGACTCCGACAGCGGGCACTGATCGCCTCGGCGATCGCCGCGTCTCCCGTCGTGCTGGTGGCCGATGAGCCGACGACCGCGCTGGACGCCACCGTGCAGGCCCGGATCCTCGGTCTGCTGCGCGAGATCACGGATGCGGGGACGGCGCTCGTCTTCATCAGTCACGACTTCGCGGCCGTCCGGCGGCTCGCGGACCGGGTGCTGGTCATGAAGGCCGGGCGGGTGGTCGAATCCGGCACGGTGGTCGAGGTGCTGGAGAACCCGCAGCACGAGTACACGCGTCAGCTGATCGCGGCGACGATCCACGAACCCCGCACGGCTGTGCAGACGGAGTCGACGCCGGTGCTGGTCGTGGAGGGCCTCTCGAAGAGCTTCGACGCGGTGCCGGCGGTCACAGACGCCTCGTTCACCGTCTCGGCGGGGCACACGCTCGGCGTCGTGGGCGAGTCCGGATCGGGGAAGACCACGCTGGCACGGATGATCGTCGGTGTCGAGCAGCCCGACGCGGGCTCGCTGCGCTGGATCGGCACGCCGCGGGTGCAGCTGGTGCATCAGAATCCGCTCGGTGCCTTCGACCCCCGATGGACGATCGGCCGCTCCCTGCGCGAGGCGCTCGAGGCTGCCGGTGTGCCACGGAACAAAAGGGCCGAGCGGGCGTCCGAGCTGCTGGTCGAGGTCGGCCTCGCGACCGAGCTCGCGGACCGTCGCCCCCGTGCACTCTCCGGCGGACAGCGGCAGCGCGCGGCGATCGCCCGGGCACTCGCGGCCGATCCCGAGGTGCTGGTCCTCGACGAACCCGTATCGGCGCTCGATCCCTCGGTCCGGGAGCGGGTGCTGCAGCTGCTGGCCCGACTGCAGCGCGAACGGCAGCTGACGATGATCCTCGTCTCGCACGACCTCGACGTGGTCGGAGCCGTCGCCGACGAGGTTCTCGTCATGCAGGATGGCCGGATCGTGGAGCAGGGAACGACCGCCGACGTGTTCGCAGAGCCGCAGCATCCGTTCACTCGGGAGCTGCTGGCGGCGAGCGGTCCCGTCAGTCCTTGATCTGGATGCCCAGTCCCGCCGCGATCACGGGCGCCAGCTGCTGCACCTGGAATGACGAGAGCGTCGTCCCGCGGAGGCTGTTGGCGTCGAGGTAGGTCATCGCGTCGAGGCCGCGCAGGTCGACGTCTTTCGCGCGCATGCCCCGCGGGTCGACCTCATCGCTGGTCGTGGCGGTGAACCGGACGCGGGTGAGTTCGGCTTGCGGCATGTCGACCGTGCGGATCGCGCAGCCGGATATCTCGAGGTCGGTCACTTTCGCGGCGCCCAGGTTGAGGTAATCGATCCGCACATCGCGTAGCTCGAGCTCGGAGATGCGCGCCTCGCTGAGGTCGAGCGTGCCGATGCGGCCGCCGCTGATCCGCATCCGCCGCACGCCGGCGTCGCGCATACGCAGAGAGGCGATGCGTGCCCCGGACATCTCGACGTCGACCACAGTCGCTCCCGTGAGATCGACGGCCTCCGCATCGGCGGACACGGTGCACTGCTCGAGCGTCGCGTAGGCGAGGTCGACGGCGCCGTGGAGATCGAGGCTCGCGGCGATGATGTCGGCGCTGCGGGCGGGAGTCGCGGGCTCGAACTCGCGGGGGAGATCGGGACCGCTGATGCGGGGCGGTGCGGGGGACTCTGCGGTGCGGGCCATGCCTCGAGGCTATGGCCTGCCGCGGACACCCGTCGCAGGCGGCGCCGCGCCGCGCCGCCTGCGACGGGTG
>NZ_SSDF01000073.1 GCF_004794515.1 Microbacterium sp. A20 | reverse complement strand
TCGTCTTCGTAGTAGATGGCCTCGACCGGGCATACCGGTTCGCAGGCACCGCAGTCCACGCACTCGTCGGGGTGGATGTACAGCGACCGTTCACCTTCGTAGATGCAGTCGACGGGGCACTCGTCGATGCAGGCCTTGTCCTTCACATCGACACACGGCAGGGCGATCACATAGGTCATCGCGGGGTCTTCGTTCGGGTCACGCTGTCCTCGTTCGGGTCGATCGGCCCACGTCGGGGCCACTCGACAACCGTAAGACCTCAAGTACACTTGAGGTCAAATCGAGGGAGAGGCAACCGGATGAGCACGCACGCACCCGACGAGCCGCTGACGATCGGCGAGATGACCCGTCGCACCGGTGTCGCCGCCTCCGCCCTGCACTTCTACGAGACGCTGGGCCTCATCGCCTCCACCCGCACGCCCGGCAATCAGCGCCGCTACGCCCGCCACATGCTGCGGCGGGTCTCGCTCATCACGGTCGCCAAGCGCCTCGGCATCCCGTTGTCCGACGTGCAGACGGCGTTCGCCGACGTGCCACTGACCGAGACACCGAGTCACGCCGACTGGCAGAAGGCGTCACGACGCTGGAAGCGCGAGCTCGAGAAGCGGCGCGAAGGGATCGAGCGTCTCGAGCGCGAACTCACCGGATGCATCGGCTGCGGCTGCCTGTCGATGAAGGCGTGCGGACTGCTGAACCCCGACGACGCGCTCGGCACGCAGGGCGTCGGCCCGCAACGTCTGCAGGACTGACGCGGCGCGACGCCGAGACCCCGCCCTCCCGCCGAGACCCCTCGCAGCTGCGGCTGCAGCACGGGGTCTCGGCGGGAACCGGGGGTCTCAGCGAGGGTCAGCGCACCTCGAAGACGGCGGAGAGGAGCGCGTCGTCGCGGGAACTCGGGCCGACCAGCAGCTCGAACGCGCCGGCTTCGACCAGACGCTTTCCGGCGGCATCCACGATCGAGCAGTCGGCGACCGGCAGCTCCACACGCACGCGGGCGGACTCCCCGGGAGCGATGTCGACCTGGCGGTAGGTCTTGAGCTCCTTGTCGGTCCAGCTCACGCTCGTCACCGAATCGCGCACGTACACCTGCACCGTCTCGCGCACCGGCCGTGAGCCCGTGTTCGCCACCGTGACGTGCCCGACGATCGTGTCGGACTCCCCCAGCGAGGTCGCTTCCAACTCCAGGTCGGAGTACTCCACCGTCGTGTACGACAGGCCCTCACCGAACGCCCAGGCCGGCGACTGCGTGAGGTCGGCGTACCGGTCGCCGTGCTGTCCGCGGATCTGGTTGTAATACGTCGGCTGCTGGCCCACGTGCCGGGCGAACGAGATCGGCAGCCGACCGGAGGGCTCGACCGCGCCCGAGATGATCTCGGCGAGCGCACGGCCACCCTGCATCCCCGGGTTCGCCGCCCAGATCACGGCGGCGGCCTTCGACGCGGATGCCGGGAGCACGAGCGGCTTCGAGGCGAGCAGCACGATCACGACGGGCTTCCCGGTCGCGATGAGCGCGTCGATCAGGGCGTTCTGCCCGCCGATGAGCTCGAGCGTCGCGGTCGAGCGGCCCTCTCCGACGAGCTCGATCCGGTCACCGACCACGGCGACCACGACATCGGAGGCGGATGCCGCCGCCACAGCCTCGGCGATCAGCGCGGCATCCGGCGCGCAGGCCTTCACCACCGGCGGACGCGGCTGGTGATCAGGGAAGAAGGCGCCCTTCGGGTCTTCCTCCAGCGTGAGGATGTCAGCACCACGGGCGTGTGTGACACTCCACCCCTCGACGCCCTGCAGGCCGTCGAGAACGGTCGTGATCATCTCGCGCGGCTGTCCGTCGAGCCAGCCGGCCTGCCCCGAGCCGCCGGCCCAGTCGCCGAGCTGGGTCTGCGCGTCGTCGGCGAGCGGACCGGCGACGGCCACCCGCAGCGGGGCGGTCGGGTCGAGCGGCAGCACCCCGTCGTTCTCGAGCAGCACGATCGAGCGGCGGGCCGTCTCGAGGTTCAGCTCCGCGTGCGCGGCGCTGCCGACCACGGCGTCGAGTTCGGCACCCGGCAACCGCGGGTTCTCGAAGAGTCCGAGCTCGAACTTGAGCGTCAGGATGCGGGCGGCTGCGGCGTCGAAGGCATCCTCGGCGAGCATCCCGCGGGCCACGGCATCCAGCGCCCCCTCGTAGAAGGCGGGCGTCGTCATGATCATGTCGTTCCCCGCCCGCACGGCCGCTGCGGCCGCGTGCGTGATGTCGGGCTGGATCCGCTGCTCCCACACCATGCGTCCGACGTTGTCCCAGTCGGTGATGAGGGTGCCGGTGTACCCCCACTCGCCGCGCAGCACGTCGCTGAGCAGCCAGTCGTTGGTCGTGATCGGCACGCCGTCGGTGGTCTGGTAGCCGAGCATGAACGTGCGGCACCCCTCGCGGGCGACGCGCTCGAACGGCGGCAGGAACCAGGAGATGAGCTTGCGGCGCGAGATGTCGGCCTCGCTCGCATCGCGCCCGCCCTGGGTCTCGGAGTACCCGGCGAAGTGCTTGGCGGTCGCGAGGATGGCGGTCGGGTCGTCGAGGCCGTCGCCCTGGTAGCCGCGCACCATCGCCGATGCGAGTTCGCCGATCAGGAACGGGTCCTCGCCGAAGGTTTCGCTGATACGGCCCCAGCGCAGGTCACGGGCGATGCACAGCACGGGCGAGAACGTCCAGTGGATGCCGGTCACCGCGACCTCTTCGGCGGTCGCGCGGGCGACGCGCTCGAGCAGTTCGGCATCCCACGACGCGGCCATGCCCAGCTGCGTCGGGTAGATCGTGGCTCCCGGCCAGAACGAGTGCCCGTGGATGCAGTCCTCGCCGACGAGCAGCGGGATGCGGAGCCGGGTCTCGGCCGTCAGCTCGTTCGCCCGCAGGATGCGCTCGGGCGAGGTGTGCAGGATCGATCCCGCGTGCCGCCGCGCGATGTGGTCGTCGAGGTCGTCGCGCGCGTCGAGCTGCAGCATCTGCCCGACCTTCTCCTCCAGCGTCATGCGGCTGAGGAGATCGGCCACGCGCTCCGGGATCGAGAGGGCGGGGTCCTGGTAGGGAAGAACCGTGGTCAGGGTCTGAGAGGTCATCACTTCGTGTTCTGGGTCGAGGTCTTCGGAGAGTCGGAGGTGTCGGGCGAGGTCGCCGACGTTACGGGATCGGCGCTCTTTCGCGGCAGGGGCACGCTGCGGACGGCCGTGACGGCGTCGTTCACGTCCAGCCCCTGCTTCTTCATGGCCCTGGCACGCTCGCCGGCCGAGCGCAGGCGCGGGTTGACGTACTCGTCGATGCCGAAGTTGATGAGCGAGAGGGCGACGCCGATGATCGCGATGCAGAGCCCGGCGGGCACGTACCACCACCACAGGCGCGGGAAGGCGCCGTTCTGCTGCGCCCAGAACAGGATGGTGCCCCAGTTGAGGTTGCTCACGGGGATCACCCCGATGAAGGCCAGCGTCGTCAGGCCGAGGATGGCCGCGGTGACCGTGCCGACGAAGCTCGACGCGATGAGCGCCATCAGGTTCGGCAGCATCTCGACCGTGATGATGCGGCGCAGCGGCTCGCCGTTGGCGCGTGCGGCCTGGATGAAGTCGCGGTTGCGCAGCGACATCGTCTGGGCGCGCAGCACGCGCGCACCCCACGCCCATCCGGTCAAGCCCAGCACCGCGGCGATCACGATCAGCGGCGGGTTGTCGAACTGCGAGGCGATGATGATGATCAGCGGGATGCCGGGGATCACCAGGAACACGTTGGTCAGCGCCGAGAGCGACTCGCTCTTCCAGCCGCGCACGTAACCGGCGATCACGCCGATCGTGATCGCGATGATCGTGGCGATGAAGGCGGCGAGGAAGCCGACGACGATCACACCGCGGGTGCCGTAGATGATCTGGCTCAGCACGTCCTCGCCCATGTGGGTCGTGCCCAGCCAGTGCTCCCAGGAGGGCGGCTGACGCAGCGCGGTGCGGTCCTTCTGGGTCGGTCCGTACGGGGCGATCCAGGGGGCGAGGATCGCGACGAGCACGAACACCCCGAGGATGATGAGACCCGCGACCGACTTGGGATTGCGGAACATCGCGAACGCCTGGCCGAGTTGCGACCAGAAGGTCTTGCGCGGCGACTCGCCGGTCGGCGGGGTGCGCAGGGTCGCGGTCTCGGGCATGCCCGAGACGACGGGCGACCCGTCGGGTGCGGTGCTCGCTGCAGTGGTGGGAACGGTCATCTCAGGACTCCATCTGGCGCGTGCGCGGGTCGAGGTAGGCGTAGACGACATCCGCGAGGATGTTGGCCACGAGCACCGACAGCGTGATCACGAGGAACACGCCCTGCATGAGGGCGAAGTCCTTGGCGTTGGTCGCGTCGAGCAGCAGCTTGCCCACGCCCGGGTAGCTGAACACCATCTCCATCACGATCGTGCCGCCGACGATGAAGCCGATCGACAGGGCGAAGCTCTGGATCTGCGGCAGCACCGCGTTGCGAGCGGCGTAGCCCCAGAGCACTCGCTTGTTGGGCATGCCCTTGGCCTGCGCGACCGTGATGTAGTCGTCGTCGAGCACGGTCAGCATCATGTTGCGCATGCCGAGCACCCATCCGCCGAGCGAGGCGATCACGATGGTCAGCGCCGGCAGCGTGCCGTGCATGATCACCTGGCCGATGAAGTCGAAACTCCATTCCGGCGACTGCCCCTTGTCATACGCGTGTGAGGAGGGGAACCACTTCAGCGTGGAGGAGAAGATCGCGATGGCGATCAGGCCGAGCCAGAAGTACGGGATGGTGTTGAAGAACGTCGTCACCGGGATGATCGCGTCGAGCCTGCTGCCGCGCTTCCAGCCGACGATCGCGCCGGCGACCGTGCCGATCGTGAACGAGATGATCGTCGCGATCCCCACCAGGCCGAGTGTCCACGGCAGGGCGGCGGCGAGCACCTCGGCGACCGGCCGCAGGCCGTGCAGCGTGGAGATGCCGAGGTCGCCGCGCAGCAGCATCGCCCAGTACTCGATGTACTGCTGCCACACCGACTTGTCGGTGTCGATGCCGAGCAGGATGCGCAGAGCGTCGGCCGCCTCGGGGCTGACGTTGGGGTTGCGGGCGAGGTAGGAGCTGACCGCGTCGCCTTTCATGAGGCGCGGCAGGAAGAAGTTGATCGTGATGGCCGCCCACAGGGTGAACAGGTAGAAGCCCGCGCGTCCGGCGAAGAAGCGCCACGGCACGCGTCGCTGCCCGCGCTGCGCCGTGGTCGCGGTGGTGCCGACCTCGAGGGCGTCGCGGGCGACCAGATCGTTGTCGTCCAGCTGGGGGAATGCGGTGCTCACCGTGCGCCTCCGTTCGATGCTGCCTGCGCGAAGAACTTGTCCGGGTCGGGGGAGGCGGATCGCAGCTCTCGTGTGTACGGGTCCTGCGGGTTGAGGATGACGTCGTCGGCGGTGCCGTACTCCACGACGCGCCCCTGGTTGAGGACCATGATCTCGTCGCTGAAGTGGCGGGCGGTGGCCAGGTCGTGGGTGATGTAGAGCACGCCGAGTCCCTCTTCGCGCTGCAGGTCGGCGAGCAGGTTCAGCACGCCGAGACGGATCGAGACGTCGAGCATCGAGACGGGCTCGTCGGCGACGAGAAGCGACGGACGGGATGCCAGCGCGCGGGCGATCGCGACGCGCTGTCGCTGTCCGCCGGAGAGCTCGTGGGGGCGGCGGTCGATCACGGCATCCGCATCCAGGCGCACACGGTCGAGGAGCCGGCGCACCTCGTTCTCGGTCTCCTTCTTCGGCACGACGTCATCGAGACGGATCGGGCGCTCCAGGTGGTACCGGATCGAGTGATACGGGTTGAGCGAGGCGAACGGGTCCTGGAACACCATGCGCAGCTGCTGCCGGTACTTCCGCAGCCCCTTGCCACGACGGGGGATCGGCGTGCCGTCGAGCAGCACCTCGCCGCTGGTCGGGGTCTCGAGCTGGGTGAGGATCTTCGCGATCGTGGACTTGCCGCTGCCGGACTGGCCGACCAGGCCGATCGTCTGGCCGGAGGTGAGGGTGAAGCTCACCTCGTCGAGCGCCTTGATCTGCCCGGCGCCGCGGACGTTGTACGCCTTCGTGACGTTCCGGAATTCGAGGGTGGTCATCGCACCAGCACTCCTCTCTCGCCGGTGAGTCGGGGGAACGACGACAGCAGCGTCTTCGTGTATTCGTGCGCGGGCTGCGTCCAGATGCGCTCGGCGGTCTCGAGCTCGATGATCTCGCCCTCGCGCATGATCGCGATCCGGTCGCTGATCTCCAGGAGGAGGGGAAGGTCGTGGGTGATGAAGATCACCGAGAAGCCGAACTCGTGCCGCAGCTGCGAGATCTGCTTGAGGATCTCCCGCTGCACCAGCACGTCGAGCGCGGTGGTCGGCTCGTCCATCACCATGAGCTGCGGCCGGAGGGCGAGGGCCATCGCGATCATCACGCGCTGGCGCATGCCGCCGGAGAGCTCGTGCGGGAAGGAGCGGATGCGCTGGCGCCCGACCTTCACGATCTCGAGCAGCTCCTCGGCCTCGGCCCGGCGCTGCTTGCGGTTCATGTCGGGGCGGTGGATCTCGAACACGTCCTCCAGCTGCGAGCCGATCGTCGCGACCGGGTTGAGGGCGTTCATCGCGCCCTGGAACACCATCGACACCTTGTCCCAGCGGAACCGCTGCATGGCATCCACATCGAGCGCGTTGATGTCGATGTCGACGCCGGTCGCATCGTGGAACGTCACGCTTCCGCTGGTGATGACGGCCGGGGCGCGCAGCAGGCGCTGCACCCCGTAGGCGAGCGTGGTCTTGCCGCATCCGCTCTCGCCGGCGAGACCGAGGATCTCGCCGCGCTGCAGTTCGAGGGTCACGTTCTTCACCGCCTCGACGGGCGGATCGACGTCGTACACGACCGAGAAGTCGCGCACGCTGAGCAGGGGGTCTGGCATGGGGTGTCCTTCGTGGGGGGCGGGCCCTTCGACAGGCTCAGGGACCCAGATGGGTGGCTGAGCCTGTCGAAGTCCGGCCGTGGGTGGCTGAGCCTGTCGAAGTCCGGCC
>NZ_SSDF01000072.1 GCF_004794515.1 Microbacterium sp. A20 | reverse complement strand
CGCTCCGGCACCCGCCGCCGCTCCGGCACCCGCCGCCGCTCCGGCACCCGCCGCTGCTCCGGCTCCCGCCGCGCAGAAGCTCGCGCTGCCCACCGAGAACGACAACCTGTACGTGACTCCGTTGGTGCGGCGCCTGGCCGCACAGCAGGGCGTGGACCTCGCTTCCGTCACCGGAACCGGCGTGGGTGGTCGCATCCGCAAGGAAGACGTCCTCAAGGCCGCTGAGACCGCGACGGCACCCGCTGCGGCCGCTGCATCGGCGCCGGCACCGGCACCGCTCGAGGTTTCCCCGCTGCGCGGCACCACGCAGCCGATGTCGCGTCTGCGCAAGGTTCTGGCCAAGCGTGCCGTCGAGTCCATGCAGCAGACCGCCCAGCTGACCACGGTGGTCGAGGTCGACGTCACGGCGCTGGCCGACTACCGCGACAGCGTGAAGGCTTCGTTCCTCGAGAAGACCGGCGACAAGCTGTCGTTCCTGCCGTTCTTCGCGCTGGCGACCGCTGAGGCGCTGCAGGCGTTCCCGATCGTGAACGCGACGGTCGACGGCGAGAACATCGTGTACCCGGCGAGCGAGAACGTGTCGATCGCGGTCGACACCGAGCGCGGCCTGCTCACGCCCGTGCTGCGCGACGCGGCCTCGAAGAACATCGCTCAGATCGCACACGAGATCGCTGATCTCGCCGCTCGCACGCGCGATAACAAGCTGAAGCCCGACGAGCTCGCCGGCGGCACCTTCACGCTGACCAACACCGGTTCGCGGGGCGCGCTGTTCGACACTCCGGTCGTCTTCCTTCCCCAGTCCGCGATCCTCGGCACCGGCACGGTCGTCAAGCGTCCCGGCCTCGTGAAGGTCGGCGGTGCGGATGCCATCGCGATCCGTTCCTACGTGTACCTCGCGCTCTCGTACGATCACCGGATCATCGACGGTGCGGATGCGGCCCGGTTCCTGGGCGCGGTGAAGGCCCGCCTCGAGTCGGCGCAGTTCGCCGCTCAGCTCGGCGCCTGACCCGAGAGAGAGCCTCATGGCTGGTCCGCGACGTCATAGACGTCGCGGACCAGCCATTTTTCTTCTGCGCGGATGAGCACGACCACCTGGTGCCTCGGTTGACTGGTTCCGGGCTCTATCATCTCGCTGTCCGCGTCATCGACGTCGAGCCGCACCACGGCGACGTCCCCGTATTCGTCGACCAACTCGACGGCTGTCCCCTGCGCTGCCGCCACGAGCTCGTTGACCACACCGTCGGATCCGGGGGCCGCGGCGTCAGGGCAGGCAGAGTCCGCGCGTACGCGGCACTCCGTGATCGTCGTGAACAGAGCCTCCGCTGCGGCCACAGGATCGTCTCCCAGCGACGTGCTGCTCCTCTCCGCATCTTCCGCTGCCCTCGACTCATCCGCCGCTTTCCTCGTGTCCGCCCCCTCGGCTGCCTCTTGCCCGTCGGCAGCCTCCGGCACGGGCGTCGCCGAAGGCGCATCCCCTGACATCACCGACGCCGTTTCGCCCGCCCGTCGCCGTCCGGCATCAGCTTCGCCCGGGTCGCCGCCCTCGGGCCAGAGCAGCCCTGCGGCGAGCACGGCGGCAGCCACGGCTGCCGCCACGATGAACGGACGTCGCCGAGGGTGCGACCGAGTACCCGCATCCTCAGCCGCACGCGTTCTGCGCTCTCGCCGCCCCCGGATCACCGCCGCGATCCGCGCGGCCGCGATCCCGAAGAGCTCTTTCCCCGCGCCGGCGACGGTCACGACGGCAGCCACTATTCCGCGGCTCTTCCTGCGACGATCCGACCGCAGCCGCTGACCATTCCGCGGCAGAATCGACTCGCGCGTCGTGACGACCTGCGCGACGTCCTGCGCCTGCTCCGGAGGATGCGCCCCTCGATCGAGGGGTTGAGGGGCGGCGACGTTCAGGAGCTCCTGCTCCCAGATGTCGAGGAGTCTTCGTGGGATGCGAGGTTGGACGGATGCCTTCTCCAGGCCATTGGCGACCGTGTTGAGCGCCCGCTTGAGCACCTTGTCCGAAGCGCCCTCGCCCAGGCGTCGAACGATCTCCTCGGCCCCGGCCCGTGCATCCTGACCAGGCCCGAAAACGAACACCGGACGCCCGCCGTCGGTCACCCACCACACGCCGGTGCGCGTGCTCTCGACACCCTCGCCGGGCTCGCCGCCCTCGCCGATCTCGTCGAGACCGCGGAGCAGGCTGACCACGAGCGTGCTGCACTCCCCGGGCCTCAGCGCTGCCCCCGTGGCCGAACGACGGATCAGGAACCCCAGGACCTGATCCGGGCACCACGGGAGCAGCACGTCGTGGCCGCCGCGGCGTCGGATGACGTCGATCGGGGCGGCGACATGCTCCGCGCCCGAGTACCGCCATCCGATCCAACCGCCGAGGGCCGAGACATCCATCCGCACCGCCACTGCGTCCCCTGAAGTGACCAGCGCGCCCTCGAACGGACCCTCATCCGCGTCGAGAACCCGTACCACGCGATGCGCCCCCGGCAGGAGGGCCGTCCCCCGGGCATCACGGGTGCCGATGTCTGTCATGCCTCCATCACAGCCCACCGCAGCCTGGATTCTCCGTGATCGGGGCCACAGCGAACAGGTTCCGACCGAGGCCGCGATTGTGCAGGAACAGTGCCGTCGCATCCGACTCCGCTTGACGCGAACGACGGCATCACAGCGGCTGTGAACTCGGTAGGCTGGACTCCATGGCAAAGCGTGCTCCTGAACCCGAAAAGCGTCCTGGGTTCTTCTCCCAGATCAAGTCCCTCTTCCGGTTCACCCGTGAGGCCTACTCATGGCTTCCGTGGGCTCAGCTCGCGATCCTGGTCGGCGGCGTCCTCCTCGGTCTCGTCGCCGGCTATCTGATCCCGCCGTTCCAGATCTGGACCCTCGTCCTCTGGGGCATCACGGGTCTCATGCTCGGCGTCCTCGGCGCGCTTTTCCTCATGACCCGCCTGTCGACGTCGGCCATGTACACGAAGATCGACGGAATGCCCGGTGCCACCGGCCACGTGCTCAGCACCAGCCTCGGCCGCAGCTGGCAGGCTTCGGAGACGCCCGTGGGGATCAACCCGAAGACGCAGGAGGCGGTGTACCGCACCATCGGTCGCGGCGGCATCGTCGTCGTGGGTGAAGGTGCACGCGGCCGCCTGACCCGCCTCGTCAACGAAGAGCGCAGCAAGGCCCAGCGCGTCGCGCACGGCGTGCCCGTCACGGTCCTCTACGTCGGACACGGCGAGGACGAGGTCGCGATCGCCGACCTGGCGAAGACGATCAAGAAGCTTCCGAAGGCCATCGACAAGACCACCATGGCAGCGGTCATCCGCCGCGTCGACTCGGTCTCGCAGTCGCTGTCCTCGCTGCCGATCCCCAAGGGAATCGACCCGACGAAGGTGCGCTCGCAGCGACCTCGTTGAGCCCCGCACGCCGAGACGAAGAGCGCGGCCGTCCTCCTCGGAGGGCGGCCGCGCTCTCGTTCATTCGGAGAGCGGCTGGCGGGGCAGGCGGCGGACCTTCGCACGGCGACGACGCCGCTCGGGAACCATCGAGCGCATCTCGTCGAGCTTGCCGAAGCAGAACAGCCGATCGTCGGCTTCCAGGACGACATGCTTGCGCGGGTTGGGGATGACGCTCACCCCACGGTGGAGCGTGAGGACGGTGATGTCCCGTTCCCAGAGGCCCGCCTCCCCCAGCGTCTTGCCGACCAGGTCGACCGCGCCGTGCACCATGAGTTCCGCGACACCGTATCCCGTGGACACGGTGAGGCGCTGCCGCACATCGATCTCGGGGAATGCGACCTGACCGGCGATGTAGTCGATGATCGCGCCGGCCACGTCGAGCTTCGTCGCCGTCTCGATCCCCTGCAGCCCCGGCGAGGAGTTGACCTCCATGACCAACGGGCCGTCGTCTCCCTCGAGCATGTCCACACCGGCGACCCGCAGACCCATGATCTGCGCGGAACGGACGGCGGCGCGCTCGTAGACGGGGTCGAGCTCGACGGCCTCGACCGATCCACCGCGGTGCACGTTCGAGCGGAACTCATCGCCGGCAGCGGATCGGCGCATCGCCGCAACCACTCGGTCGCCCACCACGAGCGCTCGAATATCACGTCCGCGACTCTCCGAGATGAACTTCTGGATCAGCACGTTCTGCTTGGTGGAGTGCAGCGTCTCGATGATCGCCTCGGCCACCTTCACCTGGGGGGCGAGGATGACGCCGATTCCCTGAGTACCCTCCAGCAGCTTGATCACGACCGGCGCTCCACCGACGCGCTCGATCGCCGGGCGCACGTCTGCCCGGTTGCGCACGAACGCGGTCGGCGGCATCGCGATGTTGTGCCGTGACAGGATCTGGTTCGCACGCAGCTTGTCGCGGGCGCTGGAGATGCCGTTCGCGGTGTTCGGCGTGTACACGTCCATCTGCTCGAATTGCCGGACGACGGCTGTGCCGAAGTACGTGATCGAGTTGCCGATGCGCGGCAGGATCGCGTCGTAGTCGCTGAGTTGACGGCCCCGATAGTGGAGGTCGGGTTCATCGGCTGTGAGATCGATCGCGAAGCGCAGGGTGTTGAGCACCTTGACGTTATGTCCTCGCTGAAGCGCGGCCGCGCGCAGTCGCTGGGTGGAGTACGCCTGGGGCGCACGGGAGAGCACTGCGATCTTCACGGGGGAATTTTCCTGCCAGGATGTATCAGGTGAGTAGGACTACCCCCCATTCAAACACCCTTACGGGGTGGCGAGAATGGGTGAGCCTGCCCGATCTCGGAGTCGACTGGCTGAAGGCCAAGATCGACACGGGTGCGCGCACCTCCTCGTTGCACGCGTTCGACATCGTGGAGTTCGAGCAGGACGATCAGCCCTGGGTCCGTTTCAAGGTCAAGCCCTGGCAGGACAGCCAGGAGGACGCCGTGGTCGTCGAGTGCCCGGTCCACGACCGTCGCGCCGTGCGCAGCTCGTCCGGGCACGCGCAGCAGCGCCTCGTGGTGGAGCTGTTGATCCGCCTCGTGGACCGCGAGGTGCTCGCCGAGGTGACGCTGAGCAACCGCGACGAGATGGGCTTCCGGATGCTCATCGGAAGAGAAGCACTGCGGCAGGGGTTCTCGGTCGACCCGGCACGATCCTTCCTCGGGGGGCGAGCACCTCGGGAGGCGCGGCGCCGCAACCGCGGCAAGATCTGAGCGCGGCGCTCAGGCGCGGATGAGAATGGTGCCGACCGCCTTGTCATGGAGGCCGCGCTGGTCGGCGTCCCAGATCACCGCCGGCACGACGACGACGAGCAACAGTGTGCGGACGATCGGGCGCCACAGCCCGACCCAGCCACCGTCGCGGCGCACCACGCGCATCCCGAGGATCCGGTGACCCGGACTGCCTCCCGCGGTCGGGATGAAGAGGATCTGCAGCACGGCGAACACCAGCATCGGGGCGAACTGCGTGAGACCGGCTTCGGTGGGAAGCGCGAACTGGTCGTAGCCGAGGAAGGCGGTGGCGATGATGGTCGCGGCGAGGTAGTCGATGAGCAGGGCCCCGATGCGGCGGCCCGGCCGGGCGATGCTGCCGGGACCCGACTCCGGGAGTCCGAGTCGCTCACCGGGGTATGTGTTCACAGCATCCGTCACTCCCCCAGTTTACCGAGCGTGAAATACCGTGTTCGTCCCCGGCTCCCGTAACACGCCCGAAACAAAGCGGATACCGTAGAGAAATCCCCCGTCCGTACTCTGCAGAGTGGCCGTGAAGCCATCGATCCGCATTACAGGAGTCGTACATGTTCAAAGATTCGTCCGAGGTACTGAGCTACATCAAGGAGAACGACGTCAAGTTCCTTGACATCCGTTTCACCGATCTCCCGGGTGTGCAGCAGCACTTCAACATTCCTGCATCGACGGTCGACGAGGCTTTCTTCACCGACGGTCAGCTGTTCGACGGCTCCTCGATCCGCGGCTTCGCGAGCATCCACGAGTCCGACATGCAGCTCATCCCCGACGTCACGACGGCGTACGTCGACCCCTTCCGCGAGGCCAGCACCCTCGTGATGCTGTTCGACATCTACAACCCGCGCACGGGCGAGATCTACTCGAAGGACCCGCGTCAGGTCGCCAAGAAGGCGGAGAAGTACCTCACCTCCACCGGCATCGCCGACACCGCGTTCTTCGCGCCGGAGGCCGAGTTCTACATCTTCGACGACGTCCGCTACAACGTCACCTCGAACTCCAGCTTCTACAGCGTCGACTCGGAAGAGGGCGCCTGGAACACCGGCCGCGAAGAAGAGGGCGGCAACCTCGGCAACAAGACCCCGTACAAGGGCGGCTACTTCCCGGTGAGCCCGGTCGACAAGACCGCTGACCTCCGCGACGACATCACCCTCAAGCTGATCGACGCCGGCTTCATCCTCGAGCGCTCGCACCACGAGGTCGGCACCGGCGGCCAGCAGGAGATCAACTACCGCTTCGACACGATGGTCCACGCGGCGGACGACATCCTCAAGTTCAAGTACATCGTCAAGAACACGGCCGAGGAGTGGGGCAAGGTCGCGACCTTCATGCCCAAGCCCCTGTACGGCGACAACGGCTCGGGCATGCACACGCACCAGTCGCTGTGGAGCGACGGCAAGCCGCTCTTCTACGACGAGGCCGGCTACGGTCAGCTCAGCGACATCGCGCGCTGGTACATCGGCGGCATCCTGGCGCACGCGCCCGCGCTCCTCGCCTTCACGAACCCGACGCTGAACAGCTACCACCGTCTGGTCAAGGGCTTCGAGGCCCCGGTCAACCTGGTCTACTCGGCCGGCAACCGCTCCGCCGCGATCCGCATCCCGATCACGGGCTCGAACCCCAAGGCCAAGCGCATCGAGTTCCGCGCACCCGACGCCTCCGGCAACCCGTACCTCGCCTTCGCTGCGCAGCTGATGGCGGGCCTCGACGGCATCAAGAACCGCATCGAGCCGCACGAGCCGGTGGACAAGGACCTCTACGAGCTCCCGCCCGAGGAGGCCAAGGACATCCCTCAGGTCCCGAACTCGCTGCTCGACTCGCTCGACGCCCTGGCGGCCGACCACCAGTTCCTCCTCGAGGGCGGCGTGTTCACCAAGGAGCTCATCGAGACCTGGATCTCCTACAAGTACGAGAACGAGATCCTGCCGATGGCGCAGCGCCCGCACCCGTTCGAGTACGAGCTCTACTTCGGCGTCTGACCCCCTTCGGATCAGCATCCGGCCCAATTCCCGAACTACGGGAGTTGGGCCGGATTCCGTTTGCAGAAGTGTTCGTCGTCACTGGCGGATGAGCTCCACCTCTCGGTCCGCCAGCTCTACCGCTGCTTCGCAGGTCACGTGAGTCCCACGGAACTCCTCGCCCGAACCCGGGTCGCCTCAGCGGTCGCGCTGATGCTCGCCGCCCCGGAGACCCCGGTCGCAGACCTCACCGTCGCCGCGGGGTTCTCCGACCCGTCGACGCTGCGATGCCATCTGCTCCGGTACACGGGCATGGGAGCACGCGAGCTGCGCCGAGCGATACGGGCGCACGACCCGGTCGTGTGCGAAAGACACCGTGACGTTTCGGCGGGGCGACGGCTCGAGAAGCTCTCCCGATGACGTGACCGGCTATCCCGTCCGCCGAGGCGCGCAGGCTCCGCCGGGTGTCGCTCAGCACGTGGGCACCCCGTGTGGAGGATGATCGACTGAGTCTGAAAGAGGGAGGGCCCATGCGCCGCAAGAGAGTGATCGCGCCCAACGAGCCGCAGACGGTCCCGGCCCAGCGCAGATCCACCACCACCGCCGCGGCCGCCGCGCGCGCCAATCCGTTCATGTTCGGGCTCCTCGGGGCTCTCGGCGTGCTCGTCGCCCTCGCCATCGGCGGGATCGTTGATCAGCTCGCCACGGTGCTCGTGTACGTCGGCGTGGCGCTGTTCCTCGCTCTCGGTCTCGATCCGATCGTCCGATTCATCGAGAAGCGGCTCCCCCGCGCTGCGGCCGTGACGATCGTCGTCGCGGGCGTCGTCCTCGCCTTCGCAGGCATCATCCTCGCGATCGTCCCGGTGCTGGTCGAGCAGATCGGCAACCTCATCAAGGACGGTCCGAAGATGGTGGAGGACTTCATGGAGAGCCAGTGGTTCAAGGACGTGAGCGGCCAGTTCGGCACGACCATCAAGGACGCGGCCCAGGGAGTGCTCGACTTCGTCCAGAACCCCGACAACTTCCTCGACATCGGAGGCGGCGTGTTCGCCGTGGGCGCCGGCATCGCCGGGGGCCTGACCGGCATCACGATCGTCCTGATACTCACGCTCTACTTCATGGCCTCGCTGCGCAGCATGAAGCGCACGGCCGGCCGCTTCGTGCCCGCATACCAGCGCGAGACCTTCAGCGAGCTTCTGGAGGATGTGTCCGGTGCGGTCGGACGCTACGTGATGGGGCAGGCGAGCCTGGCACTCATCAACGGCGTCCTCAGTCTGATCGTCCTGTCGATCATCGGCGCACCGGTGCCCGCACTCCTCGCGCTCATCGCCTTCGTCGGCTCGATGATCCCGCTCGTCGGCACCCTCACGGCCTCCATCATCAACTCCCTGATCTGTCTGTTCGTCTCGCCGGTGACGGCGCTCATCGCCTTCGGCTACTACCTCGTCTACATGCAGATCGAGGCGTACGTCCTCTCGCCGCGCATCATGAGCCGTGCCGTGGCCGTGCCGGGAGCCCTGGTCGTGATCGCCGCGGTCGCCGGTGGCGCACTCGGCGGCATCCTCGGCGCACTCGTCGCGATCCCGGTGGCCGCGAGCATCATCATCATCGTGCAGAAGGTGGTCTTCCCCACACAGGACCGCAAGAAGGCCCCGCCGGTGATCACCGTACCGTGAGGATGATTCCGGCGGAGGTCGCGGTGCACACGCGTCTCAGCGGATGAGCAGGGCCCCCGGCTGCACGCGGACGTCGAACTGCGAGACCTCCCCCATCTCCTCGCCGTCGATCTCGAAAACCAGGGGTGTGTCCAACTGCACCGAGATGTGCTCGACGGGCAGATGACGTGCGGAATCTGTGCTGACGGCCTCATCCGTCGCCCCGAAGATGCGTCGGATCCCGTTGTCCCAGACGAACGACCGCAGGGTGTCGAGCCACTGGAGTGCGCCGTCGGCGCTGATCATCAGCACATCCAGCTTGCCGTCGTCGAGAACCGCGTCGGGAAGCAGGCGGATGCCGCCCTGCACCATCCCGCAATTGCCGATCAGCATCGTGTGACCGCGCACCGCGACCGCCTTCTCGCCGTCGATCGCCAGAGTGATGTCGGTCATCTCGGTACCGGCCAAGGCCCGACCCATCGCCTCGACGTAGGCCAACCAGCCGGCCTTCGACTTGAGGTCGTCGTCGGTCTCGACCAGCATCTGGGCGTCGATCCCGAAGCCGACCATGACAGCGAAGGCGTGCTCGGTGCCGTCGTACGACACCCAACCGAGATCGATGCGTCGGGGCTCCGCATCCCGCACCCGCTCGAGCGCGGCGGGGATATCGGCGAGCGGGACCTCCAGGTTGCGTGCGAGCAGGTTCCCCGTGCCCTGCGGGACGATTCCGAGGGCGGTATCCGTCCCTGCGAGCGATTCGGCGACCGCACGGACCGTGCCGTCGCCACCGACGGCGATGACGATGCCCCGGCCGTCCTCACGTGCCTCCTGCGCCATGCCGCGGCCCGGGTCCTCGGGCGTCGTCTCCCACCAGCGGATGTCGTACTGCTCGTCGAACACGTCGCTCACGGCGTCCTGGAGAACCTCTTCCTCGACCTTGGAGGGATTCCAGACGATTCCGATGCGCGTATGGGTCATATCGTCAGCTTGGGACACCTCGCCCGATACTGCAAACCGACGGGGGCGGACTATCCGTAGAACAGGTCCTCGAACGTCTTGCGCGCACGGCGGGTGACGCCGAGGTAGTCCTCCTCGAGCTCGGTCGCCGAGCGGTCGGGGTACCCGAGCAGGCTGCCGATCGCGTCCAGCTGGCGCCGATCCGCCGGGAGAAGGTCACTCGTCTGCCCGGTGAGCAGGGTGATCGCGGAACGGAGCCTGCTGGACAGGCGCCACGCCTCCCGCAACCGCTCGGCGTCGCCCTCCTCCACGAGATCGGCTGCGACGGCGGCATCGAGCGCGCCGAGGGTCGATGTCGTGCGCAGGCCGGGGATCGCATACGCGTGCTGCAACTGGAGCAGCTGCACCAGCCACTCGACATCGCTGAGCGTGCCGGGGCCCAGCTTCAGATGGCGCCGCGGATCGGCGCCCTGCGGCAGCCGCTCCCCCTCGACCCTGGCCTTGATGCGCTTGATCTCACGCGTGCCCTGAAGGTCGAGCGATTCCGGGTAGCGGATCGTGTCGGCGAGAGCCGTGAACCGCTCGATGAGCTTCGCGCTGCCGGCCACACCCCGCGCACGAAGCAGGGCCTGCGCCTCCCAGGAGAGCGACCAGCGCCGGTAGTACTCGGCATACGCCACGATCGATCGCACGACCGGTCCGTTGCGCCCCTCGGGCCGGAGGTCGGCGTCGAGATCGAGCGGGACCCGGTGATCGGTCAGGTGCTCACGGAGTCCTGCCACGATCTGCGTGGCGAGCTTCTGCGCCCGTTGCGAGTCGACCCCATTCGCGTCGTACACGTAGAGGATGTCGGCGTCCGACCCGAAACCGAGTTCGGCACCTCCGAAGCGCCCCATGGCGATGACGGCGAAGTCGAGCTCTGCGGCATCGTCGGGGACGACGTCGCGGATGACGGCGCGCAGGGCTGCCTGGATGGTCGCCTCGGTGATCTCCGTGAGGGCGACAGCCACCTCCTCGATCGTGAGCGCGCCGAGGACGGCGCCCATCGCGGTGCGCAGCAGCTCCCGACGGCGCAGAGCCCGCACCGCGCGCAGGGCGTCGCCGATGGTCTCGTGACGGGTCTGGATGGCCCGTGCCTCTTCGTCGAGCGCGGCCGCCCCGCGCGGACGCAGCCGGTCGGTGCTGTCGAGCCAGGCGACGGACTCGGGGATCCACTCCAGCAGCTCCCCGACGTAGCGCGAGGAGGAGAGCAGGCGTGTGAGGCTCTCCGCGGCACCTGAGGAGTCCCGCAGCATCCGGAGGAACCACGGGGTGTCGCCGAGGCGTTCGCTGATCCGGCGGAAGGCGAGAAGCGCGTAGTCCGGATCGCTTCCGTCGGCGAACCACCGCACCATGATGGGCATCAGCGCGCGCTGGATCGTCACCTTGCGGCTGAGCCCGGTCGTGAGCGCACCGATGTGCCGCAGAGCGCCCGCGGGATCGCGGAACCCGATGGCAGCCAGACGGTCGTGTGCCTGCGCCGTGGAGAGCGTGCGCTCCTCCTCGGGGAGACTGGCGACGGCACTGAGAAGCGGACGGTAGAACAGCCGAGTGTGGATCTCGCGCACTTCGCGGCGCAACGCCTCCCATCGTGTCCACACACCGTCGCCGCTCTCGGCGAGGGCCGTGCCGCGCGCCAGCACGCGCAGGCCCGCGGGAGTGCGCGGAAGCAGATGCGTGCGGCTCAGTTCGCGCAGCTGCAGGCGGTGCTCCATGAGTCGCAGGATGCGGTAGTCGTCAGCGAACGTCGCGGCATCCGCTCGTCCGATGTAGCCGCCGGCGACGAGAGCATCGAGACTCTCCAGCGTGCCGCGCGTGCGGATCGACTCGTCGGTGAGGCCGTGGACCAGCTGAAGCAGCTGCACGGTGAACTCGATATCGCGGAGACCGCCCGCGCCGAGCTTGAGCTGATACGGAGCGTCGTCCGGATCGATGTGCTCGGTCACGCGCTCGCGCATCCGCTGGACGCTCTCGACGAAATCCTCACGGGCAGCGCTGGACCAGATCTTCGGCTGCACCGCCTCGATGTACTCGGCGCCCAGATCGGAGTCCCCGGCGAGAGGCCGTGCCTTGAGGAGCGCCTGGAATTCCCAGCTCTTGGCCCAGCGATCGTAATAGGCGAGGTGCGAGGCGAGCGAGCGCACCAGGGCACCCTGCTTGCCCTCGGGCCGCAGGTTGGCGTCGACCTCCCACAACGGGGGCTCCACCTCGATGCTGTCGAGACCGCGCATCGTCTCGCGGGCCAGCCGCGTCGCGATGTCGATCGCGCGCGCTTCCGTCACGACCCCCTCATCGCTGGTGCCGCCCACGAAGATCACGTCCACGTCGCTGACGTAGTTGAGCTCGCGGGCGCCGGCCTTTCCCATGCCGATGATCGAGAGCCGCGTCGCCGCCACCTGCTCCTTCGGGGTGGTCTCGCTCAGACGCGCGCGTGCGATCGCGAGCGAGGCCTCCAATGCCGCTCCGGCGGCATCCGACAGCGCGGCGGACACCGCGGCAACCACGGTCTTCGGCTCGGGGTGGGTCAGGTCATAGGCGGCGATGGCGGCGAGGCTGCGGCGGTAGGCGACACGCACGGCCACGACCGCCGCGTCGTCCGCCGACTTCGCGAAGCCATCTCGGGTGCCGACCGAGGCCAGCAGCTGCGCACGGAGCGACTCCGGCGACGGCAACGTGTCGAGGGGCTCCCCCAGCACCGAGAGCTGATCGGGATGGCGGAGGAAGAAGTCTGCCAGCCCCTCCGAGGCGCCGAAGACCCGCCACACGCGGTGACGCGTCTCAGCGCTGTCGAGCAGTGCCTTCAGGGGTCCTGCGTCCCGACGCGCGACACGGACCATTCCCCGCACCGCGGCGTCGGGGTCGGCAGCATCCGCACCTTCGAGAAGCGCTGATCGCGGGATTCCGAGAACCGTCGCCAACTCGGACAGGGATGCCGCCGCTTCGCTCAACTCGGCGAAACCGAGCCTGGCCAGGGCGGAGAGGGAGACGGAGTCGTCCGGTCGGGCCATCGGCGCAGGTCAGAGCAGTTCGAGGTTGCTCTTCAGCTCGAACGGGGTGACCTGGCCGCGGTAGGCCTCCCATTCCTTGCGCTTGTTGAGCAGCACGTAGTTGAAGACCTGCTCCCCCAGCGTCTCGGCGACGAGCTCGGACGCCTCCATGTACTCGAGGGCGTGATCGAGGCTCGCGGGCAGCGCCTCGTATCCCAGTGCACGCCGCTCGGCGTCACTCAGCGACCACACGTTGTTCTCCGCCTCGGGCGGCAGCTCGTAGCCCTCCTCGATGCCCTTGAGTCCTGCCGCGAGCAGCAGCGCGTACGCGAGGTACGGGTTCGAGGCGGAGTCGATGCCGCGGTACTCGACGCGCGACGACTGACTCTTGTTCGGCTTGTACATCGGCACGCGGATGAGGGCCGAGCGGTTCGCATGCCCCCAGGTGACGAAGCTCGGTGCCTCGTCGCCTCCCCAGAGCCGCTTGTAGGAGTTCACGAACTGGTTCGTGACGGCGGAGATCTCGTTCGCGTGTCGCAAAAGACCCGCGATGAAGTGTCGACCGGTCTTGGAGAGCTGATACTTCGCGCCCTCCTCGTAGAAGGCGTTCTGGTCGCCCTCGAAGAGCGACATGTGGGTGTGCATGCCGCTGCCGGGCTGATCGCTGAGCGGCTTCGGCATGAACGTCGCGTAGACGCCCTGCTCGATCGCCACCTCCTTGATCACCGTGCGGAAAGTCATGATGTTGTCGGCCGTGGTGAGGGCATCCGCATAGCGGAGGTCGATCTCGTTCTGGCCGGGTCCACCCTCGTGGTGGCTGAACTCGACGGAGATGCCGAGGTCTTCGAGCATCCGCACCGACCGGCGACGGAAGTCGTGGGCCGTTCCACCGGGAACGTTGTCGAAGTAACCGGCCGAGTCGACCGGGACGGGACCGTCGGGTCCGAACGACGACGACTTGAGCAGGTAGAACTCGATCTCGGGGTGCGTGTAGAACGTGAACCCGGCATCCGCGGCCTTCGCGAGCGTGCGCTTGAGCACGTGCCGCGGGTCGGCCACCGCCGGCTGACCGTCGGGCGTCGTCAGGTCGCAGAACATCCGCGCCGTCGGATCGATCTCGCCGCGCCACGGCAGCGTCTGGAACGTCGTCGGATCCGGCTGCGCGAGCAGGTCCGACTCGTAGGTGCGCGTCAGTCCCTCGATGGCCGAGCCGTCGAACCCGATGCCCTCAGCGAATGCACCCTCGACCTCGGCCGGAGCGATCGCCACGGACTTGAGGGTGCCGATCACGTCGGTGAACCACAGTCGCACGAACTTGACGCCGCGCTCCTCGATCGTCCGGAGGACGAAGTCCCTCTGCTTGTCCATGGCTACTCTGCGCCCTGGCCCTTTGCGTCGCCCGCGTTCTGAGAGCCCTTGACGTCCCAGCCCTGCTCCACGGCTTCCTCCTCGGCCCAGGCGCGCGAGCGCTCCTGGAGCACCTCGGGCGCACGGCGGGCTTCGGCCTCCGTGTCGAAGGGCCCGATCCGGTCGATGGAGGGCGAGATCATGCCGAACTCGACCTCGCCGGTCTCGGAGTTGTACCAGTACTTGTGGTCACCGTCAGACATGCCTGTCCCTTCTTCACGTGATGTCATCGATCCTACTGGCGTGCACCGCTGTCGCTAAGCTATCGCCCATGGCAAAAGCGATCGGCGTCGACATCGGCGGCACGGGAATCAAAGCAGGAATCGTCGACCTCGAGCACGGAATCATGGCATCCGACCGGGTGCGTGTCCCCACTCCTGAAGGCGCATCGCCGCAGGATGTCCTGAACGCCGTGCAGACCGTTCTGAAGACTCTCGACGTGCACGACTCGACCCTCCCGCTCGGTGTCGCCTTCCCGGCGATCGTCAAGCGCGGCAAGACGCTCTCCGCGGCGAACGTGTCGAAGGAATGGATCGACTTCGATGCGGAGCGCTTCTTCCGCGACGGCCTCGGCCGCAACATCGTGTTCGTGAACGACGCGGATGCCGCCGGCGTCGCCGAGGCTCGCCACGGAGCGGCCAGGGACGTGCGCGGTTTCACCCTGCTGACGACCCTGGGCACCGGCATCGGCTCGGCCTTCCTCTACGACGGCGTGCTGTTGCCGAACACCGAGCTGGGCCACCTCAACTTCGGTGAGTACGAGTCCGTCGAGACGTACGCCGCGACCTCGGCGCGCGAGCGTGAGGGTCTCAGCTGGGCCGCGTGGGCGGAGCGCCTGCAGGCGTTCTACTCGCACATCGAGTTCCTGTTCAGCCCCGACCTGTTCGTGGTCGGCGGCGGCGTCTCGAAGAACGCCGGGGACTTCCTCCCGCTGCTCGACCTCAAGACCCCGATCGTCCCGGCGATCCACCGCAACAACTCGGGCATCATCGGCGCGGCATCTCTCGCCGGCGACTGAGATACCACCACTCCTGACGAGGAAGGCCCCGATGACTGTGATGTCATCGGGGCCTTCTGCTGTCTGCGCGAGACGATCGTCGATGCGACGACACTGTTGGGTATGGGCGTGCCGCGGGCAGGGATCGGACTGGTCGCGGTCGCTGTCGCGTCTGTTCTCGGGCTCGGCGGGTGCGCTGGACCGGGACAAGCAATAGACGCCACCGAGGCGTCGACCGGGTGGAGTCAGGTGGACGATTTCCCCTTGCCTGCGCGGACGCTGACGACTCTCGCCTGGTCTGGTTCGGAGGTGTTCGTGGTGGGAGGTGGCACCGGGCGGGCGTGTCCGCCGAACGCGGACTGCGAGTGGGGAGAGTTCGCTCGAGACGGTGCCGCGTTCGACCCGGTGCTGGGCACGTGGCGAGTGCTGCGCGAGGCCCCCATCGACATCCCACCGTCACCGGCTGCGTTCGCTGGCGGACGGTTGTTCATCTCGGTCACCCGCGGGTCTTCCGGATCCGTCCTTCTTGCGTACGACGTGGGGGCGGATCGGTGGGACACGTTGGATGCGCCCGACTCGGTGCCACGCACATTGCTAGCTGATGGTGATCGAGTCCTCTTCCTATCTGGTTCCGATGAGCACGGTACTTCGGCAGATCTGGTGCTGGACGCGATATCGGGCCGATGGTCAGAACTTCCCCCTGACCCCCTCGGTCTCACGTTCGACCGACTGATCACCCCGACACCGACGGGTCTGGTCCTGACGGCCAAAGAGCTTGTCCCCAGTCCGGGCTCCGATGAACCCGCTCTCACGATCGCGGCGCTCTATGACAGGGCGTCGGGCCGATGGGCGCGATTGCCGGACACACGGCAGATCGGCGGGTGGACCTGGATGTGGACGGGCAGCCGTCTCGTGGACCCGCACCTCGGCGGCGCTGACGGTGGCGAGGCGGGGAGTTGGGGACGAACATATCCGTACGGCGGATCGATGACCCTGCCGGATGGATCCTGGTCGCCTTTGACCGATCCGCCGGCGCCCCTGCAGGACGCTTGGATCTCCGAGGTGATCTCGTCCGGACGGTTCGCGCTCAGCGGCGGTTATCTCTACGACGGTGAACGGGACAGCTGGACCGTCCTGGGGCGACCGGATGGCGCAGCACTCGCGGCCGGCCCTGCCCTGTGGGCAGACGAGAAGCTGATCGTTCTCGGTGGAGCCGACTGGGCGAGTTCAGGTGGAGCAGCCAGCCAGACGACGTGGATGTACACACCGCCTGCGTGACGGCATGATCCTGCGCGCCGGCGACGACAGTGGTCCGGACGAACACCCGTCAAATTGTGCTGTGCGAATGGGCCGACCTGTACGCCGGGTTCTGTTCCGGGGTTCTTCGCCCCTTCGACGGCCATCTCTCTCGGCGACACGTTGCCGTGGCACTCTAGCGGTCTACCCGAGGACTCGGCGAGCCGCGTCATCATCCTCTGTCTGACCTTGCTCCGGACGAGGTTTACCTGGCGGGCCATGTCACCATGGCCCCCGGTGGTCTCTTACACCACCCTTTCACCCTTACCCCTTGCGGGGCGGTCTACTCTCTGTGGCACTTTCTCGCGGATTGCTCCGGGTGGGCGTTACCCACCGTCCTGCCCTGAGGAGCCCGGACGTTCCTCGGTGCGGTCACCCGCCACGCGGCCGTCCAGTCGACCCATTCGCACTCCCAGTCTACTTCTCGGGAGGTCATTCCTACTTCTCGGCGGACTCTGCGATCCGGAGGTCCAGGGGCACGTCGATCGGGAACGAGCCGAAGAGACGGGTCGTCGCGACGGCGGCCGCCTCGCGGACGGCGTCGGCAGCAGTCTCAGCGTGTTCCTGCGGCACGTGCAGGATGACCTCGTCGTGAAGGAAGAACGCCAGGTGCGGTGCCTGCGCGAAGGGAGCGGATGCTGCGGCCGTGGTGTACCCCTCGGGGATCTGCCGCAGGCGATGACGGATCTCGGCGAGCCAGATCAGCGACCACTCCGCGGCCGTGCCCTGCACGACGAAGTTCCGGGTGAACCGCCCCCAGTCGCGGGCCCGGCGGCGGGCGAGTGCCACGACCGCCGGATCGGCATCGGCGCCGGTGGCATCCGCCTGCAGACGCATCCACTCCACCGAAGGTCGGGGTGACGACCGGCCGAGCCAGGTGGACACGATGCCGCCGTCCTCGCCCGTGCGCGCCGCCGCATCGACGAGTGCCATGGCGCGCGGATAGACCTTCCTCAGACGCGGGACGAGCCGCCCGCTGTCACCGGTCGTGGCACCGTACATCGCCCCGAGGACGGCGTACTTCGCCTCCTCCCGCGTGGCGACTGCTCCGGAGGCGACGACACCGGCGTAGAGATCGCTCCCCCGCGCCGCCCGGGCCATCGCCTCATCCGAGGCCATGGCCGCGAGCATCCGCGGCTCCAGCTGCGCGACATCCGCCACGATGAGAGTCCATCCGGGGTCGGCCCGCACCGCGGGGCGCAGACTCCGCGGAAGCTGAAGCGCGCCTCCGCCGGCAGAGGCCCAGCGCCCGGTGACCACGCCGCCGGGGATGTACACGGGACGGAAGCGACCTTCGTGCACCCACTCGGCGAGCCAGGCCCAGCCGTTGGCGCTGAGCAGACGGGAGAGCTTCTTGTATGCGAGCAGCGGTTCGACGACCGGGTGATCGTGCTCGGCGAGCTCCCACCGGCTCGTGGACTCCACCTGCACTCCGACGCGATGCAGCGCTCTGAGCAGTTTCTGCTGACTGTCCAGATGCAGTGAGGGGTCGCCGAGGAGCTCCCGCACCCGATCGCCGAGCTCGACCATGCGGCTCGGCGTCCCGCCGGCGACCGGGCGGGTGCCCAACGTTTCGGTCAGGATCGCATCGTGCACGCCCTCGTCCCAGGGCAATCCCGCGGCCCGCATCTCCTCCGCGATGAGTCCGCCCGCCGACTCCGCCGCGCACAGCAGCGTGAGGCGTCCATCCGGCGCTGCGGCCATCACTTCGCGCTGGGCTCGGTACTGATCGAGCATCGTGCCGATCGGATCGTCTCCGCTCGCGTCATCGAACACGTCGAACAGCGACGGCGCGGCAACGGTCGGTTCGCGCCGTTCCCACTCGTGCGCTCCCGGAAGCGGGGTGGGCACGGCGGAGGTGTCGCGCAGGATCGCGTGGCACAGCACCAGATCGTGACTGCGAGAGATGCGGACGCCGTCGCCGAGAAGGAAGGCATAGGTCTCCGCAGCGGTGCGAATGATCCACCGCGGAGCATCGGCGTCTTCGGCGGAGCGGACCCACCCCGGGAGCTCCTCGGCACGCAGAGACGTACGGTTCTGCTCCTCGTCATCCGCGTCGAGCTCGATCGCGACATACTCCTGCGGACCGACGGAGATGAGCGCGATTCGTCGTTCGATGCCCGACGCCGGCGCTGTCATCGGTGGCGGGCGCAGGCACCGCTCATGCGAGCCCGGATTCCTCGGTGCGCACGAGGATGCAGCCGCACTCGGGGCAGGAGACCACGAGGTCGTCCGCCGCGCGGCGGATGTCGTTCAGATCGGTGCTGGGAAGCAGGATGCGGCAGCCCTCGCAGGTGCCGCGGGTGAGAAGTGCGGCGCCGGCACTGTTCGTCGCGCGACGCGCGTACTCGGCCAGGAGTTCCGGCGAGACGCCCTCGGCCACGGCTGCCCGATCGCGGGCGAGCTGCGCTCCCAATTCGGTCGCCGCGGCGACATCGGCCTTGGCCTGCGCGGTCAGGGCCGACCCCTCGGAAGTGGTCGTCTCGAGGAGCGCCTGCTGTGCTGCGACCGCGGCCTCTGCCTCTTCGAGCCGTCCCATGACGTCGAGCTCGGCATCTTCGAGGTCGCTCTGCCGCCGGGCGAGGCTGGCGAGCTCGTGCTCGAGCGCCTGCGCGTCTTTCGAGTTGGTCGATGCGGCGAGTCGTTCGGCGTCACGGTTGCGTCGCGCCTCGACCACGGCCACATCGGACTCCAGCCGCTTCAGCTCGGTGCGCACGTCGTCGCGGGTACCGGTGAGTGTCGTGAGCTCGCGGAGCTGCTCCTGACGGATGGAGACGAGCTCGGTGATCCGCCCCGCCTGGCTCGGCTTGGTGCGGGCGCGCTCGGCCTGCGCGATGCGCCGGTCGAGGTCGGCGATGTCGAGCAGGGTGCGCTGGTTCTCGGGGCTGGCGTTCACGCTCTCAAATCTAGTCGCTGCGGCGACATCCGCCCGTCAGCGCACGTCGCCGTCGACGTAGTACCACTGCCGATCCTCGCGGACGAAGCGGCTGCGCTCATGCAGAGACCCTCGCTCGGTGCCCTGGCTCCAGAGGGCCTCGAACTCCACGACACCCTGGTCGTCGAACGGACCGCCGGCCAGACGATCGAGCACCAGCAGTCGCCGCCATTCGAGATCCGGCTCGAAGTCGATCGTGCGCGGTCTCGACGTCGGGTGCCATGTGCGCAGCAGGTGCGTCGCGTCGCGCAGACCGAACGCCGTGTACCGCGACCTCATCAGGCGCTCGGCGGTCGGAGCCGGCGCGCCCTGCAGCAGCGGACCGCAGCAGGATCCGAACACATCGCCCGACGAGCACGGGCATCGCGCCGCATCCTCGATCACGATGTCATCCGACGCCATGTCCGCCTCCGCTGTCATTCCCCCAGCGTACGCTCGGAGGAAACGCACCGGAGGAGTCACGATGACCACTGTCCCCACCTTCACCGCCCACAACGGCTTCGCCCTCCCGGCGATCGGGCTCGGCACGTATGCGCTCAACGGCGATGCCGGAGCAGATGCCGTCGCCGGGGGCATCGGAGCGGGATACCGCCTCATCGACACGGCCTTCAACTACGAGAACGAGGGATCGGTCGGCCGAGGCGTCGCCGCGTCCGGCGTCGACCGCTCGGAGATCATCGTCACCACGAAACTGCCCGGACGCCACCACCCATCCGCGAAGGCGCGCACCAGCATCGAGGAGAGCCGTTCGCGCCTCGGGCTCGACGCGACGGACCTGCACCTCATCCACTGGCCGAACCCGAGCCAGGACGAGTACGTCCAGGCGTGGGCAGCACTCGTCGATGCGCAGGCGCGTGGGGTGGTGCGGCAGATCGGCGTCTCGAACTTCCTGCCGGAGCACCTGGAGCGCATCGAGCGCGAGACCGGCGTGCGCCCCGTCGTCAACCAGATCGAGGTGCACCCGTACTTCCCGCAGGAGGAGCAGCTCGCGTACCACCGCGAGCACGGCATCCTCACCGAGGCGTGGAGCCCTCTCGGGCGTGCCAAGGAGCTGCTCGACGAGGCGGTGATCCATGAGGTCGCCGCAGCGCACGGTGCGACCCCGGCGCAGACGGTCCTCGCGTGGCACGTCGCCCGGGGCACGGTGTCGATCCCCAAGGCGTCGTCGCGGGAGCACCAGGAGGCGAACCTCGCGGCGGCCGAGATCGTGCTCGATGACGCCGAGGTGTCTGCGATCACCGCACTCGGACGCCCCGACGGCCGGCTGTTCGACGCCGACCCGAGGACCCACGAGGAGTCCTGACCGGCGTCGGGTCAGACGTTCTGGGTCCCCAGCACCCGCAGGAACTCGAGTTTGCTCGCTGCCTCGCTGCCCGGCGCCGCCGTGAGCACGATGAGCGCCTGCGACTCGTCTTCGGTGAAGAGCGCCTGACAGTCGACCTCGATCTCACCGAGCTCGGGGTGCACCATGACCTTGTGCTGCTCGAACCGGCGGCTCACCTCATGCGCGTCCCACAGCTCGACGAACTCCGGGCTGCGGGCCGTCAGCTCTGCGACGATTTCACCCGCTCGTGATCGAGCCCCCATCACGCCGTGGGCCGCACGCAGCGACCCGACGAGCGCGCGTGCCTGTCGGGGGTGATCGACCTCGCGATACCGGCGCCGCTCATCGTCCGGATAGGCGAACCACCGGTAGATGCCGCTGCGGTCGAGCCCGGTGAGCGCGCTCGCGTCGCCCACGAGCGCGCGGGAGGCATCGTTCTGCACGAGCACCTCGTCGAGCAGCGAGACGACGAAGGCGGGGGTGTCGTGCAGTCGATCGAGCACGCGCAGGATGCCGGGCCGCACATAGTCGGTCACGCGGGCGCGGTCAGGAGCACTGTGTCCGCAGAGCCGGAACAGGTAGTCGCGCTCGTCTTCGGTCAGCCGCAGCGCACGGGCGAGCGAGGTGAGGATCTGCACGCTGGGCTGCGGTCCTCGCCGCTGTTCGAGGCGCGTGTAGTAATCGGTCGACATCATCGCCAGCTGGGCCACCTCCTCGCGGCGCAGCCCCGCGGTACGACGGCGCGCGCCCGTGGAGAGCCCCACGTCTGCAGGGGTCAGTGACTCCCTCCGACGGAGGAGGAACTCGGCGAGAGCATCACGATCCATTCCTGAAGTATCCACCGGCATCGGCGCACGTTCCAGGGACCGCCGATCCCTGGATGACCGCTCTCTGGAGCAGCAGCCGGGCGGCGCCGAGGCTGGGGACATGAACATCAGCGGAAACACCATCTTCATCCCCGGTGCGACCAGCGGCATCGGGCTCGCGCTCGCCGTGCGCCTCCACGACCGTGGCAACACGGTGATCGTGGGCGGGCGTCGCCAGGACCGCCTCACGGCGATCGCCACCGAACATCCCGGCATCCACACGGTGCGGATCGACACGGCGGATGCGGGCAGCATCGACGACGCGTCACGCACGGTACTCGCCGAGCACCCCGAACTGAACGTGCTCATCACGATGGCCGGTGTCATGCGCACCGAGGACTGGACAGCCCCGTCGAGCTTCCTCGCCACGGCTGAGGAGACGGTCACCACGAACATCCTCGGGCCGATCCGCCTCATCGCCGCTTTCATCGAGCACCTGCGCGCGCAGCCGGACGCGACGATCATGACGGTCTCTTCCGGACTCGCCTTCGCCCCTCTCCGGGTGACGCCCACGTACAACGCGAGCAAGGCCGCGATCCACATGCTCAGCGAATCTCTGCGCCTGCAGCTCGCGGATACGACGGTGTCGGTTCTCGAGCTGGAACCGCCGGCGGTGCGCACCGCCCTCATGCCCGGGCATGAGGAGAACGAGGCCGCGATGCCGCTCGACGAGTTCATCGACGAGGTGATGGGGCTGTTCGAGTCGCAACCGGATGCGGCGGAGATCCAGGTCGAGCGCGTGAAGTTCCTCCGGTACGGCGAAGCCCGGGGTGACTACGACCAGGTCGTCGCCACCCTCAACCGCACGGATCCGCACGGCCGGTGAGAGCGAGAGGCACCGGTTCGCGCCGGTGCCTCTCAGCGGCGCAGATCCGCGGCGGCCGCCTGCAGCGCATCCGCCGACTGGCGCAGCAGCGCCAGCTCGTCGCTCGAGAACGAGGTGTTCCGGATCGGAACCGCACCCTTCGCGCTCACGATCGAGGGGACGGACAGAGCGACGCCGTCGAGTCCGTGGAAGTCGCGCAGCACGGTGCTCACGGGCATCACCGCGTGCTCGTCGCGGAGGATCGCCTCGACGATCCGCGCACTGGACAGACCGATCGCGTAATTGGTCGCGCCCTTGCCCTGGATGACCTTGTATGCGGCATCGCGCACGTCGACCGCGATGTCCTGCAGCTCATCGAGGGTGAATCGCGGGTGGTCCGGCGTCTCCCACTCCAGGATCGGGACCGTGCCGATGGTCGCGCGCGACCACAGCGGGAACTCCGTGTCGCCGTGCTCACCGATGATGTACGCGTGCACGCTGGCGGTCGACACTCCGGCGCGCTCCCCCAGCTTCCAGCGCAGTCGGGAGGTGTCGAGCACAGTGCCTGACGCGAAAATCCGCTCCGGCGGGAGCCCGGTCTCCTCCTGCGCGATCACGGTCAGCACGTCGCAGGGGTTGGTGACGATCACGTAGATCGCGTTCGGCGCGACCTCGAGCAGATCCGGCATCATGCGGCGGATGATGCCCGCGTTCACCTCGGCGAGCTCGATGCGGGTCTGACCCGGTTTCTGCTTCGCCCCGGCGGTGATCACCACGACGTGCGAGCCCGCCGCCACCGAGATGTCGCTTCCCCCGATGATGTCGCTCGAACCGGTGAACTGCGTCCCGTGCGCGAGGTCGAGCACCTCGGCCTCGACCTTCTCGGTCGCGATGTCGTACAGCGCGACGTGGCGCGCCGATCCGCGGATCAGTGCCGCGTAGGCGACACTCGATCCCACGCTTCCCGCGCCGACGACCGTGAGCTTCGAGTTCTCGATGATCTCCATGCGCTCAGTCTTGCAGTGGAGGGTCCCGCTCCGGGAGTGGTGGTCCCGTGAGAACCTCAGAGCGCCGCCGCGACGGCGGCAGCCGCGGTCGCGTGCGCGAACCGGAACCCCGTGCGCTCCAGCACCTGGGGACGTACGTCCGCGTCCGGCAGCAGCAGCGACTCCGCGGCGTCGCCGAGCGCGAGGCGGAGCGCCCACGCCGGTGCCGGGAGCCAGAACGGACGGTGCATGCGGGTGGCGAGGGCACGGCCGATGTCGTTGGCGGACGCCGGTGCGGGTCCGGTCAGGTTCACGGGTCCGGTGATCTTGTGATCGAGCACATGACGAATCGCTGCCACCTCGTCATCGAGCGAGATCCACGGCCACATCTGCGTCCCTCGTCCGAGCGGACCGGAGACGCCGAACCGAGTCAGCTGGATGAGGGGCTTGAGGACGCCGCGCCGGTGGATGACCGGGGCCGTGCGCAGCAGTGCGACCCGGGTGTGGTCCTCGGCCTGACGGGCCTCGGCCTCCCAGCGCACCGTGAGGTCCGCCAAGAAGGTCTGACCGGCGGCGGAGTCCTCCGTGAGGATCTCGCCCGGGGCGGAGCCGTAGTAGCCCACGGCGGATGCCGAGACGAGTGCGGGGGCGTCGGACCGCAGGGAACGGAGAGCGGTCGTGATCGTCCTGGTCGCCTGCAGACGCGAGTCGACCAACTCACGACGGTAGCGCTTGGTCCACGGCAGACGGCCGACGCTGGCACCACCCAGTGCGACGATCGCTTCGGCTCCGGCGAGGACGTCCGGATCGAGGGCGCGCTCCCCCGGTTCCCATTGCGTCTCGTTCTCCGCTCGCGGAGCGCGTCGGACGAGAGTCGTCACCTCGATTCCGTCAGCGCGGAGCGAAGACACGAGCGCTGAACCGATCAGTCCCGATGCTCCGCTGATGACGATGCGTCGCGCCACGTGTGAGACCTCCCCGTCCCTCGATCATCGAGTCTTGCCGTGCATCCGAGGGTACGCGCTGGAGACGCGAGCGCCCGCAGGCCTTGCGCTGAGGACTCGGTCGAGGTAGGTCGCTCCTCGCTGCGAGGAGTCAATCAGCCCGTCGGTAGTGCGTCATGATCGCCCCGTTGCGGAGCGGAGTCGCGGAAACCAACTCGAGTCGCCGAGTACTCGGCAGACCGGCCTCGAAAAGGGTCGGGCCGTGCCCGGCGATCCGCGGATGGACCAGGAACCGGTACTCGTCGATCAGGTCCAGCCGGTCGAGTTCGGTCGCCAGCGAGGCGCTGCCGAGAAGCACTCCGGCCGGCGTGTCGTCCTTGAGCTTCTGCACGCCCTCGCGCAGATCACCGATGATGCGGTGGCTGTTGGCCCAGGGGAAGTCCTCGCGGGTGGATGACACCACGTACTTGGGCTTGGCGTCGAGCTTGACCGCCCACTCGCGCATCGTGGCGTCCGCTTCCACGTCTCCGCGGGCGACCGCCGGCCAGGCGCTCTCCATCATCTCGTAGGTGGTGCGCCCCCAGAGCATCGCGCCAGCTTCATCCAGGAGCCGCGTGAAGAGGGGATGAGTCTCCTCATCGGCGATCCCCTCCCGATGATCGACGCAGCCGTCGAGGGTGACGTTGATGCAGAAGGTCAGGGTACCCATGCGGGGAGCCTAGGACTGCAGGGCGGCGACCACCAGGGGTCGCGGTGAGGATGTGGGCCCTGCCGGGATCGAACCGACGACATCCACGGTGTAAACGTGGCGCTCTACCAGCTGAGCTAAAGGCCCTGGTGCACCCAGTGTATCGGCCACCCGATGCGCACCCGTGTCGTAGAAGAGGGATAGGCTGATTGCGGCGCGCGTTGTGCACAGCTGACAAGGCTGCCCGTGTCGCTTCCCGTTTCCTTGGCATGACCTGCCAGCTTGACGAAAGGTTCGCCCCGTGACCGTGCACGACCAGGATCCTTATTCCCAGGGCCCCCTCGACAGCGATCCGGAGGAGACCGGCGAGTGGCAGCAGTCCCTCGATGAGCTGGTCGATGCCAAGGGGCACGGCCGAGGCCGCGAGATCATGCTCAGCTTGCTCAAGCGCTCGAAGGAGCTGCACCTGGGCGTGCCGATGGTCCCGACGACGGACTACATCAACACCATCGCTCCCGAGAACGAGCCCGAGTTCCCCGGTGACGAGGAGATCGAGCGCCGCTACCGCGCCTGGATCCGGTGGAACGCCGCCATCACGGTGCACCGTGCCCAGCGCCCTGGTATCGGCGTCGGCGGTCACATCTCGACCTACGCCTCGTCGGCGGCTCTGTACGAAGTCGGCTTCAACCACTTCTTCAAGGGTGCCGACAACCCCGGCGGTGCGGACCAGATCTTCATCCAGGGGCACGCCTCCCCCGGCACCTACGCCCGCTCCTTCCTCGAAGGACGCCTGAGCGAGGACCAGCTCGACGGCTTCCGCCAGGAGAAGTCGCACGCGCCGCACGGCATCCCGTCCTACCCGCACCCGCGCCTGATGCCGGACTACTGGCAGTTCCCGACCGTGTCGATGGGCCTCGGCCCGATCAACGCGATCTACCAGGCGATGTCGAACAAGTACCTCGAGAACCGCGGCATCAAGGACACGTCCCAGTCGCACGTCTGGGCGTTCCTGGGCGACGGCGAGATGGACGAGGTCGAGAGCCGCGGCCAGCTGCAGGTCGCCGCCAACGAGGGTCTCGACAACCTGACCTTCGTCGTCAACTGCAACCTGCAGCGCCTCGACGGCCCGGTGCGCGGCAACGGCAAGATCGTCCAGGAGCTGGAGTCGTTCTTCCGCGGCGCCGGCTGGAACGTCATCAAGGTCGTCTGGGGCCGTGAGTGGGACGACCTTCTCGCCCGCGACACCGAGGGCGCTCTGCTCAACCTGATGAACGTCACCCCCGACGGTGACTACCAGACGTACAAGGCCGAGTCCGGCGCATACGTCCGCGAGCACTTCTTCGGCCGCGACGAGCGCGCAGCCGCCCTCGTCAAGGACTACTCCGACGACGACATCTGGAACCTCAAGCGCGGTGGCCACGACTACCGCAAGGTCTACGCCGCGTTCAAGGCAGCTACCGAGCACAAGGGCAAGCCCACCGTCATCCTCGCGAAGACCGTCAAGGGCTACGGCCTCGGTCCGCACTTCGAGGGCCGCAACGCGACCCACCAGATGAAGAAGATGACGCTGGACAACCTCAAGACGTTCCGCGACGCGATGCACATCCCGATCACGGACGCGCAGCTCGAGGAGAACCCGTACCTGCCCCCGTACTACAACCCGGGACCCCAGGACGAGACGATCCAGTACATGCTCGAGCGCCGTCAGGCACTCGGCGGCTACCTGCCGGAGCGCCGCTCGACGCACGTCGGCCTGTCGCTGCCGGACGACACCGCATATGCGCTTCCCAAGAAGGGTTCCGGCACGCAGGAGATCGCCACCACGATGGCGTTCGTCCGTCTGCTCAAGGACCTGCTGCGTTCGAAGGACTTCGGCCACCGCATCGTGCCGATCATCCCCGACGAGGCGCGCACGTTCGGCATGGATGCGTACTTCCCCTCGGCGAAGATCTACAACCCGAACGGCCAGCACTACACGTCGGTCGACCGTGAGCTGCTCCTCGCCTACAAGGAGAGCCCGCAGGGCCAGATCGTGCACGTCGGCATCAACGAGGCCGGCGCACTCGCGGCCTTCACCGCCGCCGGAACCTCCTACGCCACGCATGGCGAGCCCCTCATCCCGGTCTACATCTTCTACTCGATGTTCGGCTTCCAGCGCACGGGCGACGCTCAGTGGGCTGCCGGAGACCAGATGGCCCGCGGCTTCATCATGGGCGCCACCGCCGGTCGCACCACCCTCACCGGTGAAGGCCTCCAGCACGCCGACGGCCACTCGCACCTGCTCGCCGCCACCAACCCGGCGACGATCTCGTACGACCCGGCTTACGGCTACGAGATCGCGCACATCGTGCGCTCCGGTCTCGAGCGCATGTACGGCGGCAACCACGAAGACCCGAACGTGATGTACTACATCACGCTCTACAACGAGCCTCTCGTGATGCCCGCCGAGCCGGAGGACGTGGACGTGGACGGCATCGTCCGCGGCATCCACCGCGTCTCGGTCGGCGAGGGCGAGGGCCACCGCGCACAGCTGTTCGCGTCGGGTGTCGGACTCCCCTGGGCTCTCGAGGCCCAGGAGCTGCTGAAGAACGACTGGGGCGTGATCGCCGACGTGTGGTCGGTCACCTCCTGGACCGAGCTGCGCCGCGACGGCCTCGCCGCCGACGAGCACAACTTCCTGCACCCCGAAGCCGAGCCGCGCACCGCGTACCTCACTCAGAAGCTCCAGGGCGCCGAAGGTCCGGTCGTCGCGGTCAGCGACTTCATGCACGCCGTGCAGGACCAGATCCGCCCGTGGGTCCCGAACCGCTTCGCCACGCTCGGCGCCGATGGCTTCGGCTTCTCGGACACCCGCGCAGCCGCTCGTCGCTTCTTCAAGATCGACGGCCCGTCGATCGTGGTCCGCACGCTGCAGTCGCTCGCCGAAGACGGCAAGGTCGACCGCTCGCTCGCGGCTCAGGCGATCGAGAAGTACCGTCTGCACGATGTGAACGCCGGAACCAGCGGCAACGCGGGCGGCGAAAGCTGAGCCCTCGGTGACAGGTTCTTCTCCTTCCGGCATGGACAAGGCCGCGACGCTCACCTGGCTGCGCCGGATCTCCGGTGATATCGCCTCGGTGACGATCAAGCGCCTGGAGGACACCCTCCCGTGGTACGCCGACATGCCACCAGCCCGCCGCTCCGCGGTCGGGCTGGTGGCCCAGGCGGGTATCACGTCGTTCATCCAGTGGTACGAAGACCCCACCTCCACGCCATGGATCGCGGCCGATATCTTCGCTGCGGCTCCGCGTGAGCTGCTGCGGAGCGTCAGCCTCCAGCAGACGCTCCAGCTGATCCGGGTGACCGTCGAGGTCACCGAGGAACGCGTCGCCGGCAGAGGCAACGATCTCCGCGAGGCGATCCTGCTCTACTCGCGCGATGTCGCCTTCGCCGCGGCCGACGTGTACGCGAGGGCCGCCGAGGCGCGCGGCCTGTGGGACGCCCGGCTCGAAGCCCTCGTCGTCGACTCCATCCTCACCGGCGAAGCCGACGAGGAACTGCCGAGCCGCATCGCGGCACTCGGCTGGCACGGCCACGGCGAGGTCGCCGTCCTGGTCGGCACCACACCCCCGCAGTTCGATGTGGATCTCGTCCGCCGAACCGCCAGGAAGCTCGCCGTCGACGTCCTCATCGGTGTGCAGGGCTCTCGACTCGTCCTCGTCCTCGGGCGTGCGCGCGCTGAAGGGGCCGAAGGGGAGGAAGAGGAGCTCGGGTTCCAGGAGATCGCGACCCGACTCGAGCCGTCGTTCGGACCGGGCTACGTCGTGCTCGGCCCTGCCGTCGCGGCCCTCGTCGACGCGAGTCAGAGCGCCCGCGCCGCTCTCGCCGGCTTCGCGGTGGCCCGCGCCTGGCGCAGCGCTCCCCGCCCGGTCGAGGCCGACGACCTGCTCCCCGAGCGAGCCCTCGCCGGCGACCCGCTCGCGAAGCAGACTCTGATCGAGCGCATCTTCCGTCCGTTGCAGGCGCACTCCACAGACCTGGTCACGACGCTCTGGAGCTACCTCGACAACGGCCGCTCCCTCGAGGCGACGGCCCGCGAGCTCTTCGTGCACCCGAACACGGTGCGCTACCGACTCAAGCGCGTGAGCGAGGTCATCGGGTGGGATGCCACCGGTCCCCGCGAGGCGCTCATCCTGCAGACAGCGCTGATCCTCGGCTCGATCGGGACCGCCGAACAGGTGCGGCGACGGGTCCCGCTTCGACGCCCGCAGCGCTGAGACCGGCGGATCTGTACGCCACACACAAGGGTTTCTCGCAATCTTGTGATGGATCATCCACCGCTCCGCCGCAATCGTTGACAGACTGGGTGGGTGATTGTCGTCGTATGCCCAGGTCAGGGCTCGCAGACCCCCGGTTTCCTCGCTCCTTGGCTCGAGCTCGACGGAGTGGCCGAGCGCCTCGCCGCGTACTCGGATGCCGCAGAGGTCGATCTCCGCGAACACGGCACGGTGTCGGATGCCGACACGATCCGCGACACGCGCATCGCGCAACCGCTGATCGTCGCGGCCTCCCTGATCGCCGGTGACGCCCTGGTGCAGAAGGCCGGGCGGCGCGCCGACGGAATCGCCGGACACTCGGTGGGCGAGATCGCGGCGCTCGTCGGGAGCAGCGTGATCGATGCCGAGACAGGCATGCGCCTCGTCGGTATCCGTGGTCGCGCGATGGCCGACGCCGCGGCGCAGGAGCAGACCGGCATGAGTGCAGTCCTCGGCGGCGACGAAGAAGCGCTCCTCGCACGGCTCGCCGAACTCGACCTGTTCCCCGCGAACTACAACGGCGGCGGTCAGATCGTGGTCGCCGGCGCGCTTCCGGCCCTCGCGGCTCTCGCTGAGGATCCTCTCAAGGGCACTCGCGTGATCCCGCTCCAGGTCGCGGGTGCATTCCACACGCGCTACATGGCCTCTGCGGTCTCGGCCCTCCGCGACGCGGTCGCCGACGTCGCGCCCGCGAACCCCGACATCACGCTGTGGACCAATCGTGACGGCTCCGTTGTCGCCGACGGCACACAAGCGCTCAGCTATCTCGTCGACCAGGTCTCCTCCCCCGTGCGCTGGGACCTGTGCATGCAGTCGTTCTCCGACGCCGGGGTCACCGGCGTGATCGAGCTCGCGCCCGCTGGTGCTCTCGTCGGGCTCGCCAAGCGCGGCCTGCGCGGCGTTCCGACCGTCGCAGTGAAGTCCCCTGAAGACCTCGATGCAGCCGTCGCGCTGCTGAACGGAGAAGCCGCATGAGCGTCACCCTCGCCCAGGTCACCGGCCCCGCCTACACGCGCATCTACTCGTACGGTGCCGCCCGTGGCGAGAATGCCGTTCCGAACGAAGACCTGATCGGGCCGATCGACTCCAGCGACGAGTGGATCCGCCAGCGCACCGGCATCATCACCCGTGCCCGGGCCGACAAGGGCACCGACGCCATCGACCTCGCCACCACGGCAGCAGCCGAGGCCATCGAGAAGTCGGGTGTGCCGGCCGACCAGGTCGACCTGGTGATCGTCGCGACCATCAGCAACCCGAAGCAGACCCCGTCGGTCTCGGCGATCGTCGCCGACCGCGTCGGTGCGAACCCCGCCGCTGCCTACGACATCAATGCGGCCTGCGCCGGATACGCCTATGCGATCGCCCAGGCCGACGCGCTGATCAAGGCCGGGGCAGCCCGCTACGCCCTGGTCATCGGCACCGAGAAGCTCTCCGACGTCGTCGACCCGACCGACCGGAGCATCTCCTTCCTCCTCGGCGACGGGGCGGGGGCCGCGCTGATCGGCCCGAGCGAGACACCGGGCATCGCCCCCGCCGTCTGGGGGTCCGACGGCTCCAAGGCCGACGCGGTCGGGATGAACGGCACGCTCACCGACTTCCGCGACGGTGTGGTGCCGTGGCCCACGCTGCGCCAGGAGGGCCCGACGGTCTTCCGCTGGGCCGTCTGGGAGATGGCCAAGGTCGCACGCGAGGCACTGGACAAGGCGGGCGTCGAGCCCTCCGACATCGCGGCCTTCATCCCCCACCAGGCGAACATGCGCATCATCGACGAGTTCGCGAAGCAGCTGAAGCTGCCGGAGACCACGGTGATCGCCCGCGACATCGAGACCACGGGCAACACCTCGGCGGCATCGATCCCGCTGGCGAGTCACCGTCTGATGGCCGAGCACCCCGAGCTCTCCGGCGGTCTCGCGCTGCAGATCGGCTTCGGCGCCGGACTCGTGTTCGCCGCACAGGTCGTCGTCCTTCCCTGAGAATGCGCTGACCTTCTCTAGACTGTTCCACGGTTCCGAATACAACCCGCAAGAAAGAGGAAGACCACATGGCTTTCACCAACGATGAGGTCCTCGCAGGCCTCGCAGAGCTGATCACCGACGAGACCGGCATCAACGCCTCCGAGGTCGCCCTCGAGAAGTCGTTCACCGATGACCTCGACATCGACTCCATCTCGATGATGACGATCGTCGTCAACGCCGAGGAGAAGTTCGGCGTCACCATCCCCGACGACGAGGTCAAGAACCTGAAGACCGTCGGCGACGCCGTCAACTTCATCGTCGCGGGCCAGGAGTAATCCCGGCAGGATGCCACCCCCGCACCGCGCGGGAGTGGCATCCTCCGCCCTGCCCTCTCATCCCCTTCGACGTTCGACAAGGAACCACACCCCATGACCAAGCGCATCGTCGTCACCGGCATCGGCGCCACGTCCGCCATCGGCGGCACGGCCCCGGAGAACTGGACGAACCTGCTGGCCGGCATGTCCGGCACCCGCACGCTCGAACACGACTGGGTGCAGCAGTACGAGCTGCCCGTCACCTTCGCCGCCGAGGCGATCGTGCGCCCGGAAGAGGTGCTCCCCCGCCACGAGGCCAAGCGCCTCGATCCGTCGTCGCAGTTCGCCCTCATCGCGGCCCGCGAGGCGTGGGCGGACGCCGGCTCCCCCGAAGTCGCTCCCGAGCGACTCGGCATCGACTTCGCCACCGGCATCGGCGGACTCTGGACCCTCCTGGACGCCTGGGACACGCTTCGCGAGAAGGGCCCGCGACGGGTCATGCCGCTGACGGTCCCGATGCTCATGCCGAACGCCGCTGCGGGCAACCTCTCGCTGCAGTTCGAGGCTCGCGCCTATGCGCAGACCGTCGTCAGCGCGTGCGCCTCCAGCACGGAGTCGATCATCCACGCTTTCCACCACCTGCAGGACGGCCTCGCCGACGTCGTGATCGCCGGTGGCACCGAGTCCGCGATCCACCCGATCACGATGGCCTCGTTCGCGTCGGCGCAGGCGCTGTCGCGTCGGAACGACGACCCGGCCCACGCGTCACGCCCCGGCGCGATCGACCGTGACGGGTTCGTCATGGGCGAGGGCGCAGCCGCACTGATCCTCGAGACCGAGGAGCACGCGAAGGCTCGCGGCGCCAAGATCTACGGCTACGTGCTCGGCGGCGGAGTCACAGCCGACGCGTACCACATCACCGGGAACGACCCCGAGGGCAACGGCGCAGCACGGGCCGTCACGCAGGCGCTCGAAGAGGCCGGCGTCACAGCCGACCAGGTCACCCACATCAACGCGCACGCCACGTCGACACCGGTCGGTGACCCGAATGAGTATGTCGCTCTCAAGAAGGTCTTCGGCGACCGGATCGACGAGATTCCCGTGTCGGCGACCAAGGCCTCCACCGGTCACCTGCTCGGTGGTACGGGTGCCCTGGAGGCGATCTTCTCGCTGCTCGCCCTGCGCGACCGCGTCGCTCCCCCGACCATCAACATGACCGAGCCCGACCCGGCGGTCCCGTTCCGCCTTTCCGGCGAGGCCACGCCGCTCGGCGACGGTCCGCAGATCGCGATCAGCAATTCGTTCGGGTTCGGCGGACACAACGCCGTGCTGGTCGTCGCCAGCGCGGACTGACGCTGCAGACACGAAGAGAGGCCCTCGGGATTCCGGGGGCCTCTCTTCGTGTCTGCAGGCCGTCGATCGCCCGTGACCTGGTTCCGATCGCGGTCAGGCGCGCAGCGCCCCGAGCCGGCGCGAGCGCGCTTCGCGGATGCGTGTGATGCGCGGCAGGAACCACCCGATCAGCGGGCCGACACCGAACGCGAAGAGCACCGTCCCGACGCCCACAGGACCGCCGAGGAGGAAGCCGACGAGCAGCACGCCGCCTTCGATCAGCGTGCGGACGAGCCACACCGCCCACCCGGTGCGTCGGACCAACCCGGTCATCAGGCCGTCGCGCGGACCGGGACCGAAGTCGGCGGCGATGTAGAGACCCGTTGCGAAGGCGAGGAGGAGGAGACCGAAGACGAACATGGGGGCGCCGATCCAGACCGAGGCCGGCTGCGGGATCAGGAACAGCGCGAGATCGGCACTGGGGCCGACCAGGAGCGCGTTCAGAACGGTCCCCAGCCCGACCCGCTGACGCAACGGAATCCACAGCAGCAGCACCACGATCGAGACGAGCACGGTCATCACGCCGTATCCGACTCCGGTCTGGCCGGCGAGGCCCAGCGCCAGCACGTCCCACGGCGCCACCCCGATGCCGCCGCGCACCATGAAGCCGAGCGCCACGCCATAGAGGAAGAGGCCGACGAGCAGCTGCACGAGCCTCTCGACGAGGTCACGCCGGCTGGCGGCGGCCACAGGAAGGAACACAGAGCGGAGGAGCATCCTTCCACTCTGGCCCGTCGCACCGGCTCCGAGGCGAATCCACTCGCCGCAAAGTGGCATGCGCACATCAGACCACTTTGCGCCAGGATGGAGGCATGGGATCACGACTCGTCGAGCAGCTCGGGGCGAACAATGTCGCAGGAGCGACGGCGATGACGCTGGCTGATCGCATCAGGGCACTGATCCTCGACGGTCGTCTCACGGTCGGCGAGCGTCTGCCGAGTGAACGAGCCCTCGCGCTCGAACTGCGGCGCTCGCGTTCGACCATCACTCGCGCCTACGGACTGCTCGAGACCGATGGGTATGTCTCCCGCCTACATGGAGGAAGCACCCGGGTGATGCTCCCCCACGGTCAGGATGCGGGGAGCACGGAGCCCGATGACGACGCCATCGACCTCTCGATCGCCTCGATGGATTCGACCCCCGGACTGTATGACGCAACGGTACGTTCCCTTCCCCGCCTCGCTGCCCTGCGCGGCACCAGCGGCTACTCGTTGCGAGGCCTCCCCGAACTGCGAGAGGCCGTCGCGCAGCGCTTCCGCGATCGCGGAGCCCCGACCTCCGCGGACGAGATCATCATCACCTCGGGGGCACTCAACGCGGTGAACCTGATCCTGACGGCCATCGGACGTCGAGGCGAGCGAGCGCTGGTCGAGCAGCCGACGTTCCCGCACGCGCTCGAAGCGCTGCATCGGCACGGCTACCGTTTGGTGCCCACGCCCGTCGACGTCGACGGCTGGGACACCCGCCATCTGAACGAGACACTCCTCGGGTCGCGTCCGCACATCGCATACCTCATCCCCGACTTCCACAACCCCACCGGCGCGACGCTGCCCGACGATGAGCGCTCGCGGATCGTCACGACGGCTCGGAACGTCGGCACCCACCTCATCGTCGACGAGACGACTGCAGAACTCGACATCGATCGCGGATGGACACCCGCGCCGATGGCCGCGAGCGGGCCGAACGTCATCACTGTCGGATCGATGTCGAAGATCGCCTGGGGCGGGATGCGTATCGGCTGGATCCGCGCGGAACGCTCGGTGATCGCTCGACTGCTCGCCGTGCGCCCCTCCTTCGAACTGGGTACCGCCCTGCTGGAGCAGTGCATCGCCGTGGAACTGCTCGACGACATGCCGGCACTGACGTCTCATGTCCGCCGCAGGTTGCTCGCCGGACGCGACGCGGTGGAGCGCGGCGTTTCCGGAATTCCCGGTTTCCGGATGCCGCCGACCCCGGGCGGCCTCTCGGCATGGATCGACATCGGCGCGCCACTCTCGACCTCACTGTCGCTCGCGGCGCGTGAGCGCGGTGTCATCCTGCCCCCGGGCCCCCGCTTCACCACCGGAGGAGTACTCGAACGTCGCCTGCGCATCCCCATCACCCTCCCGCCGGAGCGGACAGCCGAGGCCATGCAACGACTGGCACTGGCCTGGGACGATGTGCGCGGAGGCGCGCGGTCCCACACCGACGAGTTGCAGCACACCGCGGTCATCTGACCGGCGGCCCACCTCCGCACGACGAGGACCCCGCCTCGTTTCCGGGGCGGGGTCCTCGTCGTGCGAAGCGGGGATACGTCTTCTCAGCGTCCGGGATGATTCACCGGCATCCGATACTCACGCCTCCCCCGCTCCCGGTCTGTGGTGTCGGCTAGCCGACCTTGTGCAGCCAGACGACCCTGGCGTCGTCGCTGGCATGACGGAACGGCTCCAGCTCCTCGTCCCAGGCCGATCCCAGCGCGATGTCGAGCTCGCGCTGCAACTCGATCGCACTCCCCGCGGCGATCTCCATCGCGTAGCGGATCCGGTCCTCGCCGATGACGATGTTGCCTGCGGCATCCGTCTGCGCGTAGTGGATGCCGAGGTCGGGCGTGTGCAGCCAGCGCCCGCCATCACTGCGCGGCGTGGGGTCTTCGGTCACTTCGAACCGCAAGTGCTCCCACCCGCGGATGGAGGTCGCGAGAGCAGCACCGGTGCCGACGGGGCCGTCCCAGTAGAACTCGGCGCGCCGGGCACCTTCGAGGACGGGCTGCTCGGTCCAGTCGAAATTCACCGCACGCCCGATAGCGCGACCCACCGCCCATTCGAGGTGCGGGCAGAGCGCGCGAGGCGCAGAGTGGATGAACACCACTCCGCGTGCGTAAGCCGTCGCCATGATCTCTCCGTTTCATCAGGTGCGTCTTCCCCAACGACCTGAACCACGAAGTGGCGAGAATATGCGGTTGTGGGCCCATTCTCGCGGAGTTCGACGGAAATCACAAGCATGTGATTCCACGACGAAGGCCCCGGTCACGGGGACCGGGGCCTTCGATGTGATCAGAGGAGGATCAGGCCTCGCTCATGGCCTGCTTGACCTGCTGGCCCTTCGCCGCGTAGTAGGCCGCGCGAGCAGCATCCTTGCGCGCCTGCTCGGCGTAGCCGAACTCGAGCGTCTCCTGGTCGACCTCGTAGTTGGGGACGTCGTCGGTGCCGTGGTACTTCTCGATGTACGCGTCGAGCTCGGGGCCCGAGGTCCACGACGTGATGAGGCAGTAGCGCGGCTCGGTGCCGTTGTGCGTGGCGGCGTGCCACAGACGCTGCGTGTCGACGATGAGCTGCGCGCCGGCCGGAAGGGCGATGCGGTACTCGATGCTCGGGTCGGTGCGGTTCTCGCGCAGGACGAAGTAGCTGTCCTTGTCGTCCGTGAGGTTGAAGAAGCCGCGGACCACCCAGCCGGTGCCGTCGGGGTTCAGACGGTTGTTGTCGTCCTGGTGGAGGTTGTAGAGGCATTCGCCGTACGGGGTCGGCTGCAGCTCGATCACGCGACACCGGCCGACGTTGGCGCCGGGCTCCTGTGCGCGACGCGTCAGGTTCGGAGCCTTCTCGATCTGCGAGTCGATCCAGACGCCGTCCTTGTCGGTGCGCGGCGGCTTGTGGTTCCAGAACCCATTGCACTCGATGTCGCCGAAAGCGCTGGCGAGCGGCGCGAAGCGGGTGTCACCCGACGACTTCCAGTCGTTGTACTCGATGTCGAGCCATTCCTTGGGGTCGAGCTCCTGGTTGTAGCTGTCGAGGACGACGAATCCCTTTTCCTCGAGGGCAGCGGACTTGATGTAACCCATGATCGAGTCATGTTCCTTTCATCGGGGGCCAGCACGTTTTAACAGGCCCTGATTAGGCAAGCCTAACAGCGAAGCCCGCGAGCCCTTCGGAGGTCGGCCGTGGATAACCGAATAGACTGATCGGGGCGCCCGGCGAGTCCTCGGCACCCGTCGCTATGGGAGGACGAGACACCAGAATGAGCACCGCGACCAACGTCGAGGCGACGGCAGTCAACACGATCGAGTGGCTCGCGGCGGGTACCACCACCATCGTCGTCCCCGTCTACCAGCGGCAGTACCGCTGGGACATCGGCGGGTGCGAACGCCTCCTCTCCGACATCCGCGCCGTCGCGCGGGAGGACGACGCACACCGCCACTTCATCGGCTCGATCCTCTCCGCCGAAGACGGCACATCGGCCGATTCCGACCTGATCCTCATCGACGGCCAGCAGCGCATCACCACGCTGATGCTGCTGGTCGCCGCGCTGCACCACTCGGTCCGCGACACCGATGCCGCCCTCGCAGCTGCGCTGGAACGGGTTCTCGTCCGCGCCGACTCACCCGGCCGCACCAAGCTGCGTCCGCACGATGCGTGGGCCGACCTGTACGAGTCCGTCGTGCTCGACCGTCGGGACGACGCCGATCGCGAGTCCCGCTTCGACGACAACTACGCCTTCTTCCGCAGCCAGATCCACGTGGATGAGGTCCCGCTCATCTGGCGCGGGCTGCAGAAGCTCGAGCACGTGTCGATCACTCTCGGAGCCCAGGCGAACGCCCAGCAGATCTTCGAGAGCCTGAACTCGACGGGTGAGCCGCTGCGCGACCACGAACTCATCCACAACTACATCCTGATGGGGCTCAGCCACGCGGAGCAGGTCGATGTCGAAGCCCGCTTCTGGGTGCCGATCGAGCACCACACCGGTGAGGCCATCGGCGCTTTCTGGCGGCACTATCTCGTGCTCGTCACGGGCCGGGAGGTGGCCGCGAACGGCGAGCACGGCGTGTACAGCGCGTTCCGGCAGTCGTTCCCCCGCGTCGACGTCGCCCACCTGCAGGCGGATGCGGCCGAGTGGCGCCACTACGCCGAGGTGTACGGCATCCTCCTCGATCCCTCGCGGGAGAAGGATCCCGAGATCGCGCGACAGCTGCGACACGTCAACACCTTCGGGCGCTCGTCGTACCCCCTCGTGATGAGCGTCTACAGCGACCACGCCCGGGGAGTGATCGATCGCGTCGAGCTCATCGAGACGCTGGAGTGGATCCAGGCCCTGTACCTCCGCCGCGCGCTGGTCAACCTTCCTGCCGAACGGCTCATCGCCCGACTCTGCCGGGCACGACGCGAGGGTCGTGATTCGCTCGCGCGCGCCTTCGCCCGCATCACCCCCTCCGACGAGCGCGTGAGCGCCGTGCTGAAGTACAGCGAACTCCCCCACCCCGCGTACGTGCTCGGCCGCCTGGAGGGCGTCGACGACGTAGACGGGTTCGACGTCGAGCACATCGTGCCCACCGTCCCCGGCGACGCCTGGTCGGGCGATGGAGAGCGCCCCTGGAGCGACTACGCCGAGGACGAGCAGAACAGCCACCGGGCGCTCGCCCCGACTCTCGGCAACCTGACCCTGCTCGAGCAGCCACTCACCGAGCGCGTTTTCGGCGCCTCGTTCCCGGTCAAGCGCGCAGAGGCATACGCCCGCAGCGCGGTGCCCGCGACCCGCGAGCTGTCCGAGGTCGCCGCGTGGAACACGGCCGCGATCACGCAACGCACGGTCGCGCTCACGTCCGACCTGATCCGCATCTGGGCGCGTCCCGCGCTGCCGGAGATCGACGACGACGGTCTGACCCCGATCCTGGATGCCGTGCGCCGGCGCGGCTGGCCCACCGGCTGGGAACGCGAGTTCGACTACGTCGAGTACCGCGGTGAGCGGTGGGAGGTGCCCGACGTGAAGTATCTCTTCAACCGGGTGTTCCGGCGCGCATGGACCGACACGAGGGCCGCTGCACTCGCCTACTGCGCCGCCCACGGCGGACCGATCTACCAGGACATGGCCTGGAAGGGCCAGTGGGACGAGCTCGACGAATCCCACTTCCTCTACATGGGCTGGGACTCCAACTACATGATGACCGCCGTGCAGGGGGTGCTCGAGGAGTCGGGCATCGCCTCGGAGGTCTTCGTCAAATACTCCTACATCGGGAATGTGATGTGACCATGACCACCGTCGTCCGCCAGCTGCTGGATCTCACCGTCGAAGAGCACACGCTCACCGTCCCGCTCGTCTGGGACGACGCCGCCGACTCCCGCACCATCGACATCTTCGCGCGCGTGGTCGCCCGCGAAGGCGGTGAGGCCCTCCCCTATCTGGTCTTCCTGCAGGGCGGACCGGGGCACGAGGCTCCCCGCCCGTTCCACTCTTCGACATCGCCGGCCTGGCTGGATGAAGCCCTCGCCCACTACCGCCTGGTGCTCCTCGATCAGCGCGGCACGGGGCAATCGACCCCGGTCGGCGATCACGATCTCGCCCGCGGCGCCGAGGCCGTGGCCGAGCACCTGACCCATCTCCGCGCCGACTCGATCGTGCGTGACTGCGAGGCGATCCGCGAACACCTGGGTGCTGCCACCTGGAGCGTGCTCGGGCAGTCCTTCGGCGGTTTCACGACGCTGGCCTACCTCTCGACGGACGCGTCCTCGTTGCAGGACGTCTTCATCACGGGAGGCCTCAGCGCGATCGGGCGACACCCCGATGATGTGTATGCGCTCTGCTACGAGAAGATGCGCACGGCGTCCGAGCGGTACTACCGTCGATTCCCGGAGCACCGCGACGCCATGCGACGGCTCGTCGACCTGGTGGATGCCGGCGACATCGTGCTCCCCGACGGCGAGGTCGTGTCCCGATCGCGGTTGCGGTCGATGGGCTCGGCCCTCGGCACGAACGACGGCTGGCAGACCGTCTGGTCACTGCTCGAGCGCGATCCCGCCTCCAATGCCTTCCGGTACGACCTGATGCACGCGATGCCCTTCGACGGCCGCAATCCGCTGTACTTCGCGTTCCACGAGTCCAGCTATGCCGACGGCCACGCCACGCGATGGTCGGCCGAGCGCACGGAGCCCTCCGACTTCCGCGACGACCCGACGCTCTTCACCGGTGAGCACATCCGGCGCGAGTGGACCGAGACGGTCCCCGCGTTCCAGCCGTGGCGCGACGTCACCCTCGCGCTCGCGGAGCACGAATGGCCGAGCATCTACGACGCGGAGGCGATCGCCGCGTCCGGGGCGACAGGCGCCGCCGCCGTCTACGTCGACGACGTGTACGTGCCGATGGAGTTCTCCCTCGAGACGGCACGCCTGCTCCCCGACGTGAAGCTCTGGGTGACCAGCGAGCACGAGCATAACGGGCTGCGCTCGGGGCCGGTGCTGTCGCGCCTCATCGACCTCGCACAGGGCCGCCGCATCCGCTGAGCATGTCCACCCTGAGGGGGATGGACTCTCGCTGAATCTGGCTTACGCTATCGTCATGAACGAGGTGTTCGGCTGGACCTATGTGGCGATCGTCCTCATCGCAGGGCCGGGTCTCGTCGCCTTCGGCATCGCGCACACGTTCTCCCGGAAGCCCGTAGAAGAGAAGTACGACGGCGCAGGCGGCGGGTTCGGCGGCTCCTTCGATGCGATCTGGATGCCGTCAGCATATGAGGCCGCGCTCGAGCGCGACCGGCAGACGCAGCGGACGGCGCCGGCGCCCTCGCCCGGTGACCCGCCGAGCCGCATCGACGCCGGCCGCATCGTCATCGACGTCTGAGACCACCAGCCGAAGCGCCAGACGAACGAAGAAGGCCCCACGCTCCGAGGAGCATGGGGCCTTCTTCGTGGCAGTCGTTACTTGGACGAGCCGCCGAAGCCCTTGAAGCGCTGGTTGAACTTCTCGACGCGGCCGGCCGAGTCCATGATGCGCTGCTTGCCCGTGTAGAACGGGTGCGACGCGGACGAGATCTCGACATCGATGACGGGGTACTCCACGCCGTCCAGCTCGATGGTCTTGTCGCCGGTCACGGTCGAACGGGTGAGGAACGTCTCGCCCGAGCCGAGGTCGCGGAACACGACAGCCTTGTACTCGGGGTGAATGTCAGTCTTCATGGGATTCCTTAGTTGCTGCCCTGGATTGTGCCAGGGACGAGGGAAGTCTGCGGTGCGGAAGCACCAAGGGTCGATTCTATCAGACCTGGATCAGGATGCTGCGCGGGCGGCGTAGCGGCCGTCTTCACTGCTGAGCACGATCGGCATGCCGAACGTGTCGGTGAGCGCCTCGGCCGTGAGCGTTTGGGCGATCGGTCCGGCCGCGACGATCGCGCCGTCGCGAATCAGCATCACGTGCGTGAAGCCCACCGGGATCTCCTCGACGTGGTGCGTCACCATCAGCATCGCAGGCGTCGTCGGCGAGGACGCGTACCCGCTGAGCAGCGCCAGCAGCTCTTCACGCGACCCGAGATCGAGCGAGGCGGTCGGCTCGTCGAGCAGCAGGAGTTCCGGGTCGGTCATCACGGCGCGCGCGATCTGCACGCGCTTCTGCTCGCCGTCACTCAGCGTGCCGAACGTGCGGTCCGCCAGGTGGTCGAGGCGCCAGTCCGCGAGGACGCGGAGCGCGCGGCGCTCGTCGATGTCCTCATAGTTCTCGTTCCAGCGACCGAGCACCGAGTACGCCGCGGTGAGCACGGTGTTGAGCACCGTCTCGTCACGGGGAACGCGCTTGGCCATCGCGGACGACGCGAAGCCGATGCGCGGGCGCACCTCGAACACGTCGGTACGACCCAGGGTCTCCCCCAGCACGGTGACGGTACCGGAGGTCGGGTGCATGAGCGTGTCGGCCAGCTGCAGGAGCGTGGTCTTGCCCGCCCCGTTCGGTCCGAGGATCACCCATCGCTGATCGTCGTCGACCTCCCAGGTCACGTGATCGATGATGTTGCGTCCTTCACGGCGCACGACGACGTCGGTGAATTCCAGAGCGCTCGGCATGGTTCCAGCCTATCGGCTCAGGCGGTGAGCTCCGCGTAGAGCGCGCGCGTCGTCTCCGCGATGGCGGACCAGCTGAAGTCGTCCCGTGCGCGCTCGCGTCCGGCTTCGCCGTAGGCCCGCGCCCGCTCAGGATCCATGGCCACCTCGGTGAGCACGGCAGCCAGATCCGCCACGTAGCGCTCCGGATCCACCGGCGTACCGGTGCCGTCCTGCAGCTGTTCGATCGGCACGAGCCGACCCGTGACACCGTCGGAAACGACCTCGGGGATGCCCCCGGTCGCGGTGCCGACGACCGCCGCACCGCACGCCATCGCCTCGAGGTTCACGATGCCGAGCGGTTCATAGACGGAGGGGCACACGAACGTGGTCGCGGCGGTGAGGATCGCCGACAGCTCATCGCGCGGCAGCATCCGCTCGACCCAGATCACGCCGTCCCGCGTCTCCTGCAGCAGCCGCACTCCCTCCTGCACCTCGGCCATGATCTCCGGGGTGTCCGGGGCCCCGGCACACAGCACCAGCTGCACCTCGGGCGGAAGGAGTCGGGCGGCCTGCAGCAGATACGGCAGCCCCTTCTGCCGCGTGATCCGACCGACGAACACCACCGACGGTCGCGCGGGGTCCATCCCGATCGACTGGAGGAAGGCCGCGTCCTGCACCGGACGCCAGCGCTCGACGTCGATGCCGTTGTGGATCACGCGGACCTTCGCAGGATCGACCTGGGGGTAGCTGCGGAGGATGTCGGCGCGCATGCCGGCGCTCACCGCGATCACAGCGGCGGCGTTCTCGTACGCGAGGCGCTCGATGCCGCTGGAGATCGCGTACCCGCCGCCCAGCTGCTCGGCCTTCCACGGACGGAGCGGCTCCAGGCTGTGTGCCGTGAGCACATGCGGGATGCCGTGCAGCTGCGAGGCGAGGTGACCGGCGAAGTTGGCGTACCAGGTGTGACTGTGCACGAGGTCGGCGTCGGCGATGGCGGAAACGATCTCGAGATCCGTGCCCAGAGTCTGCAGCGCCGGGTTCGCTCCGGCGAGCTCCGCGGGCGTGCGATAGGCGAAGGTATCGGGCTCGTCGCGCGTCGCGCCGAACGCGCGCACCCGCACGTCGACGTGCTCTCGAAGCGCGGCGACGAGTTCCGCGACATGCACTCCGGCACCGCCGTAGACCTCGGGCGGGTACTCCTTCGTGATCATTTCGACTCGCATGTCTGAACGCTAGTACAGCGGCCGCGAACGCATCTATGGTGGAGCCATGTCCGCTCCAAAGAAGGTCTTCGGGATCATCCTCGCCGGCGGCGAGGGCAAGCGCCTCATGCCGCTCACGGCGGATCGCGCGAAACCCGCAGTGCCCTTCGGCGGACAGTACCGATTGATCGACTTCGCGATCTCCAACCTCATCAACTCCGGGCTCCGGCAGATCGTCGTGCTGACGCAGTACAAGTCGCACAGCCTCGACCGGCACATCTCGCAGACATGGCGCATGTCGGCACTCCTCGACTCGTACGTGACCTCGGTCCCCGCGCAGCAGAGACTCGGCAAGCGATGGTTCTCCGGATCCGCCGATGCGATCCTGCAGAGCATGAACCTGATCAACGACGAGAAGCCCGACATCGTCGTGGTCATCGGCGCCGACCACGTGTACCGCATGGACTTCCGGCAGATGCTCGAGGCGCACATCGAATCCGGTGCGAAGGCGACGGTCGCCGGCATCCGTCAGCCCCTCGCGCTGGCTTCGCAGTTCGGGGTGATCGACGCCGACGCCGAATCCGGGCGCATCAAGCAGTTCCTGGAGAAGCCGACCGACATCGCCGGCCTCGAGGACTCCCCGCACGAGGTGCTGGCCTCGATGGGCAACTACATCTTCGACGCCGACGCGCTCATCGCCGCCGTCGAGGCCGACGGCGAGTCGCCGACATCCGGGCACGACATGGGCGGCGACATCGTCCCGTACTTCGTCGACCGCGGCGAGGCCGGCTACTACGACATGAAGCAGAACGACGTCCCCGGGTCTTCGCCGCGCGATCGCTCGTACTGGCGAGATGTGGGGACCATCGACTCGTTCTTCGACGCGCACCGCGACCTGATCTCGACTCTGCCCGTGTTCAATCTCTACAACATGGAGTGGCCGATCCACTCGCAGGCGGTCAATTCCCCGCCCGCGAAGTTCGTGCGCGACTCGGTCGGCCGCATCGGCAACGCGATCGACTCGATCGTCTCGCTCGGGTCGGTGCTGTCCGGCACCCACCTGGAGCGCAGCGTGGTCGGCCCCTGGACGCTCGCCGGCGGCGGTTCGACAATCACGGACTCCGTCGTCTTCGACCACGTCCACGTGGGGCAGGGTGCGCGCATCCACCGGGCGATCCTCGACAAGAACGTGGTGCTGGCCGACGGGGCCACGGTGGGCGTCGACCGCGAGCGGGACCTCGCACGGGGTTTCACCGTGACGGAGTCCGGCATCACGGTCGTCGGCAAGGGCGTCTTCATCGAGCGCTGACGGCGTCACGCGGCGCGTCGGACCGCCCGGTGATCGATAGGCTCGACGGGTGACCGCCGCGCGCTTCCTCGTCGTCCTCGATGCCGATTCCACCCTGATCCGCAACGAGGTGATCGAGCTGCTCGCCGATGAGGCAGGTCGCCGCGCGGAGGTGCAGGCGGCCACCGAGGCGGCGATGCGCGGCGAGGTCGACTTCGCCGCGAGCCTCCGCTCCCGCGTCGCCGCCCTCCAGGGCGTACCGGTCGCCGCGTTCGAGCGGGTGCGTGCACGGATCGAACCGACGCCCGGAGTGCACGAGCTCACCGCGGCCGTCCACGACCGCGGCGGCGTCGTCGGAGTCGTATCCGGGGGCTTCCACGAGATCCTCGACGACGTCGCGCCGGGGCTGGGCGTCGACCGATGGCGCGCCAACCGTCTCGAGATCGCCGACGGGGAACTCACCGGTCGCGTCGACGGCGGCATCGTCGACGGGGCGGCCAAGGCCACTTCGCTCCAGGAATGGGCGGCGGAACTCGGCGTGCCCCCGCACGCGACGATCGCGATCGGCGACGGGGCGAACGACCTGCAGATGATGGCGGTCGCCGGACTCGGTCTGGCCTTCAACGCCAAGCCCGCCGTCCGCGAGGCCGCGAGTCTCGTCATCGGACCGCAGGACCTGTCCGAGGTCATCGCACTCCTGCCGTAGTCCGGGCCTCTGGTGGATGTCCGCCCCCGCCGCTAGCGTCGGCACATGGACATCATCCTCATCCCCGGACTCTGGCTCGACGCCTCGAGCTGGGACGACGTGATCCCCGCCCTCGAACGGGCGGGGCACCGCGTGCACGCTCTCACCATGCCGGGGCTCGGTGAGCCTGAGGCTGTCACCTCCGACATCGGCATCGCCGACTGGGTCGACGCCGCCGTCGCCGCGGTCGACGAGGTCGACGGCGATGTCGTGGTCGTCGGCCACAGCGGAGGCGGCAACGTCGCATGGGGTGTCGCCGATGCGCGCCCCGACCGCGTGAGCCGCGTCATCTTCGTCGACACCGTCCCTCCCCCGCCCGGAAACGGGATCAGCGAGTTCCCGATCGTCGACGGGGTCGTTCCCTTTCCCGGCTGGGATTTCTTCGAGGACGAAGACGTGCACGACCTCGATGAGGACACTCGTGCGCGCACGGCGCCGCTCACATCCAGCGTCCCCGCACGAGTGCCGACCGACGGCATCTCCCTCACCGACCCCGCGCGCTACCGGGTGCCGGTGACACTGCTCATGGGGGACCTCGACCAGGCGACCTTCGAGGGCATGATCGACCAATGGGGACCGTTCGCCGAGGAGTATCGCGCGATCGAAGACGCCGAGGTCGTCCGGATCAGCTCCGCCCACTGGCCGCAGTTCACCGTTCCCGATCGTCTCGCCGAACTGCTGATCGGGGCGATCACCCGCTGACGGCGCAGGGTGGGGTCAGTGCCCCATCCCGAGGCCGCCGTCCACGGGGATGACCGCACCGGAGATGTAGCCGGCATCGTCGCCCGCGAGCCAGGTCACGACCCCCGCGACCTCGTCGGGGGTGGCGAACCGTCCGGCCGGGATGTTCGCCTTGTACTGCTTCTGCGTCTCTTCCGGGAGTTCCGCCGTCATGTCGGTCTCGATGAACCCCGGGGCGACGACGTTGGCTGTGATCCCCCGCGCGCCGAGCTCGCGGGTGATCGAACGTGCGAAGCCGACGAGCGCGCTCTTCGAAGCGGAGTAGTTGACCTGCCCCGCGGAACCGTACAGTCCGACGACGCTCGAGATCAGGATGATGCGACCGAAACGTGCGCGGAGCATGCCCTTCGATGCACGCTTGACGACGCGGAAGGTACCGCCGAGGTTCGTTGCGACGACGCTGTCGAAATCGTCTTCGCTCATGCGCAGGAGCAGCGTGTCCTTGGTGATGCCGGCGTTCGCGACGACGATCTCGACCGGACCGAGCTGCTGCTCCACCTCGGTGAACGCCGCGTCGAGAGCTGCGGCATCAGTCACGTCGGCACGGACGGTGAGAGTCCCCTCCGGGCCTTCGCCGCTGCGGGCCGTGACGGCGACGCGGTAGCCGTCGCGCACGAAGCGCTCCGCGATGGCGCGGCCGATGCCGCGATTGCCGCCGGTGACGAGGACGACGCGCTCAGCACTCATGGGGGGACACTCCTGATCTGGCCGGTCGGCCCGCGGTCCCGGGCCGTCATCGATCCTATCGACCATGCCGCCGCCGACTGCTCCCGGGCGCCCGGGTCGGCCGCGTCGTGGCGTTTGACAGACGGGAACGCTGCTGGAACCCTGATCGAGACGAAAGGCTTCATCGTGAGCGACAACCGCATCCCCTCTCCCGGTGGCGAGCCGCCGTTGACACCGCCGCCCGCACCCGCCGCGCCCGCGGCCACTCCGGCACTTCCCGCCGACCCAGTGCGGCCCGCCCCACAGCCGACGCAGAGCCACCCGGGAGCCGCGCCGACCTACGCACCTCCGGGATATCCGGCATCCGGCGCCCCGGCCGCGGCGCCCCAGCCGGGATACGCTCCCCCACCCGCACAGCCCGGATACGCCCCGGCCTCTTCGCAGCCCGGCTACGCTCCGCCCTCCGCACAGCCCGGCTACGGGGCGGCGCCCACTCAGCCCGGCTATGCCCCGCCGCCTGTGCAGCCCGGTTACGGCGCCTACCCGAGCGCGGGGTCTCCCGCCGCCGCCTCTCGTCCCACCAGCCCGCTGGCGGTCGCCTCGCTCATCTGCGGCATCGCCGGGGTCGTCCTGATCTGGGCCATCATCCCGGTGCTGGCATCGATCGCCGCCGTCATCACGGGCCACATGGCTCTCGGGCAGATCAAGCGTCAGCCGGGGATCGGAGGACGAGGACTCGCCATCGCCGGGCTCATCCTCGGCTACGCGGTGGTCGCGATCGGCGCGTTCACGATCGTCAGCACCATCATCAGCTTCCTGTTCGTCGGGGTCTTCAGCCTGCCGTTCCTGTTCTCGAGCTGAGTCACCGAACGGCACGCCGGGAGGGCTGCACCGGCGTAGGCTTGAGGCATCGTGAAGAACGCGCGTCAAGTCCCGGCCGTCACCTCACTGCCGCAGTCTCCGCGGGATGAGGCTGATCATCGCGTGCGCCGTTATGCGTTGACGATGACCATCCGCATCGTGTGCTTCGGGCTCATGGTCCTCGTGCAGCCGTACGGCTGGTACACCTGGGTCTTCGGGATCGCGGCCGCCGTGCTGCCGTACATCGCCGTCGTCTTCGCGAACGCCGGAAGCGACAGCAACGAGACCACAGCCGAGTCCCCCCTGCGAGAGTTGGAGGCTCCGGAGCCCGCCCCGATCGAGTCCGAGCCATCCGCTCCTCAGGTGTTCACGATCCACGAAGGCCCGAAAGAGCGATGACAGACCTCGAGTGCTCGCGCGCCGGCTGCCGGAGCGCGGCGACCAGACAAGTGGTGTGGCGAAATCCTCGCATCCATGCCGCCGACCGCGAGAAGGTCTGGTTGGCCTGTGACGAGCACGTCGACTTCCTCCGCGACTACCTGGCCGCACGGGACTTCCCGGTGATCGTCCGCGACGGTGTTCCCGCATGAGCCGGCGTCTGACCCGCTGGGCGGTGTATGTGCTCATCGCGATCGGCTTCGCGATCGCGTGCGTGTTCCTGTCGAACTGGCAGTTCGAGCGGAACGAGACCCGGGCCGCGCAGATCGAACTCGTCGAGCAGAACTACGACGCGGATCCCGTTCCGCTGGCCGATGTCATCGGCGAGGACGGTGCACTCGATCCCTCCGACGAATGGCGCCCCGTCACGTTGCAGGGCGAGTACCTCGCCGACCAGCAGCTCCTGGTGCGCAACCGCCCGCACGGCGGGACGAGCGCCTTCGAGGTTCTGGTGCCGTTCCGCGACGCCGATGGACGCGTGTTCATCGTGGATCGCGGCTGGGTGGCGCCGGGCGAGGGTGCTGAGCCCGACTCGGTGCCGTCGCCGCCGCCGGGCGAGGCCGAGGTGACGGTGCGCCTGCGACCCGGAGAACAGCTGCCCGCATCCGGTCGCGGCGCGCCGGAAGGACAGGTGCCGACCATCCATCTGCCCTCGATCGCCGCGCTGACCGACGGGGATGTGATCACCAGCGCCTACGGCCGCGTCGTGTCCGAGGAGCCGGCCGGATCCGGCGCGCTGGGTGGCTTCGACTCCCCCACCGACGACCCGGGCCCCCACCTCTCCTACGCGATCCAGTGGATCCTGTTCGCGCTGATGGGGTTCATCTTCATCGGCTACATCATCCGTACCGAGATCGTGAAGCACCGCGAGGAGGTCGAAGGCGCGCCGGCCCCCGTGAAGGCTCCGCGGCGCAAGGACCACGACGCCGACGTCGAGGACGAGCTGCTCGACGTCCGCTGACCGACGGTTCCCGCGTCAATCTATCCAGGGCATCGGCCGCTCGGGCAATCGCGAGCTGTCGTCCGGCAGGCGGGGCAGCTCCTCGCCGCCCGCGCGGATGCACAGCCACCGCAGCTCGCCGATGCTGTCCGGCCGCGCACGCCAGGTGCGAGCGACGCCCTGCCCCACTCGGATCACCGTCCCTGGTCCCACCTCGACGACGTCGTCATCCAGCCCCATCTGGCCACGACCGTCGAGGAATACGTACACCTCTTCGATCTTCCGGTGCACGTGCCAGTAGCCGGCCTCTTCGCCGGGCTCGAGCGCATTCGCGGTCATGCCGATGTACTGCATGGTCAACTCATGGTCGACGACTCGGCGACCATCCCGCGACCGCGCCGCATCGAATCCGCCGTGGTGCGTGCGCCACTGATCGAGCGCTCCGATCTCGACCACCTGATAACCGCTCATGCGGGCTCCTTCACATTCTCTCGCCTGTCGGCCCCTCGCCCGGTCACCACGCAAGTCCACCCCGTCTCCGTGCGCTCGTAGACGATCCGCGTGTGATCGCGTTCGGGCGATCCCTGCCAGAACTCGACTCGTGCGGCAATGATCCGCCAGAGGACCCATTCCCCTGGTCTGACACCCTCACGGGCGGCCGCGGAGCGCGCGGCGAGGTCTGCTGCGCTCTCCGCGGCTGACCCCTCTTGGACCCGTCCGCGGACCCGCACCGCCCGCACGAGCGGCTGCCACCAGAAGTTCAACGCCGCCGCAGGTTGCGCGGCGATCTGCGCAGCCTTTCGAGACGACCGTGGTCCGGCGAAGGCCCATCCACGCTCATCGACGTCTTTGAGGATGAGTGTGCGCGCATCCGGCACGCCGTCGTCATCGACCGTCGCCAGGGTGGCGGAGTGCGGCTCGGGAGCGCCCGCGGCGGCCGTCGTGCCGATCCAGTCGAGGAAGAGCGACACCGGATCGTCAGGAAGATCGGCGAGTACCAGTTGCGGAGCCGCGCCGGTGAGCGCGGGCTGAGCCCGGAGCCACCGGCTGAGCTCTGACGAAAGGAGATCCCGCTCTGTCGACATGCTCCCGACTATGCCACGGGACCAGCGGTCACGCGCCGGATCGTTCAGGCGAGTTCCCTCAGTGCGCGATGATCGGCGATCGGGGTCAGCAGGTCGAGCAGCTCGCCGAGCGTCGCGATCCGACGGGTGTCGCCGGACCAGTTCTGGTGTCCGCCGTCGAAGTGGACGAACTCCGTGCCGAGGTCGTCGGCGATCTCCCGGTCGTGATTGGTGTCGCCGATGATGAGCACTTCGCTCGGCGGGAGGTCGGATGCCGTCAGCCACCGCGCGATGACGTCGTGCTTCGACGCTCGATACGGGTCGTCGATCGACAGGACGTCCTCGAAGGCATCGACCAGACCGTACGGGGCCATCTGCTGCGCCAACGCATCGGGAAGGGTCGCCGACGCGAGGACCTGGCGGATGCCGCGTTCGTGGAGCGCCGCGAGTGTGGCACGCGCTTCGGCGTGGAGCGGCGCCTCGCCGACGCGCGACGCCAGCAGGTCGAGGTAGGTCGTCGCGGCCGCCACGAACCTGTCGTCGCCGAGTCCGACGGAGCCGTAGAAGTCGCGGATCGGGAACCGGAACACCGATCGGTACGTGTGCTCATCGGTCAGAGGATCGAGACCGTGCTCCTCGAGCACGGCGTTCATCACCTGACGGCAGATCTCCGCGTCGTCGAGCAGTGTGCCGTTCCAGTCCCAGCACACGGCGCGGATGTGACCCATACTCATGCCGTCACGCTACAACGGGTCACCGACACGCGCCCGCGCCCCCTGCTAGGCGAGCTCGATGAGGTCCTGGTACTCCTGGCTCCAGATGTCTTCGACGCCGTCGGGCAGGATCAGCACGCGCTCGGGGTTGAGCGACTGCACCGCGCCAGGATCGTGGGAGACGAGGACGACAGCACCCTCGTAGTGCGCGAGGGCACCGAGGATCTCCTCGCGCGAGGCGGGGTCGAGGTTGTTGGTGGGCTCATCGAGCAGCAGCAGGTTCGCCGAGGAGACGACGAGCGTCGCGAGCGACAGACGCGTCTTCTCGCCACCGGACAGGACTCCCGCCGGCTTCAGCACGTCGTCGCCGGTGAACAGGAACGAGCCGAGCACCTTGCGCGCCTCGGTCTCGGTGATGTGGGGCGCGGCCGAGACCATGTTCTCCAGCACCGAGCGGGTCACGTCGAGGTTCTCGTGCTCCTGCGCGTAGTAGCCGACCTTGAGGCCGTGGCCCGGCTCGAGCTGCCCGGTGTCGGGCTTGTCGACGCCCGCGAGCATGCGCAGCAGAGTGGTCTTGCCCGCGCCGTTGAGGCCGAGCACGACGACCTTGGAGCCGCGGTCGATGGCGAGGTCGACATCGGTGAAGATCTCGAGCGAACCGTACGACTTCGACAGGCCGCTCGCCATCATCGGGGTCTTGCCGCAGGGCGCAGGCTTCGGGAATCGCAGCTTCGCGACCCGGTCTTCCTGACGGACCTCGTCGAGTCCGGCGAGCAGCTTCTCGGCGCGCGCGATCATCTGGTGGGCCGCCGCGGCCTTGGAGGCCTTGGCGCCGAAGCGAGCCGCCTGCAGCTGCAGGGTCGTCGCCTTCTTCTCGGCGTTGGCGCGCTCCTTCTTGCGGCGCTCCTCGTCGGCCACCCGCTGGCGCAGGTAGTTCTTCCAGTTCATGTTGTACGTGTCGATGATCTGGCGGTTCGCGTCGAGGTAGAACACGCGGTTCACGGTCTCGCCGACCAGCTCGACATCGTGGCTGATGACGATCAGTCCGCCCTTGTAGCCCTTGAGGAACTCACGCAGCCACACGACGCTGTCCGCGTCGAGGTGGTTGGTGGGCTCGTCGAGGATCATCGTCTCGGCGTCGGAGAAGAGGATGCGGGCGAGCTCGATGCGGCGACGCTGACCGCCGGAGAGCGTCGACAGCGGCTGGTCGAGGATGCGGTCCGGGAGTGAGAGGTTGTTCGCGATGGAGGCTGCCTCGGCCTCTGCCGCGTATCCGCCCTGAGCCTCAAACTGCTCGGTGAGGCGGGCGTAGCGCTTCATCGCCTTGTCGGCGACGGCGGGATCGTCCGAGCCCATCGCGAGTGCCGCCTCGGTCATCCCGAGGTTCAGCTGTCCCAGTCCACGGGCGTCGAGGATGCGCGTGCGCGCGAGGTCTTCAGGGTTGCCGGAGCGCGGGTCCTGCGGCAGGTAGCCGAGCTCGCCGGAGCGCGTCACGCTGCCGCCGGAGGGCAGGACATCACCGGCGAGCACCTTGGTGAGCGTGGTCTTCCCGGCCCCGTTGCGGCCGACGAGTCCGATCTTGTCTCCGTCGGCGACGCGGAACGAGACGTTCTCCATCAGCAGGCGCGCGCCAACGCGGATCTCGAGGTCGTGCACGGCAAGCACAGCGGACGTCCGTTCTTTCAAGGAGGGTGTTCGGCCGATCGGCCAGCCTCCCAGTATAAGCGCCGTGGCGGGGAGCTGCGGTCAGCAAGATCAGCCCGGAGAGTGAGGCGGGCGATACCGCAGAGGGATGACCGCTCGGGTACGCGCTGCATAGCGTGCAGGAGTGGACATCCTCAACGAGCTCATCATGCAGGCCATCGCCTCCCCATGGCTGTACCTGGTCCTGTTCGCGGTCACCGTGATCGACGGCTTCTTCCCGCCGGTGCCGAGCGAGACGGTGCTCGTCGCGGCCGCGGCCGTCGCCGCATCGACGGGCGACGGGAACCTCCTGCTCCTGGGCGCAGTCGCCGCGATCGGCGCGACGATCGGCGACAACATCGCGTTCGTGATCGGCCGCAGTCTCGGCACCACCCGCTTCGCCTGGATGAGGCGCCCCCGCGTGGCTGCGACGTTCGCGTACGCGCAGCAGGCCCTCGATCGGCGCAGCGCCACCCTCATCCTCGGGGCCCGCTACATCCCGGTCGGACGCGTGGCCGTCAACATGTCCGCCGGGGCGCTCGGGTTCCCGTGGCGGCGCTTCCTGCCTCTGAGCCTGATCGCCGGCGCGAGCTGGAGCATCTTCAGCCTGGCGATCGGTCTGCTCGCCGGCGCCTGGATCAAGGACCAGCCACTGCTCAGCGCCGGTCTCGGCATCGTCATCGCACTGGTGATCGGCTTCGTGATCGACCGCATCGCCGCGGCCCGGCGCCGCCGCGCACCCGAGCCGCAACTGGCAGGATGACAGGCATGGCACGCCGACGACAGCGCACACCGTTGCGCCAACGGATCAGCCGCCGCACCTTCGCCCTCTGGGCGCTGGGTGGGGCGGTCGTGGCGTTGTACTCGATCCTCGTGCCGCTCCAGACCATCCTGTCCGGCACTCCACTGCCGCTGTCGTTCATCCTCGGCGCGGTGCTGTGCTTCTCGCCCTTTCTCGCGATCAGCCGCCCGGTATGGGCCATCGGGCTGTTCACCGCGGGGGCGCTCATCCTGCCGCTCACGGTCGTGCCGGAACTCGCGATCCAGTCGCCGTGGCCCTGGTCCGTCCCCGCACTCCTCACGTTCGCCCTCTTCGTCGGCGTGGTCACGTTCCTCCACGGCGCTCGACTCGGAGCCTTCGCACTGATCCTCGGAGCGATCGCCTCCCTGCTGGCGCCCATGCTCCGCCCCGACATGGTGGCCGTGCCCGCGTCCTCCGCCAGCGCCACCGCCGACCTCATCGTCACGACCGCGGTGGCCTCCGCGACCTTCCTCATCGCCGCGCTCGTCGCCGGGCGTGTGCGCGTCGCGGCCGAACTGACGCGCGAGAAGGAGCACAGCGCTCTCGAGGAAGCCCGTCGTGCGCTCGTGGAGGAACGCACGCGGATCGCGAGGGAGCTGCACGACGTGGTCGCGCACAGCATGTCCGTGATCCAGGTGCAGGCGTCGACCGCCAAGTACCGCATCCCGGAGCTCGGCGACGCGGCGACCGCCGAGTTCGATGACATCGCCGCGACCGCCCGCAGCTCGCTGACCGAGATGCGGCGCATGCTCGGCGTGCTGCGCACCGAGGATCAGACCGCCGAACTCGCTCCCCAGCAGGGCATCGACGACATCCCGGCGCTGGTCGACACCATCCGCCGAGCCGGCGTCGAGGTCGGCCTCGTGCTCGAGGGTGGGGAAGCCGCTGCCGCCGCGACGCCCTCGGTGCAGATCGCCGCATTCCGCATCGTCCAGGAGGCGCTGAGCAACGCGGTGCGACATGCTCCCGGTGCGCGCATCGCCGTACGGCTGCATGCGGAGGCTCGCAGCATCCGCATCCAGGTGCACAACGGAGCGCCGCCCCGTGCCTCCGACGGCCCCGGCGGCGGCTACGGGTTGCGTGGCATGCGCGAGCGTGCCGAGATCCTGGGCGGCAGCCTCTCGGCCGGCCCCGCATCCGATGGCGGCTGGGATGTGGAGGCCGTGCTCCCCCTGAGCGCCGACGACTCCGGCGCAGAGACGGCCACTTCGCTCGACAAGGAGAATCCGTGACGATCAGCGTCCTCATCGCCGATGACCAGGCCATGGTGCGTGCGGGTTTCGCCGCACTGCTCGATGCCCATGACGGGATCCGGGTGGCCGGTCAAGCGGCGAACGGCGCCGAAGCCGTCACCCTGGCGGCGCGTCTGGATCCGGACGTGATCTTGATGGACGTGCGCATGCCGGAACTCGACGGGATCGAAGCCACTCGGCGGATTCTCGGTCCGTCGTATCCGGCCGCCCATGTCCCCCGGATCCTGATGCTCACCACGTTCGACATCGACGACTACGTGTACGACGCCCTCGAGGCCGGCGCCAGCGGATTCCTGCTGAAAGACGCGCTGCCCGAGGAGCTCGTGCACGCGGTTCGCGTCGTGGCGGACGGGGATGCACTCCTCGCGCCGAGCGTCACCCGACGCATGATCGAGCAGTTCGCCGGTCGCAGGCCCCGCGCACCTCGCTCGGCTACCGCCCTCGCCGAGCTCACCGACCGCGAGCGCGAAGTGCTGGTCCTGATCGGGAAGGGGCGCTCCAACACCGAGATCGCCGCCGACCTGTTCATCGCGGAGCAGACCGTCAAGACGCACGTCGGCAAGGTGCTCGCCAAGCTGAATCTGCGCGACCGCGTGCACGCCGTGATCCTCGCCTACGACACCGGACTCGTCGAGCCGTCTTCCTGACTCACACCCTCGTAGGGGGTCGTAACGGCACCCGAGGGTGATGCACCCGCGGACACCGCGTCCATAGTCTCCTGGGACACCGCTCCCGAGGAGGACTCATGACCACCGTCCAGGCACCCACTGCCGGCATCATCGCGCCTCCGCAACGCGCGTCCCGCGACACCGGGATCGACTTCGTCCGGGCGCTCTGCGTCCTGGGCGTCGTCCTGCTCCACTCGATCATGGTGGGCGTCACCGTGGACGCGTCCGGTCCCGTCTTCACGAACGCCAGCGACGGCACAGCGTGGATCGCGCCGCTCAGCTGGCTCCTGCAGGTGATGCCGCTGTTCTTCGTGATCGGAGGCTTCTCGGGACTCCTCGCCTACCGACGGATGCGGGAGCGCGGCGGGACCGCCGTCGGCTTCGTGGCCGGACGACTGCATCGTCTGCTGCGACCCGCCGTCTTCACGATCGCCATCGTCGGCATCGGACTGGCGCTGCTCACGGTCTTCGGCGTGCCTGCCGATCTGATCGCGACCGCGGGTTTCCGGTACGGACAGCCGCTCTGGTTCCTCGGCGTCTTCCTGCTGTGCCAGGCGCTGCTGCCCGCACTCGCCGCCGCCCACGAGCGCGCCCCGTACCGCACGATCGGCGTTCTCGTCACCGCGTCGATCGCCGTCGACGTGCTGCGCGCCGCGACCGGGCTCGAAGGACTCGGCTTCCTGAATCTCGCCTTCGTGTGGATGACCTTGCAGCAGCTCGGGTTCTTCCTCGCCGACGGACGCATCGGGCGTCTCAGCCGCCGCATGCGTGCGGCAGCGGGCATCGCCGCTCTGCTCCTGCTCGTCGCGACGTTCCTGACCGGGGTCTACTCCCCCGATCTGATCGCGAACATCAACCCGCCGACCGCGGCCCTCCTCCTCGTCGGCGTCGCGCACACCAGCCTGCTCTCCCTGCACCGCGAACGCATCGAGCGGTTCAGCCGTCGGCCGCGTGTCGCCGCGTTCACGGCGTTCGTGACGGTGCGCACGATGACGATCTACCTGTGGCACATGCCCGTCCTGCTGGTGATGGCCGGCGCCACCGCCGTCTACGCCCTCGTCACCGGTGTGGCGCTGCCGACGCTCGACAGCGCGGACTGGTGGGCGGGCCGCCCGCTCTGGCTCGCGATGGCGCTCGCGTTGTCCGCGGTCGTCGCCGTTGCCTTCACCCGGTTCGAGTCGCAGCCGGCGCCGCAGGCCACCGGTTCCGTGCCGCGGCTCGTCGTCGGAGCACTGAGCGGGCTGATCGGCGTCGTGATGCTCCTGGTGCTGGGCACGTCCGTCGCGACGGCCCTGATCGCGGTCGCCCTGATCCTCGCGGCGCTCCGGCTCTCGTCGCGCACGATGCCGCTGCCGCCTGTCGGCGCGCGCACCCTTGTTCCCGCGTAGGGTCAGCCCAGGCCCCGTGCCGCCAGCGCGTCGCCGACCTCGTCGGCGTGCCGCAGGGAGAGGACGAGCAGCGGCACGACCCCACGCACGCCCAACCGTACACCGCGAGCCCGTGCAGCGTCCCGCACGCGATCAGCGAATCCGGCGATCACGGGGATCGTCGTGATCGTGAGTGAGATCGTCAGCGCCACCGCGGCGGGATCGAGACCGAATCGACGGAGCGGCCGCACGATCCGCTGCATCACCGCCACGAGATCCGCCATCCGGGTCGTGAGCGTCAGCAGGCTCGCCAGCAGGAGTATCGCCACGACGCGCCCGGTGCTGATCCACGCGGCGAGAGGCGAGACGAAGATCACGAGCGCCAGAGCGAGCACGAGGATGAGCCAGCGCAGACGCCAGACCTCGAGCAACGGCACACGGATGGGCATCGCCCCGAGCCCGTAGATCGCGAGAACACCCAGGAGCGAGAGGGCGATGCTCGCCGCGTCATGGGGATACAGCGATAAGAGGAGTGCGCCGACCGCCAGCGCCGCGAGCTTGAGCCCGGCCGGCGCGCGATGGAGGATGCTGCTCCCCGGACGGTAGAGCGCGATCATCCGCACGCTCGACGATATGCGGCGATCACGGCGGACGACTCTCCGGCGGCCGCGACTCGCCCCTCCTCGAACAGAATCGCGGTCTCGCACCGCCCGGCCAGCTCGAGGTCATGCGTCACCAGGACGACCTGAGTCGGTTGCGCGAGAAGCAGGTCGCCGATGCGCCGAGAATTGCGCAGGTCGAGGAGTGTGGTCGGCTCGTCGGCGACGATGAGCTGAGGTTCGGCGATCAGCACGGCGGCCAGGGCGAGCATCTGCTTCTGGCCTCCCGAGAGGCTGGATGCGGGCACATCGGCGTGCTCTGCCAGCCCGTGGGCGGCGAGGGTGTCTCTGACGCGGTGGGCGACCTCCGCCTTCCTCCGACCACGCAGAGACAGCGCGAGGTCTTCGGCCGGGGTGGGCATGAGGATCTGCGCATCCGGGTTCGTGAACACGAATCCGACCCGGCGACGCAGGGCGGCACGATCGCGCACCGTGTCGAGACCGTGCACCGCCACTTTCCCCGTGCTCGGGGGGATGAGTCCGTTCAGCAGCCGGGCGAACGTGGACTTCCCCGACCCGTTCGCACCGATCACCGCGATCGTCGGAGCCGTCAGGGCCACGGAGACATCTCGCAGCACAGGGCGTCCGTCGAGCAGCACCGAGACCGCATCCACGGCGATCGTCCCGATACCTGCCTCGCGGGTGATTGCCATGCGGGATCCCTCCGAGCGAGACGCGACCTGAACACCGTTCACCTGAACGTCGTTCACTATAATCGGAGGATGAGTCCGGAGACGAATCAGGCACGACACGACCGTGACAGCGTCGCCCGGAGCGCGCTCGCTCTCCTCGACGAGGTCGGGCTCGCCGATCTCTCGATGCGACGCATCGCGGCCCGGCTGGATGTGCAGCCCAGCGCCCTCTACTGGCACTTCTCCAGCAAGCAGGAGCTCCTCGCCGAACTCGCCGACCGGATCACATCCTCGATCCCTCAGGGCAGTGCCGACGTGCTCATCACAGCACGAAGCATCCGCGATGCCCTCTTCGCCTACCGCGACGGCGCCGAGCTGGTGCTCAGCACGTATGCCCTGCAACTCGGTTCGTCACACGCGCAGTCGGTGCTCACCGCAGCATTGCGCACGCAGGGTGCGACCGACGCCGAGGACCGGGGCGCGGCGATCCTGCACTTCGTCCTCGGCCACGCCACGCTCGTGCAGCAGCGCATGCATGCCGACAGCCACGGCGCCCTCCCTCGCGCAGACGAGATCGACGTCACGGCCGGACTCGATCGCACCTTCGACCTCGGGGTCTCTGCGCTCGCGGGAACACTCACCGCACCGGCGACTCCGCCGCGTGTCCGAGCCTGAGGCCCGGGACCGACGCGAGCACGACGAGCCCGATGCAGAACGCGAACACCGCACCGAACGCACCTGCCTCACCTCCGAGGGATGCCACCGCGAGCCCGGCCAGCGCGATGGCGACGGCTGAGCCCGTGGCGTCCGAGATGGACAGCGCGGAGGAATTGAATCCCTGATTCGTCTCGTCCGAGTACGCGAGCGTGAGGACGGTCAATCGCGGATAGAGCAGTCCCATCCCGCCGCCGGCGAACGCCCAGCCGAGCACCACGACGGCCGCTGAGACGTCGAAGAGCGCGGCGACGAGAACGCACAGCATCGCGACGAGCAGTGAGCCGAGACTGATCACTGTGATGCGGTGGTTCCCCAGCCGCTCACCGAACCGTCCCTGCAGCGCCGAGGCTCCCGCCCACGCCAGCGCGGCGAGCATGAGAGCAACCCCCGCCCACGTTGCACTGAAGTCGAACTTCTTCATCAGCAGGTATGGGATGTAGGCCTCGGCCGCGAAGAACGCGCCCGCCGCGATACCGCGCATGAGCACCACGCTCGGCAGTCCCCGGCCCGCCCGGAGGGTGCGTCGCGGCAGCAACGGGAGTACCGCGAAGCCGATCGCCAGCACGGCGCCGATCGCCACGGGCCACCCGATCGAGGGCGCCAGCTTCGCCGAGAAGCCGACCACGACGGCGAGCACCGCCACTACCACCGCCAGCACCAGCCGGACGACGAGCGCGCGCCGGTCCTGCGGCTCGCCTCCTCCGAGATCGACACCGCGCAGTCGGACCGCGATCATGACGAAGGCGGCCGCCGTCAGCACGGCGACACCGAGGAACGCCCACCGCCAGTCCAGATACTCGGCGACGGCACCGGCGAGGAACGGCCCCACCATCGACGGCACGACCCAGGCCGCGGCGAAGGCAGCGAAGATGCGCCCGTGCAGGTGCGGCGGATACAGCCTCGCGACGACGACGTAGAGCGCGACCGTCTGTCCGCCGGCACCCAGGCCCTGAACGAGCCGACCGATCAGGAACTGGTCCATCGTCACCGCGAAGCCCGAGATCAGCAGACCCAGGATGAAGAGCGTGACGGCGACGTACAGGGCCCCGCGCGGTCCGCGGGTGTCCGACCATGCGCCCGTGGCGACCATGCCGATCACACTCGTCGCCAGGGTGCCGGCGAATGCCACGGCGTAGAGGGCCTCGCCGTGCAGCGCCTCGCTCACGATCGGCATCACCGTCGTCACCGCGAGCGCCTCGACGGCGGCGAGGAAGATCAGTGCGACCGCGCCGAGCGTCACCCAGATGCGTTGGCGGTCCCAGATCGTCGCGGCGTCTGCCGGAGTCGTCATCGACCCACGAGTGCCGCGATGCGCTCGATCGCCTCGGTGATGATCTCCGGGCTGGTGCCGAAGTTCAGGCGCACGTGACCCGCACCCTCGGCGCCGAAGGCAGGTCCGAAGTGCAGGGCGACTTTCGCATCGCGCAGGATGCGTCGTGCGGGGTTGCCGCCCCAGCCGAGTGCGGAGAGGTCGATCCACGCGAGGTAGCCGGCGTCCGGGATGCGATAGCGGGCACCCGGGAGGTGCGCGGCCAGCAGGTCCTCGAGCAGCACACGGTTCTCATCGAGCGAGCGCAGCAGCCCGTCGAGCCAGGGGTCGCTCTCTTCCGAGAACGCCGCCACGGCAGCGAGCAGACCGAACTGTCCGGTGCGCCACTCCACCTCGACGGGCAGTCCACGCACGACATCGGTCGTCGCGTCGTCGGCGGTGACCATGAGGGCGCACTTCAGACCCGCGAGGTTGAAGGCCTTGCTGGCGCTGACGACCGCATAGCCGACGCGTTCGGCCGCATCGCTCACCGCGAGGAACGGAGTGAATCCGGTCCCCGGCTGGGCGAGCGGTGCATGGATCTCGTCCGAGACGACGGTCGCACCGAACTCATCCGCCAGTTCGGCCAGAGCGGCGAGGGTGTCGCGGTCATGCACCGTGCCGGTCGGATTGTGCGGGTTGCAGAGCAGGATCGCCGTCGCTCCGTCCTCGAAGGCAGCACGGATGCCGTCGAGGTCGAGCTCCCAGCGTGTTCCCGTGTCACGCAGCGGAACTCGCTCCACTTCTGCGCCGGCTTCGGCGACCAGGTCGTAGAACGGCGGATACACCGGAGGGGTCACGACGATGCGCTCCCCCGGCTGGGTCACGCGGCGGAGGATCTCCACGATCCCCATGCTCACGTCCGCGGTGCTCCGCATTCTCGCGGGGTCGGGCAGCCAGCCATAGCGGCGGTTCGCGAAAGCAGCGAACGACTCGGCGAGCGGCGTCCGCGATGCGACATACCCGGTATCACCGATCTCCACGGCGCGCCGCAGCGCGGCGGAGATCGCCGGCGCGAGCGGGAAGTCGGTCTCGGCGACGAACAGCGGAAGCACATCGGCCGGGTACTCGCGCCACTTCTCGCTGCTGCGCTCGCGAAGCTCCGCCAGAGGCAGGGCCTTCACCTGAAGCATTCGACCTCCCGAGGTCCCGACACGCGCCGTCGACGTGTCATCCGTTCCGACGCGCGCATCGTCGTGCCGCCTTGCGGCAGCGATCTGGCGCGCGTCAGATGGCGAAGCCGAGCGCGCGCATCATGTCGCGCCCGTCGTCCGTGATCCGCTCCGGACCCCACGGTGGCATCCACACCCAGTTGATCCGGAAGCGGTCGACCACACTGTCCAGAGCCTGAGCGGTCTGGTCCTCCAGCACGTCGGTGAGCGGGCAGCCCGCGCTGGTCAGCGTCATGTGGATGACGAGAGCATCGTTCTCGTCATCCCAGGCGAGGTCGTAGATGAGGCCGAGGTCGACGACATTGATCCCGAGCTCGGGGTCCATGACGTCCTTGAGAGCCTCGGTGACCGCATCGTACTTCTCGTCCGTGAGGGTCGCTGTCATGCGATCAGCCTACGCCTCGATGGGGGCTGCAGGGTCGAGGAAACGGTCGTATCCCTCGTTCTCCAGCCGGTCTGCGAGCTCGGGGCCGCCCTCTTCGACGATCTTGCCCGCGACGACCACGTGGACGAAGTCGGGGCGGATGTAGCGGAGGATGCGGGTGTAGTGCGTGATCAGGAGCACGCCGAGTCCGGTGGACTCCTTCGCGCGGTTGACGCCCTCGGAGACGATCTTGAGCGCGTCGACATCGAGACCGGAGTCGGTCTCGTCGAGGATCGCGAACTTCGGCTTCAGCACCTCGAGCTGCAGGATCTCGTGGCGCTTCTTCTCACCGCCGGAGAAGCCCTCGTTGACGTTGCGCTGGGCGAACTTCGGGTCCATGCGCAGGTTCGACATGGCCGCCTTGACGTCCTTGGTCCAGCCGCGGATCGCCGGCGCTTCGCCGTCGAGTGCGGTCTTCGCCGTGCGGAGGAAGTTCGTCACCGTCACGCCGGGGATCTCGACCGGGTACTGCATGGCGAGGAAGAGCCCTGCGCGGGCGCGCTCGTCGACCGTCATCTCCAGGACGTCCTGGCCGTCGAACGTGATGGAACCGGAGGTCACCGTGTACTTCGGGTGACCGGCGATCGTGTAGGCCAGTGTCGACTTGCCCGAGCCGTTGGGGCCCATGATGGCGTGGGTCTCACCGGTGTTCATGGTGAGGTTGATTCCGTTGAGGATCGGGGTGGTCCCCGCATCGGTCTCGACCGTCACATGCAGGTCGCGGATCTCGAGAACAGACATTCTTCAAACTTCCTTAATCACAGTCGGATCGATGAGCACGTCGTCGCCGTCGATCTGGACGACGTAGACCGGGACCGGCTCATATGCGGGGAGATTCTGGGGCTTGCCGGTGAGCAGCGAGAAGGCGGAGCCGTGTGCCCAGCACTCCACCGTGTCGCCCTCGACGAAGCCTTCGGACAGCGAGATGTCGCCGTGGGTGCAGGTGTCGCCGATGGCGTGGATGACTCCCTCGCCGTCCTTGATCACCGTGATCGGCACGCCGCCCGGGTCGACACGCAACGGCATGTCCTGTTCGAGGTCGGCGACTCCGCAGACGCGTTCGGCGGTCATGCACTCACCTCGGCCAGCTCCGCCTCGATCGCCGCCAGGAGCTCGGTCTCGAGGGCGGGGATGCCGAGGCGCTGCACGATGTCGGTGAGGAAGCCGAGCACGACGAGTCGCCGCGCCTCCTCCTCGGTGATACCGCGCGCCTGCAGGTAGAACAGCTGCTCGTCGTCGAAACGACCCGTGGCACTGGCGTGCCCGGCTCCGAGGATGTCGCCCGTCTCGATCTCGAGGTTCGGGATCGAGTCGGCGCGGGCGCCCTCGGTGAGGACCAGGTTGCGGTTCGCCTCGTAGGAGTCGGTGCCCGTGGCGTCGGCTCCGATCAGCACGTCGCCGATCCAGACGCTGTGCGCCCCCTGACCCTGCAGCGCACCCTTGTAGAGGACGTCGCCCTTGGTGTGCGGTCCCTTGTGGTGCAGGTAGACCTGGCTCTCGAGGTGCTGCCCGGCGTCGGCGTAGGAGAGGCCGTAGAGGTAGCCCTCGGAGCCGGCGCCTGCGAGTTCGACGTTCGGGTTGACGCGCACGACGCCACCGCCGAAGCTGACGACGAAGTGCTTGAGGGTCGCATCCGCACCGACCCGCGCCTGGTGCGCCGCCGTGTGCACCGCATCATCCGCCCACTGCTGCAGGCTGATGACCGTGAGCTTCGCACCGTCGCGGACGATGATCTCGACGTTCTGCGCGTACTGGGCGGACCCGGTGTGCTGCAGGACGACCGTCGCCGAGCTGTGCTCGAGCGCCTCGATCACGATGTGCGCGTCGGCACGGCGATCGGCGCCGAGACCGGCGATCGAGACGAAGACGGGTTCGGCGACCTCTTCCTCGCGCGGGATCCGCACGTGCAGGGCCTCAGCAGCTCCCTGCCAGGCCACGGCGGCGGTGACGTCTTCCGCAAGGAAGACCTCGCCGCGGGGGGCGGCGCCGATCGCGAGCGGAGCGGCGATGTACTGCTCCCCTGCGTCGACCGTGTAGCTCACGCCGTCGTTCTGCGGGGCCACCTCGAACAGGGAGGTGAGCTGCGCGACCGGCGTGTGCTTCCAGTTGACCTCGCGCCCGGTGGGGGCGCCGAAGTCAGACGGATCGAAGGAGTGCGGACGCTCGGAGCGGGTCTGCACCGGGACGAATCCGGCTGCGGCGACCTGGGCTGCGGGGTCGATGTGCGCGTTCGTGTGCTGCGCCTCGGCAGGCGCTGTCGTAGCGGCGGTCACTAGCCGACCGATCCTTCCATGCCCATCTCGATGAGCTTGTTCAGTTCCATGGCGTATTCCATCGGCAGCTCACGCGCGATCGGCTCGATGAAGCCGCGCACGATCATCGCCATCGCCTCGTCCTCGGGCATGCCACGGGACTGCAGGTAGAACAGCTGCTCCTCGCTCACCTTCGAGACCGTGGCCTCGTGGCCGAGCTGCACGTCGTCGACACGGATGTCGATCGCCGGGTAGGTGTCGGAGCGAGACTTCGTGTCGACGAGCAGGGCGTCGCAGCGCACCGTGTTCGCGGAGTGGTGAGCCGCGGCGTCCACTCGGACCTCACCCCGATACCCGGCACGTCCTCCGCCGCGGGCGATCGACTTCGAGACGATCGACGACTGCGTGTACGGGGCCATGTGGATCATCTTCGCGCCGGCGTCCTGGTGCTGACCGGGACCGGCGAAGGCGACCGAGAGGGTCTCTCCCTTGGCGTGCTCGCCCATCAGGTAGATCGACGGGTACTTCATCGTCACCTTGGAGCCGATGTTGCCGTCGACCCACTCCATGGTTGCGCCCTCGTATGCCACGGCGCGCTTGGTGACCAGGTTGTAGACGTTGTTCGACCAGTTCTGGATCGTCGTGTAGCGAACGCGGGCGTTCTTCTTCACGATGATCTCGACGACGGCCGAGTGCAGCGAGTCCGACTTGTAGATCGGGGCGGTGCAGCCCTCGATGTAGTGGACGTAGCTGTCCTCATCGGCGATGATCAGGGTCCGCTCGAACTGGCCCATGTTCTCGGTGTTGATGCGGAAGTATGCCTGCAGGGGAATCTCGACGTGCACGCCCTTGGGGACGTAGACGAACGAGCCACCCGACCAGACGGCCGTGTTCAGCGCCGCGAACTTGTTGTCGCCGGCGGGGATGACGGTGCCGAAGTACTCCTCGAAGAACTCGGGGTGCTCGCGCAGCGCCGTGTCGGTGTCCATGAAGATGACACCCTGCTGCTCCAGGTCCTCACGGATCTGGTGGTACACGACCTCGGACTCGTACTGAGCCGCGACGCCGGCCACGAGCCGCTGGCGCTCGGCCTCGGGGATGCCGAGGCGCTCGTAGGTCTCGCGGATCTCGGCGGGAAGGTCTTCCCACGTCTGCGCCTGCTTCTCGGTGGAGCGGACGAAGTACTTGATGTTGTCGAAGTCGATCTCGCTGAGGTCTGCACCCCAGGTCGGCATCGGCTTGCGGCCGAAGAGCTGGTATCCCTTGAGACGGGTCTTCAGCATCCATTCGGGTTCGTTCTTGAGGGCGGAGATCCCCCGCACGACCTCTTCCGAGATCCCGCGTTTGGCGATGGCGCCGGCGGCGTCCTCATCGTGCCAGCCGAATTCGTACACCCCCAGACCGTCAAGCTCCGGGCGGTCGATCAGTACATCCGACATCCAACACTCTCCTCACAGGTCCCAAACGGTGTCATCCGCCCCGACACACCTGATCCCCGTCGAGTCTGCGGGAGCGGGTGCCGTTGGTGGGCCCTCATCACCGGCGCTTCCATCGCGCCTAAACTGTTGACGATGCTGCAGCGCTGTCAGCGCTCATCGCAACAATCCGATTCTACAGGTTCCGCCTGACAGACGGGCCATGCCCGCCGGTTCCAGCGCGGTCCGGAGGACTAATGCCCGAGACGACGATCCCCGCCTCCACTCCGACGCGGACGGCTCCACCCCGTTCTGCTCCGTGGGGACGGGTGCTGACGGTCTTCGCCTGGCTCTCCTTCGTCAGCGAGACCATCATCATCGGCACCGGCGGCGCGGTGCGCCTGACCGGTTCCGGCCTCGGATGCTCGGACTGGCCGCTGTGCACGCCCGATTCCCTTGTGCCGATCCTCGAAGTGCAGGGCATCCACGGAATCATCGAGTTCGGCAACCGGCTGATGACGGGCGTGGTGGGGATCATCGCGCTGGCCGTCGTGCTGCTGGTCCTGCACCTGTTCAGCGGGAAGCGCGGCCTGGTCACCGCGCTCTGGTTCGCCGCCGGCGGCATCGTCGCGGCCGTCGCCGCGTTCGCCATCGCCGCCCCCCTGCACTTCCCGGCCTCCCCCATCGCGCTGGGTGTGCTCCTGATCGCCGTCATCGCGGCGGCCGTCCGCTCGGTCCGCACGACTCCCGCCAGACGCGACCTCGTCCTGCTCGCGTGGCTCGTGCTCATCGGTGTGGTGGCACAGGCGCTCGTCGGCGGCATCACCGTGCTGACCGGCCTCAACCCCTTCATCGTCGGCTTCCACTACACCTCGTCCCTGCTGCTCGTCTGCATCACGGCGGCGTTCCTGGTGCGCCTGAAGCAGGACGGCGGGCCCCGTGAGCGCGCGGTTCCCGCGTGGTTCGCGGCCGTCACCCACCTGACCGGCCTCGCACTCGCGGTGACGATCGTCTTCGGTGTGCTGACGACCGGATCGGGGCCCCACTCCGGTGACGCGGATGTGCTGCGGCACGGCTTCGACGCGACCGTGCTCGCCCATGTGCATTCGTGGCCCGGCTACATCCTGGCTGCGCTGGTGCTGTTCCTCACGGTCGCCGCCTGGGCGCTGCGCCTGGAACCGCGGCGCTGGCTGCTCGTGCTCGTGCTCGCGATCCTGGTGCAGGTCGGCGTCGGGGTCTGGCAGGCGCGCGAAGGACTGCCGCCGCTGCTGGTCGGCATCCACATGGTGCTCGCGTCTCTCTCGGCCGCGACCTACACCGTGGTCGTGCTGCACCTGAAGCGCGCCGTCCCCGTCGAGGACTGATCCCGCACAGGCGATCCACAGCTCGCACATCGCCGACTCATCAGCGCGTCCGCGATCGTGGATGACATGAACAAGTCACTCTCACGCAGCATCGGATTCTGGCTCCTCCTGGTCGTGTCCCTCGCCACGACGGCAGTCGGTGGATGGCTCATCTCCGGTCAGATCGGGACGATGACGACCACGCTGCTCGACGGCACGGCCACGGGCGTCGAGGTGTATGTCGGCCAGTCGCTCGTCGTCGTGGGCGCAGGCGTCCTCGCGGCCGGAATCGTCGGCATCCTGCTCACCCTCGGGCTCGTCGCCGCTCGCTCGCTCGTGCCTGCCCCGGCCCCGACCGTCGTCGAGGCCATCGACTGGACCGCGACGCCGGAGCAGGCTCCGACCGAGACGCCGACGTCCGAGACCGCCGCATCCTCCGAGGCAGCGCCGGCATCCGAGGCCGCCGCGGTCGACGTGGTCCCCGCCGCCGACGCGGACGACGCAGCTGCCCCTTCCGACGCGAAGCCGGACGACTCGACGATCACCCGCTGATCTTCCGAGCGGAAAGAACGACGGAGCGGCGCCGAGGAATCGGCGCCGCTCCGTCGTTTCAGAAGCGTCTTGTCAGAAAGGCAGCAGCGGGTCGATCGCGACCGCGACGAAGATCAGCGTCAGGTAGGTGATCGAGGCGTGGAACACGCGCATGGGCCGCGGCTCGGTGCCGTGGACGGCGCGGTTGTAGAGCCGGTGCGACTCGTAGATGAACCATCCGCCGAAGACCGCCGCGGAGACGGTGTAGACCAGGCCCATGTTCGCGATCGGGACGAGGAGCAGCGAGCACGCCACGGTCGCCCACGCGTACAGGATGACCTGAAGGCCGACCTGCGAGGCGTTGCGGGTGACACCCAGCATCGGCACGTCGACGTCTTCGTAGTCGTCCTTGTACTTCATCGACAGCGGCCAGTAGTGCGGCGGCGTCCAGAGGAAGATCAGGAGGAAGAGGATGAACGCCGGCCAGTCGAGGGAGCCGGTCACGGCGGCCCAGCCGATGAGAACGGGGAAGCACCCGGCGATGCCGCCCCAGATGATGTTCTGCTCGGTGCGCCGCTTGAGGATCATCGTGTAGATCACGACGTAGAAGAAGATCGCCGTCGCCGACAGCGCGGCGGTCAGCCAGTTGGTCGTGGCCAGCAGCCAGACCGTCGAGACGATCGCGAGCGTCCAGGAGAAGATCAGCGCACCGCGCGGGCTGACCTCGCCCGTGACCAGCGGCCGATTCTCGGTGCGATGCATGTGCGCATCGATGTCTCGATCGAGGTACATGTTGAACGCGGCGGCGGAACCGGCGCTCAGCGAGCCGCCGATGACGGTCGCCAGCACCAGCCACAGGTTCGGCAGGCCGCCCTGCGCCAGGAACATCACCGGAACGGTCGAGACGAGCAGAAGCTCCAGGACACGCGGCTTGGTGAGCGTGACGTAGGCCTTCACCGTGCGACCGATGGACGACTTCCTCACGGTCTGATCAGACATCGTCGAGATTTCGATCGCCTCCTCCGCACATGTGACCGGACAACCTCTCCAGTCTATGACACCGGATGACGTCGTCCGCGCCGCCGTCTCGCGTGGCACGACAGTCGTCTTCGCTATGCTGAGAGCACTCGCGCGCCCGGCGCTGCGCACACCCCTCCACCCGTCTCCGCGACGGTGCAGGATGCGCCAGGGAAGTTGCGGATGCGCCAGGGAATAAGGGCGCCCTCGAAACTGTCGGAAAGGGCATGAACGTGTCGGAATTGCAGTGGGATGAGATCGATCGACGCGCGGTGGACACCGCCCGAATCCTGGCGGCCGATGCCGTCGAGAAGGTCGGCAACGGTCACCCCGGCACGGCCATGAGCCTTGCTCCGGCCGCGTACCTCCTCTACCAGCGCGTGCTGCGCCACGACCCGACCGACGTCGACTGGCTGGGCCGCGACCGCTTCATCCTCTCCGCAGGACACTCCTCGCTCACGCAGTACGTGGAGCTCTACCTCGGCGGCTTCGGACTCGAGCTCGACGACCTCAAGGCGCTGCGCACGTGGGGCTCCCTCACCCCGGGTCACCCGGAGTACGGCCACACCAAGGGCGTCGAGATCACCACCGGCCCGCTCGGCCAGGGCCTCGCCTCCGCCGTCGGCTTCGCCTACGCCGCCCGCTACGAGCGCGGCCTGTTCGACCCCGAGGCCGCACCGGGCACCAGCCCGTTCGACCACTTCGTCTACGTGGTCGCCGGCGACGGCGACCTGCAGGAGGGCGTGACCAGCGAGGCATCCTCGCTCGCGGGTCACCAGCAGCTCGGCAACCTGATCGCGATCTACGACTCCAACCAGATCTCCATCGAGGACGACACGAACGTCGCCTTCACGGAAGACGTCGCGAAGCGCTACGAGGCCTACGGCTGGCAGGTGCAGACCGTCGACTGGAAGAAGACCGGCGAGTACGTCGAAGACGTCGCCGAACTGTTCGCCGCGATCGAGGCGGCCAAGGGCGAGACCTCGAAGCCCTCGCTGATCATCCTCAAGACGATCATCGGCTGGCCGTCGCCTGGCAAGCAGAACTCCGGCAAGATCCACGGCTCCGCTCTCGGCGCCGACGAGCTCGCCGCCACGAAGAAGGTCCTCGGCTTCGACCCCGAGCAGAGCTTCGTGGTCGCCGACGACGTGCTCGCACACACCCGCGGTCTCGCGGCTCGTGCCGCCGAGGCTCGCGCCGCCTGGCAGGAGTCGTTCGACGCCTGGGCCGCCGCGAACCCCGAGAAGAAGGCGCTCCTCGACCGGCTCGAGGCGCAGGAGCTTCCCGCCGACATCACGACCGCGCTCCCCGTGTTCGAATCCGGCAAGGAGGTGTCGACCCGCGCCGCATCCGGCCAGGTCATCAACGCCCTCGCCGCCGAGCTTCCCGAGCTCTGGGGCGGTTCGGCCGACCTCGCCGAATCGAACCTCACCACGATCAAGGGCGCGCCGTCGTTCATCCCTGCCGAGTGGTCGACCCACGAGTGGTCGGGCAACCCGTACGGACGGGTGCTGCACTTCGGCATCCGCGAGCACGCCATGGGCGCGATCGTCAACGGCATCGTCCTGCACGGCAAGACACGCGCGTTCGGCGGCACCTTCCTCATCTTCAGCGACTACATGCGTCCCTCGGTCCGTCTCGCGGCGCTCATGAACATCCCGAGCATCTTCGTCTGGACCCACGACTCCGTGGCCCTCGGTGAGGACGGCCCGACGCACCAGCCGATCGAGCAGCTCGCGACGCTCCGTGCGATCCCGAACTTCACGGTCGTCCGCCCCGCCGATGCCAACGAGACCTCGGCCACCTGGCTCGAGATCCTCCGCCGCCACGAGGGACCGGCCGGCATCGCCCTGACCCGCCAGAACATCCCGGTGTTCGAGCGCAGCGAGGGTGCAGCCTCCGGCGACACGTTCGCTTCGGCGGACAACGCGGCGAAGGGCGCCTACGTCCTCGCCGAAGCGCCGAACGGCACGCCCGACGTCATCATCATCGCGACGGGCTCGGAAGTGCAGCTCGCCGTGAACGCCCGCGAGGCGCTGGCTGCCGAGGGCGTCAACGTCCGCGTGGTCTCCGCTCCGTCGCTGGAGTGGTTCGACGAGCAGGACGAGGAGTACCGCGAGAGCGTGCTTCCCGCCTCCGTCACGGCTCGTGTCTCCGTCGAGGCGGGCTCCGTGCTCTCCTGGCGGGGAATCGTGGGCGACCGCGGCCGCTCGGTCGGCATCGACCACTTCGGCGCCTCCGCCGATTACAAGACCCTGTTCGAGAAGTTCGGCATCACGACCGAGGCCGTCATCGCGGCCGCACGCGAGACCATCGCCGCAAACAGCACCAAGGAGAACGCATGAGCACCCCCACCGCACAGCTCGCCGCCGCAGGTGTCAGCATCTGGCTCGACGACCTCTCCCGCACCCGCATCGACTCCGGCAACCTCGCCGAGCTGATCTCGTCGCGCAACGTCGTCGGCGTCACGACGAACCCGACCATCTTCGCGAACGCGATCACCGACAAGAGCAACACGTCGTACGATGCGCAGGTCACCGAGCTCGCCGCCTCCGGCGCGAGCGCCGAGGAGGCCGTCTTCGCTGCCACGACCCAGGACGTGGGCGCGGCACTCGACGTGTTCCGGCCCGTGTGGGAGGCCTCGGGGCACGTCGACGGACGCGTCTCGATCGAGGTCTCCCCCGACCTCGCCCACGACACCGCGGGCACCGTTGCGCAGGCCAAGGAGCTGTGGGCGAAGATCGACCGCCCCAACCTCCTCGTCAAGATCCCGGCCACCAAGGCGGGGCTTCCGGCCATCACCGAGGCGATCGCGACCGGCATCAGCGTCAACGTCACGCTGATCTTCAGCCTGGAGCGCTACGCCGAGGTCATCGACGCCTACCTGACCGGTCTGGAGCGCGCGCACAGCGCCGACTTCGATCTGTCGAGCATCCACTCCGTCGCCTCGTTCTTCGTGTCGCGCGTCGACACCGAGACCGACAAGCGACTGTCGGCGATCGGCACCCCGGAGGCCGAGGCGCTCAAGAGCAAGGCCGGGCTCGCCAATGCGCGCCTCGCCTACGAGCTCTTCGAGCAGAAGTTCGCGGAGAAGCGCGCACAGGACCTGATCAAGCTCGGAGCGAACCTGCAGCGTCCGCTGTGGGCCTCGACCGGTGTCAAGGACCCCGCACTTCCCGACACCCTGTACGTGACCGAGCTCGTCGCCGACGGTGTCGTGAACACGATGCCCGAGAAGACCCTCGAGGCCACCTTCGATCACGGCGTGATCACCGGTGACACGATCACGGGCGGGTACGCCGAGGCGCACCAGGTGTTCGACGACCTCGCCGCCGTCGGCATCGACCTCACCGATGTCACCCAGGTGCTGGAGGACGAGGGCGTCTCGAAGTTCATCGACTCGTGGCACGACCTGCTGGGTCAGGTGGCCGAGGCTCTGGAGTCCCAGCGATGACCTTCTCGATCCACACGTCCGGCGCGGCGCGGGCCGCCATCGATGAGACCGTGCCCAGCCTGGTCCACGACCTCGTCGCGTCGCGCATCACCGGCGGCGACGCCACCCTCTGGGGCGCGGCCGCCGAGGCCGAGGCCGCCGTCCGTCTCGGTTGGGTCGAGGCCGTCTCGGTCTCCCGCCCGCTCGTCGCGGAGATCGTCGCACTGCGCGCCGAGCTGAACGCCAAGGGTGTCACCCGCGTGGTCCTCGCCGGCATGGGCGGCTCCTCGCTCGCGCCCGAGGTCATCGCGCAGACGGCCGGTGTGCCGCTGACGATCCTCGACTCCACGGCTCCCGGCCAGGTGCTCGCCGCGCTCGACGAGGGCCTCACGGACACCGTGCTGGTCGTGTCGTCGAAGTCGGGCTCCACCGTCGAGACCGACTCGCAGCGCCGGACCTTCGAGGCCGCGTTCCGTGACCTCGGGATCGATCCGGTGGAACGCATCGTCGTCGTCACCGACCCCGGCTCCCCGCTCGATGTCTCGGCACGTGAGGCGGGATACCGCGTCTTCAACGCCGACCCGAACGTCGGCGGCCGCTACTCGGCGCTCACCGCGTTCGGACTGGTCCCTTCGGGCCTCGCGGGCGTCGACATCGAAGAGCTGCTGAACGAGGCCGAGGCCTCGTCCCTCGAGGTCGCCGTCGACTCCGCCGAGAACCCCGCGCTCCGCCTCGGCGCAGCGATCGCCGCGACGACCCCGCGACGCGACAAGCTCGGTCTGATCACCGACGGCACGCACATCAAGGGTCTGCCGGACTGGATCGAGCAGCTCATCGCCGAATCCACCGGCAAGGACGGCACCGGCATCCTCCCGGTGGTGCTGCTCCCGGTCTCTCCCGAGCTCGACCCGGTGCCCGCCGACCTGCAGATCGTCCGCCTGGTCGACGACGCCAACGAGTTCCACCTGCACGAGCGCCACGAGGGCGAGATCCTCGTGAGCGGCACCCTGGGTGCGCAGCTCATCGTCTGGGAGTACGCGACCGCGATCGCCGGACATCTGCTCCGGATCAATCCGTTCGATCAGCCCGACGTCGAGTCGGCGAAGATCGCCGCCCGCGGCCTCCTCGACGCCCGCCCGGAGCCCACCGCTCCGGCATTCGTCGAGAACGGTGTCGAGGTTCGCGTGTCCGACGCGTCGCTCGCCGCCTCCGGTACCGTCGAAGGAGTGCTGGACGCTCTCTGGGCGCAGCTCCCCGCGGACGGCTACGTCTCCATCCAGGCATACGTCAACCGCCTCGAGGTCCCTCAGCTCCAGGGCCTGCGTGAACTCGTCGCCGCCGATTCCGGTCGGCCGACGACGTTCGGATGGGGTCCGCGGTTCCTGCACTCGACCGGCCAGTATCACAAGGGCGGACCGGCGCAGGGTGTGTTCCTTCAGATCCTGGAGCGCACCGACGTCGATCTCGAGATCCCGGATCGCCCGTTCACGTTCGGGCAGCTCATCCAGGCGCAGGCCGCCGGCGATGCCGCCGTTCTCGCAGAGCACGGCCGCCCGGTCGTCACGCTGACGATCACCGAGTCCTCGGACGACGTGCTCGCCCTCTTCGAAGCCGCACAGAAGTAACAGCAGGAGAATCCCCCACCCATGTCTGTTCCCATCTCGCGCGGGCACAACCCGCTGCGTGACCCCGATGACCGCCGACTCAACCGGATCGCGGGGCCCAGCGCCCTCGTGATCTTCGGCGTCACCGGAGACCTGTCACGCAAGAAGCTGATGCCCGCGGTCTACGACCTCGCCAACCGCGGTCTGCTCCCGCCGGGGTTCGCCCTCGTCGGGTTCGCCCGCCGCGACTGGGAGGACCAGGACTTCGCCCAGGTCGTCTACGACGCGGTCAAGGAGCACGCCCGGACCCCGTTCCGGGAGGAGACCTGGACGCAACTGCTCCAGGGCATCCGGTTCGTCTCGGGCGAGTTCGACAACCCCGACTCGTTCCGCAAGCTCCGCGAGACCATCGAGAAGCTCGACGTGGAACGCGGCACGATGGGCAACCATGCGTTCTACCTGTCGATCCCGCCGAAGGACTTCCCGCTCGTCGCGAAGCAGCTGAAGGACTCCGGTCTCGTCGGCGAGAACAGCGACGATGACGAGCGCTGGCGTCGCGTCGTGATCGAGAAGCCGTTCGGGCACGACCTCGAGTCCGCCCGCGCGCTCAACGCGGCGCTCGAGGTCGCGTTCCCTGCGGACTCGATCTTCCGCATCGACCACTACCTCGGCAAGGAGACGGTCCAGAACATCCTGGCGCTGCGCTTCGCGAACGAGCTGTACGAGCCGATCTGGAACCGCAACTACGTCGACCACGTGCAGATCACCATGGCCGAGGACATCGGCGTGGGTGGCCGTGCGGGATACTACGACGGCATCGGCGCAGCGCGCGACGTGATCCAGAACCACCTGCTGCAGCTGCTCGCGCTCACCGCCATGGAGGAGCCCATCAGCCTCTCGGCGGAGCACCTGCGCGCCGAGAAGGAGAAGGTGCTCGCCGCGGTGCACGTGCCGGACGACCTCTCCCTCGCCACGGCTCGCGGCCAGTACGCTGGCGGATGGCAGGGCGGCGACAAGGTCACCGGTTTCCTGGACGAGGAGGGCATGAACCCCGACTCCACGACCGAGACGTATGCGGCCATCAAGCTCGAGATCGACACCCGCCGCTGGGCCGGCGTGCCGTTCTACCTGCGGACCGGCAAGCGCCTCGGACGCCGCGTGACCGAGATCGCCGTGGTGTTCAAGCGCGCCCCCCAGCACCTGTTCGGACGTGGCAACGCCTCCGAGCTCGGGCAGAACGCGCTCGTCATCCGCGTGCAGCCGGATGAGGGTGTGACGATCCGCTTCGGATCCAAGGTGCCCGGGAGCGGCACCAACGTGCGCGACGTCACGATGGACTTCGGTTACGGTCATGCCTTCACCGAGGCGAGCCCCGAAGCCTACGAGCGTCTGATCCTCGACGTCCTCCTGGGCGACCCGCCGCTGTTCCCGCGGCACGAGGAGGTCGAGCTCTCCTGGAAGATCCTCGACCCCGTGGAGAAGTACTGGGCGGCCGTCGGCGGCCCGGTGGAGCAGTACGCTCCGGGCTCGTGGGGTCCGGCATCCGCCGACGACCTGCTGGCCCGCGACGGACGAGTCTGGAGACGCCCGTGATCATCGACCTTCCCGACACGACCGTCAGTCAGGTCGCCAAGCAGCTCGTCAAGGTGCGCGAAGAGGGCGGCGCCGTCGCCCTCGGCCGTGTGCTCACCCTGGTAATCGCCGCACGCAACGGTGTCGCCGAAGCGGCCATCGATGCGGCGAACGACGCATCGCGTGAACACCCGATGCGCGTGATCGTCATCACCACGGGCGACGGCGAGTCCCGTCTCGACGCCCAGATCCGCGTGGGCGGCGACGCCGGCGCGAGCGAGGTCGTCGTGCTGCGCGCCTACGGAGACGCCGCGAGCAACGAGGAGAGCCTGATCACCGGCCTTCTCCTTCCCGACGCACCCGTGGTCGCCTGGTGGCCGGAGGAGGCTCCCACCTCGCCGGCGACGTCTCCGCTCGGCCGCATCGCCCAGCGCCGCATCACCGACGCCGCGACCTCCCCCGATGTGCGCGACCGGCTGGCTCTGCTCGGCCGTACCCACGCGCCCGGCGACACCGACCTCGCCTGGACGCGCCTGACGCACTGGCGCGAGCAGCTCGCCGCCGTGCTCGATCAGCCGCCGTACGAGCCCATCACGGCCGTCGAAGTTCGTGGCGGCTCCGCCTCGCCCTCGACGGCGCTGCTCGCCGCCTGGCTGCAGATGGCCCTCGACGTGCGCGTCCGCTGGTCGTACGAGAACCCGGAGCACTGGCAGGAGGGCATCAAGTCGGTCCGTCTGACCCGCGCCTCCGGCGACATCCTCCTCGAGCGGCCGTCGTCCGGCATCGCCATTCTCACGCAGCCGGATCAGCCGAACCATGATCTCCACCTGCCGCGCCGCACCCTCCGCGAATGCCTCGCAGAGGAGCTGCGCAGGCTCGACCCCGATGTCCTGTACGGTCGAGTCATCACCGAGGGCTGGGAGAAGCTGGGTCCGCCCGAGACTGGAGAGTGACGTCGATGCCGGTATCGTCCGCAGAGAAGCGGGTCGTGGTGGAACCCACACCTGCCGCCCTCGCCGCCCGAGTAGCAGATCGTTTCCTCACGCGTGTTCGCGCGCGCACACGGAACGGTCGTCTCGCCCATATCGCCCTCACCGGCGGCTCGATGGGTGGTGCCGTGCTCCGCGCCGCTGCCGACGATCCGCGGTCGGCCGCGATCGACTGGTCGCTGGTGCACTTCTGGTGGGGTGATGAACGGTACGTTCCACGCGACGACGCGGACAGGAACTCGCTGCAGTCGCGCCAGGCGCTTCTCGATCACATCCCTGTGCCCGCGGAGAACGTGCACGAGGTGGCGGGACCCGAGACCGGGCTCACCCTCGACGAGTCGGCATCGGCATATGCCGCCGAACTCGCTCGGTTCGGCACCGACGAGCACCCGTGGCCGTCTTTCGCCGTCTGCTTCCTGGGCGTCGGCCCGGACGGACACATCGCCTCGCTCTTCCCGGACCGCGACGAGGTCACCGTCACGGATGCGGCTGTGCTCGCCGTGCGCGATTCTCCGAAGCCCCCGCCCGAGCGCGTCACGCTCACGCGCCCGGTGCTCAACTCGTCGAAGCGGGTGTGGCTCGTGCTCACCGGCGCCGACAAGGCCTCGGCCCTCGGACTCGCCCTCGCCGGTGCGAGCTACACGAGCGTTCCCGCGGCCGGCGCCAAGGGCCGCAAGCGCACCGTGTTCTTCGTGGATGAGGCCGCCGCCTCCGAGGTCTCACCCGACCTCATCGATCAGGCGTACTGACCCGTCGCATCGCTCTGAACCCGTGCGAGCCGCTACGGCTGCTGTGTGGGATCGGAGCGCCGCGGCGGTGCGTCCCCGTCGTCCGGGTTCTCCGGACGTTCAGGAGCATCGACGGTCGTCGTCTGCGAGGAGGGTTCTGCCGAAGATCCCTGGTCCTGCGCGGTCGGGGTGCTCCCACGCTCGATTCCCAGCTCCTGGCTGTCACTGAGCACCTGCGGGTGGTAGCGGGCGAGGCCCACCACCCCCCACACGGCGATGGCGCCGGCGATGGCGAAGATGACCATGACCCACGGCGGCGCGGCTGCGGCCTCGCCGAGCACGATCATGCCGATCAGAACCGCGACGAGCGGATCGACGACCGTGAGGCCGGCGATCACCAGGTCGGGAGGTCCCGAACTGTACGCGGTCTGCACGAAGTACCCGCCGACCGCGGCTGCCGCGAGGAGCGCGACGACGCAGATCGCGGTGATCCACTCGAACTGACCAGCCTCGATGCGCTTGATGATGACCTTGGCGAGGGTGGCGACGAAGCCGTACAGCACACCGGCGCCGACCACGTAGAACAGCGCCCGCATGCGGTGACGGAGTATCAGCCAGCAGGCCCCGAGCACGATGATGACCACCAGCAGGAGGGCGAGGATCACGAAGAGCTCGCGTTCGGTCACCTCCTGCTCCGTGGCGTAGATCGCGGCGAAGAAGACGAAGAGGAAGATGCCGCCGACGCAGCAGGCGATAGCCGTGAGCGATTGTCTCGTCGGGGCATGACCCGACACTCTGGCGTTCAGGAGGGTCGTGATGACGAGGGCGATCGCTCCGAGGGGCTGGACGACGATCAGCGGGGCCTTGACGAGCGCGGCGAGCTGACAGACCACCGCCAGCCCGAGCATGAGCGTGCCGACGAGCCAGGAGGGCCGGGTGAGCAGCCGTTTCAGCTGGTCGAAGCTCAGTCCCGACGCGCCATCTGCGCCGCTGAGACGCTCGACCTTCTCGACGCCGCGGTGCTGGTACTGCGCGCCGAGCGACATGAAAACCGCGCCGGCGAGAGCGAGCGGGATCCCGAGCAGGATGCCGGGATCCTGGAAGGCTCCGACGAGCTGATCGCCGACCTGTTCGGCCTCGTTCATCCATACCCCAGCAGTCACGGTACGAGCCTACCGGGCGAGCACCGCCGACTAGGGTTGTGACGTGGCTGTACTTCCGATTCGCATCATGGGCGACCCCGTCCTGCACTCCCCCGCGTCCCCCGTCGACGAGATCACCGACGACATCCGCACGCTCGTCTCCGACATGTTCGAGACCATGGACACCGCCCCGGGAGTCGGGCTGGCCGCCCCGCAGGTGGGCGTCCCCCTGCGCATCTACACCTACGCCTATGTGGACGACGACGATCAGCCGTGGCGCGGGGTGCTCATCAACCCCGTGCTCTGGATGGTGCCGCTCGAACCGGGTGATCCCGATCCCGACCTCGAGTCAGAGGGCTGCCTCTCGTTCCCCGGCGAACGATTCCCGCTGCGTCGCTCGGAGCGGGTCCACGTGACCGCGACCGACCTGGAGGGTCGGCCGGTCACGATCGACGTGGACGGATGGCGCGCACGGATCATGCAGCATGAGTTCGATCACCTCGACGGCATCCTCTACGTGGACCGGCTCTCCGACGGCGACTGGAAGACCGTGCAGAAGATCGCGCGCAAGCGCGGATGGGGCCGTCCTGGGGCGAGCTGGATGCCCGGCGTGGACGACCTCGAAGGCTGAGCCGAACCCCGACTGGAGATCGTGTCCCCGAAGGCACGAAGGAAGATCACGATGAAGCTGTACCGACGACCCTCTCTGCTGTTCGCCGCGGGCGCCCTGACGCTCGCGGTCGCCCTGGCCGGCTGCGGGACCGCTGAGCCCGCGGCGGAACGCACTCCGACCGACGATGGCGGCGGTGTCACGAAGAGCGAGGCTCCCGCTGTGGCTGTCGGTGACTGTCGACTCGAAGCCTCCAGCGGCCTTCCCGAAGACGCAGAGGTCGTCCCCTGCGCGGAACCGCACGACGAAGAGGTCTTCCACGACGTCGAGCTGCCCGAGGGCGCCTACTCGCAGGAGGCCGTCGAAGCCTCCTCCGCCGAGTGCGTCGGCGATGCGTTCACGGCATTCGTCGGCGTGGCCAGGGAGGAGTCCACGCTCGGCGTGTATCAGATTCCCCCGACGGAGGAGACGTGGGACGGACCCGAGGGGCGCGTCCTCTCCTGCGTGCTGTTCGACCCTGCCGGACAGATCGAGGGAACGCTGGAGGGCGCCGCGCGCTGAGCCAACACCGTCGTCGGTGACACTCAGCCGTCCGATGCGCGCAGCGCGAGCCACGCGGCGACACGATCGTCCGGGTCCGCCAGCGACAGCCCGATCAGATCCTCGATCCGTCGGATGCGTGCCGTCAGGGTCTGCCGGTGGATCCGCAGTCGGCTGGCACTCTCCCCCCACGCGCTGTTCGTGGCGAGGAAGACCCGCAGCGTCTCGATGAGCTCGGTCCCCTGATCCCCCGCACGGAGCGGATCGAGCAATCGCCCGACTCTGCCCACCTGCTCCCGATCGAGCTGACCGAGCACGAAGGACACGGTCGGTATCGCGGTGTAGCGAGCGACACGGTCGCCGCCCGTGCGTGCCGTCTCACACGCTTGACGGGCCTCGTCGACGCTCCGGGCGAGTGACTCCGTTGCGGCCGGGCGCCCCAGACCGAGGTACAGCGTCGATGCGAACGCCTCGACGCGATGCGCGATCTCCTCGGCGTGTTCTTCTCTCAGCAGGCCCTGGAAGAGCCCTCGCTGGGAGGTGAAGACATGCTCGGCACCCAGTTCGTCCAGCCAGACAGCGAGCAGATGTTCGACGTCGACGCCGCTCGTGCGCGATGCCAGAGCGAATCCGACCAGACTCCGTTCGTGCACGCCCCAGCGGCGCAGCAGGCGCGCGGCGCCGTCGCCCCCCTCGAGCACCGTCTCGAGCATCATCGATCGGCCGAGTCGTTCGAGATGGCTGCTGTCGCGCGTCCTCATGAGCAGATCTAGCAGCGCAGCGGCCTGCGAGCTGAGTTCCCGGCCCCGGCCGGAGCTGTCGTTGCGCGGGGCGGTGACGAGCTGTGCGGTGATGTCCTGTCCGGGGCCCACGGGATGAACCTGCAGCGCTCGATGACGAACCCGGACAGGCCGACCGATCGCGACCGCTATTGCGTCGTCGATGTGGAGGCTCCCCGCGCCAGCAGTCGTGATCACTTCGCCGTGCCGGTCGAGCAGCACGGCCCATCCGTCGATCCGGTGTGCGAGTTCGGCGATGACACCCGTGATGCCGCTGCGTCGCGCCGCGAGGGTGAGGACCCGCATCGCGGAGGTGATCGCCCGCGCCTCCGCAGCCTGGTCGACGGCGAGAAGTGCCACGAGCCGAGGCATGAGCAGCTCCTGCGGCGTCCGCGCACCCACGATCGCGGTGATCCGCGCCGTGGAGAGCACCTGGCGGAGAGAAGGTGTGTCTGCGCTCGTGACGAGCACGATGCCGCGCAGGAGCGTTATGCGTTCCGGATCGTCGACGAGCGCGAGGACCGCCCGCTCGTCCGTCGTGACGAGCGTCGTGAAGAGCCGGTCGGTCGGGACGCCGAACGCGTCGATCGCGACGACCGAGTTCACGTGTCGTGCGCTGGGGACCTCCCCGTGCAGGAGCTCGCCATCCAGGTACCGCGCCACGGAGACGACATCACGAACCATGTCTCGATCATACGAAATGTCGAGAGCAGGCGAGGCGCTTCACACATTTGTCGGATGCCCTGAGCGCGTGCGCTCTCCTAGCATCGTGCGCATCCCCTCTCCACCCGAAGGATGTCATGAAAGCTGTTGTCTTCCGCGATCCGCAGTCACCGATCGAATTCGTCGACGTCGACCTCGCGCCGCCGCGCGCCGGCGAGGTCCGTGTGCGAATCGCGGCCGCCGGCGTGTGCCACTCGGACCTGCACGTCAAGCGCGGCGAATGGGATGCCGCTGCTCCCCTGGTCATGGGGCACGAGGGATCCGGTGTCGTCACCGAACTCGGCGAAGGCGTGACCACGCTCGCCGTCGGCGATCACGTGGTTCTGAGCTGGGTGCCGCCGTGCGGCGAGTGCCGCTACTGCCGAGCCGGCCACGAGGCCCGGTGCCAGAAGGTCGCGACGGTGGTCGCACCGCTCGGGGTCCTGTTCGATGGAACTTCGCGTCTCAGCCTCGACGGCGAGACGCTGCACCACTATCTCGGCGTCTCCTCGTTCGCCGAGGAGGTCGTCGTACCCGCGTCGGGTGCCGTGAAGGTCCGCGACGACGCACCGCTCGACGTCGTCGCCGTCGTCGGGTGCGCCGTGGCCACGGGAGTGGGCGCCGTGCTCAACACCGCCGCAGTCGAACCCGGCTCCACCGTCGCGGTGATCGGGTGCGGCGGCGTGGGCCTCAACGTCGTCCAGGGGGCGCGACTCGCCGGCGCGGAACGCATCGTCGCGATCGACGTGCGACCCGAGAAGACCCAGCTGGCGCTGCAGTTCGGCGCGACCGATCGCATCGACGCCTCGCAGGGTGACGCCGTCGCGCAGCTCCGTGAACTGATCTCCGACGGGGTCGACTATGCGTTCGATGCCATCGGACGCACCAGCACGACGGAACAGTCGATCCAGATGCTCGGACTCGGCGGCGCCGCCGTGATCGTGGGACTCCCCCCGACGGGCGCCCGCGCCTCGTTCGAGCCCCTCGTGCTCGCCGAGGCCGATCAGCGCATCCTCGGATCGAACTACGGATCCGTGCGGCCCTCGATCGACGTTCCCGCTCTGGTCGACCGGTACATGGACGGTCAGCTCAAGATCGACCCCCTGATCTCAGGACGGCGCCCTCTGTCCGAGGCCGCGGCCGCGCTCGACGACCTCGAGACCGGGTCGGCGCTCCGCACCCTCCTCATCCCCTGACCGCGCACCGCGGCCCCTCACCCCTGAAACCCGAATCCAGGAGAACCCATGTCTGACACCGTCGTCGCCCCACCCGGCGCGCCCAAGGATGCCGGTCTTCGCACCGGCGTCATGAGCGGCCCCGAACTCGCGGCGCAGGCCATCGCCAACATCGCCCCCAGCGCCGTCATCGCCTTCACCGCGGCGGCGATCTTCCTCGGTGCAGGAAACGGCACCATCTACGCCTTCGCTCTGGCGACCATCGTCATCCTGTGCGTCGGCTACTGCGTCGTCGTGTTCGCTCGTAAGCACGCCTCGGCCGGATCGCTGTACACCTATGTCTCGAAGGGGCTCGGACCGTTCGGTGCCTTCCTCGCCGGCGTCACCCTGCTGATCGGATGCTTCGGCATCGCCGCCGCCTCCCTCAGCGGTTCCGTCAGCTACATGGCGCAGTTCCTCCGCATGCTCGGCCTTCCGGCCCAGGGACTCGGATGGGACATCGGCCTCGCCGTGATCCTCGGCGGGCTGGCGACGCTGTTCACCATCCGCGGCATCCGTCTGTCGGCTCGGGTCTCGCTCGTGCTCGAGCTCGTCTCGGTCGGCATCATCCTCGTGCTGTTGGTCGCGGCGCTCATCTGGGCAGGACCGGCCGCGTGGGATCCCGCGCAGGTGCTCGCCACCGGCTCGTCGTTCCAGGGAGTGGCATCGGGCATGGTGCTCGGCATCCTCGGTTTCGTCGGGTTCTCCTCCGCTGACGCACTCGGTCGCGAGGCCAAGGAGCCGTACAAGGCGATCCCCCGCGCGATCATGTGGAGCGCGCTCGGCGTCGGCGTCCTGTACGTGTTCGCCGCGTATACGCAGATCACGGTCCTCGGCGACGACCTCGCCACCTCGGCCAGCCCGCTGGAGAGCATGTCGGCTCTCATCGGCATGCCGGGCTGGTTCGCCGCCGCCCTCACGATCGGCGTCTCGGCCTCGTTCTTCGCGGTCGTCGTCGCTCCACTCAACGTCATCGGGCGCATCGTGTACGTGATGGGCAAGGAGGGCGTGGTCGCCGAGCGATTCGGCCGCACCCATGAGCAGCACCTGACCCCGCACCGCGTGTTGATCATCGCCGGCGCGGCCGCGATCACCGTGGACATCGTGCTGCTGCTCTCCGGCGCGGCCACCGGCGACATCCTCGTCTGGGTCAACACCTGGGGAACATACGGCTACATGGTCGCCTATGCCCTCGTCGCGATCGCCTGCGTCGTCTACACGCAGCGGGCGAAGATGCGCAACGGACTCGTCAAGGTGTGCGCGACCATCGCGGTCGTCACCATGGCGTACGTGTTCTTCGCCAACGTCTGGCCCGTCCCGGCGTTCCCGTACAACGTGATCCCGTACATCTTCCTCGCGACCGTCGCCCTCGCGCTGACCCGGTGCCTCTACCTGGCGCGACGTCGGCCCGACGTGATCGCCCGGATCGGCAACACCGAGACGAGTGCGATGGAGGGCGTGGGCTGACCCCGCCTCGCCGCTGACGAGAAGAGCCCCTTCGATCGAAGGGGCTCTTCTCGTCGCATCGGCCGCTCGACCCCGCCGGGAACGAGAAAACCCCCTCCGTGGAGGGGGTTTTCTCGTTGGCTCCCCGGCTTGGACTCGAACCAAGAACCTGCCGGTTAACAGCCGGCTGCTCTGCCAATTGAGCTACCGAGGAATGTGCCCGCTCAGCGGGCAACTCGACAAGCTTAGCAAACTCCGGACCGACTTCATGACACCGGGGCACCCTTCGCGGATGCCGGGCGTGTCGTTCTCAGCGGCGGGAATCCGACTCCGCATTCGGCACCCACAGCAGGTCGCGTCCGACGCCGCGGGCGACCACGTGACCGGCGCGCAGCATGAGCGTCTCGGCGTTGAGCTCGCGAATGAAGTCCGCATCGTTGGTGACGAGCAGCGCTGCCATCCCCTGCTCCTTCCGGCGTCGGGTGATGGCGTCGAAGACCACCGGCCGCACTTCGAGATCGAGGTTCGCGAGGATCTCGTCGGCGATCAGCACCTTCGGCTCCAGGACGAACGAACGCGCGATCGCGACCCGCTGACGCATTCCGGCGCTGAGCTCGTACGGGAACTTGGCCGCGGTGCCGAGCGGAAGGTGCAGCTCGTCCAGGAGCGTCGCCACACGGATCGAGAGCGCCTTGGTGTTGACCTTGCGCTCGCGGACGAGGATCGGCTCGGCGATGACCTCGTTCACGGTCAAGCGCGGCGGCAGGTCGGCCCCCGCCCCCTGCGGCACGAAGCCGGTGCGGTAGGTCAGGATGCGGTGTTTGCGTCCCGGCCGGCGCACATCGACGCCGCACACCTGCGCGCTTCCACCGACGACCTTCACCGAGGGGTCGGTGGAACCTGCGAGAGCCGCGACCAGCGTCGACTTCCCGGATCCCGTGGGACCGGCGACGCAGATCAGTCCCCCGGGAGCGAGAGCGAAGGTGACGCCGTCGACGGCGCGGTTCGGCATCCCGTGGCCGATACGGTCGATCACCAGATCCGAGCAATCGATCGCGTTCGTGGATTCTGGCCTGCGGGACATATGTCCATCCTGCCTTCTTCGCGGTGCCGGTCGGCGTTACGACTCGGCGAACCTCTGACGCTCGGCATCGATGTCGCGCAGGCGCATCCGCAACGCACGGCCACCGTCGGAATCGGCCGGCACCCGCTGCACGGCGCCGAGGAGCTCCTGCTTGTCACGCTCGAGCTGACGCAGGACGAGTCGTCGGGCGAGGTCGGCGACAGTGGCGACGGCGCGCTCCTCGTCGCGAGCGGGGAAAGGCGTCATCAGCAGCTCACCCGCCAGCGAACGGTAAGGCTCGCGGACGCTGTTGACAGCCTCCGTCACCCAGCCGGCCCTGGTGCGGTCGGGTGCTGACGCCACGGCTTCGCGCACGGCGTCGAGACCGGGGGTGCGGAACGGCATGCCCAGCGCTCGGCTCAGGAGTGCCTGATCGACCTGATGCCCGTACTGCAGAGCGCCCATCAGCGCGTCACGCTCGACCGCGACATCGGGGGTGCGTGGAAGGCTCGCGAGGGTGACCGGTGCCACGACCGACGCACCGGTGGCGGGATCGACCTGCGGAACTTCGCGACGCGGATGCTGCGGCGTGGAACCGCCGCGTGCCGCCCGCTCGACCTCGCTGCGCACCTCCGTCGGATCCATCCCGAGTCGCCGTGCCAGGACACGCTCGTAACCCGGACGAAGAAGCTGATCGCGGATCTCGGCCACGATCGGCGCCGCAGCCCTCAGCGCACCGACGCGCCCCTCGACGGTTGCGAGGTCGAAACCGCCCAGCTTGCGATCGATCGCGAACTCGAACATCGGCTGCTTGGTGTCCATCAGACCCCGCACGGCCGCATCGCCGCGCTGGAGGCGCAGATCGCACGGGTCGAGCCCGTCGGGCGCCACCGCCACGAACGTCTGCGCGTTGAACCGATCGTCTTCCGTAAACGCTCGCAGCGCGGCCTTCTGGCCGGCCTCGTCGCCGTCGAAGGTGAAGACGACTTCGCCCGACGCGTTGTCATCACCCATCACACGCCGCAGCACCTTGATGTGGTCGGTGCCGAAGGCCGTGCCACACGTCGCGATGGCGGTGGTGAGGCCGGCGAGGTGACAGGCCATCACATCGGTGTACCCCTCGACCACGACGACTCGCCGGGGGTCGCCGCGTGCGATGTCGCGCTTGGCGAGGTCGAGCCCGTAGAGCACCTGAGCCTTCTTGTAGATCGGGGTCTCAGGGGTGTTCAGGTACTTCGGGCCGTTGTCGTCGTCGAAGAGCTTGCGCGCGCCGAAGCCGATCGTCTGCCCCGACACATCGCGGATCGGCCATACCAGGCGTCCGCGGAACCGGTCGTAGACGCCGCGCTGTCCGGTGGAGACCAGTCCGGCGTTGCTCAGCTCTTCGCGTGTGAAGCCTTGCGCGGTGAGCGCCTTGAGCATGCCGTCCCAGCCGCGCGGCGCGAAGCCGACACCGAAATGCGCGGCGGCTCCGGCATCGAAGCCGCGCTCCCCGAGAAACCGGCGGCCGGCCTCGGCATCCGGGGTCAGCAGCTGCGCGCGGAAGAACTCCGCGGCCGCGGTGTTCGCGGCATAGAGACGACTGCGCCCACTGGTCTCGGGTGCCGCTCCCCCGTCTTCGTAGTGCAGCGTGTACCCGATGCGGCCAGCGAGACGCTCGACCGCCTCCGTGAAGCTGACATGGTCCATCTCCCGCAGGAACGAGTACACGTCACCCGACTCGCCGCAGCCGAAGCAGTGGTAGTACCCCACCTGCTGGCGCACGTGGAAACTCGGGCTCTTCTCGTCGTGGAACGGGCACAGCCCCTTGAGCGAACCCACGCCCGCCGACTTCAGCGCGACGCGCTCACCGACGATGTCGGCGATGTTCGTGCGCGCCTTGACCTCGTCGACATCGGCCTGCCGGATGCGTGGCATCAGTGTGCCCCTTCGGCGACGGGCCGCCTCTCGGCGTGCGCCCGAGCCCCGGGTCGGGCATGACGAGGAGTCCAGATACCGACCTCGGCAGGATCGATCTCTCCGACTAGCCGGTTGTGCCAATCGATCGCGCTCTGGTCGGTGAGGCTCGCGATCTGATCGACGACCACCCTGGCACGCTCGGCATCGCTCTCCGCCGCGATGAAGTCGGCAGCGAACGCGGGCTCGAGCACGTCGGATCCGGCGGACCACAGAGCGTCGGTCGACCAGAGCGCCTCGGCGAGCCGCGTCAGAACACGCCGCTGCTCCTTGTACACGCCCTTGCGGGCCTCGATCGTGACGATGGCCTGCCCCATGATGCCCTTGAGCACGGCGATCTCGACCTCGATCACCCGGGGCACGATCACGTGGGCGTTGTAGCGCACCAGGGCCGTGGTCCCGTAGGCCTCCTTGGTGGCGGCGACCGCGGCTTTGGCGAATCGGCCGATCAAGTCGCTCGTGAGGTTCTTGAGCCGGGCGAGCGCCTGCCGCGAGCGGTCGAAGGACGCCAGCCACATCGGCTGGGACGACAGGCGGTACAGCGCATCCGCCAGCTCGTCGCGAGTGAAGTCGTATCCGACCCACTGCTGGATGCGGCCGAGGAGCGCGTCGTGAGCGCTCGGATCGGCGAGCTGCGCCACGTCGACGTACCCGTTGACGATCGCGTCTTCGAAGTCGTGCACCGAGTACGCGATGTCGTCGGAGAGATCCATGATCTCGGCCTCGATGCAGCGCAGGCGTCCGGGGGCACCCTCGCGCATCCAGCGGAAGACGGCCTCGTCCTCGGGATACACGCCGAACTTGAGCCGCCCGCCGGGGTCGGGCACCGGGCTGTCGACCGTCCACGGGTACTTGCACGTCGCGTCCAGGCTGGCGCGGGTCAGGTTCAGACCGACCGAGCGGTCATCGTCGTCGAGCACCTTGGCCTCGAGCCGGGAGAGGATGCGCAGCGACTGGGCGTTGCCCTCGAACCCGCCGATCGGAGCCGCCCACTCGTTGAGCGCGCGCTCGCCGTTGTGTCCGAACGGCGGGTGGCCCAGGTCATGGCTCAGGCAGGCGGTGTCGACCACATCGGCCGAGACGCCGAGAGCGACAGCGAGTTCCCGCCCGACCTGCGCGACCTCGAGCGAATGGGTGAGTCGATTGCGGGCGAAGTCGGCTGTGCTCGCGGGGCTCAGCACCTGCGTCTTCGCGGCGAGCCGACGCAGGGCGGCGGAGTGCAGCACGCGGGCGCGGTCACGGGCGAAATCGTTGCGCTCGGATCGATGGGTCTCGGCGAAGAAGCGCTCGGCGTCGCGAGCGTCGTAGCCGTCGGCACGCAGGCCGACCTGAGGATCAACCGCCACTGTTCTCGATCTCCGCTCCACGCATCATCTCCGAGGCCGACGAGGCGAGCTCTCGCGATTCCAGCCACTTGTCCGGCAGTGCCGTGCGCTTCGGGTGCCCGGAGCGTCCGCGCTGCCCCTCGGCATCCGCACCGGGATATGGGGCGGTGTGATCGAGGCGCCCGAGGAGGTCATCGATCTCGGCGAGGCTGGATGCGGTGGCGAGCCCGGTGCGGATATCGCCGCCGACCGGGTATCCCTTGAAGTACCAGGAGACGTGTTTGCGGATGTCGCGGCACCCGCGATCCTCGTCCTCGAAGAACTCCACCAACAGCTCGGCATGCCGACGGAAGGCATCCGCGACGAACCCGAGGGTGGCATCGACCGTCTTGCCCTCGCCGCCGAATGCGGTGGCGAGCTCACCGAACAGCCACGGCCGCCCGAGGCAGCCACGTCCGACCACGACGCCGTCGCAGTCGGTCTGCGCCATCATGCGCACGGCATCGTCGGCGGACCAGATGTCGCCGTTGCCCAGCACGGGGATGCTCGTGACGGCCTGCTTCAGCTCGCCGATCGCGTTCCAGTCGGCGTGACCGGAGTAGAACTCGCCGGCGGTGCGCGCGTGCAGGGCCACGGCGGCCGCACCGGCATCCTCCGCCGCGCGCCCGGCGTCGAGGAAGGTCAGGTGATCCTTGTCGATTCCCTTGCGCATCTTGACCGTGAGCGGCACGTCACCCGCGGCCTTGACGGCCTGGTCGACGATGTCGGCGAACAGCTTCGATTTCCAGGGAAGCGCTGCTCCCCCGCCGCGGCGGGTGACCTTCGGCACAGGACACCCGAAGTTGAGGTCGATGTGGTCGGCGTGGTCTTCCGCGACGATGATGCGCACGGCCTCGGCGATCGTCTTCGGGTCGACTCCGTAGAGCTGGATGGACCGCGGGGTCTCCGACTCGTGGTGTCGGATCAGCCGCATGGTCGTCTCGTTGCGCTCGACCAGCGCACGCGAGGTGATCATCTCGCTCACGTAGAGCCCGGCGCCGTACTCGCGGCAGAGGCGCCGGAAGGCGGTGTTGGTGATACCCGCCATGGGTGCGAGGACGACCGGCACGTCGAGGTCGATCGGGCCGATGCGAAGGGGGCGGGCGGGGGCGGTGGCGATAGTCATGTCCTGTCCATTCTCCCAGACGCGGAGCCAGGAGGGATGCTGCGACCTAAGCTGTGAATATGACCGATTCCGCGCTCCGTTCGATCCCGTTCACCGATGCGAAGGGCGAGGAGAAGACGCTCGACGATCTCGGCGCCGACGTGGTGCTGGTGGTCAACGTGGCGTCCAAGTGCGGCCTCACCCCGCAGTACGAGCAGCTCGAGGAACTGCAGCGCCTCTACGGCGACCGCGGCTTCACCGTCGTCGGCTTCCCCTGCAACCAGTTCTTCGGCCAGGAGCCGGGCTCCGTGGACGAGATCCTCGAGTTCTGCTCGACGACCTACGGCGTCTCCTTCCCCGTCACAGACAAGGTCAAGGTGAACGGCAAGAACGCCTCGGAGCTGTACAAGGCGCTCAAGGAGACCCCGGACGCGGGTGGCAAGGCCGGCCGTGTCGAGTGGAACTTCGAGAAGTTCCTCGTGCTGCCCGACGGCGACGTGCTGCGGTTCCGTCCGAAGCAGAAGCCGGACGCCCCCGAGATCGTCAGCGCGATCGAAGCAGCGCTGACCCGCTGAACCAGGGCGGATCCGACACGGTGTCGGCCGTCGTTCACCTCCGCGTCAACCGCGCCCTCCGCTGATCCGCCCGCGAACACGGGTCTCGTTCACCCCCTCGTCAGCCCGACGCCATCTGGCATCCCTAGTCTCACCGCGGCGAACATCGCCGAAGACGAAGGAGACCACGCATGACCGACCGCCTGCCGATCAGCCGACGCACCGTCCTCACCGCCGGAGCGCTCGGCGCTCTCGGCACCGCCCTGCCCCTCGGCACCGCCCAGGCCGCCGCGGCCTCCGACATCGCCCCGGCGGGCGCCGGATCCGGCCGAGGCCTGCGGTTCCGCGCCGACGGCACCTTCAAGGTGGTCCAGTTCAACGACACACAGGACGATGAGCTCACCGACCGCCGCACGGTCGAGCTGATGGAGAAGGTGCTCGACCAGGAGAAGCCCGACTTCGTGGTGATCAACGGCGACGTGATCACCGGCGGATGCGAGACCCGGCTCGCCGTCAAGCAGGCGATCAACAACGTCGTCACGCCGATGGAGTCCCGGCGGATCCCCTGGGCGGTCACCTACGGCAACCACGACGAGGACTCGCTCCCGCAGTCGGGCGTCGACGAGGCGGGGATGCTGAAGATCTATCGCTCGTACGAGTACAACGTGAACGCCGAGAGCACGCGGGGCGTGACCGGCACCAGCAACACGATCGTCTCGATCGGCTCGGCTGCCCGGAAGAACCGCGAGGCGTTCGCCCTGTGGCTGATGGACTCGGGGCGCTACGCCCCCGGCACCATCGACGGCCAGGACTTCGCCGGATACCCGACCTGGGACTGGCTGCGGATGGACCAGGTGGCCTGGTACCGCGAGCAGTCGCAGCAGCTCGAGCGGCGTCGCGGGCGCAAGGTGCCGGGGCTGATGTTCCTGCACATCGCCCTCTGGGAGCACCGCTTCATGTGGTGGGGCGGCGTCGACACCCGCACCGAGGCCGATGCCGCACGCGGCAGGGCACGACACGGAATCGTCGGAGAGCGCAACGAGGACGAATGCCCCGGCCCGTTCAACTCGGGGATGTTCAACGCGATCCTCGAGCGCGGCGACGTGAAGGGCGTGTTCGTCGGCCACGACCACATCAACGACTACGTGGGCGACTACTACGGCGTCATGCTCGGCTACGCCCCAGGAACCGGCTTCGGCGCGTACGGTCTCGACGGCGCCGAGCGCAACCGCATGCGCGGCGGACGGGTCTTCGAGCTCAAGGAAGCCGGTGACGAGGTGACGATCGCGACGCGCGTCGTGTACGCGCGCGAGCTCGGCATCGATCTCACCGCGAACGACCAGCCGATGCAGCCGCTGCCGCTGGGCCCGCGCCAGCAGCGGATCTGACGCTCAGACAGGAAGACGGCGGGAACCCGTTCGGGTTCCCGCCGTCTCCGTATGCGCGTTGCCGTCGATCTCAGGCCTCGACGGGTTCGTCCCGCTTGGCCCAGAGGTCGCGGATCACGTTCTCGAATGCCTCCGGCGGCTGCGCACCGCTGATGCCGTACTGGCCGTCGACCACGAAGAACGGCACGCCCTGGATGCCGTAGGCCCGCGCCTGCGCCTGATCCTGACGCACGGCCGGGAGGTACTGCTCGCTCTCGAGCGCCGCACGGGCGCGGTCGGCGTCGAGGCCCACCTCAGTCGCGAGGGCGACGAGGTCATCGATGCGCCCGACGTGCTTGCCCTCGGTGAAGTAGGCGGACATGAGCCGCTCCTCCATCTCGTGCTGCAGCCCCTCGGCCTTCGCGAAGTGCAGCAGCTCGTGCGCCTTCACGGTGTTGGTGTGCTGCAGGATGTCGAAGCGGTACTCGAGCCCCGCGTTCGCCGCGACACCGGTCACGTTCGATAGCATCTGCTCGACCTGCTCCCGCGGCATGCCCTTGTGCCCCGCGAGGAAGTCGATCTCGTCGCCGTCGAAGTCGACCGGGGTGTCGGGCGACAGCTCGAACGAGTGGAACGTGATGTTGACCTGCGGCGCGTCCTCATCGGCGGCGACCGCTTCGAGACCCTTCTCGAGGTTGCGCTTGCCGATGTAGCACCAGGGGCAGGCGATGTCGGACCAGATGTCGATGGAGATGGGTTCAGTCACACTTTCATCCAACCGCATGCGCCTATGAGCTATTCCGAGGCCCCTGCGCTTCCCGCACCTCACGATCGTCCGACTCCGGGATCCCCGCGAGACCGAGCGGTGGCTCCGGGCTCAGGCGGGAGCGTCCGGGGTGTCGATCGCCCCGCCGAAGCGACGGTCCCGAGACAGGTAGATGTCGATCGCGCGCCAGAGCTCCTCGCGCGAGAAGTCCGGCCACAGGGTGTCGAGGAAGACCATCTCGGCGTACGCCGACTCCCACAGCAGGAAGTTCGAGGTGCGCTGCTCCCCCGAGCTTCGTAGGAACAGGTCGACGTCGGGCATGTCCGGCACGTACAGGTTCCGGCGGATCATCTTCTCGGTGATGGCCTTCGGCTTCACCCGACCGGCGGCGACGTCCTCGGCGATGGCCCGCATCGCGTCGACGAGCTCGACCCTGCCGCCGTAGTTGACGCACATCGTGAGGGTGAGCACGTCGTTGCCGCGGGTGAGCTGCTCCGCGTGCTGCAGCTCTTTGATGACGCTGCCCCAGAGACGGGGCTTGCGGCCGGCCCAGCGGATGCGCACCCCCCATTCGTTGAGCTGGTCGCGGCGGCGGTGCAGCACATCGCGGTTGTAACCCATGAGGAAGCGCACCTCCTCGGGAGAGCGCGCCCAGTTCTCGGTCGAGAAGGCGTACACGGAGAGATGCTTCACACCGGCCTGGATGGCACCGGCGACGACGTCGAGCAGCACCTCCTCGCCCGCTTTGTGCCCTTCGATCCGGTTGAGCCCCCGACGGTTGGCCCAGCGCCCGTTGCCGTCCATCACGATCGCGACGTGCTCGGGCACGGCCCGGAACGCCGGCGGGTGCACGCCCGTCCAATCCAGTGGGCGGTATGGCACCGCATCCTTGTGCGTGTAGGGCTTCGGGCTCATCGTGGTCCTTCCGACGAGATGTCCGACACATGGGCGAGCGAGCGGATGCCGCGCTCCAGGTGCCATTGGGCGTAGGCGGAGACGAGTCCGGACGCGGCTGCGGTGTCGGCGTGCGGGGACGCGTCGATGACGTCCCACTCACCCGAGATCAAGGCGCGGAGCAGGGTCAACGTCTGCTCGGCGACGCGCGGGCTGCCGGCCGGGGCGCAGTTCGTGCACACCAGTCCGCCCAGCTGCGCGACGAACCGGGAGTGCGGGCCCGGCGTGCCACAGCGCGCGCATTCATCGAGGGAGGGCGCCCATCCGGAGAGGGACATGACCCGCAGGAGATAGGAGTCCAGGATGCTGCGCGCGACGTGCTCTCCGCGCGACAGAGCCCTCAGCCCGCCCACGAGGAGCAGGTACTGATCGGGGGTGGCCTCGGCGTCGCTCAGCCGGTCGGCCGTCTCCACCATCGCGTTCGCCGCGGTGAACCGGTCGTAGTGCGCCGCGATGTCCGTGCCGTAGGAGCCGAGCGATTCCGCCTGCTGCACGATGTCGAGCGAGCGCCCCTGATACAGCTGCACGTCGGCGACCATGAACGGCTCGAGCCTGGCGCCGAACTTCGACGACGTGCGGCGCACCCCCTTCGCGACAGCGCGGACCTTGCCGTGGCGCCGCGAGAGCATGGTGACGATGCGATCCGCCTCACCGAGCTTGTGAGTGCGCAGGATCACCGCTTCGTCTCGGTAGGTGGGCACCCCTCGATTATCCTCCGTACGGGAGAATGGTCGGGTGACCGAACCGCTCTTCACCATTCCGCTGTGGGCGGACCTGCTCGGCGTCGGCCTGGGCGGGGTCCAGGGCGCGATGTTCGCATCGGGGTTTCAAGGTCAGCGACGCCTCGACTGGCTCGGCGTCGCGATCATCGGCATCATGATCGGGATGGGCGGCGGTCTCATCCGCGACATCCTGCTCGGGCAGACGCCGGCCACCCTGCAGAACCAGTGGTATCTCGTCACGGCGGCGGGGGCGGCACTCCTCGGCATGCTCCTCGCGGGTCTGTTCACCCGCCTGAACACCGCGATCGTCGTCCTCGATGCGGTGGTCATCGGGATGTTCGGTGCGTTCGGCACCAGCAAGGCCCTGGCCTTCGGCATCCCCGAGGTGCCCGCGGTGTTCATCGGGGTCTGCGCGGCCGTCGGCGGCAGCGTTCTCCGCGACATGCTGATGGGGCTGCCGACCGCGATCATGCACGTCGGCTCCCTCTATGCCGTCGCGGCCGGTGCCGGGTGCACGTTCATCGTCATCGCCGTGGCGCTGGGCATGCCCATCACGATCGCCGCGGTCGTCGGCATCGCCGTGACGACCGTGATCCGCATCCTCGCCGTCACGTTCGACGTCTCCCTCCCGGAGCAGCGCCGCATCTATCGACGCAAGGTCGCCGCCGAGACGGGCGCCATCGCGATCGTCAAGCCCCGCGCCGACAGCTGAGCCTCGGGATCAGGACCCGGCCCGCTCCTCGATGAGGATGCGGAGGCCGTCGAGCACCCGGGCCAGGCCGAACTCCCACGCGGCATCGGCGTCGTAGGCGGCGCCCAGGGATTCGCCCGCGGCCCGACCGACGGACTGCGCGAGCGGGTGCTCCTCCCCGAGGTGGGTCGACAGACGCGGTCCCGCCTCCGCCCAGAAAGCGCCGAGCTGCTCCTTCTCGGAGTTCTCCCGCATCCGGCTCGCCGCGGCCCGCACGAAGTCCAGGACGAACGACAGGGCGGCGTCGCGTTGCACGTCCCCCAGCCCGGTCTCATCGAACGCGTGCAGCTCGCGGTCGTACTTCGCGATCGTGCCGGGTCCGAGCGCGGCACGCTGGTCTGCGATGTCGACCAACCAGGTGTGCCCGCGCAACAGGTCGAGGTTGTCCTCGGCCACGGCGCGCACGTGATCGGACCATCCGGCTCCCGCGACCGACCGCACGATCATCCGTGCGTTCATCTGATCGACCATCAGCACCAGCAGGTCATCGCGGCTGTTGACATGCGTGTAGATCGACATAGGCGGGAGCTCGAGCGACTGCGCGAGGGCGCGGATCGTCACGGTGGCCAGGCCTCCGCGATCGGCGAGCTCGATCGCGCGCGAGACGACCTCCGCCGTCGAATGCCGCGCCCGGGGTCCGCGCCGCCCGCCGGCGGCAGCCGAGTCATCCCGCCAGAGGAGATCCACCAGATTCTTGGCCATATCGGAATAATCCTCTCACGCGGCGACTTAACCATGTACGTTGTACGTAGTTTAGACAGGAGACACCGTGAACATCACCCAGACCGCCATCTCGCTCAACGTCCCCGACGTCGCCGCCTCGGCGTCTTTCGCGAAGACCCACTTCGGATTCGAGGAGGCCATGTCCGCCGAGGGCTTCGTCTCCCTGCAGCATCCTGACGCGCCCAACCTCATCTTCCTGCAGACCGGGCTGCAGACGTTCCGGCCTCAGGGGATCGCCGGCTCGGCAGGGCAGGGCACACTGCTCGTGTTCGTCGTCGCGGACATCGATGCGGAGTTCGCCCGCATCGCGACGAGCGCACGCGTCATCACTCCGCCGGAGACCGAGCCATGGGGTGAGCGCTACTGCCAGTTCGCCGACCCGAACGGCCTCGTCTGGCAGCTCGTCCAGTGGGTCTGAGCAGGTGACGACGAACGCCCCCTCGGTCGTCACCGAGGGGGCGTTCGTGTGAGGGCCGTCAGACTGCCGCGAGCTCCGGCTGACGCGTGCGGATCGAGCGGTTGACGCCCGAGACGATCGCCTTGAGGGATGCCGTCGAGATGTCACCGTCGATGCCGACGCCCCACAGCCGCTGGTCGCCGACCTGCAGCTCGACGTACGCGGCCGCCTGCGCGTCTCCGCCGGCGCTGAGAGCGTGCTCGACGTAGTCGTACACCGTGATGTCGAAGCCCTGACCGCGCAGCACCTCGACGAACGCCGCCACCGGGCCGTTGCCGTTGCCCGACACCGAGACCTGCTGGTCGTCGTCGCGCAGCACCACGTCGAGCACCACGTCACCGGACATGTCGCTGCGGGTCTGGGTCGCGAGCAGCTCGAACCGCCCCCACTTGGCCGCAGAGTCGTCGGCGGGCAGGTACTCGTCGTTGAAGATCGACCAGATCTGGTCGGACGTCACCTCGCCGCCCTCGGCATCCGTCTTGGCCTGCACGACACCGGAGAACTCGATCTGCAGCTTGCGCGGAAGATCGATCGCGTGATCCGACTTCAGCAGGTACGCGACGCCGCCCTTGCCGGACTGCGAATTGACGCGGATGACCGCCTCGTACGAGCGACCCAGATCCTTCGGGTCGACGGGCAGGTACGGGACCGCCCACTCGATCTCGTCGACCGTGACGCCCTCGGCGCTCGCCCGGGCCTCCATCGCCTCGAAGCCCTTCTTGATCGCATCCTGGTGCGATCCGCTGAACGCGGTGAAGACGAGGTCGCCGGCCCACGGGCTGCGCTCGGGCACGGGCAGCTGGTTGCAGTACTCGACCGTGCGCTTGACCTGGTCGATGTCACTGAAGTCGATCTGCGGATCGATGCCCTGGGTGAACAGGTTGATGCCGAGCGCGACGATGTCGACGTTGCCCGTGCGCTCGCCGTTGCCGAATAGGCAGCCCTCGATGCGGTCGGCGCCCGCCATGTAGCCGAGCTCGGCGGCGGCGATGGCGGTGCCGCGGTCGTTGTGCGGGTGCAGCGAGAGGATGATGTTCTCGCGATGGTTCAGGTGACGGCTCATCCACTCGATCGAGTCGGCGTAGACGTTCGGCGAAGCCATCTCGACCGTGGCCGGCAGGTTGATGATCACCTTGCGGTCAGGGGTCGGCTCGAAGACCTCGATCACCTGGTTGCAGATGTCGACGGCGAACTCGAGCTCGGTGCCGGTGTAGCTCTCGGGCGAGTACTCGTAGTAGACCTTCGTGTCCGGGATCGTCTTCTCGAACTTGCGGCACAGGCGCGCACCCTCGAGTGCGATGTCGATGATGCCCTGCTTGTCGGTGCGGAACACGACCTCGCGCTGCAGCACGCTCGTGGAGTTGTAGAGATGGACGATGGCCTGCTTGGCGCCGGCGATCGACTCATAGGTGCGCTCGATCAGGTGCTCGCGCGCCTGGGTCAGCACCTGGATGGTGACATCGTCGGGAATCAGGTTCTCTTCGATGAGCTGGCGCACGAAGTCGAAGTCCGTCTGGCTCGCCGATGGGAAGCCGACCTCGATCTCCTTGTAGCCCATGCTGACGAGCAGCTCGAACATGACCCGCTTGCGCTCGGGCGACATGGGGTCGATGAGAGCCTGGTTGCCGTCGCGGAGGTCGACGGCGCACCACCGCGGCGCCTCGGTGATGCGGGCGTCGGGCCAGGTGCGGTCAGGCAGGTGGACGGAGATCTGCTCGTGGAACGGCCGGTACTTGTGGATCGGCATCGCGGACGGGCGCTGAGTGTTCTGCATGATGGGGCTTCTTCTCTTCGTCAAGATGAACGGGCCAACACAAGCGCCGCGACGAGGAAGGCCCTAGCTTTAGGACTCGTCGCGGCAGCTAAGAAGAAGCAGACCGCCGAAAGGCATGTGGTCATGCTAGCAGGCATGTGCGGACGGTTTCGACGTGTCTGAGACGATCGGGCGCTCGGAGACACTCCCCCGTATGAGCACATCGCAGCGTCGCCTGATCCTCGCCGTGGCATCCGCCGTCGGACTCCTCACGTTGAGTGCCTGCACGGCGGGACCCGGCAGCTCGGCGGCCCCGACGAGCACGACCGTCCCGTCGGACCAGCGCCTCGAGGACGCGCTTCCCGAGCCGCCGGAGGGGCGCGTCATCGGGGTGGGCACCGTGCTGGATGACGCGGGCGACGTCGCGCTGTGCACGGGGGCGGTCATGGAGTCCTACCCACCGCAGTGCTCCGGCGTGCCACTGGACGAGTGGACCTGGGACGGTGTGGATGGCAGCGAGACCAGCGGTGACACGACGTGGGGCGAATACGCCGTCTACGCCACGTACGACGGCGAGCGGCTCACCCGGACCGACCCGCCGATCATGCTCGCGCTGTACGACACGGTCGCTCCCGAGGATCCGACGGGCGGCGTCGAAGGCTCGACGCCGGAGGACGAGCTGACCAGGGTCCAGGACGACATCTCCGCCCGCCTCGGGGCGGATGCACTCACCGTCTGGAGCGAGCGTGGATACGTCTGGCTGCAGGTCATCTGGGACGACGGCACGATCCAGGATGCGATGGATGCCGAGTACGGCGACGGTGTGGTGGTCGTGGAGTCGACCCTGCGCGAGATCGACTGACCTACGGGATCAGGGCGAGCTTGCCGCCGGGGTGGCCGGACGCCAGCAGTCGATGGGCGTCGCGTGCATCGGTGAGGGGGAACGTCCGGGCGACCGGCACCACGAGGTCGCCGTTCTGCGCGAGCGCGATCAGCTCGCTGCGCACCTCGTCGCGGAACCGGGCACTGGCGGGCATCGACCCGGCGATCGCAAGGATCCCCTCGGCCTCTGCGCGCCCCAGCGCGGCGATCGTGACGATGCGACGGCGATCGGCGACGAGGTCGAGGGACACGTCGACGGCCTCGTCGGTGCCGACGGCATCGAGCGCCGCGACGACCGGTCCGTCCGCGACCTCCCGGACCCGGTCGGCGAGCCCCGGACCGTAGCGGACGGGCTCTCCCCCGAACCGCCGTACCTCGTCGAACCGGTCGCTGCTCGCGGTGCCGATCACTCGGATGCCGCGGAGCCTGGCCTGTTGCAGCACGCTCACGCCGACCGCCCCCGAGGCGCCGTGGAGGATGACGGTCTCCCCCGGCGCTGCCCCGGTGACCGCCAGCATCTCGGCCGCAGTGGTGCCGACGAGAAGCAGGTTCGCCGCCTCCGGGTGCGTGAGCGTGGACGGCTTCGCGAAGACCTTCTCCGCCGGGACCGTGACCTCTGTCGCGTAGCCACCGCGCACCCGGAACGCGACGACTTCGCCTCCGATCGCCGCGGAACCGGAGCCGATCCGGGTGTCCGGGCCGACCGCGCTGAGCACACCGGACACCTCGTACCCGATCGGCACAGGGAACTCGAGGCCGGGGCGGCGGGACGCGACATGCTTCGCGTCCGCAGGATTCACGCCGGCCGCGTACACCCGGATCGTGACCTCACCGCGCCCGGGTGCCGACAGGCGCTCCTCGACGAACTCCCACGAATCCGGCGGGCCCGGCGCGGTCGCCACCCAGTGCTTCGCCAGCGGCAGTTCTCCCGACGACATCGACGGCGACACCGCTCAGAGGAGGCAGCGCAGGTTGGTGACCGTGCCGGAGACGTTGCTCCAGCTCCCGGCGGGCACGGTCTTCAGGACGGTCGAGCCATTGCGCACCTGCACGTATCCGATGCTGCGCGCGTTGGCAGCGGACTTGACCGAGAAACTCGACGGGATCGTGTGCACGGCGCAGGTGCCGAACGTGAGAGCCGCTCCACCGAGCGACGTGCTGTTGTAGGCGCAGATCCTGCCGGTGGTGCAGCTGCCCACCGACCACGCTGCCATCCCCGACGAGGCGGGGACGGTGAGTTCCATGCCAAGCTTGGGCCATACCGCGTGCCGCCCGTCGATGAGGATCCCGCCCGGCACCTCATCGAGTACCGCCGCGACCAGGGGATCGACCTCGCGCTCGTCCTCAACGGCGGCCGTGGCGGGGACTGCCCCGAGCGTCATGACCATCCCGAGCACGGCGACCGCCAGCAGCGAGCTGCGTCTCATCGCACGGTCTCCTCATCGAGATCCCACATCTGATACGAGATGATCGCGCCTGCGGGGAACACGTCATCGTCCTTCAACACCGTGCGCTCGACGCCCACGATCCGCCCGGTATCGCGCGACACCAGGACGAGGTCGCTCACGGCGCCGTCCGGGGACTGGGCCCGGACACCGGTCACCGCACGCCCCAGTCGGTCGGTCGTGTTCCCGAGAGCCTCACCGCCCCCGGCCTCCTCGAGCAGGAGAAGCAGCTCTTGGTGCTGGGCGTCGGTCAGGGTCCACTGATCGAGGACCGACGTGAGCGCCAGTCCGACGTCGTACGCGGTGGGATCCGCCGGCATCCCGAACGCCTCGAGCATCGCCACCATGTCGTCACGTGTCTCGCCGGGCACCGTCGTCCAAGGAGTGTCGAAATCCCCCGGCTCCATCACCAGATCGGTGACGACCTCGCCGCTGCTCGAGACCTCGGCGGCATTGCTGGCGACCGCGTCGGAAGGGTCATACGGCACTCCCGCGACGATGGTCATTCGCCCGGAGCCGTCCGGTTCCCACACGAGGGTCGAGAGCTGCGGCACGACTGTCGTGGTCTTCGCGTCGACATCGACCTGGAAGCCCCAGGAGGCAGTCCTGACGGTTCGCATCGGCGCCGTCGGCCCCGGGGTCTCGGCGAGAGCTGTCTCCGCGTCGTCGACAATCTGAGCGACAGTGCTCGATCCACTGAATTCGAGCGGTGCGGGGGTGCCCGCGACGGCGGCGCCCTGCGGAGAGAGCACCCCGATCACCAAAGCGGTGGAGGCGGCGACGGCCGTGAGCCCGCCGGCCCAGCCGAGTGTCTGCGCCCGCCGGCGCTTCGGTGCCACGTCGTTTCGGAGGATGCGGTCGCGGGTCGCGAGAGCACGGGCATCGGGTGGCGCATCACGGGAGGTCGGCGCAGGGTCGGCTTCGATCAGCATCCGCTCGAGCACGGCGTTGTCAGTCATCACCCGTTATCAGCCCCTCCAGGCCCAGCTCATCGCGCAGACGGTTCTGCGCGATGCCCAGCGTCTTGCGTACCCGGAACTCAGAAGCGCGCAACAACTCCGCGATCTCCCCCACCGCGAGTCCATCCCAGTACGTGAGCATGATGATACGCCGTTGGACCGGAGTGAGGACACCCAAAGCACGAACGACCTCCGAGCGACCTGCCGGTCCCGGCTGTTCGTCGGCGTCGGTCACTCCACCGGGAACGGCGTCGACGGCGCAGTTCGGCGTCGAAGAACGACGCGAGCGAGAGCGCAGACGTCGATCAGCGGCGCGGAGCAGCCAGACGCGACCGGGTGGTCGCGCCGGTCGCAATCGCGACCAGGCGTGCAGGAACACCTCGGAGACGATCTCGGTGACTTCCCCCTCGTCGCCGACGACGCCCTCGACGTGGTGCCGGACCGCCGCCCAGTGAGCGTCGAAGACTCGTGTGAAGACCTCGTTCCGCAGCGGATTCGGGTCATCGCTGCGGAAGCTCATGTCTGCGGGGTCGGCGGCCTTCCCGCCGCCATCGACGTGTGACCGGGCCTCATCTCAGAAGCCGAGCCGGCCGAGCTGCTTCGGGTCGCGCTGCCATTCCTTCGCGACCTTGACATGCAGCCCGAGGAACACACGGGTGCCGAGCAGCGCCTCGATGCCGACGCGGGCACGCGCGCCGACCTCGCTGAGCCGCTTGCCCTTGTGCCCAATGATGATCGCCTTCTGGCTGTCGCGCTCGACGACGATCGACGCGTGCACGTCGGTGAGATCGGTGCCCTCACGCGGCGCGATGTCGTCGATCACGACCGCGATCGAGTGCGGGAGCTCGTCGCGGACCCCTTCGAGAGCCGCCTCGCGGATCATCTCGGCGATGCGGTCCTCCTGCGACTCGTCGGTCGTGATCCCCTCCGGATACAGGGCGGGGCCCTTCGGCATCAGCAGCAGGATCTCGTCGGACAGGACGTCGAGCTGATCCCGCGTCAGTGCGGACAGCGGGATCACCGCGGACCAGTCCTCGCGCAGCGCATCGACCTCCAGCAGACGCTCGGTGATCTCGTCGCGGGCCGCGACATCGGTCTTCGTCACGATCGCGATCTTCTTGGCGCGCGGATAGCCGTCGAGCGACGCGGCGATACGGCGATCGCCCGGTCCGACCTTCTCGTTCGCCGGTACGCAGAACCCGATCACGTCGACGTCGCCGAGCACCTGCTCCACCAGGTCGTTCAGCCGCTCGCCGAGCAGTGTCCTCGGCTTGTGGATGCCCGGCGTGTCGACGATGACGAGCTGCCCCTCGGGGCGATTCACGATGCCGCGGATGGCGCGACGGGTGGTCTGCGGCTTCTCACTGGTGATGGCGATCTTCTCGCCGACGAGCGCGTTCGTCAGCGTCGACTTTCCGACGTTGGGGCGTCCGACGAAGGTCACGAATCCGCTTCGGGTGTCGTCAGTCATCGTGTCGATCTCCTTCATCCTGCGAAGCGTCAGGGTCTCCTGCCGCACGTTCCACGAACACCGTCGCGATCCCGCGACCACGGCCGCGAGAGGCTCCTCCGGTGAGGACCAGGCCCTCCACCGTCGCCGTCGCCCCGGGTTGCGGAACCTGTCCCAGCGCTTTGCCGAGCAGACCGCCGATCGAGTCGACGTCCTCGTCCTCGAGCTCGAGGCCGAAGAGGTCGCCCACGTCCTCCAGGGAGAGACGGGCACTCACGCGGTAACGTCCGTGACCGAGATCGACGAACTCTGCGGATACCTGATCGTACTCGTCGGAGATCTCGCCGACGAGCTCCTCGATCAGATCCTCGAGCGTCACGAGGCCCGAGATGCCGCCGTGCTCGTCGATCACCAGGCATACGTGCACGGCGTCGCGCTTCATCTGCTGCAGCAGCGTCTCGGCCCGCATCGACTCCGGCACGAAGGTCGCCGGTCGCGCGATCGGCCGGATGGACGCGGCGCGCCAGGCACTGTCGTCGCGATACGCGAACTGCACGAGGTCCTTGAGGTAGAGCACGCCGACGACGTCATCGGCGTCATCGTCCACGACGGGCATCCGGGAGACGCCGCGGTTCAGGAACAGCGACATCGCCTCGTCCGTGGTCGCGGTGGCATCGACGGTCACCATCTCGGTGCGCGGCACCATGACGGCGCGGACGAACTGGTCGGTGAAGTCGAACACCGAGTGGATGAGGTCTCGGTCGTCCTCCTCGATGAGGTCGTTCGATGCCGCCTCATCGACCATGCTGAGCAGCTGGTCCTCGCTGGCGAAGGAGCTGCGGCCCGTGCCGGGCGTGACCCTGTTGCCCAGCACGACGAGCGCCTGGGCGAGCGGTCCGAGGAAGATGCGGAGTCCGCGGACGATAGAGGCGGTGCCGCGGATCATGCCCTCCGCGTGCTGACGACCGAAAGACCGAGGGCTCGCGCCGACGAGCACGAACGTGATCGCCGTCATCAGCAGCGCGGCGGCGAGCATCGCCCACCAGTTGTTGTCGATGAGCATCGTGAAAGCGACGGTCACCAGCACCGCAGCGGTCACCTCGGCGAGCACGCGGATGAACGCGACCGCGTTGACATGCGCGTCCAGGTCGGCGGCGATGCGCCCCAGCGCCTTGGCCCGGCGCCCCTCCGTCGCCATGTCCGCGAGATTCGCGCGGGAAGCGACGCCGTAGGCAGCATCGATCGCGGCCATGAGACCGCCGAACGCCACCAACAGGACGGCGGCGACGAGAAGGAGGGCGGCCGTCATCGGCGACGTTCAGCCGCGGCGAAGCCCTGGATCAGTTCCTTCTGCAGTCCGAACATCTCACGCTCCTCGTCGGGCTCGGCGTGATCGAATCCGAGAAGGTGGAGCAGACCATGGGTGGTGAGCAGGATCAGCTCATCCATCAGGGTGTGACGCGCGGCCTGAGCCTGCGCCTCGGCCACCTGCGGGCACAGCACGATGTCGCCCAGGAGTCCGGGAGCGGTGGGGCGGTCCTCCGTACCCGGACGCAACTCGTCCATGGGGAAGCTGAGCACGTCGGTGGGTCCGGGCTCGTCCATCCACTGCACGTGGAGGGCTTCCATGGCGCCCTCGTCGACGAGGACGATCGCGACCTCGGCATCCGGGCTGACGTGCAGCTGCGCCAGGTTATAGTCCGTGAGCCGCTGCAGCACGGTCTCGTCGACGTCGATGGCCGACTCGTTGTTGATCTCGATCATGAGAGTCCTCGTTTCGGCATGCGGTCGCGTGGTCCGGGGCGCTGCGCTCCCCTGCGGTCGGCGCGGTTGGCGAACTCCGCCGCCTGCTCGCGCTCGAATCGCTGTGCTGTTCGCTTCTCGTCGTACTCGCTGTATGCGTCGACGATGCGTCCGACCAGCGAGTGGCGGACGACGTCGTCGCTGGTCAGACGGGAGAAGTGGATGTCGTCGATGCCGTCGAGCACGCGCGTGACCAGACGGAGTCCGGAGGAGCCCTGCGGGAGGTCGACCTGGGTGATGTCACCCGTCACGACCATGCGCGTGCCGAAGCCGAGGCGTGTGAGGAACATCTTCATCTGCTCGGGCGTGGTGTTCTGCGCCTCGTCGAGCACCACGAACGAGTCGTTGAGCGTGCGCCCGCGCATGTAAGCGAGGGGCGCGACCTCGATGGTCCCCGTCGCCATGAGGCGCGGCACGATCTCGGGGTCCATCATCTCGTTGAGCGCGTCGTACAGCGGTCGGAGATACGGATCGATCTTGTCGGTCAGCGTCCCGGGAAGGAATCCGAGCCGCTCGCCCGCCTCGACGGCCGGACGGGTGAGGATGATGCGCGTGACCTCCTTGCGCTGCAGTGCCTGCACGGCCTTCGCCATCGCCAGGTAGGTCTTGCCGGTACCAGCGGGGCCGATACCGAAGACGATCGTGTTCTCCTCGATCGCGTCGACGTACTCCTTCTGCCCGAGGGTCTTCGGACGGATCACCTTGCCGCGCGTGGTCAGGATCGCCTCGCCCAGGACCTCGCTCGGCCGCGGACCGCCCTCCTGGCGCAGCATGCGGGCAGAGCTGGAGACGTCGCTCGGAGCCAGATCATGGCCGGCTCTCGTCATGGCGAGCAGTTCTTCGACGAGGGCCTTCGCCTTCGCGACCGCATCCGCGTCGCCGCCGAGGGTGATCTCGTTGCCGCGCACGAGCACCTGCACATCGCGGTGCTCCTTCTCGAGCATCCGCAGCAGCCGGTCCTGCGGTCCGAGCAGCTGCACCATGGCGACGCCGTCGGCGTAGATCTTCTCGACCGCCTCGGGCGGTCGACCGCCCAGACTGCGCTCCTGCGGTTCGTTGTTGTCAGGCACCGACACTCTTCTCGGTCAATCCCCCGGCCAGCACATGCGCGTGGACGTGGAAAACGGTCTGTCCGGCGTTCGCGCCGGTGTTGAAGACGAGACGGAAGTCGCCGTCTTCCGTGTGCTCGGCGGCCAGCTTCCCGGCGAACGCCACCATCTCGGCCAGCAGCGACGGATCCCCCGCGGCGAGTTCTGTGACGTCGCGGTACTCCGCGGTCTTCGGGACCACGAGGAGATGCACCGGCGCCTGCGGGGCGATGTCCCGCAGCGCGAACAGGCGATCGGTCTCGCCGAGGATCTCGGCCGGGATCTCCCCGTTCAGAATGCGCGTGAAGATCGAGGGTTCCGTCATGCCCTCAAGTCTACTGATCACCGCGCCCGTGGCGCCCTGGGGCCTCGACGGCCGGAACCGGGATCACCAGCGGCCGAGCGCCACCGACAGCACGGCGATCGCCGCCGGGCCCGCCGTGGACGTCCGCAGCACCGTGTCGCCCAGGAGCACGCGTTCTGCCCCCGCCGCCGTCAGCCAGTCGAGCTCCTCCTCGGCGATCCCGCCTTCCGGCCCCACGACCAGAACGAGATCACGACCGTCAGCCTCGATCTCGGAGAGACGCACGGAGGCCGTCGGATCGAGCAGCAGCATCCGCTGCGAAGCCGCCCGTTCGGCGAGCTGCTTCGTCGAGACGGGGGCGGTGACCTCGGGCACCCAGGCCCGATGGGCCTGCTTCGCGGCCTCGCGCACGATGGTCGCCCAGCGCTCGCGCCCCTTCACCGCCTTCGGACCCTCCCACCGCGACACGCTGCGACTCGCCTGCCACGGCACGATCTCGTCGACCCCGAGCTCGCACGCCGCCTGCACGGCCAGCTCATCGCGGTCGCCCTTCGCGAGCGCCTGGACCAGGACGACCCGCGGGCTCGGAGCCGGATGCTCGACGCGGTCGGAGATACGCACCTCGACGCGGCTCGGAGACACCTCTTCGGCCGCACCGGTCAGCCACACACCCGCGCCGTCGCCGACCGTGACCGCCTCGCCGACGCGCAGCCGCCGCACGACGGCCGCATGCTTCGCCTCCGCGCCCGTCAGCGACACGAGATCGCCGACTCCGGCACCCGCCGAGGACTCCACGAGGAAGTGCAGTGCCATGATCAGTGGCTGCGGAAACGGTCGCGGAGCTTCGAGAAGAGTCCTGGCTGGAACTGCGCGAGCTGCGGATCCGGTGCCTTGGCCTTCTTCGCGAAGTCCTCGATCAGCGCGCGCTGCGCGGAGTCGAGCTTGGTCGGTGTCAGCACCTGCACGCCCACGCGGAGGTCCCCGCGCTGGGTGCCGCGGAGCGGGGTGATGCCCCTCCCCTTGATGGTCAGGACGTCCCCGGACTGCACGCCGGAACGGATCTCGAGATCGACCTCGCCGTCGAGTCCCTGGATCGTGGTCTCGGTGCCGAGGATCGCGTCGGTCATCGACACCTCGAGCGTGGCCAGCAGGTCGTCGCCCTCCCGACTGAAGGCGGGGTGGGCGTTGACCGTGACCTCGACGTACAGGTCGCCGTTGGGGCCGCCCGCCTTGCCGACCTCTCCCGAGCCGGGCAGCTGGAGGCGCAGACCGGTCTCGACGCCGGCAGGGATGTCGAGCGAGACCGTGCGACGCGAACGCACGCGACCCTGGCCGCCGCAGGTGCCGCACGGGAACGGGATGGTGGTGCCGTAGCCCTCGCAGGTGCCGCAGGGCTGGGAGGTGACGACGTTGCCGAGCAGGCTGCGCACCTGGCGCTGCACATGGCCGGAGCCGCCGCAGATGTCGCAGGTGACCGGGGAGGTCCCCTCCTGGCAGCAGGAGCCGTTGCACGTCTCGCAAAGCACCGCGGTGTCGACGTCGATGTCGCGGTGCGCACCGAACACGACGTCGCCGAGGTCGAGCGTGACACGGACGAGCGCGTCCTGGCCGCGCTCCCTGCGCGAGCGGGGTCGCGCCCCGCGACCGCCGCCCTGGGACGCGCCGAAGAACGTCTCGAAGATGTCGCCGAAACCGCCGAATCCGCCGAAGTTGCCGGCAGCGCCGTCTCCCCCGCCCATGTCATAGCGGCGCCGTGACTCGTCGTCGCTCAGCACGTCGTACGCGTGCGTGACGAGCTTGAACTTCTCCGCCGCATCCTCACCGGGATTCACGTCCGGGTGCAGCTGTCGCGCGAGGCGTCGATACGCCTTCTTGATCTCGTCGGTGGAAGCGTCTCGGGACACCCCGAGAACCTCATAGTGGTCCGCCACAATCGCCTTTCTGCGTGTGTCTTCCGGCGCGACCGCGTCAGCGGCCGGCCTCGTCTTCGTCGAGCATCCGCGACAGGTAGCGGGCGACGGCCCGCGCCGCAGCGAGGTTGCTCGGGTAGTCCATCCGCGTCGGCCCCATCACGCCGACGCGCGCGGTGCCGCTGGGTGCGGCGTAGTTGCTGGCGACGATAGATGCCTCGCCCAGACCGAACGGCGCATTCTCGGTGCCGATGCTGGCGGCGAGCCCGTGCTCGTCGGTCACCATCTCGCTCATCAGCCGCAGCAGCGTCACCTGCTCCTCGATGGCCTCGAGGAGCGGATGGATGCTGCCGCGGAAGTCCTGCTCACGGCGGGCCAGCGTGGCCGCTCCCGCCATCACCAGACGCTCCTGTCGGAACCCGCCGAGCTCATCCATGACGACGCTCGCGATCGCGCGCAGCACGAGGTCTTTCGGAGCGTCTTCCGCGGCCAGCAGGGTCTGGAGCCGGTCGGAGGCCTCGCCGATGCCGTGGCCGGTGATCAAGGCGGCCATGCGCGCACGCAGCACCGCCATCTCGGCCTCGTCGATGGCCTCCGGCAAAAGCGCCACGCGTTGCGACACACCGCCGGCGTCCGTCACCAGCACGATGAGGAGTCGATTGGGCGCCAGTGCGACCAGCTCGACGTGCGTGACATGAGCCCGTGCGAACGACGGGTACTGCGCGAGCGCGACCTGACCGGTGAGCTGCGTCAGCACCCGCACGGTGCGCACCATCAGATCGTCGAGGTCGGCGGGCTCACCGAGGAACGATTCGATCGCCGAGCGCTGGGCCGACGAGAGCGGCCGCAACTGCGCCAGGTGATTCACGAAGACGCGGTAGCCCTTGTCGGTCGGCACCCGACCGGACGAGGTGTGCGGAGCCGTGATGAGCTCCTCATCCTCGAGCAGCGCCATGTCGTTGCGGATCGTCGCCGCCGAGACGCCGAAGGAGTGCCGGTCGACGATGGAGCGGCTGCCGACGGGCTCGTGGGTCTCGACGTAGTCCTGCACGATCGCGCGGAGAACCTGGAGTCCTCGCTCTGTGACCATCGCCCTTCCCTTCCGCTGGCACTCGGACGTTCAGAGTGCCAATCCTACCCCGTGCAGCTCCGGATTCTCCGTACCGCGGACACCCGACCCTAGGATGACGCTCATGACCTCCTCGCCTCAGACCACGCTGTCGACCGGCGCCGTGCGCGGTTCCGAAGAGGAGGGGGTCGCCCGTTTCCTCGGCATCCCCTATGCCGCACCGCCGTTCGGGGAGAACAGGTTCCGAGCGCCACAGCCGGCACGCGCGTGGGAGGGCATCCGGGAGGCGACGCAGTTCGGCCCCACTGCGCCACAGCTCCCGTATGCCGGCGCGATCGGCGAGCTCCTCGGCTCGGTGCGCATCGACGGCGACGACATCCTCACGGCCAACGTCTGGGCGCCGATCGGGGCTTCGGCGGCACCGGTGCTTCTGTGGATCCACGGCGGCGCGCTGGAGCGCGGCACCGCCGCTCTGCCCCTCTACGACGGCACGGTGTTCGCGAAGGCGGGGATCGTCTTCGTCTCGATCAACTACCGTCTGGGATCGGAGGGATTCTCGGTGCTCGAGGATGCGCCGAGGAACCTGGGCCTGCGCGATGCCGCCGCGGGGTTGGCGTGGGTGCATCGCGAGATCTCCGCCTTCGGCGGCGATCCGGCGCAGATCACCGCGATGGGAGAATCCGCCGGCGGGGCGATCGTCGCCGGGCTTCTCGCGCGAGAGGATTCCCGCGCGCCGATCCATCGCGCCATCATCGAATCCGGGCCGCTCGCTGCGCAACCGGTGAAGAAGGCGGGCCGGGTGACCGCGCAGCTCGCGAAGAGACTCGGGGTCCGCGCCGACCGCGCCGCGTTCGCCGAGGTCTCGCCCGAACAGCTGCTCGCTGCCAGGAAGGCGCAGTCCGCCGGATCCTCTCCGCTGGGTGGAGCTCCCGGCTTCCAGTTCGCCATCGACCCGGAGAGCCTGCCCCGCTCTCCGCACGAGGTGCTCGGCGAGATCGACACACCGATCCTGATCGGCAGCAACACCGACGAGTACCGCCTGTGGTTCCCACCCGAAGCACTGGCCGGGATCGGCGAGCTGAAGCTGCAGGCCGCGCGGATCCTCTCCCGCATCCCACGACGTGCGGTGCGCGCGTACCGTGCGGCCTTCCCCGGAGCGAGCACGGGCGAGGTGTTCGGGCAGCTCGTCACGGACATACTGCTGCGGGCGCCGTTGAGCCGCCTGGCAGCCGCACGGCCGGATCTCACCCACGTGTACGAGTTCGCGTGGCCGAGCCCGGTTCGCGATCTGCGCGCCGCGCACGCACTGGAGCTCGGGTTCGTGTTCGATCGCCTCACGGACGACGAGACGGTGCGGTTGGCGGGCCCCGGCGCGCCGCAGGCGCTCGCGGACGAGATGAACGCGGCCTGGATCGGATTCGTCACGAACGGCGACCCGGGCTGGCCGGTGTACGGCTCCGGCCGACAGACGCGGATCTTCGATGCCACGAGTGCGACGCTGCCACAGCGCCGAACGACGGGGATGGATCTGCTCCCGGGCTGAACCGCCCCCGATCAGGGGGTCAGTCGGTGAGCTCCCGCACCACGGCATCCGCGAGAAGTCGACCGCGCAGCGTGAGCTGGACACGGCCCCGGATGGCGGCGGACGGGTCCACGAGCCCGTCGGCGATCAGCCCGGCGACGCGACTCCGGTTCGCGGCGGGCACCTCGTCAACCGCGATCCCCTCACGGATGCGGCTCAGCAGCAGGATGCGCTCCAGCGTCCGCGACTCGGCGTCCGGCCGTTCCGTTCCTGCTGCGGGCGACTCGGATGCCGCGAGCCGCTGTGCGTACGCCGCGGGGTGCTTCACGTTCCACCAGCGCAGCCCGGCGACGTGGCTGTGCGCACCGGGGCCGAAGCCCCACCAGTCGCTCCCCCGCCAGTATGCGAGATTGTGTCGCGAGCGCTGCTCGGGCGTACGCGCCCAGTTGCTGACCTCGTACCAGTCGAAGCCACCCGCCGCGAGACGCGCATCGGCGAGCTCGTACATGTCGGCCTGCAGATCGTCATCGGGGGTCGGAACCTCTCCGCGGCGGATCTGGCGGGCGAGCTTCGTCCCGTCCTCGATGATCAGGGCGTACGCGGAGATGTGGTCGGATTCGAGCGCGAGAGCCGCGTCGAGCGAGGCCTCCCAATCCGCGAGCGACTCCCCCGGCGCCCCATAGATCAGATCGACGCTGACGGCGAGACCGGCGTCCTTCGCCGCAGCGACCGCGGTGGTCACGTTCTCAGGCCGATGTGTGCGGTCGAGGGAGGCGAGCACGTGCGGCACGGCCGACTGCATGCCGACCGACATCCGCGTGACACCGGCGGCGGCCAGCGTGCGCGCGACCGCGGGCGTCACCGTATCGGGATTCGCCTCGACGGTGACCTCCGCGCCCTCCGCCAATCCGAAGGCTGAGGTCGCAGCCTCCAGCATCCGAGCGAGGTCGCCGGCCGGCAGCAGCGTGGGCGTCCCTCCGCCGAAGAAGACGGTGTCCATCGGCCGTAGCGCTCCCGCGTCGGCCAGCACCCGGCGGGCGAGGTCGATCTCGGAGACCAGCGTCGATGCGTAGTCCTCCTGCTTGGCGCCGCGGAGCTCGGTCGAGGTGTACGTGTTGAAGTCGCAGTAGCCGCAGCGCACCGTGCAGAACGGGATGTGCAGGTAGGCCGAGAACGGCACGCTCGTGTCGACGGGAAGGTCGTCGGGCAGATGCCCGTCCGCCGGCGCAGGGTCTCCCAGAGGAAGCGGTCCCGCCATCACAGGGGGGTCGCGTACAGCGGCGAGATCGCGCGGAGGTAGCGCGCGAAGAGCTCACGACGGCGGCGTTTGACGAGCGCAGGCACCAGCCGGTACGCGAGCGCATGGGGAGCGTCGAACGCGCGGACGGTGAACCAGACCTCGTCGTTGTCTTCCCGCCAGTCGACGTCGAACGACTCTTCGCCGCGGACGACCGATCCGCCGACCGTGCCGAGGACGAAGCCGATGCGGCGGGTCTCCTCGGTCACGGAGATCACGCGAAGCTCCGCGTCTGCACGCATGCTTCCGACGCGCCCACGCAGATGAAGCGTCATCCCCGCGCCCACGTACGGCATTCCCTCCGCGTCGTAGCGAGGCTCGACGTCGCGCTTGCTCGGCGCGATCGGGTTGCCCTCGGCGTCGAAGCTCACCCCCGCATAGGCGGGACCCGGCGCTGGCCGCACGTCTTCGACGGAGAGTCCGGCCGCGCGCTGAGCCGTCCAGGACAGGAGCGCGTCACCGGCGGTCTGGAAGCGCTCGAGGCCGCTGCCGATCCGCCAGGATTCCTCCGCCGGGATGCTGCGCTCCGGCGGGTACTGCATCAGATCGGGCGCGTGGGTCGCACCCACGGCCGCATAGTCCACCGTGTCGTCTCGGAAAGTCCCGCGCCGCATGAGTTCCAGCCTACTTCCCGTTACCTGGGCGAACACCCCCACGCGCCGCACGGCGACACATCCCGGGTACCGAGCCCGTCGCCCCTGGGTCCCTGAGCCCGTCACCCCTGGGTCCCTGAGCCTGTCGCCCCTGGGTCCCTGAGCCTGTCACCCCTGGGTCCCTGAGCCTGTCGAAGGGCCGCCCTAGGGCCCCTGAGCCTGTCACCCCTGGGTCCCTGAGCCTGTCGAAGGGCCGCCCCTGGGCCCCTGAGCCTGTCACCCTGG
>NZ_SSDF01000071.1 GCF_004794515.1 Microbacterium sp. A20 | reverse complement strand
GGTGCGGTGATCTGGGTGCCGCCGAGGATGCCGTCGTCTCCGGTGGTGGTGTTGCCTCCAGTGGCGGGGGCGGTGGGTGCCGTGGTTCCGCCTGTGCCGGATCCGGTCGACGCGCTGTCGCCGAGCAGGGAGATCGCGTTGCCCGACACCTTCACGGGTGCCGTGACGGGTGCAATCGCCTGCGTGCCGCCGAGGGTCGCGTCCTCACCCGAGGTTCCCGCCGTCGTGGCGGGAGCGGAAGAGCCGCCGGTGCCGGCCGTGCCGGATCCGGTCGACGCGCTGTCGCCGAGCAGCGAGATCGCATTGCCCGACACCGTCACCGGTGCCGTGACGGGCGCGATCACCTGGGTGCCGCTGCCGATCCCGTCGTCACCGGACGTGGCGCCCGATGTGGTCGGCGCAGAGGACGCCGGTGCTGCGGCTGCCTCTCCGCTCGACGGGGCGCTCTCGGTGTCGCCGAGCACGGACACGGCGTTGCCCGTGACCGTGATCGGGGCGTTGACCGCGAGCAGCGCCTGCGTGCCCGAGAGCACGCCGTCCACTCCGTTCGTGGTCACGAGAGGCGCCCCGGCCGGGGTCTCGGCCTGGGGAGCCGAGTTCTGGGGAGTTGCGGCCGGGGCGCTGGTCGATGAGCTGTCGTCGAGCACGCTCACCGCGTTGCCCGACACCGTGACGGGGAGGTTCACGGTCACGACGGCCTGGGTGCCGGATGCCGTGCCCGAGGATCCGCTGGTCGTCGGAGCCGGAGCCGGAGCCGGAGCCGGAGCCGGAGCCGGAGCCGGAGCCGGAGCCGGAGCCGGTGCGGGAGCCGGAGCGGGAGCTGGGGCCGGCGCGGGAGCCGGTGCGGGGGCGGGCGCCGCGACGACGTCGCCGAGCACGGAGATCGCGTTGCCGACCGCCGAGATCGGTGCCGTGATCGCTGTCTCCGCCTGCGTGCCGGAGAGCAGTCCGTCTTCCCCGGATGTCTCGGCCGCGTTCGCGGCCGTCGCGCCGAGGAGCGTGATGCCCCCGGCGAGGAGCGTGCCCCACAGGGCCCGCTTGAGGTAAGTGCGCATGATCGTTTCTCCTGACTGGATGGATCGTCTGATGGGTGCGCGCGATCAGAGTGCGCGCGCAGCACGGCATCTGTCGTTCCCGGGGGAACGACGTGACGGACCGTCAGTCAGGAGAGACGTCGGTGTCGGCGACCGGCGACGAAGGAAGCACGTCGTCGGATGCGCCGGATGTCCGCTCGCCAGCACGGAGCGGAGCAGGTGCCACGTCGCTGAGGCGCGCGTGGGCAGGGCTGGAGCCCCCACCGGGACCGGCGGAGGAAGAAGCGGGTGCAGGGGCGCCCGGCGGGTTCCCGGAAGAGGAGCCGGTGGGCGCAGTCGCGGTGTCTTGCGCGGCCGGAGCAGACTGCGAGCCCGCGAGGGAGACGCCGGGCGAGGATGAGAGGGCCGTGGCGTGCGCGGAAGCGACGCCCGAGGCGCCGAGGATCGGTGCCGGCGCGGCGGCCGTCGCGGTGACGGCGATGCCGGGGACGACGTCGTCGGAGTGGTCGATGACACCGGTGCCCGGGGTCGGAACGGGTGTCGTCGGGTCGGGTGTCGTCGGATCGAGCGCCTCGAGCACGGGCGGGACGGTTCCGTTCGTCACCTCTCCGAGAAGGGCGGTCGTGTCATCGACCACTCCGACGACGTCGTCCACGGCGGAGATCACGCCGAGGTCGGTGACCAGGTCGCCGACGACGGGGACGCCCGCGACGGTGTCGAGGATCGGATCGGTGATCTGCGATACCGGCGAATCTGTCAGGACCTCGGTGACCGGTGCGATGACCGCCTCCGCCGTCTCGGTGACGGCGTGCACGACCGGGGCGGTGGCAGGACCCACGACCGGGGTCTCGGCGACGGCCTGCGTCACGGTCTCGACCACGGCCGGAACGGCCTTCTGCACGGGGGCGACGACCTTCGTGACCACGGGTGCGACGACCTTCGACACGACGGGCGCCACCGGAGCGGTGACGGTCGACACGGTTTCATTCACGAGCGAGGTCAGCCCGTCGAGCGGGCCGTCCTGCTGCTCATCCGCGTGCGCGGAACCGCCGCCGAGGAGGACGGTGAGCGTCGCCCAGGCGAGCGCTCCGACGGCACCCCAGAGGGCCACGGCAGGAACGCCGCGTCGGGTGGCCGAAACGTCCACGTCCACCTCCCCCTCCGAAGGCAACGTACGTCGACGCAGATGCGTCGATTGCGGGTGACGATACTCGCGAGGGGAGGTTCTGTCTAGGGGGTTTTGCGCGCGTTTCCGGGGATGTCGGGTTGTGACGCGCCCGGTGAAAACTCGGCTTGACTTTCCCCAGGTTCTACACATCCCCCTCCCGAGAGGGGCAACCTTCAATGCGCGATTTAAACTGATTCCCATCCACAGGCTGGGGAAACAACAAAGACCAGTTCAAACGGCAGAAAAAAGTTTGAACTGTCACCCATCCACGGGGTTATCCACACCCGTTGTGCACAGACACTCCGGCTTTGTCCGCACGCTTTCCACATGGTTATCCACAGGCCGTGTTGCATGTGGAAACCGTCGCTCGTAGCGTGGGCGAGCGACCGAATGTCGGAGGCACCTGTTTCGCTGTGCGAAGCGGTTCGTCGGCCGAGAGCCACGCGGCCCCGCCGCCGAAGCGCCTCATCAGAACATCGCATCGGAAACGTCGCATCGAAGGGAAGACTGTGTCGATCGCCGACATCTCAGAGGAGCGCCTGGGAGGGCAGCGTCCGCCGGAGCGCACCCCTCCGCACGACCTCCTCGCGGAGCAGAGCGCGCTGGGCGGAATGCTCCTCTCGAAAGATGCCGTCGCCGACGTGATCGAGACGCTCAAGGGCGCCGACTTCTACATCCCGAAGCACGAGCTGATCTTCGAGGCGATCCTCTCGCTCTACTCGCACGGCGAGCCCACCGACGTCGTGGCCGTCACCGACGAGCTGATCAAGACCGGCGAGCTGGGTCGCGCGGGCGGCGCCGACTACCTGCACACCCTCACCTCGATCGTCCCCACCGCGGCGAACGCCGGCTACTACGCGGGCATCGTCTCGGAGCGCGCGATCCTCCGTCGCCTGGTCGACGCCGGCACGCGCATCGTGCAGCTCGGCTACGCGGGTGAGGGCGACGCGACCGACATCGTCAACAACGCTCAGGCCGAGATCTACTCGATCACCGGATCCGAGACCGCCGAGGACTACGTCCCGCTGCAGATCGCCGTCGACGCGGCTCTCGAAGAGATCGAGGCCGCCAGCGGCCGCGACGGCTCGATGACGGGTGTGCCCACCGGGTTCCGGGAGCTCGACGAACTCACCAACGGCCTGCACGGTGGACAGATGATCGTCGTCGCCGCGCGTCCTGCCATGGGTAAGTCCACGCTCGCGCTCGATTTCGCGCGCTCGGCATCCATCGGCCACAACATCCCCTCGGTCTTCTTCTCGCTCGAGATGGGCAAGAGCGAGATCGCGATGCGTCTGCTCAGCGCCGAGGGCCAGATCCCGCTGCAGAACATGCGCAAGGGAAACCTCGACCCGCGCGACTGGACCACCGTCGCCGCGACCCGCGGCCGCATCAACGACGCTCCGCTCTACATCGACGACAGCCCCAACATGACGCTCGTCGAGATCCGCGCGAAGTGCCGTCGACTCAAGCAGCGCGAGGGCCTGCGCATGGTCATCATCGACTACCTGCAACTGATGACCTCGGGCAAGCGCGTCGAGTCGCGTCAGCAGGAGGTCTCGGAGTTCTCGCGAAGCCTCAAGCTCATCGCCAAGGAACTGCAGGTTCCCGTGATCGCCCTGTCGCAACTGAACCGTGGTCCCGAGCAGCGCACCGACAAGAAGCCCGCGATCAGCGACCTGCGTGAGTCCGGCTCGATCGAGCAGGACGCCGACATGGTCATCCTGCTGCACCGCGACTCGGTCTACGACAAGGATGTGCGCCCCGGCGAGGCCGACCTGATCGTCGCCAAGCACCGTAACGGTCCGACCGCCACGATCACCGTCGCGTTCCAGGGTCACTACTCCCGCTTCATGGACATGGCCCCGGGCGGCGACTTCAACTGATCGTCTCCCCCGACGCACGCGGGCGAACTCTCGAACCCGCGAGCCCGGGTTTGACCGTTGCGGTGCTGCGCGGCGATCATGAGGTTCACGCGCCGACGGAGGCGCACGGGTGAGGAGCGGAATATGCAGCGTGGGTCGAACCTCCCTGCTGTGGGCGTCTACAACCAGGCGCTCGTCTTCGACCTCATCCGCCGGTCCGAGGAAGGGCTCAGCCGCAGCGAGCTCGCCGAACGCACGGGGTTGTCCACGCAGACGCTCAGCAATGTCACTCGCCGACTTGCCAACGAGGGGCTGATCGAAGAGACCGGAAAGGTCATCTCGGGGCCGGGAAAGCCACGGACGCTCCTCGCTCTGCGGTCGGACTCGCGCTACGCGGTCGGGGTGCATCTCGACCCGGCCGTCGACACCGTCGTGGTCGTGGATGCCGCCGGCGCTGTCGTCGCACGGACCGAGCAGACCCCCGGAGGCGCGGATGCGTCGCCGGACGAACTCGTGGGCCGTCTCGGGGACAGCGTCCGATCGCTCATCGTCGAGGCGCGTCTTCCGGCTAAGCGCGTACTCGGGATCGGTGTGGCGGCCCCGGGGCCGTTCGACCGCGACGCGGGTCGCCTGCTGAATCCGCCGCTCCTCCCCGCCTGGCACAACGTGTCGGTGCGCACAGAGCTGGAAAGGGTCAGCGGGCTGCCGACGCTGCTCGAGAAGGACGTCGTGGCGACGGTCGTCGGGGAGCAGTGGTTCGACGCGGGGCAGGAGCTCGCCGACGCGATGTTCCTCTACTACGGTGCCGGCCTCGGCCTCGGGCTCTCCGTCTCGGGGGCACCGGTGCACGGGCGAACGGGCAACGCCGGCAACATCGCGCACATCGTCGTCGACCCGGAGGGGCCGCTCTGCACCTGCGGGTCGCGTGGCTGCATCGGCGTGATCATGGAGCCGAGGGTGCTCCTGGCCCAGGCGGAGCGGACGACTTCGCCGAGCGGCACGGCGGATGCACGGATGCAGCTCGAGCTGCTATCGTCCTTGGCCGCCGCCGGAGACGAGGGAGTGCTTGCGGCCCTGGAGCGCGCGGGGAGGCACCTCGCGACGGCGATCGTCGAGGTGAACAACCTCCTCGATCTCGGCATCGTCGTCCTCGGAGGCCCCGCGTGGTCGAGGCTCGGTGAACGGCTTCTCCCGGCGCTGGATCACTGGGTGCACACCTCCGCCGTCAGCACGTCCACGGAACCCGTGCACCTGCGCCCATCGCAGATGGGAGCGGATTCAGCCGCGGTCGGAGCCGCGTGCCTCGTGCTCGACGATGCCCTCACGGCACGGCCGTCACGGCTCATGATCAGCCGCTGACCGCGGGCGGCCGCTGCCGCCGGACGGAATGCGTTCCGTGACGGAACTGTTACATGCTGCTCTCGACCCATTTATCCCATTTGATAGGATTATCCGTCTGAGGGCCTCAACAGCGAGGTCCGCATGCAAAGGAGCAAATCAGATGCGAACGAAGCCCCTCGCCGCCGTCGGCGCGATCGCGGTCGGCGCAGTCGGCCTCTCGGGATGCGGTGCATCCGGGGACGCGGAGACGTCCGACAGCGGAGACCGCACCATCACCGTCGCGTATCAGATGGCGTCCGCGTTCCACCAGCTCGATGATCTCTTCCAGAAGGTCAAACCCGAGTTCGAGGCCGCGAACCCCGGTGTGACGGTGAAGCTCCAGCCGATCGAGTCCGAGGACGAGTACTTCACGAAGCTCGCCCTGATGAACGGCTCGCCCGACACGGCGCCCGACGTGATCTACGAGGACACCTTCCAGCTGCGCTCCGATGCCGCTGCCGGCTACCTGCTCCCGATCGACGACTACCTCGCCGACTGGGATGACTGGGACCAGTTCTACGACGCAGCCAAGGAGGCCGGGCTCGGCGGAGACGGCAGCACCTACGGCGTCTCGATGGGCACCGACACCCGCGCGATCTACTACAACAAGGAGATCTTCGCCGCGGCGGGACTCCCCGCCGACTGGCAGCCCACGTCGTGGCAGGACATCCTCGATGCCGCCGAAGCGGTGAAGGCGTACGACGCCGACCTGATCCCGCTGAACATCTACGGCAGCAAGAGCGCCGGTGAGCAGACGTCGATGCAGGGTCTCGAGATGCTGCTCTACGGCACCGAGTCCACTCTGTACGACGCCGACTCCGACAAGTGGGCGGTGGACTCCGAGGGCCTCACGGATGCGTTCGGCTTCTACGACACGCTCTACAAGAACGATCTGGCGACTCCGCTCGATCTCGCCCTCGATTCGAACATCGGCAGCCGCGTCCCCACGGAGCTGCTCCCCGAGGGGAAGCTCGCCATGGCCATCGACGGGTCGTGGCTCCCCGGCGGCTGGATCAGCGGCGAAAGCGCCTGGGACGGCTGGGAGGACACGATCGGTCTCGCCAAGATGCCGACGCAGGACGGCGGCGACCCCGGCTTCACCTCGATGTCCGGGGGCTGGACCCTCGCGGTCGGCGCTCAGACGAAGCACCCGCAGACGTCCTTCGACTTCATCGCGATGGCGCTGAACCAGGAGAACTCGCTCAAGTACGACACCGAGAACAGCCAGATCGCCGTCCGTGAGGACGTGGCGACCGACGATGCGTACCTCTCGTACAACCCGACCTTCGCGTTCTTCTCCGACCTCGTGCAGTACACGCACTTCCGTCCGACCACGCCGGACTATTCGCAGATCACCAGCGCGCTTCAGCAGGCCACCGAATCGGTGATCACCGGAGAAGCGAGCCCGGAGGACGCGGCCAAGACCTACGACGATGCGCTCACCCAGATCGTCGGCGCGGACAAGGTCGAGTAGGAACCCTGCAGTGACCTCCGCTTCCACAACGCACAGCCCGGCCCCGGTGCAGACCGGGGCCGGGAGGCGCGCCCCTCTCCGCGAACTGATGCGCTCGGTTCCGCTGCTGCCCGCCGTGGTGCTGCTGGTCGTGTTCCTGCTCGGGCCGATCATCTACGCCATCTGGGGATCGCTGACCAACCGCGCGCTCACGGGCTATCGGGCGGCGCAGCCCGAGTTCATCGGACTCGACAACTACGTCTCGCTGTTCACCGACCCGAACTTCTGGACCGCGCTGGTCCTCACGGTCGTCTTCGTGCTGTTCTCCGCGATCATCGGTCAGAACGTGCTGGGTCTCGGCGTCGCCGCGCTCATGCGCATCGGTTCGAAGTCGGTCAACAGCGTGGTCGGCGCACTCGTCGTCGTCGCCTGGGTGATGCCCGAGATCGTCGCCGCCTTCGCCCTCTACGCCTACTTCTCGAAGGACGGCACGCTCAATGCGCTGCTGGAGGCCATCGGCATCCCTGCGGTGAGCTGGCTCATCGAGTACCCGATGTTCGCCGTCATCCTCGCCAACGTCTGGCGGGGTACAGCGTTCTCGATGCTCGTCTACGGGGCCGCCCTCAACGAAGTGCCGCCCGAGGTGATGGAGGCTGCACAGATCGACGGTGCGAACGCCGCCCAGCGGTTCTTCCTCATCACCATCCCGATGATCCGCCGCTCGATCTCGACGAACCTGATGCTCACCACCCTGCAGACGCTCGGGACCTTCGGTCTCATCTGGGTGATGACCAAGGGAGGACCGGGCGTCTCGAGTTCGACCCTTCCCGTCCTCGCCTATCAGGAGGCCTTCCAGTACTCCCAGATCGGCTACGGCACGGCGATCGCTGCGGTGACCCTCGTGCTCGGCGCGATCTTCGCGATCTTCTATATCCGCATCCTCAAGCCGGAGGTCGACTGATGACCGCCACGGAAGCAATCGTCCGCCCCGCCGTGAGGCGCGGCCAGCGGATCTCCGTCGCGACTCCTGCGAAGCGCCGCTCCGCATGGCTCGCCAACACCGTCCTGATCGTGATCGGGCTCGTGTTCCTCGTGCCGATCGCGTGGATCGTGTTCTCCTCGGTGTCCCCGAAGGCCACCGTGTCGATCTCGGTGCCGGAGAGTGTGACGTTCGACAACTTCGCCTCGGTGTTCGACTGGTCGATGACGCTGCTGCCGCTATGGAACTCGGCGCTGATCTCGTTCGGCACCGCCTTGATCACCGTCGTCGTCGGAGTGCTCGCCGCATATCCGCTCTCGCGGCACAACTCGCGGTTCCAGCGCGGGTTCATGTACTCGGTCCTGTTCGGTTCCTGCCTGCCGATCACGGCCATGATGGTGCCGGTCTACGCGCTGTTCGTGCAGTTGAAGATGCTCGATTCGCAGGTCAGCGTGATCCTGTTCATGGCCGCGACGTCGTTGCCCATGGCGATCTGGATGCTGAAGAACTTCATGGACTCGGTGCCGGTCTCCCTCGAAGAGGCGGCATGGGTCGACGGCGCCTCCGCCATGCGGGCACTGTGGACCATCGTCCTGCCGCTCATGCGCCCAGGCATCAGCGTCGTCTTCATCTTCGTGTTCACGCAGGCGTGGGGGAACTTCTTCGTTCCGTTCGTCCTGCTGTTCAGCTCGGAGAAGATGCCGGCGGCCGTCGCGATCTTCACCTTCTTCGGCACCAACGGGGCCGTCGCCTACGGGCAGCTCGCCGCGTTCGCCATGTTGTACTCCGTGCCGATCCTCGTCCTGTACCTGCTCGTGCAGCGTCTCTCCGGCAGCAACTTCGCGCTGGCCGGCGGCGTCAAGGGCTGATCCCCGGCCTCCTCGCACAATCCCCACGATCCAGAAAGCACCACACATGCACGACCGCACCGCGCTCATCGAGATGCGCATCGACCGATTCATCCGCGAGCGCCTCCGTCCGGCGCGTCACCGCCTGAGCCACCCGCTCGAGGTGCGCGCGTGGGAGGTGCCGGGGGAGCCGGTGCCCTTCACGGATGCCGTTCAGGCGGACTACACGCCGACCGCTGTCGGCGCTCCGTGGGGCCGCCCCTGGGGCACGACCTGGTTCCGTGTGAGCGGGGAGGTCCCGAGCGAATGGCGTACGGCATCCGGCGAGCTCCCGGACGGCACCAGGGCAGAACTCGTCGTGGACCTCGGCTTCACGGCCGGACAGAGCGGCTTCCAGGCCGAGGCCCTCGTCTGGGGACTCGACGGGAGTCCGATCAAGGGCATCTCGCCGTTCAACAACGCGGTCGCCGCGGCGGTGCAGTCGGACGGCCGTATCGACGTGCTGCTCGAGGCGGCGTCGAATCCCGACGTGGGCAGCATCTTCACGTTCGACCCGACCTCGCTCGGCGACCCCGAGACCGCCGGTGCCGATCCGATCTACGTGCTCCGCGTCGTCGATGTGGCCCTGCGCGATCTGACCGTCGAGTCGCTGCTCGACGACACCGTGATCCTGCGCGGACTCCTCGGTGAGCTGGATGCCTCGTCTCCCCGGCGAGCGGAGATCGTGCAGGCACTGGATCGGATGATCGACCTGGTGGACCCGCATGACGTGGCTGGCACGGCGGCAGCGGGCCGTGAGGCGCTCCGAACGGTCCTGGCGAGTCCTGCCCATGCCAGCGCGCACGTGCTTCATGCCGTCGGACACGCGCACATCGATTCGGCCTGGCTGTGGCCGGTGCGCGAGACGGCGCGCAAGGTGTCGCGCACCTTCTCGAACGTGCTCTCGCTGATGGACGAGAACCCCGACGTCGTGTTCGCGAGTTCATCGGCGCAGCAGTTCGCCTGGATCAAGGAGCGCTACCCGGAGATCTGGGAGCGTCTGGTCGAGCGCGTGCGCGAAGGCCGCTTCGTCCCGGTCGGCGGCATGTGGGTCGAGTCGGACACGAACATGGTCGGCTCCGAAGCCCTCGCCCGTCAGTTCGTCGAGGGCAAGGGCTTCTTCCTCCGCGAGTTCGGGATCGACACCCCCGAGGTCTGGCTACCCGACTCCTTCGGCTACAGCGGTGCCCTTCCGCAGATCATCAAGGCCTCGGGATCGAAGTGGTTCCTCACGCAGAAGATCTCCTGGAACGAGACGAACCGGATGCCGCATCACACCTTCCTCTGGGAGGGGCTCGACGGCACGCGCGTGTTCACGCACTTCCCTCCCGTCGACAAGTACAACTCGGACGCCTCGCAGGCCGATCTCGCGCATGCGCAGCGGAACTTCCAGGACAAGGGCCGAGCCCGTGTCTCGCTGCTGCCGTACGGTTACGGCGACGGCGGTGGCGGACCGACCCGTGAGATGGCGGCGCAGGTCGAGCGCGCGGGGTCGCTGGAAGGGTCGCCGGTCGCCCGGCATTCCACGCCTCGGGCATTCTTCGAGCAGGCCGAGTCGGAATACCCGTCGCCCGAGGTGTGGAGCGGCGAGCTGTATCTCGAGTTCCACCGCGGCACGTACACGAGTCAGCTGGGCACCAAACAGGGCAACCGTCGCAGCGAGCACCTGCTCCGTGAGGCCGAGCTGTGGGCGGCGACGGCATCCGTCCGCACCGGACGCGCTTACCCGGCTGAGCAGCTGAAGCGACTCTGGCAGCTCGTCCTCCTCCAGCAGTTCCATGACATCCTGCCCGGAACGTCGATCGCCTGGGTGCATCAGGATGCCGAGCGCAACTACGCGGCGATCGCCGTGGAGCTCGAGCAGATCATCGCCGACTCGCTGCGTGCGCTGGTCGGCGAGGGCACGCGCAGCCTCGTGGCCAACGCGGCCCCGCACGGGCACGCGTCGGTCGGCGCACTGTCGATCGGCGAGGCGGATGCGGCTGCACCGGTCGCGCCGGTCGCGGTGGACGGCGGATTCGTGCTCGACAACGGGCTCGTGCGCGCGACGATCGACGCCCGCGGGGTGCTCACCTCGATCATCGACCTGGCGAGCGGCCGCGAGGTCGTGCCGGCCGGCCAGAGCGCCGGCGTCTTCCAGCTGCACCGGGACACCCCGACGCAGTGGGACGCCTGGGACATCGACGAGCACTATCGTCGCAACGTCACCGACCTCCTCGATGTGGACGGCATCGAGATCGTCGACGGCGCCGTGGTGATCTCGCGCTCATTCGGCGCGTCGACGCTGGTGCACAGCATCCGTCTCGACGAAGGGTCGCGCACCCTGAAGCTGGCCGTCGACGTCGACTGGCACGAGCGGCAGAAGCTGCTCAAGCTCAGCGTCCCCGTCGACGTGCACACCGACCACGCCGCCTCCGAGATCCAGTTCGGGCACATCGTGCGTCCGACCCACACCAACACCTCGTGGGATGCTGCGCGCTTCGAGACCGTGGCGCATCGGTGGGTCAGAGTGGGGGAGAGCGACTTCGGCGTCGCGGTCACCAACGACTCCACCTACGGCCACGACATCACCCGGCACCCGCGTGAGACGGGCGGCACGTACTCGACCGTGCGGCTCTCGCTCGTCAGGGCGGCGCTGTTCCCCGACCCGCAGCAGGACCAGGGCCGGCATCATCTGGAGGTGGGCATCGTCGTCGGCGGCGAGCTCGTCGACGCGATCGCCGAGGGGTACCGCACGAACCTCGCAGAGCGCCGCATCGAGGGCGCCGACGATGTGCAGCCCCTCATCTCGATCGATCACCCGGGTGTGGTGGTCGAGGCCGTCAAGCTCGCCGAAGACGGCAGCGGCGACGTCATCGTCCGGCTGTACGAGGCTCTCGGGCGTCGTGCCGATGCCACGGTCACCGTGGGCTTCCCGAGCGGCGACGCCAGCGAAGTGGACCTGCTCGAGCGTGAGATCGAGCCGGCGGTGCTGACGGGTCAGGATGCCGACGGCATCCGTCTGGCGCTGCGTCCGTTCCAGCTCGCGACGCTGCGGCTGCCGCGGGTCTGAACCGGTGAGGGGTCTCCGCCCGCGCGGAGGCCCCTCACCTGTTCAGCGGCGGGCTTCTTCGCCATCTCGACCCGGAAGCCACACGACGACGGTTCATCCCTTTCGAGTGATGCGTTTCCCGCCGGGAGGAGAGAGTCTGGGCAGGTGCGAGAAACATCTCTCGCCGCGTCTGGGGGAAATGCACATGGCGAAAGTCTCTGAAAACTCGCGCGCCCGCGCGCCGCGGATCTGGGCGGGGATGGCTGTTCTGGCGCTCGCGGTGGGGGTGCTCGCGGCGTGCAGTGCACCGTCGATCGAATCCGTCGACCCGTCGGAGGGCGCGAAGGGGTTCCCGGTGGGCGAGTGGGAGGCGTGCGCTCTTCCCGGACAGCCCGATCGGCGGTGCGGCTCGGTGGAGGTCGGTGCGGCGAGCGGCGACGACGACACCAAGGTCGCGATCGCCGTGGCGGTCACCCCCGCTCGTAAAGCCGACGGGGCTCCGAAGGGCGTGTTGATCGTGGACCCGGGCGGCCCGCTGCTGTCGGGCGTCACGTCGCAGGCGGGGTTCGCGGCGACGATCGATGCCGAGATCCGGGACAGTTTCGACATCGTCGGGTACGACCGCCGGGGCTTCGGGCGCAGCACGCCGATCACCTGCGACATCGCGGACCCGCCCGTCTTCACCGCGGCCGACATCGACACGGAGTGGTCGTCCTTCGAGAAGGGTGCGCGTGCGGAGCTGAAGAAGTGCGACCAAGAGACGGATGGCCGCGTGCTCGAGGCCGGCATCAATGCGGGTGTTCGCGATCTCGAGGCGGTCCGCACGGCGTTGAAGGCGGACCGGATCGACATGCTGGCGATCTCCTACGGGACGCTGCTGGGGCAGGCTTACCTCGCCGAGCACCCGGATCGTGTGCGCACGATGATCCTCGACGGCACCATGGACCCGGAATCGACCGGCCCCCAGCAGACGCTCGACGGCATGCTGGAAAGCGCGGATGCTGCGGCGAGCTACGGCACCGACCGCGACCCCGAGCTCGCCGACGGCTTCGTGCCCGCGTTCCAGAAGATGGCCGAGGTCTACGACTCCGCGGCTCCGTACTCCCAGGATCTGGCCTACAACTGCACCGACTTCCCGTGGCCCTCGACTCCGGAGGAAGAGGCGGATGGCCTGACGGCCGAGCAGCAGGCCGAGGTTCTCAGCACCCACGCCAATTGCTACGGATGGCCGGGGGCCGACCCGATCGGAGCGCTCGACTTCCCCGACGACGCTCCGAAACCGCTGCTGATCAACGGACTCGACGACCGTCGGACCCCGATCGAAGACGCGCGCACCGTCGCCGAGCGCACCGGAGGCGTGCTCATCACGATGCCGGGGAGCTTCCACGGACTGGTGAACAACTTCACCTGCCCGACCGACATCGCCGAGGCCTACCTCCTCACCGCACAGCTGCCGGCGGCATCCGAGTGCCCGCAGCCGAAGCCGATCGGGAACTGAGTCCGGCTCAGCGCGCGGCGACCAGCTGGTTGCCCGAACGCGCGACCAGGGGATCGAGCACCGTCGCGGCGTCGAGCTCGGCGACGCCGTCGATGCGGAACGTCGCGCGCTCGCCGGGCAGCAGCGTCACCAGACCGCGGTCGACCCGGGCGTCGGGGGAGAGTCGGTCGACGAGGAGGGTGAGGTCGCGCACCAGTGCACCCGCCGTGACGGTCACCAGGTGCCCGCCGTCGGTGCTTTCCACCTCGGCGTTGAGCCCGGGCTCGGCGAGGGCGCTGTCGCGCGGCTCGGCGAACCACCAGAGTCCGCGAATGCCGGATGCCTCGGCGACGATCAGTTCCGCGGAGACGTCGCCGGGCGCGGCGACGGCATCCGGAACCGGCACACGTGCCGACCCTCGCGGTTCGATCGACACCGCCACCTCGGCGGAGGCGTGCACCGTGCCGTCGAAGCCGATCCGTCGCAGCGAGACGCTGCCCGACCAGGTGTCGCCGGTGTCGTTGTGCAGCACGGCTTCGAGGCCCTCGCTCGCGGGCTGCACCGTCACCACTCGTGGGTCGAAGGCCTTCTCGATGGCGAACAGCAGCGGCTTCTCCCGTCCGTCGCCGTCGATCGCCGCCCACGAGGTCACGGGCCAGCAGTCGTTCAACTGCCACACGATCGCGCCGGCGTTGTGCGGGGCGAGCGAGCGGAACCAGTCGAGCGCGAAACCCACCGCGTTCGCCTGATTGAGCTGCATGGCCCAGTGCCAGGTCTCGATGTCGTCGGGGATCGGGTAGTGCGCGACCAATCCAGCGCCCAGCTTCGCGTTCCCGTCCGCCGCCTTCTGGTGCACGATCATGCCGGGGGAGTCGGGGGTGATCGGGTCGTCCGAGATGGATCGCGTCAGCGTCGACCAGGTGGGCGGGCCCTGCCACCCGAACTCGGCGACGAAACGCGGGCGGTGGTCGCGGTAGGTCGGCCAGTCGCGGCGATTCCACTGCTCCCACAGGTGCATGGTGCCGTGCGCCTCGTCGTTGGGATGCGGTCCGGTCTGCCGACTTCCGTCCCACCCGCCGCCCGGGCTGAAGGGGCTTCCGGGTGCATACGGCACGTGCGGAGCGAGCTCGTCGATGATCGCGGGGAAAAGTTCGTAGTAGTAGTGCGCGCCCCAGCTCTTGCCGTCGAGCAGGGTCTTCCAGCCCCAGTCCTCGTATCCCCAGGTGTTCTCGTTGTTGCCGGTGAGCAGCGCCAGCGAGGCACGGTGGGCGAGGCGCGCGACGTTCTCCCGGGCTTCCGCCTCGATCTCACCACGCAGCGGATCCTCCTCCGCGTAGGCGGCGCACGCGAACAGGAAGTCCTGCCAGATCAGCAGGCCGAGCTCGTCGGCGAGATCGTAGAAGTCCTCGGACTCGTAGATCCCCCCGCCCCAGACGCGGATGAGGTTGAGGTTCGCGTTTTTCGCCTGCTCGAGCCGAGTCCGGTACCGGTCGCGATCGACGCGGTTCGGGAACGCGTCGTCCGGAATCCAGTTCACGCCCTTCACGTAGATCGGGCGGTCGTTCACGAACAGGGTGAACGGCGTGCCGGAGGCGTCCGCCGTCGTGTCCCAGCGCAGGTCGCGGAAACCGACTCGTCTCGTCGTGGAGTCGAGAGTCGTGCCCTCGGACAGGAGGGCGATGTCGACGTCGTAGAGCGGCTGGGCGCCATGGCCGGCGGGCCACCAGCGCTCGATGTCGCTCACCCGGACCTCGATCTCCGCCGACGTCTCCGAGGCGGCGATCGGAACCGTGCGGACCGTCCCGGCGACCTCGACCGTCAGGTCGAGCGGAAGTGCCGCGGTGCGCTCGACTTCGACGGCGACGCGTACCGTGCCATCCGTGCCGTCCGGCGTCGCATGGACGCGGACGTCGTTCAGACGGGCGTCGGACCAGGACTCCAGCCGCACCTCGCGCCAGATGCCGCTCGAGTAGGTGGCGATGCCCCAGTCCCAGCCGAAGCTGCAGGCCGACTTGCGCAGGGCGTTGAACGGCGAGGGGTAGGGGCGGGGGCGCGCGCCGAGCGCCACGCTCTGCGCGTCGGCGTACCGGACGGGGCTGCGGAAGGCGACGGTGACCGTGTTGTCGCCGGTGGTGAGCAGCTCCGTCACGTCCAGGCGATAGGAGCGATGCTGGTTGGCGACCTCCGCGATCACGTTCCCGTTCACGGTGACCGTGGCCACGGTGTCGAGACCGTCGAAGACGAGCTCGTGGCGGTCGGCCGCCTGCTCCTGCGACTCGAGGACGAAGCTGCCCTCGTAGGTCCAGTCCACCAGGCCGATCCACGCCAACGCGGACTCGTTGTCGTCGAGGTACGGGTCGGGGATGAGGCCCGCGCGCAGCAGGTCGAGATGCACCACACCTGGGACGACGGCGGGGATCCAGGCATCGGGCACCTGTGCGGGGCCGGCGCTCGGACGGACCCGCCAGCCATCGGTGAGCGGGCGGCGGATGAGGGGAAGGGCGGACGCGACGCTCACGGGACGGCTCCTGCTTCGAGGCCCCTGCAGTTCCCACTCTGGAAGGAGCATGAAGGCGACGGGGGTGGGGGATGACGACGGCTCCAGCTTCGCAGCTTCGTCGACCGGGAGCGGGATTTGCGGCACGCGTCGGGTGAAGTCGTCGATGTCTACGCCCAGCCGGTCCACGCCGGCACCATCGTTCCGCGTGGGCTACCCGGCGACCCTGGTCGTGCCTTCCCGGAAACGGATGCGGATCACCGGGAGCGGGCCTGCCGGCCGAGCCTGCGGGATCGAGATGACCAGGTTGCCCAGGGGGTCGTCGTCCCGGGCGTGCGCGGGATCGACGATGGCTCGGAAGGGGAGGTCTTCCCCCGTCGTCAGGAGCTCCACGCCGAGCACGGAATGAGGCCGGACGCCCCGCACGGTGGCGGTCTCGTCCGGCCAGGCGACGAGGTGCAGATACAGGTCGTCCGCGTTCCTGGTCGACGGGCCGTAGAACTGCCAGGGCTCGAGCCCCGGTCGCGCGCCGATCACGCTCTCGCGATGGGTGCGCATCCAGTCGGCGATCTCGTGCAGCGTCGCCTCTTCCTTCGCCGGCAGAGCGCCGGTGCTGCTCGGTCCCACATTCAGCAGGAGCGAGCCGCCGTTCGCGACGCAGTCGACGAGTGTGCGGATGAGATGCGCGGTGGTCTTGTAGTCCTGGTCGTCCGGATCCCATCCCCACGTGTCGTTCATGGTGATGCACGCTTCCCACGCGTCGTGGAGAAGCTCGGCAGGGATCGACTGCTCCGGCGTGACGTAGTCGCCGATTCCGGGGATGCGGTCGTTGAGGACGACATCCGGCTGAAGGGACCGGATGTGCCTCTCCAGATCCGCGCTGTCCCATTCCTCTGCCGTGCGCTCCCACCCGCCGTCGAACCACAGCAGATCGATGCGCCCGTAGTTCGTGAGCAGCTCGGTGAGTTCCGCCTTCATCCGTTCGCGATATCCGGCCCACTGCGCGGGCGTCGCGCGCGGGTACTCCTCGAACCCATACGGTGCGAAATCCGCGCGCCAGGCCGGGTAGTCGGGGTCCGACCAGTCGGAAACCGAGAAGTAGAGCCCGATGCGCAGTCCCACCTCCCGGAAGGCATCCACGTAGTCGCGGACGAGATCGCCCCCGCGCGCCCCATAGGGAGACGTGGAGATGTTGAGCGGCGTCGCCGCGCTCGGCCAGGACGCCCAGCCCGAGTGATGCTTCGTCGTGAAGACGGCGTACTGCATCCCCGCCTCCCTCGCCGCCTGGGCGATCGCCCGAGGATCCCACTCCCGAGGATCGAATCGGTCGGCCTCGGCGAAGTAGTCGACGGCCCGTCGTGCGTGCACACCCGAGCCGTCGTCGCTGGTGAGCCCGACCATCGGCCAGGACAGGTCGACTCCGAGCTGGCTCGCCTGATCGAAGTGGATGAACAGTCCGAACGAGGCGGAGCGGAACCACTCCAGGCGGGAACGGTGGGCGGAACTCGCGGCGTGAGGTGCCGGAGTGGCATGCGTGGCGGTGGGCATCTGCTCTCTTCGTCCAGGGCGTGGTCGGGGTTTCGCCGCCCGCAGATGCGAGCACTTGACAAGGCGACGCGCATCAATTTACGCTCGCCAGCAACGTTTAGGCAACCGGTTACCTAAATATCGGTTGGGTCATCAGACGACCCTCGACGACGTCCTCGCTTCCCGATAAGGAGATCCTTCGATGAAGAAGCCGCAGCAACGAATGATGCGTTCCGCCAGTGCCGTCACCGCCGTCGTGACGGTGCTGGTTCTGGCCGGATGCACATCCGGCAGTCCGTCGACGACGACCGCAGACGGTCGGACCGTCCTCAAGGTGTACGGCTGGAAGGGCGGCGAAGGTGAGCCCGCGAATGTCGCCGAGATCAACACGGCCTTCGAGAAGGCCAACCCCGACATCGAACTCGAGTTCGAGGCGATCCCCGCGAATGAGGCCTATTCGCAACGCGTGCAGCCCGAGCTGCTGGCCGGCAACGCTGCCGACGTGATCATGCTGGACAGCAACCTTCTCGCGACCTGGGGGAAGTCGGGATACCTCGCAGACCTGTCCTCGGCGTCATGGGCCGACGACATCACGCCCGAGGTCGAGAGCTTCGCGACCTACGACGGCGATGTGCTCGCCATGCCCATGGAGGCCATCGGCGTCGGCCTGTACTCGAACACGGAACTGCTCAGCGAGGTCGGCGTGACCGAGGTGCCGAAGGACTGGGACGGTTTCGTCGATGCGCTCGCCAAGTTGAGGGCTGCCGGCCACGTCCCCATCACCCTTCCCGACAAGGCGGGGTGGACGGGCGCGATGGCGTTGCTCAATGCCGCGGCGACGACCGTCGACGAGGACTGGGACGAAGAGTTCTACCGGGGTGATGCGAGCTTCTCGGACTGGAAGCCGGCTGTCGAGCAGCTGCTCGACCTGCAGGAGCAGGGTCTGATCGATTGGAAGACCGAGCTCGGTGAAGACGAGTGGTCGCAGGGCGTCGACGACTTCACGGCGGGTGACACGGGCTTCTGGCTCCAGGGCGCATGGAACCTCGGCGGTGTCGCCGAAGCCGGCGTCGACAGCCGGTTCACTGCGTGGCCCGGTGGAACGTCGGGGGTCGACCCCAACGAGCTGCTGTTCGTCGGCACGATGTGGGGTGTCAACGAGGCGTCCCCGGTGAAGGAGGCCGCCGAGAAGTACGTGGACTTCTGGTCACAGCCCGAGAACCTCGATCTGTTCCTCGAGGCGGAGAATGCGATCTCTCCGTTCACATCGGGCACGAGCCCTCAGACCGACGCGACGGCCGAGTTCCTCGCGTCCTACCAGGCCGGGAACTACCGCTTCATGCAGACGAACACCTGGATGGCGGGAGACGTGCAGACGCAGATGGGCTCTCGCCTGCAGGCGCTGTTCCTCGACGAGATCACCGTCGACGAGTTCCTCGACGAGATGGACGGGATCGCGAAGAAGGCGGATTAGTCCCGTTCCTGGTGCGGCCGCCCTGTGTGCGGCGGCCGCACCGCACTCGCTGAAGGTGTGTCATGATCTCCAAACGTCCCCTCGTCGCTCTCGGGTTCCTTCTTCCCGCGCTCGTCGTCTACGGGCTCCTCATCCTCTACCCGCTGGCCAACGGCCTCTGGCTCAGCTTCACCGACAGCAGCGGCGGTCCTCGGGCGGAGTTCGTCGCATTCGAGCAGTACTCGCGACTGCTCACCGACGGGGAGGTGCTCCGAGCGGTGGGCACCACCGTGATCTACGCCGTCTTCGTCGTCGTCTTCCAGAACCTGTTCGGGCTGCTTCTGGCCAGAGCGCTCTACAACCGGCCGCGCATCCGCAAGCCGGTCAGCGTCCTCATCCTCATGCCGACGCTCGTCGCTCCGGTGATGGCATCGTTCATCTTCTCGTACCTCTATGCACCCGATGGAACGATCAACGAGGTGCTCCGCGCCCTCGGGCTCGACTCCCTCACCCGAATCTGGCTGGGGGAGCCGGGCACGGCACTGGGTGCCGTGGCCCTGGTCAACATCTGGATGTTCGCCGGATACTCCGCGGCCATCTTCCTGGCCGGATACCTCGCGTTGCCCGCCGACGTGCTGGAAGCCGCCGACCTCGACGGTGCGACGGGATTCCGCCGCTTCCGCACGATCGAGTGGCCCCTTCTCGCACCGTCGCTCACGGTGAACATCACGCTCTCCCTCATCGGCTCGCTGAAGGTGTTCGAGTTCCCGTTCGTGCTCACCAACGGCGGTCCCGCGGGGTCGACCACCACGCTCACCCTCCTCGTCTACCGCAAGGTCTTCGGCGGGGCGGGCGAGTTCGCCTACGGAGTGACGATCGCGGTCCTCCTTCTCGTCATCGTCGTCGTGCTCAGCAGTGTCGCCACGTCGGTGCTGCGCATGCGCGAGAAAAGGATCTGAGCCCATGTCCGCATCTCTCCCCGCACCGACCGGGTCACGCGACCACCGACTGTGGAACGCCGGTAAACGGCGGCTCGGCGACATCGGGCTCATCATCGGAGTCGCCCTGCTCGTGACGCCGTTCGCCTTCGCGGTGCTGACAGCGATCCGACCGGCCGCTGACGTGTCGGCGAATCCACTCGGCTGGCCCGAGCACCTCACCCTCGACAACGTCGTGGATGCCTTCCAGCGCATCAACTACGCGCAGAGCGTCGCGAACACCCTGATCATCCTGGTGACCTCCTGCGTGCTGACCGTCGCCTTCGGGGCCATGGCCAGCTACCCGCTGAGCCGGATCGGACGCTCCTGGACGAACACCACATACCGCGTGTTCATCATCGGGACCACGATCCCGATCTACGTGCTCATCGCGCCGCTGTATCTGCTGGTGCGTGATCTGCACATCCTGGGCACGCATCTCAGCGTCATCCTCGTCTACACGGCCATGAACCTGCCGATCGCCGTGTTCTTCTACACCAGCTTCATGCGCCAGGTGCCGACGGAACTGGAGGAAGCCGCGGCGATCGACGGCGCGGGTCCGCTGCGCATCTTCTTCGTCGTGATCTTCCCGCTGCTCGCTCCCGTGACGGCGACCCTGGTGACGTACATCAGCCTCGTCGTATGGAACGACCTGATCGTGCCGCTCGTGTTCCTCCAGGGCGAGCAGAACCGCACGATCATGGCCAACGCCTACGCCCTGATCGACCCGAACACGGTGGAGCCCACGACCCTGTTCCCGGCAGCGCTGCTCGGTGTCCTGCCTCTCGTTCTGGTGTTCAGCTTCCTGCAGCGCTACGTCGTCGCCGGCATGTCGGCGGGTGCCGTGAAGACCTGACCTCCGGTCCGGGCGCCCGCTCGGACCTCTGAAGAAAGGAAGAAAAAATGCATTCTGCTCCAGCCGCCATCGCGGCAACACGACAGAAGCCGCGTCACGTGAGGACCGCAGCCGCAGCGGCGATCGCTGCCGCCGTGACGTTCCTGGCCCTGATCGGGCCCGGAGCGCCTCCCGCTCAGGCCGATGATGCGTCGTACTTCGTCGACTGCGCAGCGACGGCCAACGGGACCGGCACGCAGGACAGCCCGTGGAACTCGCTCGCCGCGATCCAGGCTCCCGGTGGGTCTTTCGCCGCCGGGGACTCGATCAGACTCAAAGCCGGCACGACCTGCACGGGTTCTTTCACCGCGTCGGGAAGCGGCACTTCTGCGAAACGGATCGTCCTGGGCAGTTACGGCACCGGAGCGAAGCCGATCATCAACGGCGGAGGCGCTGTGGAAGCGCCCGTCACCCTGCGAGACGTCAGCTACTGGACGGTCGAAGGCCTGGAAGTGACGAACATCGCTGCGGAGGAAGGGAAGCGCAGCGGCGTGCTGGTGGAGAACACCGGCAACGAGGTGGAGTCCGGCATCACCATCAAGAACCTGGATGTCCACGACGTCACCGGCCGCTCGGACCGAGACGCCGCCGACCGCTACGTCTCGGCAGGAATCCAGGTTCGTCTGCCGGCCAAAGCCAGCGGACTCACGGGATCCTTCGATGGGGTCACGATCGAGGACAACGCGATCCGGGACGTGAAATCGATGGGCATCGCGGTCGTCGGAGCCCCGAACGGGAACGACACGATCAACCACAACCGCAACGTCGTCATCCGCGGCAACTCCGTGGTTCGCGCGGCCGCGGACTCGATCCTGGTCGGCGTCTCCATCGACCCTCTGGTCGAGCGCAACGTGAGCTATGACGCCGGACAGGGCGCGGTGAACCGTAAAGCCATCGCCGGCATCTGGGCCTATACGAGTGCGAATCCGGTTCTTCAGTTCAACGAGTCGGCCCGCACCCAGCCGGGACCCGACTCGATGGGGTGGGACTGCGATTGGGGCATCACCGGTTCCTGCACGTACCAGTACAACTACAGCCATGAGAACGCCGGAGGGTTCTACCTCGAGTGCCTCACCTGCTTCGGTCCGGCACAGACCGACACCCCCAAGCTGGTCGTGCGGTACAACGTCTCCCAGGGCGAGGGGATCGTCAACGCCGGCAGCGGCGCCAACGCCGATGTCAAGCTCGAGATGTACAACAACACGCTCTACAACCCCGGCGGCGCGTTCGACATCCGGCTTGCCGCGAACTCGCTGGTCGCCAACAACATCTTCGTCGGCTCGAGCCTGACCCGGTTCGACACCGACCGGGGGATCACGGTCGACCGCAACGTCTACCACGGGTTCAACGGCCCCACGGCAGACGTCAACGCCATCAACGCCGATCCGCTGTTCGCCGACCCGGGCAAGGGCGGCGACGGTCTCGGCACCGTCGACGGCTACAAGCTGACGGCCGGATCGCCCGCGATCGCCGCCGGTCGTGTCATCCCCGGCAATGGAGGCCGCGACTACTGGGGTAACGCGGTGCCGGAGACGACAGGCCCGAACATCGGCGCCTACAACGGCGCGGTCGTGCCCAAGGGCGAGTAGTCGCCTCACCGCCGGGTGTTCGAGCGGTCGGAGCATCGATCGTTCGAGCACCCGGGGGTATCAGAACCGACGCCGTGACTACGGCCGAGATGGATAGGAGACGACAGTGAGACGACCGTATGTCGCGGCGTGCATCGCCCTTCTCATGGCGCTGGGATTCTCTGCATGTGCTCCCGCCCCCGCATCGCCGGGGTCCCCTACGAACGACACCGCGATGACGGTGAACGGGACACCGGTTCATGCGGATGAGTTCCGGTACTGCGTAGGACAGGTTCGCGCCACCGTGTGGGATACCGCGTCCAAGAAGGGATGGGCCGTGGACGACGCGGACCCGGTGCGCGCCAGCCGCGCGGGCGAGCTTCTGGTCGACCGGGCAGCGGCGCGATGCACCGACGGAGTCGTCCGTCGACAGGGCGCGGTCGCCCTCACGCTCATCGACGATGCGTCCTTCGAGAGCCTGGTCGAGCGGTGGAGCGCCGATAACGCTGCCCGGGAGGCGGCCGCTCAGGCAGGGGAAGTGCTCTACGGGCCGGTGGAGAAGACCCTCGAGCAGTATGAGTTCCAGGAGATGGCTGATGCGGCATCCGAGCAGGAGAAGGCGGATGCCGCCGCGTTGACGGATGATCCGGAAGCCCTGGACGCCGCGATCCGTGCTCGACCGGACGCGGCCGAAGGCCTGGACATGGCCGATACCGCAGATCGCACGATCGCCGCGCAGGTCGTCGCGCGGGAGATGTTCGATTCCGAACTCGCGCAGGCGGTCTCCGACGCCGAGGTCACGATGAACGAATCCTGGCTGTCCGGGCAGTCGATCTCGGACCTCGCCGGGTCATAGAAGATGCGCGCTGCTCGGAGGCCCATGGGATCCTGAGAGGATGAGGAGCGGGGAGGGAGCGCGATGAGGCCAGTCACCTTGAAGGATGTCGCGGCGGAGTCGGGTGTCTCCGTCCCCACCGCGTCGCGCGTGCTCAACGGCGGCGGACATGTCTCCGCCGAGACGAGGCAGCGGATCCACGAGGCCGCTCGCCGACTGGACTTCCGGCCCAACGCGCTGGCCCAGTCGTTCGCGCTCGGCCGCAGCTTCACGGTCGGGGTGCTCGCCCAGAAGGCATCCGGCAACTTCTCGACTCCGGTCATCACCGGAATCATCGGGGAGCTCAGCAAGCACGACGTCGCCGTGCTGGTCTACGACGACGAGGACAATGTCGCCGCGCGGCCGCAGAATCTCCGCACGCTGCAGGCACGCCGTGTCGACGGGATCATCGTGGTCGGTGACGGCACAGACGTTCCGTTCCCCTCGATCTCGGAGTCGTTCCAGACACCGGTGATCCACGTCTTCGGACTCTCGGACAACCCGGAAGACACCTGCTTCCTTCCCGATGATGTGCAGGCCGGGCGGCTCGCCGCCGCGCACCTCCTCCACCAGGGGAGGAGGAGGATCGCACACGTGACCGCGATGGCGTACTCGCGGGCGGTCCAGGATCGTCTGAGCGGTTTTCGCGCCGAGCTCGGTGACGCGGGCGCGGAGATCGCGTTGTCGGAACCGCTGTTCGGAGACTGGACCATCCCGTGGGGCTACCGAGCGGGTCTCGAGCTGCTCGAACGCCGGGGCGAGTTCGATGCCGTGTTCTGCGGCAACGACTACATCGCGCTCGGCGTTGCCCGCGCCTTCGAACAGGCGGGGGTCCGGGTCCCGGACGACGTCGCGTTGGTCGGCTACGACAACTGGTCGAAATACAGCGGGAGCCCCGATCGATTCCTCACCTCGGTGGACCCTCGGCTGAACAGCCTGGGCAGGATGGCGGCCGAGGCATTGCTGGCGGACGACACCGCCGCGCGACAGCCCGGCGTCAGCTATCAGCCGTGCGTCCTCGTTCCCGGCATGTCGTCCGGAGCGATCGCCTCCGACGGACTGGGTGCGATCGCGCTCCGATGAGTCCGGCGCCCCCACCATCCGCCATTCCCGAGGAGACCTGCCGTGACGGCGAACCCGACGAGCGACGCGCGTATCCGCGAAGGCTATGCCGCACGGTCGGCGGAGTACACCGAGCTCTTCGGCGACATTGCCCAGATGGATGCGGTCGACCGGGAGCGGATCGGGCGGTGGGCGGACGGCGTCGATGGGCGCATCCTCGATGCCGGTTGCGGCCCCGGGCACTGGACGGCGTTCCTCGCCGAACGAGGCAACGAGGTGGAGGGGATCGACCTCGTCCCGGACTTCGTCGACACGGCACGCGCCCGGTTTCCCCACGTCGCGTATCGCGTCGCATCGCTTGCCGAGACCGGCATCGAACCTGGCTCTCTGGGTGGCATCCTCGCGTGGTACTCCCTGATCCATGCCGCTCCGGAGGAGCTTCCCGCCCTGCTCGCTGCGGCTCGGCTCGCGCTCCGCGATGGCGGTGGTCTGCTCGTCGGATTCTTCGACGGCCCCGACGGGGAGCCGTTCGCGCACGCCGTCACGACCGCGCACTTCTGGTCGATCGACGGGATGTCCGGGCACCTGGAACGGGCGGGTTTCGCGGTGATGGAGAGCGAGACTCGCGTGCAGGACGGCCGCCGTCCGCACGCGTCGATCAGCGCGGTCGCGGTCTGAATCTCGTCCGAAGTGGAACTCGGTGGGCCCGAACGATGAATACATAGTGTGGACAACGACAGCGAAATCATCTCCCGGTCGATAGTCGAGCCCGAGCTGTTCGCGCAGATCTTCCAACGTCATGCCTCGGCGATCGGCGGCTACACGCGACGCCGCGTGGGGCTCGATGCCGTCGACGACGTGCTGAGCGAGACGTTCCTCGTCGCGTTCCGCAGGCGCGCGGCGTTCGATCCGACAGCGGAATCCGCGCGGCCGTGGCTGCTGGGGATCGCGACGCGCGTGATGCACCGCCATCGCCGCACGGAAGAACGCCAGTGGCTCGCCAGCGCATCGGAGCAGCCGCATTCGTCGGACTCGCATGAGGAGCGCTCGGATGCGCGCATCGATGCATCATCCGCCGTGCGCGAACTCGGGCCGCGGATAGCAGCGCTCTCGCAGAAGGAGCGCGACGTGCTGCTCCTGTACGCATGGGGCGACCTCAGCTACGAGCAGATCGCCGACGCGTTGCGGATGCCGATCGGAACGGTCCGGTCGAAGCTGAGCCGGGTGCGTCGCAAACTCGCACCCCCGGGCTCGAAGGCAGCAGCACGTGTGACCTGGATGGCGAAGGAGGAGACCAATGCAGTTGCTGGATGAGGTGCGCGAGCTCCGCTCGGACGAGGCGCACGTGGAGGCAGAGCACCTGAGCGTGGCTCAGCGGGTGCTGGAGATCGAGATCGAGCGGTCGAAGCCGCGGCCCGCGAAGGCCAGGCGACGCCGCAGGATCGGGTGGGGTGTCGGGCTCGGGGTCGGCGGCATCGGGGCTGCGGCTCTGGGCACGTTCGCCGTGCTCTCGATCGTCGCCGGCAGTGTCGTCGCCCCTCCGGCTACCTCGACCGCCGCGGCGGCCGAGGTGCTGGAGCGGGCGTCGGAGGCCGCCCTCGCGCAGGTCGGCGCCGTCGATGCGCAACTGGCGCCGGGGCAGTACCTGCGCGTGGAGACCGTGCTGGATCAGGTCCACACCGACGGCACGTCGCAAGACCGCCCGGCGGAGAGCGGAGCCTTTCGGACGCACAGGGTGGACGTGCTCTACGTGCCGGCAGATCGGACGCAGGACTGGATCGTGGAGACCCGGTCCGATGAGATCACGGGCGTGTACGGCCCCGAGGGCGAGAAGTTCCTGGAGAGCGTGCTGGCCGAACCGCAGTTCGACGAGGCGTCGGTGACGGCCTATCCCGCGGGAGTCCGGACGTACGGCGAAGAGACGCAGACGATCGACCAGTATCGGGACCAGTACGACGAGATGCCGCGCGATCCCGACGCTCTGCTGGCGTGGTTCGAGTCGCAGACGCCGGGCGGTTACGCCGGGCTCGCCATCCTGAACGCGCTCTATCAGAACCTGCCGCCGGCGGATCTACGCGCGGCACTTCTCGGGGCGCTGTCGCGGCTGCCGGAGATCAGCCTGGTGGCCGAAGACGGAGACCTGGCCACGATCGAGCGGAACAACGCCGGTTGGAAGCAGCAGTTCGTGGTCGACACGCGCACGGGGATGCTCGTGTCCGTCATCGACCCGCAGCGGCATCCGAACGCTATCGTTCCGGACGGCCTGCCGGACGGCGTGCAGACGTTCACGACATCGATCGTGGACTCGGCTCCGGCGCCGACGCGTTGAATCCGCTCCGTTCCGGTGATCGGGGGCATCACCGGAACGGAGCGGCTTTCCGTGTGCCGACGACTCTTCGCCCGCTATGCTCATGACTGCTATAGCAAATTCTCACACCGAGGATGCGCCCGAGCACGGTCGATGCACACGCGAGCCGACCGCCGCAGCGCCGAGAGGACACGTCATGACCGAATCCGCACGCAGCGTCGTGGTCACCGGCAGCGGAAAGGGCATCGGCCGCGCCATCGCCGAGCGACTCACCGCCGACGGATGGATCGTCGTGGGGCTGGAACGGTCGCCCGGGTCGGGAACCCTCGAGGAGGGGATCGTGGCCGAGGTCGTGCTCGGCGACGCCTCCGACCGCGCCGTCCACCAGCGGGCCGCAGCGGCGGCGCTCGCGCGGGCGCCGCTTGCCGGGTGGGTGAACAACGCCGGCATCACGAAGCACACCCCGCTGCACGAGCTCGATGAGAGCGTGGTGCGCGAGATCCTCGACATCAACGGCTTCGGCTACATCTGGGGCTGCTCGACCGCGGTGTCGGCGTTCATCGATCAGGGCATCCCGGGGGCGATCGTCAACGTCGGCTCCATCCACGGTCGCGCCAGCCACCCCCACCACGCCGCCTACGAGTTCACCAAGGGCGGCATCGATGCGCTGACCCGCAGCGTGGCGGTGAGCTACGGCCGTCTCGGCATCCGTGCCAATACGGTGGCCCCCGGCGGGGTGCGCACACCCCACCTCGAAGCGATGATCGCCGCAGCGCCCGACCCGGACGCTGAAGAGCGCGGGCTCGCCGAGGGTCCGCCGATGGGACGCATCGCTCGGGCCGAAGAGGTGGCCGCGGTGACCGCGTTCCTGCTCTCGGACGAGGCTCCGTACCTCAGCGGCGAGTCGATCGCGGTGGACGGTGCGTGGACGGCATCCTTCGGCGATGTCGCCGTCGACCCGGCACTGGCCGCGCGGTTCGCACGGGAGTGAGGGACTGCGCGACAGCCACCTACCGGGAGCGACGAAGCGAGCCCCCTTCTCAGACGAGGAGGGGGCCCGCTTCTTGGTGCGCTTCCGCTACTTGCGGGGCGGGTTCAACGGCAGCCATTCCTCGAGAGTCGTCTCGAAGATGTGGGCGCCTTCGACGGGGATGAGGGTGCGCTCCTCGATCACCGCGCCGTAGTACGGCGCCGTGTCGTCGCGGACGACCGTGCGCGAGTCACCGCGGAACGTCAGCGCACGGCGGGCGAACTCGTCCATGCCCATGGCCTCGGGGCCGGCGATCTCGATGTCGCCGGTCGGTTCGCCCGCCGCGGCGCGCGCCACAGCCGTCGCCACGTCTTCGGCTGCGATGGGCTGGATCAGCGCGCCGGGCAGGGTCACGGTGTCGCCCTCCGTCGAGATGTCGGCGATGCTGCCGACGAACTCGAAGAACTGCGTGGCGTGCACCAGCGAATACGGGAGGCCCGACTCGCGGATGAGCTGCTCCTGTGCAACCTTCGCCGCGAAGTAGTCGATGTGCTGCGGGCGGTTCGTACCCACGATGGTGAGCGCGACGTGGTGGGTCACGCCGGCCTCGGCCTCGGCCGCCAGCAGGTTGCGTGTCGAGGTGGTGAAGAACTTCAGGACGTCCTCGGCCTCGAACGACGGCGAGTTGGAGACGTCGACGACCGTGTTCGCGCCGACCAAGACCTCGGCGAGCCCCTCGCCGGTGAGCGAGTTGACTCCGGTGTTGGGAGAGGCGGCGATCGCCTCGTGGCCGTGCTCGGTCAGCTTCGCGACGACTTTCGAGCCGATGAGGCCGGTGCCTCCGATGACGACGATCTTTGCCATTTCATGCCTTCCTTTCCGGGGCGCCGAACGGGTGCCCACCAGTTATGACCGAGCGGGAGCTCGTGATGTGACGGATTCGGTGCTGCGCGCCTGCGCGTCAGACCGTCGCTGCGATGCGCCAGTCGTGGTACCGCGTCGGAGCGAGCGTCGCCGTCGCCTCGGGGAGGAGGTCGCGGTTCTGCAGGCGCGCCCCGAAGTAGGTGCCGAGCGGATCTGCGACCACCTCGCGCTCGTCCTGCCGCGCCCGGAGATCCTGGGCGGCGATCTGCGCGAGACTGAAGACCTCCGGACCGCCGAACTCCACCATGCCGAACAGGGGCTCGCCCACGGCCGTCCGAGCCACGGCTTCGGCGACGTCGTCGGCGGCCATCGGCTGCACGAGCACATCCGCGACGCGGACCATGCCGCTGCGCGCCGCCTGATCCGTGATGTTGCGGATGAACTCGAAGAACTGGGTGGCATGCACGAGCGAGTACGGGCGCCCAGACTCCACGATCAGCCGCTCCTGCTGCTCTTTCGCCACGAAGTAGCCGCCCTCGGCACGGGCGAGACGGTCGGTGCCGACGACCGACAACGCGAGGTGATGATGCACTCCGGCAGCCTCGCCGTACGTGAGCAGGTTCATGGTCGAGGTGTAGAAGAAGTCGCGAGCGGCCTCCTCGTCGGTGTAGGAGGAGTTCGATACGTCGACGACCACGTCCGCGCCGGTCAGAGCCTCTTCCAGCCCTTCGCCCGTGTACGAGTTGACGCCCGTGGCGCGAGCGGCGGCAACGACGTCGTGTCCGCTCGCTCGCAGGCTGCGGACGAGCCTCGTGCCGATCAACCCTGTTCCGCCGATGACCGTGATTCTCATGTCTCTCCCTCATTGCCGACTGTCGGTTCCGGATCGTCTCCGCACCAACATGACCGCGCAGCAGACCGGGTTGTGACACGGCCCGGCGCGCGCAGGGCCGGCTTCCGGAAACTTCGTCACATTCTTCGGTCTCACCTGGTCTTGTCTTGCATGAGCCACAGGATCGGCGACGATCCGCACCGGCTCGACCCCACACGAAAGGATCCGTCATGACCGACCATGTACTCGAGCCCGAAGCCCGGGCATTCGCCGATGCGGCAGGAAAGCCGCCGTTCCTCGCCGACCTCGGCGTCGATGGCGCGCGGAGATTGCTGGACGATGTCCAAGCGGGCCCCATCGCGAAAGCCGACGTCACCGACGAGTGGATCACCGTCCGCGCGGAGGTCGGCGACGTCCAGGTGCGCATCGTCAAGCCCGCCGGGGCGACCGGAGAGCTCCCCGTTGTCCTCTACGTCCACGGCGGCGGCTGGGTGCTGGGCAACTCCGGCACGCACGACCGCCTGGTGCGGGAACTCGCGAACGGCGTGGAGGCGGCGATCGTCTTCGTCGAGTACGAGCGCTCGCCGGAGGCGCACCATCCGGTCGCCATCGAGCAGGTCTATGCGACCGCGCGGTGGATCATGAACGAGGGCGCGAGCAAGGGCCTCGACGCCTCCCGTCTCGCCATCGCGGGAGACTCCGTGGGCGGGAACATGGCCGCGGTCGTCGCGATCCTCGCAAAGCGGCGCGGTGATGTCGTCTTCCTCCACCAGTCGCTGTATTACCCCGTGACCGACGCCGGGCAGAACACCGAGAGTTACCGCGAGTACGCCGAGGGATACCACCTCCGCGCCGATGCGATGGCGTGGTTCTGGGACTGCTACCTCCCCGACCTCGAAGCCCGCAAGGACGTGACTGCATCCCCGCTGCGCGCCGCGATCAGCGAGCTCGAAGGGCTTCCCGAGACCCTCCTCATCGTCGACGAGAACGATGTGCTCCGCGACGAGGGAGAGGCGTACGGACGAAAGCTCATCGAGGCTGGCGTGCGGACGACGCTCGTGCGCTACGACGGCACGATCCACGACTTCATGATGCTCAACCCGCTGCGCAGCTCCGCCGCCACCACGGCCGCCATCGAGCAGGCCATCCACGTGCTCCGCAAAGCCCTGACCGTCGCCTGACCCCGCACCACCCACCCACGAAAGAGAGAAGACACCATGTCCACCGAAAAGCCCACCATCGTCCTCGTCCACGGCGCCTTCGCCGAGTCCGCATCCTGGAACGGCGTCATCAGCCGGCTGCAGAGCCACGGCGTGACGGTCGTCGCCGCCGCGAACCCGCTGCGCAGCCTCGCCGTCGACGCCGCCTACGTGCGCGACGTCATCGCCGCCGTCGGCGGTCCCGTCATCCTCGTCGGGCACTCCTACGGCGGCATCGTGATCACCGAGGCGGCGGCCGAGAACCCCGCCGTCGTCGGTCTCGTCTATGTCTCCGCGTTCGTGCCGGAGACCGGGCAGAGCGCGTTCGACCTGTCGACGAGCGCGCCGGGGAGCACCCTCGGCGAGACCCTCGTCGCGTACCCCGTGGCGACCGGCGGCAACGAGTTCGCGATCCGCAAAGAAGCCTTCCACCACCAGTTCGCGGCAGACGTGGCGGAGGATGTCGCCGCTCTCATGGCCGCGACGCAGCGTCCCGTGACGGAGGCGGCGCTCTCGGACGCGGTCACCGCGGCGAACCCGGCCTGGAAGAGCATCCCGTCCTGGCACGTGTTCGGCGATCAGGACCTGAACATCCCCCTCGCGGTTTTCCGCGCCGGCGCCGAACGCGCGTCCTCGCAGGGTACGCGTGAGATCTCGGGGGCATCGCACGCCGCTCTCGTGTCGAACCCGGACATCGTCGCCGAAGTGATCGCCTCCGCCGGCAAGGCCTACGTCGCGAGCCTCGCATCGAGCGCGGCCTGACATGACCGCGGCGCCCTGCACTGCCACCGCGGTGCGGGGCGCCGCACCATCGTCGAGAGAAGGAATGACCATGACCTCTGCTCCCTCCCCGTTTCCCGCCGCCCGCCGTGTCGATGCGGGAGACCTCTCGGTCTCGTACTTCGACCTCGGTGACCCGCATGCGGATCCCGTCGTGCTCCTTCACGGCTACCCGTACGACGTGCACAGCTATGTCGAGGTCGCGCCGATGCTCGTCGAAGCCGGATTCCGTGCCATCGTCCCGTATCTGCGCGGCCACGGCGGCACCCGCGTCCGGGACCAGGACATGCCTCGGACCGGGCAGCAGGCGGCGCTCGGAGCCGACCTGCTGGCGTTCATCGACGCCCTCGATCTGGATGATCCCGTGCTCGCCGGCTACGACTGGGGAGGGCGTGCCGCTTGCGTCGTCGCCGCGCTGTGGCCCGAGCGGATCTCCGGCCTGGTCTCCGTGAACGGGTACCTCATCCAGAACATCGCCGCTTCGCAGACGCCGATCCGTCCCGATCTCGAAGCAGGGTTCTGGTACTTCTGGTACTTCGCCACCGATCGCGGACGCCGGGGGCTCGACGCCAACCGGCGCGAGATCGCCGACGTGATCTGGCGGCGCAACTCGCCGGAGTGGGCGTTCAGCGACGACGAGATGGATCGAGCCGCCGCCGCATTCGACAACCCCGACTACGTCGATGTCGTCATCCACTCCTACCGTCATCGGCTCGGACTCGCGCCGGGGGTGCTGAAGTACGAAGAGCTCGAGCGCGCACTGGCATCGGCGCCGCCCATCAGCGTTCCGACGATCACGCTGGACGGCATGGCAGACGGCAATTTCCCGGCGACCGACGGCACCCCGCAGGCGCACCTGTTCACCGGGCCGCGCGAGCATCGCCGGATCCCGCACGCGGGGCATCATCTCCCGGCCGAGGCGCCGCACGCCTTCGCCCAGGCGGTGGCCGATGTCGCCGAGCCGCCGGGGGACGGCGCCGGAACTCCCTGAGCTGACGGTGCGCCGCCATCGGACGACGGCGGCGAACCATTCTGCGTACGGATCCCGCAGGACGCTCAGTGCAGTTGATCGGTGGGGCGCACCAGGATCTCGTTCACCGCCACATGATCGGGCTGTCCGAGCGCATACACGACGGCGGCGGCGATGTCCTCGGGCTGGAGCGTGCGCATCGACTCGCCGATACGATCCGCTGCCTCGCGCATCACCGAGTCCGTGATGTGGTGCGTGAGCTCCGTGGTGACGAAGCCCGGTTCCACCACGATCGTCCGCACTCCGTAGGGCGTCGCCTCCTGCCGGAAGGATTCGGCGAACGCGGTTATGCCGAACTTCGTCGCCGAGTAGGCGGCGTTCCCGGCCGTCGCGATGCGCCCCGATGTCGAGGACACCTGCACGTAAGTGCCGTGCGACTCGATGAGGTGGGGGAGTGCCGCGCGGGCGACGCGCATCGAACCCAGCAGGTTGGTCTCCACCATCCGGACCCACTCATCCGTGTCCGCGTTCAGGATCATGCCCGCGAGCATCAGACCGGCGTTGTTCACGAGGGCATCGAGCCGGCCGAAACGGGAGACGACGGCGGAGACGACCGGGTCCACGGACTCCGGGCCGGTCACGTCCAGCTCCATCGCCACCATCTCTCCCGGCGCTTCTTCCACCAGCGTCCGCAGGCGCTCGGCCCGTCGCCCGGCCGCGACCACGATCGCCCCTTCGCGGGAGAGGGCGAGGGCAGTGGCCCGACCGATCCCCGACGACGCTCCGGTAACGAGCACGACTTTGCTTCTGAGACTGCTTTCCATCTGCTTCTCCTGATCTGTCTCGGACGCCAATGTGACCGCGAGCCCGCCGCTGCTGTGACATTGCGGACGCGCATCCGGCGCGAGGACTGTCACAGCCGGAGCGCCCGTCCGGTCTCTGCTGTCGATGGCGCGGTCCCGCGCCCCATGATCCGAAAGGCGAACATGTCGACCATCAGCACGCAGGCGTCCTCCCTCACCGAGGCCGGGCGGCGGCGCGAATCATGACCGAGGAGACGCCCGATGTCTCGGCCCTGAACAGTGCGGTCGGGACGGAGTTGTTCGTGCTGCAATCGGCGGCGAGCTCGACGATCAGCGAAGCGGGAACGCGCAGCTCGATCTACCTGTCGACGCTGTCGAGTGGGCTGGTCGCGATCGGCTTCGCCGCGAACTCTCCGGCCCTGATCGGAGTGCTCGCATTCACCGTCCTCCCGGCGATCTTCGCGCTGGGGTGGTTCACGGTCGTGAGACTCGTCGACACGAGCGTCGAGAACATCACCGCGCGTCGACGAATGGAGCGGATCCGCGAGTACTTCGTCAGCCTGCATCCCCGGGGTCCCGAGTTGATCGCCCTCGACACCCCGCAGTCCGGCGAGCTGGGGGTCCGCTACGCGCGCTCCTCGTTCCTGTTCACGATGGCGAGCATGGTCGGCGCGGTGAACGCAGTCCTCGGCGGAGCCCTCGTGACCCTGGTGCTCGTCGGGGTTTTCGGGGTCGTCGAGCTTCCCGCGCAGGCCGTCGGCATCGTTGTCGGGGTGCTTCTGCTGACCGCGACCCTGATCTACGAACGCCGACGGATCCGGGCTGCCACGTGAAACATCTTCGACCGTTGTCACACTTCGAGGTGCTGTCCGGTCACTGTTGAGGAGAACCCCCTGCGCGCACGGCGCGGGACCCAGGAACGGAGCGAGCGAGATGCGGATCGTCGTGTTGGGTGGGACCGGCCAGGTGGGCCGGATGGTCGTCGAGAAGCTCGAACGTCGCGCGCAAGCGGTCGTGGTGGCTTCGCCGTCGAGCGGTGTGGATGCGCGCACGGGGCAGGGCCTCGATGCCGCACTCGAGTTGGCCGATGCCGTGATCGACGTCACGAATACCCCGGACGTGTCGGGTGCCAACGCGCGCGCGTTCTTCGAGACGACGACGCAGCGTCTGTTGGAGGCGGAGGAGCGCGCGGGAGTGAAGCACCACGTCGTACTGTCGATCGTCGGAGCGGATCACACCGGGGACGACGGGTACTTCGCCGCCAAGGGTGTGCAGGAGAATCTCGTGCGCTCGGGCCCGATCGCCCACTCCATCCTGCGTTCCACCCAGTTCTACGACTTCGCGCGCAAGATCGCAGAGTGGAACACCACGCAGGACACCGTGCATCTGCCTCCGAAGATCGTGCAGCCGGTGGCGGCGTCCGATGTGGCGGAAATGCTCGTCGACCTGGCGATGGGCGATCCCCTCGCCGGCGCGATCGATTTCGGCGGCCCCGAGCAGATGCCCCTTCCCGACTTCGTGCGCCGCGTGCTCCGCGTCGACCATGACCCGCGCTATGTCGTCGACGACGCGGAGACCACTACCCTGGGCTTCAACATCTCCGGAGACCTTCTGCTCCCGCGGTCTCCGCTGCGTCTCGCTCCCACCGCCCTCGATGCATGGGTCCATGACGAGGGCCGGCGCTTGGTCGCAGGAATCCGATGACGACGGGGAGGCGAAGGGCGTGACGATGGCCGAGAGCGGATTCGGAGAGATCACAGACCTCGACGAGGCGGTGCGGGTATTCGACATGCACCGCCGGCGACTCTTCGGCATCGCATACCGGATGCTGAGTACGGTCGCCGATGCCGAGGACATCGTGCAGGAGACGTGGATCCGGTGGCAGAACACCGATCGCAGCAAGATCCAGGAGCCCGTGGCGTTCCTGACGACGATCACCACCCGGCTCTCGATCAACGTGCTGCAGTCGTCGCATTCGCGGCGCGAGACGTACATCGGGCCGTGGCTTCCCGAGCCGGTCAACACCGATGACGATCCGGCGCTCGGTGCGGAACGGGCCGAGGCGCTGCAATTCGCGATCCTCCTGACGCTGGAGAAGCTGACGCCCACCGAGCGGGCGGCCTATATCTTGCGCGAGGCCTTCGACTATCCCTATCCGCGCATCGCCGAGGTGATCTCCAGCAGCGTCGTGAGCGCGAGGCAGCTCGTGAGCCGGGCGCGGGCGCACCTGTCGTCGGCGCGCAACGCCGACGTCGATCCGGTCGCGCAGCGGCGCCTGCTTGAGGCCTTCCTCGCGGCCGCCCAGAAGGGCGATGCCCGCGAGCTCGAGACTCTCTTCGCGGCCGACGTCGTCAGCTACACCGACGGCAACGGCGCCAAGCTCGCGGCGCGCATCCCCGTGCTGGGTCGCGGGCGCGTCGCCAAGTTCGTCGCGGCGTTCGCGCATCACTTCTGGACCGGGAAGACGATCGATTGGGTGCAGGTGAACGGTCAGCCGGCGGCCACCCTCGTCGAGGAGGGGACGGTCACGACCATGGTCACGGTGACCACTTCGAGCGAGGGCATCCTGCAACTTCTCTGGGTGATGAGTCCGCAGAAGCTCGGGCACGTCAACGCGGTCACCGCATGACTCGCAAGCATTACCCGGCGTGGCTGCGCCGGCGCCGTCATGGTTCTGCCGATCTCGACACCATCGAGTCGCTCGCGGGCGCGCTCTGCGCGCGGGACGAGGACGCGATCCGCGTGCTGCTCCACCCCGAGGTCACGGTGGTCATCGACAGCGGCGGTCATGTGCACACCGCTCCGATGCCGGTGACAGGGTCGGAAGCGGCTGCCGCGGAGCTGCGTGCCCTGATGACGCCGGGGACTTTCGTCGCCACCGCGTCGATCAACGGTGTGCCGGGGCTCACGCTGGTTCGCGAGGGTCGGGTCGTCGCCGCACTCACTGCCGCGATGAGATCGCGCGTGCTGTCCAACTTCTGGATCGTCTGCAACCCCGACAAGCTGCGCCACTGGAACCGATAGCCGAGCTCGGCACGTCAGAGGATCGGCACCGCGCGGTCCGCGCCGAGGCGCTTCATCACCATCGTCGAGGTGAGCCGCTGCACCCCGGGAAGCGCGCCGAGGGTGTTGTCATAGAGCTCCTGATACGCGCCCATGTCGCGGGTGAGGATGCGCAGCATGTAGTCGGGGTCGCCGAACAGGCGCTGCGCCTCGACCACCGCCGGGATCGCCACCACGGCCTCCTCGAACGCGACGATGGTGTCCTTGTCGGTGCGCCCGATCGTCACGAACACGATCGCCTCGAACGTGAGGCCGACCGCCTTCGGAGCCACCACCGCGCGGTAGCGCTCGATCGCCCCGGACTGCTCCAGCTCCTTGAGCCGTCGATGACAGGCGGAGAGGCTCAGGCCGACGTGCGAGGCCAGGTGGGTGGCGCTCATCCGGCCGTCGTCCTGCAGCAGCGAGAGAATCTCCCGGTCAAGTGCATCCATGGCGACAAGTCTTGCAGGAACCAGCCCGCCTGACGCGAAGAATCGAAGCACCTTTCGCGAGATCCTTCGTAGTCTCTTCCTCGGATTGAGGAGGACCGATGGATATCGCACTGGTCATGCAGTTCTGGCTGGTCGCGGTCATGCTCGCGTTGACCCCCGGCGCCGACTGGGCGTACGCGATCTCGGCCGGCCTGCGGGCCCGCTCGATCGCTCCGTCCATCCTCGGGATGCTCGCCGGCTACACGGTCGTCATCGTCGCCGTCGCGCTGGGGCTCGGCGCGCTCGTCACCGCGTATCCGGTCACGCTCACGACCCTGACCGTGGTCGGTGCGCTCTATCTGATCTTCCTCGGCGCCACGACGCTCGCCAGCCGTCCTGCACCCATCGCCGAGAGCGGTGAGCCGATCGCGACCGGAGGATGGTCCCAGTTCCTGCGCGGGTCGGGGGTGAGCGGCATCAACCCCAAGGGACTGCTGCTCCTGCTCGCGCTGCTGCCGCAGTTCACGAGCCCTGACGGCTGGTCGTCGACGACGCAGATGCTCGCGCTCGGCGGACTGCACCTGCTCAACATCGCCGTCGTCTACACGACGGTCGGACTCCTCGCCCGCCGCCTGCTGCGTACCCGCCCGCGCGCCAGTTCGCTGGTCACCCGCCTCGCCGGGATCGCGATGACCGTGATCGGCATCGGGATCCTCGTCGAGCAGGTTCTCGAGTGGCTGTGACGGTCGCATATCCCCGGCCGTCAGCCCCGCCCGCGCCGGTCACGCGGAGATAGCGTCGAACGCGGAACCATCTACGTGCGAAGGGAACCGGTGACACGCATGGCACGCACGACCACGGCGCTCCGTCTGCTGCTGCCGGCGTTCCTGCTCGGCGCGATCATCGCCATCTCGTTCCTGGAGGCGCCGCTGAAGTTCCTGGCGCCCGGTGTCACCATCCCGATCGGACTGGGCATCGGGCGGCTCGTGTTCACCGCGTTGAACGTGCTCGCCGGTGTGGTGCTGATCGTGCTCACGGTGGTGAGCGTGCGCGCGCGGGCGGGCCGCGCGACGCTGGGGATCCTCGGGTCGATCTGGCTCGTCTACCTTGTCGAGATCGCGGTCATCCGCCCCGTGCTGAACCAGCGCAGCGATCTGGTGATCGCGGGAGCCGCGGTACCGGGGACCAACTGGGCGCACTACGCGTACATCGCGGCCGACGTGGCTCTGGTCGGCCTGCTGACCGCCCTGATCGTCGTGACCGTGCGGAAGGTTCTGCCGGCCGACGCGGGCTGAACTCCTGCGTCAGGGGCGGACGCGCACCGTTCGGCCTTCGAACGACACCAGGTCACCGTCGCGGAGCTGGCGTCCACGGCGTCGGTCCACCTCGCCGTTGACGGTCACGTATCCGTCGATGATGACCTCTTTGGCGTCTCCACCCGAGTCGAGGAGGCCGGCGAACTTGAGGAACTGTCCGAGGCGGATCACTTCGCCGCCGATGGAGATGTCGTCGATCGGTCCGGAGTTCGTCATCCCTGAATGCTATCCGTCGCTGCGTCCGCCGCCACGCATGACGATGCCGCCGCCCCCGGGGGTGGGGCGGCGGCATCGGGAGTGTCGGACGTCGAAGGACGGCCGGGGTGAGGCCCCGGCTCAGTCGATGTCGGTTCCGACGACGGCGAAGTCGGCGCCGAAGTCGATGTCGATCGAGCGGTTGTCCGACGTGAGGACCGACGCGTCGTACGGGCTCACGTCGTCACCGTCCACGTCGAGGTCGGTGATCATGCCGTCGGCCTCCGCGAGCGCGGCCTCGACCAGCGAGCGGATCGTCGCGTCGTCGAGGGTGAGCGCGGGGCCGGTGTCGTCGCCGTCGGCGGGATCGGTCTCGATGACGGACGCCGCGAGACTCTTGTCCACGCGAACCTCGGTCTCGGTGCCGTCGGCCGTCGTGAGCTGCACCTCCCAGGTGCCGTCGCGCTTCCCGTCGATCGATGTGACCTCGCCCTCGGCGGCGCCGCGTGCAGCATCCGCGATCTCGATCAGCTCATCTGCCGATGCCGTGCCGATGCCGGTGACCGGACCGCGGTCGTTCGACGAGCCGCTGTCGTCGTCGTGTCGATCGTCGTGATCGCCCTGGGGTGCTCCCTCGTCGTGACGGGGGCCGTCCGACATCGAGGACCGGTCGTCGTCATCGCCGAACTCGTCGCCCATCGCCGCGCCGACCGCGATGCCGCCGCCCGCGAGGATCACGGCCGCAGCGATGCCGCCGCCGATGAGGAGAGCGCGCTTGCGTCCGGGCTTCGCTTCGGATGCCGCGGGGGTGATGACCGGGCCGGCTGCGGGGAATGTCGGGTGCTGTCCGGCGTCGGCTGTCGGGGCTGCCGCGGGGGCGACCGGGACGGTCTGTGCATCCGGGGTGCTCGCGGGGGTCTGGTCGGGAGTCTGGTCCGGTGTGGGTGTCTTGTCGTCCATGTCCCGATGGTCTCGCGCGGGCGCTGAATCCTCCCTGAAGCCTCCTGAAGGATCATTCAGCAACCGGTGTATCGGCGCGATTCTTGGCACAACTTCGGAGATGAGCCGCGCCACGCCGCGCGGAGGGCCGAGCCGTCGGCGTGTCGCTACGGATCTCCGAAGTTGTGCTGCGCGGGCGCGGGCGGGGGCAGGGCGGGGGCGAAGGGACGGGGGCAGAGGCTGCGGGAAAGGGGCGGGAAGGGGTGGGAGGATGCCGTCAGCCGAGCGGAAGTGTGAGGACGAAGCGCGCGCCGCCCCAGCGGGAGTCGTCGACCGCGAGAGTCCCTCGGGCGGAGGAGGCGATGCCCCGGGCGATCGCGAGACCGAGCCCGCTGCCGCCCGCATCGCGGCTGCGCGCTTCATCGAGGCGGACGAAGCGCTCGAAGATGCGCTCACGCTCCTCGGCGGGCACGCCGGCGCCGTCGTCCTCGACCGTCACGAACACATGCCCACCGGAGGGGATCACGCCGATCGCGACCCGGTTGCGGCTGTGGCGCGCGGCGTTGTCGGCGAGGTTGCGCACCAGCTGGCCGAGCAGGCGGGGATCGCCGTGCACCCTCGCCGCCTGGATGCCGGAGCCGTCGACCTCGTGCCCGGCCGCGCGCAGCCGGCGCACCTCGCCGAGCGCGATGTCGTCGAGGTCGATCGGCTCGTCGTGCGTGCTCGCGCCTTCGTCGAGGCGGGCGAGAAGGAGTAGAGACTCGACGATGCCCTGCAGGCGGAGTCCCTCCTCCGAGACGACCTCCGCGAGTTCGCCGATGCTCGTCACGTCGGGGTGGGCCTGTGCGAGCTCGGCGTGCTGACGGATGGTCGCGAGCGGCGAACGCAGCTCGTGCGAGGCGTCCGACACGAAACGCCGCTGCGCGGTGGCGGCGGCATCGAGCCGGTCGAGCATGCCGTTCATGGTCGTCGCGAGCGCCGCGATCTCATCGGCCGTCTCGGGCACCGGCACTCGCTGGTGCAGGCGCTCGGCGGTGATGCCGTCGACCTTCTCGCGGATGCGTTCGACCGGGCGGAGCGCGCGCCCGACCACGAGCCAGGTGGTCACCGCGACGAGCAGCAGGAGCAGGGGGACCGCGATGGCGAGCAGAGTCGCGACCGTCGTCAGGGTCTCGGCGTCGTCGTCCATCGACACGGCCAGCACGAGCGTCTGGTCATCATCGAGGTCGTCCGAGACGACGAGCATCTGCTCGCCGTCGACGGTCGTGGTCTGCGGATCGTCGGACACCGGCAGGGCCGTCGAGCCGAGCGCCTCGCGGGCGTCCTCGCTGGCCGCCCGCACCGATCCGTCGGCGCCGATGAGCTGCACGAACTCGTCCTCGAGGGTGTCGATCCCCCCGCGGCCCGGTCCGTCGCTGCGCTCGGCGAGCTCGTCGAGGCGCTGTTCGGCCGCGCGCTCCGTGCTGCCGTGGATGCTCGCGCTGAGCACGCCGTAGAACGAGAGGGCGCCGATGAGCAGGGCCACCGCGACGACGACGGTCGCCCCGAGCGTGGTCCTGCCGCGCACCGAGCGCCAGCTGCGACTAACCACCGTCGGCCGCCAGTCGGTAGCCCGCGCCGCGGATGGTCTCGATCGCCTCGCGGCCGAACGGCTTGTCGAGCTTGCGGCGCAGATGCCCGACGTAGACCTCGACGATGTTGGGGTCGCCGTCGAAGTCGTCATCCCAGACGCCCTCGATGAGTGCGCGCTTCGACAGCACCTGGCCGCGATGGCGCATCAGGTACTCGAGCACCGAGAACTCCCGCGCGGTGAGGGTCACGGGGGTGTCGCCGCGCCAGACCCGGTGGGCGGCGGGGTCGAGCCGCAGATCGCCGGCCTCCAGGATCGCCGGCCGAGCCACGGCCCCGCGGCGCACGAGGGCCCGGAGGCGCGCGACCAGGATCGCGAACGAGAACGGCTTCGTCACGTAGTCGTCGGCCCCGGTCTCGAGCGCCTCGACCTGGTCCCACTCGCCGTCTTTGGCGGTCAGCATCAGCACGGGAGTCCAGTTCTCCTCGGCGCGCAGCGCCTCGCACACCTTCCAGCCGCTCATACCCGGCATCATCAGGTCGAGCACGATCGCGTCGTACCGCGTCTCGCGCGCCCGCCAGAGTCCATCGACGCCGTTGTGCGCGACGTCGACCGCGAAGCCTTCGGCCTCGAGGCCCCGGCGCACGCCCTCGGCGAGGCGCACCTCGTCGTCCACCACCAGGATCCGCATTCCTCCAGTGTGCCGGTCCGCCGCTGAATCGGGGCTGAAGCCGATTCGAAAGTGTTCAGGGGAGAAGCCGCAGGTGCTGCTGGATCTCGCGGATCACCTCGCCCAGCGTCCCGGCGGCGAGCAGGCCGGGGCCGAGCGGGCCGGCGGAGTCTTCACCGAGAGGCGGAAGTGTGCGCAGGGCGGCGGATGCTTCGGGGGAGAGGGCCGCGAGTTGCCAGCGCACCTCGGCGGCGCGCGCCTCGCGCACCGAGGGATGCGCCAGCTCCACGGCCTTCGCCGCGTAAGCCGCAGCCCCGAGCGCATGGGCGCCCATGTGCGCGACGCCCGCGGCCTGAGCGGCGGACCGGGCGGCAGCCACCCCCGCCGGTGAGGTCGCGCTGTGAGCGGCCCTACCCGCGACGAATCGCCGACGGATCTCTCCGGCAGCGGTGAGCTCACACCGAGCGAAGGCTCGCGCTCGCGCGATGGCATCGCGTGCACGGCCATCGTCCCGCGCCTCCGCTTCGAACAGGGGCAGCACCCGCTCGGCGCAGTCGGCCGCCCACACCGCGACGATCCGCCGGTCGGCCTCGGTCATGCCCTGCACGGTGGTCATGTTCACCCCGCCCGCCGTTCGGCACGCTGCCGGGCGGCCTCGTGCGCTTCACGGAGCAGGGCGAGAACGGCATCCGACGTCCGCTCCGCCGGGTCGACCACGCACACCCACCCGGACGCGCCGTACAGCGGATGCCGATGGAACACGTCCGTCTCCGTCGGCTCGCCATCCGAGGGGATGAGCGTCTGCACCTGCTCCCGCCGGACATGGATGTTCACCCGGAAGCGCCCCGGAGTGTCCAGCGCGGACGCGATGTCGTCGGGATAATTCTTCGTGATGATCGTTCCGTACGGCTGGGTGCGCTCGGGCATCCGCCCATCGGGTGCGTAGTAGAAGTAGGCGTCTCCCCAGGACAGCGCCGGGAACTCGCTGCCTTCTTCGGGGGTGACGACGAGGACGCCGCCGAAGCCTCGGACTGTTTCGATGATCTCCTGCATCTCCATCCCTCAATGATGAGCTTCACGTGCTTATGTGGACTCGGATGCCGAAGAAAGCGGGAACACCATGGCAAACCCTCCAGAGCAGGTCATGACCACGGTCGCGCTCGGCCGACGCGTGGGGTACTCGACGCAGCAGGTGCGCGACCTCGAGCGGCTCGGGGTCATCCCGCCCGCCGCTCGCGGATCGAACGGGTATCGGCGCTACGGGGCGCGGCACGAGGTCGCCGTGCGTGCGTATCGGGCGATGGCTGCCGCCATCGGGCCGGTGCCCGCCCGGCGGATGATGCCCACCCTGATCGACGGTTCGGTGGAGCAGGCAGCCGAGTGGATCGACGATCTCCACGCGGATCTTGCCCGCGAGCGCTCGCGGGTGCGTGAGGCGTTGCGTGGGCTCGACGTCGCGGTGGCCGAGGCTGACGATGACTTCGACGACGCGGATGCGATGAGCATCGGCGAACTCGCACAGGCTCTCGGCATCCGCCCGTCTGCGCTGCGGCACTGGGAGAGCGAAGGTCTGGTGCATCCGAGGCGGGGTACGGCGTCGTCGCGGTCGTATGGTTCGGCGGCGATCACGGAGGCGCGGGTCGCTGCCGCCCTTCGCTCAGGAGGCTACGGGATCCCCGCCATCTCACGGATCCTCGACCAGGTGCGCGCGCACGGCCGCACCGAGGAGGTGCAACGCATCCTCACGGCGCGGTTGGCCGACCTCGCGGGTCGAAGCGTCGCGCTCCTCGGGGCCGCGGGACACCTTCACGACCTGTTGGCAGCCCGGGTCGAGGTCGTCTGATCCGCCGTGCACCGCGAGGTCGGATGGCTAGCTTTTGGCGGCTCGGGCAGGCGGTCGCCTCAGCCGATCGATCGGAAGAAGTCTCGGCGCGCGGCGTTCACGTCGGCGCCCTCCCGCGAGGGATGCACCCGATTGGTCAGCAGTACGCCCCAGCCCTTGGAATCGAGCTCGACGGCGAAGGCGGTGCCGGTGAACCCGGTGTGGCCGACGGCAAGAACATCGCCCATCCACGTTCTATCCCGCACTCGCAGACCGAACGCTTGGCCGTAGCCCGCCGCCGCGTCGACGACCGGTGTCACCATGAGCCGCACGCTGTCCGCAGAGAGGACACGCTTATGAGCCCCCTGGCCCCCATCGCGAATCGTGCGGGCGAGGGCAGCGACATCGTGCACTGTCCCGAAGAGTCCGGCATGGCCAGCGGGGCGACCAAGCGCGTGTGCCAATTCGTCGTGGACCTCGCCGCGCACGAGGCCTCGATGCGGCTGCACCTCGGTCGCCACCGCGCGGATCGCCGAAGGGTTCCAGGTGAGGTTCACGGCACCCATGGCCGCGGTCGCGTCCGCCACGAGGGCTGGGAGAGAGTCACCCGAGACCCGCTCGACCAGCTCGCCGACTGCGATGAATCCGACGTCCGAGTAGAGGTGGACCGCACCGGGATCCGCGCGCAGCTCGCTGCGCAGCACCGTCGAACGCAGCTCGTCTCCCACGAGTCCCGAGCGCCACGCGCCGCCTTCGGCCGGAAGACCGGACGTGTGCGTGAGCAGGTGCCGTGGCGTGATGAGCGCGGCACTTGCGCCCCTGCCGACCGGGAGCACGGACGCGACCGGCTCATCCAGATCGAGTATCCCGGCATCCGCCAGGCGCAGCGCGGCTACGGTCGTGAAGATCTTCGTGAGCGAGGCCAGGTCGAACAGGTGCTCTGCGCCGAGCGGCTCGGGATCGTCTTCCGCGGTTGTGCCCAGCAGCCTCAGCTCCTCGGCCTCCCCTCGATGCGTGCTCCGAAGCGAGGCCCACGCCGAGCCCGGCGCCCCGTTCACCACGGGCGCCTCACTTACTCATCCCGGAGGTGAGCCCGTTGATGATCTGCTTGGTCGCGAGCAGGAACAGCACGATCAGAGGGATCGTCGCGATCGTGAGCCCGGCGAACAGCTGCGGCCAGTCGGTGGAGTATTCGCCGAAGAAGCGGGTCAGGCCGACGGGCAGCGTGTAGGAGTCGCGGTCGCGCAGGAGGATCAGCGGGTAGAAGAAGTCGTTCCACACCGGCACGAAGCGGAAGACGATCACGGTCGCGAGGGCGGGTCGCACGAGCGGCAACAGGATCTGGATGAAGGTGCGGAACGGACCGGCGCCGTCGATGCGGGCCGCTTCCTCGAGCTCGATCGGCAGCGCACGGAAGAACACCGTCAGCACAAAGGTCGTGAACGGGATGCCCAGCGCGCCGTAGACGAGGATCAGGCTGAACACGTTGCTGGTCATCTTCAACGAATCGAGCAGGTAGAACAGCGGCAGAATCGCCAGGTGCACGGGCAGCATGAGACCGGAGAGGAACACCGCCTCGATGCCCCGGAAGAACTTCGCCCTGGCCCGGGCGAACGCGTACGCCGCGAGCACGGACACGACCGTCGTGACGATGACCGACCCGACCGTGACCGTGATCGAGTTGAGGAAGTACGTGTCGAAGGATGCCGTGATCCACGCGCTCTGGAAGCTCGTGAACGTCGGCGGCACCGGGAGGCCCAGCGGCTCGGTCGCGATCTGCTGCTGGGTGCGCAGCGAGTTGTTGAGCATGAGCAGCAGAGGGCCGATCGCGATGAGAGCGTAGCCCCAGAGGAAGATGTTCGCGAACAGTCGCCCGATGAACGGAGTGTCCGAGGTGCGGCTCGTGCGGCGACGCGGTGCGGAGGGGCGGCCCGAGACGATCGCCTCGGTCGTCGGCTCGGTGCGGGGTTCGGTGGCGGTGCTCATCAGAACAGCTTTCGTTCGGCGCGACGCATCGTGGAGGTGATCACGACCGAGATCACCATGATGAAGATGAACAGGACGGTCGCGAGCGCGGAGGAGACGCCGATCGAGTTCGGGTTCCCCGACTCGAACGCGGTGCGGTAGAAGAGCAGCATCATCACGTCGGTCGATCCGGCCGGGGCGCCGTTCGAGCCCGCGAGCGCGAACGGGATCGCCATGGCCTCCATGCTGCCGATGAACGTGAGCACGGTGATGATGCCGATCGTGGGCGTGAGCATCGGGAGGGTGATGTATCGGAAGCGCTTGCCCGCGGTGGCGCCGTCGAGGGCGGCGGCTTCTTCGATCTCCTCGGGGATGCCGCCGAGCGCTGCGCCGTAGAGCAGGATCGGGAAGCCGATCCACTGCCAGGCACTCACGAGCACGATCACCCAGATCGCGAGCTGCGGATCACCGAGCCACGGGAGCGCGAGGCTCTCGAGCCCGACACCGCGGAGGATCGCATTGACCGGACCGAACAGCGGGGAGAGCATGAGCGACCACAGGTAGCCGATGACCATCGGGCTCACGAGGTAGGGGAGCGCGAAGATCGTCTGGAAGAACCGCTTGGTGCGCTTGCGGCGGTGCAGCAGCGTCGCGATGCCGAGGCCGAGCGAGTTCTGGAAGACGAGTGCACCCGCGAAGAGCAGGAGGTTGTGTCCGAACGCGTTCCAGAGCTCGGAGGCGTAGGGCTCCTTCGTGAGGAGGGTGATGTAGTTCGCGACGCCGGCGAATCCGCCCTGCTTCGTTCCCTGCCAGTCGAAGAACGAGTAGCTGAGCGCGGCGAGCATCGGATAGAGGATGAGCACGGCGAACAGCACCGCGGCGGGGAGGACGAACAGCGTCGCGGTCGGGGTCGACAGGGCGATTCCCGCGCGCGAGCGCCGTGTCTTCTCCCGGCGGAGAGGGAGGGTCAGGGCCATGATGCCTCTTTCGCTGCGTGAGGGGCGCCGAGACCGGCGCCCCTCACGGTCGGGTCAGGATGCGGGGGTGAACCAGGTGGAGATCCCGGTCTGCAGGTCGGTGCCGAGCTGCTCCGGGGTCTTGTCGCCGAGGAACATCGCCTGGATGTCCGGGCCGAGCACGGCGGTGCCGGTCGGGTCGCCGTAGCGGAAGTCGACGAGCAGCAGGTAGGGCGCCGGGTTGGCGGTGTACTGCTCGTTCATCTCCTGCATCAGCGGGTCGGAGTACTTCACACCGGGCAGAGCGGAGAACTGGTCGACCTCGTCGGCGACGAGCTGGCCGAACTCCTTCGTGGTCATCCAGTTCAGCAGCTCCGTCGCGGCCTCCTGCTGGTCGCTCGACGCGTTGATGCCGAAGCTGCCGTCGGCGTAGCCGGGGGTGACGGCGTGGTCGAGCGCGCTGCCCGGAGCCGGCGGCACCTCGTAGACGCCCCACTCGGTGTCGGGCGCCGAGTTCTGGAAGGTCGGCAGGTCGAACGAGCCACCGGGCCACTGCGCGGCCTGGCCCGACGTGAACTGCAGCACGGCATCCGCCACGGCGATCGCGTTGACGTTCTTGTCGAGGTACTTCTGCATGTCCTTGACGATCCCGAGCGACGAGACGTAGGCCGGGTCGGTGAAGTCGACGTCGCCGGCGAGCACCTTCTCCTCGAAGTCGGCACCGCCGTAGTTCGCCGATCCGACGATGTCGTGGAACATCGGCAGCACCCAGTCCTCACGGGCGCCGAGGGCCATCGGGGTGACGCCCTCGTCGAGGAGCTTCTCCTGGAGTGCGATGAACTCGTCCCAGTCCTTCGGCTCCTCCAGTTTCATCTCGTCGAACATCGTCTTGTTGTAGAACATCTGCATCGTCTGGTACGCGAAGGGCACGCCGTAGGTCTTGCCGTCTTCCTTGCCCTGAGCCGCGCGCAGCACGGTGGGATCGAACTGGTCGAGCCCGTCGACGATGTCGTCGATCGGGACGATCTGCTCGGACTGGATCGCCGCTTGGATGCCGCCGTAAGCACGGAGCATGGCGATGTCGGGGCCGTCGCTGCCCTCGAGTCCGGTGGCGAGGATCTGGTTGTACTCGGTCGGCTGGTAGCCCTCGAACTCGATGGTCACGCCGGGGTGCGATTCCTCGTACTTGTCGAAGACGGCCTCCCACTTGGGGGAGGAGGAAGCCTGCCACGACCAGACCTTCAGAGTGATGTCCTCGCCGCCGGCCTCTCCGCTGGAAGCCGCGGGTGCACATCCGGCCACGGCCAGCCCCGTGACCAGGAGACCTGCGGTGAACGCGAGTGGGGTGGTGCGGTATCGCATGGTGTTCCTCTCGATTGTGAGAGCCGTCGGCGGGACCGGGGCATCTCTGCTGTGAAAGCCTTCGCCCACTTTGGAGAATTTGTTACAGAAACTCAAGCCCTTTCCGAAAATTACTTCCATTCGTAACATGGCCATGCCATCCTGGTGCCGTGTCCACCAGTGCGATGACCGCCATCCATCAGCGCCTCTCCGCGCTCACGCCCACAGAGCGCCGCATCGCCACGCACGTGCTCGCCGATCCGCAGAGTGTGGTCGACAACTCGATCACCCACCTCGCCGCGGCCTGCGGCACATCGGTCGCCAGCATCGCCCGCTTCACCCAGAGTCTCGGGTTCTCCGGATACCCGGATCTGCGCCTCGCTCTCGCCACCGAACTCGACCGCAGCGCCTCGGATCGTGAGCGGTTCCAGGTGTCGGAGAGCGACGTCAGCCGACACGACGACGCACTCACCACCGTGCGCAAGATCGCGTTCGCCGAGGCGTCGGCCATCGAGCGCACCGCGCGGCAGATCGACATCGACGAACTCGAGCGCTGCGTCGAGGCGGTGCGCGCCGCCCGGCGCATCGACATCTACGGTGCGGCGTCCAGCGGCCTCGCCGCACAGGACCTGGAGCAGAAGCTGCACCGTGCGGGTCTCGTGGCCCAGGCGCGGACCGATCTCCACCTCGCACTCACCGGTGCCGCACTCCTCGACGAGCGGGATGTCGCGATCGCGATCTCGCACTCCGGTCGCACCCTCGAGATCGTCCAATCGGCCGAAGTCGCCGCCCGCGCCGGGGCGACGACCATCGCCATCACCAACAACCCCCGGTCCCCGCTCGCGCGGGTCTGCTCGCTGGTCCTCGTCACCGCCGTCTCCGAGTCGACCTTCCGATCCGGCGCGATGGCGAGTCGGATCGCGCAGCTCGCGGTGCTCGACTTCCTCTTCACCCGCATCGCGCAGGCCGATTACGACACCATCGCCGACAACCTGCAGCGCACCTACAACGCCGTCACCGACCACAGAATCGACTGATCCCATGCTTCTCGGCATCGACCGCCTGATCCGACGCGACATCCGTCCCGATCTGCTCGCGCGCCTGGAAGGGGGTCGCATCGGGATGGTCACGAACGACCTCGCGCTGACCTCCGACCTCCGCCGGGGTCGGCAGCGGTTGGCCGAGGCCGGCTGGCGGTTCACTCGGCTCTTCGGGCCCGAGCACGGGCTCAGCGGACGCGCGCGAGAGGGCGAACTGGTCGAGGACCTCGTCGATCCGGTCACCGGCGTCGAGGTGCGCAGCCTCTACGGCGACGCGGTGCGCCCTGCCGCGTCCGACCTCGCCGATCTCGACGTGCTGCTGGTCGATCTGCCCGACGTCGGTGCCCGGTTCTACACGTACATCTGGACGATGAGTCATGTGCTCGAGGCCTGCGCCGATGCCGGTGTGGCGGTCGTGGTGCTCGACCGTCCGAACCCGATCGGTGGCCGGCTCGACCGAGCGGAGGGTCCGATGCTCGACGAGCGGGCGCAGTCCCTGGTGGGGCGCTGGAGCATGCCGATCCGTCACGGGCTCACGATCGGCGAGCTGGCCCGCCACTGGGTGCGGACGCGCGGGATCGATGTCGAGCTGGAAGTCGTCACGGTGGAGGGGTGGTACCGAGATGCGGCTCGCCGCGTGGATGAGGGCACCTGGATGCCGCCGTCCCCGAACCTCCCCAGCCCCACGACGGCCCTGCTCTACCCCGGCACCTGCCTGGCGGAGGGCGTGAACGTCTCGGAGGGACGAAGCACCGCCGTGCCGTTCCGGGTGATCGCGGCGCCCTTCATCGACGCGGAGCGCTACGCCGCAGCCATCGTGGCAGCCGAGCTTCCCGGTATCGCCGCGGTTCCTTACGGCTTCACGCCGCTGGTGCGTGATCACGCCGGAGACGCCTGCGAGGGAGTGATCCTGCACGTCACGGATGCCGAGGCGCTGCGTCCCGTGCGCACGGGTGTGCGTCTGCTGTCGCTGATCGAGGAGGTCCACCCCGGGGCACTCGAGGAGCGCTCTCTCGTGCCCATGCCCGGGGAGTCCGACTGGACCCCGCTCGAGAAGCTCTTCGGAGTGAAGGGGGCATTCGCGCAGATCATCGGCGGCGAATGGGATGATCCCGCACGACTCGCCGTTCCCGGGTGGAGGGATGCCGTCGCCGAGGATCTGCTCTACGTCTGACGTTCTCGGACGCTTCGCCCCCGTCGGTCAGAGCGCGATGGTGTCCAGTCGTGTGCCGACCTCAACGGTGCGCTCGTCGGGCAGACCCGCCTCGGCCGCGAACTCGGGCCAACGCTTCACCGCAGCCTCGATTTCGCGGACGATCCTGCGGTGGCCGGGGACCTCGAAGGTCTCGCCCACGGCATGGAGATCATCGCGGGTGATCGCATCGAACTTGCCGTTCACGCTCATCAGGTGCTTCGCCGTCCAGGGCGAGGTCGGGTCATAGGCAAAGGTGATGTCGTACGCCGGCGACGCCGTCCAGGCGCCGCTCTGATCCATGAGGAAGGAGTGGTTCTTGGAGTGGTCGTCGTTATTGCTCGCGAGGACGTTGAACACCATACGGCGGAACAGTTGTGCGGTGTTATCGACGCCGAGTTCGGCGGCGACCGTGAACAGCGAGGCATAGTCGTTGGTCTCGATCGCGTTGAAGTCGATCGCCGCGATCGCGCAGAGCGACTGCATGTGCAGGCGATCGCCGCCCGTCCCCGGTCGGTCGAACCGACGTGTGATGAAGTGCGCTCGTCCGCCTTCCTCGAGGAGGCGGCATTCGCTCATCTCCACGCCTGCGGCGGTGGCCATCAGGTAATACGCGAACTCAGTGCGGCCGTAGCTCCTGGCCTGGCCGAGCTGGTTGTCCACTCCGACACCGTCGAACTTCAACAGCCACTGCTCGAACCCGGGAGGCGCGGTGATGCCACCGGCGCGCATCTCGCCGGTGGCGGTGTTCCAGGCAATTACTGCTTTGGCTCGGGCGCCACCAGCGGACGTGCCGACCTGGATCAGCTCGTTCAGCGACTCGGTCGTCACGGCCGGGCTGTCGAGTTCTCCTCGGAGGGCTGCGCGGGCGGCCTCGACGAGGTGATTCATCTCCACGGCGGTGTGCTGCGCGCGTGGGGAGGAGTCAGGGGCGAAGGTGAGTGCGCCCATCCCTCGCTTGCCGACATAGGCGAGGCGGTCGAGAGCGCTGATCTCGCTGGGAAGCACACCTTCGCGGGCGAGGACGCTGTCGATGATGCCGTTGCCGAAACGGTCAGGCACGGAGTCGGCCAGCATCGGTGGCAGTCCCTGATACGTCTGCTCGTTGAGGCCAGGGAAGCTGAAGACGCGCTGCGCCCTCCGCGGTAAGGAGGTCGGCATGAGGATGGGAGCGAGTTCGATGCCGCGGCGGCGCCAGGACGGGGCGTACTCGAAGGCGTAGGCGCGACCGGAGGGGGCCACGGCGCCGACGAGTTCATTCCAGATGTAGACGCGGAGAACTTCGACGCGCGTGTAGGTCACGAGGTCTTCCTCGAGGCCCGCTGGGGCTCCTGGCGTCCTTCAGCTTCTCGGGCGAGAGCCAGCGGACTCACCGCGGGCGCGGGCTCCAGGGTTTCGAGCCAGTCGTCGCGTCCGAGGGCGCGGAGCACCTTGAACAGCGTGGTCAGGGTCGACCCCTGGCCTTTCTCGAGCTTCATCAGCGTCGTCGGGCTGATGTTCGCGGCATCGGCCAGCGCGCGCTGGTCGATGTCTTCGAGCAGCCGTGCGCGCCTGATCTGTGCGCCAAACTCCGCTTCGTTCATAATCACCGCATTTCCGTTGATTAATGACGATTCTACTCATAAACCACAGAAATGTACTGATTATGCCTGGGGAAAGAGCCTGAAGTGGTCGCGGCGTCGATCCGGCGCGCGCTGTGTCACATCGCCTGGACCCTGGAGCCGGGGTCAGCCTTGGCCGGCCAGTGCAGTGACCTCCTCGATGAGCGGGTTGGTGTCGGTCGGGTCGGTGATGATCGCGGCGACGGCATCGAGCGCCAGGACGGGATAGCGCGCGACGGCGCCGATCTTCTCCTCGCTCGCGAGCACGACGGTCTCGGCGCAGCGCGAGGCCAGCGCCCGCTTGGTGACGGCATCGTCGAGTTCGCCGGTGGTGAGGCCGCGTTCGGGATCGATGCCGGTGGCGCCGAGGAAGAAGGTGTCGGCTGCGAGGTGCTGGATGGCCTCCATCGCCAGGCCGCCGCCGGTCACCAGTGAGTGTCGGGAGAGCTCGCCGCCGATCATGATCACTCGCGCATCCGAGTGCTCCGCCGCTGTGAGGGCGACGGCCGGGCTTGCTGTGATCACCGTGAGCCCCGTGCCGGACGGCAGCATCCGGGCCATGGCGAGAGTGGTCGTGCCGGCATCGAGGACGATCGTCGAGCCGGGCCGGATGGTCGCCACGGCCGCACGTGCGACGCGCTCCTTGCTCTCGGTCGCCAAGTCGGCGCGTTCGCGAACCGGGGGCTCCGGGGCGGGGATCGGGAGGGCGCCGCCGTAGACGCGCAGGAGCCTTCCCTCGTCGGCGAGTTCCCGCAGATCGCGTCGGATCGCGTCCTCCGACACCCCGAGCTCATCGGCGACGGTCTTGGCCACCACTCGTCCGTCACGGTCGAGGAGGGCGAGCAGGTGGTCCTTGCGTTGCGCGGCCAGCATATGTTTCCTCCCGAAGTTGCACGTTCTTGCATGATTCAGACTACAGTCATCTCCATGACAAAACCACTCCTGATCCTGATCGCCGGCCCCTACCGTTCGGGGACGAACGGCGACCCCGACCTCATCGCCCAGAACCTCGCCCGCCTCGAAGACGCCTCCGGCCCGATCTTCCGCCTCGGCCACGTGCCGATGATCGGGGAGTGGGTGGCGCTGCCGATCCTGCGCACCCTGGACGAGGCGGATGCCGGCGACGGCGACGTCATGTACGAGACGGCGCACCGACTGCTGCAGCACTGCGACGCCGTGCTGCGCCTGCCCGGCGAGTCGGCGGGCGCAGACAAGGACGTCGAGATCGCGCAGCAGCGCGGGCTGCCCGTCTATCGGTCGCTCGACGAGATCCCGGCAGCGTGACTCCGTAGGCTGGAGGTATGACCAAGAACATCTGGACCATCCTCGGCGTCGTCCTCGCCGTCGTGATCGCCTGGTGGATCGTGAGCGCGCTGTTCTCGGTGCTCGCGTTCATCTTCAAGCTCGCGATCGTCGCGGTCGTCGCCGTGGTGGTGTTCCTCGTTCTGCGCGGGATCTTCAGCCGCAGCGACGACTGACGGCGCGGCCCCCGTCGGACGCGTTCTCGGCGAGAGTCTCTAGCGAAGGACGCGGTAGCGAAGGTGGGTCTCGCTCGCGAAGGCCGACGTCTCGAGGCGTTCCAGTTCGATGCGCTGCCCGAGCCCGGCGAACAGCGAGATGCCGTCGCCCAGCAGGACCGGCGCGACGTCGAGGTGGAGTTCGTCGACGAGTCCGAGCTGGAGACACTGTCGCGAGATGCTCCCTCCGAGCAGGCTGACCCACTTGTCGCCGGCCGCCTGTGTGGCTGACTCGACCGCCTGGGCGATGTCGTCGACCACGAAGGTGTACGTGATCCCGTCGCGTTCGATCGGCGGGTGATCGGTGTGGGTCATGAGGTACACCGGCACCTTGAGCATGCCGCCGTAGGGGATCTCTCCGTCGTCGATGGTCTGCGTCTTGTTCGCCCCGCCGACGATGGCGCCGATGTTCTTCATGACGTTCTCGACGACGACATCGTCTTCGGGAGCAGAGGGGCGGCCGAACATCCAGTCGACTCCGCCGTCCGCATCCGCCAAGAACCCGTCGAGGGTCACCGTCGCATGGACGATCACTCGAGCCATGGCCTGCTCCTTCCGTGGAGGTGCGTCAGGTGACTTATCTACGGAGGGTATCGAGTCGGGAGTCCGGTGTCAGCGAACCCTCAATCGGAGCACTGCGATCAGGCGCTCGGTGCGAACGCTCCGACGCGGTACTTCGCGGCGCGGTGCGTGTCCTGCACGCGGTCGCCCTTGCCTTGCAGCTTGTTGCGCAAGGTGCCCGGTGCGTACTCGTCCGGGTAGACGCCGCGCTCGCGCAGCACCGGGATCACGTGCTCGATGACGTCCTGCCAGGTGCCGGGGGTGACCGCGTAGGCGAGGTTGAAGCCGTCGATGTCGGTCTCCTCCACCCACGACTGCAACTCGTCGGCGATCTCGACGCCGGAACCGACGATCGTGGGACCGAGGCCGCCGATGGCGTTGTGGCGCCCGAAGTCGCCGACGGTCCATTCGCGGCCGAGGTCGGCCTCTTCCTTCAGGTGCTGAAGCACCGACTGGATCGCGTTCGACTCGACGTTCCCGACCGGCTCGTCCTCGGCGTACTGCGAGAGGTCGACGCCCATCCAGCCCGACATGAAGGTGAGCGCGCCCTCGGGGCTCGCGTACGAGAGGTACTCGGCGTGCTTCGCGGTCGCCTCCTCGCTCGTCGCAGCAGTGATCACCGTGAGCAGTGTGTAGATGCGAGCGTCGTAGCGGTCGCGTCCGGCCGCTTCCAGGGCGTCGCGGATGCGCTTGACGGTGCCGGCGAGCACCTCCTTCGACGGCGCCGCGACGAAGATTGCTTCGGCGTTCTCGGCCGCGAACTTCACTCCGCGCGGGCTCGCGCCGGCCTGGTAGATCACCGGCGTACGCTGCGGCGACGGCTCGGAGATGTGGATGCCGGGAACGCTGAAGTGCTTCCCCTCATGCCCGACCGGGTGCACCTTCGACGGGTCGGTGAAGATGCCCCGCTCGCGGTCCTCGACCACGGCGTCGTCTTCCCACGAGCCCTCCCAGAGCTTGTAGAGCACCTCGACGTACTCGTCCGCGTGGTCGTAGCGGTCGTCGTGCGCGAGCTGATCCTCCTGGCCCATGTTGCGGGCGGCACTGGGCAGGTATCCGGTCACGACGTTCCAGCCGATCCGCCCCTGGGTCAGGTGGTCGAGCGTGCTCAGCCGACGGGCGAACGGATAGGGGTGCTCGAACGCGGTGCCCGCCGTGATGCCGAAGCCCAGGTTCTCGGTGACCGCGGCCATCGCGCTCACCAGCAGGATCGGGTCGTTCACCGGCACCTGGGCGCCGTTGCGGATCGCGGCTTCGTTCGTGCCGCCGTAGACGTCGTAGGTGCCGAGGACGTCGGCGATGAAGATCCCGTCGAAGGTCGCGCTCTCCAGCAGCTTCGCAAGGTCGGTCCAGTACGAGATCGTGTTGTACTGCCGGGACCGGTCGTCGGGGTGCCGCCACAGGCCGGACGACTGGTGGGCGACGCAGTTCATGTCGAAGGCGTTGAAGCGGATCTGACGGGTCATGCCCCCATGAAAGGCGAAGGGTGCCGGGTGGGTCCAGGGCCGCCGACACGCACGGACACATTCCGGGGTGGATGTCGGGGAGGCTGGTCAGCGCTCGTAGACGTCCCGCCGATGGCCCAGCGTGACGACCGCGGCGACGACGAGCACGTCATCGTCGATCGTGTAGATGATGCGGTAGTTCCCGACGCGGACGCGGAGTCCGTTGCGTCCCTGCAGAGCCTTCGCTCCTGGCGGGCGGGGGTTCTCGCCGAGCAGGGCGATGGCACCGCGGATCCGGTCGCGATCCTGATGGTCGACCTTCTTCAATGCTCGAACGGCAGCGGGGCGCAGTTCGATCCGATAGCTCACGTCCAGCCCAGGTCGGCCTTCACCTGATCCCAGGGGATGTCCGGGCCTTCTTCTGCCATCGCCTCGTCGAACGCGGCCACGTCTTCGGCGTCTTCGAGTGCCTCGATCATCCGCTCGTACTGCTCCGGGCTGACCACGACTGCGGCACGCTGACCGCGTCGCTCGATGAACACGGCCTCCTCCTGGGAGCGGGCGATGACCGTCGAGAGGTTGTTGCGCGCGTCGGCGACGCTGATCGTGGACATGGGCCAATTGTACATCTCAAGGTGTGAGATGTACATGACGGGCTCACGACCCATCCCCGCGGGCTCTACCCTTGACTGGTGACCGACGAGACCGTGACCGCCCAGCGTCTGGTGCGCCGCTTCGCCCGCGACACCAACCTGCTCGTGTCGGGTCGGGACTTCGCGGTCGTCGGGACGGATGCCGTGCGGAGTTCCTCGCGCGCGTCCGGCGCTGAGCGCCGGCGGCGGTTCGGGCGACGGCGTTCTCAGGCGAGCTCGTCGTCTTCCGGGCGCCGCGGATTCGGATCGGGCGGCAGGATCACGACCGGATGCGCAGCGCTCCGCTGCGCCCGCCACCAGATGACGAACCCGACCGCGGTGAAGACGCCGTAGAAGACGTACATGAAGCCGGTCGCGTAGTAGCCGGAGCTGAACAGCAGCGGCACGCCGACGACGTCGACAGCGATCCAGATGAGCCAGAACTCTGTCCAGCCCTTGGCCATTCCGTAGGTGGCGAGCAGCGAGCCGACGAAGGTCCAGGCGTCGGCCCACACCGGCTCCCAGGAGCCCAGCGCGCGGAACAGCGGGGTCAGCGCGACGGTTCCCACGATCATCACCAGCACCAGGCCGATGCGTGCCCCCGTCGGTGCCCACCTCGGCACGACCTGTCCGCCCTCGGCGTTGCGCCAGCGCACCCATCCGTAGATCGCGACGGCGATGAACATGATCTGCCGCCCCGCCTGGCCGAGCAGGTGTGGAAGTGAGGGGTCGGGGCTGAGGGCGGATCCGAGGAAGACGGTCAGCAGCAGCAGGTTGCCGATGATGCCGACCGGCCAGGCCCAGATCTTCCGGCGCATGCCGCCGAGCGCGCTCGCCAGGCCGAACACGTTGCCCACGACCTCACGGACGAGGAGCGTCTGCCCGCCGGGAAGAGTCCAGTTCGAGTTGAAGGCGTCGACGAACCACTGCAGCAGATCCATGGTCAGGATGCTGCGCCGGGTTCGGCACGGTCGTCGAGCACGAGCTGGAGCATGCTCAGGTCGAGCCAGCGTCCGAACTTGGCCCCGACCTGCGGCATCCGTCCGACCTCGACGAAGCCGAGGCGCTGGTGCAGCGCGATGGAGGCGGCGTTCCCGCTCTCGACGCCGGCGATCATGACGTGCAGCCCGGCGGCACGGGCGCGGGCGACGAGCGCGGTCATCAGCGCGGTGCCGATACCCCGGCCGTGCTGACCGTCGAGGACGTACACGGAGTGCTCGACCGTGTGCCGGTAGCCGCTGTGCGGACGCCACTGCGCATACGACGCGTACCCCAGCACCCCGGAGTCGTCGACGGCGACGATCACCGGGTAGCCGCGGGAGGTGCGGTCGGCGAGCCAGGCGACGCGGTCGGCGAGGTCGACGGCGTCCTCGTTCCAGATCGCGGTGGTGTGCAGCACCGCATGGTTGTGGATCGCGGTGATCGTCTCGAGGTCTGCGGTCTCCGCGTCCCTGATTCGGACGGCTGTCATCGGCGGGTGGTCTCTCTTCTGCTGCGTCAGACGTGCACGTCGGCGGGGGATTCCTCGCCCTCGTGGAAGTTCGGCTTCTTGCCGAACAGCTTCGCGATCCCCAGGATGATCCCGACGATGAGCAGCCCCAGGATGAGACCGGCGATCGCGGAGATGATCGTGTCGACGATCCAGACGACGACCGGACCGAGGTTGTGGAGCGCGTGCTCCACGCCGTGCAGCACGTCGACCGGGAAGTGCCAGCCGACCTCGCCCAGGTTCACGAGCACGAGGTGTCCACCGACCCAGAGCATGGCGACCGTGCCGAGGATGCTGATGAAGCGGAACACCGCGGGCATGGAACGCACGATCCTGGTGCCGGTGTGCCGTACGCGACGCACCGGGTTCTTCGCCATCTTCAGCCCGATGTCGTCGATCTTCACGAGCAGTGCGACGGCGCCGTAGACGACACCCGTCATCAGGAGTGCGATAACGGCGAGGATGGCGAGCGTCGCCCAGATGTCGAGGCCCTTCTCCAGGCTCGCCAGCGAGATGAGCATGATCTCGGTCGAGAGGATCAGGTCGGTGCGCACCGCGCCCAGGACGAGCTTCTTCTCGTCGCGGGCGCCCTCGTCGGCGTGGCCGTGCTGCACGCCGAACCACTCCAGCACCTTCTCGGCGCCCTCGAAGCACAGGTACGCGCCGCCCAGGATCAGCAGATACGGCAGCACCCACGGGGCGAACGCGGTGAGCAGCAGAGCCGCGGGGATGATGATGAGGAACTTGTTCGCGAGCGAGCCGAGCGCGATCTTGCCGACGACCGGCAGCTCTCGCGCGGGCGTGATGCCCTGCACGTACTGCGGGGTGACCGCGGCATCGTCGATCACGACACCCGCCGCCTTGGCCGAGGCCTTCATCGCGGCGCTCAGGATGTCGTCGACGACGGCGAGCAGTCCAACGGACATGTGATTCCCCTCGGGCGGTGTGCAGTGCGGAGGCAACTCTATCGAGTCCGCAGAAACTCACAGCGCGCTCCCAGCCCTGCGGGACCAAAACAGCGCCGTCCGCGGTTCTTCTCTGTGACGCCGCAGCCAGCGACGTCGGACAAGGAGTCAGATCATGTCGAACGACTACGGCAAGACCCCCGAGGCCGTCAGTGGCCTCACGAACCTGCAGTACGAGGTGACCCAGCAGGACGCGACCGAACCGCCGTTCCGCAACGCGTACTGGAACAACCACGACGACGGCATCTACGTCGACGTCGTCTCGGGCGAGCCGCTGTTCTCGTCGACCGACAAGTTCGACAGCGGAACCGGTTGGCCCAGCTTCACCAAGCCCATCGAGGCGGATGCCGTCACGACGCGCACCGACCGTTCGCTGTTCATGAAGCGCACCGAAGCGCGCTCCGCGAACGCCGACAGCCACCTCGGCCATGTCTTCGACGACGGACCCCGCGACGAAGGCGGGCTCCGCTACTGCATGAACTCCGCGGCCCTGCGCTTCGTCCCGGCTGACAGGCTGGAGGAGGAGGGGTACGGTCGCTACAGTCCCCTCTTCGCGAAGACGCTCGACACCCCCACCACCGCCACCTCTGAGGAGCAGTCATGACCGACACCGGAACCATCACCCGCACGCCCGGGACCGAGACGGCCGTCCTCGCCGGCGGCTGTTTCTGGGGCATGGAAGACCTGATCCGCCGCCAGCCCGGCGTGATCAGCACCCGCGTCGGGTACACCGGCGGTTCGAACGACCACGCGACCTACCGCAACCACCCCGGCCACGCCGAGGCCGTGGAGATCGTGTTCGACCCGACGAAGACGACGTACCGCGACATCCTCGCGTTCTTCTTCCAGATCCACGATCCGTCCACGAAGGACCGTCAGGGCAACGACATCGGCTCGAGCTACCGCTCGGCGATCTTCCCGCTCTCCCCCGAGCAGGAGACGGTCGCGCGCGACACGATCGCCGACGTCGACGCCTCGGGCCTGTGGCCGGGCAAGGCCGTCACCACGATCGAACCCGAGGGTCCGTTCTGGGAGGCCGAGGAAGAGCACCAGGACTACCTGATCAAGTACCCCAACGGCTACACCTGCCACTTCCCGCGTGCGGGATGGGTGCTGCCCAAGCGCGCGGAGCGCTCCGCCGTCTAGGCCGGGGTCCCGAGCCTGGCGGGCACCCGTTCCGGCCTGGGCGCTGACCTCGCGTGAGGTGTATGGCCTGCCGACGGGTGTCCGTCGCTCACACGGAGTGAAGGAGAACTCACGGAAAGAAGGAGTGGATGCCGCATCCGCTCCTTCATTCCGTGAGATCTCCTTCGCGTCGTGCGTGGGGCTGCGCAGGCGAGTGGATGGTCAGGCCTGGTGGATGCTCAGGTGAGGAGGATGCTCAGGCTGGGGTGCTCAGGCTTGGGGGATGCTCAGGCGAGGTGCGCGCCCTGTGCGACGGCCTCCATGATCACCGTCTGCACCTCGGGCCAACGCTGCATGACCTGCTCATAGCTGAAACGAAGAACGCGGTAGCCGCGAATCATCAGCTGCGCGTCATGCGCGATGTCCTTGGTCCGCTGCTCGCCCGCGTGCGTCGCCCCGTCGATCTGGATGACCAGCCGATCCCCGATCAGCAGATCCACCCGCCGGTCGACGCACCAGGCCTGGGGCAGCATCCGAAGCCCCAGCCAGCGAAGCCGGTGGATGACGATCGTCTCCAGCCCAGAGTCGGCGAACGGTCGCGCTCGCTCGAGGACCGCTCGGGCCGGCGGCGGAAGATCGAGCCCACGAAGCCGCTCGCGATCGACGAGCCCCTTGTTCATGGTCGACTCCCAGACGACGAGCGCCGTCTCGAACGGCTGGCATTGAGCGACCAGGGCGAGGGCGTTCAGCAACTCATCCACCGTCGCGTCGGGTGGCCGCACGACGACCGGCTTCGACCAGTGCACGACGACGTGTGCCGGCACCTGGATCCGCGCGGCATTCGGTCTGGCAACGACATGCAGTGCGGGCTTCTCGGGAACCCAGAGCCCCTGCCGGGCGGCCGCGGTGACACAGCTCAGCACCACGCCGTGCGCGACGGCGCCGACGACCTTCGGATCAGCTTCCGGGAGCGCCACCCACCCCTGCCGCACCGTTGAGATCTCGCGCCGCTCCTTCGACCGCCGAAGCGCGTGCGCGCTGACCCCGGCTGCTCGGAGAGTCCGCACCGGCGCGACTCCCCCGCGACGCCTCAGCTCATCCACGGGATCCATCGAACGATCCTGCCGCCGAAGAGCAGCCGCATGTCGCCGCGGTTCCGGCATGCGGTCAGACTTTCCTCAGCGCAGGGCCCGGTGCAGGAGAACAGCCCCGGTACCCGCTGGTCTGCTCGTCTGCTCGCATCCTCGCCTGCTCGCATCCCCCACCCCGCTCGAAACGACCCCGCTCGGAACGAAGGAGATCTCACGGAATGAAGGAGTGGATGCGGCATCCGCTCCTTCATTCCGTGAGATCTCCTTCAGAGCGTGAGGGACCCGGGAACACAGAAGCCCCGGGAATGTAGAAGCCCCGGGAACACAGAATCCCCCGGGACACGCCAAGCCCGGGGACGCAGAAGGGGCGAGGATCCGAAGATCCTCGCCCCCTCTGTCTGCTGAGTCTTACCAGCTGGACTTGGTCACGCCGGGCAGCTCGCCACGGTGTGCCATGTCACGGAAGCGGACACGCGAGATGCCGAACTTCGTGAGGACACCGCGGGGGCGGCCGTCGATGACGTCGCGCGAACGCACGCGAGCCGGCGACGCGTTGCGCGGCAGCTTCTGCAGGCCGACGCGTGCGGCCTCGCGGGCCTCGTCGGTGGCGTTCGGGTCGACCAAAGTCTTCTTCAGCTCGGCGCGACGCTCGGCGTAACGCTCGACGATGACCTTGCGCTGCTCGTTGCGAGCGATCTTGCTCTTCTTAGCCATTGATCAACGCTCCTCTCGGAATTCGACGTGCTGACGGATGACCGGGTCGTACTTCTTGAGCACGAGGCGGTCGGGGGTGTTGCGGCGGTTCTTCTTGGTCACGTACGTGTATCCCGTACCTGCCGTCGAACGCAGCTTGATGATCGGACGAACGTCCTGAGCCTTCTTGGCCATTAGAGCTTCACACCCTTCGCCTGGAGGTCCTTGACCACGTTCTCGATGCCACGGACGTCGATCACCTTGATGCCCTTGGCGGACACGTTGAGCGTGATCTTACGACCGAGCGACGGAACGAAATACGTCTTCTTCTGCACGTTCGGGTCGAAGCGGCGCTTCGTCCGGCGGTGCGAGTGCGAGACATTGTGTCCGAAGCCGGGAACAGCTCCGGTCACCTGGCACACTGCTGCCATGATGTGACTCCTTCTATACCGTGAGACCGGACGGCCTCACCCAAGATCCCTTGTCTGCACGCCGCGGGCCCTTCGACTCCTTCGACAGGCTCAGGAACCGAGAAACACCCAGCGGCACGCGAACTGCGCACAGGAGTGTGCGCAGACAAAGAGTCAGTTTAGCACGGGCGGGGCACCAGGAACGGCCGCAGCCTCGGCGGCACCGCGGCCCCAGCGGAACGGCGACACCGTGGGGTCGCCGTCGATCCAGAAACGCCAGGGGAAGGCGTGCGTACCGGCGACTCCCGCGACACCGACCCGCGGCCCGCTCACCACGTCGTCCCGCGGTTCGCCCAACCACAGTTCCGCCCGTGCGCCGTGCCGCTGCTCCCCCGTCACGGCGTCGATCCCGTCGTGCAGAGGATGCCGCAACCCGACGGCCTGACCGAGACGTCCCGGCCCCCGGGCGAGGTCGCGAAGAGCGATGCGCCCGAGAGGCAGCGCCGCACCCCGCCGCCGAGCCGCGGCATCCGCTCCGGACACGACCTCACCGGCACGCAGCAGCACGCCGTCGCCCTGCCCCTCGGGCCCGCACACGACGTTGACGCACGAGTGGATGCCGTGACTCAGGTAGACGTACAGGTGTCCGGGCTCGCCCCACATCGTGGCATTGCGGACGGTCGGCCCCATCCGCGCATGCGACCCTGGATCCGCGATCTCCCCGGTCCCCCGACCGTGATAGGCCTCGACCTCGGTGATGCGCAGCCGCACCTCGACCGGGTCCGTGTCGTCGGGCCCGGTCACGAACGTACGCAGTTCCGCCCCGAGGAGTCGCGGGGCCACGTCGACCGCGGAGCCGCCCAGATCGGCGCGGACGGCACGGCGCAGAGCATCGTGCGTCGACATGTCAGAACCGCGGTGCCGTCTGGCACCAGGAGACGTCGAAGCCGGTGAGGGCGACCATCTCCTTGCCCGACTCCATGTCGATCAGGTGCGTCTCGACCTTCTCGGGCAGCGGGAGCAGCATCCCGTCGTACGGGTTGCTCGCCAGTTCGGGCGCGATGGCGACGGCCGCGTACTGGCCGCTCGGGGACGCGCACGCCTGCAGGATCGAATCCGCCGAGCTGACCTCGACCAGCGGAGTCGCCTTGCCGTCGTCGTCGACGCGGATCACCGCCTGCCCGACCGGAAGCCCCGCATCGTCGCGCGAGACCACGTGCCGCAGCGTGCCCCCGGGGTAGGGAGTGATCGACGAGGCCGTGCCGTAATCGGGGTCGGATGCCGCGAGCGGCTGCTCGGATCCGTCGGCGAGATTGAGTTCGACAACGGTGGCGTCGAGTCGCTCGACGATCGCCGTGTACGTGCCCCGGGAGATGCCCTGGATGGTCGCGGCGAGCCCGAGGGACTGCACCCCCGCGTCGGTGGATCGGTCGACGAGCGAGAGCGCTCCGTCGAAGTCGATGAACAGCACGGCGGCGCTGTCGGGCACGAACTGCCAGACGAACACGCTCGCCTCTTTGCCCGCGACCTCGATGATCTGAGGATCGTCCTTGCCGTTCAGCGACTGCGTGACCAGCACGCTCGCGCGTCCCTCGTCGTCGCTCAGCTCACGGTCGGAGTAGCTGTAGCCGACGAGACCGCCGCGCTCGGAGACCTGGATCGCGCCCACGTAGCCGTCACCCGGGAGTTTCAGCTCGCGCTGGTTCTTCCCGTCGCGATCCATCACGAGCAGCCGGGACCCCTCGTCCTCCTCGACCGCGACGACGAGCTGGTTCGAGGTCGCGCGGAAGTCGTTGATCTTGTCGTGCTCGTAGACCGCCACCCCGTCGCCCTTGAGGTCGGTGAGGAAGATCTTGTCCTTACCGTCGACGTCGCGGCGCAGGATGAAGATGTGAGACGCCGGGGTCTCGAAACTCGTCGTCAGCGTCGTCGACGGACCTCCGCCGGCGCCGGTGACATCGGCGACACGGACCGTGTACTTCGTGGAGTCGTCGAGCGGAACCGTGAAGCGGACGCCGACGCCGCGCCCCGATGCGTCGACCGTGAACGGCACGGCCGGCTCGACCGTGACCTGCTCGGGATCGATCGGCGCGAGGGCTTGATTCGCGGTGAGGATGACCCTGCTTCCGGACGACTCGATCGCCTGCGCGGCATCCACCTGCACCTCGCTGACCCGTGGCCCCTGCAGGAGACTCACGATGCCGAAGCCGGTGCCCACGAGCACCAGGACGCCGAGGACCGCACCGATCGTGAGGAGGAAACCGCGTGACGTCGCGGGAGTGCGTGCGGGCTCCTCTGCGGACGGGCCACGGGAGTCGGTCGGAGCGGATGCTTCTTCGCGCGCGGCCTCGGCCTCGGCCTCGAGCTCGGGCTCTCCGGCGACGGGAACCGAACCGGCGGGAGTGGCGCCGATGAAGACGGGCGCCGTGGGGACGGGCACGGAGGGGAGTGCCGTCGCCTCGGCATCTTCCCGTGCGGCGGCCTCGAAGGCGGCCATCTTGCGGGCAGCGGCCTCCTGCTCGGCGACCTCGCGATCACCCGCCTCGCGGACGGCGGCCTCGCGAGCAGCGGCTTCGCGAGCGGCGGCTTCGCGGGCAGCAGCTTCCCGAGCAGCCGCCTCATGCGCAGAGGTCTCGCCTGCATCGGCACGCGGCTCATCGATGCTCGGCTCGGACTCATGGTGCGTCGCGAGCGCGCGGTCGATCCGTTCGGCCTCGGCCGCCTCGGCTGCTTCTCTGGCCGCGCGCATCTCCGCACGGGTCTGCGGAACGGCTGGCACCTCGGGGCGATCGTCGTCAGTACTCATACGGATCCCCTGGCTCGTCGATCGCGACGACACCGGTCGGCTCGATGCGGAGCTTTCCGTCGGCGTCCGCCCGCACGGTGCCGGTGATCTCGACCCACTGGCCGGTCGCGTAGTCTTCCGGGTCGACGTCGACGGGCAGCGCAGCGGTCTGCGCGTCGATCACGCAGTGCGTGATGACCAGTCGCGTGAGGTTCACGCCGTCATCGCCCGATGAGTCGGGCGTCACGAAGCCCGTGAGCGTCACGGGTGCACCGTCATAGGCGGCGGTGTTCGTGGACGCGGCGAAGACGCTCGCCCAGTCGCCCACGCCGAAGGTGGACGTGTCGGCGACCCCGAGCGCGACCGTGTCGGCCCCTGCGAACAGGGCGCTCTGCTCCCCCGCGCGCGACATCGCGAGCTCGACCGACAGCGAGGCGGGCGGCAGCACGAGGGCGGCTGCCACGACACCCGTGGCGATCACACCGCCCGCGACGGCTCCGACACCCGCGAGCGAGCGTCGACGGGACGCGGTGGGCGAGCCGTGATCCGTGTCATCGACGGCATCCGACGTTTCCGGAGCAGGCCCGTGGTCGTGTCCGTGGTCGCCCTCCTCCCCCAATGGGAGAGTGCAGGACCAGATCGCACCGGCGAGCGTGACGACCGCGGCGGTGCACGCGAACCACACCGACTCGGGGCTGATGTAGAGGTTGAGGCGCCCGGTGAGGCCGAGTCCGAGTGTGACGACAGAGATCACGGCCGCGAGGCCCACACCCAGCCAGCGGGTGCCGAGCGCGCGCACGCGGGCGACGGTCTGCTCAGACAAGGACGTTCACCCCGATTCCGATGGCGAAAGCCGAGGCGAGGACGATGCCGACGATGCCGACGAGGGTGCGCGTCGTGAACGTGGTGCGCATGAGCGCGAGCATCTTGACGTCGACGAGCGGGCCGACCAGCAGGAAGGCGACGATCGCACCGGACGAGAACGTCGAGGCGAACGACAGGGCGAAGAAGGCGTCGACGTTCGAGCAGATAGCGACGGTCATCGCCAGGATCATCATCGCGACGATCGACAGCACCGGGTTCGACCCGATCGCCAGCAGCCACTCGCGCGGGATGAGCACCTGCACGGCTCCCGCGAGCGCCGAGCCGATCACCAGCGCCGGCATCACGGCACGCAGCTCGACGAGGAACTGCGTGAGACTGCGCCGCACCGGCGTGCCGGGCTCGTGCGTCACGCGGTCGCACGTGTCGACGAAGCGCTGCGTGAGCATGCCGTCGGGGTCGGGGTGGCGGCTGTAGATCCATCCGATCAGGTTCGCGATCAGGTAGCCGCCGACGAGACGGGCGACCAGGATGCCGCCGTCCCAGCCGAACGCCGCATGCGTGGTGAGGATCACGATCGGGTTCACGATGGGCGCCGCGATGAGGAAGGTCATCGCCTCGGCCGGAGCGAGCCCGCGCATCATCAGGCCGCGGGCGAAGGGCACGTTGCCGCACTCGCACACCGGGATCAGCATGCCGAGCAGCGACAGCACGGCGCGGCGAGCCCATGCCCGCCGGGGCAGCCAGCGGTGGATGACGTCGGCCGGCAGCCACACCTGCACCACGATCGACAGCAGCACGCCGAGGATCACGAACGGCAGCGCCTCGATGAGCACGCTCAGCGCGAGGGTGAGGCCGTCCTGCGCGCGGGTCGGGAGAGCTGCGGGGAAGAGCTTCGGAAGGAAGGCGTCGATCAGGAACAGCGCCGCGATGATGACGGCGCCGAGGCCGACGCCGATCCATGCCGATCGCGGCGAGGGTGCCGGGCGATGGGAGTGGCCGTGACGGGTCGCCGTTGCTGCGGAGGGGCTCACGCGGACGCGGCCCTCTCGGCGTCGCGCTTGTTCGTGCACGGCGTGCACAGCCCGAAGATGTCGACCACGTGCGCGGCATCCGTGAATCCGTGCAGCGCCGCGGTGCGGTGCGCCCACTGCTCGACGTCCTTGGCCTCGATCTCGACCGTCAGGCCGCAGGACCGGCAGATGAGGTGGTGGTGGTGACCCTGTGTCGTGCAGGCACGGTAGAGCGCCTCGCCCTCAGGACTCTGCAGCGAATCGGCGTCACCGGATGCAGCGAGACCGGCGAGCGCGCGGTACACGGTGGCGAGGCCGATGCCCGTGTTGTCGTCGCGCAGCGAGGCGTGCAGGTTCTGCGCGCTCACGAAACCGCGCGCGTCGGCGAGTGCTTCGCGCACGCGTTCGCGCTGCCAGGTGTTCCGCTGAGCCATACGAAGAGTCTAGGCCGCAGGGGTTGGCGACGGCTGGGAGTGGATTTCAGGCTGCGACACGCCGCACCCGGGAACGCGACTTCTGCACGATCCAGCACACGACGTAGATGGTGAACGAGAGGGTCGTGATGTACGGGCTGACGGGCAGGGTGCCGGCGAGGGCGAGCAGGATGCCGCCGACGGCCGAGACGAATCCGAACAGAGCGGACAGCAGCGGCACGGCGATGGGGCCGGCCGTGACCCGCATCGCGGCGGCGGCGGGTGTGACCAGCAGTGCCATCACCAGCAGCGCGCCGATGATGTGCACGCTCACCGCGACGATGAGACCCAGCAGCACCATGAACAGCAGGCTCACGGCGCGGGTGGGCACTCCGCGGGCGGCCGCCGATTCCGGGTCGAGCGAGTCGAACCGCAGCGGGTTCCACATCACGAGCAGCCCGATCAGCACGACCATGCTGATGCCGATGAGCCAGCCGAGGTCGGGGCTCGACACCGAGACGATCTGCCCGGTCAGCAGGCTGAACCGGTTGGCGCTGCGGCCGTCGTAGAGGGAGAGGAACAGGATGCCGAGGCCCAGACCGAACGGCATCAGCACTCCGACGATCGAGTTCCGGTCCCTGGCCTTGGCGCCGAGGATGCCGATCAGGATCGCCGCGACGAGGGCACCGGCCAACGAGCCGAACACCACGCTGCCACCGAACAGCAGGGCAGCTGCGGCACCCGCGAACGACAGCTCGCTCACGCCGTGCACCGCGAAGGCCAGGTCGCGCTGCATCACGAAGACGCCGATCAGACCGCCGACGATGCCCAGGACGGCACCCGCGATGATCGAGTTCGAGAGCAGGGCGACGAGTTCGCCGTAGTCCTGGAACGAGAAGACGTCGCTCCAGTCGACCATCGGCACCAGGGCCGCGGAGACGCTCATGCCGCTCCTCCGTGCTCGTGGTGGTCGCCGTGGTCGTGGTGCGGCTCGGCATCCGGCACGCCGACGACGACCAGCCGGTCGCCCGCGCGGAGCACGAACACCGGGGTGCCGTAGAGGTCGCTGAGCACGCGGGTCTGCAGCACCTCATCCGGGGTGCCCAGGAGGAACCGGCCGCCTGCGATGTAGAGGATGCGGTCGACGCGGCCGAGGATCGGGTTGATGTCGTGCGTGACGAACAGCACCGCGGCCTCGCGCTCGCGGCGCTGGCGGTCGATGATGTCGGTCACAGCGAGCTGGTTGGCGAGGTCGAGGTTCGACAGCGGCTCGTCGCACAGCAGCAGCGCCGGCTCGTCGGCGAGAGCCTGTCCCACCCGCAACCGCTGCTGCTCGCCACCCGAGAGCAGGCCGACACGACGATCGGCAAAGTGCGAGGCGCCCACCGCGTCGAGCAGCCGGTCGACCTTGGCGCGGTCACCGCGGCGCGGGACCGGGAACCCGAAACGGCTTCCGCTGACGCCGAGACCCACCAGATCCCGAGCTCGCATACTGGTGTCGGGAGCGAGGTTGCGCTGCTGCGGGATGTACCCGATGCGGGAGTTGCCGCGGTGCACAGGCTCCCCCGCGACGCGGATCGACCCGGAAGACAGCGGCTGCAGGCCGAGGATGCTGCGCAACAGCGTGGTCTTCCCCGACCCGGACGGGCCGAGCACCGCGATGAACTCGCCGGGCTGCACCGTCAGGTCGAGCCCTGACCAGAGTTCGCGATCCCCGCGGTGGAGTGCGGCGTCGGTGATCTCGAGGACCGGAGCGCCCCCGCTCACGGCTGGACGGCGGCGGCGAGGCTCTGGATCGCGTCACTCATCCACTCAGAGTACGACGATCCGTCCTCGAGCAGCTCCGTGAAGGCGACGACGGGGATGCCGGCATCCTTCGCGGCAGCCTCCACCCGCTCGGTCTCCGCTCCTCCGGTCTGCGCGTTGGTCAGCAGCGCAGTGGCCTGACCGTCTTCGATCACTTTGAGCGCCTCGAGCAGCACGGCGGGCGCGACATCGCTGCCCTCCTCGACCGACTCGGCGAATCCCTCGGGGGTGACGTCGGTCAGGCCGGCGGCGGCGGCGAGGTAACCGGGCAGCGGTTCGGTCATGAAGACCGTGGCCCCTGCGGCATCCGCCTTGATGGTCTCGAGGTCGGCCTCGAAGCCCTCCAGGTCGGCGATGAGGTCGTCGGCGTTGGCGGCGAACTCCTTCGCCCCGTCGGGGTCGAGCTCGGACAGCTCGTCGGAGATCGCCTCGACGACATGGATCATGGTGTGCGGGTCGAACCAGACGTGCTCGTTGAAGCCCTCGATGTGGTTGTGCCCCTCGTGACCCTCTTCGCCCTCGGCATGGTCGTGGTCGTGGGACTCGTCCTCGGCGTGGTCGTGCTCGGCCTCGCCCTCGTGCCCCTCGTTGCCGGGGAAGTCGTGCGAGAACTCGACCGCCGTGACGACGTGCGGGTCGTTCGCGTCCTGCAGCAGCGTGTCGACGAAGGCGTCGTACCCGCCGCCGTTCTCGATCACCAGATCGGCCTTCTGCACCGTGAGGCGGTCGCGCGCGGTCGCCTCGTAGGAGTGCGGATCCTGCGACGCCGAGGTGATGAGCGACTCGACGTCGACGCGGTCTCCGCCGATCGTCGCAGCGATGTCGCCGTAGACATTGGTGCTCGCGACGACCGTGATGGTGCCGTCGTCGCCCTCTCCCGCTGCCGGGGTGGTGGAGCATCCGGCCAGCGCGAGGGCGGCGACGGATGCGAGGGCGAGGGCGACGACGGGCTTCTTCATGGTCTCACTCTAAACGCTAATGAGAACCATTATCAAATCGCCTGCAGGGCCTCAGCCGAGCAGCCCTGCCGGGGCGACCCACGCGGTGGCCTCGCCGGGAAGAGCGGAGCCGGTGAGCGGAGCGCTCGAAAGCACGACGCCCGCGGCATCCGCACCGAGGTCGAACGGCTCGGTGCCGAAGTTCGTCACGATCTGCCATCCGTTCGGGCGGGCGAAGCGCAGCACGTCGGCGCGTCCGGTGTCGATCCACTCCAGCGTCTCGCCGGTCTGCAGCAGGTGCCTCAGGCGCAGCGCCTCGCGGTACAGCGACAGTGTCGACGACGGGTCGGCGGCCTCGACGTCGACGGCGTACTCGGCGAACCAGGCCGGCTGCGGGAGGTGCGCGTCCTCCGCGCCGAAGCCGTACGAGGAACCGCCGGCGGTCCAGGGCAGCGGCACGCGGCATCCGTCCCGGCCGAGGCCGTCGAAGTCGGCGCCGCGGAAGAATCCGGGGTCCTGACGCTGCTCCGGTGTGATCTCGGCCACCTCGTGCAGACCGAGCTCCTCTCCCTGGTACAGGTATGTGCTGCCGGGCAGGCCGAGCAGCAGCAGGGTCGCGGCGTGCGCCCTGCGGAGTCCGCCCTCGCGATCGAGGCCTTCTGCCGGACCGCCCGCCTTGACCCACTCGGTGCCCTGCTTCACCGCGCGCCCGTGCAGCGGAGCGAGCCCGTAGCGCGTGGCGTGACGGGTGACATCGTGGTTCGAGAGCACCCAGGTCGTCGACGACCCGGTGGCCTGCGCCTGCTCGAGGTTGTCGACGATGATCTCGCGGAACTGGGTCGCATCGAAGTCGGCGACCAGCAGATCGAAGTTGAACGCCTGCCCCAGCCCCTCGGCGGAGGCGTAGCGCGCGCGGCGCTCCGGGGTGTCGACCCATGCCTCGGCGACGGCCGTGCGCGGCGGGTCGTACTCGTTGAAGACCCGGCGCCACTCGGCGTAGATCTCGTGCACGTCGTCGCGGTCGATCATCGGATGGGTCCCCGAGGTGCGGTCCATCGCGTCGAGCTCGACCCGGCTCGGCAGCGGATCGCTCAGATCCTTCGTGAGCATGTGGGCGACGTCGATGCGGAACCCGTCGACTCCGCGATCGGACCAGAAGCGCAGGGTCTTCAGGAAGTCCTCGCGCACCTCCGGGTTGTCCCAATCGAGGTCGGGCTGCTCCTTCGCGAAGTTGTGCAGGTACCACTGGCCGTCCTCGACCCGCTCCCATGCGCTGCCGCCGAACACCGACACCCAGTCGGTGGGCGGCTCGGACCCGTCGGGGCCGGTGCCCTCGCGGAAGATGTACCGTCCGCGCGCAGCCGAGCCGCGACCGGCGGCCAGCGCCTCCTGGAACCAGGCGTGCTGATCCGAGGTGTGATTCGGGACGATGTCGACGACGACGTGGATGCCGCGCGCGTGCAGCGCCTCGACCATCGCATCGAAGTCGGCGAGGGTCCCCAGGCGCGGGTCGACGTCGCGGTAGTCGGCGACGTCGTAGCCCCCGTCGGCGAGCTCCGAGGGGTAGAACGGGCTCAGCCAGACCGCGTCGACGCCCAGCTCGGCGAGGTAGTCGACACGGGAGACGATGCCCGGGATGTCGCCGATCCCGTCGCCGTTCGCGTCGGCGAAGCTGCGGGGGTAGATCTGATAGACGGCGGCCTGGCGCCACCATGCAGCCGTCCTCTCGTCTTCGCGGGTCTCGGTGAGAAGCGAATCGGTCATGAGGGGTGGGTACTCCTTCTTCTTTCTTGCGGGTGGTTCTGAGGCGTCGCTGCTCAGCCCTTGACGGCGCCCTGCGTGACGCCCTCCATCACGAAGCGCTGCGTGAACAGATACGCCAGGATGGCGGGTGCCATCGCCATCAGGTACGAGGCGAACGCCACGTTGTAGTTGTTGCTGAACTGGTTCTGGAAGAGGTTCTGCCGCACGGGCAGGGTCTGCATCGCCGGGTCGGAGATGATGAGCGACGGCATCATGAAGTCGTTCCAGGCGTAGAGGAATGCGAAGATGCCGACCGTCGCACTCATCGGGGCGAGCAGCGGGAAGATCAGCCTCCAGAACGTCTGCCACGTGGTGGCTCCGTCGATGCGGGCGCTCTCCTCGAGCTCGATCGGGATCGAACGCAGGAACGCGGTGAACAGCAGCACGCTGAAGCTGAGCTGGAACATCGTCGCCAGGATGATCACACCGAGCGGATTGTCGAGCCCGACGCGTCCGGTGAGCTGGATCTGCGGCAGGGCAACGACGGGGAACGGGATGAACATCGCCGCGAGCAGGTAGAAGAACGAGTAGCGGAACAGGCGCCGGTCCCAGTTGCGCACGATCGCGTACGACGCAAAGGCCGCGAGCACGATGGTCGCGACCACGGTCCCGGCGGTGACCAGCAGGGAGATGCCCGCTCCGACCGGGAACTTCGTGAGGTTCCAGGCCTCCACGAAGCCGTCGATGCTGAACGGCGCGGGAAGCGAGAACGCATTGCCGTCGACCGCCTGCCCCGTCGTCTTGAAGGCCATCGAGATCGTGACGTACAGCGGCAGCAACACCGTGACGGCGCACAGGATGAGGATGATCGTGCCCGACCAGTTCACGCGCTCCATGCGGGTGCGCGGCTTCCTGCCGGAGGCAGTCTGGGTGGTGATCGTCTGCGTCGACATCAGAGGGCGTTCCTTCCGCGCGTCAGCGACAGCTGGAGGAGGGAGATGAGCACGGCGACGATGAAGAAGATGGTCGCGTTGGCCATCTGGTAGGCGTAGTCGCCGCCGTTGAAGCCCGCGATGATCGTCATCGCGACGCTGCGGGTGGAGGTGCCGGGGCCGCCGTTGGTGAGACCGACGATGATGTCGTACGCGTTGAGGAAGCCCTTGAATCCGAGGATCACGTTGATCACGACGTAGCCCGCGACCAGCGGAATCGTGATGCGGGTCAGCTGCTGCGTCCTGCTGGCACCGTCGATGCTGGCCGCCTCGTAGACCTCGCCGGGCACCGACAGGAGTCCCGCGATGTAGATGAGCAGGGTGCCGGGCACCGCCTGCCAGGCGGTGACGATCACGATGGCCACCCAGGCCAGGTCGGGGTTGGCGAGCAGGCTCGTCTCCAGCCACGGGATGCCCGCCGCCGCGCCCGCCGCGGGGATCGAGTTCGAGAAGAGGAAGTTGAAGACGTACGCGATGATGATGCCCGAGATCACCATCGGGATCACGAAGATCGTGCGCAGCCCCGTCTTGAAGCGGATGCGGGAGGTGAGGCCGACCGCGAGCAGGAACGCGATCACGTTGACCACGATGACCGTGGCGATCGAGAAGCCGAACGTGAACAGGTAGCTCTGCAGGATCGCCGGATCGCTGAACAGGGCGATGTAGTTCGTGAAGCCGTTGAAGCTCCACGCGCCGATGCCGATCGAGTCGGTGAAGCTGAAGAAGATGCCGATGACACCCGGGACCGTGATCGCGAGGGTGAAGATCACGAGGGTCGGCAGCAGGAACAGATAGTAGATGGGCTCGACCCGGCGGCTGCGCCGACGGAGCGTGCGTGCGCCACCGCCGGTGACGATCGCGGTCGTGTCGGTCGGGGCCGTCGTGGTGGTCATGGCGCGGACTCCTCTGTCTCGCCGGGTGCGGAAGCGTCGCCGGACGAGGTTTCGCCGGTCGAAGGGATGGGGGCGCGGAAGGCGATGCGCGCCCAGTCCGCGTCCATGGTGCGCAGGATGCCCGCCGGGGAGGCCCCGAGCACCATCGCCTGTGCGTAGTTGAAGATCGGGAGGGTCTTGGGCACCAGCACGGAGGGCCCCTGATAGATCCGTCCCTCCTCGTAGTAGGGGATCATCCCCTCGATTCGAGGGTCTTCAGGAGCCGGAGCATCCTTCGTCGGGGTGAAGCCGAGCTGCGAGGCGTTGTACTCCTCGATGTGCTCGGGCAGGTACAGGTACTCGAGGAAGTCGAGGGCGGCCTCCTGGTGCCGCGACTCCTCCGGGATCATCACGGCGAGGTCCATGTTGACCCGTACCTCGAGGTCGGCGGGGTCGTCGGTCATCGGGAGCGGGAAGGTGCCGAGGTCCAGGTCGGGCGCGGTCTTCGCGATCTCGCTGAACGCCCACGGCCCCTGCAGGTACATGGCCGCCTCGCCCTTCCCGAAGGCCAGGTTCCCGTCTCCGTAGGCGCGGCTCGCGGCATCCGCGTTCGTGTAGTCGTTCGCGAGCTGCAGCATCCGGTCCATGGGCTCGGCGAAGTCCTTCTCGAACGAGACCTCGGAATCCGGTCCGACCGCGGTGCCCTCCTCGGCGAGCGCGTCGAAGAACTCGATGACGTCGACCGAGCCTCCCGCCGTGTAGTCGTACCAGCCCTGACCGACTGTCCAGTCGTCCTTGAAGGTGCCGTAGAACGGGTCGATGCCCGCGGCCTTCAGCTGGTCGCAGACGGCGAGCAGCTCGTCCCAGGTCTGCGGGACCTCGAGGCCCTGTTCCTCGAAGATGTCCTTGTTGTAGATGACGGATGCGGCCATCACCGAGTACGGCAGGGCGCTCTGCCGCCCCTCGCACGAACCGTACTGATCCATCAGCGGCTGCAGGTCGTCGCGGATGCTCGCCGCGGCGTCGGTCTCGGAGAGGTCGGTGAGTGCGCAGCGCTGCACGAACCTCGCGACCTCGTAGTTGTAGTTCGCCAGCATGATGTCGGGCGGGTTGCCGCGCACGAAGCTGGCGGAGACGACGTCGACTCCCGAAGTGTCGATCTCGACCTTCACGTCGCTCTGCGAGGAGTTGTAGTCGGCGACGAGGGCGGTCATGAATTCGATCGCCTCACGCTTGCTGAAGGTGAAGCGGATGGTCTCCGCCCCCGAGTCGGCGGAGCAGCCCGCGAGGGCGGTGCCGACCAGCGTCGCGCCGAGGGCTGCGGCTACGAGCCGCGTCGCGCGTGTTCGTTCAACAGACACCGTCGTCCTTTCGATGGGTAGATCCGCAAAGTAAATCTAGTGAGCGAATTTACTCTGATGAACGGTACTCTCTCATTCGGGCGACAGGAAGGCAAGGGGCGTGACAGAAGTCTCCGCGGGACTCGGCACCGGGCGCGCGAGCGTCGGCGCCATCCTCGGCTTCGCGTGGGACGCGGGCGAGTTCACCGCCACCGACGTCATGGCGAGCACCTCGCTGACCCGCTCGACCGCGATCGATGCGATCGACACCCTGGTCGGCGCGGAGGTGCTCCGTGAGCTCCCGAACGCCCGCGTGGCCGGAAGCTACCGCTCGGGGCGCCCCGCCCGCCGATTCGCGCTCTCCCCCGACCTCGGCGTCGTGGTCGGCATCGACGCCGGCGACACCCACATCGCGGTCACCGTGGCCGATCCGCTCGACCAGACCCTGGTTCATCACCGCGTCGCGGCCGACCAGACGCAGTCCGCGGCCGCACGGCGCGCGCTGATCGTCGAATGCCTGGGCGCCGCACTCGACGAGGCGGGAGTCGCCCGCGACCGCGTGCTGGCCTTGTGCGTCGGCGTCGCGGCACCCGTCGACCGTGACGGCATCTCACCCCCGCACCCCGACGGCTTCTGGGAACGCACCAACCCCGGCCTCGCCGAGGCGCTGGGCGCATGGGCACCCGTCGTCGAGATCAAGAACGATGCACAGCTCGCCGCGGTCGCCGAGGGAGCACTCGGCGCGGCCATCGGATGCCGGGACTACGTCGCCCTGCTCTCGAGCGAGCGCTACGGCGGCGGGGTCGTCGTCGACGGGCACGTGCTCCACGGGGCCCACGGCGGCGTGGGCGAGGGCGTCGTGTTCGACCACATCGTCGGAGTCGGCTCCGCCAACGGACTGCCGTACTCCCTGCAGGAGGCGGCGCGAGCGGCTGTGGCCTCCGGCGCCGTTCCGGCCGACGGCGCGCTCGGCCGCCTGGTGGATGCGGAGCGCATCGACCCGCGCCTCGTGCTGACTCTCGCCGCGTCCGGTGACCCCGACGCCCTGCTCGTCGCCGAACGCGTGGGCGCAGTGGTCGCTCGTATCGTCGGCGTGCTCGGCAGCATGTACGACCCGGCACGCGTGGTCGTGTGCGGCGCGGTGGCCGAGAGCATCGAGCCCGTGCTCGCCGCCGCCCGACGCATCCTCCCGGAAGAGCTGCACCTCCCCGCGCCCGAGATCCTCGCCTCGACGCTCGGCGCCGAGGTCGTCTCTGTCGGCGCGGTCGCCACCGCGCGGCGCGCCGCCCGCGAACGCACCGTGCCGCTCCTCGCCGAGCAACGCCTGCGCGCGACCGCGTAGCGCAGGGTCAGTCCCGCGGCGACTCGTCCGCCGGTCTCGCCGCCCCGCCCGGCCTCGCACAACGCGAAGGAGATCTCGCGTTGTGAAGGAGCATCCTGGGGATGGGGTCCTTCAGAACGCGAGATCTCCTTCGTTCCGGATGCTGCGGCTCAGGTCCGACGCTCCGCCCTCACTCGACCAGCAGCGCGGGCTCCTCGAGCACGGATGCCACGTCGGCGATGAAGCGGCTCATGCCGTCGCCGTCGATCACGCGATGGTCGAAGGATCCGGCGACCGTGGTCACCCAGCGCGGACGCACCTCGCCGTCGACGACCCACGGCTTCTGGCTGATGGCGCCCATCGCCACGATGCCGGCCTCGCCGGGGTTGATGATCGGGGTGCCGGCATCCATCCCGAACACGCCGATGTTCGTGATCGTGATCGTGCCGCCCTGCTGATCGGCCGGCGGCGTCTTGCCCTCTCGCGCCGTGAGCGTCAGGCGGTTCAGCGCCCGCGCCAGGTCCTTCATGCTCAGGTCCTGCGCGTCCTTGATGTTCGGCACGAGCAGGCCGCGCGGGGTGGCGGCGGCGATACCGAGGTTCACGTAGTGGCGCACGGCGATCTCGGCGCCGGCGTCCGTCTCGATCCAGGCGGCGTTCACCATCGGCGTGCGACGGGCCGCCCAGATCACGGCGCGGGCCACGATGAGCAGCGGCGACACCTTGATGTCGGCGTAGTCGGGCGAGGCCTTGAGTCGCTTCACGAGCTCCATCGTGCGGCTGGCGTCGACCTCCTTCCACACCGTCACGTGCGGGGCCGAGTACGCGCTCTGCACCATGGCCGAGGAGGTGGCCTTGCGCACACCCTTGACCGGGATGGACTCGGTGCGGTCGTCGCCGGCGGCGGAAGGACGGGTCGCGGTGAGACCGCGTGCGAGTCCGGCCGGAGCAGCCTGCGGCGCGGGCACCGTCTCCTCGCGGACATCGCCCCACTCCGGCGTCTCGATGTTGCGGAAGACACTCGCCTGCGAGGCATGCTTGACCACGTCGTCGCGAGTGACCTCGCCGTCGGCCCCGGTCGCGGCGACCGCGGTGAGATCGACGCCGAGATCGCGCGCGAGCTTGCGGATCGGCGGCTTGGCGATCACTCCCACCGAGGAGCGGACCGGACGCTCGGCCGGACGCTTGCGGCGCGAGGTCGCACCGCCACCCGTGCCGTAGCCGACGAGCACCGAGCCGCCGCCCTCCTCCGGCGCGGGCGCCTCGGCCGTGGTGACGACCCCGGGACCTGCGTCGTCACGAGCATCCGTCACGAAGGTGATGATCGGCGACCCGACCTCGACCGTCGCTCCTTCGGCGGCGAGCAGCTCGCCGACGACACCCGCGTGCGGAGACGGCAGCTCCACGAGCGACTTGGCCGTCTCGATCTCGCAGATCACATCGTTGATCGCGACCGTGTCACCGGGGGCGACCTTCCAGGCGACGATCTCCGCCTCGGTCAGGCCCTCCCCGACGTCGGGGAGGTTGAAGTTCTGCGTGCTCATGACGAGTCCTTTCGGCCGAGCGGGGATGTCAGTAGGCCAGTGAACGGTCGACGGCTTCGAGGATGCGGTCGGCATCCGGGAGATATGCGCCCTCAAGCTTCGCCGGCGGGAACGGGGTGTCGTAGCCGGAGACGCGCAGCACCGGAGCCTCGAGCGCATAGAACGCGCGCTCCATGACGGTGGCCGCGATCTCGCCGCCGATGCTCCCGAAGCCCTGGGCCTCCTGCGCGTAGACCATGCGTCCGGTCTTGCGGATGGAGTCGAGGATGGGCTCGTAGTCGACCGGAGAGAGCGAGCGCACGTCGACGACCTCACAGCTCGTGCCCTCGGCCTCGGCGAGCGCGGCCGCCTGCAGCAGCGTGGTGACCATGGCCCCGTGCCCGACGAGGGTCACGTCGCTCCCGGTGCGGACGACGCGCGAGGAGTGCAGCGGGACGGCGGAGGAGTCGAGCTCGACCTCGCCCTTCTGCCAGTACCGGCTCTTCGGCTCCATGAAGATCACGGGGTCGTTCGAGGCGATCGCCTCCTGGATCATCCAGTAGGCGTCGTTGGGCGTCGACGGCGAGACCACGCGCAGGCCGGGAGTGTGCGCGAAGTACGCCTCCGGGCTCTCCTGGTGGTGCTCGACCGCGCCGATGTGCCCGCCGTAGGGGATGCGGATCACGATCGGCATGCTGAGCGCGCCCTCGTGCCGGTTGGTGAGCTTCGCGAGCTGCGTGGTGATCTGGTCGAACGCCGGGAACACGAAACCGTCGAACTGGATCTCGATGACCGGGCGGTATCCGACCATCGCCATGCCGATCGCGGTGCCGACGATCCCGGACTCGGCGAGCGGGGTGTCGAGCACCCGGCGGTCGCCGAAGTCCCGCTGCAGGTGCTCGGTCACGCGGAAGACGCCGCCGAGCTTGCCGATGTCCTCGCCCATGAGCAGGACCTTCGGGTCGTTCTCCATCGCCTTGCGCATGCCCGCGTTCAGGGCCTTGCTGAGCGGCATCGTCTCGAGGGTCATCGGGCTTCTCCTTCGAAGGACGCCTCGTACTGCGCGTGCCAGGCCTTCTGCTGGTCGATCAGCGGATGCGGTTCGCTGTACACGTGGTCGAACATCTTGTCGGCGCTGGGGGGTCCGAGCTCGACGCTGCGGGCGCGAAGGTCTTCCGCGGCATCCGCCGCCTCGGCTTCGACGTCGGCGAACAGCTGCGCCGATGCTCCACGCCCCTCGAGGAAGGCGCGCATCCGGACGATCGGATCGCGGCCGGCCCAGTACTGCTCCTCGTCGCTGCCGCGGTACTTCGTCGGGTCGTCGCTCGTGGTGTGCGCGCCGAGTCGGTAGGTCACGGCCTCGATCGCCTGGGGGCCCTTGCCGCTGCGGGCATCATCGAGCGCGACTCGGGAGACGGCGTAGCTGGCGAGCACGTCGTTGCCGTCGACCCGGACGCTCGGGATGCCGTAGCCGGCACTGCGCTGCACCAGCGGCACGCGCGACTGCGTCGACACCGGCACGGAGATCGCCCAGTGGTTGTTCTGGAGGAAGAAGACGGTCGGCGCCTGGTAGCTCGCGGCGAAGACCATCGCCTCGTGCACGTCGCCCTGGCTGGACGCGCCGTCGCCGTAGTAGACGATCACGGCCTCGTCGCGGTCGACATCGCCGGTGCCGGTGCGGCCGTCGAAGACGAGCCCCATCCCGTAGCCCGCGGCGTGCAGCACCTGCGAGCCGAGCACGAGCGTGTAGAGACGCGTGTTGCCGTTCTTCGGGTCGGTCGGGTCCCATCCGCCGTGCGAGACGCCGCGCATCAGCTTGATGATGTCGATCGGGTCGACGCCGCGGATGCGGGTCACCGCGTGCTCGCGGTACGAGGGGAAGATCGTGTCCTGCGCGCGAGCAGCACGACCGGAGCCGACCTGCGCGGCCTCCTGTCCACGGCTCGGCGGCCACAGGGCGAGCTGCCCCTGCCGCTGCAGGTTTGTGGCCTGGGTGTCGATCGCGCGGATGACGACCATGTCGCGGTAGAACTGCTCGAGCTCCGCATCGCCGATCGCCTCGATCAGGGGAAGATATCGCTCGGCGGCGGCGGACGGCGCGAACCGTCCGGTCTCATCCAGAACGCTCACAAGGGGGGTCTCGGGGGTGGTCACGCTCTCACGCTACCCGCGTCGGCATGCCCGGTCACGCATACCTAGGGGCCCCTTGTAACTGCCCGGAAGCCGGAGAAAACCGCAGAATAACGCGGCGAGCGCGGATCAGCGAACCGAGGCGGCGACCTCGAGCACGCGGTCGAGGGAGGCTTCCTCGCCGACGGAGATGCGGATGCCGTCGCCCGAGAACGGACGCACGACGAGGTCGTTCCCGACGAAGGCAGCAGCCACCTCGTCGGTGCGCTCGCCGGTCGGCAGCCACACGAAGTTCGACTGGGAGTCCGGGACGTCCCAGCCCTGCGCGCGAAGCCCCTCCACCAGGCTTCCGCGCCGCTCGACGATGATGGCCACCCGCTCGAGGAGCTCCGGCTCGGCGTCGAGGCTCGCGATGGCGGCGTTCTCGGCGGCCGAGGTGACCGAGAGCGGGATGCCCGTGGTGCGTGCGGCATCGAGCACCTTCTCGTGGCCGATCGCGTAGCCGATGCGGAGGCCGGCGAGACCGTAGGCCTTCGAGAAGGTGCGCAGCACCACCACGTTCGGGTGCTGCTCAAACACGCGCTCGGCCAGACCGTCGATGGCATCCCGCGCCGTCACGAACTCGGCGTACGCCTCGTCGAGGATGATCAGGATGTCGCTCGGGACGCGTTCGACGAAGGCAGCGAACTCCGCCGAGGTGATGATCGGCCCGGTCGGATTGTTCGGGGTGCAGAGGATGATCGCGCGGGTGCGCTCGGTGACGGCATCCGCCATCGCGTCGAGGTCGTGGCGGGAGTCGGCTGTGAGCGGCACCTGGACCCCGGTCGCACCGGCGACCAGCGGAAGGCTCGGGTATGCCTCGAAGGAGCGCCAGGCGTAGATGACCTCGTCGCCGACCGAGGCGGTCGCGAGGATCAGCTGGTGGAGGATCGAGACGCTGCCGGAGGCGACGTGCACCTGCTCGGGGGCGACGCCGTAGCGCGCACCGAGGCGCTCGCGCAGTCGGCCGGCGGTGGCGTCGGGGTAGCGGTTGATCGGCGTCGTGCGCTGCAGGGCTTCGAGCACCGACGGCAACGGCTCGAACGGGTTCTCGTTGCTGGAGAGCTTGAACGCGTCGGGTCCGGCCTGCTTGCCCTGCCGGTACGGCGCGAGGGCGGCGATGGCGGGTCGGATACGGGGCAGGATCGGCTCGGTCACGGGTCGAGTCTACGAGGGGGGCGGAGGCGGGGATGGCCCTGTTCACGCGACATCGGCGGTGGTACCATTTTGGTATGGCGATGACGGTGCGGCTCCCGGACGAACTCGATGCACAGCTCGAGGCGATCGCGCGTGCGCGGCACATGTCGAAGCACGCGGTGATCATCGAGGCGGCGACGCGGTTCGCGAATGACACGAGCCGCTCGGCTCTCGTGGATTCCGCCGTTGACTTCGTGCTCGACAATGACAAAGCCCTGCTCGAGCGCCTCGAAGACGCATGACCGAGTACCTCACCCTGGAAGACGGTCTCCAGATCGTCGAAAGGCTCGGATTTCACGTTCGGGATGCAGGCCTGCTCGCCTCGGCCCTCGCGAGACCCGCGGCTTCACTGTTCGGCGACGACGCCTACGAAACGATCGATCGAAAGGCCGCTGCGCTCCTCGAATCCTTGGCGCGCAACCACCCGCTATTCGACGGGAACAAGCGGACGGCGTGGACGAGCTTCGTCGCGTTCCTGTGGATCAACGGCTGGAAGCACCGCTTCACCACCGACGATGCGTTCGATCTCGTCGTCGGAGTGGCCTCCGGCGCGATCGATCTCGACGAGTCGGAGCAGCGCATCCGCGCGAACCGAATTCCCGTGAGCGACGCCGCAGGCTGACTCTCACCGGCGTCCGTGCGACACTGGTCGGACTATGCGCTTCATCATCCGTGTCGTCGTCAACGCGTTCGCCATCTGGGTCGTCACGCTGATCCCCGCCCTCCAGGTCACGATCAGGGCGTTCCCGCCCGGCGAGACCCTGCAGGTCGTGCTGACGCTGCTGGCGGTGGCCGCGATCTTCGCCATCGTCAACACGATCATCGGCACGGTCGTGAAGATCGTCGCGTTCCCGCTCTACATCATCACGTTCGGCCTGATCGGATTCCTGATCAACGGGTTCCTGCTGTGGCTGACCGCCTGGATCACGAGCGGCTTCGGCTGGGGTCTGACGGTCGGCGACTTCTGGTGGGGCGTGCTCGCTGCGCTCATCATCTCGGTGATCAACGGCATCTTCGGCTTCATCCTCCGCCCGCAGAAGAATCGCTCGCGCCGCGACTGAGCCCGGCGACTACGCCTCGACGTCGAGTCGGAGCGGACTGATCTCGGCGAGGAATTCGAAGTCCCTGTCAGCGTGCAGGAGCGGGACGTCGCGGCGTATCGCGACGGCGGCGATCAGGCAGTCGACCATGCTGCGGATAGGGTGCCCGTTCGCCGCCGAGGCTCGGTAGAGCTCTGCCGCATCTCGGAAGTCGGTGACCGTGCGCAGCGGCGCGAGCGGCAACCCGTTCGCGAGCGCCTCCACCCTCGCGAGCTCCGGCGGTCGCCGAGCCCCGGCGAGCAGTTCCATGATCACCGGCTCGGTGATCGCGATGTCCGCGCCCGCGCCGATCAGGGCGTCGAGTCGCTCGACGACCGGCACGTCGAGGCCACGAAGGTAGGCGATCCACGCGGAGGAGTCGACGAGGATCACGCGTCGCCCCACGGGGACGGCGGATCGTCGCGCATCGCGTCGAGGTCTCCGCTCCATCCCGTGCCCTTCAGACCGAGGAGGAAGTCCTTCGTCAGGGGCACGCCGACCAGCCTGCGGAGCGCGAGATCGACCGCCTCCTTCTTCGTGGAGAGGTCGTATCTGCGCATGACCTCACGGACGAGATCGTCGTCGATGTCGATGTTCGTGCGAGCCATACACGCACGATACACCTCCGATACACCACCCCCAGGGTCATTGCTCCCGCACCCGCTCGGCATGGAATTCGGTGCGTTCGATCTCGACGGCATCGCCGAGCTCCCGCCAGTAGGCGTCGAGCGCCTCGGCACGCGGATCGGAGGAGGCGTCTACCAGCTGCGCGGTCTCGATATAGGCCTCGAGCGCGTGCGGCTGCAGCGACAGGTCGTACAGGCCGTCCTGGGGGTCGACCTCTCGTGTCGCGGTGAAGCTGTCGGGCGATCCGGTTCCCTCGGCCGATCCTCCCGCGGCGAGTCTGGCGACGACGTCGTCCGAGTGCGAGAGCTGGATGAGGGTCTGGCCGTCGTCGAGCGACGACTCCTGGGGACTTCCCGCGGTCAGCTGCATCGCCACGTCGTAGTCGCTCTCCATCGCGAGGCGCGCCGCGATCATCCCGCCCTGCGAGTACCCGACCACATCCACCCGGTCTCCGGGCTCTGCGCCCGCGGCGGCCAGGGCGTCGACGGTCGCCTGATACGACGCCGACCGCTGCCCCTGATAGAGCTCCAGGTTCGACTTCATGTCCCACGGATCCTCCTCGCCGGCCTCCCACGGCACGGAGTTCTGCGTGCCTTTGACGTAGGTCACATACCGGGTCGCGCCGTCGGCCATCGTGTACTTCTCGACCGCCACCTGCGCACTCGTCGACGGCATGCGCGTGAGCGCGCCGGCCACTCCCTTGGGCGCACCGGCCGGGGTCGACGTGGCGGTGGGCGTCACGCGCACCGGGTCGGCCACCCCCTTCAGGACGGTCCCGGCGGGCACCTTCCCGAGCAGGGAGGTGATGCCGGCGAACCCGCCGGCCAGGAGCAGCGACGGCAGCATCCCGAAGACTCCCATCGGCTCGGGCAGACCTCCGTGGCGGCGCCCCACCCAGTCGGCCACCAGCCAATCGGCCATCACTCCGACGCGCGCGTCGCCGTCGATGAGCCGATCGATTCGCGCCTTGATCGTCTTCGCAGCTGCATCGTCTGCGAGAGCGAGGGCGTCGGCCTGCGCGCGGAGCTCCACCACCTCGAACGCGTCCGCCATCAGGAGCGTGCCTGCACAGGCGTCCTCCAGCTCCGCCCGCAGCACGCCGACGCCTTCCCCGCTGCGATGCAACGAGCCGATATCGACCTGTGGGGCGACCTCGGGTTCAGTGGCCAGCAGCGCGCCGGCGCGGACGATCGCGGCCCGAGCCTCCTCGCACTGCATCGCCACCGCCCTCATCCGGCGCCCGACATCGCGCAGCTGCTCGGTGTCGACGGCGATCACCCCGCCGTGCTCGATCTCCACCCCGCTCATTCCGCTCCTCCGGCGTTCAGCTCCCACTGACGCACCTGAAGATGCCCGATCTCGGCGCCGCAGTCTTCGCGCAGTCGCGCCAGCCGCTCATGCAGGGCGCGGAACCCCTCGAACTGCCAATCCGACGCATCGACGAGCGACACGAGAATGGCTCCGACATCTTCGAGCAGCGAGATCGCCGTGCCGATCTCGGAACTGGTGAGCATCCAGACCCAGCTGGCGTCGGAGGCGATGGCGTGATTGTGCGCGAGGGAGTACATGACCCTCAGCCTCTGCGTTCGGCGGGACCGTGACCGACCGGATTCCCGCGGTCGGTGGAGAGAGGAAAGCCGGATTTCAGTGTGCAGAGGAAGCGCGCCTGACCACTTCCGCTGTGCACGATCGGCGGAGGCGGGCAGAATGTATGTGTGACATCCCCGGATCCCTTCCGCGTGATCTTCGTCTGCACGGGGAACATCTGCCGCTCTCCCATGGCCGAGGTCGTCTTCCGCGACCTCGCGGAGCGGCAGGGACTCGGCTCTCGCATCGTCTCGCGCAGCGCCGGCACCGGTGACTGGCATCTGGGCGAGCGCGCCGACGACCGCACGATCGACTCCCTCGCCCGGCGCGGCTACGACGGCTCGCGGCATCGGGCCCGCCAGTTCACCGCCGCGGCCTTCGCCGACAACGACCTTGTGGTCGCCCTCGACCGCACCCACGAGCGCATCCTGCGGGAGTGGGCGCACGACGAGGATGAAGAGGGCAAGGTCACGCTCCTCTTGGCGTTTGATCCGAACGCCTCCACGCACGACGTCCCCGACCCGTACTACGCGGGGGCGGCGATGTTCGATTCGGTGCTCGGTATGATTGAGGCCGCGACTCAGGGCCTGTTCCGCCAGCTCGAACCTGCTCTTCGTCTCCCCCGCTCGCCCCGAACCTTCGGGGCCTCATCAGGAGGACTCCCCTGACTTTCCAGCCTTCGCTCCCGCCGCAGCCCCTGAGCCCCCTCGACGGTCGCTACCGCGGCGCCGTCACCGGTCTCGCCGACTTCCTCTCCGAGGCAGGGCTCAACCGCGCACGGGTCGAGGTCGAGGTGGAGTGGCTGATCGCCCTCACCGACCGCTCGCTGTTCGAGACGAGCCCCCTGTCGGATGCCGACAAGGACCGCCTGCGTGCGCTGTACCGCGACTTCGGGCAGGACGAGATCGACTGGCTCGCCGAGAAGGAAGCCGTCACCCAGCACGACGTGAAGGCCATCGAGTACCTCGTGCGCGATCGGCTCTCGACGCTCGGGCTCGACGGCATCGCCGAACTCACGCACTTCGCCGCCACCAGCGAGGACATCAACTCCGCCTCTTACGCGCTCACCGTGAAGCGCGCCGTGGAGGAGGTCTGGCTGCCGGCCCTCGACACCGTCATCGCGAAGCTGCGCGAACTCGCGGTCGAGCACGCCGACGCCGCGATGCTCTCCCGCACGCACGGCCAGCCCGCGACGCCCTCGACCATGGGCAAGGAGCTCGCGGTCTTCGCCTGGCGCCTGGAGCGCGTGCGCGGCCAGATCGCCGCATCCGACTACCTCGCGAAGTTCTCCGGGGCGACCGGCACCTGGTCGGCGCACCTCGCGGCAGACCCGGATGCCGACTGGCCGACCATCGCCCGCGAGTACATCGAGGGCCTCGGGCTCGGCTTCAACATCCTCACCACGCAGATCGAGTCGCACGACTGGCAGGTCGAGCTCTACGACCGCGTGCGTCATGCCGGCGGCATCCTGCACAACCTCGCGACCGATATCTGGACCTACATCTCGCTGGGCTACTTCGCGCAGATCCCGGTCGCCGGCGCCACCGGTTCGTCGACGATGCCGCACAAGATCAACCCGATCCGTTTCGAGAACGCCGAGGCCAACCTCGAGATCTCGGGCGCCCTGCTCGCCTCGCTCGGTCAGACCCTCGTCACCAGCCGCCTGCAGCGCGACCTCACCGACTCGACCACGCAGCGCAACATCGGCGTGGCGTTCGGGCACTCGCTGCTCGCGCTCGACAACCTGCGCCGTGGCCTTAACGCCATCTCGCTCTCGCGCGATGTGCTGCTCGCCGACCTCGACGTGAACTGGGAGGTGCTCGCCGAGGCGATCCAGACCGTCATCCGCGCCGAGGTGGTCGCCGGTCGGTCCACGATCACCGACCCGTACGCGCTGCTCAAGGAGCTCACGCGCGGTCACCGGGTGGGCGCCGCAGACCTCGCGGAGTTCGTGCAGGGTCTCGAGATCGGCGATGCCGCGAAGCAGCGCCTCCTCGCTCTGACCCCCGCCACGTACACCGGTATCGCCGAGCGCCTCGCCCGCTAGCCGGTCCCCCTCCCCCTCCCACTCTCCCTCTCCCCTCCCCGCGCCACTCCCGCGCCCCGCGCCGCGCAGGGTCGCCGAGTGCACGGATTGTTGCCGAGTGCACGGCCGATTCACGCGGGGATCCCGTGCACTCGACACGATCCCGTGCACTCGAGGATGGCGGACGGGGCGGGCAGACCAGCGCCTGCTCGGGGCATTCGCATCGCGCAGAGCCGCCGAGCGCACGGGTTGTTGCCGAGCGAACGGCGTATTCGCGCGAACTCCCCGTGCGCTCGACACGAACCCGTGCACTCGGCGACCGCGGCATGGGACGGGCGACCGCGGCGCGGGACAGGGGCGGGACGGACGGGGGGCGGGACGGACGGGCGCGGGATGGGCAGGATGAGCGCGGGCTAGGGCGCGGGCTCTCCGGAGTGGTCCTCGACCTTGTCCTTCGGCATGAACGCGGCGGCGAGCAGCGTGAGCAGGGCGGTCACGGCGACCGCGACGAACACCCAGACCGACGCGTGGATGATCGTGTCCGGATCGTCTGGCCCGGCGCCCTGGGCGATGGCCGCGTTCGAGATCGCCCCGAACACCGCGACGCCCACGGCGCTGCCCGCTGACCGCGCGAACGCGTTCATGCCGGTCACGGCTCCGCGCTCGCCCCAGCCCACCGAGGACTGGGCCGCGATCAGGGTCGGCGCGGCGCTCCACCCCAGTCCGAACCCGAGGACGAACGCGATGAGCGACAGCACCCAGGGGTTCGGCCACGACGACACCGACGCGAGGACGATCGCGGCGACCGCGGCGATGCTCATCCCGATCAGAGTGGTGCGGCGGAACCCGATGCGCAGATACAGGCGTCCGACGTTCGCTGCGGCGATCGGCCACCCGAGCGTCAACGCCGCGACCGCGAGGCCCGACAGCAGCGGCGCGATGCCCAGTGAGCCCTCGAGGTAGGCGGGCGCGAAGCTCGTGACGCCGATCATGAGCGCCCCCACCCCGAGCGAGACGAGGGTGGTGGTCAGGATCAGCGGTCTGGCCGCAAGGCGGAGGTCGACGATGGGCTCCGCGACGCGGCGCTCGACCATCGCGAACAGCGTGAGCGCCACGATGCCGATCCCGAAGCACAGCGCGCTCTGCACGGAGATCCACGCCCAGGCATTGCCGCCCTCGAGCATCCCGAGGATCAGGCCGGTCAACCCGACGGTGAGCAGCACGGCTCCCGCGTAGTCGATCCGGTGGCGCTCTGTCTGCTTCTGCTCCTTGTACTTGAGCTGCAGCATCCAGGCCGCGATCAGGCACAGCGGGATGTTGACCCAGAAGATCCAGCGCCACGCGTCGAGCTGCGCGAAGACACCGCCGAGCGCCGGCCCGACGACGGACGAGATCGCCCACACGCTCGCGATGTAACCCTGCACCTTGGCGCGCTCGGCGACCGTGTAGATGTCACCGACGATCGTCATGGCCATCGGTGCGACGGCGCCGGCGCCGAGTCCCTGGATGATGCGGAACACGATCAGCGCCGGCATGCTCCACGCGAAGCCGCAGAGGATCGACCCGAGCAGGAAGAGTGCGATGCCGAGCAGGATGATCGGTTTGCGGCCGACCGTGTCGGCGAACCGCGAGTAGATGGGGACGCTCACGGCCTGCGCCAGCAGATACACCGAGAAGAGCCACGGGAACTGCTGATAGCTGCCGAGATCGCGGACGATGCTGGGCACCGCGGTCGCGAGGATAGTCGCGTCGATCGCGATCAGCCCGGTCGCGAGCATCAGCGCACCGAGGATGGGGCCTCTCGGCGACCGGAGTCCGATGGAGGCGCGGTCGACGGAGGCAGTCACTTCAGGGACAAGCCGATCCGCCGCGGCTCTATTCCGGATCCGCGGGCAGCGGTGCCGACGCCCGAAGACGCCGGCACCGCGACACAGCGTCGTCGACGCGTGCTCAGTCGGCCGGGCCGAGGTCGCGCATCGGCTTTCCGTTCTTCGGGTTGCCCGGCTTCACCTTGCGGCGCTGCCCGTTCACGACCACGATCACGTTGCTCATGCTCGGCGCCCGGTCGGCGACGACGTCGTAGGTCACGACCTTCCCGTCGCGCCACTCGCAGTCGACGCGGTAGCCCCCGCGTGCGCGGAGCCCCTCGAACGACCCTGTCGCCGACCAGTCCGCCGGAAGCGCGGGAAGCAGACGGATGACTTCGCCGTGACTCTGCACCAGCATCTCGACGATCGCGCCGACGATGCCGAAGTTGCCGTCCAATTGGAAGGGCGGATGATTCGCCCACAGGTTCTGCAGCGTGTTGTAGGTGAGCAGCCCGCGGACCATGATCCCGGCCCGCTCGGCGTCTCCGAGGCGGGCGAAGAGGCCGGCGCGCCACGGCCAGGTCCACGAGCGACGGCTGTCGCCGGAGACGGTGGCGGCGGTGAACGGCACCCCGTCCTTCTCGCCGCAGCGCGCCTTCAGCGAGACCAGGGCCGCTGCAGAGAAGTCGGGGGTCTCCGGGGTGATCTGGCGCCCCGGGTACACGGCGAACAGATGCGAGGTGTGCCGGTGGATGTCGTTCGGGTCATCCCGGTCGGTCTGCCATTCCTGCAGCTGCCCCCAGCGTCCGATCCGGTTCGGCGCGAGCCGCTCCTGCATGTCGGCGACGGTCCGTCGGTACTTCTTGTCGACGCCGAGGGCTTCCGCGCACTCGAGGTAGTTCTGGAACAGATCCCAGATGATCTGCTGGTCGTGCATCACGCCGTCTTCGCGAGGGCCGTGCTCGGGAGACCAACCCATCGGTGCGACCAGTGTGCCGTCCGGGAGCTCCTTGAGCTGGTCCTCCCAGAACTGGCAGATCTCCTTGATGAGCGGGTAAGCGAGGTCGCGCAGGTACTTCTTGTCCTGCGTGAACGCCCAGTGCTCGTAGAGGTGCTGCGCATACCAGGCGCTGGCGATCGTGTTCCACTCCCAGGCGTTGCCGCCGAAGATGCTCTGCGAGGTCCGCGCCGTCCACCCGCGCACATCCGTCCCGAACGCGTTCCGCGTGGCGATCCTGCTGGGCACCGCCACCTCGCGGATGAAGGCGGCGAGCGCCTCGTGCGACTCCGGGAGGTCGGCGGTCTCGGCCCCCCAGTAGTTCATCTGGATGTTGATGTTCGTGTGATAATCGCTGGCCCACGCCGGCTGGTTGCTGTTGTTCCACAGTCCCTGGAGATTCGCGGGCAGCCCGCCGGGCTTCGACGAGCTGAGGAGCAGGTAGCGGCCGTAGGCGTACAGCGTCTGCTCGAGGGTCGGGTCGGCCTCGCCCTTCCTGTAACGGAGCAGTCGGCGGTCCATCGGCAGGGCCAGCACAGCGTCGTCGGTCAGACCCCACTCGACCTTCGCGCGCTGCATGAGGCTCTTGACCTGTTCGACGTGCGCTGAGCGGAGTTTCTTCCAGGATCGGGAGGATGCCGCGGACAGCGCCTTCTCGATCGCCGGCTGCGGGGCGGCGCCGCGCCAGCCGTGGGCGGCGCTCAGCCGGTAGTCGGTGCGTGCGTCGAGCAGCAGCGTGATCGATGCGGCACCGGAGATCTGCAGTCCGCTCTCCGCCGCGACCACCTCGCCGTCGGTCTCCGCGATGCGCACGACGGCGGCATGTGTGAGGTCGTTCGCCATCGTGCCGGAGAAGCTCAGCCGTCGGCCGGTCGCGTCCACCGCGGTCGCGACGCCTTCCTGCTTCGAGGTCATCGTGATCAGGGCGGTGAGCGCGCCGGGCCGATCGGTCGTGAACCGCACCGCGATGAGGTCGGCATCCCGACTCGCGAAGGCCTCACGCAGCACGGTGCCCTGTGCCGTCGCGAAGTGCGTGCTGTGGGTGCCGTCGGCGATGTCGAGCGCACGACGGTAGTCGACGACCGCCTTGGCCCCTGCCGTACTGAAGCCGCTCCCGGTGAAGGCGATGCCACCGATGCGGATCGCGCCCGGCGCCGAGAACGAGATGCGGTACATCGCGAAGGCGGTGGAGTTCGCGAACGAGAAGGCCCGACCGGTGCCGCGCTGCGGGAACGTCTCCCCGGAGCGGGTGTCGAGCGTCTTCCAGTCGAGGCCGTCGTCCGAACCGGAGACGACCCAGTCCCGCGGATCCTGGTCCGGAGCATCCGGCGCGCTCGTGAGCACGTATCCGCCGAGCACGCGCTTCGCCCCGAGCTCGACCTGCCACACCGCCCCGGATCCGGCGGCCGGAACCGCCCACACGGTGGTCGGGTCGGCGTCGATGCTGCCGACGAGGGAATCGGCATGGCCGGTCGGGGAGGAGACGTAGACCGCACTGCCCTGCGCGAGGTCGACGCCGCCGAGAGCGATCTCACCCACCTGGAAGTGACTGACTCCCGCCTTGGGCGCGAAGACGATTCGATAGTACGCGTAGGCCGTGGTGTTGGCCAACGTGAAGCTCTTGGTGAGGAGCCGCTGCGGGAAGGGCGCCTCGGCGCGGGTGTCGAGGGTGATCCAGGTCGTCCCGTCGGCGGACCCTTCGACCCGCCAGTCCTGCGGGTCGCGTGCCGGGACATCGTTGGCACTCGTGAGCGCATACGACGACACCGCCACTGGCTCGGCGAGGTCAGCCCGCCAGATCACCTCGGCCGGCGGTGCGATCAGGCACCACTTGGTCGACGGGTTCCCGTCGAAGGTCTTCTCGACGGTCTCCCCACCCGAGACCTCGTAGGGCCCGCCGGGGGACGAGACCTTGCTGCGGGCGCCGAACGCCACCGTCACCTCTCCGAAGTCGCGGAAGGAGCCGAACCCGGTGACGCTGGTGTCGTATGCGCCGTCGGGCTGTCCGGCGAGGGCGTTGTCGTAGTCGTTGACACCGCCCCACAGGCTCTGTTCGCTGAACTGGATGACCTCCGCATCGGGGTTGCCGAACAGCTTCGCGCCAAGTCTGGCGTTGCCGATCGGGAGCGCCTGCGTCTCCCAGTTCGTCGCCGGCGTCCCGTACCAGAGCGCGTACGGCGACAGCTGCGGTCGCGGGATCGCGCGGTCGGCAACCCCGCGCAGAGGCGCCTGAGCCGAGATTCCACTCGCGCCGGCGGGCCGAGCCGCAAGGAACTGAGGGACGAGCGGGGCGAGGAGGGCGAGGCCGCCCACCTGTAGAGCCTGTCGGCGGGAAATGGGGTCCATCATCACAGCAAACCTCCGGAGCATCGTTGATCATCTGGTGCCGTGCGGTCCCGCCGGTCACTGCTGCGGGACGCGACAGGAGCCAGTGTGCGACACCAGACATCGGATGTCTAGAGACGATCGGCCAGAGGGGCAGCCTAAAGTACCGCCGATGAGCGGGTTCGGATCATGCTTTAATCCGATGTTCAGCGCGAGCAACCGAGCGCGCGGGCCCGATGCTCAGCGGCTCAGGAGGATGCCGGACGACCCGGCGCCTCGGAATCGGGGGTCTCCCCCTCGAGCGCCTCGCCCTCGGGCTCCGGGTCGTACAGCACCGGACGGTCGATGGTCTTGGTGACGTCGGCGGGGTCGACCGCGAGGATCAGCATCGCCAGGATCAGCAGCGTGACGATGAACGCCCCTCCGCCGACGACGAGCCCCAGCGCGACGGGAGTCAGACCGTCGTAGGTGCCGTTCGCGATCGCCGTGTTCACACGCGCGGTGAAAGCGCCGGTGGAGACGAGCGTGACCACCATGGCGAAGACGCCGCAGCCCAGCGCGATCAGCAGCAGGTGCAGCGGGCGCAGGATGTCCCGACGGGTGGGCTTCTCGTCGCTCATCGCTCTCCTCCGTGCTCCGCGGGGGCGGCACTGTCGTTCGATTCGGTGGCCGTGGCGGCGGCATCCACCCGCTTCGGGGTGAGTCCGGCGATGCCGAGGAAGACCGCGACGATCGCCGCGTAGCCGCCGAACATGCCGACACCGAGGATGATGCCGGACAGCACGAACGTGCCGGCCTTGTCGATCGTGTACTCCTGGAGGAAGTCGGCCGGGATCAGCAGCAAAACGATTCCCAGCAGCACGCCCAGCGCGCCGACGGTGATCGCGTCGCGCGACAGCGGATCAGCGGTACGACGCGAGCGGATGCCGGCGAGGATCTCGACGCCGCCACTCACGATCGCCCAGGACGACACGACGATGAAGAACAGGTCGTCGGAACGCCAGGCCGGGATGCCGCTCACACCGCCGGCGACGATGCCGAGCGCGGCGAGCAGGATGTACGACCAGCGCGAACCCGCCGGGAGCACCAGCCACGCCGCGAGCAGTTGGACGAGAGCAGTGGTGAAGACGAAGCCGCTGACGACCGAGAGGCCGACGGGGGCGGAGTGGTCCGATGAGAACGTGATCATCAGTGCGGCGACGGCGGCGAACAGCGCGCGCAGCAATTGCACGTGGCGCATGGTGAATGCGCGAGCAGGGGCAGACATGACGGTCCAGAGTCCTCCGGGGTGTTCCTCCCAGTCTACGCGGGGGCGCGGAGCCGCGACGCCGACGGGCGTGCCGAGGAGGATTCGTGAAGCCCGGCGGATCTCCCCAGATCGATTGCCGGGCTTCACGACGTACGCAGCACGGGGGGGCATCACTGCGTCAGGTCGGTCTCGCAGGGTCGGGCACCCTGCCTGCGATGACGACCAAGTGACCCCACATGCCCACCCGGTCCCCTGAGGTGTGCGCGTGCGGTCGTATGCTCACTTTAGGACGGTGGTATTCACATACCGGACGGGGGCTGTGATGAGTTACGAGTATGACGAACGCAGGTCCGGCTCCGATGCTTTCGCGGCGACTCTGCGCGACGCGATCAACGCGAGGCACGTGACGCTGTCGTGGTTGCATCAGCAGCTCAACATGCGCGGGAACCGGGTGTCGATGGCGACGCTGAGCTATTGGCGTTCGGGGGCGCGTCGCCCGGAAGGTGCGCAGTCGCTCGCCGCGCTGGTCGACATCGAGGATCTCCTCTGTCTCGACGCCGGGGCGCTGCGCCGACACCTCGGCCCCACGAACAGGACCGGTCCGCTCGGACCGAACCAGTTCCCCCTCGATGAGGAGGAGCTCGAGCGCGCCGTCATGATGGCCTTCAGCGCGCTGGGCGCGTCGTACCCCGACACCTCGCGCGAGCTGACCACCCACTCCGTGACCGACGTCGACGCCGACGGGAACGTCGCCTACAGCATCACGCGCAGCATCGTGCAGTCCACGATCGGCACGATCACGGCCATCCCGTTCCTCGAGATCACGCCGGGCGTCAGCACCCCCGCGCCGATTCTGAGCGCGGTGTCGGGCGGACGCATCACCGCCCGATACTCGCACCCCGACGGCGAGGTGCACGGGGTGCTCTTCGAACTCGACGTGCCGCTGACCGCACCGGACACCGCGATGGTCGAGTGGTCGGTGACGTATCCGCCCGACTATCCGCCGATGCGCGACACCGGCCATGCCCTGGCGCAGAAGGCCAGAGAGCTGCTGGTGTGGACGCGCTTCCACCCGGATGCCGTGCCGGACTGGTGCGAGGAACGGGTCGAGACTCCGGACGGCGTCACCGTCACCGACGTGCCACTCACCCGAGGGACGTCGGTGCACCTGGTGCGTCGCGCGTTCGGCCCCGGCGCGCTCGGGCTGCACTGGGGATACGGCCCGCGGGAGGATCAGCCGGGCTGATCGCCCGTGGCGACCGGGCGGCCGGGCGTGTTGGACCACTGGCTCCACGAGCCGGGGAAGACCCGGGCGTCGATGCCCACCTCGTGCAGGACGAGTGCCGTGTGCGCGGCCGTGACACCGGATCCGCAGTAGGCGGCGACCGGAGTGCCGGGCGTCACCCCGATCTCGGCGAAGGACGCGAGGATCGTCTCGCGGTCGAGGATCCGGCCCGCAGCATCGAAGTGCACGGGCTCCGGGAGGTTCCGCGCGCCGGGGATGTGTCCGGCGACCGGGTCGTACGGCTCCGAGTCGCCGCGGTACCGGTCTGCCGCTCGCGCGTCGATCAGCACGCCCGACTGCGGGAACGCGGCCGTCTCGTCGATCGACAGCGCGTCGCCGCCGATCTCGTCGAGCACGACGTCGCCCGGCTCGGGCACCACGTCGTCGGTCGCGACCTCGAACCCCGCGGCCTGCCAACCGCGGATGCCGCCGTCGAGCACCCGCACATCGACGCCGCCCTGGCGCAGCAGCCACCAGGCGCGCGCCGCGGAGATGCCCTTGAAGTCGTCGTAGGCCACGACGGTGTCGCCCGCCCGGACGCCCCAGCGACGGGCCGCGGCCTGGAGCGTGGCGGTCGACGGCAGCGGATGCCGCCCCTCCGACGGTTCGCCGTGCGTGGCGAGCTCGGTGTCGAGGGAGACGAACACGGCACCGGGGATGTGGCCCGTCAGGTAGTCGTCATGCCCGGCCTCGGGTCGATCGAGCCGCCACCGCACGTCGATAACACGCACGGGCGCACCTCCGCTCAGCAGGTCGTCCAGCTCGGATGCACTCACGAAGTCGCTCATCCTGCGAGGCTACCGAGTCCGCAGCGGCATCCGGTCCGTGGCCGTCTTCCGGTGTCACTTTCGAATCGCGCGAATGGTCCGATCCGACGGCCGAATCGAACCCTCTGCGCGATTCGAGACCTCGACGCGCGACTATGCTCGATCCGGCAACGTCGAGAAAGGGCCAGCGATGCCCTCTCGTCTTCGGTGGATGCGGTTCCGCCCGCAGGAGGCCGCGCTCATCGCGATCACCGCGGTGTGGGGCGGCACGTTCCTGCTCGTGCACTGGGCGATGGAGCACTCGGGGCCCTGGTTCTTCGTCGGCATCCGGTTCCTGATCGCCGGGCTGATCAGCGTGGTGATCTTCCGCCGGGTGCTGCGCGGCATCCGCTGGCGCGATGTCGGCGCCGGCGTCGCGATCGGCATCATGATCTACCTCGGCTACGGACTGCAGACGCTCGGGCTGCAGACGATCGACAGCAGCACCTCGGCGTTCATCACGGCGATGTACGTGCCGCTGGTGCCGCTCGCGCAGTGGGCCGTGTTCCGCAAGCGCCCGCCGGCGATGGCCTTCGTGGGCGCGGGGTTGGCGTTCGTGGGGCTGCTGCTGATCGCCGGGCCCGACGCCTTCGCGCTCACCCTCGGCACGGGCGAGATCGTCACCATGATCAGTACTCTGCCCATCGCGGCCGAGATCATCCTGATCAGCCTGTTCGCCGGGAAGATCGACCTCGGCCGCATCACCGTCATCCAGCTGCTGACCGCCGGGGTGCTGGGGCTGCTCACGATGCCGGTGGTGGGTGAGAGCGTGCCGGAGTTCTCGTGGATCTGGGTCGGCTGCGCGGTGGGGCTGGGTGCGGCGAGCTGCCTGATCCAGCTGACCATGAACTGGGCCCAGAAGTCGGTCTCCCCCACGCGCGCGACCATCATCTACGCCGGAGAGCCGGTGTGGGCAGGGGTCATCGGCCGTATCGCCGGAGAACGCCTGCCCGCGACAGCGCTCATCGGCGGTGCGCTCGTCGTGCTCGGCATCCTGGCCAGCGAGCTGAAGCTCGTTCGTCGGCGGCGGCGGGCGGCGCAGGCGGGCACCGAAACGACCGCACCTTCCGACGGCCAATCGCAGTTCTGACGGCCGGATCTGGCGGATCCGGCCGTCAGAACTGTTTTTCACCGCACGAAGCGCGGGGCGAAGCGCGGGGCGAGGGTCGCGGACGCGCGGATGCCCGCGTCGTCAGAGCGTGAGCAGCACCTTGGTCGCGCGACGCTCGTCCATGGCGCGATAGCCCTCGGCGGCGTCCTCGAGCGGGAGGGTGAGGTCGAACACCTTGCCGGGGTCGATCTTCCGGTCCCAGATGAGCTGGATCAGCTCGGGGAGGAAGCGCCGCACCGGGGCGGGGCCGCCGTGCAGGTGCACGCCGGAGAAGAACAGCTCCTCGCCCGGCAGCGCCACGTCGTGCGAGACGCCGACGTAACCCACATGTCCGCCGGGACGGGTCGAGCGGATGGCCTGCATCATCGACTCCTGCGTACCGACCGCCTCGATCACCGAGTGCGCGCCGAGCCCGTTCGTGAGCTCCTTGATGCGCGCCACCCCCTCGTCTCCGCGCTCTTCGACGATGTCGGTGGCGCCGAACTCGCGCGCGAGTGCCTGCCGGTCGGCGTGCCGGCTCATCGCGATGATCCGTTCGGCGCCGAGTTCGCGGGCAGCGAGGATGCCGAGCAGGCCCACCGCTCCGTCGCCGACGACGGCGACCGTCTTGCCGGGTCCCGCCTCAGCGGCGACCGCCGCGAACCACCCCGTGCCGAGAACGTCGGATGCCGCAAGCAGCGAGGGGATCAGGTCGGCGTCGGGCTGCCCGGGCGTGACGACGAGCGTGCCGTCGGCGTGCGGGATCAGCGAGTACTCGGCCTGCGTGCCGTACTTTCCCATCGGGACGACGTGCACGCAGCGGGACTGGTAGCCCGCCTGGCAGATCTCGCAGGTGTTGTCCGAGGCCATGAACGAGCCGACCACGAAGTCGCCGACCTTCAGGGTCTGCACCTCGTCGCCGATCTCCTCGACGACGCCGACGTACTCGTGACCCATCGGCGTGTGGTCGACGTTGTCGTCACCGCGGTACGGCCACAGGTCCGACCCGCAGATGCAGGTCGCGGCGAGCCGGATGACGGCATCCGTCGGCCGGGTGATCGTCGGCTTCTCGCGCTCCTCGACCCGGACGTCGCCGGGGGCGTACATGACTACTCCACGCATTCGTGCTGCTCCTTCTGTCGTGTGGATCCAGTCAACGCGCATTCCGTCCCGGGTGGGAGGCTCTGTCGGGGCACCCCTCGGATCGCGATCCACGGGAATAGTTCGTCGAGCGGCGCGTTGCACCCGACATGATTGAAACTTCAACCGTCGCTCCGGTCGCCACGGAACGCACCCGCGTCCGCGTGCCGCTGCGCTTCGGCGACGGCTTCTCCACCACCGCAGATGTCGTCACCTTCGACGGCCTGGTCGACGGCCGCGAGCACCTGCTGCTCGGCCTCGGCGACTGGCGCTCGGCCCTCGAACGCGCCGTCGACGGCGGGGATGCACCCCTGGTCCGCCCGCACAGTGAGTGCCTGACCGGCGACGTCTTCGGCTCGGAGCGCTGCGACTGCGGCCCCCAGCTGCGCGAGGCCGTCGAGCGCATCGCCGACGAAGGCGGCTTCCTGCTGTACCTGCGCCAGGAGGGTCGCGGCATCGGCCTGTACGCCAAGCTCGACGCCTACGCGCTGCAGGATGCCGGACTCGACACCTATGAGGCGAACGTCGCCCTGGGTCACGGCGAGGACGAGCGCGACTACACCGTCGCCGCGCAGATGCTGAACGCGATCGACGTCGACGGCATCCGTCTGCTGAGCAACAACCCCGACAAGGCCGTGCAGCTCGAGGCACTCGGTATCCGCGTGACCGAGCGGGTGCGCACCGAGGTGCACCTGTCGGAGGCCAACTCCCGCTACCTGCAGGCCAAGCGGGACCACACCGCGCACACGCTCGACCTGTCGGCGGCGTGACACAGGAGTGACACTCGAGGAGGGCACCATGACCGCGGAGCCGCAGCATCCGCGTCGACTCGACGACGGCGAGATGGCGACCTGGCTCCCCGTCATCCGGTTCGTCCAACTGCTCCCGCAGGTGCTCGACCGCACCCTGAAGGAAGAGGTCGGGCTGAACCACGCCCGCTACGCGATCCTCATCACCCTCGCCGGGCGGGGTGAAGGCACGGTCACGATGACGGAGCTCGCCCGCATCGCCGGACTCAGCCGCTCGCGATTGAGCCATGCCCTCGACTCGCTCGAGGAGCGCGGCTGGGTGGAACGCACATCCTGCAGCTCCGACAAGCGCACGCTCTCGGCCGCCCTGACCGCCGAGGGCCGCGAGATGCTGCGCACGGCCGCGCCGGTGCACGTCGAGCAGGTGCGCGAGCTCGTGCTCGACCCGCTCACGGACGAGGAGCGCGGGCAGCTCGGGGCGATCCTCGGCAAGCTCCTGCCCGGCGTGACCGCGGCACTGTAGCCGGCGGCCGCTTCAGCCCCGGAGCGACCGCATCCGGTCATGCTTCCGGGATCGCGCGACCGAAGGTCTCGAGGGTGACGTCCTCGGGCTCCGGGCCGCGACGCTCGCCCGTGTCGAGCTCGTCGATCGAAGACAGCTCCGCCGCCGTGAGCTCGAAGTCGAAGACGTCGAAGTTCTCGGCGATCCGTGCCGGACGCACCGACTTCGGCAGGGCCGAGCGGCCCTGCTGCAGGTGCCAGCGGAGCATCACCTGGGCGGGCGACTTGCCGTGCGCGACGGCGATCTCCTGGAGGGTCTCGTCGTCGAAGACGGAGGCTCCGTTGGGGCGGTACGCGGTGATCCCGCCGATCGGCGACCACGCCTGGGTGACCGTGCCGGCCGCGGCATCCGCCTCCTGCACGGCGCGCTGCAAGAAATAGGGATGCACCTCGATCTGGTTGATCGCCGGCACGATGCTCGTCTGCTCGGCGAGACGCGCAAGGTGGTCGACCATGAAGTTGCTGACCCCGATCGCGCGGACCCGGCCGTCGGCGAGCAGCGCCTCGAGCGCCTTGTATGCCCCGACGGTCAGGTCGAACCGGGTCGGCAGCGCCTGGTGGAGGATCAGCAGGTCGAGCTGGTCGACGCCGAGCTTTCCGGTCGACTTCTCGAACGCGTGCAGCGTCTCGTCGTATCCGTAGTCGCTGATCCAGACCTTGGTCTCGATGAAGACCTCTTCGCGCGGGATACCGGAGCGACGGATCGCCTCCCCGACCTCGCGCTCGTTGCCGTACGCCGCGGCGGTGTCGATGAGCCGGTAGCCGGTCTCGAGCGCCGTGGCGACGGCATCCACCGTCTCCTCGGGAGCGGCCTGGAAGACGCCGAAGCCGAGAGCCGGCATGGTGACGCCGTTGTTGAGGGTGAGATTCATGGTCATGCCTCCAGTGTGCGCCGCCGTCGAGATCGGAGGGAGGGCCTGGCATACCCCCTCTCTGACCGGTACCGCCAGTACCTCCCTCGTCCGAGCCGGAGGGCGTAGCGTCGGAGCATGGACACCCGCAGCGAGGTGCGCGAATTCCTCTCGACGAGGCGCGCCCGCATCACCCCCGACCAGGCGGGCCTGCCCGTATTCGGCGGCAACCGCCGCGTTCCGGGCCTGCGCCGCGAAGAGGTCTCGCTGCTCGCGGGCGTCAGCGTCGACTACTACACGCGCCTCGAACGCGGCGACCTGTCCGGGGCTTCCGGCAGCGTGCTCGACGCCCTCGCCACGGCGCTGCAGCTCGACGAAGCCGAGACGGCTCACCTGTTCGACCTCGCCCGCGCCGCGAACGCCTCGCCGATCGTGCGGACTCCGCGGAAGAAGTCCGGTGAGTTGCGCGCCAGCATCCTCCGTCTGCTCGATGCGATGACCGAGGCCCCGGCGGTCGTGCGCAACAACTACTTCGACTACCTCGCCGCCAATGCGCTGGGCCGTGCTCTCTATGCCCCCGTGTTCGCGCAGCCGAAGCCGAACAGCGCACGCTTCGCCTTCCTCGACCCGGCCGCGCAGGACTTCTACCCCGAGTGGGATCGCAACACCCGGGAGCTGGTCGCGGCGATGCGGGGCGAGGCGGGACGCGACCCGTTCGACCGGAAGCTGACCGACCTCGTCGGCGAGCTCTCGACGAGGAGCGAGCGGTTCCGCACGCTGTGGGCCGCCCACGATGTGCGCTTCCATCGGACGGGCGTGAAACGCATCGCGCATCCGGTGGTCGGCGAGATCGAATTGACCTACGAGGCGTTCGCGCTGCCGGCAGACCCCGGGCTGCACCTTTCGACGTACACGGCCGAGCCGGGGACGCCTTCGGCCGACAAGCTCCGGATGCTCGCCAGTTGGGCGGCGACCGAGGCGGCAGCATCCGAAGCAGCGGCATCCGAGGCCGCTTCCGAACGCACCGCTTCCGAACGCACGTCTTCCGAACACACCGCCGGCCGCGCCGACGCCTGAGCGGCAGCGGTTCTGCTCTGAGCAGAACAGCTCGAACCCGCCGGATGCCGCGGTTTATCGTGAGGCATGGCCGACCTGATCTCGTTCCCGCGCACCCCTCGCACCGATCGCCCGAAGTCGAACGGTCCCGAGCCGCTGTGGCGTCAGCTGCTGGGCGACCAGCTGCGTCGCCGTCGGCACGACCGCGAGGAGACCCTCACCGAGACCGCGGAGAAGGCTGGTGTCTCGCCGCAGTACCTCTCCGAGGTCGAGCGAGGACTGAAGGAGCCGTCGAGCGAGATGATCGCGGCGATCGCCGGGGCCCTCGACACCAGCCTGATCGAGCTCACGAGCGCCGTGGCCGATGACCTGCGCGCGGCCGCGGAGCCGGCATCCGCTGCGGTCTCGGTCTCGGTGTCGCGCGGCTCCTTCGCCCTCGCCGCCTGACCCGCCTGACCCGCCCGAGCCGCCCGACCCGCCCCTTTCGGTACCGCCTGACCCGCCCTTTCGGTGCCACCTGTCGGGAGAATTCACGGATGTCGGGAGTAACCACGGCGTGTCTCCCGACATCCGTGCATCCTCCCGACATCCGTCCGTGGGAAGCGTCCCCCGGAGGGGTCAGGCCCGCGGGCCGAGCACCGTGTCGATCAGCCCGTAGTCCAGCGCCGCGGATGCCGTGAACACCCGGTCGCGGTCGGTGTCGGCGCGAAGCTCTGCGACCGTGCGACCGCTGTGCCTGGCGAGTATCTCCTCCATGTCGGAACGCACCCGCACCACCTCGTCGGCCGCGAGGATCAGGTCGGGGATCGCGCCGCGCGACTGCCCGGCCGGCTGATGCAGCACGATGCGGGCGTGGGCGAGGGCGGCACGCTGCCCTGATTCTCCGGCGGCGACGAGCAGCGCGGCCGGGCCGATCGCCTGCCCGACGCACGTCGTCGCGATGGCCGGACGGATGTGCTGCATCGTGTCGTAGATCGCCAGCGCCGCCCCCGGATCGCCGCCCTCGCTGTTGATGTAGAACTGGATGCCGCTCTCCGGGCTGTCCGCGTCGAGGTGCAGCAGCTGCGCGATGAGGGCGTTCGCGACCCCCGCATCGATGCCCGTGCCGAGGTAGATGACGCGCTCGGCGAGCAGGTGGGAGTAGACGTCCATGATGCGCTCGCCCCGCGGATGCTGCGCGATGACGTTCGGGATCGAGTACGTGCTCATGCGTTCACCCCCAGCCCGACGCGCGCGCGTTGTCGCGGCATCACCTCGGCGATCGAGGCCACGATCCCATCGATGAACCCGTACTCCTGCGCCTGGGCCGCGGTGTACCAGCGGTCGTGCAGCGAGTCCTCGAAGATGCGGTCGAGGGGCTGCCCGGTGTCTGCCGAGATGAGACCCAGCACCGTGTCGCGCATGTGCCGCAGGTCGTGGGCCTGCGTCTCGATCTCGCCCGCGGAACCGCCGATGCCGGCCGAACCCTGATGCATGAGGATGCGCGCGTGCGGAAGCGCCCGCCTCTTGCCGGGGGTGCCGGCGGAGAGCAGGAACTGCCCCGCGCTGCACGCGAGTCCGAGGGCGAGGGTGGCGACATCGTTGGGGATCAGCCGCATGATGTCGCGGATCGCGAGCATCGACGGCACCGAGCCGCCGGGCGAGTGGATCCAGAGGGCGATGTCGGCGACCGGGTCCTCGGCCGACAGTGCGAGCAGCTGCGTCATCAGCAGCGTGCCGTTGTCGTCGTCGAGCGCACCGTCGAGCACGAGCACCCGCTCGTGGAACAGCGCGCGCCGGGCCTCGGGGCCGAACTGCGGGATGGAGGGGTTGTCTTCGCTCATGTCCCCAGCATCCGTCGCCGCCGCACGCGATCGGCCGGATTCTGCCCTGAGCCGCTCTGCCCTGAGCGGATGCCGGTGGGACGGCATCCGCTCAGGCAGGGGTGGGGAGGGGTGGGGTCAGGCGGCGAGGGCGAGGGAGCGGCGATGGCTGACGCGATGACCGACCCAGAAGCCGATCGCGATCAGGCCGGCGAGCGCGATACCGAGGATCCAGGGCAGCATCGACGGGGCGGCTCCGGCCGTGGCGGTCGCGAGCGTGCCCGATCCTTCCGCGATCAGGCCGTTGCCCTCGGCCAGGTCGGCGGCGCCGGCTTCGAGCTTGTCGCCGCCGGCCGCGAGGTCTCCCGAGCCCTGCGCCACGGCATCGGCTCCGGTCGCCAGCTTTCCGATGCCCTCGTCGAGGTCGCCGGCACCGGACTGGAGGGTGCCGACCCCCGTGGCGAGCGTGGTCGCGCCGTCGTTCAGCCGGGTCGCACCGGCGCTGAGGTTCGAGGTGCCGGCGTACAGCGAGGAGGCCCCGGAGGACAGCGTCTGCAGTCCCGTGGCCAGCTTGGCCGCGCCGGCCGAGAGCTGCGCGGTGCCGGACTTCAGGGTCTGCGCGCCGGCGGCGAGGGCGGGGGCCGCAGCGGGGTCGACGAGGGCGACGGTTCCGGGCCATCCCTTCGAAGGGTCGCCGTTCACGATCGCGCCCACTCCGGCCGTGACGCGCGTCGCACCGTCTGCGGCGCCGATGAGCCCCTGCGCGAGGGCGGGGGCCGCCGCCGTCGGTGCCGCCATGGCGTCCACCTGCTGATCCACGCCGGCCGCGAGGCGCGCGAGCGCCTGCAGCGTCGGGTTCTCGGGGTCGGCCGCGAGCAGTCCGGCGAGACCGTCGGCGAGCCGCTGGGAGTTGCCCGGTGCGGTGGCTGCGAGGCCTTGGAGGGCGGTCTTCGTGTCGGGGCGGGCGAGGGTCTGCACCGAGGGGGTCACGCCCGCCGTCAACGCGTCCCTCAGTTTGGTCGCACCGTCGAGCACGGCGTTCGTGTACCGATGAGCACCGTCGACCCCGGCCGCGAGCTTCGCTGCTCCCGTCGCGACGGTCTGCGCTCCGGCATCCGCCTCCACGAGCTTCGACGCGAGCTCCTGCGCTCCGGCGAGTGCGGTCTGGGCTCCCCCGCTGATCCTGCCCGCGCCGTCGACGGCCGAGGCGGCACCTGCGGCGAGACTTCCGGCGCCCTCCGCGAGGGTGGTCGCGCCGGCTGCCGCCTTCGTCGCACCGTCGCTCACCTTCTGCGATCCGTCCTTCGCGACGGCCGCACCGGATGCGAGGTCGTCGCTGCCCTCGGCGAGTCGGTCGGCACCGTCCGAGAGATCGGTGGCACCGGCGGCGAGTTCGGCCGAACCGCCCTTCGCCGAGGTCGTGCCGTCGGCCAGTTCGGAGGCGCCGGCGGCGATCTTGTTCGTCACCACGAAGAACAGGATCACCATCGCGGCCAGCAGCAGGCTGAGCACGATCACGGCGATGCGCATGCCGTTGCCGTGCGCGTGGGGTTTCGTACTCGTCATCGAGGACTCCCGGGGGTCAGTGGCGTCGTTGCCACGGGTGACTGTATGGGCGCGCCGGTACACGACCCGCGGATTTGCCGCTCGAAACCAAGTCTCAGCGACGCTGGCACTCAGTTTCTTGTGGCGAGTCCACAAACGGAGCCTGTGGCGGTCCGTCGTCGCCCCGAAAACGCCTCGTAACATCGCGGACTCACGCCCCGCCTACTCTCGTGCCCATGGCGAAGCAGAAGGCACCGGCCTGGCAGTGGTCGGAAGACGGACTCAACTTCCGCACCCGCAAGTGGGTGCGGCCCGAGGATCTCAACGCGAACGGCTCCCTCTTCGGTGGGAGCCTGCTGAAGTGGATCGACGAGGAGGCGGCGATCTACGCGATCGTGCAGCTGGGCAACTACCGCGCGGTCACCAAGCACATCTCGGAGATCAACTTCGAGGCATCGGCGGTGCAGGGCGACCTGATCGAGATCGGCCTGCAGGCCACGCACTTCGGCACGACGTCGCTGACGATGCGCGCGGTCGCCCGCAACATGATCACGCGCAAGCGCATCCTGACGATCGAGAAGATCGTGTTCGTCAGCCTCGATGAGGACGGAGTGCCGACCCCGCACGGCTACCGCGAGATCACCTACGACCGTGACCGGATGCCGACCGAGCACAGCACGACCGGGACGATCCGACTCCCCTCGCTCTGACTGCCGCGACCGCGAACCGCCCGAACCACCCCGCTATGTGCGAACGGCCCCCCTGCGCGCGTCACTCATGGGGGTGGCTCGGACGGAGAGGGGTGGCTCGACGGACGAAGACGCCGCCGCGAACGCCTGGGCGAGATCGGCGATCAGGTCATCGACGTCCTCGAGGCCGATCGACAGACGCAGCACATCGGCGGACGGGCGGGCTTCGGGCGGCACCGGGCGGTGGGTGAGCGCGGCCGGATGCTGGATCAGCGAGTCCACCCCGCCGAGTGAGACGGCGTGCGTGAACAGGCTCGTCGCGGTCGTGACGGCGGATGCCGCGGCGAACCCGCCCCGCATCCGCATCGCGATCATCGCGCCCGTGCCGCGCATCTGCCGTTCCAGGATGCCCCGCGGGTCTCCGTCGAGACCCGGATAGAAGACCTCGGCGACCTCGGGACGGTCGATCAGCCACTGCACCACCCGCCGCGCGCTCTCCTGCTGGTGCCGCACCCGCACCGGCAGGGTCGTGAGACCGCGGTGGAGCAGGTACGCCCCGAGCGGATGCAGGAGCCCCCCGGTCACCGCCCGCACGCGGCGCAGCGCCTCCGCGGTCTCTTCGCTGCAGGCGACGACTCCGGCGATCACATCGCCGTGGCCGCCGAGGTATTTGGTCGCGCTGTGCAGTGACATCGCGGCGCCCAGGTCGATCGGGTTCTGCAGGATCGGGGTCGCGAACGTGTTGTCGACGACGACCGGCACGGAACCCGCCTGACGCACCACTTCGGCGATGTCGGCGATGTCGAGCGTGGGGTTCGCGGGGGTCTCGACGACCACGAGCCCGGTGTCGGACCGCATGGACGCCGCCACCTCATCGGGGTGGCAGTACGTGGTCTCGACGCCGAGCAGTCCGGACCCGAGCAGGTGATCGGTGCCGCCGTAGAGCGGACGCACCGCGACGACGTGGCGTGCGCCCGTCGCCCCCGTGTGCGCGAGGATCACCGCCGTCATCGCGGCCATCCCCGAGGCGAAGGCCACCGCGGCCTCCGCGTGCTCGAGCTCGGCGAGCGCCTCTTCGAAGCGGGCGACCGTCGGGTTCCACAGCCGCGCGTAGACCATGCTGCCGTCGGCGGGCGGGCGGCCACCCGTGGCCATCGCCTCGTAGGAGTCGCCGCCGCGCTCGATGTCGGGCAGCGGGTTCGTGGTCGACAGGTCGATCGGCAGCGCGTGGACCCCGAGACCCTCGAGATCGGAGCGCCCGCTGTGGACGGCGACGGTGTCGGGATGCAGCGGTGCAGTCATGTCTCCACGTTGCCGGAATCACGGCATCGGCGCAGGAAGTCGACAGAACACGCAATCGATTCGGCATCCAACGCTATTCTGTGCAGCATCCGGCGTCCGAAAGGGGAGCACATTGGCGAAAGCACAACTCGACGAGACGGATCTCGAGCTGCTGGCGATCCTCACTCGGGATGCCGAGACGACCAACAAGGCTCTGGCGCATCGCCTCGGCCTCGCCGAGTCGACGTGCGCGCACCGTGTGCGGGCGCTGCGCGAGCGGGGCGTGATCCGCGACACCCGCATCAGCATCGACGGGGCGGCTCTCGGCTTCCCCCTGCAGGCGATCATCAAGGTGCGCCTCGCCAACCACACCGGCGCCAAGGTGACGGCGCTGTTCGACGCGCTCGCCTACATCCCGCGGGTGCTGCAGGTCTTCCACGTCGCCGGCGTCGACGACTTCCTGGTGCACGTGGCCGTGCAGGATGCGACGGCACTGCGTGACATCGTGCTCGAGCACATCACGGTGCACCCGGTCGTGCGGGGCACCGAGACCCAGCTCGTGTTCGAGCTGCGCGACGGCCCCGGCGTGCTCCCCCGCTGACCCCGGACCTGCCTCGCCTTCGTTCCGGTCGCACTTTCTGTCGCCCTGCCACCGCCTGCGTTCCGGTCGCACCTTCTGTCGCCCCGCCACCGCCTGCGTTCCGGTCGCACTTTCTGTCGCCCCGCGCGCGCGAAGGCGGCAGGAACTGCGACCGGAACGGGCGAAGCTCAACACGAGGCGGCAGAGACTGCGACCGGAACCAGCGAAGCGCGACCGGAACGGGCGAAGCGCGACGGACTGTGCGCGAAGATGGAACGCACGCCAGCAAGGGAGCACCATGAGCCGCAGCGCCACCGCCGCCACGCACACCATCCGCGAGATGCGCGACTTCCTCTTCGCGAACGCCACCGACTACACCGCGGCCCGCGCCGGTTTCGCCTGGCCTGAGGCCCCGGAGTTCAACTTCGCGCTCGAGTGGTTCGACGTCATCGCCGGCGAGAACCCCGATCGTCCTGCGGTGCAGATCGTCGAGGCCGACCTGAGCCTGCGCACCTGGACGTATGGCGAGCTCTCGACGCGCTCCGACCAGGTCGCGGCCTGGCTCACCACCCTCGGCATCCGCCGCGGCGACCACGTGATCGTGATGCTCAACAACACGATCGAGCTGTGGGAGGTGATGCTGGCGATCACCAAGATCGGCGCCGTATCGATCCCGACCTCGACGCTGCTCTCCGCCTCCGATCTCGCCTACCGCGTCGAACACGGTCGCGCCAGCGCGGTGGTGACCCTCGGCCCGCTCGCCGACCGTCTCGCGGACATCGCCCCCGGCATCCTCCGCATCGGCGTGGGCGACGGCATCCCGACGGGGTGGGCACGCTTCGCCGACTCGGCCACCGCGCCGACCACCTTCGAGCCCGACGGACCGACCCCCGCGACCGACACCGCGCTGCTGTACTTCACCTCGGGCACCACGAACCGGCCGAAGCTGGTGCAGCACACGCACGTCTCGTACCCGATCGGGCACCTGTCGACCATGTGGTGGCTCGGGGTGCGGCCCGACGACGTGCACCTCAACATCTCATCCCCCGGCTGGGCGAAGCACGCCTGGTCGAGCTTCTACTCGCCGTTCCTGGCGGAGGCGACCGTGTTCGTCTACAACTACGACCGGTTCGACGCGAACACCCTGATGCAGGTGATGGACACGCATCACGTCTCGACCTTCTGCGCGCCGCCGACCGTGTGGCGGATGCTGATCCAGGCCGACCTCGCCCGTCTCACCCACCCGCCGCGCGAACTGGTCGGCGCGGGCGAGCCGCTGAACCCCGAGGTCATCGACCGGGTGCGCGATGCCTGGGGCGGCACGATCCGCGACGGCTTCGGGCAGACCGAGATGACGGCCTGCATCGGCAACTCCCCCGGTCAGACGGTCAAGGTCGGCTCGATGGGACGCCCGCTGCCCGGCTACCCCGTCGTGCTGCTCGATCCGGTCACCGGAGAGGTCGTCGAGAGCGAGGGGGAGATCGCTCTCGACCTGTCGCAGCCGCCGCTCGGACTCATGGCGGGCTACTACGACGACCCCGAGAAGACAGCGGAATCCCGCGCGGGCGGCTACCATCACACCGGCGACATCGCGGTGCGCGACGACGACGGCTACCTGACGTACATCGGTCGCTCGGACGACGTGTTCAAGGCCTCCGACTACAAGATCTCGCCGTTCGAACTCGAGTCGGTGCTGCTCGAGCACGACCTGGTGATCGAGGCGGCCGTGATCCCGAGCCCCGACCCGACGCGTCTGGCCGTACCGAAGGCGTACGTGTGCCTGACCCCGGATGCCGCCGCGAGCGCGGAGGATGCCGCCCGCGCGATCTTCGCCTACGCGCACGACCGCCTGTCGTCGCACCTGTGGGTGCGGATCATCGAGTTCGTGCCGGAGCTGCCGAAGACGATCTCCGGCAAGATCCGCCGCGTCGAGCTGCGCGCACGAGAGGCGGCGCGGGTCGAATCCGGTGATGAGACCGGACAGCACCGCGACCGCGACTACCGCTGAGCGCTCAGGGCACGACCGGTATCGACGCCGTCGCGGCGGACTTCGTCGCGAGCGACGACTTCGACACCACGGCCGGCTTGGCCGTGGAGGCCACACGCGGCAGCGTGCCGACGGCAAGATCGTCGGTCCGCCCGACTCCGGCCGCGTTCACGATGGCCCGCACGACCCCACCGATCACGAGCATCCCCACGAGTGAGGCGCACGCCAGTATCAGCGGCAGCCACTGCTGTGCGAACGACGCGGTGACACTCATCAGCGCGCCCACGATCCACACGCCGACCGCGCCCCCCACGAGCCCTCCGGACCCGCGGATCACGGCCACCGCGGCGACGATCGCGCAGGCACCGGCGATCGCCGCGCCCACGTACCCGATCGGCACCATCACCTCGGCCAAATCGTTGGCCACTCTCATTGTCGTCATGACGACCCCCCGGTCCAGCGGAAACTCCGCTACCTCGACACTAGAAGTGTGTCGTGGAAAGGCCATCCGTCTCAAGTCCCATCCGCATCATCCTGCAGACGGAGATCTCGCGGCGTGGAATCGGGGGCGGCGAGGGGTCAGCGGCGGCTCGGCCACCGCAGGCGACGGGCGCGGAGCACGCGCACCGGCTGGGTGACGACGGCATCCACGACCATCGAGCCGTCGGTCGGGCCGACGATCGCGATCGCCGAGGTCTCGGTGGCCTCGGCGGGTGCGACCGGAAGCCGGCCGAGCTCGCGGTGCGCACGCACATAGGCCGGGACCAGCAACACGATCGCGCCGATCCAGGCGAGCGGGTTGCTCAGCGCGACGCCGTCGAACCCGATCCACGCGCCCAGCACGATGGCCGCGCCCACGCGCATCACCAGCTCGATCACGCCGGTCACGGTCGGCACGAGCGTGTGCCCGAGCCCCTGCAGCGCGCCGCGCAGCACGAACAGCATCCCGAGCGCCCAGTAGCCGCAGCCGTTGATGATGAGCATCCGGTGGGCCATGTCGACCACCTCGTCCGAACCGGCGCCGATGAACAGTCGCACCATGGGTGCGCCGAACGCGATCAGCAGGCCGCCGAGCACCACACCGGCGCCCACCGCCATCCAGGTGGCCTCGACGACCCCGCGACGGATGCGATCGGGCCGGCGGCCGCCGTGGTTCTGCGCGGCGTACATCGAGACCGCGAGGCCCAGCGATGACAGCAGCGCGACGGCGAGGCTGTCGACCCGGGAACCGGTCGTGTAGGCGGCGACCGCGTCCGCCCCGAGGGTGTTCAGCGCGACCTGCACCGTGAGCGTGCCGATCGCGATGATCGACGCCTGGAAGCCCATGGGCAGGCCGAGGCGCAGGTGCTCGGAGATGTCGTCCCCGGTGATCCGCCAGTCGGCCCGACGCAGGTGCAGCATCGGCAGGCGGCGGCGCACGAACTCGAGACACAGGGCGACCGACACGGCCTGGGCGACGACCGTCGCGAGCGCGGCTCCGCCCACTCCCCACTCGAGCGGGCCGACCATCAGCACGACGAGCCCGACGTTCAGCGCGCACGAGACGGTGAGGAACACCAGGGGGGTCTTGGAGTCGCCGATCGCGCGGATGATCGCGGACAGGTAGTTGAAGAACATCGTCGCGCTGGCACCGAGGAAGCTGATCTGCGTGAAGATCGTGGCCTCGGCCATCAGCTCCGGCGGTGTCTGCAGCAGGGTGAGGATCGGGCCGGCGAGGAGAGGAGCCGCCACCGTCAGGATCACGCTCGTGATGGCGCTGAGGAGCACTCCCGTGGCCACCGAGCGGCGCACGGCCGCGTCGTCCCGCGCTCCGAAGGCCTGGGCGATGGGGATCGCGAACCCACTCGTCAGCCCCCAGGCGAAACCGAGCAGCAGGAACAGCAGGCTGCCGGTCGCACCCACCGCCGCGAGGGAGGTGACGCCGAGGTGCCGTCCGACGACGATCGCGTCGGCGAACTGGTACAGCTGCTGCACCACGTTGCCGAGGAGCAGCGGGATGGAGAAGGCGAGGATGACGCGCCACGGGCGGCCCGTGGTGAGGGAGGTGGCCATGAAGAAGCGGCTCGCAGAACTGAGGGGATGGATCGGGGCCGAACCAGACTATCGAATCGATTCGGCGAAGTGGTATCCCGGATCTCGATTCTGTCGCTCGGCATGGTGAAAGGTACCGTCGGAGCGACACCGTCGACGTAGACCGGAGGACGAGAGTGACGAAGCAGTATTCGGGGGGAACCGGAAGCCGGAGCGATACGGGAGCCGTTGAGGAGGAGGAGCATCTGCGGCGAGCGCTGAGCAACCGCCACATCCAGCTGCTCGCGATCGGCGGGGCGATCGGGACCGGCCTGTTCATGGGCAGCGGCAAGACGATCTCGGTGGCAGGACCGTCGGTGATCTTCGTCTACATGATCATCGGCTTCATGCTGTTCTTCGTCATGCGGGCGATGGGCGAGCTGCTGCTGTCGAACCTGAAGTACAAGTCTTTCAGCGACTTCGCGAGCGATCTGCTCGGGCCGTGGGCGGGATTCTTCACCGGGTGGACCTACTGGTTCTGCTGGGTGGTCACCGGCGTCGCCGACGTGATCGCGATCGCCGGATACACGGATGCGCTCATCCCCGGCATCCCGCTGTGGATCCCGGGCGTCCTCGTGATCGTGATCCTCCTCGCGCTGAACCTGCCGACCGTCGCCGCGTTCGGCGAGATGGAGTTCTGGTTCGCCCTGATCAAGATCGTCGCGATCGTGGCGCTCATCATCACCGGACTCGTGATGATCTTCACCGGTTTCCAGCACGACGCGGGGACCGCCAGCTTCTCGAACCTGTGGGACCACGGCGGCATGTTCCCGCACGGCTTCATGGGCTTCGTCGCCGGGTTCCAGATCGCCGTGTTCGCGTTCGTCGGGGTCGAGCTGGTCGGCACGGCGGCCGCCGAGACCAAGGATCCGAAGCGCAACCTGCCGAAGGCGATCAACGCCATCCCGATCCGCATCCTGCTGTTCTACGTGGGCGCACTCATCGTGCTGATGGCGGTGACCCCGTGGACCGAGTACGTCGCCGGGGAGAGCCCGTTCATCGCGATGTTCGCCCTCGCCGGGCTCGGCATCGCGGCGACGGTCGTGAACCTGGTCGTGCTCACCTCGGCCATGTCGAGCGCCAACTCCGGCATCTACTCGACCTCGCGCATGGTGTTCGGCCTCGCGCAGGACGGCGACGCCCCGCGGATCTTCGGCCGGCTCTCCCGCCGCCGCGTGCCGCAGAACGCCCTGTTCCTCTCGTGCATCTTGCTGCTGTCCGGCGTGGTGCTGCTGTACGCGGGCAAGGACATCGGCACCGCCTTCGACATGGTGACCACGGTCTCGGCGCTGTGCTTCATGTTCGTGTGGACGATCTTCCTGTGCAGCTACCTCGTGTACCGGCGCACCCGCAAGGACAAGGTCGCGGCATCCACGTTCCGGATGCCGGGCGGGGTGTTCATGGTCTACGTGGTGCTCGCGTTCTTCGTGTTCATCCTGTGGGCGCTGACGACGCAGCCCGACACGCTGACCGCGCTCCTGGTGACGCCGATCTGGTTCGTACTGCTATTCGTGGCGTGGCTGTTCGTGCGGAAGTCGCCGAACCACCTCTCACGCCATGCGGCGCACATCGCCCACCTGCGCGACGACTCGGTGGAGGCCGACACGGATTGAGCTCGGGCGGCCTCGAGTCAGGTCAGGCCGCGACGGCGGCGGGTGCGGCGGGCTTCGCGGCGAACAGTCGCTTGCGCAGCGCGAGGAACAGCAGCACCATGCCGGCGCTGAGCAGGATGTGCCCCATCCCGGCGATGCCGGCGATCATGCTCGACGACTCCTGGCCGAGCACCGTGAGGCAGCCGTGCCAGACCATCATGGCCGACGTCAGCACGAGGCCCGCGTTGTACAGCCAGAAGAACCAGCTGAACAGGCGGCTCTCGGAGAGCGCGAACACCTTCTCCAGCAGCAGGACGATCAGCAGCACGACGAAGCCCAGCACGAGCAGGTGCGTGTGCACGAGCCCCAGCTGCGTCGACTCCCCCTCGGGGAAGTCGTTGATCTTGGTGAACTCCCGGTAGAAGAGTCCGGAGGCGACGCCCACGATCATGTAGGCGAACGCGGCGGAGAAGAGGCGGCGCATCGGGTTCCTTTCGGTCTGATTCCAGCCTCGGCGCAGCCGCCTCGGCCCGGATCCATCGAACGGTTGAGATGCGCGGCGGTCCTGGGACCGAGGAAGCCGGCTCAGAGGAGCCCGGTGTCGCGGGCGATCGCGATGGCACGGGCGCGGCTGTCGGCGCCGAGCTTCTCGAACACGTGCACGAGGTGCGTCTTCACGGTCGCCTCGGTCACGAACAGGGTCTTCGCGATCTCGCGGTTCGAAGCGCCCGTGTCGAGCAGCCGCAGCACGTCGAGCTCCCGGTCCGTGAGCCGCACCCGCGGCGCGCGCATGACCTGCACGACCCGCTCACTGAGCTCGGGAGTGAGCACGAGTCCGCCGGACGCTGCCTGCCGGATAGCCCGCACGATGTCGTCGGGCGCCACGTCTTTGAGCAGGTAGCCGGCGGCTCCCGCCTCGATCGCGCCGAGGATCTCGGCGTCGCGGTCGAACGTCGTCAGGATCAGCACCGCGGGGGCCGGATGCTGCGCGCGCAGGGCCGCCGTCGTCTGCACGCCGTCCATACCCTCGCCGAGCCGCAGGTCGCAGAGCACGACGTCGGGGCGCAGGTGCCGCGCGAGGGCCACGGCCTCTTCCCCGGATGCCGCCTCGCCGACCACCTCGACGTCATCGCGACGGTCGAACAGCGAGCGCACGCCGGCGCGGACGATGGGGTGGTCGTCGACGAGCAGCACACGCACCGCGGTCATCCCTCGCCCTCCGTTCCACGCCTCACCGACGCCGCACCGCCGAACGGGACGTGCGCCGAGAGCGCGGTACCGTCACCCGGGGCGCTCTCCACGTCGAGCCCACCGCCGAGGTCCCGCAGCCGCGCGCGCATCGAGCGCAGCCCGTAGCCGCCGCCCTGCCCGGCCACCCCACCCTGAGCATCCCACCGCGTCGCGTCGAACCCGATGCCGTCATCGACGATGTCGAGTCGCACCGCATCCCCGGCATCGGCCAGGGTCACCACCACGCGCGACGCGGATGCGTGCGAGCGGACGTTCGCGAGAGCCGACTGCGCCGTCCGCAGCAGTGCCACCTCGACGTCGAGGCCGAGCGACGGCAGGTCATCGTCGGCGTGCAGGGTCGTCGCGATCCCGGTCTCGTCGGCGAGACGGTCCAGCATCCGGGCGAGGGCGTCGCCGAGAGCCGTGGATTCGAGTTCGGCCGGCATCAGCGCGTTCACGATGCGTCGCGCATCGGCCATCCCCTCCGCGGCGAGCGCCCCGATCTGCTCGAGGGCGCGGGTGCGCTGCGCCGGATCGTCCGCCTCCAGCGCCGAGCGCGCCAGCATCCCGATCGACGACACACTCTGGGCGACCGTGTCGTGGATGTCGCGCGAGACCCGGGTGCGCTCCTCACTGGCCCCGGACTCGCGCTGAGTGCGGGCGAGCTCATCCTGCAGGGCGGCCATCTCCTCCTGCGTCGCCACGAGCGAGGCGATCAGCCGACGACGCTCGCGCCCGTCGCGCACGAGCTCGAGGTACCCGCGGGAGATCCCGAGGGCGAAGACGCCGCCCACCAGAGGTCCGATCACGTTCGCGTAGCTCGTCGTGCCGGTGTGGAGCAGCGGGGCGGTCACGACGACCGCGAGGATCGCGACGCTCAGCAGCAGCGCCCATCGCAGCCGCATCACGAATCCGGCGAGCAGCCAGAGCGGGAAAGCCAGCCATACGAACTCCGGCGAGACGACGACCGCTCCGAGCCAGATGAGCGTGAGCCCGAGCAACCACCAGGTGGCCAGACGGCGGTCGGAAATGCGCTCGCTGAGCAGCAGCCCTCCGCCGTACCAACCGAGGAAGACGAGCGAGAGCGCCAGGACCCACGGCAGCGGCACACCGTCGAGGGCCGCACGCCATGCGCCGACCACAAGCAGCACCACCGTGATGACGGCCTGACCGATGCGGATGGATCCGACCAGGCTCGCCCACGTGCGCGGGGTGCCGCGGACCGGCGACGCGGTGGACGGCGACTCGGCGGGCGGCATGCTGACATTCTTCCCCCGACGGGCCGCGCGCGCCTCCATCGTTCGATCGATCCGGGTGGCCAGGGAGGCTCCGGCCAGCGGGGTTCCGTCAGGCCCTCCCTCGCAGCGGCCGCCACGCGTAGCGTCGATTCCACGGCCGCAGATCGGATTCGCGGTCACGACGAAGGGACAGCTCATGCACACTCGCACTCTCGGACAGGGACTCCAGGTCTCGGCGATCGGACTCGGCTGCATGGGGATGTCGCAGAGCTATGGCCCGAACCCCGGCAGCCGCGACGACATGATCGCGGTGCTGCGCTCGGCGGTCGACCACGGTGTGGACTTCTTCGACACCGCCGAGGTGTACGGCCCCTACGTGAACGAGGAACTCGTCGGCGAGGCGCTCGAGCCGATCCGCGACGAGGTCGTCATCGCGACCAAGTTCGGGTGGGACATCGAGGACGGCAAGAGCGTCGGGCTGAGCAGCCGCCCCGAACAGATCCGCCGGGTGGCCGAGGCGTCGCTGCGGAGCCTCCGCACCGACGTGATCGACCTCTTCTACCAGCACCGTGTCGACCCGGAGGTGCCGATCGAAGACGTCGCCGGCACCGTGGGCGAGCTGATCGCCGAGGGCAAGGTGCGCCACTTCGGGCTCTCCGAGGCCTCGGCAGCCTCCATCCGCCGCGCGCACGCCGTGCACCCGGTCACAGCCCTCCAGAGCGAGTACTCGCTGTGGACCCGCGAGCCCGAGGCCGAGATCCTCCCCGTGCTCGCCGAGCTCGGCATCGGGTTCGTGCCGTTCAGCCCGCTCGGCAAGGGGTTCCTGACCGGCACGGTCGACACGGCGGCCGACTTCGCGGCCGGCGACATCCGCGCCACGATCCCGCGCTTCACGGCCGAGAACCGGGCGGCGAACCAGGCGCTCGTGGCGCACGTCGCCGAACTGGCCACCGCGAGGGATGCCACACCGGGCCAGATCGCCCTCGCCTGGCTCCTCGCGCAGCAGCCGTGGATCGTGCCCATCCCCGGCACCCGGCGCACCGCGCGCATCGCCGAGAACGCGGGCAGCACCGCCGTCGCGCTCTCCGCCGACGAGGTCGCCGACCTGTCGACACTCGCCACGCGCATCGGCGTGGCAGGCGACCGCTACAACCCGCAGCAGATGGCCTTCGTCGATCGTTGAGCCTCCGGCGGCCTCGGTATCGTGAGGCGAGTGACCTCTCCCCGCAGCTACCCCGCGACCATCGCGGCGGCTGTCGAGCACGAGACGGTCATCCGCAAGTCGCGCTTCCTCACCCGCATCGAGCCCGTCTCGTCGGTCGAGCAGGCCGAGGCCGTGATCGCCGGCATCCGCAAGCGCGCGTGGGATGCGAACCACAACTGCACCGCGATGGTCACCGGGCTGCTCGGCGACCAGGCACGGTCGTCGGATGACGGGGAGCCGTCGGGCACCGCGGGTGTCCCGATGCTCGAGGTGCTGCGACGCCGCGAGCTGACCGACGTGGTCGCGGTCGTGACCCGGTACTTCGGCGGAGTCAAGCTCGGGGCGGGCGGCCTCGTGCGCGCGTATTCCTCCGCGGTGTCGGAGGCTCTCGACCTGGCCGCGCTCGTGCGTCGAGCGGCGCTCCGGCAGGTGACGCTCGAGGTTCCGCATGCGGATGCCGGGCGCTATGACAACCTGCTGCGCGACTGGGCGTCGCATCACGGCGCGACGCTGGGCGAGCCGACGTACGCGGCGACCGCCATGCTCGAGCTGTGGGCGCCCGAGGACGAGCTCGCTCGCCTCACCGCCGACCTGGCCGCGGCATCCGCCGGTTCGGTCGTCCCCATCCTCGGCGTCGAGCGCATCGTAGACGTCCCCGGCTGACGCCGGCGGGATCGGCGAAACCACAAGGATCGGCGGATATCCTGGATGCCGCGGTCGCGGAGGGAGAGCGATGTTCGACAGTCCGCTCTCGGCTTCGGCCTACGAGATCCTCGAGGTCGACCCCGGCGTCGACGACGTCGAGCTGCGCCGCGCCTACCGTCTGCGCCTGCGTCAGACGCATCCCGACACCGGCGGCGACGCGGCGGTCTTCATCCAGGTGCAGCGCGCCTGGGAACTGGTCGGCACCGCAGAGGGCCGTGCCGCCTACGACCGCCGGACGGGTGTGACCCACGAGGCCGGCTCCGAGTGGAGCGGATGGCGGCCACCGCCGACCCGCACCGACACCCGCCCCCGCGCCCGGTCGTACGGCCACCCCGGCGGTTGGCGGCGGGAGCGCTACCTCACCCTCATCCGCGAATGGGCCGGCCGCGGTGTCGAGGTCCCCGACCCCTACGACCCCGCACTCGTGCGCTCGGCGCCGCGCGATCTGCGCCGGCTCCTCGCCGATGCCCTGGCGGAAGAGGCCACGGCGCGCACGGTCTCCGACCTCGGTATGGGCTACACGGTGTGGCACGACGTCGCCGCCGGAGCGGATGCCGACGACAAGCTCGACCACGTGGTGCTCGGCCCCTCGGGACTGTACGGCGTGATGTCGGAGGACTTCGGCGGAATGGTCGGCTTCCGCCGCGGTGAAATCACGGGCCCGAGCCTCGGCACCCGCGCGCCCGTCACCGCCGCGCTCGGCCGCATGCGCACGGTCGCCAAGGCCGCCCGCGTCAAGTTCGGCGGAGCGATCATCGTGCTGCCCGACGATGACCTCTCCCAGGCGGTCACCCCGCTGGGCACGACCCGGGGCGTCCCGGTCGTGGTGGTGCGGCGCAGCGCGCTGGCGATGGTGCTGCGTCAGGGCGTTCCGCAGGCACGGGCGATCGGCGGCAACGAGCTGTTCGACGTGCGCACCCGGCTGCAGCAGACCGTCCGCTTCGTCTGACCCGGCCCCGGCCCCGGCCTCGACCCGGCCCGACCGGCCGGCCGCCCGGCCCCGACGATCCGCGGAGTCCCGGACGATTCACCGAGAGATCCGGAGGGATTCCTCGGCGAATCGTCACCACATCGGCGAATCGTCCGCCGCTGACCCGGACTGTCGACCGACCGGTCCGGCGGCGACATCCGTTGACAGTCACTGTCAAACCGGTTTACACTCATCAAACCGGTTCACCGATGAACATCTCGGTGCGTCCAGGTCCATGAGGAGGTGGCTGTGAGCCGCACGACCATCGCCGATGTCGCCCGCGAGGCCGGCGTGACCAAGGCCACCGTCTCCCATGCGCTCAGCGGCAATCGCCCGATCTCCGAGGAGACCAGGACGAAGGTGCTCGCCGCCGCCGAGAAGCTCAACTGGGTGCCGAGTCAGAGCGCACGCGCCCTCGCCACCCGACGCGCCAACGCCATCGCCGTGGTGCTGGCCCGCGACCCCGAGGTCATCGCGAACGACTCCTTCTTCCCCGCCTTCATCGCCGGCGTCGAGTCCGTGCTCGCCACGACCGAGACGGCGCTCCTGCTCCAGGTCGTGCCCGACCGCGCCGCCGAGGAGCGGGCCTACCGCACCCTCACCCACGGCCGCGCCGACGGCGCCCTGCTGCTCGACCTGCGCACCGACGACTGGCGCGTGCCGTTCCTCGACGACCTGGGCCTGCCCACGGTGCTGGTCGGCGCCTACGACCGGCCGACCCGGTTCTCGTGCGTCCGCACCGACGATGCCGCGCCGGTGCGCGAGATCATCACCCGGCTCCGCGCCGACGGCCACGAGCGCATCGCCCACGTCTCCGGGCCGCTCGACTACGTGCACTCGAAGGCGCGCGCAGAGGCGTTCGTCGAGGCGATCGGCGACGACGAGCTGCTCCGCGAGGGCGACTTCACCGCGGCGAGCGGACGCACCCGCACGGCCGAGCTCCTCGCCCTGCCAGACCGCCCGACCGCGATCCTCTACTCGAACGACACCATGGCCATCGCCGGCCTGTCCTACGCGCGATCGCAGGGTCTCGCGATCCCGCGCGACCTCGCGATCTCCGGGTTCGACGACGACCACCTCTCCGCCCATCTCTCCCCCGCGCTGACCAGCGTCTCGTCGGATCCGGCCGCGCGAGGTCGCGCCGCAGCCCGACTGCTGCAGGCCGACATCCTCGGGGCGGAGCCGCGCACCGAGATCGTCGATTGCAACGTCGTGCACTTCCGCGAGAGCACAGCGGCACCCGCAACCGCATAACCCGCCCAGTCATCACCCACCGTGTCGAGGAGGACACCATGAACAAGAAGATCAGTGCTGTCGCACTCATCGGCGCCGTCGCGCTCATCGCCACCGGATGCTCCGGCGGAGGAGGTGGCGGAGGGGAGGGCGAAGCGTCCGGCACCGGGCCCATCGACGTCTGGCTCTCGAACAACGAGCAGGAGGTCGCCTGGGGCAAGGCCGTCGTGGACGCCTGGAACAAGGAGCACCCCGACGAGAAGGTGAACGCCCAGGAGATCCCCGCCGGCTCGTCGTCGGAAGAGGCGATCACCGCCGCGATCACCGCCGGCACCGCGCCCTGCCTGGTGTACAACGTGGCACCGGCTGCGGTCTCCGGCTGGGTCAAGCAGGGTGGCCTCGTCGACCTCAGCAGCATCGAGGGCGGCAGCGACTACATCACCGAGCGCGGCGGCGACGTCGACGCCTATGCGACCGACGACAGCTTCTACCAGCTGCCCTGGAAGTCGAACCCGGTCATGGTCATGTACAACAAGGCGCTGTTCGAGGCGGCGGGCATCGACCCGGAGAACCCGCAGATGAACACGTACGACGCCTTCCTGGAGGGATCGCGCGCGATCGTCGACTCCGGCGTGCAGAGCGCCATCTGGCCCGCACCGACCAGCGAGTTCTATCAGCCGTGGTTCGACTTCTACCCGCTGTATCTCGCGGAGACCGACGGAACGATGCTGGTCGAGGACGGCAAGTCCACGTTCGATTCGGATGCCGGACGCACCGTGTCCGAGTTCTGGAAGACGTTCTACGACGAGAAGCTCTCTCCGAACGAGGCCTCCACCGACGACGCGATGTCGGCCGGCACCACCGCGATGCAGCTCGCCGGCCCGTGGGCGATCCCGTCGTACGCCGAGACGGTCGACGTCGGCTTCATGCCGGTGCCGACCAGCGACGGCCGGGAGAACCCGACCACCTTCGCCGACTCCAAGAGCGTGTCGATGTTCACGGCGTGCGAGAACCAGGGCACGGCGTGGGAGTTCCTGAAGTTCTCGACGAGCGAGGAGAGCGACGGACAGCTTCTCGAGGCCACCGGGCAGATGCCGATGCGCACCGATCTCACCGACACCTACGGCGACTACTTCGACGCCAACCCCAACTACGTCGCGTTCGCCGAGCAGGCGGAGAAGACGGCCGACGTGCCCAGCATCCCTAACTCGGTCGAGGCGTGGCAGGCCTTCCGTGACGAGTACTCCTCCGCCGTGATCTTCGACAAGGAGTCGATCGACGACTTCCTCGGCAACGCCGCGTCGAAGATCGATGACCTCGTCGCCGAGTGACGTCATGACCGACCGAAAGCGGTTGCGCACCCGATGGCTGGGTGCGCAACCCATCGGCGGCCTGTTCGCGCTGCCGTACTTCGTGTTCGTGCTCGCGATCTTCGCGTACCCGCTCGCGTTCGCGGTCTACATCGCCTTCCACGACTACTTCTTCACGGCACCGGGCACCGAGGTCGAGCGGCCGTTCGTCGGCTTCGACAACTTCGTCACGGTGCTCACCGACCCCCGGGTGCTCGGATCCTTCCGCAACACCCTGATCTTCCTGGTCATCAATGTGCCGCTCACGGCCGTGCTCGCGCTCGTGCTCGCGGCGGCCCTGAACACCGGCATCCAGTGGGTCGCGGCCTACCGGGTCGCGTTCTACGTGCCGTACCTGACCGCGAGCGTCTCACTCGTGGGCGTGTGGATGCTGCTGTTCTCGGGCAACGGCTTGATCAACACGATCCTCGGCCCCCTCGCCCCCGATCCGTCGTGGCTCGTGAACAGCGGGCTCGCGATGCCGATGATCGCGCTCTACGTGACCTGGAAGCAGCTCGGGTTCTACATCCTGCTGTACCTGGCCGCGCTGCAGAACGTGCCCAGGGAGCTGTACGAATCGGCCGAGACCGACGGCGCCGGGGTGCTCTCGCGGTTCCGTCACGTGACGATCCCCGGCGTGCGCAGCGCCACGACCCTGGTGCTGATCCTGTCGATCATCACCGGGGCCAACCTGTTCACCGAGCCCTACCTGCTCACCAACGGTGGCGGCCCGGACGGCGCATCGACCACCCCGGTGCTGCTCATCTACCAGCTGGGCATCCAGCAGCAGAACCCCGACACCGCAGCAGCCATCGGCATGATCCTCGTGGTCCTCGTCGGCATGCTGTCGCTGGCGGCCAACCGCGCGACCAGGGAGCGATGATGCGAAAGAAGCGTTCACTGCCCCGCATCCTGAGCATCATCCTGCTCACGATCGCGGCCATCGGCTTCGCCTTCCCGTTCTACTTCATGATCGTGGGGGCGTTCCAGGAGAGTCCGACGAACTCCCCGAGCGAGCTGTTCCCGACCAGCGGATGGACCGTCGACAACTTCGTCGCGATCGACTCGCGCATCGATCTGGTCGGCTCGCTGCTGAACTCACTGATCTTCACGGCCGGCGTGCTGCTGGGCACGGTCGTGTTCGGCCTGCTCGCCGGCTATGCGATCGCGCGCCTCGACTTCCGCGGGCGGGGCGTGATCTGGGTGCTGATGCTGCTCGTGCAGATGGTGCCGTTCCAGCTGCTGATGATCCCGCTCTACGTGCAGATCACCCGCAGCTACGGCCTCGGCGACTCGTATCTGGGCATGATCCTGCCGTTCCTGATCAACACGACGGCGGTGTTCATCTTCGTGCAGTTCTTCAAGGCACTGCCCGTGGAGATCTTCGAGGCCGCGCGCATCGACGGCGCCGGCGAGATCCGCCTGCTGACGTCGGTCGCGATCCCGCTGATCAAGCCGGTGCTCGTGACCGTCGTGCTCGTCACCTTCATCGGGCCGTGGAACGAGTTCCTCTGGCCCTTCCTCATCACGAAGGATGCGAGCCTGCAGCCGCTGGCCGTCTCCCTCGCGAACTACATCTCCAACGTCGCGCAGTCCACCGCGAACCCGAACGGCGCGATCCTCGCGGGTGCCGCGGCGCTCGCATTCCCCGTCGTGATCCTGTTCATCGTCTTCCAGCGGTTCTTCCGCGCCACCGACCTCGGTGCAGCCGTCAAGGGCTGACCCCGCAACTCAGCCAGAAAGGGCATCCATGTTCACCGGAGCATCCTTCCCCCTCGGTCCATTCGTCCCGTTCGAGGGCAACCCGATCCTGCGTCCGCGCGGCGCCAGCTGGGAGTCGGCGAACCTCTACAACCCGGCGGCGCTCGTCGACGGCGACGAGGTGGTGCTGCTCTATCGGGCGCACGCCGACGACATCATCTCCCACATCGGCATCGCCCGCTCGAGCGACGGCGTGAACTTCACGCGCGAGGATGCGCCGATCCTCTCCCCCTCGGAGGACTACGAGACGTACGGCTGCGAAGACCCGCGTATCGCGCTGATCGACGGCACCTACTACCTCACGTACACGGGCTGGGATCGACGGAGCGCGCAGCTGTGCCTGGCGACCTCGACCGACCTGCGCACGTGGACCAAGCACGGTCCGCTGTTCGACGACTTCGACACCTTCAAGACCATGGACCCGCGCGGGTTCAACTGGTCCAAGGCGGGTGTGATCGTGCCGCAGCGGATGCACGGCAAGTGGTGGATGTACTTCGGCGAGGGCGCGATCTACTGGGCGACCAGCGACGACCTGATCCACTGGACTCCGGGCACCGCCGACACCGAGCCGATGTACTCGCCCACGCCGGGCACCTGGGACGAGGCGCTGGTCGAGATCGGCACCTCACCCGTCGTCACCGACAACGGCCTGCTGCTGTTCCTCACGAACGGCGCCACCCGGGTCGTGCACGAGGACGGCACAGTCGACGTCGACTACCGCTGCGGGCAGATCGCGATCGATCCGGATGAGCCGACCAAGGTCATCGCGCGGCTGCAGGAGCCCTGGCTGCGCCCACAGACGTTCGAGGACATGCACGGGCTCGTCTCGAACGTGACCTTCGTGGAGGGGCTCGTGAAGTTCCAGGACAAGTGGTTCGCGTACTACGGTCAGTCCGACACGACGCTGGCCGTGGCGATTCACGATCCGGCCGAGCCGTGGGGCCGGGCGCTGCGCACCTGACCGGGGCTGAGGCCGCGGAGGGGGCCGGCGCGGGTTACGGTGTCGTTGTGCCTGCACGCGAATCGATCGTCGACCACCCCGTCTCCGAAGCACCGTCCGGAAAGCTGGTCCTCCTGCGCCACGGCGAGACCGAATGGTCCAGGGCCGGCAGACACACCGGGCTCACCGACATCCCCCTCACGGCGCGCGGGGAGGATCTGGCCCGCCGCGCCGGCGCCCTGGTGGCGGACTACGACTTCTCGCTCATCCTGACCTCTCCTCTCGTGCGGGCGCAGCGCACCGCGGAGCTCGCAGGTCTGCACGCCGAGATCGACCCCCTCCTCGTGGAGTGGGATTACGGCGGATACGAGGGCCGCACGACGAAGGACATCCGCGCGGAACTCGGCTACGGCTGGAGCACGTTCTCCCACGGTGTGATCAGCGGGAGCACCCCCGGGGAGACCGTGGAAGAGGTCGCCGCGCGGGCGTCGCGGGTGCTCACCCGGGTGCTGCCGGCGATGGCGCAGGGCGATGTCGCGCTGGTGGCGCACGGCCACTTCCTGCGCATCCTGACGGCGGTGTACCTGCGACTCGCTCCGCGGTTCGGCGCCCAGATCAGCTTGGATGCCGGATCGGTCTCGGTGCTCGGCTTCGCGCGCGAGCAGCCCGCGATCCTGTCGTGGAACTACGGCCCCGAGCTGCCTTCGGCACCGGCCGAATCCTGATCGGACGGGTGTCGGTCCGTCGCACCGAGGAGTAGCGTGCCCGCATGGCGATCGCGACCGAGACGACGGATTGGCTGCTCGACGGGGACCCCGCGCTGCGCTGGCAGGTGGAGCGCGACCTGCTCCACGAGCCCGAAGAGGTGTGGCAGGCGACGCGCGCCCGGGTGGCGACCGAGGGATTCGGCGCCGCGCTCCTCGCGCGACAGGACGACGACGGCCAGTGGGCAGGGGGCGCCTACTTCCCGGCGGGCTTCTTCGGCAGCCCGGAGGCAGAGGAGCCGGGGCAGCCGTGGACGGCCACGACCTGGTCGCTGAACGCTCTGCGCGAGTGGGGAGTGGATGCCGATGTGCTCGGCGACACCGCGGAGCGTCTGGCGCGGAACAGCCGGTGGGAGTACGAGGACCTGCCCTACTGGGGCGGCGAGGTCGACGTGTGCATCAACGCGTACACGCTGGCGAACGGCGCGTGGCTGGGAGCGGACGTCGCAGCCCTCGCCCGCTGGTTCCCGGCCCACCGCCTGGAGGACGGCGGGTGGAACTGCGAGGCGGAGGAGGGCGACTCGGTGCGGTCGTCGTTCCACTCCACGCTCAACGCCGTGCGCGGGATGCTCGCCTATGAGCGACTCACCGGCGACACGTCACTGCGCGAGGCGCGGCACTCGGGCGAGGAGTACCTGCTGCGACGGCGGCTGCTGTACCGCGAGTCGACCGGAGAGCAGGTCGGCCCGTTCGTGGGGCGCTTCGTGTATCCGAGTCGACACCGGTACAGCGCGCTCACGGCCCTGGACCACTTCCGCGAGGTGTCGCTCGTCGAAGGCGTCGACCCCGACGACCGGATCGCGGATGCCGTCGAGCTGGTGCGCGCCGCGCGACGGGCGGACGGCACGTGGGTGCAGAGCACTCCGCTCGCCGGTCGCACCTGGTTTCCCGTCGACGTCGGGGAGGGCCACCCCTCCCGCTGGCTCACGCTGATCGGCACCCGCGTGCTCGACTGGGCTGAAGGCGCCTGAGCCGCGAGACCACCGGCGCGGGGCAGCATCCCGATATGCGTTCTTTTGAGTTATTCAAATGAACGGGTATGCTCGAACCATGGAGACGGAACTCGACTCGGCGCTTCGCGTTGCCGGGCTGCGTGCGACCGCGGGCCGCGTCGCCGTTCTCGAGGCTCTGGACTCCATGGCCCATACGGATGCGGAGCGGGTCTACCGCGCCGTGTCCGAAGTGCTGCCGACCACGTCGATCCAGTCGGTGCACAACATCCTCGCGGACCTGACGACGGCGGGTCTCATCCGCCGGATCGAACCGGCAGGCTCCGCGGCGCTCTACGAGCGGCGCATCGACGACAACCACCACCACGTCGTCTGCACCTCCTGCGGTGCGGTCGGCGATGTGGACTGCGTGGTCGGCGAAGCGCCGTGTCTCACCCCGTCCTCGACGGGCGGATTCACCGTCCAGACCGCCGAGGTCACCTTCTGGGGCCTCTGCCCCAGCTGCCAGAACGCCGCGCAATAGCCGCTCGCCGATCGCCCATCCGCGGATGGGTGTATTCGTCGCGCCTGCGCGCAGAAGGAGAGAACCATGACGAACCCTGTTCCCGGCCGTCCGGCCACCACGACCCAGGCCGGCACCCCGATCGTGAGCGACGAGCACTCGCTGACGGTCGGCCCGGATGGCCCCACGGTCCTGCACGACCACTACCTGGTCGAGAAGATCGCGGCGTTCAACCGTGAGCGTGTGCCGGAGCGGAACCCGCACGCGAAGGGCGGCGGCGCGTTCGGAGAGTTCGTCGTCACCGAAGACGTGTCGCAGTTCACGCGGGCGGCCGTGTTCCAGCCGGGCGCGAAGAGCGAGGCGCTGATCCGCTTCTCATCGGTCGCCGGCGAGCAGGGCTCCCCTGACACGTGGCGCGACGTGCGCGGCTTCTCGCTGCGCCTGTACTCGGAAGAGGGCAACCTCGACATCGTCGGCAACAACACCCCGACGTTCTTCCTGCGCGATGCGATGAAGTTCCCCGATTTCATCCACTCGCAGAAGCGCCTCGGCGACTCGGGCCTGCGCGACCCCGACATGCAGTGGGACTTCTGGACGCTCTCGCCCGAGACCGCACACCAGGTGACCTACCTCATGGGCGACCGCGGCCTCCCGCGCAGCTGGCGGCACATGAACGGCTACGGCTCGCACACCTTCTCGTGGGTGAACGCCGCCGGTGAGCTGTTCTGGATGCGGTACCACTTCGTGTCCCACCAGGGCGTCGAGGCGATGGGTGCCGAAGAGGCGCAGCAGCTCGCCGGATCCGACGCCGACCACTACCGTCGCGACCTGTTCGACGCGATCGCCCGCGGCGAGCACCCCTCCTGGGACCTCTACGTGCAGATCATGCCGTACGGCGAGGCGAAGGACTATCGCTTCAACCCGTTCGACCTCACGAAGACCATCTCGCTCAAGGACTACCCGCGCATCAAGGTCGGCACGCTGACCCTCAACCGGAACCCGGAGAACTTCTTCGCTCAGATCGAGCAGGCGGGCTTCACGCCGGGCAATCAGGTGCCGGGCACGGGCCTGTCGCCGGACAAGATGCTGATGGGTCGTATCTTCGCCTACCCGGATGCGCAGCGCCACCGTATCGGCCCGAACTACAACCAGCTGCCGGTGAACCAGCCGCACGCCGCCGAGTCGCGCAACTACCAGCACGAGGGTTCGATGCGGTACCAGTTCAACGACGCCGCGCACCGCACCTACCACCCGAACTCGTTCGGCACGGCCGGGGGCCCGGAAGCAGATCCGACCGTGGCGCACGAGGCGAACTGGGAGGCCGACGGAGAGCTCGTGCGCTCCGCCGCCACCCTGCACGCCGAGGACGACGACTTCGGGCAGGCGGGCACGCTCTACCGTGAGGTGTTCGACGGGGAGCAGCGTGCACGCTTCCTGGAGACCCTCACCGGCCAGGGCCGCTCCATCACGGTCGACGACATCCGCGAGCGGTTCTTCCAGTACTGGACCAACGTGGATGCCGAGCTCGGCGCAGCCCTGCGGGATCGGGTCTGATCCGCGTCATCCGCTGAGACTCCGTCTTCGCGCCGAGACCCCCTCCTGCCCACGTCGGCAGGAGGGGGTCTCGGCGTCAGGGCGGGGTCTCGGGGTTGCACCGGGGCCACCGCGCAGGAACAGGGCCAAGATGGAGGGGTGGCCACCCCCCTCTCCGACCTGACCAGCATGCCCGACCCTCAGCACGTGTACGCCGCGGACGGCACACGGCTGGCGACCTACACCTGGGGCGAGTTCGACGCCCCGGTCGTGGTGATCGTGCACGGCTTCGCGTCGAGCGCCCGCGACAACTGGGTACTCACGGGCTGGGTGCGCGAGCTCACCCGCGCGGGCTATCGGGTGCTCGCGCTCGATCAGCGCGGCCATGGGCGCAGCGAGAAGCCGCACGACCCGGAGGGCTACCGCATCCGGACTCTGGTGACGGATGTCGAGACCGTGATGGACACGTATCTCGTGGACGACGCGTTCTACGTCGGCTACTCGCTGGGCGCCCGGGTGGGCTGGGAGGTGGTGCGCGAGCTGCCGCACCGCATCGGGCGGGCGGTACTCGGCGGAGTGCCGGACGGCATCCCCCTGGCCCGTCTCGACCTGGACCAGGTGCGCACGTACATCGCCGACGGCACTCCCGTCGAAGACCCCACGACGCAGAACTACATCGCGCTGACGGAGCGGGTGCCCGGCAACGACCTGCAGGCGCTGGTCGCGCTCGCGGAGGGCATGCGGTCGTCGGGCATGATCGACCCCGACCCTTCGGATGCGCCGACCCGGCCGATCCTGTTCGCCACGGGATCGAAGGATGCCATCATCGAGGGCTCACGGGCGCTGGCGTCCGCCGCCCCCGACGGTCGCTTCTTCGAGATCCCGAACCGGAACCACTTCAACGCTCCGGGCTCGCGGGACTTCAAGGAAGCGGCGCTGGCTTTCCTTGGCGAGGCGTAGCCGCCGGTCCGCCCGTCCGTCCGCCCGTCCGTCCGTCCGCCGCTCCGCCCGTTGCGAAGGAGTTCGCACGGAATGAAGGAGCGGATGCGGCATCCACTCCTTCTTTCCGTGAGTTCTCCTTCACT
>NZ_SSDF01000070.1 GCF_004794515.1 Microbacterium sp. A20 | reverse complement strand
TCGCCTCGTGCAACCCGGTCAAAGTGGACATGCTTCATTCTAACCGAGTAACACGCTACCTTCGAAGACTTCTCCGCATCACATCCCGGAATTCCGCAGAAACCCGCGACAGCGCACCCGCGACCACTCCTCCACAGACACCACTCGCCTCGAAACTATCCACTAGTCCCTTCAACGCCCGGCGAGCAACTCCCCGAGCCGCGCGGCTTCACCCTCGGGCATCGCATACCCGTGCTCGGGCGCGGGATACACACCCGCGCGCACCTCCGCCGCATATGCCTCCACCCCGCCGATCGAGGCCGCGCGCAGGTCGGCGTACCGCTTGACGAACTTGGCCGCCGCACCGTCGTACAAACCGAGCAGGTCGTGGAACACCAGCACCTGCCCGTCGGCATCCGCTCCGGCCCCGATGCCGATCACGGGGATGTCGAGCAGCGGCACGAGCGCGGCGGTCACCTCGGACGGCACCGCCTCGATCACGAGCATCGAGCATCCGGCAGTCTGCAGGGCGAGGGCGTCGTCGATCACGGCGAGCGCAGCCTCGGCGGTGCGACCCTGGGCGCGGTAGCCGCCGAGGGCCGTGGCCGTCTGCGGGGTGAGTCCGACGTGACCGACCACGGGGATGCCGGCCTGCACGAGCGCCCGCGCGCGGTCGACGGTCGTGCCGCCGCGCTCGATCTTCACCAGGTCGCAGCCGGCCTCCTTGACGAAGCGCTGCGCGGTCGCGATGGCGAGTTCGTCCGATGCCTCGTACGACCCGAACGGCAGGTCGCCGACCAGCAGCGGAACGGTCAGCCCGCGGCGCACCGCCTTGGTGAGCATCAGCATCTCGTCGACCGTGACCGGCACGGTGCTGTCGTAGCCGAGCACGGTCATCGCCGCGGAATCCCCGACGAGCACGACGTCGACGCCGGCGGCTTCGACGATCTGCGCGCTCGGGTGATCGTAGGCGGTGACCATGACGATCGGTTCGGAGGCATCCCTCTTCGCGGCCAGGGCGGCGAGCGTGACGCGCTTTCGCGGGGCGGCGTGCGCGCTCATGCGCGGGCCTCCGTCAGTAGCAGGTCGACCGCGTCGTCGACCTGGATGATCGCGTTGTCCCGGTCGACGTGCACCACCACCGGTTCGTAGCCCTCGAGGTCTTCGCGCGAGTAGTCGGCGTAGGAGATGACGATGATCGTGTCGCCGGTGTGCACGAGGCGGGCGGCGGCGCCGTTGACCTGGATGACGCCGGATCCGCGCTCCCCCACCAGCGTGTACGTCTCGAAGCGGGCGCCGTTGTCGACGTCGACGACGTGCACCTGCTCATGCGGCAGGATGTCGGCGGCCTCGAGCAGGATGGGGTCGATCGTGATCGAGCCCACGTAGTGCAGGTCACTGGCGGTGATGGTCGCGCGGTGAATCTTCGACTTCAGCATCGTGCGTCGCATCAGGCGTCGCCCTTCGGGTCGGTGGCGGACAGCAGGTCGGCAGCATCCGGGTCGGTGGTCGCGGAATCGGCGGCATCCGGGACAGCGGCATCCGGATCGGCACCGTGCAGGCCGGCATCCGGGTCGACAGCTTCCGGATGTGCAGCATCCGAACCAGCAGCATCCGGATCAACAGCGGACAGCACATGGTTGTCGATCAGTCGGGCGGCGCCGACGTGTGCGGCGACCGCGAGCAGCGCATCCCGCTCGACGCGGGTGACCGGCTCCAGGGTCTCGGCATCGCGAAGCTCCAGATACTCGGGCGAGATCCCGGCCGCATCGAGCACCCGATGCGCCGCCGACAGGATGCCGTAAGCCCCGCGCTCCCCCGCCGCGAACACCGATGCCGCCGCATCCAGCGCCCGATTCAACGCGGTCGCCTGCAGCCGTGCGGCATCGTCGAGGTAGACGTTGCGCGAGCTCATGGCGAGCCCGTCGGCCTCGCGCACGATCGGGCATGCGACGATCCGCACGTCGAGGTCGAGGTCGCGCACGACGCGGCGGACGACCAGCACCTGCTGCGCATCCTTCTGCCCGAAGTACGCCGCATCCGGCCGGACGATCCCGAACAGCTTCGTGACGACCGTGGCGACGCCGTCGAGGTGGTGCGCTCCGCGGCTCGCGCCGTCGAGCACCTCCGTGAGCCCCGCGACGTGGATGTTCGTCGCGAACCCGTCAGGGTAGATCTCGGATGCCGCCGGTGCGAAGAGGATGTCGACGCCCTCGGCTTCGGCGAGCGCCGCGTCGCGGGCCTCATCGCGCGGGTAGCTACTGAGGTCTTCGTTCGCGCCGAACTGGGTCGGGTTGACGAAGAGCGAGACGACGACGAGGTCGGATGCCGCACGCGCGGCCCGCATGAGCGAGAGGTGCCCGTCGTGGAAGGCGCCCATCGTCGGGACGAGGCCGACCGTGCGGTGGGCGAGCCGAGCTTCGCGGATGGCCGCGCGCACCTCGGGGATCGTGCGGAGGATTCTCATGCGGAAGGCTCCTTCGGGGCGCCGGTCGTGTCGCCGGTCGTGTCGCCGGACACCTCGCCGGCCGTCTCATTGGTCGTGTCGCCGGCTACCTCGCCGGCCGCTTCACCGGTCACTTGTCGGGAGAATGTACGGATGTCGGGCGGAACGGCCGCGTTTCCTCCTGCATCCGTACTTTCTCCCGACATCCGTACCGGGTCTTCAGCGCGGGAGACGATCGTCCGCGTGGCGGCCGCGAGGGCGTCGAACAGTTCCTGCAGGGCGAGTTTTTCGGCGGCAGACCTCTGGCGGGCAACCGTCTCCCCGTCGCCGCGGGCGATCGGCCCGGTGAGGGCGTCCTGCGCGCCGAGGCCCTTCCAGTTCTCGACCGTCTGCCCGACGAGCGGGGCGAGGAGTTCGCGAGCATCGTCGCTCGGGATGCCGGCGGCCGCGGCGAGCTGCTCCGCCGCATCGAGCACCGTCAGCACGAAGTTCGAGGCGAAGGATGCCGCCGCGTGATAGCTCGCGCGGTCGTCGACGGTGAAGGGACGAGCCCCCAGAGCCCGGGCCAGCTGTTCGGCGACCGCGCGGGCGTCGTCGGTGCGGCCGGCGAGCGCGGCTCCGATGCCGTGGAACACGTCGGGCGTCTCCGCACCCGTGAAGGTCTGCAGCGGGTGGAGGCTGAAGTCGACGTCGTCGAGCGAGGTGGCACCCGAGACGTGTCCGACGAGCCGCACGTGCGGCCGAGCGACGAACGCGACCGCCGGGATCGCGGCGTCGGGGACGCAGAGCAGCGCGATGTCGGCGTTCGGCATCGACTGGTCACGGCGGAGCGGTCCGAGGACGTCGAATCCGGCCCCGCGCAGCGAGCGGGCGAGTACGCGTCCGAGACGACCGGCGCCGACGATGGCGATGGTCGTTCCTGGCGCAAGGGTGGTGGGGGTCTGCATGTCGATTCCCCGGCCGAGTGGGGGCGGTCCGGATGCCAGAAGTATCCGCCCATCGCTGCATTCGCTCCAAATCTGGGAGCAATGTGACAAGTGACTTACCTCCGTCATGTGCCATTACGGTTATTTTCATCACCAACGAGATGACATATCGCTCTCCCTGCAAAACCGACAGGCCCGTGGAGCACAGGAAGACGCACTCCGCGGGCCCGCGCATCCGGGACCTCAGTCGCGACGCCAGACCGCGACGATCCCCGCCCCGACGACCGCGAGCCCTGCTGCCCCGAGGAAGAGCCAGGAGAATCCGCCGGTGAGCGCCTCCGCAGACGACGCACCCTCTGCCGACAGCGCGGCGGTGCGCAAACCGGCGACCGTGCCGAGCACGGCCAGTCCGATCGCGCCGCCGATCTGCTGGCTGGTGTTGACGAGTCCGCCGGCGAGCCCGGCCTCTCCACCTTCGACGCCATCGACCGCCAGCTGAGTGGTCGCGACGACTGCGCCACCGAGTCCGACCCCGATCAGGAGGGTCGGGCCGAGCAGGTGTGTGACGAACACGGCATCCGCCGGGGATGCGGCGAGCCAGACGAGGCCAGCGGCCAGAACGAGCAACGCGCCGATCAGCACCGGCCGCGTGCCGACGCGGGCGATCAGGGCGGGCACGCCACCGGCGACGATCACGAGCACACCGGCGAGGGGCAGCTGGGTCAGGCCCGCAGTGAGGGCGTCGTAGCCGAGCACGGCCTGCATGTAGACCGAGAGGGCGAAGAAGAGCGCGACCATGGTGGCCCCGCCGAGCAGCATGACGGTGTTGCCGAGCGCGAGATTGCGGTTGCGGAACACGCGGAGCGGGACGAGGGGCTCGGCGGCACGGCGCTCGATCGCCACGAAGACCACGCCGAGCACCAGGGCGAGGGCGAGCAGACCCAGCGGGAGCGGGTGCACGAAGCCGACCCGCTCGACTGCGCTGAGGGCGCCGACCAGCGCGACGAGTGCAGCGGTGACGGTCACAGCCCCGGCGGCATCCAGACGTCCGGGAGTGCGGATGCCGTCGCGGTTGATAAGCAGCGGGATCGCGATGAGCACGAGCGCTCCGACGGGCACGTTCACGAAGAACACCGATTGCCAGCCGAGTGTCGCCGTGAGCACCCCGCCCAGCAGCACCCCCGCGGCCGATCCGATGCCGGCGACGGCTCCCCACACGCCCAGCGCCTTGGTGCGCTCGGTGTCGTTCGGGAACAGCTGGGTCAGCAGCGCGAGGGCGGCGGGGGCGAGGAGTGCAGCCGAGACGCCCTGCAGGGCGCGGGCGGCGAGAAGCATCTCGCTCGAGACGGACAGGCCGGCGAGGGCGGACGCCGCGACGAATCCGGCCGTTCCGATCAGGAACACCCGGCGGTGCCCGTAGCGGTCGGCAAGGCGTCCGCCGAGGAGGAGCAGTCCGCCGAACGCGAGCACGTAGGCGGTGATGACCCAGGCGAGGGCGGCGGTGTCCATGCCGAGCTGGCGGCCGAGGACGGGGAGGGCGATGTTCACGATCGAGGCGTCGAGCACCACGAGGAACTGCGCGAGCGCGAGGACGCTGAGGGCGAGCCAGCGGCGCGTACTGCGCGGCGCGGCGGCAGTCGGGAGGGAGGTGAGAGTGGTCATGACGTGCTCCGTTTCTGATTTCTTGTCTGTGATGGCTCAGAGTCGATCTGATGAGTGATTACTCACTCACTCTTGCGGGCATGCAGAAGGGACGACGCCCCGGGCGGGTGCATCAGTCGGGGTGCGTGATCCCCCTGGTCAACAGAGCGACCCAGTCTCCCGGGCGCCCGTCGAGCTGCGTCGTGACGATCAGGTGGCAGAGCTGCCCGTAGGCGATGAAGCGCTGCACGTCGTCGTCGCTCGCCCGCGAACGCATCTTCGCGAAGGTGGTCACGCGCTCCAGCCCTTTGCGCAACGCCTCCCCGATCGCGGGGATCTCGGCGACCGACTGCGCGTGCACCTGCAGCATCAGCAGTTTCCGGTCGGCGATGAGGTGCGCGTAGGCGTCGCCCATCGCGTCGAGCACGCTTTCGGGCGAGGTGTCGGCCGCGGCATCCGCACCCTCTTCGAGGGCGGAGACGATCGCGTCGAAGCAGGCCTCGAGCGCCACGACGAACAGCGCCTCCTTGCCGGAGTACAGCTTGAAGACGTAGGCCGGGGAGATCTTGGCCTCGCGGGCCACGTCGGCGACGGTCGTGCCGTGGTAGCCACTGCGCGCGAACGCCGCCAACGCCGCCGCGGCCACGAGGGGCCGGCGGGCATCGGCCGTCGAGAGGATGGAACTGCGCGTCGTGAACATATGAGTGACTGTACACTCACTCGTCTTCGAGGCGCAAGATGCGGCGCACACCTGTCGGACCGATTCACACCTGTCGGACCAATGCACAGCGTGTCACCCGACATCCGTACATCCTCCCGACATCCGCACCGCACCCCCCACACCGTCGTCACGGCACGACGATCACCTTGCCCGCGATCGGCCCGGCAGCCGCCTCGGCATGAAGCGCCGGGAGCTCAGCCAGCGGGATACGCCGCGTGACCTCGAGGTGCAGATCACCCGAATCGACGAGTCCGACAAGCTCCGCCAGCCGTGCGGCGTCGCTGCGGACGAACACGACCACCGAGCGCACGTCGCGGTCGGCGTCGTCGGGCGCCGGCATCCAGGCGGTCGTGCTCAGGACGATGCCTCCGTCGCGGACCAGCGCGACCAGGGCGGCGAACTCGTCCGGCTCGATCGGGGCCAGGTTGAGGAGCATGTCGACCGGCTCGGAGACCGCCTCGAGCACGGGCGTGACCGTGTGGTCGATGATCTCGTGCGCACCGGCGGCGCGCACAGCATCCGCACTCCGCGGGCTCGCGGTCGCGACGACGTGCGCCCCCGCCCTGGCCGCGAGCGCGATCGCATACTTCCCCACGACTCCTCCGGCGCCCACGATGAGCACGCGCTGGCCCGCCTGCAGGTCGCCGTCTTCGAAGAGCGCCTGCCGCGCGGTGAGCACGACCGAGGGGAATGCCGCGGCATCGGCGAGCGGAACACTCGTCGGGGCCGGCACCAGGGCATCCGCCGGCGCGATCGTGCACTCCGCCGCGCCGCCGTCTTCGCCCATCGGCAGGAAGCCGATCACGGGGTCGCCGATCGCGAAGCCCGTGACACCCTCGCCGACGGCATCCACCGTGCCCGAGACGTCGTAGCCGGGAATGTGCGGCAGGGTCAGCGGGATCGGCAGGAAGCCCGCCCGCATGCCGTTGTCCGCCGCGCTGAACGCCGAGGCTGCGACCCGCAGCCGCACCTGACCCGCGCCGGGATTCGGCTGCTCGATCTCGCCGTACTGCAGGACTTCAGGTCCGCCCACTTCGTGGAACCGTACTGCCTTCATGATTCTCTCCTTCGTCTGATGCTTCGAATTCGAAGCAATAACGCGACAGTAGCACTGCTTCGAATTCGAAGCAACACGTATACTGGACGGATGAGCCCCACTCCTCCCCGGCTGTCGCCGAAAGAGCTCTCGGCATACTTCGCGTTCACCGAGGTGAGCAGCCTGCTGCGGCACTCGGTCGAGAAGCAGCTGAAGGATGCCGGGCAGCTCAGCTATGTGCAGTTCCAGCTGCTCGCGCGGCTCGGCGACGCTCCGGGCGGGAGTCAGCGCATGACCGACCTCGCCGACGGAGTGGTCTACAGCCGCAGCGGTCTGACCTATCAGGCGCAGCTGCTGGAGCAGCGGGGCCTCGTCACCCGCACTCCGTCACCGGAGGATGAGCGGAGCACGAACGTCACGATCACCGAGGAGGGACGCGGCGTGCTCGCGGCGGTCTTCCCGGGGCACATCGAGACGGTCAAGAGCCTGTTGTTCGATTCGCTCACCGCCGACGATGTCGACGGACTCGAGCGCGTGCTCACGCAGGTCAGCACCCACCTGCGGGCGAACCCGCCGCGGTCAGCGGGGAGCCGGAAGAAGGGCTGAACCGACGGATCGCATCCGTCAGCGGAGCACGGAGTCCAGCAGCCCGGGGAAGAGCGCGTCGAGGTCGTCGCGCCGCAGCGTCAGCATCCGTCGGCGCCCGTTCGGCTCGTTGCGGATGACGCCGGACTCGCGCAGCACCTTCATGAAGTGCGACTTGGTCGACTTCGGCAGGTTCGGGTCGGTGGCGTGGCAGGACGCCATGTCGAGGGGACCGTCGGCGAGCTGGCGCGTGATGGCGAGGCGCTCGGGGTCGCTGAGCGCGAAGAGCACATCGGTGAGTTGGATCTCGGAGCGCTCCGGGTGCGGAAGATCGCCAGGCATGGTTCGAGAATAGTTGAACAATCGATGGATGGCGAGTACGCTCCGATAGTTCGATGATTCTCGAACCTTATAAGGAGTCGCCATGACCAGCACCGCGCCGATCATCCGCCCGTCGATCGCGGGCAGCGCGTCGTCGGGTGCCGTCCCCCGCACGCGGTTCGGGTTCGTGCTCGCGATCGTGGCGCAGATCCTGATGATGGTCGGGGCGAGTGCGCCGTCGCCCTTCTATCCGGTGCTCGCGCACGACATCGGGTTCCCGGCAGTCGTGATCAGCGCCGTGTTCGCCGTCTACGCGGTGGCACTGCTGCTCACCCTCCTCACCGCCGGGTCGCTCTCGGACCACGCCGGCCGTCGTCCGGTCGTGATCGCGGGGTTCCTGTTGCTGGCGGGGAGCATGTTCCTGTTCTGGCACGCGGATGCCGTCGCGATGCTGTTCCTCGCGCGCATCCTGCAAGGGGTCGCGAGCGGTCTGCTGATCTCGGCGCTGTCGGCGACGGTGCTCGACTTCGCGCCGGGCGGGCGCGCCGGGGTCGCGGCACTGTGGAACGCGCTGAGCCCGGGGATCGGACTCGCGCTCGGAGCACTCGTGTCGGCCGTGGTGCTCGACGTCAGCGGCGAGGCGCTGCTCGATGTGTTCGCGCCGTTGAGCTCGGCGTACATCCTGCTCGCGGCGCTGTTCTTCCTGGTGCCCGAGACGGCGCCGCGCAAGCCAGGGGTGTGGGCGTCGCTGAGCTTCCGGCTGTCGATCCCGCCCGCCATCCGCGCGGACTTCTGGCGCGGGGCTCCGGCCGTGATCGCGGGCTGGGCGACGGGTGGACTGTTCCTGTCGCTGGGCGCGAACATCGTGCGCGGGGAGCTCGGCGGCGAGGCACATGTGTGGCAGGGGCTCGGGGTCGTGCTGCTCGCCGGGGTCGGCGCCGTGACGGCGTTCGTGCTGCGCAAGATCGCCGCGCGGTCGATGGTGCTGTTCGGCACGTCGGCGCTCGCGGTCGGGACTCTGCTGTCGTTGATCGCGTTGGGCGTCGGTTCGCTGCCGTTCTACCTCTTCGCCGCCGCCGTCACCGGAATGGGCTTCGGCACCGCGTTCTCGGGAGTCGTCGCATCGCTCGCACCGCGGATCCCGGCGACGCAGCGCGCCGACACCTTCGCCGTGATCTACCTGCTGGCATACCTGGCGTTCGGGGTGCCGGCCGTGATCGCCGGAGCACTGGTCGGGGTGGTCGGACTCGAGGCCGTGTGCGTGGGATACGGGGTCGTGGTGATCGCGCTGGCGGGGGTCGCGTTCGGACTGCGCGTGCGGGCGGGGCGGTAGATCCGCTCACGAATCGAGGCCCCGGCAGCATGAGCTGACCGGGGCCTCGGTTCGATGCGACTGCGAAACGGCTACGGCTTGATGAAGACCTCATCGGCCAGGAATCCGGGCTGCACACGGATGAGGATCGCCTCGCCGTCCGGGACCAGGAACGCCTGTGAGCCGGTGAGACTCCCGCCCGAATACAGCTCGTCCAGCGAGAAGTCGTCCGTCAAACTCACGAAACTGTCGTAGCTGTCGATGACGTTGCCCGCCGACGTGACGGCATCGACCATGACCTCCATCGAGTACGACGAGTCCGCGCCTGTGTACGTGATCGTGTAGTTGACGATCTCGTAGTGAGAACCTGCCGGCGCCGGCTCGTTGAACTGGTTGGCTTCGGCGACGATCGTGTTGCCGTCGGGGTTGTGGGAGTTGACCACAACGGTCCAGTCGGAGTTGCTGATCTTGGATCCGAGCGGCAGCGGGTTGTCGCGCGTGCCGGCCTCTGCGTCAGTGGACTCTTCCTCTGCCGGGGCGGCTTCTTCTTCCGAATCGCCGGGTTCAGTGACAGTGGTCTCACCGCTCCCGAACGCGTCATCGACAGAGGCCGCGACGACGCTGGCGAACACGACGACCCCGATGATCGTGCCGACGATCGACAGCACGAGGCCGATGATGCCGAGCCACTTCTTGTCGCCCTTCAGGAAGAGCGACACGATACTGAGCACGAAGGCGGTCGGCAGCAGGATCCAGCCGACGATGAGGGCGCCCGGGATGCAGGCGAAGATGAACCCGACCGCAGCGACGATGGCAGAAACGAGCGCGAGAACGTTGAGCTTCTTGGGAGCCGGCTCGGCGGAAGCTACCGGCGCGGCGGTCGTCGTGGCTGCCGGAGCGTTGAACTCATCGGCGAACGTTCCCCACTGCTGACCGTCCCACCAGCGCTGACGACCGGAACCGTCGTCGTACCAGCCGGCGGGAGGGGTGTTCGGTGTTGTCATGGGCTCATCCTGGCAGAACGCTGTGAGCCGGATCGGCGGCGTTGCTGCTTCGTTATGGGAGCCCGATCAGCGGGAGCGCCCTGCGATCAACCCAGGATGATCGGGGGCGCCAGCACCCTATGCGCGTGCGAGCAGACCTTCGGTGTCGCGAACCCAGGCGACGTTCGAACTGTCGCGGAACGACATCCCGACGATGCGGCGCTTTCTCGACTTCGTGACCGGGCGGATCTCCTCGTCGAACGAACGCAACCGTGAGGCGAACGTCCAGCCATAGGCCTGCGGACCTTCCTCGAGGTAGTAGGAACCGGGCGGCAGAATCGTGAGCCGCACCGGAGTCCGCTCCACCTCGTCGGCGCCGGTCACCCGAACTTCGACGTCGTAGATCGCCTGCTCGGAGGAGTTCACGATGACGACCCCGTAGAACTCTCGTTGACTGATCCGGGTCGCCACCCACGCGAACGCCTTGCTCGCCTGTGATTGCACTTCGCGCGCTGCTGCGGTGGCGTCCCGCTTCGCTTCGATGCCGAACAGGCGGGCCGCATTCTTCGCACCGAAGACGGCGGCGAGGAGAGCTCCGATGGCGGTGAGGGCGGTGACGACGTCTGCGACGGATCCGAGCTGCATGCCGTCAATGTAGGGACGGCATCCGTCGACGGGAGGCCGACGGGCGGATTTTCCTCCAGGGAATACCGGTGTACTCGTCCGACCGTCGGTGGTGCGCGATGCTGAGCTCAGGACCCCGTCATCGGCTCGGTCACGACGTCGATGACCCCGAGCGGGAACGGACTGAAGTAAGTCCACGAGCCGGAGGAGAAGTGCTCGAGCGGGGTGAGTTGGAACCACACATGCGACACGACGAGCGCGATGGCGACGAGCAGGCCGGCTCCTTGGATCGCACGCTCCAGGGTCCGCAGGGCCGCGCGCTCGTCGGATGCCTTGGCGACGCGGCCGATCGCGAGCAGGACGATCAGCGCGATGCCTGCGTAGACGAACACGCTGGGGCGGAGCGTCAGTGAGACGCAGAGCGGAGCCTGGTCGACCGACCGGCCGTCGGCGTCGATGAACCCACCGTTGGCGTCGACGCCGCCTGGGCAGAGGCCCTTGCTGCCGGTCATGAAGGTGGCGTACACGAGTCCCGCGACGATCGTCCAGATGAGCGTTCGGCGGATGCCCGCGATCACTGCGGCGAAGGGGAGCCCGGAGACGGCGGTGTCGGCCTGCGCGGGTGAGGGCGGGGTGAGTGACACGGCGGACTCCTTCGAGGTCGGTCCCCTTCATCATGTCGGAGGAACCGGCGGGGCGGAAGGGCGGAGGAGCCGAGCGCGCCGAGCGGCGCTCAGGTGAAGGTGAGGGTGAGGCTCGGCGCGGACGACGCGCTGGGAGTCAGCGAAGCGACGAGCACCTCGGTCGTGGGCGGCGTGCGCGTGAAGTAGCCGAGGAACGGGGTGGTCAGCGATCCCTGCGCGGGAATGGTCGCCGTGCATACGGCGGTGGTCGAGGTGAGCGAGACCTCCCAGGGGCCGAACCCGTATCCGTAGAGTTCCACGGCCCCTTGCGACCTGGGGGCGACGAAGACGACGTCGATGGGGTCGTCGCTGGAGTTCGTCGCGGTGAAGTAGGTCTCCGCCTGTCGGGATGTGACCATCTGGGCCGTCCATGTCCACGTCAGGGCCTGCGTGCTCGCTGCGGCGAGCGGGGTCGCGGCGGCGACGGCGATGACGGGCGCGGCCCATACGGCCGCTCGCAACACGGTGCGTCGATCCGGTGCGTTCGTCTCTTCCACGGATCTCCCTTTGCCGCGTCGCCGAGCCCCGCGCCCGATCGATTCTGAGACTAGTGGAGGTGACGCGCCGCTCCATGACGGATCTACGCTGGAACGTCTGCCTCACTCTCGAGGCGCCTTTCCCTGGAGCATCCATGTCTGCAATGACGATCGACGATCGCGCCCGGTACCGGGCGAACCCCTCGGTGCTGACCGCGCTGAAGAACCCGCGGATGCTGACCCGGGAGGTGCTGGCCGGGCTCGTCGTCGGGCTCGCGCTCATCCCCGAGGCGATCGCGTTCTCGGTGATCGCGGGCGTCGACCCGAAGGTGGGGCTGTTCTCGTCGTTCATCATGGCGGTGTCGATCGCGTTCCTCGGCGGGCGTCCGGCGATGGTCACAGCGGCGACCGGAGCCGTGGCGCTCGTGATCGCACCCGTCGCGCCGACGTACGGGCTCGACTACTTCATCGCGACGGTCATCCTCGCCGGCATCTTCCAGGTGATCCTCGGGGTGATCGGCGTCGCGAAGCTCATGCGCTTCATCCCCCGCAGCGTGATGGTCGGGTTCGTGAACGCGCTGGCGATCTTCGTGTTCAGCTCGCAGTTCCCGCAGCTGATCGACGTGCCGTGGCTGGTGTATCCGCTGGTCGCGCTCGGGATCGTCGTGATGATCCTGATGCCGAAGATCACCAAGATCGTGCCGGCGCCGCTCGTCTCGGTCGTCATCGTGACGGGTGTCGTGCTCGCGTTCGGCATCACCGTGCCCACGGTCGGCGACCAGGGCGAACTGCCGAAGAGTCTGCCGGAGTTGTTCATCCCGAACGTTCCGCTGACGTGGGAGACCTTCACGATCATCGCGCCGTTCGCGCTCGGGGTTGCGCTGGTCGGGCTGATGGAGTCGCTGCTCACCGCGAAGCTCGTCGACGAGATCACCGACACCCACTCGCGCAAGAGTCGTGAGGCGTGGGGACAGGGCGTGGCGAACGTGCTGTCGGGGATCTTCGGCGGCATGGGCGGCTGCGCCGTGATCGGTCAGACCATGATCAACGTGAAGGCGTCCGGCGCGCGGACCCGAATTTCGACGTTCTGCGCCGGAATCTTCCTGTTCCTGCTAGTCGTCGTTTTCGGGGACTTCGTCGGGACGATCCCGATGGCAGCCCTCGTGGCCGTGATGATCATGGTCGCGATCGGGGCATTCGACTGGCACAGCGTGCGACCGTCGACGTTGAAGCGGATGCCGAAGAGCGAGACGTTCGTGATGGTCGCGACGGTGGTGCTGGTGTTGATTACGCACAATCTCGCGGTCGGGGTGGTCGGCGGGGTGCTGGTTGCGTCGGTGCTGTTCGTGCGGCGGGTGGCGCACTTCGTGTCGGTGACGCGCGTGTTGTCTGAGGCAGGGGATGTTGTGACGTACGTCGTGGAGGGGGAGTTGTTCTTCGCGTCGAGCAATGACCTGACGACGTTGTTCTCTTACTCAGACGATCCATCTCGGGTCGTGATTGATCTGTCCGGGTCGCATGTGTGGGATGCGTCGACCGTTGCCGCGTTGGATGCGATCGAGACGAAGTATCAGGCGTTGGGGAAGACGGTGGAGATCGTCGGGATGAATGAGAGTAGTTCGCGGATGCGCGGGCGGTTGACGGGTGGGTTCGAGTAGGCTGCGATACTCCACGAGAAGTCGCCCCGCGCGCGTTCAGCTGCTGAGCTACGGCGACGCCGACATGGTCGCGGCTCGACATGAGAGCCTACGGGCCAGCCCCTGACCTCAACCGCGGATCGAGCCGATACCTCAAGCAAGCCGCTGCGGTAGCAGACGGGCGCTGGCGCGGCGCCGGCGGCGCCGGGGCTTGCGGGGTCCTGTGGGGTCCTGTGCATCACCGGTCGCTCTGTGGGTTCGCCAAAAATCCGGCGACGGACGTGTCGTACAGCATGTGTGTTCAGCGTGCGGGCAGTTTCTGGCCGGCTGATGGGGCTGCGGGCGTGCGGACTGCGGTGCAGGGATTGCACCCAGTGCGACGGAACGATCACGCATTAGGCCGTCAGGCTCGAGGCCTGCGGGGATGTGTTGAGGAGTCGGTGACGCCTCAGGAGGCCGGGAGACGGATCGCCGGTCGCGGGGGGTCCGCGGTAGTCGAGCGGAACGAAGCCTTAAGTGGGTTGATCCGCGCGTCGCGCAGCGCAACGGGCCGACCTCATAAGTCGACAAGGATTACACGCAGTTCCGCCCTGCGGCAGCCGAGACGCCCCAGATGAGTACACGTCGTTGCCCCCGCGCAGGATCAATATCAGGTTAAAGCTGGGAGTTAGCTGCAAACACCAACAGATGTTGTTAGTTATTCAACGCAAGATGCTAGCATGATGATGTTGGCCGACGAAGACGATTGGAGGGGCCATGGACATCGGGGCAGCCTCAATGATGCTTCGTGACGCTCGACGAGAACTGAACGAAGCTCGTGTGCGCGTTGCACACCTCGAACAGGTCGTCGATGGCCTGACTGGGCTTCTCAACGCCGCGGGTGTGGACGTTGGAGTCGCGCGTCCTCGCCCAGACACGCTGAACGGGGCTGCGGGGCCGCAAGAGACGGAAGCCAACATGCGCCCCCGCGATGCTGTGCTGCACGTACTCAAGCGTCGACCCGGCTACAACTTCACGCCGCGGCGCATCTACGACTACCTCGTTGAGCACGGCATGGTGAACACAGAGATGAAGTCGGGGATCGCCGCTTACGACATGGCCTTGCGACGGCTCGCCGAGGAGAACGACAGTGGCGTGGAGCGCAACGAAGAGCGCGGCACCTACATTTATCGACGAGGTGTCACACCAATGAGCAAGGCGCGCAATAGCGTGACCCATTCGGCCAGCGCTGGCCGACGCCAACTGCTCGATGAACAGGACGCTCAGCGAGATCTCGCGTCCGGAGGATCAGCACAAGAACGCGAATTGCTGCGGAGTGCGCGCCTTGCCGAAGAAGAGCTTATGCGCGCCACTCGCCACAACGAAGACGTGGTTCACGCCAGGGAGCAGAGCATTTCTCGCGCTGAACGCGACGAGCGAGTGGAGATCGAGCGGAACCGTCGTGAACTGGAAGAGAAGTTCGGCATCGTCACTCGCCCGAACTCCGAGACGAAGGAGCGGGGTCGAGATGTCTAGCCGAGCCGCTCCGCTCACCAATCATGTTTCACTTGGCGCCCGAAGAAATAGTCGGAGGTATGCCACACAAGTCGAAAGAAAGCTTCGGAACGTCCGAGGTTACGTTTCCACTCCGGGTGATGATCGTAGTTGCGAACCTACAGTCATCGACCTTACGAGCCTGAGGGGGAGATGTCAATCTCCCCCGGAGCGGGAACCTGAGCTTTCGGGAAAGGCAGGTCGGCCATGGCGCGTATCACACGTCGCACTGTCCGTATCCGTATTCGTATCAAGCCCCGCGGCTGATCGGTGATGGATACGCGTTGCGCTTCGGTGCGGCTCGGCACCCAAGCGCAACGCCCCCTCAAGGATCAACCAAAGTAAGGACCCAGTATGTCGAAGAACTCTAAGCAGACCAGCAGTAAGGCAGCGACCGCAGCAAGCAAGGTGCTCCGCGATGGGCGCACCTCGGTGGCCTCGAAAACCGCCGCGGCCAGCGCGCTCAGCCAGAAGGGCAAGGGCAGGGCCTAGCGTCGAGAGCTGGTGCGGCCGGTGCGTAACACCGCACCAGCTCTCGCAAGGAGGTGCTGCCTCAGCGATGATCGAGGACCGTAACAGCGCTACCGCTGGAGATGCGAAGGCAGACCGAACCTGGGCCGCCTCCCGGGGCCCCAATGCTCCCTCCGCCCCACGTCGTAATGGAGAAGCAGGCCGATAGGAGCATTGACCCCGCCAGCCGATCCCTTCCTTCGGCCGAGTTACCGCACAGCGCGCCACGGCGCGGTAGATCTGGACTCGGATACAGTTCATAGACTCGGATACAGTTCATACATGAGCGCAGAGGGGTCCCCAGTCGAGCATCCTCTCCGCCAGGTTATTCGTCCGGAATTCGGCGCCGGCGCGGAGTCGATCACTCTGGTCGACTTGTTCGCCGGCTGCGGCGGGATCACTCTGGGCGTCAACCAGTCTGCCCATCAGCACGGTGTGGCGACCGACATCGCGCTCGCCGTCGACTTCGAGCAGACAGCGATCGACGTCTACCGCAACAACTTTCCTGACGCTCGGCGGGTCGAGCTCGCCTCGGTAGAGGAATTCTTCGATGGCGACCTCGGTGCTCCGTTGACATTCAGGGAGACTCGGACACGCGAGTCGACAGGAGCGGTCGATGTTCTCGTAGGCGGGCCCCCTTGCCAAGGGCACAGCAACCTGAACAACCACACTCGGCGCGTGGACACGAAGAATGCGCTCTATCTACGGATGGTTCGCGCTGCCGAGGTGCTCAAGCCGCGTGTGCTTCTCGTCGAGAACGTGCCGGCGGTGCTGCGAGATCGACACGAGGGCGAAAGCGTGGTCGTTCGTGCCCGCCGACATCTCGAGAACCTGGGCTATCAGGTCGCCGACGAAGTCGTCTCCGTCGCAAGCCTCGGGGTTGCGCAGAATCGGCGACGTCACTTGCTCTTGGCCACACAGCGCGGTGAGGTGCTTCCGAAGGACGCATTTCAGCAGCTTGCCGCGAACGCCATCGAACGGGATCTCGAATGGGCGATTGCCGATCTGCGCGATGCTGACGACGGCACGCCTTTCGACCGCCGCCCCCAGGCGAAAGGTGACAACCTCGCCCGAATGAAATGGCTCCTCGAGCATCCTGATGTGTTCGACCTGCCAAACGCACTACGCCCGGAGTGCCACCAGGGTGAGCACAGCTACAAGTCGATGTATGGACAGCTTCGTTGGAGCGAGCCGGCGCAGACCATCACCAGCGGTTTTGGCAGCATCGGTCAGGGGCGCTACATGCATCCAGACCAGCCACGTGCTCTCACCGCCCATGAGGCAGCACGCATTCAAGGTTTCCCCGATTACTTCGATTTCTCGGCGTGTCCAACGCGCTCGGCCCTGGCAACGATGATCGGGAACGCAGTCCCTCCACAACTTGGAGCGGCAATTGTGAAAGCAGTCCTCGATTTCCGCGAGTTCTCGCAGGGCTCAGGCGTCGTGAGCGAGGCTCATTCAGCGTGAAGTTGTAAAAAGCGCGACAGGCCAACAGCGGTTAGGGGGATGAAGGCGTGAGTTCGATTGCGGAGGCAACAGTGGCTTCGATCGAGGTGCCCGAGGTCGGTCGCCTGGTGAACGTGAGAGGCGCCCGCTGGTCGGTGACCGACGTCTCAGCGCAGTCGCTTCCACGCAGCAGTGCGGACGATGGTCGAGCCGAGCTGCAGCATGCTGTGACATTGCAATCGATCGAGGACGATCACTACGGCCGCGAGCTAACCGTAATCTGGGAGCTCGAGCCGGGTCGCAGCGTGGTTCGCGAACAGGGCCTCCCCGAGCACATCGACCCGTCGAAGTTCGACAACCCGAGCACCTTCGCCGCTTACGTCGACGCGCTCCGCTGGGGCGCGTTGACGAGTGCTGATCCTAAGACGCTCCAGGCGCCGTTCCGTAGCAGCGCAACCGTTGAGGACTACCAGCTCGAGCCGCTGCGGCGAGCGCTCGAGTCGCCGCGAGCCAACATGCTCCTCGCTGACGACGTCGGCCTCGGCAAGACGATCGAGGCGGGCCTCGTGATCCAGGAGCTTCTCCTTCGACATCGCGCCCGCTCGGTCATCATCGTCTGTCCGGCCGGCCTGCAGCTCAAGTGGCAAGAGGAGACGCGCGACAAATTCGGTCTGACTTTCGAGATCGTCAACTCCGAGACGATGAAGACCTTCCGCCGCACGTTCGGCGTGCATGCGAATCCGTTCCGCGTCTACCCCCGCGTGATCGTCTCGATGTCGTGGCTTCCCGCCCCCCGAGCCGAACGCATGCTCGAGGAGGTGTACGCGAGCGTAAAAGATGCCGGTACCGCCTCGCGTCGCGCGTTTGACATCCTCGTCGTCGATGAGGCACATCACGTAGCCCCCGCTACGCCGGGTCGCGGTGCCAACGACCAGAAGGCCCGCTACGCCATCGACAGCCACCGCACCGTCGCCGTTCGCCGTCTCGCGGAAGCCTGCGAGCACCGGCTGTTCCTGAGCGCGACCCCGCACAACGGTTACACGGAGTCGTTCACGGCGTTACTCGAGATGATCGACCAGCAGCGGTTCGCGCGGGGGGCTGACCTCGATGAGCAGGCGCTCCGCGAGGTGGCCGTGCGGCGCCTGAAGCGCGACCTCCCGAAGAAGGGGTTCCTCCCACGCAAGGTCCAGACCCTCGCTTTCGAGCCGACCGCAGGCGAAGCCGAGGCATACGAGCGGCTCATCGCCTTCACGAAGCGCCGCAACGCCGCGGTGAAGCAGGATCGCGGCAAACGGGCGACGGATCTCGCGACTCTCATCCTCAAGAAGCGGTTCTTCTCTTCGCCAGTGGCGTTCGCATCGACAGCCGAGGCGTACCTCGCAGCACGAGGCGACGATGCCCTCGATCTGCCCGAGTACGACGACGTACTTGGCGAGGAAGCGGCCGACGAGGAGGAGGGACGCGCAGAGCAGCCAGAGCTCGAAGCACTCCGCAGCGCGAAGCGCGCGCAAGTCGCACTGACCGCGGAGGACATCGCCGACCTCGAGGCCTTGATCGCCTGGGGCTCACAGCACGAGGGCCGCCCAGACACCAAACTCCAAGCACTCATGCGGTTGATCGATGGCATCGTGATGGTACCTGGCCACGGCTGGGGCGACGAACGAATCGTCGTTTTTACAGAGTACGTGAGCACCCTCGACTGGCTGAAAGACGTGCTCACCGCGCATGGATACGGAGGCGACCGCCTCGCTGTAATCGATGGTTCGGTCGATGCCGAGACGCGGGAGGACATCCGCGCGCGGTTCACCGCACCCCCACTGGACGAGCCCGTGCGCATTCTGATCGCGACGGATGCCGCGGGCGAGGGCATCGACCTCCAGAACAACTGCTACCGCCTGGTGAACTTCGACATCCCGTTCAATCCGAACCGCCTCGAGCAGCGCATCGGTCGCATCGACCGGTACGGGCAGACACAGACGCCGCTGGTATGGCACCCCCAGGCGACGGGTGGAGAGAGCGCCTACGCGAAGGACGTCGACTTGCTCTTGCGCGTGGCCCAGAAGATCTCACAGGTTCGTCGCGACATCGGATCGGCGAACGAGATCATCGCCCCAGACCTCCAGCGCGAGCTCGGATTCGGCGAGGGCCCGGCACGCAAGCAGAAGACGGATGCCGGCGAGCACGTCATAAATAGGGTGCTCCAGGAGGAGCACGAGCTGGGCCGAGAACTCACGCGACTTGCGGAGCGCCTCGACAGCTCACGTGACCGGATGCACCTCCACGAACAGAACTTGCTCCGTGTGATGGAGGAGGGCTTGCGCTTGTCGGGGCAGCCACCGTTGCGCGAGATAGACGATCCCCGACGGGACGGCGTGCTGTACGAGGTTCCCCGCGGACTCTCGAAGTCGTGGGTCCCAGCCCTCGACGGGCTGGACACGCGCCTCAATCGCGGCGTCTACCGCGCGCTGACCTTCGAGGAGCAGCGGGCGCGCATCGGCACCGATACCGTATTCGCTCATCTCGGCCATCCGTTGATCCAGCGCGCGGCACGGGAACTGCGAGGCCAGGTTTGGACTCGAACCGACCAGGTGCGCGGCGTCAGCGCGGTGGTCGTTGAAGGACTCGACCAGTCATTCGCCGCCGGCGTCGCGCGTCTCGTTCTCGTCGGAGAGGGCGGTGTTCGCCTGCACGAGGAGATCTTCCTGGCGGGAACTCGCATCTCCCGCAGGCAGGAACTGGGCATCGAGAAGGCAGAGGATCTGCTCGCGTCGGCGCTCGACGGTTCTCGGCTCTCGGCCCCTAGCGAGTCGGCGCTGCAGCGCGTAGCCGAGAACTGGAACACGGACGCCGGCCACTCCGAGGGCCTCGGAGCCCGTGTGAAGGACGCTGTCGAGAAGCGCGCCGAACGCCGCAAGCGCGAAGTCTCCGACGATCTCGAATCACGCCGCGTCGCCGACCTCGCCGCCATCGACGCGATCTTCGATCGCTTCCGAGGTACCCTTACGGGCACCCTCGCAGCAGCTGAAGAGGCGCGTCTAGCCGGCGAGCAGATGTTGTTCCAGTTCGATGAGGAGAAAGCGCAGCGGGAGAAGGATCTCGAACGCGTACGCAAGCGCCTCGCTACCCTCGACGACGAGCAACGAGCGGAGCGCGAGTCCGTAGAGCGCCGCTATCGCAACGTAACCGCCCACACGTTCGTGGCCGCGCTCGTATTCGCCCTCACTCCCGATGATGTGCAGAAGCTGGAGGCCGCTGGTGGGCGCTAGGACCCGAACCGAAGACACGTGGGAGTGGCTGACGCTCGTCGACACCGATGGGCCGTTCATCTCGAAGGCAGCGCTTCGCTCGTTCTACCCGCATGGCCTTCCGAAGCCCGATGCCTCGGTCGACGATGTCAACGCGACCTTCGTCGAGGAGCATACGCGCTGGCTGAAGGCATCCGCTTCGGCTTCGGCCGACGTCGCCCGCGAGGCGCGCGACCGCTGGGTCACCGTCGTTCTGCGCGATCTCCTGCAGTGGGAGGACGACCTGAACCTCGCGCCAGCGGCATCTCTCCAAGCTCATTCACCGAACAGCGCGGCCACGGTCGCTCCCTGGGCGACTCTTGAGACGGATGGTGCGCCGCGCGCGCTCGTCACGGTCGTCAATAGCACGGCGAACCTGCGTTCAACCGGCGCCGACGGGTGGTCGGCGAATGCGATCGACCGCATGGCGAACCTCCTCCGCGAGACAGGCGTCACGGTCGGCATCGTCACCGACGGCCGCTGGTGGGCGATCGTCTCCGCGGCGAAGGACGTCACGACGGCGAGCGGTGTCTTCGACGCGGACCTGTGGCGGCAGGAGCGCCCGAGCCGCGACGCGTTCTTGGCGCTCGCGGGTTTCACCTCGATCGCGGGCGGCCTGCCCGAGAAGCGGCTCGACCTCCTGTTCACCGAGAGTGTCGCGAGCGCCGAGCAGATCACAGAGGCACTCGGCGATCAGGTGCGTCGCGCGGTGGAGCTCGTGCTGCAGTCTTTCTCGGATGTTCACCTGCGTGCTCTCGCCGAGCATGGTGAGTCGCCAATGCCCGAGGACCCGAAGCTCGTCTACGAAGGCGCGGTCACTGTGCTCATGCGTGTCGTGTTCCTCCTCTTCGCCGAAGAACGCGGTCTATTGCCCGAGCATGAGCTCTACCGCACCGCATACGCGATCTCGGACATCCGCGATAGGCTCGCGACCGAAGCGCAGGCGACTTCCGCTGAGGCGCTCGATCACACCTGGGAGACTTGGCACCGCCTGCTCGCCGCGAGCAACGCGGTCTACAACGGTGCCTCGTTCGAAGACATACGGATGCCGGCCTACGGGGGGTCGCTATTCGAACCGGCCCGCTTCCCATGGCTCGAAGCCACCAACCAACAAGGCCGCCTCCTCGTCCGCGTTTCCGACCGGGCGATGCTCAAGGTGCTGAATGCGGTGCAGATCGCAATCGTCGCCGGCGACGCACGGCACCTCTCGTTCCGTGAGCTCGACGTCGAACAGATCGGATACGTGTACGAAGGCCTGCTCGGCTACTCGGCAGAGTATGCGACCGAGCTCACGGTCGGACTCAAGGGGAAGGCGGGCTTCGAGCCCGAGATCCCGCTTACCGAACTCGAAGCGATCGCTGCAGCGGCCACAACACCGGCGAACTTCGCGAAGCGCCTCATCGAGCATCTTAAGAAGACGCAGGAGCACGCGAAGCCGAAGACCGCGAATCAAATCGCGAAGTCGTATGCGTCAGCGGATGACGAGCAGGAGGCCGAGGCCCGGACGAAGCTCCGCCATACGCTGCTCGATGATGACGAGACCGCAGAGCAGCTGTTGCCCTTCGCCGGCCTCATCCGCACCGACCTGCGCGACTTCCCCTATGTCGTCCCAGCCGGCGGCATCGTGATGACGGAATCACCGCAGCGCGCGAACACGGGCACGCACTACACCCCGCGATCTCTTGCAGAAGAGGTCGTGATGCACGCACTCCAGCCGCTCGTGTATTCCCCCGGCCCGCTCGATACCGAAGACGAAACTCAGTGGAAGCTGAAGTCGTCGACCGAGATCCTCGACCTCAAGGTCGCCGACATCGCCGTGGGTTCCGGCGCTTTCCTCGTCGCGGCGGCACGGTATCTAGCGGCCCGACTCGTCGAGGCGCGAGCACTCGAAGGTCTGGATGTCGCGAAGGAGCCCGAGCTCGAACGCTGGGCGATCCGCGAGGTCGTCGCCCGCTGCCTCTACGGTGCCGATATCAACGGCATGGCCGTCGAAATGTGCAAGCTCTCGCTCTGGCTCATCTCGATGGATCCTGGAAAACCGTTCTCGTTCGTCGACGACCGAGTGTTCCATGGGAACTCGCTGCTCGGGGTGACGACTGAGGATCAACTGCGCTACCAGCACATCGATCCGTCGAAGAGCAAGATAAAGCCGCGGAAGCTGCTGCGCTTCGATGTCGATGCAGACTTGGAGAAGGCGGCTCGACTGCGACGGGAGCTCGCCTCGGGGCAGGTTGACGACGCGGATCGAATGCGCTCGACACGGGCAAAGCGAGCGCTGCTTGAAGAGTCAAAGCGGGTCACGTCGAAGCTGCGCGATGTTGCTGACGGGATCATCGCAGCTGGCTTGCTTCAGGGGGGCAAGCCAGGCATGAAGCTTGATGCTCGCTATGACGAACTTGCCGATGCGCTTCGCGATGCGTACCCCGAAAGCGACGCCACTCCCGACCATCGACGCCTCGAAACCATCACCCGAGCCGGGCTCACCCCGACAGTCAACACCGGTGAAGCGCGCTGGAAGCCGTTGCATTGGATCATCGAAGCCCCCGATGTGCTCCACGATCATGGAGGGTTTGACGCGATCATCGGAAATCCGCCGTTCGTACCCGGGAAACAGGTCTCCAACGCGATCGGATCTGATCTGCGCGAGTGGCTCGTGAGCGTCGTGGCCGACGGAGCGCGGGGCAACGCCGACTTGTCTGCCTATTTCTTCTGCCGACAAGCGGACATCTCTTCGGCGGGAAGCACGATTGGGCTGATTGCGACCAACACCATCGCGCAAGGCGACACGCGCGAAGTGGCACTTGACCGGCTCTCAGGGAAAGGGATGACTATAGTTCGGGCGATTCAGAGTCGCCCGTGGCCTGCCAGTGGCGCCAACGTCGAGTACGCAGCTGTATGGGCAACCAGACGACCGTTGGCCGAGGGTGTTCGAGCCATCTGCGACGGGGTCCCGACGGCAAGGATCTCGTCTTTCCTTGAGCCAAGCGGGCGGTCTGAGCGATTGCCCGAATCGTTGGCTGAGAATCTGAACCAAGCGTTTGTCGGATGCTATATGAATGGGACGGGATTCGAACTCACTCTTGACCGCGCAGAAGAATTCATCGCGCTAGATTCGCGGAACTCGCGTGTCCTTTTCCCCACCCTCGGTGGAATCGACATCAACAGCAACCCGTCCGGTTCGGCCCCAATGTGGGCGGCGGACTTCTACAACATGGAGTTGACAGAGGCTCAGGAGTACAGAGCAGTCCTCGACCACGTTGAAACTCACGTTCGACCGCATCGAATGACTCTGGACAAGAAACCAAAGCTGCAGGCGCGGTGGTGGAGATACGAGCGGGACGCGAGGGCAATGCGGACCGCGATTTCCTCCTTGAGCTCTGTGCTTGCCATCGCTATCACCAGCAAAGCGCTTATGCCACTTCGGGTGCCGGCTCAACAGGTGTTCACTCACTCCGTCGTCGTGTTCGCAACCGACAACTTCGCCCAGCAGGCCGTCCTGTCGTCTACGACACACCAAGTTTGGGCGATCTACTACGGGTCCGGCCTTCGCTCAGACCCCCGCTATACGCCGTCGGACGTGTTTGTAACCTTTCCTCGACCGAGGAGTACGGCGCAGCTCGCCGAGGCCGGATGGCAGTTGGACAACCTACGCCGAGAGATCATGTTGCGGCGTCAGCTCGGGCTGACCGCGCTCTACAATCTCGTGAATTCACCCGATGCGCAGGGCGATGCGGATGTCGACCTCATCCGCTCGATCCATGTGCAGATCGATGAGGCAGTGGTGGATGCGTACGGATGGACCGACATTCTGCTCGACCACGGCTTCCACACATACCGTCAGATGGAGCGGTGGACGGTGAGCCCAGCGGCGCGGGTCGAGATCCTCGACCGGCTGCTCGAGGAGAACCACCGACGCGCGGCCGCCGAGGCCGCGGCCGGGCTCGGCTCGAAGAAGAAGGGCAAGTCGCTGGAGGATTCCGCGAAGCCCGAAGGAGCGATGTTCTAGTGAGCGACGAAACCAGCACAACCTCGGCGCACGTTCGCAACGAGCTGTTCGACCTGCTCGAACGCGACCTCGTCGGGCCGTGGGACGGGCCGACCGAGACGATCGTCGGCACGCCGCGCGGTCGCTACCTGGCGGGCGCGTTGGCGCCGATCTCTCTGCTCGAGGGGCCCGACTCAGCGACGACCCCCACCGCCTCCGCGGCGACGCTCGACGACGTCCGCAATGACGAAACGCTCGCGGTCGCCGATCTGTCGGCTGCGCACGAAGTGCAGGGCGTGCCGGCCGATGAAGAGGAGACCATCGGTGAGGCGTCTCCCACCGACTCTGATGAAGATCGTGGACCCGAGTCCAAGATCATCGCTCCGTCGTCGATGGGCATCCGCTTCCAGGTCAGCGCCGAGACGTTGACGCTGCGCTTCATCGCCCGCTGGGGCAGGTACGAGTCGCACCGCAAGGTCGATGAGAAGGGCCGGACCCAGACCTATTACGACCGCACCCCGTTCGAAGAGACCGTCGATATCGGCATCTCCACGATCGAGAGCGGGGCATCCGTGCGCCGTGCGTTCGCCGACGATGTGGACCTCTCCGTTGAGGTGTTCGATCACGAAGGTCGTCGCGTCGTGGAGGCGGCCCTGCTCAACTCCAAGCAGACCGGGCGCGAGCTGCCTCCGAGACTCTGGCTGTTCCAAGCCCAGCTCGAAGTAACCGCCCCCGACGCGGCATCCGCCGTATTCCTCCCGACTCGCGATGCGCTCGTCGACGATCGCGCCTCGCGCGATGAGGAGGTTCGTCGTCTCGACCTGCTGTACCGCGACCGTCTGGAGTTTGCCGTCGGTCGCACCGCGTCCGCCACCTGGGATGTCTCCCCCGAGGATGTCCGTCGCGCATCGGCCGTGCGCACGACCTGGCTGCCGACCGCTGAGGTACCGCAGACCCAGGCGCCGGACGTACCGGGTGCCGTACTCAGCATGCGTGCGCTCATGGAAGCGGACCCTACCCAGCTGCGCGCCGGGCTCCAACCGCTCATCGATGCTTACGACGTGTGGCTGAAGAAGCAGGCGGCTGCGAAGGAGCAGCTCCCCGAGTGGCTCCGCAAGGAAGGCGCCATCGGTATTGCTGACGGTGAAGCTGCGCTCGACCGGCTCCGCGCCGGCCTCGACCTGCTCACGACCGACCAGCATGCGCAGCGGGCGTTCTGGTTCATGAATCGCACAATGCGCGACCAGCGCATCCGCTCGCAGATCGCGGCCGTGCGCATCGCCGAGCCCTCTGTCACGATCGCTGCGGCGACCACGAAGATCGAGGGCTACGGAGACAAGGCGGCATCCTGGCGCGCGTTCCAACTGGCCTTCATCCTGATGCAGCTGCCGGCGGTCGTCGATCCGACCCACAAGCGCCGCTCGTCCGACTTCCCTCGCGCCGAGCTGCTGTTCTTCCCGACCGGTGGCGGCAAGACCGAGGCGTATCTCGGTCTCGCGGCGTTCACCTTCGGCATCCGTCGTCTGCAGGGCAAGGTCGAGACACCCGACGGGCTGCTCGACGGCGGCGACGGTGTCGCCGTACTCATGCGGTACACGCTGCGACTGCTCACATCGCAGCAGTTCCTGCGAGCGACAACGCTGATGTGTGCCGCCGAGATAGTGCGCCGGGAAGATCCGACCGTCTGGGGCGATGTGCCGTTCCGCATCGGACTCTGGGTCGGATCGAGCGTGAGCCCGAAGCGGTACGCCGAAGCGGCCGACCAGGTGAAGAGCGTGCGCGACAGCGAGGGCGCCGCCTTCGGTCTCACGGTGCTGCAATTCAGCCACTGCCCGTGGTGCGGAACTCCGATCAATCCGAAGGCGAACGTCGAGGCCGACGACGTCGCGAAACGCATCCGGGTCTACTGCGGCAACAATCGCAACGGATGCCCGTTCAGTGCAGGTGGTACGGCTGTCGAGGGCCTCCCGGTGCTCACGGTCGACGATGAGATCTACCGGCACCCGCCGACCTTCCTGCTCGCGACGGTCGACAAGTTCGCTCGACTCGCACGCGAAGGCGAGGCGGCGAGCCTCTTCGGCTACGTGGCGAAGAAGTGCCCGCGCCACGGGTACAAGCACCCGGACACGGACGCGAGCATCTGCGGGGCTGACCACCACAACGCGAGCACGGCGAACGGAAGCACGTACCCGCCGACGCAGGTGCAGCCGACCGGTCGACTCCGACCGCCGGACCTCATCATCCAGGACGAGCTGCACCTCATCACCGGCGCCCTCGGCACCGCCGTCGGGCTCTTCGAAGGCGCCATCGATGTGCTGTCGAGCTGGGAGCTCGGCGAAGCGGATGCCGCGAAGACGGCCAAGCCGCTCGTGATCGCGTCCACGGCGACCGTGCGCAAGGCGGCCGAGCAGGTGCAACGGCTATACGCGCGCGATGTCGAGGTGTTCCCGCCTCAGGTGCTCAGCGTCAGCGACACCTTCTTCTCGAAGGAGGTTCCGCTCGACGAGGAGCCCGGGCGCAAGTACCTGGGTGTCTGTCTCCACGGCGCCCGGCTCACGCTCGCGGAGATCCGTCTCAGCGAAATCCTGCTGCTCGCTGGACAGCGGCTCTTCGACACTCACGGGGATGCCGCCGAGCCGTACCTCACCGTGGTCGATTACTTCTCGGCCACGCGCGAGCTCGCGGGCATGCGGCGCTACCTCGAGGATGATGTCACAACACGTGTCAGCAACCCGGACAAGTCGAGCGGGTACCCGCGTCGGCGGACCCCGCTACGCATCGGCGAGCTGACCTCGCGCATCTCGTCGTCGGAGATCAGCAAGACGCTCACGCACCTCGCATCGCCGTTCGATGCCGAGCTCGACTCCACCACGGGTCGTGCCTTGATCGCCACGAAGCTCAAAGCCGGCGAGAAGCTGCCCGATCGCGAACTGCCGTTCGATGTCGTGCTCGCAACATCCATGCTCCAGGTCGGTGTCGACGTGCCCCGTCTCGGACTCATGCTGATCGTCGGTCAGCCGAAGAACACGGCCGAGTACATCCAGGCCTCCTCCCGAGTCGGTCGTGAGAAGGAGAAGCCGGGTCTGGTCGTGACCCTCGCAAACCGATCGCGTCCTCGCGACATGGCGCACTACGAGCAGTTCGAGCACTACCACGACACGTTCTACGCGAACGTTGAGGCGCTGTCGGTCACACCGTTCTCGGAGGCCTCCCTCGAACGCGGACTCACGGGGCTTATCGTCTCGGCTGCCCGCGTGATCGATGCGGGTGCCGCGGCTGACGTCTCGCTCTCGCCGGATGCAGTAGCCGGCGCCGGGCGCATCACGTACCGACGTGCAACCGTCGACGCGCTCGTCGACAGGCTCGTAGACCGCGTCGCACAGGCGAGCGATGACGCCGCGGCCGCGCTGACGAAGAGCAAGCTCGTCTTCCGACTCGACGAATGGACCGAGCGGTCCGACCTGCACGGCGGTGGGCTGACGTATGCCCGCAAGTCGTTGCCCAAGCAACACATCGTGCCGCTGCTGGTCAGCCCCGAGGACACGATCGGCGAAGACGGAGACCGACTCTTCCAGGTCGCGAACTCGATGCGCGAGGTGCAGCCTGAGATCGACCTGCTCGTATCGCCGTTCCCCGGCAAACTGACGGAACCCGCGTCGACCGCGACCCCGAAGTGGACCTTTACGCGGAGGAAGGACGACAAATGACCGATCTCGAGAGCGACGCCCCCGCAGCATCCGAAGGCGTCATTCCTAACGTCGCACCAGGGGTGCCCGGTGAGGTCGCCGACCCGTTCGTCGATTCCGAGCTGAAGACGAAGAATCGAGCGCGAGTCGGATCCGTCAGGCCGAATGCGATGCTCTACACGTCGGGTATCGGTGCGACCGTGGACCTCCCGCACATCGCGGTCATGCCACAAGGCATCGATGCGTGGGACAAAGCGTACGCGCGTATGGGCGGGGACCCGACGCTCGTTCTTGTGCCCCGACTTCTTCAGGCGGTGCGTTCCCAGCCCGGGCTCGAGAAGGTCGGCGAGCTTCGCCAGCCGCCGTGGATGCCAGAGATGTTCGGCGGTGGAGAGACGGCGCCTATCGGCATCCCGACCCGAGTTTTCCCTCAGTGGTTGCGCTGCACCGGATGCGACCTGCTCGCGCCCGTTTCGGCGGGGGTTTTCGACTTCGAGAACACCCGCAAGCACCGGCCCGACCTCGCACGCTTCCTGCACCGGAAGTGCAAGGGGCGATTCAAGGGTGGCACTGGCCGGGATCGCATCGCTGTACCGGCCCGCTACTTGATCGCCTGCACGAACGGTCATCTCGACGAGTTCCCTTACATTGACTGGGTGCACGGCGCCGACGGGCATCCCACCGACTGCGTGCCGAATCCACAGTTGCGGATGCTGGAGTGGCGCTCGAACCTCGGCCCGCAGGTGACGATCAAATGCGTGCAGTGCGACTCGTCCCGTAATATCGCCGAGCTGACGCGGGCCGGTGGCGAAACCTCCCTGCCGAACTGCCGCGGGCGGCACCCGCACCTGCCCTCATTCGCCTCGACGACCGATCCTTGCGAGGGCGAGGTTCGGTTGATGCTGCTCGGTGCGGCGAATCAGTGGTTTCCGGCAACGGCGAGTGTGCTCGTGCTGCCATCGCGCAGGGAACCGAAGCCCGCCGACACCGTAGGTGAGGTCATGGGACTGCCTCCGGCCCAGGTGATGAAGCTCACCTCGCTCGCAGCGGTGAGCTCGTGGCGCGAGTTCGCACCTGAGAGCATGACCGGGAAGTTCGCTGGTATCTCTGACGAAGACCTCTGGCACGCCGTTCAGGTGGCGAAGGGCGATCTTCCTCCACTCATCCCGGCTTCGCCGGTGTCGACGGTCTACGACCCCAACCACCTCTTGGTGCCCGAATGGGAAACGCTCACACACCCGGACGAGTTCCTCGCCGAGGATCGGAGGAACGGGTTCAAAGTGCATTCGGTTGAGATCGCATCCTCCATCGCAGCTCCTCTCCACGAAGTGATTGCCGTCGACCGCATCCGGAAAGCTAACGCTTTCATCGGATTCACCCGAATCGATGCGCTCGACCGGGTTGGCGATGAGCCCGGCCGGGTCGCACCCATCTCGTTGTCCGGCAAGCCGACATGGGTGCCAGCCACCGAGGACCGTGGTGAAGGCGTCTTCCTCCGTTTCGACGAGAAAGTCATCTCCTCATGGGAGTCGAGCGTCCTGGAGAACGAGGTCTGGGATGCGCACGTCGCAGCACATGAACGCAACCTCGCTCGGCGCCAGAGCCGCACCGCCGCCGAACTCGACGCCGACGCGCGGATGCCTCCGCCCCGCTACTGGGCGCTGCATACCCTGTCGCACCTGTTGATCCGCGAGATGGCGATGTCGAGCGGCTACGGATCGGCATCGCTGTCGGAGCGGATCTATGCGTGGCGGGAGGCAGACGGCAGAGCGCCAGCGGCCGGCATCCTGATCACGACGACCTCGCCCGACAGCGAGGGCACACTCGGCGGGCTAGTCGACCTGGCACGCACGGAGCGGCTCGAGTCGGTGATGCATGAGGCTCTGCACCGCTCTCGACGATGCTCATCCGATCCGATATGCGCCCACCGCGTGCCGCGCGATCAGGAGGACTTCCTGCACGGAGCCGCCTGCCACTTCTGCGCCTTCGTCTCGGAGACCTCCTGCGAGCGGGCGAATCGATTCCTCGATCGACGGTTCGTGCTCGACCTGAGTGCCGGTTCCCAGGGGCTCGCCCCGCTGCTCGCCGGCATCGATTACGAGAGCTGGAGCTGACGCGTGGCCGAGGCGATCGAGAAGCTGGCTCGGGCGATATCGCCGTCGCTCGCACTCAAGCTCGCTTCGAGCCTCGAGATCGACGGAAGCCTCGCGAAGGCGTCGGCGAAACTACCGGCTGGTCTATCTCAAGCATCGCTTGCCGAGTGCTTCACGGTGCTCGGCGCGGCCAATCTGGCGGCGGTGCTCCGTGGGTTCTCTGCAGCGGCGAAGTCGAACGGGATGGACCTGCGTGCAGTGTGGAGCGGACCGACCTTTGCGGGCGACGGCGACCACACCACTGCCGCCATCGCGCACCTCATCGACGAAGCCACCGAGGACGTCTTCGCCTCGACGTACTCTGCCTCATCGAACTCGGCGTACATGCAATCCCTGTGGCGAGCCGTGGCGCGCGGGGTGAAAACAACCGTACTTGTGGATGCGAACTTGAATGATGGGAAAACAGCCGCCTGGATGCAGGAGAAGCTGCACGGCGCGCGCTTCCTCGGCTTCAAGCCCGGCCCCCTCGGCGGTGTTCAACACTCCAAGGTGGTCGTCGTCGACTCCAGCACTGCTTTCATCACCAGTGCGAATCTCTCCGAGGCCGCTCACGAGAAGAACCTTGAGGCTGGCGTCATCATCCGAGACCCGGATTTCGCCTCAAGTGTCCGTCAGCGCTATGCGACTCTGTTGAACGAAGGGCATCTGTATCTTCTGGAGTCGACTTCCTGACGATAAAGCGAGCAGCTGATAGTTCGTACTCGGTTAAACCAGGGCGACATAAGCTGCTCTCATGTCGTGGGCGAGCACCGAGGGGTCACGACGTTCGATGCGCGGAAATCGACGCCGCGACACCAAGCCGGAGTTGGCCGTCCGACGGTTGATTCATGCTGCTGGTCTCCGATATCGGGTGGACTTCGCGCCGATTGGCGGTCGATCCCGCGCCGATATCGTGTTCACTCGCGCCCGTGTCGCCATCTATATCGATGGCTGCTTCTGGCACGGCTGCCCGATTCATGCCACCTACCCGAAACGTAATAGCGACTACTGGCTTCCAAAACTTCGGCGGAATATCGAGCGCGATCGCGAGTCGGACGCGCGCCTGCAACTCGCAGGATGGACAGTGCTGCGCTTCTGGGAGCATGAGGCACCCGAGGGCGTAGCAGCGATCATCGCCGCAACGGTAGGCGCATCTATCGGCGGCCGGGGTGAATCAGGTTGATATCTCAGCGCTCGCTGAGAATGACGCTATCCGTCCCCACCAAACCTCTCCCCCGAGCTCACCTGCTGCGCCACCCGCCGCAACGCCAACAACAACGGCTCCACCAGCACCGACCCCAACACCACGTACCGTACCGCGGCTTCCGCAGACTCCTCCGGCACCCCCGCAATCTCCGCATCCGCAATCCGCCGCATGCTCGCGAGGTACTCCGCCATCGCCGCATCCGGAACGGTGAACCCCACGCGCTCCAGCCCCTGCAACGCCCGCGCGACCGCATGCAGCACCGCCTCGTCACACATACCCGGCTTCCACCCGAGCCCCGCGACAAGAGCCTCAGCGTCCGTCAGATCCAAAGACTCATCCACCGGCGGAGTGATCGCCGCATGCGCCATCCCGAGCAGGTTGTGCGCACTCTCCGGCGGCTCATCCAGGGCCGTCAGCACCCGCCGGGTCTCGGCGATGCTCACCCCCGCGTCGAGCAGCGCCCGGATCACCCGCAGCCGCTCCACGTGCTTCTCGCCGTACGCGGCCTGAGTCGGCGCGCTGCGCTCACCCTCGGGCAGCAGCCCTTCTCGCAGGTAGTACTTGATCGTCGGCACGGTCACGCCGGTCTGGGTTGACAGTTCGGAAATTCTCATGGCCACCTCTTGACTTCGATAGTAGCGCTATCCATTATGGATAGTGAAACTATCCAACCAAGGAGTCATCATGTCGAAAGTCATCACGGGCCGCATGACCCACCGCCACGAGGGCGAGCTCGTCGTGTTCCACATCGGGATGCAGATCAACCGCTGGTGGCGCCCCGACCTGTGGATGCCGGCCTTCTTCGCCATGCCGGGGATGCTGCGCGAACTCAGCACCGACCCCGACTCGGGCATGCTCGGCTACCACCTGCTCTTCGGCTCGGGTGGACCCTACGTCGTGCAGTACTGGTCATCCGTCGACAAGCTCTACGCCTACGCGTCCAGCCCGAACCAGCAGCACCGCCCCGCCTGGACCGCCTTCAACCGCGCAGCCCGCAAGGCTCCGGGAGCGGTGGGCGTCTGGCACGAGACCTTCCGCGTCGACACCGCCGAGAGCGTCTACGTCTCGACGAAGCCCATGGGACTGCCGAAGGCGACGGAGCTCGTCGAGGTCGGACGGCGTCAGGACCGGGCGCAGGCGCGGTTCGCGGAGGGGCGGACGGAGGCGCAGTCTTCAGCCAGCGTCGAGCAGTAACGACCGATCGAACGACGGCCGGAGCCGCCTCACTCCAGAGAGGAACGAGGCGGCCCCGGCCGCTCCGGCCGGCGTCGCAGGAAGAACCGAACGATCCCCCGCACGACGAAGAACACGATCGCCAGAATCACGACGAGAACGACCACGCTGATGACGAGACCCCACCAGCTGAACATGGACCCGGTCATACTTCGCGCTCCTCAAGAAAGGGCCGAACGAGACAAATGAAACCTCGACGACCGGTGGCATACCCACAGATCAAAGCACACACGTGCGGACGCCCGGGATGTTTCGGCTGGCGGCATGCGGGGGTCCGCACCGCCAGGGCTACTGTGATCCCGTGGAGTACGTATCCGCAGTGCCGCAGCCGCCGCTCGACGGCCTGATCGACGACCTCTACTTCCTCGAGGGCGCGCCGCCGTACCCTCGCCTGACGCTCCCGCCGATGCCGGGGTCGTTCCTCATCGTCAACCTCGGGGAGCCGTTCCGCATCCGCGCCGGCGAAGAGCCCGAAGCATCGGAGTATGCCGACGGATGCGTGGTCAGCACGCCCACCCGCGCGATCGACTTCGCATACCCACCCACGACGCGATCGGTCGGCGTGCACTTCCAAGCCTGGGGTCTGGCACCGTTCGTGCCAATGCCGGCATCCGCCCTCTGCGATCGACCGGTGACGCTCGAGCAAGTGTGGGGAAGGCCCGCTGTCACCGAACTTCGACAGAGGCTGGTCGCGGCCGACGGGCCGGAAGGGATGATGGCGATCCTCGAAGAGGAGTTGGGGCGGCAGCTGCGCGATGTCCCGGGCCTGGACCTGGTGCGCGACGCGGCAAGCGCCATCGTCGAGACCAGTGGAACCGTCGCGATCGGCGACCTGACCGCGGCATCCGGTGTCAGCAGCACCCATCTCACCCAGCGGTTCAAGGAGATCATCGGCGTCACGCCCAAGCGCTTCGCCCGCACCCGCCGCTTCGCCGCCACCCTGTTCGCGATCGACTTCGCCGCGCCGATCGACTGGGCAGACGTCGCCACGCGCGCGGGCTACTTCGACCAGGCGCATTTCGGGCACGACTTCCGCGCGTTCACCGGCCTCACCCCCACCCGGTACGTCGAGGTGCGCCAGCGGTTCCTGCGCGAGCATCCCGATCATGCACTCGACAACTGGTCGCTGCCGACCGATTGATTTCTTACAAGCGCTCCCGTGAGCCGCGCGCCTAGCCTGAGGACACCGCAGAGCAGAGGAGCACCCCATGGGCAGAGTCGTCATGTACGCATCGGTGTCGGTCGACGGATTCATCGCCGACGAGAACGACCAACCAGGTCCCGTTTTCGACTGGTTGATGAGCGGCGACGTGCCGCTCGACGAGAGCGGAGCCCTGAAGGTGTCGCAGGCATCCTTCGACTACACCCGCCCGTATTGGGACCAGGTCGGGGCGACCATCGTCGGACGCCACGTCTTCGACCTCACCGACGGCTGGGATGGCGTGCCTCCGGGCGGCGTCGAGCACGTGGTCGTCGTCACCCACCGCCCTGCGCCCGAGGGCTGGGATCCCGCGGCGCCGTTCCACTTCGTCGACAGCATCGAGGCGGCCGTGACCAAGGCGCAGGAGCTGGCGGGGGATCGGATCGTGGAGGTATCGGCGGGCGACGTCGGCGGACAGGTGTTCGCGGCCGGGCTGGTCGACGAGGTGCGGATGGACGTCGCGCCCGTCGTCTTCGGCACGGGCAAGCGCTTCTTCGGCCCCATCGACGCGCAGCAGCTGCTGGAGGATCCGGTCGACGTCATTCCGGGCGCCGGGGTGCTCCACCTGCGTTACCGAGTGAAGCGCTGAGCGACCACCGCGAACCAGTACCCTCGCACCATGCCCATCTGTTTCCAGGTCGCCGAGGGGGACATCTAGTCATCTGAGCGTCGGCCGGTTGCCACCGGCGTCGGAGCCGACCCTCCCAGGTCCCCTAACGGTGGACAGACGAGCCCCGTCGGACGGCGTAACATCTTACACATCATGCAGGGTTGATCGATAAGGAGCCACGTGGAAATCGCAGTATGCGTCACAGCAACCGGAGGCGTGATCGGACTCAGCACGGGAGACTGCGCGGCGAAGGCAACGGTCTCGCGATGACTCAGCGTGTCCGCGGCACCGCGCGTGAGCGTACGACCGTCGCGGCGATGATCCTCGTCGGCGCAATGCTCCCGATCGTCGCCAAGCTCCCCCTGTTCCAGGACGTTGTGTGGATCTTCTGGCTCGCAGCGTTCGTGCTCATGCTCGGCGCGTTGGCTCTGGTCCTGCGCATCATCTGGCGCGACCGACGCTCCCGCGAGTCCTGATTCCGTCACCGAACCGCCTCGCTGCTCATTCAGTAGCGAGGCGGTTCTTCATCCCCCTGAGCGACCGGCGCGGACGCTGCGGGCGGTGGAGCGGGGTGCGCTTTGGGTAGCTGGTCGCCGCATGGAGGATGTAGGCATGAGCTCTGTGTGGATTGTGTTCGATGACGAGGATGACGCTGGTATCTACGGCGTCTTCGACAATCCTGAGGATGCGGCGGCCTTTGCGGAAGAGATCAAGCACATGTCCTCGAACGGCATGAAGTATGCGGAGTACTCGGTGCCGTGGCGTCTGACGGACAAGGCCACTCGCATAGAGGTGTGACGCAGAGCGGTGGTCCGGAGTCGCCGTTCGCCCCGATCACGCGAAGTACGTCGCCATCGCGATGAACTGGTCCGCGATCGCGGCAGCATCCACATCCACTCCGTCGTCAAATATATTGCTTATGTCGTCATATGTGTCTTTGATGTGAATATCACGATCATCACAGAGACCCTGCGGCTGTGCTCGTGATCTCAAGGAACACTACGCAAGGGGGTCTTCCTGTCCGCTCTCACTCGTCACTCAGTCCGCCGCCGAGGAGTGACCCGGAACACCGTCGGGACGAGCGGTACGCTGACCGCTTTCAACCCTTCACGCTCAGCGATCTCGTGCGGACTGTAGCCAGAGCCGCAGCTGTCGGGATCGTCACCATGACTCTGATGGTGACGGCCACGGCCTGCTCGGGAGCACCTGCCGTGAAGACCGGTGAGGCCATCGGAAAGCGCCTCAGTTGGGTGAATGACGTCGCGTCGACGGACACGGAGTTCCTGATCCAGGACTCGTCCCCACGCGTGGGCGAGCCCGCATCCTTCAACCTGTCGACGTCGGATCCGACGGAATGGATCGTCGTGGCGATCTGCGCCGACGATCCTCACATCAGCAGCGCGGGCGCCGCCGAGATCTCGATCATCCCGAGGAGCGCATACACGGCGTCAGTGAAGGTCGAGGTAGAAGAAGGAGAGTTCCGCGATGCCGTGACCTGCGAGGGCCTCGCCCACCGTTGACGACGCTCACCGACCGGGATGCGCCGAGATCCCCCGCAGCAGCACGGCCACCGTCGCATCGATCCGCTCGGCGCTCAACGGCTGGCCCAGCAGCGCTGCGTAACTCGCCATCGCGATGAACTGGTCCGCGACAGCGGCAGCATCCGCATCCCCTCTCACACCGCCGGCCGACACCGCCAGCGCCATCCGCGCGGCGACCCACTCCCGAATCGGCGCGGCCAGCTTCTCGTTCAGCGCAAGACCGAGCTCCGGATCGGATGCCGTGATCACGATCAGCGCCCGCGCGATCGCCACGCCGTCGGCATCTGCAAGAGATGCGCTCATCGCAGAGAACCACGCCCGCAGATCCGCCCCGAGGTCGGCGGTCATCGGTACCGCGACATCCGCCCCGGGCAACCCGCCCTCGAGCAGCGCCTCACCGAGGATCGCGGCCTTCGACGGCCACCACCGATAGATCGTCTGCTTCGAGACCTCCGCCGACTCGGCGAGACCCTCGATCGTCACGGCCTCGTACCCGTCTGCGGCGAGCGCGCGCCGCATCGCCTCCAGCACGGATTGGCGGGCTTTTTCACTACGAGGACGGGGCACCTTTCGAGCGTACTCAGGCGTACACTGGAATATAAGTAGACGCACCGTTGCGAAACTCGAACAAGGAGAAAGAGCATGGCCCTCACCGCACACTCCACCATCGGCGACTGGATGAACGACCCGACCGGCGGGCCCCTCATCCGCGCACTCTTCGAGCAGACCGGCGCCGACCCCGAACTTCTCACCCCCGTGCTGGGCCTGCCCCTTCAGCAGCTCGTCGCGATGAGCCAGGGCCAGCTCCCCCAGTCGGTCGTCGACGACCTCGTGCGCGCGGCCAACGGCGGCGAGATCCCCGAAGACGACGCCTCCGAGGGCTGGACGGAGAAGGTCACCGCCGGCCGCTTCGCCGGCAAGACCGTGATCGTCACGGGCGCCGCCTCGGGCATCGGCAAGGCCACCGCCTCGCGCATCGCCCGCGAAGGCGGACGCGTGATCGCCAGCGACATCGCCGCCGAGAAGCTCGACGCCCTCAAGGCCGAGCTCCCGGATGCCGACATCGTCACGGTCGCCGGCGACCTCACCAAGCAGGACGCGATCGACGCCGTCGTCGCCGCCGCGGGCGACCGCATCGACGGCCTCGCCAATGTCGCCGGCATCAACGACGACTTCTCCCCCGCCGGCGAGACCCCGGACGCCGTCTGGGACCGCGTCATCGCGATCAACCTCACCGCTCCGTTCAAGCTCATGCGCGCGGTCATCCCCGTCATGGAAGCAGCCGGTCGCGGCGCGATCCTCAACGTCTCAAGCGAGGCCGGTCTGCGCGGCAACGCCTCGGGCAACGCCTACACGGCCAGCAAGCACGGCATCATCGGCGTCACGAAGTCCGCAGCCTTCATGTACGGGCCGAAGGGCATCCGCGTGAACTCCGTCGCCCCGGGCGGCGTCGCCACCGGCATCCCGATGCCCCCGAACATGTCGGAGTACGGCTCCGGCCGCCTCGCCCCGTTCCAGCAGGCGATCCCGACCGTCGCCACGGCCGAGCACCTGGCGGCATCCATCACGTTCCTGCTGTCGGACGACGCCGTGAACATCAACGGCGCCATCCTCGCCTCCGACGGCGGATGGTCGGTGCAGTAACCCGCACCCGCGAAACCAACGCCCCCGCCGACCCGAACGGCGGGGGCGTTTCGCGTTCCTACGCCCTTGGCCGAGGAGACCGCTCACCTGTCGCGCTGCGAGCGGACCCGCTATGAGTCGCGGTCTGCGCTCTCGCGGTCGAGCCGCCTCATCTTCTTGTCGGTCGCAAACTGCCAGGCGACCAAAGCGAGGAGCGGCACCACGGACGCCGGCCCGAGCCACTCGGTGCCGGTGCCGTCGCGGAGGTAGATCACATTCGCCACCACCGAGAAGGTGATCGCCGCGATGTAGAGAGTCAGACGCACAGGCGAGAAGAGAACCCGCAGCCGTGTGCGCAACGAGTTCGTGTACGAGTCAGGGGCCATCTGCGCAGGTGAGCGATTCATGTGATCTCCGGTGGGGCTGAGTTGTCACAGTACGTCAGCCGAACACTCTCGCACGAAGAGAGACGTTGAGTGCTCGATCGTGGTGCTTCATATCGGAATCAACCATGGTCGGCCGTCCCACCCCGCCCTACACTCGACCGCATGCTGAAGCTCGCATCGATCGTGATCCGCGTGAACGATCTCCCCGCACAGGCACGCTTCTGGAAAGCGGCCCTCGACTACGTCGAGCGCGACCCGGCGGAAGACGACTGGGTCGTGCTGAAGCCCCGCGACGCCGACGCCCCCTGCATCTCCCTCGACGCGCACCACTCCGAACGGGTGCTGCCGCCGCGCATCCACCTCGACATCTACGCCGAAGACCAGGCCGCCGAAGTGCGTCGACTCACTGAGCTGGGCGCGCGCGAGGTGCACTGGGACAACCGCCCCGCCGACGCGGACTACGTGATCATGGAAGACCCGGAGGGCAACCGGTTCTGCATCGTCGACCGCCCCGACTGGTCGGGATGGGAGCGCGCGGGCGACGAGTGACCGCCGCGACGCACCCCGACATCACTCCTGCGTGAGGCGCACCGTCATCGTCGTGCCCATGGCCGTGACGTCGTAGGAGAGCTCGCCGTTCTCGAAAGTGAACGTCTTCGTGTCGTCGCCCGATGCGAGCATCGCCGAGTCGGTCTTGGTCTTGTCGTTGACGGAGTCCCAGGTGAACGAGGTCGAACCGTCTTCCGGAACCTCGACCGTGCCTGCCCAGTACAGCGACTTGGTGTCGGGCGCGTTCCAGAAGACCTCGATGGTGTCGGCCGTGATCGTCGCCGTCTGGAAGCTCTCCGGGTCGTTGGAATTGCTCTGCTTCCACTCACCGGTCAGGTCGACCGGCTGGGGCGCCTCTTCCTTCTGCTCCGACGATGACTGCGTGTCTTCCTTGGTTCCGTTCGACGCCGGCTCGCCGGCACACCCGACAGCTCCCACACCCAACAGTGCGAGGAGGGCGAGGGCGGACACGGTCTTGGCGGCAGCAGCGTTCATGGCTTCTTTCTGGGAGGGAGTCGAGCGACGTCTGTGACGCTAGCAGACCCCCGGGGAGTACCTCGGTCGGGGTGCGTTCAGACCGCTACGTCGGGCGCGGCGTCGTTCACGACCGCCGGCGTCCGATCCGGCTCGACCACCATCCGCACCACCGTGCCGACCACCCCGATCACGAACGCCACCATCACCGGCTGCCACACCTCGGCGAGCACCATCGGGAACACCCCCACCGACGCCCTCATCATCTCGGGAACATCGCCGTCGAGCACCCGCATGCCGAGTCCGTACTGGATCGCCGTGAACAGCGCGGGCAGGATCCACAGCGCGAGCAGTCCTGCGACCCAGACCACGATCCGCCACGCCGGCCGCACTCCGCACCACACCAGCGCCGCACCGACGACGATCGCCGGCAGCCAGGGCGACAGATAGGGCAGGAACACCGGCGGGAACGCGTCGCCCGTGACGGCCAGGAAACAGCGGCCCACCCAGGTGCCGAACGGCACCGCCGCGAGCACCACACCGAGCGCGACCACGCCGACCGAACGCCGCGACGTCATCCAGCACCCCAGCTGCGCGAGGAGAATCGCCGCGACCACACCACCGAGGAGCCCGGCGAAGTAGAGCATCACCCGGCTGTCGCCACCGCGCCCGAGCCCGAGCCCTCCTGCCAGCACAGCGAAGCTCTGCACCACCGCGATCACGTGCACGAGCAGCACCCCGAGCGCCGCGGGCCACACGGCGACCGCGCGACGGCGCGCCACGAAGTGCAGCACGAACCCGGCGAAGACCCCACCGAGCAACAACACAGAGAAGAGCAACGTGGCGAAGTACTGGCTCAGCGGCAACAGCACGAACGGCATGTCCTCGGGCATCGTCGCCGTCGCCCACAGGTTCTGCAGCGGAAGGATGCCGCCGCCGATCAGCCAGGGCAGAATCCCCAGCACGCCCCCGCCGACGCCGATCGCGAAGGGCAGGGCGCGAGCGCGCGCGGGCTGATCGGCAGCGGGCGATATTTCGGTCATGGGGAGACCCTGCCAGATGGAACCCGCCGCTCAAGGCAGGCGCGACCGAATCCGCGAGCAGACGACGACACCCGCCGTCCGTCGCTCCGCCCGCTGCTCAGACCTGACCGGGACGCCCGTCCCTCGCCATCGCCTGCCGGTGCGACGTGAGAGCCGCACGCACGGCCGAGTAGATCACCAGCCACGTGATGAGGACGCCGATGAGGATCACGGCCGACCAGAACAGGATGATGAGGAGGATGCTGTCGCCGAACATGGCTTCAGGATGCCGCAGACCCACGGCTCCTCGCGTCAGACTCCCCGCATCCGCTCCACTGCCGCGCGCACCAGGGCCGCATTCCCCGGCGCCGTGCTCCCATCGGGAAGCAGCAGTGTGTCTTCCAAGCCGATGCGCGCATCCACGCCGAGCTCGACCGCGAGGTCGAACAACGGCCACGTCGAACCCTCCTCGCCGTGCAGCAGGATGGGCAGATCGGGCTCCTCGAGCGACACGTGCGCGATCATCCCCTCGGCGTGCTCGCGAACGGTCTCGGCCGGCTCATCCGGAAGCTCGATCAGAACCCGCAGGCACCGTGCACGCACGGGCGAGCGCTTCCACACCTCGAAGCCCGCCGCATCCCACAGCCCCGCTTCGACCGCGACGCCTCGCCGCAACAGCAGGGCCGCCACTTCATCGGCACCGGACTCATGCCAGTTGACGGATGCGTGGTCGGGCAGCTCGGTCCACGACTCGATCGCGGCCAGGCGACGCTCGACGTCGGGCTCGGCCCACTCCCCGGTCGTGACCCCGACCGGAACACCCGGCGCCGCTCGACGCACCGCCGCGACCCATCGCGCGACATCGTCGGCCGCCAGGCTGTCTCGCCCGGCCGCATCCTTCGGATGCACGTGCACCTCGCGGGCACCGGCGGCCACGGCCCGGGCGGCATCGTCGGCGACCACGCCCTCATCCAGGCTCAGCCACGGATGCTCCGCCGGATCCCTGGCACCGTTGACACATGCCTGCAACAGCATCCGTCGCTCGGACCCGGCAACGGGTGTCGATTCGGGCGGCACGCTCATCCGATCAGGTCTCGCGGGTGACGCTCGTACGCGCTCTCATCCTTCGACGGCCCCTCTTCGGTGCGCACCGTGTGGGCTACCTGCCGCGCCATCGCCGCACCACGAGCGGCCTTCACCGCCTCGGCCTCGGTCTCGAAGCTCGCGCCCAACGTCTGCGATTCACCCTCGATGCGGTTGAACCAGATGCCATTGCGTTGGAACGTCTCGATATCACCTGCAGCCATGCGGGATCCCTTCTCTCGCCTCCCTTTGTACGACAGAAGACCGACAACGGCAGAGCCCCTTGACACCTTCCGCGGAGGTGTCCGATTCGATCGCCTCAGCGCGCGGAGCCGGCCCGCCGCACGGCATCGCCCATCGCCGCGAACGCTTCTTCGAGGATCGGGCGCGGAGTCGCGAACACGACCCGGACGAAGCCTTCGGCACCCCGCCCGAGCAGCCGACCCTCTGTGAGCACTACCCCGGCCTGCTCGCGGAAGAACTCCGCCGGCGGCCCCGGGATACCGAGCGCACGGGTATCGATCCAGCCGATGTAGGTCGCCTCGGGGACCCGGTACACGGCGCCGGGGAGATGCTCCGCGACCAGCGCGGCGAGCTCCCGCCGCGACCCGTCGAGGTAGTCGAGCACGTCCGACAGCCAGGGCTTGCCCGCCCGATACGCGGCCGTCGAGGCGACCACGCCGAGGGTCGAAGCCCCGTGCTGCACCGCGAACCCGAACCGCTTGTACAGCTGCTGATCCGTCTCGTTCGAGGTGATGAGCTGCGCGGTCTTCAGCCCGGGGATGTTCCACGCCTTCGACGCGCTCGTGCCGGTCACCGTGTGCGCGGCCGTCGCCTCCGACACCGACGCGTACGGCACGAACGGCGCGCCGTCGTATCGCAGCGGCGCGTGGATCTCGTCGGCGAACACCCGGCCGCCGTGCCGCTCGACGATCTCGGCGATGGCCTCGAGCTCTTCGCGGCCGACGATCGTTCCGGTCGGGTTGTGCGGGTTGCACAGCACGAGCGTCCGGGCACCGGCGGCGAACGCCTCATCGATGCGCTGCAGGTCGTGCTGCCAGCGTCCGTCGACCTCCACACCGGGAACTTCGATCACCGGATGCCCGATCGCCGGCAGATATGTCAGAAACGGCATATAGGCCGGAGTCGGCACGATCACTGGCGAACCTGCGGGCGCATACTCCTGCACCGCGACGCCGAGAGCCGCCATCACATCGGAGACCGGATGCACGCGCTCCGGGTCGACCGCCCAGCCGTACTCCCCCTGCATCCACTCGGCGGTGGCCTCACCCAGCTCTGCGGCCTGCGGCGGAGAGAGGTATCCGAGGTTCTCGTCGTCGACCGCCCGGTGCAGCGCCTCGGCGATCTCGGGCGCGACCCCGAAGTCCATCTCCGCCACCCACGCCCCGATGCGACCGGGGTGCAGACTCCACTTGCGGCTCTGCGGCCTGTCGAGGAAGAGGCGGGTGCGTTCGTCGAACGGATGCGGTGAGGTGTGCGCGGTCATCGTCGTGGTTTCCGGTGGCTCAGCCGACGGCGTTCGTACAGGACGGGCGCAGGGCGCGGATTCCGGGCACGGGAGACTCCATTCACAGCGGGGTCCATCCAATCTACGGACGGTCCGGCGCGGTCGCACCTCGCGTTTCCGTGCGTGACGGTGGGCGCGGCATCCCGCGACGGCCCCGCGGATCCCAGAACCCGCTGGTAACGTTCCCTAGATCGCAGGCACGACACTCCGGAGGGCAGGATGAGCGAACGCACGCGCCGCCCGACCGTCAAAGAGGTCGCCATCCGTGCGGGCGTCAGCCCCATGACCGTCTCGCGCACGCTCTCGGGCGGACTCAACGTCAAACCCGACGTGCAGCAGCGCGTCATGGAAGCCGTCGCCGAACTCGGCTACCACCGCAACGAGAACGCCCGCAGCATCCGCCCCGGCCACAGCAGCGGACTCATCGGCGTCGCGATCACGAACATCGCCAACCCGTACTACAGCACCTTCGCGCTCGGCGTCGAAGAGGAAGCCGCACTCACCGGCCGCCGCATCCTGCTCGGCAACACGTCGGAGGATGCCGTGCGCGAGGCCGACCTGGTCGGCGACTTCCTCGGTCGCCGCGTCGACGGGCTCATCGTGGTCCCGGCCGGCCCCAGCTCGGCCCACCTCGCACACTCGCAGAACCAGGGCGTGCCCGTGGTGCTCGCCTCGCGCCGCATCGACGGACTCGCGGTCGACAGCGTCGTGCTCGCCGACGACGACGGCGCCTACCGCGGCACGATCGCGCTCATCGACCACGGCCACACCCGCATCGGCTACCTCGGCAACGCCCTGTCGATCTTCACCGGTGAACGCCGATTCGCCGGCTACGTGCGGGCACTCGAAGAACGCGGACTCGCCGTCGACCCGCACATCGTCGCCGCCAACCAGCAGACCGTCGATCAGGCCCGTGAAGCCACGCGCGCACTGCTCGGCGCCGAGCATCCGCCCACCGCCATCTTCTGCGCCAACAACCGCAACGCCATCGGCGCGCTCAAGGAGATCAGCACCCAGCTCGACGCCGGACTGCGGACGCCCGCCGACTTCCCCGAGATCATGAGCTTCGACGACTTCGAGCTCGCCGAACTCTCGCCGGTGCCGATCAGTGTGATCGACCACGACCCGCGCGAACTCGGCCGCACCGCCACGCGCCTGTTGCTCGACCGCCTCGACGGTGGGGACGGGGACACCGCGCCGCGCGAGGTCGAGCTGCCGGTGTCGCTCCGCAGCGTGCGCTGACTCGCCGCGGGGCGGGTGGGGCGACGACTCGCGCCGAGGTCGGACGATTCGCCGAGGGTCGGACGATTCCCGGACGATTCGTGACGAAAAGTCGGCGAATCGTCATGATCTCGGCGAATCGTCGCCGCGAGGGGCTCGGAAGGCCCGTCGGGGGTTCGGACACCCGTCGGGAGTTCGGACACCTGTCGGGAGTTCGGACACCCGTCGGGAGTTCGGACACCTGTCGGGAAAATCCCCGCCAGGAGGCCGTGCACTCGGCAGAACTTCCCGACATCCGGTCGAGTCTTGACACCCCCACCCCTCGTTGATAACGTTACCAATCACCGACGAGGCAGTCGGATGACGCGACGAGGAGGCCGGATGGAGCTGTGCATCGATTTCGGGGGCACCGAGATCAAGCTCGCCGTGACCGACGGCAGCCGTGTCGTCGCAACGGGCAGCATTCCCGTCCTCGGCAGCCCCGCCGACCTGCCCGCCGCCGCCGCCGAAGCACGCCGACTCCTCGCCGAGACCGACCTCGCCGAGACCGGCCGAACCTCGACCGGCCGAACCGAGACCGGCCGAACCTCGCCCGACCCCGCTGAGACCGACCCCGCCGAGACCGGCCGAACCGCGGATGCAGTCGCCATCGCCGTCCCGGGCGTCGTCGACCCCCGCACCGGACGGATGCTGCACGCCAACGCCAAGTACGACTTCCTCGAGGACTTCGACCTGAACACCTGGGCGCTCACCGAGTTCGGCGTCCCCGCCGTGGTCGAGAACGACGCCAGGGCAGCCCTGATCGGCGAGACCTCGACCGGCAGCGCGGCCGGCGAGCGCGATGCGGTGCTCGTCACGCTCGGCACCGGCATCGGCACCGCCGCCCTGATCGACGGCACACCCCTGCGCGGACGCACCGGGCATGCCGGCATCCTCGGCGGACACCTCACGGTCGACCTCGAAGGGCCGGTCTGCCCGTGCGGGAATCTCGGATGCGGAGAGGCGCTCGCGAGCACGTGGGCGCTCCCCGCCGGCACCACCATGACCGAGGTCTTCACGACCGACGCGCACCCGGAGATCCGCGACCGCTTCCTGCACGTGTGGGGCGCGGTCGTCACCTCGCTCGTGCACTCGTACGACCCGGCGGTGGTGATCCTGTCCGGCGGGATCCTGCGCGCGGGCGACGCGGTCCGCGCCCCGATCGAAGCCCACGTCCGCGCACACCTCTGGCCCTCGATGACGCCGCCGCGCTTCATCGTCCCGCCCGAGCCCGAACTCTCCGTCGCCCGCGGACTCAGCATCCTCGCCCGCGCCACGACCACACACACCGCCACACCGCAGGAGGAACAGTGACCACCCCGATCAGCGACATGCACGAAGGGCACACCACCCGAGGTCGCTACGACACCCAGCCCACCGTGGCGCTCCCCGCGGGCGAGCGCATCCTCCGCGGCACCGAGGGCTGGACCGCCGCCGCCGAACTCGCCGAGGCCTGCGCCCGCGTGACCGGCACCGCCCCGGTGCTGCTGGTGGACGCCTATCCGGGAGTCGACATCCCCGCCCTCACGACCGCCGTGCGCGCGGCCCTGCCGGACTGGACCGTGGTCGACGTCGAGACCGCCGCCCGCCCGGTCGCCGAGGTCGAGCAGCTGATCGCCCCGAACCTCACCGACGACCGCGTCTTCGGTGTGATGAGCCACTTCACCCTGACCGACTTCTACGACGCCGCGAAGCTCGATGCCCTCGCGGGCAGCATCGCGCAGAACCCGACCGTCGTGATCGGCTGGGGATCCGAGCTCCTCCGCCCCCGGCTCGACGGCGCCGCAGCGACCGTGCTCGTCGACATGGCCCGCTGGGAGATCCAGCTGCGCCAGCGCAAGGGCGCCACGAACTGGCGCGCGGACAACGCCGCGGAAGACAATCTGCGTAAGTACAAGCGCGGGTTCTTCGTCGAATGGCGCGTCGCCGACCGCCACAAGCGCAGCCTGTTCGACACGGTCGACTTCGTGCTCGACGGCAACGCGATCGCCCCGGCCGAGCAGCATCCGGACTCCCCCGAAGCCGGCATGATCACCGGCACTGCGTTCCGCCAGGCGTTGAAGGATGCCGCGCACCGGCCGTTCCGCGTCGTGCCGTTCTTCGACCCCGGAGTGTGGGGCGGGCAGTGGATGAAGAACCTCATCGGCCTCGACCCCTCGAAGGACAACTACGCGTGGTGCTTCGACTGCGTGCCCGAGGAGAACTCCCTGCTGCTGGAGGGAGAGGGCGGCGTGATCGAGATCCCCGCACTCGACCTGGTCTTCCGCCGCCCGGTCGACCTGCTGGGCCCGAAGACGTTCTCCCGCTTCGGCGCCGAGTTCCCGATCCGCTTCGACTTCCTCGACACGATGGACGGCGGCAACCTCAGCCTGCAGGTGCACCCGCTGACCGACTACATCCAGAACACGTTCGGCATGCACTACACGCAGGACGAGAGCTACTACATGCTCGACGGCGGCGACGATGCCGTGGTCTACCTCGGCACCAAGGAGGGCATCGACCGCACCGAGATGCTGCAGGATCTGGCGACGGCGCAGGACGGCGAGCATCCGTTCCCCGCCGACAAGTACGTCAACTCGTTCCCGGCCCGCAAGCACGACCACTTCGCCATCCCGGCCGGGACCGTGCACTGCTCGGGCGCGAACTCGATGGTGCTGGAGATCTCGGCGACGCCGTTCATCTTCACCTTCAAGCTCTGGGACTGGGGCCGCGTCGGCCTCGACGGCATCCCCCGCCCCGTGCACCTCGACCACGGCGCCCGCAACATCCAGTGGGACCGCGACACCACCTGGGTCGGCGACAACCTCCTCGGCCAGGTGAAGACCATCCGCACCGAGGGCGACGTGACCGAGGAGAGCACGGGCCTGCACGAGCTCGAGTTCATCGAGGTGCGCCGGCACTGGTTCGCCGAGGGTGCCGACCACGACACGGAGGGCACGGTCAACGTGCTCAACCTGGTCGAGGGGGATGAGGTGCAGGTCGTCAGCCCGACCCACGCCTTCGAGCCCTTCGTCATCCACTACGCCGAGACGTTCATCGTCCCGGCCGCGGTGGGCGCGTACCGGATCGAGCGCACCGAGAACTCGCGCAGCGCCCGCTTCGCGACCGTCAAGGCGTACGTACGCGGCTCGCGCACGAGCGACAACTGAACACGCACCGAACACAGCAACCCGAAGCAGCACCCGCAATGACGCAGCACCCGCGAGGATCCCGCGAGGGAATCCCTTGCACCGCACTCATCACCTTGGTAGCGTGAAACCAGATTTTCTGGTAACGATACCAAACGAACAAGGGAGTTCTGAATGATTTCGCGACGCACGATCGCCGCTGCCGCGGCCGGTCTCCTCCTCGGCACCCTGGCTCTGGCCGGATGCTCCGGCGACTCCGGATCCGGAGACGCCGGCGAGGTGACCGGCACGCTCGACTTCTACACCGACAAGGCGGCGTGGAAGCCCGACTTCGAGTCGCTCAACGAGGTCAGCGGCGACGCCGTCGACATCACCCTCAAGACCACCGGGTACTCGGACGCGAACCAGTACGACGCCTTCATCAAGCAGTCGTTCCGCACCGACAAGTCGCCGGGCCTGTTCACCTGGCACACCGGCGACTCGCTCAAGCAGCTGGTCGACGAGGGCCTGGTCGCCGAGACCACCGACATCTGGACCAAGGCCGTCGACGAGGGCTGGGTGAGCGAAGACCTGCGCGACAGCTACACGTTCGACGACAAGCAGTACTGCGTGCCGATGAACATCGCCTACTGGATCATGTTCTACAACAAGGCCGCCTTCGCCGACAACGGCATCGAGGTGCCCACCAGCTGGGACGAGCTGAACGACGCCGCCGGGACGCTGAAGGATGCCGGGGTCACCCCGTACTACCAGACCAGCGTGCTCTTCACCTTCCAGTGGTTCCAGCACCTGGTCGCCTCGACCGACCCCGACCTGTACGCCGGCCTCACCACGGGCGACGTCAAGTACACCGACCCCGAGATCGTCGACGTCATGAACCTGTGGCTCGAAGAGCAGGAGGCCGGCTGGTTCAGCGACGCGGGCAGCACCACCGATCCCGCGGTCGGCCTCAAGCAGGGCGACTACGCCATGATCAACTTCGGCACGTTCTTCGCGGGCAACCTCGAAGGCGCGGGCATGACCACCGACGACTACGGGATGTTCGCGATCCCGGCCGTCAGCGACGACCTCGACGCCACCCCGGTCGCCGTCGAGTCGGGCCCGATCTGCACGGCCGAGAACTCGAAGCAGCGCGACCTCGGACTCGCCTACGCCGAATGGTGGATGTCGCCCGACGCGCAGACCGCCTGGAACGACGCCCACGGCGACGTGGCGTTCAACCCGAAGGCGAAGGTCGCAGACCCCGCGCTCGCCGAGCTCGGCACCGAGATCGCCGGCGACGACTACATGCTGTACGACCGGTTCTTCGAGGCCATGCCGACCGAGATCGTGACCACCGCGATCGAGCAGTTCGGCGCCTTCAACGCCAACCCCGGCGACCCGATGCCGTTCCTGGAGAAGATCCAGGCCACGGCTGACAAGTACTGGGCAGAGCAGGAGTAAGCACCGGATGGCGCATCAGAAGTCGCCGTACCAGTGGTCCGCCCGGGGCTTCATCGCCCCGGGCGTGATCCTGGTCGCGGTCCTGCTCTACCTCCCCCTGCTGTGGACGGTCTTCCTCAGCTTCACGAAGTACAACGGCCTCGGCAGCCCCGACTGGATCGGGCTCGACAACTACGTCGAGATGTTCACCGACGGCGACTTCGTGGGCTCCGCGATGAACACCGTGCTCTGGGTGATCGGCACCCTGATCATCCCGGTCGGCATCGGCCTGGCGATCGCGCTGCTCACCTGGAACCTCGGCGGCGGCATCTGGCTGCGCCTCCCCTTCCTCATCCCCTACGCCCTCTCCGGCATCGGCGTCGGCGTGGTGTGGTCGTTCATCCTCTCCTCGGGCGGAGCGCTCGATCAGGCCCTCGCCGCGTTCGGCGTGACCGACCCGCCGCGGTGGCTGCTGGATGCTCCGCTCAACACGATCGTCATGATCATCGCCTCGTCGTGGCAGGGCGTCGGCGTGAACGCGCTGCTGTTCACCATCGGCCTGCAGGCCATCCCGAAGGAGCCCCTCGAGGCCGCCCGCATCGACGGCGCCGGCGGCGTGCGCCTGTTCACCAGCATCCTCTGGCCGATGCTCCGCCCGCTCACGGCCGTGGTCGTCGGACTCTCGATCGTCGCGAGCCTGAAGACCTTCGACATCGTCTGGGGCATGACCAAGGGCGGACCGGGCACCGTCTCGGAGACCCTCGCGCTGACCATGTACAAGGAGACGTTCGTGAACAGCGACTACGGACTCGGCTCGGCGATCGCGGTGTTCCTCACCGTCATCACCCTGGTCGCGTCGGTGCTGTACCTGCGTCAGCAGCTCTCCCCGAAGAAGGAGATGTGATGTCGAAGATCATCCGCACCGCCGTGCTCGTCATCCTCGGACTCGTGTGGCTGCTGCCCGCGTACCTCCTCGTCGTGAACGCGATGAAGGACCCGATGACCTTCACCTCGAAAGAATCCTGGATCCCCACCGACTTCCACCTGTTCCAGAACTTCGCCGACGCGTTCGAGCTGTCGGGCCTCGGCGACAGCATCCTCAGCACCCTCATCTACTCGATCGTCTCGCCGACCATCGCCGTGCTCGTGGGCGCCGCGGCCGGATACGCGATCGTGGCCCTGCGACTCAAGCGCGGCTTCCTGTGGTTCGTCGTGATCTTCGGCGGCACGGTGTTCCCGCTGCAGATGGTGCTGCTGCCGCTGTTCGACGCCTACTCGCGCATCGGCCTGTTCGACACCCGCGTCGGCATGGTGATCATCTACACGGTGATCTCGATCCCGTTCTCCGCCTTCGTGATGCGCAACTTCTTCACCGGCGTCGCACACAACGTGTTCGAGGCCGCGGTGCTCGACGGCGCCACCACCTGGCGCATCTTCGTGCGGCTGTACCTGCCGATGGCGTCGAGCGCGCTGGTCGCGATCTTCATCCTGCAGGCGACGTTCGTGTGGAACGACCTGCTGCTCGGCCTCACGCTCAGCCAGTCCGACGACATCCGCCCCATCATCACGACCCTGTCGGGCATGCAGAGCACCTACGGCGGCGCGCAGATGTCGGTCGTGCTCGCCGCGGCCGTGCTCGTCTCGCTCCCCACCGTGGTGCTGTTCCTCTGCACCCAGCGGTTCTTCGCCAAGGGCCTCGCGCTCGGCCAGTACTGACCCTCTCTCCCGCCCCTCGAAAGGCATCATGCATCTGCTCATCCCCACCGTCGAGGACCTCGCCGCCGACGCCGTCACCCACCATTACGACGACATGATCGCGCCCACCGGCCTGACCAACATGTTCGGGACCGTGCGCGTCGATCACGACCTGACCGCGATCAGCGCGGTGCAGTTCCCGCCCGTGTCGCAGGGACTCACGCAGACCGCGGTGCTGTTCGTCGACGGACGGCTGTTCGCCTCGTACGGGGCGCCCGTGACACACGAGTGGCGGGCGGATCGGGTGGTGCGGCGCGCCACCGTCGGCGACCTGGAGATCGAGACCACGACGGTGTGCGTGCCGGGGAAGACGGCGGTGGCGATCGACATCGCGGTGCGGAACACCGGATCGCAGGATCGGGAGGTGCGGATCGGGCTCTCGGCCGCGGCACGGGTCACGCGCTCGCAGGAGGCCTGGCTCGACGCGGAGTCGCCCTCGGAGCGCGACACCGCGACCGTCGACGGCGAGCGCCTGGTGTTCTCGTCGGCGGATGCCGCGGCCTGGAGCGTGCAGGGGCTGGCGGGCGGATCAGCGGTGCTGAGCGGAGTGGCCGACCTGCCCGAGGCGTTCGATACGGGCATCGGCGGGAACGGGCGCGGCGGCGAGTTGGCCGTGGTGCTCGCCGTGCCGGACGGGGGCGTCGCGCGCACGGCCTACGTGCAGGCGGTCGGGATCTCCGAGGACGATGCGGCGCGCGCGTACGACGCCGTCGCCGCGGATGTGCCCGGTGCCGTCGCTGCGGCCGAGGAGTTCTGGAACCGACAGCTGCACGCCGCCTTCGACCCCGACGACGGGGAGTTCTCCGGCGCGCTGCCGGTGCTGGAGACGGCATCCGCGCCGCTCCGCCGCCTGTACTGGTGGGCGGTGCTGGGCGTGATCTGGTTCCGCCGCGACTTCGCCGGGAACGTGCTCGGCCGCTCGTACGACACCCTCATGCCGAACTACTGGGGCACCACCACGTTCATCTGGGACTACAGCCTGAGCTCGGTCAGCCATGCGCTGCTCGACCCCGCCGAGATGCGGAACCAGGTGCGGCACTGGATCTCTCTCGACATCCACTCGCACTTCGGCACCTCCTCGCTCACCGGCGGGCCGGTCGGGCGCTGGTACTCGGTGAACGACTACGCCATGACCCGGCTCGTGCACGACTACGTGCGCTTCACCGGCGACACCGCGTTCCTCGACGAGATCGTCGGCGATCAGACCGTCGCCGAGTCGGTGCGGCAGTGGGCGATGGCGTGGAAGGAGTTACGCCGAGACACCGCCCTGGCCGATTACGGAGAGATCGACAACCTGCTCGAGTGCGTGAGCTCGTACACACACGAGGTCGCGAGCCTGAACGCCGCGAACGTGTGGAGCATGCGCACGGCCGCCTCCCTCGCCGACCTGCAGGGCGACGCGCCGGGCGGTGCGGAGCTGCGCGCCGAGGCCGACGCCCTGCTCCCGGCCGTGATCGAGCGCTACCTCCCGGGTGAGGGCATCTTCGCCGCCGGGCAGCCCGACGGCACGATGCTGCCGGTGCGGCACTGCTACGACTTCAGCGTGGTCGGCACGACCGTGGCCGACGACCTCGCGCCGAGCATCCGCGACGAGATGGTCTCGTTCTTCCAGCGCGAACTGCAGACCGACAACTGGATGCGCGCGCTCTCGCCGTGGGACCCCGACGCCAGCTACAGCCCCCGACCCGACCATCAGTGGAACGGCGCCTACCCCGCCTGGCCCGCGGATGCCGGACGCGCGCTCGCCGCTCTCGGTGCCCCCGAGGTACTCACCTCGTGGGTCGAAGGGTTGTCGCGCACGGCGAACCAGGGCCCGATGGGGCAGGCGCACTTCGTCGAGGAGGCCGTGCCCGGGATCAACGGCGGCGCGCGCAAAGCCCCGCCGCAGCTGCCGTACATCATCGACTGGTCGTGCTCGTCGTCGGGCGCCTGGGTCGAGCTCGTGATCGAGGCCCTCTTCGGCGTCTCGGTCGCGACCGACGGCACGGTGCGCGCGGCCGGCTGCGTCGCCGCACTCGACCCGCATGCGGTGCTGCGCGGGCTGCGCGTGGGCGAGAAGACCTACGACATCGACGCCTCGGGAGGGATCGCCGAGACCGCCGGGCGCTGAGCACGACCGCCGGAGCACTGCACGACCCGCAGGACCACGCTGTACCCACACGAACACGAAGGAGTGATCGAGATGAGAAGACGCATGATCACGGCGGGTCTCGCCGCCGCATTCCTGTGCGCCGGAGCGCTGTTCGCCGCCCCGGCGAGCGCGACGGTTCCGGCCGGGGGCGGACATGGCGGCGGGCACGGACCCGGCCAGTGCTCGCTGGTGGACAAGACGCTCACGGCGACATCGACTGTGAACCAGAACCTGACCGAGACCTTCACGACCTACGGGAACACCGGCGGGGAGTGGACCGGCGGCGACAGCACCTACTCGCTGCCGCTCGGCAAGGGGAAGACCGGCTGGTTCTTCTCGGACACCTTCCTCGGCACCGTGAACCCCGACGGGTCGCGCCCGACCGACTCGCCGTTCGTGAACAACTCCGTCGTGGTGCAGGACCGCCGCGGCGACCTCACCACCATCACCGGCGGCACCCCCGAGGACCCGGCCGGCATCATCCCGCCCGAACCCGACGGCAAGTGGTACTGGATCGGCGACCCGACGCCCGGCCGTCACGGCACCGTGCAGGTGCCGCTGCTGCAGTTCGCGCGCACCGGCACCGGGCAGTGGGACTTCGCGTGGACCGCGAACCGCCTCGCCACGCTCGACGGGCAGACCCTGCAGCTCGAGGGCATCGTGGATCTGCCCTCGGCCACCGGCATCAACTGGGGGTCGTGGACGCTGGAGGAGCGCGGCACGACCTACATCTACGGCATCGCCGACCCGGGCGGCGTACGCTCGGCGTACGTCGCGAAGGTGCAGGGCAAAGACGGCCTCAAGGGCACATGGACGTACTGGAACGGCACGACCTGGGCCGCGAACGAGGCGGATGCCGTGCCCGTGGTGCCCTACGTGGCCAACGAGTTCAGCGTCGCCCCCTTCCGTGACGGCTACCTGTTGGTGACGCAGGACACGTCCGAGCTGTTCAGCACCCGCATCGTCGCGCGCACCTCGTGCTCGCCGACGGGTCCGTTCACCGATCCGGTCGAGCTGTACCGCACGCCCGAGACCGGGGCGCTCGGCAGTTACGGAGACCCCGACGTGTTCACCTACAACGCGCACGAGCATCCGAATCTGCGTCAGGGCAACCGCATCCTCGTCTCCTACAACGTGAACACGTTCGACAACGTGGGTGACGTGTACGACGACGCCTCGATCTACCGGCCGCGGTTCATCGACGTGCAGCTGAAGGTCACCGGATGACGGATGATCGCGCGGCGCTCCGGGAGCTGCTCGCCTCCGGAGCGCCGGTCACCTGGGTGTTCACGGGCGACTCGATCACCCACGGCCTCATCCACACCCGCGGTGCCCGCAACTACGTCGATCACCTGCACGAGCTGATCCGCGGCGATGCCGGACGGGTGCAGGATGCCGTGATCAACACCGCGATCACGGGGTGGCGGGCCGACCTGATCCTCGGGGACTTCGACCGTCGCGTGGCGCACTGGCGGCCCGACGTGGTGACGCTCATGATCGGCACGAACGACTGCACGACGGAGTGGCTCGACCCTGTGATCGAGATGTCGGCGTTCGCGGAGTCGATCGCGGAGTTCGTGCGGCGGGTGCGGGCGCTCGGTGCGGTGCCCGTGCTGCAGACGCCGCCGACCGTCGACCTGCTGCACGCGCCCGACCGCGCCCGCATCGGCGAGTTCGCCCAAGCGGTCCGGGATGTGGCCGCGCGGGACGTGGTGGTCCTGGTGGATCAGCACGCCGCGTTCGCGGAGTTCTCGGCGGGGACGGGGCCGGGCAACGAAGGCATGCCGTGGGGCCTGCTCGACGACGCGTTCCACCCGAGCGCGGCGGGGCACGCCCTGCTCGCGCTCCGGTGGGCCGAGGCGGTCGGGGTCGGCGGCGCCGGGTCGCCCGTGCTCGCGGATCTCACCGCGCGGGTCGCTGTGGCACGGCATCCGCAGTGGCCTCCCGCGTGACGGTCGGCGCGCGGGGCGGCGTGCTCGGTTGGGGCGGTACACCTGTCGGGAGTGTGGCCGGATGCAGGGGCGAAAGCGCGCAAATCTCCCTACATCCGTCCGCACTCCCTGCATCCGTCCCGGCTCTCTACATCGGTCGACTCCCCCTCCGGATTCCGGGAGTTTCGCGACCTTTCCTCATTCACTGCAACTGAGCGGCCACGGGGCAGAGCCGGTGCCGGCGATGACGTTCACTAGTGCAATGACAAACTTTGCCATCGGTATTAGCGTGGAGGTATGGCCACGATGAACATCTCTCTTCCGGACGCGCTGAAGGACTTCGTCGAAACGCAGGTGGCCGAGCGCGGCTACAGCAACAGCAGCGAGTTCATGCGTGAGTTGATCCGCCATGAGCAGGCCCGCGAGCAGCTGCGATCCCTGGTTGTCGACGGGATGACGTCGGGGCCGGGTTCCGAAGTGGACCAGGCGTACTTCGATCGCCTCCGAGACCGCGTCCACGCAGACGCCGCCGACGCGTGACTGCGGGGCGAGTCGTCTCCACCAGGCGGGCGGATGAGGACATCGACGGCGCGGTCGCGCGCTACCTCGGCGAAGCAGGGCCGCCGGTCGTGATCGCGTTCATCGACGACCTCCAGCATGCGATGAGCCGGCTCGCTGCGTATCCCTCGCTGGGATCGGCGCGCTTCGAGCTGGTGACCGAGATTCCCGACATCCGCGCCTTCCCTCTTCGAAACCATCCGTACCTCGTCATCTACACCGATGATCCGGACGCCGTGCGAGTCCATCGCGTGCTTCACACGAGGAGAGACATCGCTGCCGCCCTCACCGAGAGCGATCTGACCGCCCGCGCTCGCGGGAGAGCCTCGCCACCCGCGCCGGTAGACTGAGCATGCCCCGCCGGCCCCTTCCTTTGGAGTGCGCGTGACCACCGCCCCTGCACCTTCCCACCAGCACGTCCCCGACTCCGTCGAGAACGCGATCGCGACGCCCGAGAAGGAGCAGCCGTACGCGGCCCTCGGACTCAAGCCCGACGAGTACGAGCGCATCAAGGAGATCCTCGGCCGCCGCCCCACGTCGGGCGAGCTGGCGATGTACTCGGTCATGTGGTCGGAGCACTGCTCCTACAAGTCGTCGAAGAACTACCTGCGCCGCTTCGGCCAGAAGGTCTCCGACGAGATGAAGGAACGCCTCATGGTGGGCATGGGCCAGAACGCGGGCGTCGTCGACGTCGGCGAGGGCTGGGCCGTCACCTTCAAGGCCGAGTCGCACAACCACCCGTCCTTCATCGAGCCCTTCCAGGGTGCGGCGACCGGCGTCGGCGGCATCGTCCGCGACGTCATCTCGATGGGCGCTCGCCCGGTCGCGGTCATGGACGCCCTGCGCTTCGGTGCGGTCGACCACCCCGACACCGCCCGCGTCGTGCACGGCGTGACCAGCGGCATCAGCTTCTACGGCAACTGCCTGGGCCTGCCGAACATCGGCGGCGAGACGGTCTTCGACTCCGTCTACCAGGCCAACCCGCTCGTGAACGCGCTCGCGGTGGGCGTGCTGCGTCACGAAGACCTCAAGCTCGCCAACGCGACCGGCGTCGGCAACAAGGTCGTCCTGTTCGGTGCCCGCACGGGTGGCGACGGCATCGGCGGCGCCAGCATCCTGGCCTCCGACTCGTTCGACTCGACCGGCCCGACCAAGCGCCCCGCCGTGCAGGTGGGTGACCCGTTCGCCGAGAAGGTGCTCATCGAGTGCTGCCTCGAGCTCTACCGCGGTGAGCTCGTCGAGGCGATCCAGGACCTGGGTGCCGCCGGCATCTCCTGCGCGACCAGCGAGCTCGCCGCCAACGGCAACAGCGGCATGAAGGTCTCGCTCGACAACGTGCTGCTGCGCGACCCCACGCTCACGGCCGAGGAGATCCTCATGTCGGAGTCGCAGGAGCGCATGATGGCGATCGTCGCTCCCGAGAAGCTCGACGCCTTCCTCGAGGTCGTGAACAAGTGGGAGGTCGAGACCTCCGTGCTCGGCGAGGTCACCGGCGACGGACGCCTCATCATCGACTGGCAGGGCGAGCGCATCGTCGACGTCGACCCCTCGACCGTCGCCGTCGACGGCCCCGTCTACGACCGTCCGGTCGCGTACCCGACGTGGATCGACGCCCTGCAGGCGGATGCCGCCGAGAACCTGCCCCGCGCGAACGACCCGGAGACGCTGCGCGAGCAGTTTCTCGCCCTCGTCGCCTCGCCGAACCTGGCCGACACGAGCTGGATCACCAACCAGTACGACTACTACGTGCTCGGCAACACGGCCCTGAGCTTCCCCGACGACGCCGGCATGATCCGCGTCGACGAGGAGTCGGGCCTCGGCTTCGCGATCTCGACCGACGCCAACGGCCGGTACTGCCAGCTCGACCCGTACGCGGGTGCGCAGCTCGCCCTGGCCGAGGCCTACCGCAACGTCGCCGTCACCGGTGCCGTGCCCACGGCCATCACCGACTGCCTGAACTTCGGCTCTCCCGAGAACCCCGAGGTCATGTGGCAGTTCGGTCAGACGGTCGACGGCCTCGCCGACGGCTGCTACGAGCTCGGCACCCCGGTCACCGGCGGCAACGTCTCGTTCTACAACCAGACCGGCGACGTGCCGATCCACCCGACCCCGCTCGTGGGCGTGCTCGGCATCATCGACGACGTCTCGCGCCGCATCCCCTCCGGATGGCAGGACGAGGGTCAGAACATCTACCTGCTCGGCACCACCTCGACCGAGCTCTCGGGTTCGGCCTGGGCCGACGTCGTGCACGACCACCTCGGTGGCCTGCCGCCCAAGGTCGACCTCGCGGGCGAGAAGCGTCTCGCGGGTCTGCTCTCGGCCGCCCGTGACGAGTGGCTCATCTCCTCGGCGCACGACGTCTCCGAAGGCGGCCTCGCACAGGCTCTCGCCGAGGGCGTCATGCGCTTCGGTGTCGGCGCCCGCGTCTGGCTGAACGAGATCATCGAGAGCAACGGCGTGGATGCCGCATCCGCCCTGTTCTCCGAGTCGACCGGCCGCGTGATCGTGACCGTGCCGCGTGAGGACGACGTGAAGTTCCGCGGACTCTGCGAAGGACGCGACTACCCCGTGATGCGCATCGGCGTGACCGACACCGAGGGCGCGAAGCTCGAGGTGCAGGACGTCTTCACCGTCTCGATCGCCGAACTGCGCGAGCGCTCGCAGGCCACGCTGCCCTCGTACTTCGGTCCGACGGTCACGGAGGTCAGCGCATGAGCGACCTGAGCCGGCAGAACCCGAACGAAGAGGACTACGGCGACCTCGGCGAGAAGCGCAACCGGCGCATCCGCATCGTCGCCTGGACCGTCATCATCGCGCTCATCCTCGGCGGTGGCGGCGCGACCGTGATCACGCTCATCCTGGGCTGAGGCGGCGGCTCCGGGCCGCTGGCGCCTCCGTCGTGCGTCGCTTCCGTGGGCAGCGGCGCCTCCGTCGTGCGTCGCTTCCGTCGGCATAAAGCAGTTCCCGCGGCCTCTTCGCGCCGAGAAGGCCGCGGCAGGCGTAGTTGGCCGAGGACGGCGCGGCTGGAGTCGCACGGGCGGCGCGCGTCGCTTCCGTCGGCAGAATGCACTTCCCGCGGCCTCGCTGCGGGCAGAAGGCCGCGGCAGGCGCTTTTCTCCGCAGGAACAGTCCTGACTCTCGACGCCGTCGCGCCGCGCGCGTACCCTCGGGCGGGAACGGAGGCACCATGACCATCCAGCCCAGAGACGTGGCCCGCGATGAAGACATCGAGGGATACCTGCTCGGCTCGCCCGTGAGCATCATGCGCGAGTTCATCACGACTCCCGGTCGAGGACCGCGACTGCATCAGCATCCGTATGCCGAGACGTTCGTCATCCACCAGGGCCGCGCGCTGTTCACGGTCGGCGACGAGCAGGTCGTCGGCGTCGGCGGTCAGATCCTCGTCGTCCCCGCACTCGTCTCCCACCGTTTCGAGGTGCTCGATGGCGGCACGTACGAGGCGACCCACATCCACGCGAACGACCGCTTCGTCACGGAGTGGCTCGAGTAGTCACGGCATCCGCTCGTACTCGCGACCGGCAACCGCGGAGCAATCCTCCACAGGTCATCCGAGAACAGCCTTCTCCCCACTCGTCGTGATCGCCCCTCTGAATGCGGGTGCCCCCGCGGAGGATACGAAGCATCACACCACCAAGGGGGATGCCATGACCGAGGCGAAACTCGATCTGATCACGAAACTGCTGGCGAAGGCCGAGAGCACGACGCCGGAAGAGGCGGAGGCTCTGACCGAGCACGCCGAGCGGCTGATCGTGAAGTACGGCATAGATCAGGCCCGTATCGACGAGCGTCGCGGTCGACTCGGGAAGGCTCAGGAGCAGATCGTTCACGAGCGGATGCTGTTCAGCGGCGTGTACGCCCGGGATCTGCAGGAGATCGGCTCGGGAGTCGCGCAGGCGCTGGGCACCGTGCGGCCGCTGGGTATCGACATCTCCCCCGGCGCGGCTCTCCTCCTGGTCGGGCATGCGTCCGACGTCGCGCAGGTGCGCACCCTCACGGCGAGCCTCGAGGTGCAGGCGATGGTCGCGATGCGGAAGTGGTGGTCCGTGCACCGCGAGATCTACGGGCGGCACACGGAATCCGAGAAGCGGCGCGCGCGCAGCGGCTTCCTGCGAGGCTTCGCCCGGGGCGTCATGAGCCGCATCCAGGACAGCCGACGATCGATCGTCGAGGAGGCCGGCACCGGCACCGCACTCGTCTTGGCCTCCCGCCGCGATCGAGTGGACGAGGCGGTCGATGCGATGGCGACCCGGCACGCCCGGCCGCGGCGCAATCCCGATGCCGGTGCGTTCGCGTTCGGGCACCGGTCCGGCCGGGAAGCGCAGACCGGCGAACGAGGCCACCTGACGTGACCGCAATTCCGTGTGCCATCCGCCCGCACTCAGCGGCGGAGGAGGTACCCGACCAGCTCGACGACCGCCGCGGAGTCCCGGGCTTCACGGCCGAGGGACTCCACGATGATCGCCCCGAGGATGGCCCTCCCGATCTGGGCGACCGGCGCATCGGCCGGCAGCTGCCCGTCTCGGATGCCGCCGCGCAGGCGCTCCGACAGATGCTGCTCGACTCCGAGACTCTCGCTGAGATGCACTCCGACGTCGGCGTCATCGGCGGCTGCGGCGACGAGCGACCGCAGCAGCGCATCACCCTGGGGCGCCTCCAGGATCGACAGCACCGAACGCAGCCAGCTCTCGACGTCGGCGAGCAGGTCGCCGGTGTCGGGCACGACGAAGTCCACAGGGATCAGACGCCCGTCCACGAGGCAATCGGCGATCAGTGCACCGCGCGAGGGCCACCAGCGGTAGATCGTCTGCTTTCCGACGCCGGCTTCCTTGGCGATGCCCTCGATCGTGAGCCGGTCGTACCCCTGCGCGTGGAAAAGTCGCGATGTCGCATCGAGGATCGCCTCGCGCGCCGCCGTGCTGCGCACAGGCCCGCTCCGATGCTCGTTTACCATGCGTTCAGGATAGCCACAGATCGCTAGACGAGACGTGCCGTATGATCTTTGAGTCTGAAGGAGACCACTGTGGCATCACTGCTGTACCGTCTGGGTTCGTTCGCTGCGCGCAAGGCGTGGACGGTGATCGTGTCGTGGATTCTGATCCTCGGTCTCGGCGTCGGCGCCTTCCTCACCCTCGGGGGCACGCTGAGCAACAGCTTCGACATCCCCGGCACCGCCTCGGGCGAGGTGACCGACGAGCTCGCCGAGAAGCTCCCGGATTCCGCCGGCGGCACCGGAACGGTCGTCTACCGGACCACCGACGGTTCGGCGTTCACCGACGAGCAGAAGCAGGAGATCTCGGACCTCGCTGCCGGCGCGGAGGACCTCGACGGAGTCGCGTCCGTGATCGATCCGTTCGACGCACAGCAGCAGCAGGCAGATCGGGCCCAGGAGCTGGCCGACGGCGAGAAGCAGATCGCCGACGGCCGCACCCAGCTGGATGCCGCTCAGACGCAGATCGACGAGGGCAGAGCCCAGATCGAAGCCGGTCTCACGCAGCTCGCGGCCGCCCGCACCCAGGCGGAGCAGGCCGGCGCCGGTCCCGAGCAGCTCGCCGCCCTCGACGCCCAGGTCGCGGCACTGAACGCCCAGGCCGCCGAACTCGAAGCGCAGAACGCGAAGCTCGATCAGTCCCGCATCACCCTGCAGGAGAACGCCGACCAGGCGGAGCTGGGCTCGACCCTGCTCGACCTGGCCGATGGCATCGGCGTGGTGTCCGAAGACGGCTCGACCGCCATCGTCAACGTCTCGTTCGTCGACCCGCGCCTGGAGCTCTCGGAAGAGGTCAAGCAGGGCACGATCGATCACTTCGCCTCCGCTCCGGTCGAGGGGACCGAGGTGGACTTCGGCACCGACATCGCGCAGGGCGTGCCCGAGATCTTCGGCGTCGGCGAAGCGGTCGGCCTCGTGTTCGCCGCGATCGTCCTCATCGTGATGCTCGGCTCGCTCATCGCCGCAGCCCTCCCCATCGTCACCGCCATCGTCGGCGTCGGTGTCGGAGTCACGGCATCCCTCGCCTTCTCCGGTGTGGTCGACATGGCCTCGGTGACCCCGGTGCTGGGTGTGATGCTCGGTCTCGCGGTCGGCATCGACTACTCCCTCTTCATCGTCAACCGGCACCGCAAGCAGCTGCTCGCCGGCGTCCCGGTGCGCGAATCGATCGGCCTCGCCACGGGCACCTCCGGCACGGCCGTGGTGTTCGCGGGGACCACCGTGATCGTCGCACTGCTCGCGCTCAACGTGACCGGCGTGCCGTTCCTCGGCCTCATGGGCACGGTCGGCGCCGTGTGCGTCGCGGTGGCCGTGCTCGTCGCGATCACCCTCGCCCCCGCCATCCTCGGCCTCGTCGGCGACCGTCTACTCAGCCGTCGCGCTCGCGCCACGGTCGGTCAGGAGCACGCGGCCGGCAAGCCCGTGAAGCGGATGTCGACCCTGCGCGCCGTCGTCACGACGCTCGTGAGCGTGGTCGCGCTGCTGATCATCGCGATCCCCGCCATGTCGATGCGGCTCGGCCTGCCCGACGGATCGAGCGAGCCGAGCGACTCGACCAGCTACCGCGCGTTCCAGACCGTCGACGAGCAGTTCGGCGAAGGGGCCAACGGCCCGCTGCTGGTCACCGCCACCCTCGACGACGCGGTCAGCGACGACGACCTGCTCTCCACCCAGGTCACGATCGCGCAGGCCATCGCCGACCAGGACGACGTGGTGGCCGTCGCGCCGATCGCGGCATCCGACGACAACACCCTCCTCGCGTTCCAGGTCTTGCCGGAGGAGGGGCCGAACAGCGCCTCCACCGAGAAGCTCGTGCAGGACCTGCGCTCGATGCCGGCGGTCGGCGACGGGATCACTCTCGGCGTCGCCGGTCAGGCCGCGATCAACATCGACATCTCCGAGGCGCTGGCCGGAGTCCTGCCGCTGTACCTCGTGGTCGTGGTCGGGCTCTCGCTGCTGATCATGATCGTGGTGTTCCGCTCGCTGCTCGTGCCGCTCATCGCCACCGGTGGCTTCGTGCTGTCGCTGTTCGCGACGTACGGCCTGATCGTGGCGGTGTTCCAGTTCGGCTGGGGCGCCGAGGTCATCGGGCTGCACAGCACCGGGCCGATCCTGAGCTTCCTGCCGGTGATCCTCGTCGGCATCCTGTTCGGGCTCGCGATGGACTATCAGCTGTTCCTTGCCTCCGGCATGCGCGAGGCGTATGTGCACGGAGCCTCGGCGCGCGATGCCGTGGCCCAGGGCTTCCGCGCCGGACGCTCGGTCGTGACCGCCGCCGCCCTCATCATGGTGTCGGTGTTCGGCGGGTTCATCTTCTCGGAGTCGACCATCATCCGCTCGATCGGGTTCGGTCTCGCGTTCGGTGTGCTGCTCGACGCGTTCGTGGTGCGGATGCTGCTGATGCCCGCGCTCATGCACCTCCTCGGCCGCTCGGCCTGGTGGCTGCCGCGCTGGCTCGACCGCATCCTGCCCAACGTCGACATGGAGGGCGCGGCGCTCGAACGCGACCACCCCGGCATGAAGGCCGTGGCCGTTCCGACGACGACCGACTCGGTGCCGACGGCACGGCACTCGTCCTGAGAGTGCCCGGTGTCGGCGAGGAGTGTCGGTCGACGGGCAGTCTGCGTCGGGCGGAGTTCTCCGTGTCGGGAGGACGAACTGGGCTGAAAGCTCCGCCCGACGGGGAGTTCTCCGCCTGGCGGGAAGTTCTCCGCCCGACGGGGAGTTCTCCGCTTGGCGGGAAGTTCTCCGCCCGACGGGGAGTTCTCCGCCCGACGGGGAGTTCTCCGCCTGGAGGCCCGGGCGCCAAACGACACCCGCCGACGTCGACCCGGGTGTCGGTGGACCTGCCTAGAGTGAGGGCATGACCGCCCGGGAACGTCTGCTCGCACTGCGCGCTCAGGCCGAGGCGCGGGTGCAGGCGACGGCCGCGACCCTCGACGAGCTCACCCACGACCGCGAGAGCTCGAACGACGACGACGAGCACGACCCCGAGGGCGTCACCCTGTCGTCGGAGTGGTCACGGCTGACCGGGCTCGCCGAGGCCGCGGCATCCGAGCTCCGCCAGGTCGACGACGCGCTGGCCCGAGTGGATGCCGGCACCTACGGCGTCTGCGCCAACTGCGGCCGGCCGATCCCCGCGGGCCGGCTCCAGGCGCGCCCGTTCGCCGAGTACTGCGTGGCCTGCGCCGAGAAGCTCGGGCACTGACCCCGACTCCCCGTCCCCGCTCCCGTCATCTCCGCGCCATCCCGACTCCCCCGCCCGTCCGTCCCCGCACGCACAACTTCGGAGATCGCGAGCGACACGCCGATCACGAAGGGCATACGTCGGCGCGCCGGTTCCAGGATCCGAAGTTGTGCGGGAACTGCCCGGGGACACGGCGGGCGCGCGCGAGTAGCATCCCTCCCATGCCCATCACACTCGAGAACGTCGGGATCGCCGTGCGCGACCTGGAAGCGACCATCTCCTTCTTCACCGACATCGGCCTCACGGTGCTCGGTCGCGACGAGGTCAGCGGGGAGTGGGCGTCGACCGCGGTCGGACTCGACGGCAACCACGCCAAGATCGCCGTGCTGCAGACCCCCGACGGACGCGGCCAGATCGAGCTGTTCGAGTACATCCACCCGGACGCGATCGAGACGGAGCCGACCCTGCCGAACGAGATCGGCATGCACCGCATCGCCTTCTCGGTCGACGACATCGACGAGTCGCTCGCGATCGCCGCCCGCCACGGCTACCACCCGCTGCGCGGCGTCGCGAACTACCAGGACGTCTACAAACTCACGTATCTCCGCGGCCCCAGCGGCATCCTCGTGATGTTCGCGCAGGACCTCACCAAGAGCTGACGCCGGCAGCACACATCACAGTTCGCCGTACACGTCCCGACGATGCGCGACCCGGAACACGGTCACCACCACGACATCGTCGACGACCTCGTACAACACGCGGTGATCGCCGATCCGGATGCGCCAGGCATTGTCGAACCCGGTCAGCTTGCGGACTCCGCTCGGACGCGGCTCCTTCTCCAGCGCGGCGATGCCGGCGAGGATGCGACGCCTGACCTGGGGGTCGAGCTTGCGGATCTCCTTCGCAGCTGGCGCAGTGAATTCGACGCGATACGCCGTCACGAGAGCTCGGCGCGAAGATCGTCGAGCGAGATGCGCTCGCCGTCATCCGCAGCCTTCGCCGCACGGAACTCCGCCGCATCGCGCGCGGCCTCCAGTTCCTCCAGCAGCTCGAGATCGTCGACGCTGATCACGACAGCGGTGAGCTTGCCATGCCGCGTCACCCCGACGCGCTCCGACCCGTAAGCGACTCCACCGAGCACATCGGCGAGGCTGTCGCGAAGGTCCTTGGAGGGGATGCTGCGGGTGAGCGTGGTCATGTCTCCATTATAGGCATAATCACCTTTAGAGAGATTATGTACATACTTGCCTCTCACGCCACCATCCCGCGCCAGATCACCTCGATCGCGGCCCGCATCCGATCGACCACGGCGGGGTCGCTGACCCGGTCGCCGCGGACGACGAGCTGGTAGTAGGCCACCCCGGCGATCGCGTCGAAGCAGGCCTCGACGTCGAGGTCGGCCCGCAGCTCACCCCGCGCCATCCCCGCGCGCAGCGCGTTCTGCAACGGCACCCGGCGCCGCGACACGTGCGACTCCCAATACGTCCGCTGCAGGGCACGGTCGGCCATGACCAGACGGATGCGCTGACGGAACCGCTCCTCGGAGTATCCGGGTGCTGAGGGGGCGACTCCCTCGGCTCCGAGCCCGAGCCCCGCGAGCAGGATCTCGTGCAGGTCGGCATCCGCGGGGTACTCGGGCGGCACCTCGCGACCGACGTCGAGCGCCGCCGCGATCAGCAGTGTGAGCGACGGCCAGCGCCGATACAGCGCCGCCCTGCTCACCCCGCTGCCGGCGACCACGCGCGACACCGTCACCTCGTCGCCGGCGTCGATGATCGCGAGCGTCGCCGCGACGATCTGCGCGTCGAGGTCTTCGTCGCGCGGACGACCGGGGCGGCGGCGAACCGCGGCCCCGGCATCCGTGGTCGGCACCGTCATACGGCCAGCGCCCGCTCCCGCAGCCGGGCGATCGTGGCATCCGAGAGCCCCGCGGCGCGCAGCGGGGTCAGCGGGTCACCGTGCTGCGCACGGAGGGTGTCGAGCAGGCTGCGCATCGACACGTCCATCGAGCCTTCGAGCAGCGATGAGGTCTTCCCGAGCGCGTCGGCGTCGAAGCCGAGGGCCTTCCACATCGCCCCCATCACGGGTGCGGTGCGCGCCATGATCGCGACCATGTTGTCGCCCGTGCGAGCGTAGTCCGTGACGATGTCGTCGTCGTGCGCCCCCAGGGCGAGCAGCAGCATGGCCGCGAGCACCCCGGTGCGGTCGCGGCCCGCCGCGCAGTGGAAGGCCGCCGTGCCGGGGGTGTACGCGATCACGTTGAGCGCGATCACGAGCTGCGGCGCCGCCCCGTCGACCATGCGCCGGTACATCAGACCCATGGCCTCGTGCGTGAGGGCCGGCTTGTCGCGGTCCATCGACTCCCCGACATCCGCGATCAGGGGCAGGTGGTGGTACGCGACCGGATGCTCGCCCAGCGGTCCACGGCCGGTGACCGAGACCTCGAGCGGCGAGCGCAGGTCGATGATGGCCGTGAGCCCGCCCGCGACGAGCTCGTCCGCGACCTGCTCGGTGACGTAGGCGAGGTCGTCCGTGCGGATGGCGACCCCCTCGCGGAGCACGCCGCCGTCGATCGCGATGCCGCCGAGGTCGCGCAGGTTGACCGGTGCGCTGAGGACGAGGTCGGTGTCGATGATGGTCATGTGATTCTCCTTCGGATGAGGGCACTGCCCTGGTCGATCACCGTGACGAGCACGATGATGCAGATGATGATGGCGCTGAGGTGGCCGTAGTCGTACATGCGCATGGCGGTGGTCAGCTCGAGGCCGATACCGCCCGCGCCGACGAGGCCGAGGATGGTCGCACCGCGCACGTTCCCCTCGAACAGCAGCAGCGTGTACGAGGTGAGCAGGGGCGCGGCCTGCGGCAGGATGCCGTACTGGATGACCTGGCGCTTGGAGGCGCCGACGGCCTCCATGGCGACGACGGGCCCGCGGTCGACCTGCTCCATCGCCTCGGCGAAGATCTTGCCGATCGAGCCGATGGAGCCGAGCGTCATGGCCAGGATGCCGGCGAAGGGGCCGAGCCCGACGGCCGAGACGAACATGAGCGCGAACACCAGATCGGGCACCGAGCGGATGATGTTCATGATCCAGCGCGTCGGGTAGTACAGCCACTTCGGCGCGAGGGTCGACGTGGCCCCGAACGCGACGATGAGCGACAGCACCGCGCCGAGCACGGTGCCGACGACCGCCATCTGGAAGGTCTCGAGCAGCAGCGCCAGGATGGTGCCGATCTTCGAGAAGTCGGGCGGGAACAGGCGCGAGAGGAACTCGCCCATGTTGACCGCGCCCTCGCCGAGCTTCACGAAGTTGAACTCGGCGCCGTTGAACGACCAGAGCAGCAGCAGGAACGCCACCGGCAGGCCGATCAGGAAGCGGGCGCGCGGCACCCGGAACGCGCTCTCGAGCCGGGCGCGCTCGGCCGGATCGAGCGTGGGGCGCGCGGTGCGGTCCGTTCGGTCGGCCCGCGGTTCAGTGGTCGTGGTCATCGCCGTCCTCCTCGTCGTCGTACAGCGGGCTGAGGGCGGCGGCATCCAGTTGCGATGTCACTCCCGAGACGAGCATCTCGCCGTGCCGCAGTCCCACGATCCGATCGCTGTGGGCGAGGGCCAGGGGCAGCACGTGCAGGCTCACCAGCACGGGGATGCCGTCCTGCGTCGCGATCTCGCGCAGCAGTTCGAGCACCGAGCCCGCGAGCTTCGGGTCGAGCGAGGCGACCGGCTCATCGGCCAAGATCACCTTCGGCTGCTGCATGAGCGCCCTGGCGATCGCGACGCGCTGCTGCTGCCCGCCCGAGAGCGAGCGCGCGGGGGCGGATGCCTTGTGCGCGATGCCGACCCGATCGAGCAGTTCGAGCGCCCGACGGCGGTGTGCGGTCGAGAAGCCCCCGGCGAGGTTGATCGGCCCCGCGCCGTGCAGTGCGCCCGTGAGCACGTTGGTCATGACGCTGAGCCGCGGGATCAGGTTGAACTGCTGGAACACCTGCCCGACCTCGGAGCGCAGCGTGCGCAGCTCACCGCGGGCGAGGTTCGTGACGTCGTGCCCGGCGACCCGCACCGTGCCGGCCGAGATCGGCGCGAACCCGGTCAGACTGCGCATCAGGGTCGACTTGCCGGAACCGGAGGCCCCGAGCAGAGCCACCATCTCACCCGGGAACAGGTCGAGGTCGACGCCGTCGAGCACCGTGTTCTCGTCGTACGCCACCTGCAGGCCGCGCACCGTCACGAGGGGGAGCGCCTGGCGCAGCTCGGCGGTGGGGGTGCGCACCGCGGGGGCCTCCGCGCCGAAACCCAGACCATCCGTGCCGGGTGCGGCGGGTCGGTCGGCAACACGCCCACCCGGAGCCGCTTCGTCTCCGTTTCGGCGGTGGATCAGCACGGTCACTTGAGGTCCTTGAGCTCGACGCCGGCGACAGCGGCGATCTCGGCGAAGGACTCGAAGTCCGCTCCCTCGGGGTCGGCCGTCTGCGGGGCGGCGGCGAACGCGCCGAATGCGCCCAGACGCTCGGCGTTCTCGGGGGAGAACACCTCGGCGATACCGTCCTGGATCACCTTGCGGGTCTCGGCATCCAGCGACTGACGACCGAGCACGGCGCCCTGGATGTCCATCGCCGGGCTCTCGCCCACCGCGCGCCACTCGCCGTCCGCGAACGGGAACATCGGGGCGCCGAGCTCGGTGAGCATGACCGCGGTGCACGCGGCATCCACCTGCCCCTGCTCCAGCGCGGCGAAGCTGCCCTCGTGTCCACCCGCGAAGATGGCCTCGTAGTCGGCGCCCTGCTCGAGCCCGGCCTCGTGCAGCATGTACACGGGCATGAAGTAGCCCGAACTGGAGGCCTGGTCGGCGAACGCCACGGTCTTGCCCTCGAGGTCTTCGACGGTCTGGATGGGCGAGTCCTCGAGCACGACGCAGGTCGAGACCGGCTTGCCGTCGCCCTCGAAGGCGACCAGGGCATCGACCTCTCCGGTGTTCACGGCGAGCGCGGAGGGGAAGCCGCTCATGATGCCGATGTCGACGTGGTCGGCGCGGATCGCCTCGACGACGCTGAGGTAGTCGGGCACGTCGGTGACCTCGACGTCGCGGCCGGTCGCGGCTTCGAACAGCTCGGCGAACACCTCGATCGGGTTCTCGGCGGTGGGATCGTCGCCGACGGGAAGCGTGGCGATCGTGATGGGGGCGTCGGGATCGGCCGGGGCCGCCTCGGCGGTCGGGCTCTGGCATGCGGTGAGGGCGAGGGCGGCCACGCCCAGGAGGCCGACGACGGGCAGGGTGAAGCGGCGCATGATGACCTTTCGGGAGGAGAGTCCTCGGAATTCCGAGAACATCGGTATTCCAACTCCCGAAGGTGACGGGCAATTACGAGACCGCCGTACTCCGAATGGAACGTCGGGTGAACGGATGGTGTCGGCGCTCGGGTGCGCGGGTCTCCGACGAAGACCACGCATCGCGCGAGTACCCCGAGAAGTAGGCTGAACGCATCATGGACGAGTTCATCCAGGGCTTCTGGAACTTCGCGGGCAACTACTGGTGGCTCATCTTCCCCATCATGGGGATGGCCGGCGGTGCCGCGAAGGCGTGGGAGCAGGGCTCCAAGCGCCGCCACGAGCGCCGCCTGGAGACTCTGCGCATGAAGGCGCAGCTGAAGACCGCCGAGATCGAGGCGCGCGCACTCACCCAGCAGGCCAAGCGCCGCGGACCCTCGGTGGTCGACACCACGGCATCCGTCGCCCCGAACGACCTCGTCGCGCGACTGTTCGCCGAGCACGACGAGATCACCGCACGCTGGCTCGACTATGAGCTCGACGTCGCGAAGCTCATCGCCTTCCCCGCCATGAGCGATGGCCGTCAGCCGTTGACCGCCGCGTTCCTGCGGGCCAAGAAGACCGCGGATGCGCTGCGTCCGGCATCTGCCGAGGCGAAGGTCTCGGAGCAGCAGATCACCGAGTACCTGCAGGCCGTGGGCGACTACGCGGTCGCGTTCGAGATCGCCGAGAAGGATGCGCGGCGGCTGCGCGACTCGACGTTCACCGAGCCGGAGCGCAAGCGCCTCGAGCGCGCCCAGCAGCTGCTCAAGGTCGCGGTCGACGAATCGGCCACGCAGGCCGAGCGCAACGTGGCCTACAAGCGGGTGCGCGAAGAGCTCGACGGCCTCATCCTGCTCTCCGACGATGCGGTCACCGTGCTCGAGAAGCAGGTGGCGCGGGAGCTTCCGGCCGGGGCAGCCGCCGCTCCGGCATCCGCAGCCGACTCCGCGCCCGGAACCGCACCGGAACCCGAGCGGATGCCGATCGCCGACCCGCTCCGCCCGGCACCCCCGCGCACCCAGCCGAGAGATGAAGCATGACCCCGGAGAACGTCACCGGTCCCGTCGCCCATCACGCCGAAGGTCCCGTGTGGTGGCCCGGCTGGGGTGGGCTGCGGTGGGTCGACGGCGAGGCCGGCGATCTGCTCACGCTGCGCTCCGACGGAGTGACCCGCCAGCACATCGACGACGAATACCTGGCCTTCGCACGGCCACGCACGAACGGCGGGCTGGTGGCCGTCGGCGCCCGCACGCTCTACCTGGCGGACGACGTCGACGGCGAGACCCGCGCGGCGGCGACCCTGGGCGACGACCCGCACGTGCGCATGAACGACGGATGCTGCGACCCGCGCGGCCGCCTGCTGGCCGGGTCGATGGCCTACGACTCGACCCCGGACGCCGGGTTCGTGCTGCGCGTCGACGCGGAGCTCGGCACTTCGACCGTGTTGCCCCGGGCCACCATCTCGAACGGCATCGGGTTCTCGCCCGACGGCCGCCGCGCCTACTACGTCGACACCGCCACGCACCGCATCGACGTGTTCGATGTGGCCGAGGGCGAGCTGCGCGGGCGGCGGGCGTTCGTCTCGATTCCCGAGGAGCAGGGATCGCCGGACGGGTTGACGGTCGCCGCGGACGGCAGCGTGTGGGTCGCCCTCTGGGGTGGCAGCGCCGTGCACGGCTACGACGCGAGCGGATCCCTCGTGCAGACGATCGAGCTCCCCGTGCCGCAGGTGTCGGCCTGCACGTTCGGCGGCGACGACCTCGGCACGCTCTACATCACGACGTCGGCGCAGGGGCTCCCGGACGACCACGGCACGGAGGCGGGTTCGGTGTTCGCGGTGCGGCCCGGCGTGCGGGGGCTGCCCGTCGCGCTGTTCGCCGGCTGAGACGGGCGCGCCGCGGACTGCGCGCCCTTTCGGCCCCGCCGAATCAGGCGAGTCCACGAAAACAGGCTCCTTCGCAGCGAATCCGCCTGATTTCGCCGGATCGCCTGATCCGGGACATCCCTCCGCGACACCGACGGACCCCCGACGACCTCTGCCCGAGGCACGGTGCACTCAGCAAAAGGAACCGTGCCTCGGACACAGGCCGCCGGGTGGCGCAGGCTCAGCCCAGGTGCACCCGCTCGGTGCGCTGGTGCTGGCGGCCGAGACCCTCGATCTCGATCGTCATCTCGTCGCCGTCCTGCAGGTACGGGAAGCGGCCGGAGAGCGCGACGCCCTGCGGGGTGCCGGTGTTGATCACGTCACCGGGTTCGAGCACGAGGTACTGGCTCAGCTCGTGCACGATCTGCAGCACCGGGAAGATCATGTCGGCGGTCGACGAGTCCTGACGCGGCTCGCCGTTCACGAACGAGCGCAGCCGCAGCGCCTGCGGGTCGACCTCGTCGGCGGGCACGAGCACGGGACCGAGCGGGTTGAAGGTCTCGGAGCACTTGCCCTTCGACCACTGGCCGCCCGAGACATCGAGCTGGTAGGCCCGCTCTGACACGTCGTTCGAGATCGTGTACCCGGCGATCACCTCGCGCGCGGCATCCGGCGACGACAGGTACCGAGCCGTCTTGCCGATCACGATCGCCAGCTCGACCTCCCAGTCGACCTTCTCGGCGCCCGGCGGCAGCAGCACGACGTCGTTCGGGCCGACGACGGTGTTCGGATGCTTGAAGAAGATCACCGGATGCTCGGGCGGCAGCGACCCCGACTCGGCTGCGTGCGCGGCGTAATTCTGGCCGATGCAGACCACCGCGGTCGGACGAGCGACCGGGGCGCCGATGCGCAGCCCCTCGACCTCCGCCGTGGGCAGCTCGCTGCGGCTCAGTGCCGCGCGGACGCGCGCGATGCCGTCGGACGCGAGGAAGGCTCCGTCGATCTCGGCGGTGAGGGGTGCGAGGTCGTAGACGACACCGGCCTCGCGGACGTACGGGCGTTCCTGGCCGGAGGCGCCGAGTCGCAGCAGTTCCATGATGATCCTTCGGTCAGCGCGCGGGGGCGTAGGTCGGGTTGACGATCGGCACGGACTCGCCGGCGAGGTACCGGATGATGTTCTCGGCCGCGTGCACGGGCAGATCCGCCAACGCCTCGGGAGAGAACCAGGCGGCGTGCGGGGTCAGCAGCACCTGCTCGAGGTCGCGGAGCGGGGAGTCGGCGGCGAGGGGTTCGCCCGCGAACACGTCGAGGGCGGCGGCGCCGAGGTGCCCGGCGCGGAGTGAGGCCGCGAGCGCCTCCTCGTCGATGAGCGGACCGCGGCAGGTGTTGACGACGACGGCCCCCGGCTTCATGGTCGCGATGGCTGCGGCATCGATCAGGTGCCGTGTCTCGTCGGTCAGCGGCACGTGCAGGGTGAGGATGTCGGCCCGAGCCACGGCATCCGGGATCTCGACGAGCTCGCAACCGGCCTCGCGCACGGCGTCGGCGGGGGCGTACGGGTCGGCGACGAGCACCCGGAAGCCCAGCGCACGGCAGCCGCGGGCGACCATCGATCCGATGCGACCGAAGCCGAGCACCGAGACGGTGGTGGCCGAGGGGCGCACGGCGAGCGGGCGGGCGTCGACGGCCTTCCAGGTGCCGGCGCGCACGGCGCGGTCGTAGGCGGGGAGGCCGCGGGCCTGCGTCATGATCATCGCGATCGTGTGCGCGGCGACCTCTTCGATGCAATAGCCGGGGGTGTTCGCGACCGCGATGCCGCGCGCAGTGGCGGCCTCGACGTCGACCATGTCGTAGCCGATGCCGACGCGGCTGATGATGCGCAGGTTCGGCATCCGGTCCATCACGTCGCCGGTGATCTGCGCCCACTGCACGACGAGCCCCTCGGCGTCGGAACCGGCTGCGGCGATGTCTTCGAGGCTGCCGGAGGCCGCGCGCTCGGCACGCAGCCCCGCCTGCCGGAGAGTGTCTTCGATGACGATTCCTGGCAGGTCGCAGTCGCTGACGAGGATGAAGGGCTCAGTCATGACAGCGATGCTATAGCATCTAGCAAATGTCTGCACGGCGCTGCGGCGAGCGGGCGCCGTGGGGTGAGGCAGTGGGGTGAGGCTGTGGGGGTCGCTCGGGTCGAGGCCAGCGGGGCGAAAACCCAGACGAACCGATGCGGCATCCGCGTGTCGAGGCTCGGCGCGCCGTAGCCGCCCTCGATCGTCTCCCTTTTTTGGCCTCGGCGCCGCACCCGCATTTTGCTATAGCATCGGACGCATGACTACGCGCCGCGCTCTGATCACGGGGGCCAGTTCCGGCATCGGAACCGCCGCCGCCCTCGACCTCGCCCGGGAAGGCACCGCCCTCTGGATCACGTATGCGGGGCGGGAGGCCGAAGCCCTCCGTGTCGCCGAGGAATGCCGCGCTGCCGGATCGCCCGAGGTGCACGTCTCGCGCCTCGACCTGCGCGAACGCGAGTCGATCGACGCGCTGGTCGACGAGATCACGGCCGCCTGGGGCTCGCTGCACGTGCTCGTCAACAACGGCGGCGTCTGCCCGTACACCCCCTATGACGACATCGACTTCGACGAGTGGGACATGGTCCTCGAGACCAACGCCCGCGGCACGTTCTTCCTGACCCGCGGCGCCCTCCCGCTGCTACGGTCCGCCGAGGGAGATCGCTCCGTGATCAACATCGCCTCGATCGCCGGGCAGGTCGGCGCGCTGCAGACCGGCATCCACTATGCCGCGAGCAAGGGAGCGATGCTCGCCATCACGCGCAGCTTCGCCCGGCACCTCGCATCCGAGGGCATCCGCGTGAACGCCGTCACCCCCGGCCCGGTCAAGAGCGCGATCACCGACCAGTTGCAGGGCGCGGGCCGCGAGAAGCTCGAAGCCGGCATCCCGCTCGGGGCGTTCGGGCAGCCGGAAGACGTCGCCTGGATCATCTCCTCCCTCGCATCGGAGCGCGCTCGCTTCATCACCGGAGCCACCTACGACGTCAACGGAGGCGTTCGCATTGACTGACCTCATCTCCCGCTCTGCCACCTCCCGCTCTGCCGCCTCCCGCTCTGCCCTGGACACCGTGCAGGCGCAGCTCGACGCGTTCAACGCGCACGACCTCGACGCCTTCGTGGCCACCTATGCCGCGGATGCTGTGATCACCGGCGTCGCTCCCGAGCCCGTGGTGGGGTCGGCCGCGATCCGCGCGTTCTACGAGCCGCGGCTGCAGAACCCCGAGCTGTCGTGCGTGATCGAGACGAGCGTGCTGTTCGGTGCCCGGTGGGTCGTCGCGCAGGAGCAGGTCATCAACGGGGGCGTCGCCACCGAGACCATCGCGACCTTCGACGTGGTCGACGGGCTGATCTCCCGCGCCTCGATGCTCAAGGCCTGATGCTGCGCAGGACGCGGCGTCACATTCGGCGGTAGACGTCCGAGCGGTGGGCGATAGAGCCGTCCCGACGCGAAGGAGCCCTCCCAGCGAGAAGGCGCCCTCCTTACCTGAAGGAGATCTCGCGGCTAGGAGCCCTCCCGGCTACATGACCTCCGACATGAAAGAGATCTCGCCGCTAGGAGCCCTCCCGACATGAAGGAGATCTCACGAAATGAAGGAGATCTCGCGAAATGAAGGAGCCATCCGCGAAAAGACTCCTTCATATCGTGTGATCTCCTTCAGAACGCGCGGTCACAGCGGCCGAACGTGCGGTCACAGCGACCGAACGCGCGGGCACAGCTGCCGAACGCGCGGTCGCAGCGGCCGAACGTGCGAGGCCCGGCGCGGCTCACTCGTGCTCGGGCAGGATCGGCGACGACCACCCCGGGTCGCGACCCAGCTGCGCCGCCCGCGAGACCGAAGTCGACCCGTAGCGGTCACGCAGCGTGTCGAGCACGGAGTCGAGGCGCGCCTCATCACCCCAGTCGATCGGCAGCTCGGGCTGCACGTCTCCTGCGCGGTCGAGCTGCGACAGCGAGATGCCGATCAGAGTGATGCCGCGCGCGGTGATGTCGGCCTGAGCCGCGGCGAGCAGGGCACGGGCAACGGTGAGCACGATGGCGGTGCGGTCGGTGGGAGCGCGCAGCGAGCGAGAACGGGTGGCTTTCGTGAAGTCGCCGAAGCGCAGGCGCAGCACGACGGTGCGGCAGACGCGGTCGCCGTCGCGGAGCCGCCGAGCGAGCCGGTCGACGATCTGCGTGAGGATGAGGTCGAGCTCCTCGGCAGATCGCGGGCGTCTCCCGAGCGCACGCTGCGAGCCGATGGATCCCCGCCGCCGAGTGGCGTCGACCGGTCGCGGATCCCGTAGCCGAGCGAGCGCGTGCACATGCGCGCCCGTCGCCTTGCCCAGCATCCGCTCCGCTGTCGCGGCTTCGAGCTCGGCGAGCTCGCCGACGGTGCGGATGCCGTAGCGGTGCAGCTTCTCGGCCGTCACGGCTCCCACACCCCACAGCCGTTCGACCGGGAGCGGCAGCAGGAACTCCTCCTCCCGCTCGGGCTCGACGACCAGCAGGCCGTCGGGTTTGCTCACGGCGCTGGCGACCTTGGCGAGGAACTTCGTGCGAGCGACCCCGACCGAGATCGCCAGCCCGGCCTCCGCGCGCACGCGTTCGCGCAGCCGCGCCGCGATCTGCTCCGGCGTACCGGCGATGCGTCGCAGACCCCCGACCTCGAGAAACGCCTCGTCGATCGAGAGGCCCTCGACGAGCGGCGTGGTGTCGCGGAAGATCGCGAACACGTCTTTGCTCGCGGCGGAGTAGGCGTCCATGCGCGGAGGGACGACGACGGCGTCGGGGCAGAGTTCGCGCGCCTGCCGGCCGCCCATCGCCGTGCGGACACCGCGCGCCTTCGCCTCGTAGCTCGCGGCCAGCACGACCCCGCCGCCCACGATGACGGGACGACCGCGCAGCTCGGGCGCATCACGCTGCTCGACCGAGGCGTAGAACGCATCGAGGTCGGCGTGCAGCACCGTGGCTTCCCCGCGCATCCGTTCTCCCGTCGACGTGCGGATCGTCGCACGGACCGGGGACATCCGGGTCGGAATCGAGCAGGGGCGGCGGGATGTCGGTGCTCGCGGATATCGTCGGCGCGTGCCGGAACCGGTGATGCAGTGGTGGGCGCGACGGCAGTTCTCCCGCGGTCGCGCCGTTCCGTATGACGTGGGCACCTACCGCGCCGGATGGGCGGCGTACCCCGAGCTGATCCGCCAGTACCACCCGGAGCTGAACCACGGCATCGCCCTCTCGCAGATCCCGCTCGCCGCGGACGTGCTCCTGTGCTGGGAGTGCCCGGTCGGGCATCGGTTCGCCGCCACCCCGGCCGAGCAGCGCGAACGCCCTGGGCAGGTGCGGCGCCGCTCCGCCTGGTGCCCGGAGTGTTCCGCGCTGGCCCGCCCGCAACCGGTCGTGCTCGGCGAAGCACGCGCCATTCCCCGCAAGCCCCGTCGCCCCGCACCCGCACTCTGCACCAAGACTCCCGACCTTCCCGCCGGCACCGCGTTCGTGAGCGAGTGCGCGCCGCGGCCGGCATCCGCGACGGAAGGACGCCTGCGCGCGGAGCTCGCGGCACGGATCGAGTTCGACGCGGCCGTGAACGCGGTGAAGGTGTCGCGTCCGTTCTTCCGCCACACCGAGATCTGGCCCGACATCGTGTTCCCGGAGCTGCGGGTAGCGCTCGAGTACGACACGGTCGGCCGTCACGGTCTGGAGCACGTCGGCAAGAGACAGGATGCCGATCTGCGGAAAGACCGCGCCCTCCGCGCCGCGGGGTGGGAGGTCATCCGCATCCGCACCGGGAAGCTCGAGCCCCTCGGGCCGCACGACCTCGCGCTGTCGTCGGTGAGCGGGAAGAGTATCGCGCGGATTCTCGACGAGCTGCGGGCGATCCGCGGCGCACTCCTCGTGGACGCGTATCTCCGGTGATGTGGTTCTAGGTATGCCAGGCGTCGAGCAGCGTCCGGCTCCGTGCAGCGTGCGGCGCTAGGTCGCTCTCCCCGGCCGCGCGGCCCCCGTCGCGAAGGAGAACTCTCGAAATGAAGGAGCCGACAGCGCAGGACAGCCTTCATTCCGCGAGTTCTCCTTCAGAACGTGCGGCGTGACCGCCCTCAGCCCTTCCGGAACCGGAACACGCCCGGATCGAGCGCGAACCCGAGGCCCACGGCATCCGTCGGCCGGATCCGCCCCTCGAACGACGGTCCGCCGCGCACGAAAGACGGCGCCGGGTCGTAGGGGTTGACGCCCCGCGCGAAGGTCTCGACGCCGATGCCGAGGTGAGCGGTGACTTCCGGATAGACATGCCCCGAGACCGGCACGCTGCGCTCGGCCGCCCAGGCGATCAGCTCGCGCGCGGGGGTCACACCACCGATCGCGACCACGTCGATCCGCAGCGCCTCCACTCCACCGACCCCGACCAGAGCCTTCAGCACCGCAGGGTCGGTGACCTCATCGCCGACCGAGACGGCAAGTCCCGACTCCCGACGGATGCGCGCGACCCCCGCGGCGTCTTCGGGGAGCAGCGGGTCTTCGAGCCAGGCCAGCTGCGGGTCGCCCCACTGCGCGATCTCGGCCAGGGCGGCATCGGCATCCGGCCAACCGAAGCCGACATCGACGATCAGGCCGGTCGCGGAGGGCAGCTCGGCGTTCAGCAGAGCGAGCAGCTCACGCATATATGCCGGATCCGGAATGCGCGAGATCTTCACGTGCGTCCAGCCGTCTGCCTGCGCGAGCACCTCGTCGGCGACCTCGCGCGGCGTGCGGGAAGCCGACGGATACGCGGCGACGAGGATCGAGTCCCGCGGGGCGTCTCCGGTGCCGAGCATCTTCCACAGCGGCACGTCCGCCCGCCGGGCCGCGATGTCCCACAGCGCGATGTCGACGAGCCCGATCGCCCGCCGCACGAGCCCCACCCGACCCACGATGGCACTGCCGCGCAGCATCCGCTCCCACGTCGACGCGGGGTCGTCGGCATCCGCACTCACTGCGTGCGCGGCGACGAGCCGATCGACGATCTCGGCCATCGGCGCCTCGCGCGACAAGCAGTACGCCACTCCGGTCGTGCCGTCGTCGGCCGTCGCCCGCACCGCGCTGTACTCGCGGCGGGTCACGGTCATCGCGCCCAGCTGCAGCGGGGCGGGCAGGGGCAGCGCGGCCGTGGCCGTGTCGATGCGGGCGATCGCGCTCATTCGGGCTTCTTCGCCAGGGGCACGCCGTAGTCGACCATGAAACCACCGTCGACGTACAGGGTCTGACCGTTCATGTAGCGCGACTGGTCGGAGACGAGGAAGCTGACCGCCGCAGCGATCTCGCTCGCCTCACCCAGGCGCTTCGCGGGGATGCGCGACAGGATCGTGTCGAGGCTGAGGGTGCCCGCCTCGACGCCCTGCCGGAAGACACCCGTGTCGACGTAGCCGGGGGCGACCGCATTGACCCGCACACCGCGCGAGGCCCACTCCGCACCGGCGGTCGAGGTGAGGCCGATCACCGCGGCCTTCGTGGTGGCGTACGGCGCGCGCCCCGACGAACCGCGCGAGGAGATCGACGAGATGTTCACGACGCGGCCCTCGCCGCGCTCCAGCATCCGCTTGCCGGCGGCCTGCAGTGCCGAGAAGACGCCGTGCAGGTTCACGTCGACCACGGCCGACCACTCGTCCCAGCTGAGGTCTTCGATGCCGCGATGGCGCTGGATGCCGGCGTTGTTGACGAGCACCTCGATGGGTCCGAGCTCGGCCTCGATCTCGCCGAAAACCCGGTCGACGCCGGCGTGGTCGGTCACGTCGAGCTCGCGCCACAGGATGCCGGCGGGGTTCTCTCCCGCGGTGAGTCCGGGCACGCGGTCGGCGGCGACGACCGTGTAGCCGTCGGCGGCGAGGCGCTGGCCGATCTCCCAGCCGATGCCGGCGGATCCTCCGGTGACGATGGCGACGGGCGCGGTCATTGCTCTCCTCAGGGGTTCGAGATTTGCTATAGCAAGTGTAGTCGGAGGGCGGGTCAGCGGGGGATCAGGTCCGCCACGACCGCCGTGACGTGCTCCACGAGCAAGTCCAGGGCGCCCGGCGCGAGCGGGGTCTGCCACGCCTGATACGCCCCGCGCTCATACGCGTCCCGCGTCGGCAGGTACACGAAGCCGGGACCGTTGGTGAGGTTCATCACGACGATCGGCGTCTCCGGGAACCTCACCCGCAACGTCGTCTGCAAGCGCGAGTACGCCTCGCCGGGGTGCCCGAGGATCACGGCATCCCCGAGCCGCCAGGCCCAGACCGGATGCTGCACGGTCGGGCCGTCGATGTAGCCGTCGCGCAGGTTGCGCGCGCGACCGAGGCGCTCCTCGCGCGAGCGGGGGTCGATGTCCTTCCACTCCTCGGCAAGCTCGTCGAGCGTCGGAAGGTCGCGCAGCGGCAACTCGACGCTCGTCACCGAACCGGCCGCGCCCTCCCCGCCCCGAGCAGCCTGCCCTGCCCAGATCGCCAACGGAGCACCGGACTCCACCACGCCCTCGAGCGTCAACTCCTCCCCGGGCGCCGGCAGCGAGTCGAGGGCCGCGAGCACCGCGTGCCCGAGCGAGCGTCCGTGGCGGTCGGCGACCGTGACGTCGCCGGTGTACTGCTCGCGCGGGGCCAGCTCGCCGGAGGCGCCCTGCACGAACAGACACGGCGCACCCGTGGCGGCCTCGACGATCTCGCGCATCGCGCCGACGTAGTCCGGCGACACCTCCCGGCTCTGCCAGGCGAGCGTGGTCGGGTGGCACGCGTAATTCACGAGCGTGCCGCGCACGACCCCGTCGACGCTGAGGCGGCCGATCATGACCGTGTCGTCGGCGGCGCCGGCGGGGTTGAAGCCCACCAGCGCGCGACCGTCGACGTCGAGTTCTCGATCGGCCGCGAGCGTGCAGCGCCCGCTGGTCCACTCGATGAGTCCGGGGACCGCCCCGTCGAGCGCCTCCCGCCCGGCGGCGATGCCCGCGGCGGCAAGCGCCTCGAGGTACCCCGGGATCAGCTCTCCGCCCGGCAGGTGCGCGTCGGCCGCGCAGAGCACCGCGCCCGCGTGGGTGTGCGAGAGCGAGAGCATCAGCTGGTCGGGGTCGAGCCCGAGTCCGGCCAGGATCGCCCCGCGCACGCCCTGCTCGTCGGCCACCCGCCGCCACCAGGTGCCGTCCACGGCGAGCAGCAGCCGCGGGCGCTCGTCACCGCCGATCACGGCGAGCGCGGTCAGCTCGAACGGCCGATGCGCCCCCTCGGAGCGCTCCCAGTCGGCCGGACCCCAGTTCTTCGCGCGGATGCCGAGCGGCGGCGTGATGTCCTGCCGGGCCACGCCGATGCGCGCCCGCGTGCGCGGGATCCGGATGCGATCGCCGACGTGCGTCGCGGCTGAGGTGTCGTTCACTCGAAGTCCTCCATGTGCTCCATGATGCCGCCGCTCACGCGATCGTCAGCACGTCGGCGATCAGCACGCGGTCTCCGGCCTCGGGGAGATCCGCCTCGGCGCCACGCACGACGTCGTCGCTGAACAGCAGCGTGGACGGCTCCGAGAAGCCGTCGGCCAGCCGCAGCCGTCCGCCGACGAATTGGCTGCCGGTGACGCGTGCGTGGTTGACGCCCGTGCCGATGTCGACGTGCGCCACGCCCTTCGGCGCCGTCGAGGTCACGCCGTTCAGACGCCAGGTGATGACCCCGGAACCGGCGGCTCGGGACAGCATGGCTCCCTCGCCGCGCTCGGTGCTGAGCTCGACCCCGTCCACCGCGATGACCTGGTCGCGCACCGCGGTCGCGGTGAGCAGGACATCGCGCACCGCGCCGCCTCGGATGGTCACCCGCGACGCACCGAACTCGGCCGCAGCACCCTTCGCGGGACCGCTCAACCGGCAGTCGACGAACTCGACGGCGCCGGCACCGCGCGCCTTCACCCCGTCGATCCCCGTGATCGTGCAGCGCACGAAGCTCACGGGCACCGTGACCGGGGTCTGGATGAGCACCTGGTCTTTGGAGAGCGCGAAGGTGCAGTCCTCGATCGTCGTCGGCCGCGAGGATCGGGCCGAGCGCTGACCGATGGCCAGCAGTCCGGCGGTGCAGCCGCGCAGCTGGGCGCCGTCGGCGTTGATCGTCATGGTCGCCTGCGGGTCGAAGGTCGACCGTCCGATGACGCGGACGTTCTCGAGCGTCAGATCGCTGATCTTGGTGCCGGCGACGAACCACGAGCAGACGTGATCGCGCACCGTGATCCGCTTGGCGGAGGTGCCCCACTGCGCGCCGGAGTTGGCGATGTCCATCAGCCCCGAGTTGCCGATGAAGGTGAGGTCGTGCTCGTACTGACCGTGGGTGGTGAAGGGGTTCCCGCCCTGATCGTCGCCGTCACCGTGGCAGTTCTCGACGATGCAGTACGCGCTGGCGGTCAGGTCGTTGAGGTGCCGCGCGTTCGACGACGTGCAGTCGCTCACCCGGCCGTAGAGGCAGTAGATCTGCTGCGTGAGGTACCCCGCGCCCCCGTAGAACACCGTGGGCGGGTTCTCGACGGAGCAGCGCTCGGTCGTGAAGTGGGTGTTCCACCTCCGCATCACGACCGGCCACCAGGTGCGGCTCGCGTGCACATCGGCGACATCGCATCCGATCGCGTACTCGAAGGCGATCGGATGCGATCCGGTCAGCTCGCGGGAGTCGGGAAACGAGCCGTCGGTGGGCCCGTCGAAGGGGCCGGCGCCGAGGAACCGCATGTTCGAGATGCGCACTCCTTCGACGGGGGCCATCTGTCGCCAGGTGAGCTTGCGTCCCTTGTCCAGCGGCCACCCGTTGAGGTAGTCGATCCGGATGTGCGTCCCGTCGATCTGCTGCGTCACCTGGACGAACCGCTGGATCTCGCGCTCATCGGCTCCGCCTCCGGCGACCGGGTCGCACTGCACCGCCCACCAGGAGTCCACCGGGAACTTCGACGCGTCGGGCACGGCGACGGCATCCGTCAGCTCGGGCCAGGCCTCCGCCAGCTGATGCTCGACGACGACGTCTCGCGACACCCCGGTGAAGAACATCACCGCACCGAACGGGTTGTCGTGGGAGTTCGCCTCGATGCCTTCCGTCGAGATGACGTGACCGCCGAAGTCGATCTCGAGGTGGGACCGCGTGAAGCGATGCCGCCGCTGGAACAGCAGATCCGTGTGGGCTTCGATCCGGGCGATGCGGGGATCGTTCACCATCGCGGCGAGCGCATCGTCGGCCGCCGTCTTCGGCCCCGTGATGCCGAACACCCGGAAGTCGACGGTGCCGTCGTGCTGCAGCAGCCAGCTGGTGCCGCGCTTGCCGGCGATCACCGTGCCGCCGTTGGGCTTGAGCTTCCCGTTCTCGCTGCCCACGTACACGAGCAGCCCGGCGTCGCCCGGCGTCCGGTACCCGGCGACGATCGCCACCTCGCCGTCCCGCGCGCGGAGCCGCGACAGCTCGGCGACGGATTCCGCCCGGGTGATGTCTTTCGCCCCCATGGCGACGGGCGACGCCTGCGCGGGTGTCGTGGCGGCGAGGGAGCCGGCAGTGCCGAGCGCGACCGCACCGAGCCCGGCCATGAGGGCGCGGCGCCCGGTGGAGCGCACGCTCCCCTCCGCGTCAGCGACCATCAGCGCACCCCGGTCTTCGCGTCCGCCTTCAGGAGGACCTCGGCGGGAACCGTGAAGTCCGCGCGCCGGCTCAGCACGAACGCGATGGTCGCGCCGAGCAACGTGAGCCCCGCGATGAGGAGCAACCCCCAGATCGCCGATCCCGTGGTCTCGCTGATCCAGCCGATCGCGTACGGACCGGCGAACCCGGCGAGATTGCCGACCGAGTTGATGAAGGCGAGCCCGGCAGCGGCCGCGGTGCCCGTGAGCACCATCGGCGGCAGACTCCAGAACAGCGGCGTCGTCGAGAACAGGGCCGACATGCCGACGCACAGCGCGGCGAGCGCGAGGATCGGCGTGCCCTGCGCCGCGACCGCCGCGATGAGCGAGAGGGCGGTGATGGTGAGCGTGATGCCGATCTGCAGGGGGATGTTGCCCTGTTTCCTGGCGGCGCGCTCCCACGGCAGCATGACGAGCGCTGCGCACAGGTTCGGCAGCGCGACGAGCCAGCCGGTCGTGACGTTGGAGAAGTCGCCCATGCTCTTCACGATGGTCGGGAGCCACATGCCCAGACCGTACGCACCGAACACGACGCCGAAGAACAGCACGATCAGGGTCCACAGGCGTCCGTTGCTGAACACCTCGCGCAGGCGCAGACGTCCGTGCTTCTGCTCGGTCGCGGCGGTCTCGGCGGCGAGGGTGTCGTTGATCCACCGCTGCTCGGTCGCATCGAGCCAGCGCGCATCCTGCGGACGGTCGGGCAGCCAGAAGAAGACGACGAAGGCGAGGAGCACGGCGGGGATGCCCTGCAGCAGGAAGACGAGCTGCCAGCCGTCGAGTCCCCACATGCCGTGGAGCTCGAGCATCCAGCCGGAGAGCGGGGCGGCCACCGCGTTCGCGATGGGGTTGGACAGTACGAACACCGCGAGCACCTGGGTGCGGTACTGCCGCGGGAACCAGAGCGTGAGGTAGAGGAGCACGCCGGGGAAGAAGCCGGCTTCGGCGATGCCCAGGACGAAGCGGGCGATCGCGAACTGGGTGGCGTCCTGCACGAAGGCGGTGAGGGCGGCGACCAGACCCCAGGAGACCATGATGCGCGCGATCCACTTGCGGGCGCCGAAGCGCTCGAGGAGGAGGTTGCTCGGCACCTCGAACAGCAGGTATCCGATGAAGAAGATGCCGGCGGCGAACCCGAACGCGGCTTCGGTGATCTGCAGCGCCGCCGTCATCTCGAGCTTGGCGAAGCCCGCATTGTTGCGGTCCATGTAGGCGACGAGGTAGAGCAGCCCGAGGAACGGGCCGAGCCGCCAGATCGCCTTCTTCATGGCGGAGGCCCCGACTTGGTCAGGCGTGCGCGTATCGGGGGCGATTGCGTTCCTGGACATGACAACTCCTTCGTTGGTGTGGGCTTGCTATAGCATCTAGCAGATCTCGGCCGGTGTCCACCCATCCGCGAAATGCCATAGCATCGAGCGAACGAATGCGCGCCCGCTCGACGGGGCTGCGCCGCGGATCGAGAGGGCCCCCGAATGCGCAGCGTCTCGGATCAGAACATCGCCGAACAGGTCGCGGACGAGCTGCGCGCTGCCATCCACTCCGGAGAGCTCGCCCCCGGCGAGCGCCTCGTCGAGCGCAAGCTCGCCGACCGCCTCGGGGTGAGTCACATCCCCGTGCGCGAAGCCCTGACCCGCCTCGCCGAAGAACGCCTGATCACCCGCGAGCCCCGCCGCGGCGCCCGCGTCGCGCAGTTGAGTGCCCAGGATCTGGAAGAGATCTCGAGCCTGCGAATCGTGCTCGAGCAGTTCATGGCCATCCGTGTGCAGGAGCGGTGGAACGAGGAATCCGCCGCCCGACTCGGGGCCATCATCCAGGCGATGTCGGATGCGGCACCCGGCGACATCGACGAGGTCCTGCGCCAGGACCGCCTGTTCCACGAAACCCTCGCTGATCTCGCCGAGCATCGCTTCCTCGACGAGCTGAGCGGGCAGCTGCGCGGCCGCATCACCGGCTTCCTGCACGCGGCGAACGCGGCCCTCGACCCCGCCGAGCAGGAGGAGCACGTGCACAGCCACCAGCAGATCGTCGACGCCATCGCCAGCGGCGACCCCGGCCGGGCGCAGGCGGTCATCGCCGAGCACGTGACCCGGGCCGTCCGTCGCATCACCCCGACGGCCGAGTGACGCGACCCGTGCCTCAGAAGACGATCGTCCTCACCGGAGCATCCGACGGCATCGGAGCTGCGGCCGCCCGCCAACTCGCGCCGTCACCGCACCGGCTCATCCTGATCGGCCGGTCCGTCGAGAAGACCCGCGCGATCGCGGAGGAGGCCGGGGCGGAGTGGTTCACCGCCGACTTCGCCCGCCTCGACGACGTGCGGGCCCTGGCGGAGAAGATCACGGATGCCGTCGGCGATGACGGCATCCACGTGTTGGCGAACAACGCCGGCGGCATCTTCGGGGATCAGACGCCGACCGTCGACGGCTTCGAGAAGACGATGCAGGTCAACCACCTCGCACCGTTCCTGCTCACGAACCTGCTGCTGCCGCAGCTGCGGGCATCCGGCGGGGCGGTCATCAACACCTCGAGCATCGCCCACCGAATCTTCGGGCACATCGACGTCGACGACCTCGACAACACCCGCCGTTTCACCCCCAACAAGGCGTACGGCGACACGAAGCTCGCCAACGTGCTGTTCGCGAAGAGCCTGCACACGAAGTTCCATGCCGAGGGGCTCAGCGCGGTCGCGTTCCATCCCGGCACCGTGCAGACGAACTTCGCGTCCGACTCGTCGAGCGTCATGCGGCTGCTCTACCGCACGCCCCTCAAGCACCTGCTGCTGATCGGGGCCGACAAGGGCGGCGACACCCTCCGCTGGTTCCTCGAGGGCACTCCCGGCGAGACGTGGCTCTCCGGCGCCTACTACGACGAGCGCACCCTCACCACGAAGGTCAATCCGCAGGTGCACGACCCGGATCTCGCCGAGGCCCTCTGGCAGCGCAGCGCCGAGCTCGTCGGCATCCCCGCGGGCTGAGCCCCCTCCTCTTCCCCCCTCGCCCCGCCCCGCCCCCTTCCCCCTCCCCCTTCGCCGAGTGCACGGCTTCCCGCCGAGTGCACGGCTTCGTCGCGGGAGCACCCCGTGCACTCGGCAACATCCCGCGCACTCGACAGCGGTGGCAGCGGCAGCGGCGACAGCGGCGGCAGCGGCGGCAGCGGCGGCAGCGGCAGCGGCAGCGGCAGCGGCGGTGGTGGTGGCCCGACGGATGCTGCGGATGGGCGCACGCCCGGGCGTCGGAACTGGCCAGAAGTCTGATTGAGCGGCAGCTGAGGCGGGCGTAACGTGTTACAGGCCAAAAGCTCAGCCATCGCTCGCCGCCCCCACCAGGGCGGCCACTAAGGGAGGCAAGGATGCCCCGCACGAATCCGAAGAATCCGGCGTACTCCGTCTGGCGGCGCAAGCCCGTCGGCGATCTGAACGAAGAGGCGGAGAGCAGCGGTCTCTTCAAGTCCCTCGGGCTGTGGCAGCTCACCGCGATCGGCGTCGGCGGCATCGTCGGAGTCGGAATCTTCTCGCTCGCCGGACTCGTCGCGCACGGCGATGCCACGAACCCCGGCGTCGGACCCGCCGTCGTCATCTCGTTCCTCATCGCCGGGCTGGCCTCGGCGGCCGCCGCACTCTCGTACGCGGAGTTCGCGGGAATGATCCCCCGCGCCGGATCGGCGTACAGCTACGGCTACGTCGCGCTCGGCGAGATCACCGGCTGGTTCATCGGCTGGGATCTGCTCCTCGAGTACGTGGCCATCGTGGCCGTCGTGGCGATCGGGATCTCCGGTTACCTCGACGCGTTCCTCTCCGGCTTCGGCGTGCACCTGCCGACCGCGGTCACCGAGACGTTCGACCAGCCGGGCGGCGTCGTCAACATCCCGGCGATCCTGATCTGCCTGCTCGTGACGTTCCTCCTCAGTCGCGGCACCAAGACCTTCGGCCGATTCGAGCTGGTGGCGGTCGCGATCAAGATCCTGCTGATCCTGTTCATCGTGGGGCTCGGCATCTTCTACATCAACACCGACAACTACACCCCGTTCATGCCCTCCGGCTTCGGTCCGGTCTTCACCGGGGCGGCGACGGTGTTCTTCGCCGTGTTCGGCTACGACGCGATGAGCACCGCGGCCGAAGAGGCGAAGGACGGGCGCAAGCACATGCCGAAGGCGATCATCCTGTCGCTCGTCATCGCCATGCTGCTCTACGTCGCCGCGACGCTGGTACTCACCGGGATGCAGAACTACCAGGACATCGATCCGAAGGCCGGCTTCGCGTCGGCGTTCTCCAGCGTCGGGCTGCCCGTCATCGCGTCGATCATCTCCGTGTTCGCGGTGCTCTCGATCCTCACGGTCATGCTCACGTTCCTGCTCGGCGCCACCCGCGTGTGGTTCTCGATGAGCCGCGACGGACTGCTCCCCGGCTGGTTCTCGAAGGTCGACGGTCGCGGTGTGCCCCAGCGGGTGACCTGGATCGCCGGCATCGGGTCCGCGTTCTTCGCGGGAATCTTCCCGATCAGGGCCGTCGCCGACCTGACGAACATCGGCATCCTGGCGGCGTTCGTCGTCGTGTGCATCGCCGTCGTCGTGTTCCGCTACACGAAGCCGGATGCCCCGCGCACGTTCCGGCTGCCGTTCATGCCGGTGGTGCCGATCGTCGGCGTCGGCTTCTCGCTGTTCCTCATCTCGCAGCTGCACTGGGAGACATGGCTGCGCTTCGGCGTCTGGCTCGTGATCGGGCTCATCGTGTACTTCGCCTACGGTCGCCGCCACTCGCTGATGAACCCCGACAGCCCCCGCCGCCCGCGCTGACGCCCGGTCACTCCCGCCCGGTCACTCCCGCCCCTCGCCCCCTGCGCCCCTGCACCCCCTTCACCCCTGCGCCGAGTGCACGGCTTCGCGCCGAGTGCACGGCATCTTCACGTCGAGAAGCCGTGCACTCGAGAACAACCCGTGCACTCGGCGACAGCGGGGGCCGGGGCGGCAGGGGGGTGGAGGTGGGCGGCGGCACTCGGCACGCGCAGCGGGGCGCGGGCGGCGCTCCGCGACTCAGACCACGAGGTTGGCGGTGTCGACCACGCGGTCGCCCTCGGCGGGGAAGGCCGTGCGGGTGACGCCCGACTCGACGTTGCCGGTGTGCAGCAGGGTCGAAGAACCGCCGAACGCGGCATCCGCCAGCTCCAGCGCGCCGCCCTCGAACCGGTTGCCGACCGCGCGGTAGTGCGTCGTACCCTTCGTGATCGCGACATGGGTCGACGATCCCTCGGCGCGGAAGCTGCTGTCCGACAACGTCAGGTGCAGCTCGCCGTCGCCCGTCCGGGATACACCGGTTCCGCCCTTGATCGACACATCCGATCCCGCGATCTCGACCACCTGGCGCTCCGCCCGCGCCGCAGCGATGCGGGCGTTGCGCAGCGTCGACCCCTCGAACCGCAGTTGCGCCGACGACGAGACGATCGGCGCCGCGTCATCCGCCGCGTTCAGCGTCGAACCGCGGAACGTGACCGCCCCCGAGCCCGCGATCTTCATGCCGCCGACCCGGTCGAGCACGGTGTCGACGAAAGTGACCGGGGTCTTCACGGTGGCGTTGGTGAGCTCGCCCGGCGCGACGAACGTGAAGTGCGAGTCGGCGATCACGGTCGGGCGACCGGAGTTGTCGGATGCCTGCGTGATCACGAGCGTGTCGGATGCCGTGCACCCGCGCAGCTGCGCGCCGTCGGCGTTGATCCACAGCATCCCGGAGCCGGCGAGCGAGGGCTTGCCGATCACCTGCACATCTTCGAGGGTGAGGTCGGTGATGCGCACGCGGGCGACGAACCACGAGCACACGTGCTTGCGCACCGTGATGCGCTTGGCCGCCGATCCCCAGGCCGCCCCCGAGTTCGCAAACGTCATCAGCCCGGAGTTGCCGGTGTAGGTGAGGTCGTGCTCGTACTGGCCGTGCGTGACGAACGGACCCTGGTCGTCGCCGTCGCCGTGGCAGTTCTCGACGAGGCAGTAGGCGCTCGCGGTGAAGTCGTTCAGGTGCCGCGAGTTGGCGGTGTGGCAGTTGGCGACGTACCCGTACAGGCAGTAGATCTGCTGCGTCAGGTAGCCGGCGCCACCCCACGTCACCGAGGTGGGGTTCTTCAGCGTGCAGCTGACGGTCGAAAAGTAGGTGTTCCACCGGCGCTGGATCAGCGGCCAGAAGGTTCCCGTGCCGTCGATGTGGTCGACGTCGCAGCGCACCGCGTACTCGAAGGCGAGCGGGTGCGAGCCCGTGTACTCGTCCTTCCCCGTGCCGAGGAACTTCAGGTTCGAAACGGTCACGTCCTGCACCGGCACCACTCGGCGCCACGTCATCGTGCGGTCCTTGCCGAGCGGCCAGCCGTTCTTGTAATTGATGCGGATGTGCGTGCCGTCGACGATCTGCGTGACCTGCACGAGCCGCTGCAGCTCGCGCTCCCAGCGGCCGGCCAACGCGTTCACCTCGGCGGCGTACCAGTCGCCGACCGCGAAGAACGAGGAGTCGGCGACCGGGAAGACGTCGCCGAGGTCGGGGACCACCTCATTCAGCCGCGCCTCGTGCACGGCATCCGTCACCTCGCCGCGGAAGAACATGACCGCGGCGAAGGGGTCGTCCTTGCCGGCGTTCTCGATGCCGACCGTCGTCATGAGGTGGCCACCGAAGTCGAACGCGATGTTCGACCGCGAGAACTTGTGGCGGCGCACGAAGTTCAGGTCGCTGTGGGCCTCGATCCGATGGATGCTCGCATCGTTCACCATCGCGTCGAGAGCATCATCGGCGTTGACCTTCGCGTCCATCACGCCGAACAGGCGGAAGTCGACGACCCCGTCGTGCACGAGCAGCCAGGCACCGCCCTTGGGGGCCGCGATCACGGTGCCGCCGTTCGCCTTCGGGGCATCCTTCTTCACGAACCGGTACAGCCCGTCGCCACCGTCTCCGGCCGCCGCGTACCCGACCGTGCGCACGAGGTCGCCGTCTTTGCCCTTGCGCTTCGCGAGGTCGGTCGCGGTGCCGCCGTTGGCGACGTTCGCCGAGCCCGACGAGCTCTGCGGTGCCACGGGTCCTGCGGCCTGCGCGGCCGCGGGCATGCCGACGGCCGCCACTCCGCCGATCGCGGCGGCGCCGAACCCGGCGAGCAGCATGCGCCTGCTGCGCAGCGCGGCGGTTTCGGTCTGGGTCATCTCCTGCGGGGTCATGCTCATCCTTCCGTGCGGCGTCATCACCGCGGTCAGGCGTCCGGCCGTCCGGCCGAGCCGCATCATCCGATTGATCCCCAGTCCCCAGTGCCGTGCTCCGAGCGGATGCTCAGAAGTAGTCGCCCGCCGTGAAGTGGCGGATGCCGTGCAATCGAGCCGCGCGCCGAAGCGGGCGGATCATCCCGGTGCGGTCGTCCTGCCGCACGGCCTCGGGCGCGAAATCGCTCATCGCGAGGTCGTCTTCCGGCAGGGCGGGCACGGCGAGCTCGCACGAGGTCACCCCGGCCGCAGCCCAGTCCGCGGCGACCGCGGCGAGCAGCTCACCGCGCGCGACGGCGGCCTCCAGAAGCACCGCGCCCTCCAGGAGCACGCCGACCTCGCCACGGCGCTCGGCGATCGCGTAGCCGACCACCGTCGATCCCTCGACCCGCCGGTACAGGGTGGCGCCGCTCATCCGCACCTCCGCCATCGCCCAGTCGCGATCGCCGCGCACCGGGGCGAGCACGACCCTGCCGTCGCGCGAACGCTCGTAGATCTCGCGCAGCGGGCGGAGACTCCCGAGCCCGACGGTCTCCCGCTCGACGCGACCATCGGCCTCGACGGGACCGGGATCAGGAGCGGGAGCGCGCCAGGGTCCGGCCAGGGTGCGCGCCATCGAGAACGTCTCGAACCCGCTGGAGCGATACACCTCGGGGGTTCCGGTGAACAGCAGCGCCCAGTCGGCGTCGCGACCCGCCTGCAGCGTCGCGGCGACCAACTGACGTGCGAGCCCCTGACCCCGGGCCCGCTCGGCGACCGCGACGCTGCCGATGGCGTGCACCTCGGCGATCCCGCCGTCGGCTTCCCGCAGCCGCTTGGGCAGTCCGTAGATCGACCCGCACAGACCGTCGCCGTCTTCGGCCACCAGCGTGTGCGCGAGCCGCTCGTCGTCGACGAGCCACTGGTCGGGGGCGAGCGGCGGAGTGAACACTGTCGCCCACAGCGCGGCGAGTGCCTGCTGGTCGGCGGCGCGGGCCACACGGATCGTCGCCGCGCTCACGAGACACCTCGAGCGATCTCGGCGGCACGGACGGTGTTCGCCACGACGCCCCGTGCCTCGCTCCAGGGAGCCGCGGTCGCGCGCTGTGCCGCCGCGTCGAGCAGTGCACGGATCAGGCCGAGGAAACCCAGCGTCGCGTTCACGCCCTCACCATCGGCACCGTCATCGACACCGAGCGAGACGGATCGGATGCCGGCGGCCATCACCACGTCCACCGCGTACGCATCCGCGCCGGGCGCCCCGGTGACGAGCACCTGCACCGGCACCTCGCGATGCGCCCCGGGCACGCGCAGCAGACCGTCGACGCCGGCGGCATCCTCTGACGCAGTGGCGGATCCGCCGCTCGTGCGCGTCCAGCCGGACCTCGAGACGACGTCAGCTCCCGGCAGCAGCACGTCGACCATCTCCCAGGCGTGCACGCCGACCGTCACGGCGGTGCCCCCGCCACGCTGCGGGTCGTCCTGCCAGGAGCGGCCCGGCAACTGGAACGCCGCGTTGTCGTGCTGGGCGTGCACCCGGAGCGCGAGGACGTCGTCGACCGCGATCTCCCCGGCAAGAGAGGCGAGCGCAGGGGCGAAACGGAGGACGGAACTCGTGCCGACCGGCACCGAGGATGCTGCGAGCGCGCGGTCGACCTCATCGAGCTGGGCCGCCGTCGCCGCGATGACCTTGTTCACGAACACGGGAGCGCCCCCACCGCCGAGAACCTCCAGGAAAGGGACCGTCTCATCCGGCCGCGGTGTCGCGATCACGAAGTCGGGCTGCAGTGCGGCGAGGGCGCCGACAGAGTCCACCGCCGCACCGCCGAACCGTGCCGCGAAGTCGTCGGCCACCACCGCATCCGCATCGTGCACCCCGACGACCTCGGCGCCCAGCGCGCGGACGTTCGCGGCATCGGTGTACGGGTGCGAGTGCGCGAGTCCGGCGAAGGCCACCCGCAGCGCCGACCCGGTCATGCCATCGACGACAGCTGGTCGCGGGAGATGGTGTGCGCGAGCGGACGCCCCGCGGCGAAGGCCTCGACCTCGTCGACGACGATCCGCCCCTGACGCAGTCGTCCCTGGCTCGTGCCGGCCGCCCGGTGCGGAGTGACCAGCACTCCGGGCAGCGTGCGGAACGGGCTGTCGACGGCGAACGGCTCCTCGTCGAACACGTCGATCGCGGCGCTGAGCCGACCGCTGCGCACCTCCTCGATCAGCGCGGCCTCGTCGACCAGCCACGACCGTGCCGTGTTCACGAGCCCCGCGCCGTCGCGCATGAGCGCGAGCTCACGGCGGCCGATCAGGTGATGGGTCTCGGGCAGGGTCGGCGCGTGCACGGCGACGATCTGCGCGCGCTGCAGTGCCTCGTCGAGGGTGACCAGCTCGGCCCCGAGAACGGCAGCGGTCGCCGCATCGAGAGTCGGGTCGACCAGCAGCGGTTCGGCCCCGAGCGCACGGATCAGTTCGAGGTACGCGCGTCCGGTACGCGAGGCCCCGATCACGGCGATAGGCGTGCCGAGGATCTCGCGCTGCACGCCGACGGCATCCGCGTCGTACCAACCGTCGCCGCCGCGCAGGGCGTTGTGCATCTCGGGCACCCGGTGCAGCAGTGCGAGCGTGGACGTCAGCGACACCTCGGCGACCGGCCGCGCCATGCCCGCACCCGCCTGGGTCACGACGACACCGAGGTCGAACAGCGCATCCGTCGCGAAGGGCTTGATCGTGGCGCCGGTGTGCGCGATGAGCTCGAGCTTCGGCAGCGAGGCGAGCACCGCCGTGTCGAACGGGCCGACGCCCCAGCTCGTGATGACGATGCGCGCCTCGGTGAGTTCGGCATCGGCGAGTCGATCTACGCGGACGAACGATCCGCCGAGACGGTCCGCGACCGTCTGCAGCCGCCCCGCATCCTCCGCCGAGAAGAACTCCGCGAAGAGCTCCGCGGAGACGACCGCGACCACGGCCGGCGCACCCGTGCCCGAGCTCGTGTCAGCACTCATGCCAGCCAGGCCTCGAGGTTCTCGGCGATGAAGGCGTCGTCGTTCAGGTCGGGGTAGGCGTGGCGCACCCGTGCGATCTCCTCGGCCTGCCCCGGCGAGAGCCCTTCTGCGGGGTCGAGGCACCAGGTGCCGTCGAGCAGGCCCTGCTGGCGGAGCATCTCGTGCACGCCGGCGATCACCCCGTGGAAGTCGTTGCCCGGGTCGAACACGGCCTGGTTGACGTCGACCATGTCGGAGGCGACGAGCCCGAGTTCGCGGTAGGCCTCCGCGTCGCCGGCCATCGCCCGCTGGGCGCGTTCGAGCAGCGCGACGGCAGCACGCGTGCCGACCGCCCACTGCCCGAGCAGTCCGCCGACGAAGCGCAGCGTGCGCGGACCCGACGGCGACTCCACGTGGAACTCGGAGAGCAGGTCGGCGACGATCGCGTCGTCGTTGCCGGTGTAGAGCGCGATCTCGTCGGCGCGACCGGAGGCGGCGACGCCGCGCACCAGCTCCAGGGTGCGGTACCGGTCGAAGGGCGCGGCCTTGACGGCGACGACGGCCGGGATCGACGCGAACTCACGCCAGAAGTCGCGGTCGAGCACGGGTCCGCCGATCGCGGTCTGCAGGTAGAAGCCGACGAGCGGCAGCACCTCGCCGACGGCGCGGGCGCGTTCGAGCAGGGCACGCTCGTCGGCGCCCGCGACGCGGGGACTCACCAGCACGGCGTCGTAGCCCAGCGAGCGGGCCAGCTCCGCCTCGGCCACCGCCTGGGCGGTGTCGCCGGCCACTCCGGCGATGCGCACGAGGCTCGCGTCGCCGCGTGCGTCCATCTCCTCGGCTGCGAGCGCGAGCACCGGCTCGAACAGCGCGTGCTCCGGGTCGCGGATCTCGAACTGGGTCGTGTGCACGCCGACGGCGAGGCCCCCGGCACCGGCATCCAGGTAGTACCGGGAGAGCGCGCGCTGACGACGCTCGTCGAGCGCGCGGTCGGCGGTGAGCGCGAGCGGATGCGCCGGGATGACCGCTCCGCGCGCCAGCGTGGCGGCGGCCTCGGGGCGCAGCGACGGCACGGTCGCGGTGCGTGCGGCGGACTCCGTCATCAGAACTTCCCGTCCCGCACGGCCCACTTGGTCGGCTTGGCGATCATCGGCAGCTCCTTCTCGATCCAGTCGGCCTGCAGGCCGATCAGGGTCTCGGCGGAGACCGCCGGGTAGCCGAACAGCGCCATGCACCGGCGGGCGTCGCTGAGCAGCGCGGTCGGCTGCGGCTCGTCGACGATCTCGACCTCGCGGTCGAACAGCGTGCCGAAGCGGCGGGCGATCGACTCGACGCTCAGCAGCTCGGGACCGGTGAGGTTGATCGTGAAGGGGTCGGTCGAGGCATGCACGAGGCTGCGCAGCACGACCTCGTTCGCGTAGCCCTGCCAGATCACGTTGACGTTGGCGGTGGCGACCGAGACCGGCTGCCCCGCGTGCACGGCACTGCCGATGTCGGCGAGCACCCCGTAGCGCAGGTCGACGGCGTAGTTCAGGCGGATGATCGCGACCTTGGTGCCGCGCTCCTGGGCGCCGAACTCGAACACCCGCTCGCGCCCGAGGCACGACTGCGCGTACTCGCCGATCGGCGCCGGCTGCACCTCTTCGGATGCGCCGCCCGACGAGGCGGGCAGGAACGGGTAGATGTTGCCCGTGGAGAGCACCGAGATGGCGCTGTCGCGGTAGCGGCGGGCGACGCGGTCGGGCAGGGCGGCGTTGACCTCCCACGCCCAGGAGGCGTTGGTCGCGGCGCCGAACTTCGCGCCGACCATGAACACCACGTTCGGGGCATCCGGCAGCGACGCGAAGTCATCGTTCTCGATCAGGTCGAACGAGACGACCTTCACCCCCGCGGCTTCGAGGCGCTCGCGGATCGCGGCGTCGCCGAAGCGGGAGACGGCGTAGACCGCGTCGTCCTGGCGGCCGGCGGCATCCATCCCGCGGCGCGCGAGCATCGCCAGGGTCGGGCCCATCTTGCCGCCCGCACCGAGGATCACGAGGTCGCCCGCCCCGCGCGAGAGGTCGTCGATCAAGCCGGCGCTCGGGGTGGCGAGCGCCTCCTCGAGATCGGCTTCCGAGGTGAAACTGTGCTGAGTCATGTGGTGCTTTCCCTTCTTCTCAGCCCTTGATGCCCGTACCGGCCACGCCCTCCTGCACGTACCGCTGAGCGATGAGGTACGCGAGGAAGATGGGCAGCAGCGCCACGACGGATCCGGCGAGCATGGTGCTCAGCGGGACGTTCTGCTGCTGCAGCGACGAGATGCCGACGGTGAGTGTGAACATCGCGTTGGACTTCGCGATGATGAGCGGCCACAGGAAGTCGTTCCAGTGCCACAGGAAGACGAAGATGCCGAGGGTCGCGAGGATCGGCTTGCACAGCGGCAGCACGATCTGCAGGAAGATGCGGAACTCGCCGGCGCCGTCGATGCGGGCGGCCTCGAACAGCTCGTCGGGGAGACCCGAGATGAACTGCCGCATCAGGAACACGGCCTGCGCGTTGGCGAGCGACGGCAGGATCAGACCCCAGTACGTGTCGACGCCGCCGAGGTTGGCCATGAGGATGAACGTCGGGATGAGGGTGACGTGGAACGGGACCATGACCATCGCGAGGAACGACCAGAACATCACCTCCTTGCCGCGGAAGCGCTTCTTGGCGAAGGCGTACCCCGCGAGCGCCGAGAGGAACAGCACCGCGACGACCGAGACGAGCGAGTAGATGAGAGTGTTGCCGAGCCAGCCGAGGATGTTCTGTCCGGCGAGCACCTGCTCGTAGGCCTCGAACGAGATGTCCTGGAACGGCAGCAGCGAACCGGGGAGCTCGACGACCATGCCCGGCTTCAGGCTCAGCACGACCATCGCGTAGAAGGGGAAGAAGCTGAGGATGCCGGCCAGGCTCAGCCAGATCCATCGCCCGACGATCCCCCAACCGGTGGGCTGGAGTGCGCGGTACGCGCGGCGCTGCTTGGTCGACGGCTTCGGCGGCATCACCGGCGACTGCGTCGGCGGCTGGGTCGGCGGCTGCAACAGAGCGGTCATTTCTGCTTTCCGATCACCAGGCGCTGGATGAGCGCGACGACGAGGGTCATGATGAACAGGGCCACGCCGATGGCGGCCGCGTAGCCGTAGTCGAAGTAGCGGAAGCCCTGGTCGTACAGCATGTACACGAGCGAGTAGCTGGCGTTCGCGGGTCCGCCCTGGGTCATCACGTAGATGACGTCGAACACCTGGAACGCGGCGGTCGTCTCGATCACCGCGAGGAAGAAGAAGGTCGGACGCAGCACCGGGAGGATGACGTAGCGGAAGCGCTGCCAGGCGCCTGCTCCGTCCATCAGGGCCGCCTCTTCGAGCTCGCGCGGCACGTCCTGCAGCGCGGCGATGAGGATCATCATCCCGTAGCCGAATCGCGACCAGACGCCCACGACGACGATGGCCGGGATGACGAGCACGGTGCTGCCCAGCCAGGATCCGCCGAGACCCAGCGGGGTCATCAGCGCCGACCAGGGGCCGTTGGCGGAGAAGATCCAGACGAAGATCGACCCGGCCAGCACCAGCGAGGTGATGACGGGGAGGAAGAAGATCGAGCGGAAGAAGCGCGCACCCCGGAAGGCGCGGCGCACGCCGAGCGCCATCACGGTGGAGAGCACGAGCGCGATCGGCACCGCGAACACCGTGTAGATCAGCGTGGTGCCCATCGCCCGCCAGAACAGCGGGTCGGCGATCATGCGCTGGAAGTGATCGAGCCCGCGCCAGGAGATCTCGCCGGTGATGTCGTAGTCGAAGAAGCTCAAGGCGACGCCGACGATGCTGGGGCCGAAGCGGAAGGCGATGAAGAGGAGGAACGCAGGGAGCACGAACAGGAACGCGATGCGCGCCTCTCGCCGTGCGAGCACCCGTGCGACCCGCCCTGCGGGCCTCTTCGCCGTGGTTGCCGTCGTCATCAGTGATTCCTCACGTGGGGGAGTGAAGGGAACGGGGGCGTGCGGAGTTCGGGCTCTGCACGCCCCCGGATGCTGCTTACTTCTTGGTGAGCGGTGCTGCGGCGGTCGCGGCATCCTTCAGCGCGTCCTCCGGGGACTTGTCCCCGAGGAGGGCGGCCTGGATCTCGGGTGCGAGCACACCCATGAGCGCACGCGACGAGGCGTTGAGCTCGCCGACCGTGGTGTCGGGCACGTACTTCTCGACCTCGCCGAGCAGCGGGTCGTCCGCGTACAGCGGCTCGGTGGTGCTGAGCGCCGAGAAGAATCCGGCCGCCTTGAGGTACGGCTCGATGACGTCGGCGCCGGTCGCGTACTCCGCGAACTTCGCCGCGGCATCCTGTGCCTTGGAGCCCTTGAGCACCGAGAGCGAGCCGACCGTGCCGTAGGCCACGGTCTCCTTCTCGGTCAGCGGTGCGAGGACCTTGACGTTCTCCTCGCCCCAGAAGGGCAGGACCTCGGGGACCGCGTTGTTCCAGGTGCAGGCGACCTTGCCCTGAGCGACGGCCGTCTGCTCGAGCGGGACGTTGGTGGTGAGCGCCTCGGGGTCGAGCGCTCCGGCCTCGGCCAGGTCGGTAAGGAAGGTGAGCGCCTTCTCGCCTTCCTTGCTGTCGAAGCCGACGTCGCCGTCCTTCGTGTAGACCTCGCCACCGGCCTGCCACAGCAGCGGGTAATAGGTGAGGTTCAGGGTGTTCTCGGCGGATGCCGGGTAGTTGAGGGCGTACATGCCCTTCGCCGTGAACTTGGGGGCCATCTCGGCGATGTCGTCCCAGGTCTCGGGGTATTCGGTGACGCCGGCGGCCTCGAACGCGGCCGCGTTGCACAGAAGGGGCTGGGCGCTGGTGAGCAGCGGCGCTCCGAGGATGTCGCCGTCGAGGGTGACCGAGGTCTTCACGTTGGGCAGCAGGTCGTCCTGACGCTCCTCGCTCAGCAGGTCGTTGAGCGGCGCGATCGACTTCTGGTACGCCGCGAGCTGGTCGGGGATGAGGTAGACGACATCAGGGCCCTTGCCGGCCGCGATAGCCGTCTGCAGGGCCTCGTCGCGGTTGGCCCACGGGAAGATCTCGTAGTCGACGTTGATGTTCTCGTTCTTCTTCTCGAAGTCGGCGATCGTCGAGTCCCAGAAGTCCTTGTGCACCGCCTCGTCGGCGATGACCGGGTAGAGCCAGACCGTGATGTCCTGCTCACCCTCTGCGGTGTTGCCTCCGCCGGCCGAACATCCGGCCAACAGGGTGGCGGCCGCGACTCCCGCGGCGACGCCGATGAACTTGCTGACGCGCATGGTGCTCCTTTGCTTGAACCGTGCTGAGTACGGTTCATTATGACACTGGGATGGGATAATTCGTCAAGTACAAGTTCTCAGGCGCTTGTTTCAGGCGTGTTTCCCGTTCGAAAACAACAAAGCTTGATCTGAGAATTCGGTGTGCTAATTTGATCGCACCCGACGACGGAGAAGAAGAGGGGGCAGCACATGGCCGTGAACAGTCCGCGCTCGATCGTCGCGCGGTCGGCTCAGCAGCTGCGCGACACGGGCCCCGCGACCGTCAACGACCTCTCCCGCTCCCTCGAGATCTCGCGCACGTCGGTCGAGAATGCCGTGACCGCCCTGGGCGACTCCGGGCTGATCGTCGATGCTCCGGCGCAGAACGGCGGCGGAGCCGGCCGCCCTGCCCGCCGCTATTCGTTCCACGCCGCCGCCGGCACCGTCGTCGGCGTCGACATCGGCGTCGCCAGCGTGCGCGTCGTGCTGGCCGACCTCGCGGGAGCCGTGATCGTGCAGCGCAGCTACCCCGGCGTCGCCGAGCAGCCCGACGGCGCCTCCAAGCTCGCCGCGGTCATCGACGACGTGCGCCGTACCCTGTCCGACGTCGCGATCCCCGCGTCGAAGCTGCGCGCGGTCGGCGTCTCGCTCCCCGGCATCGTCGATGACACCGGGCGGGTGACCACCTCGGTCGTCATCCCCGAGTGGTCGGGCATCGACATCGGCTCGCAGCTGCGGCAGGCGTTCGGATGCCCCGTCGCGGTCGACAACGGCGTGCGCCTGGCCGCGGTCGCGGAACACCACCTCGGCGTCGCACAGCTCGTCGACGACGTCATCTACCTCTCGGTCGGCAACCGCATCGCGATGGGTCTCATCCTCGGCGGTCGCCCGCGGCGCGGCATCCACAACGCCGCCGGCGACATCGGTCGCCTCGCCTTCCGCGGACTCAACAGCGAGACCGGACAGATCTCGTGGCGCACCGCCCCGACCGCCGCCGAGGTCTTCGCTCTGGCGCGCGGCGGAGACGCCGCCGCCCAGCAGGAGCTCGACGGCTTCATCGACGAGCTCGCCCACGGCATCGCTACCCTGACGATGACGGTCGACCCGGCGATGATCGTCATCGGCGGCGGCCTTTCCGCCGCGCACGAGCAGCTGCTCGACCCGCTGCGGGCCGCGCTCCCCGGACACCTCGGCCTGCCGTTCCAGGTGCCGCTCGCCGAGGCCCGTCTGGGCGCCGAGGCCGCAGCGCACGGTGCGGTGGTGCATGCCTTCCAGCGGCACGCCGCCGAGATCTACGGCATCGACGACATGCCGGCCCCGCCGATCACCCCCCTGCCGGTTGAGTCGGCCACGTCCGAGAACACGACCGCCGAGAACACCGAGGAGAAGCAGTGAGCACGTTGAAGGTCGGACTCATCGGAGCCGGCGGCATCTCCCGCGTGCACGCCGACGCGTGGCGGGCGCTGGGCGCCGAGGGCTACGTCACCTCTCTCGCTGGCGCCGAGGAGATCGCCGAGGAGTACGGCTTCGCGCTCGTCCCCGACGTCGACGAGCTCATCGAGCTGGTCGACATCGTCGACATCGTGACCCCCAGCAGCACCCACGCCGACTTCGCGCTGCGGGCCATCCGGCGTGGGCGCGACGTCATCTGCGAGAAGCCGCTGGCCGCCACCGCCGAGGCCGCGGCGACGGTCGCTCGAGCCGCCGAGGATGCCGGTGTGCGACTTTTCCCCGCCCACGTCGTGCGGTACATGGGCGAGTACGCGCAGATCAAGGCCGGCATCGACGCCGGACGCATCGGCACACTCGCCGTGCAGCGGTTCAGCCGCGCCGGCTCCGCTCCCCAGACACCCTGGTTCTTCTCGGAGAGCACGGGCGGCGGGGTCATCCGCGATCTGATGATCCACGACATCGATCAGGCGGTCTGGTTCGCCGGCCCCGTCGCCACGGTCTTCGCGGTGCAGAACCCGCCGACCGTCGACGACCGGGTTCCCGCGCCCGTCACGGCGCACGTCGTACTGACGCACCGCAGCGGCGTGATCAGCCATCTGCACGCCAGCTGGGTCGCGCCGGGCATGCCGTTCCGCACGAGCGTCGAGGTCGCGGGATCCGAGGGGCGACTGCGCTACGACAGTGCCGAAGACGCCTCGCTGCGCACGGATGCCGTGCTCGATGCCGGAGCCACCGACTACCTGCCGCCGATGTCGCCGGAAGAGAGCCCGTACTACGCCGAGATCGCCGACTTCGTGGCCGCGCTGCGCGAAGGCCGCGACGCCAGGGTCAGCCCGGCCGACGGCATCGAAGCCGTCGCGGTCGCCGAGGCCGCCTACGCCTCGATCGCCGCCGGCGCCCCCGTCGCGCTGCCCTTCGTGGCCCCCGCCCCCGACCGCTCCGAGGCCGAGGAGGCCGTCCGATGACCGCCCCCAAGCCGCTGCGCATCGCCGTGCTGTCGTTCGCGCACACCCACGCCCTGAGCTACGTGCATGCCCTGAAGCAGATGCCCGGCATCGAGCTGATCGCCACCGACCCCGACGGCGCCACGGCGCCCGACGACGCCCCCCGCGGTGCCGCACTGGCCGCCGAGCTGAACGTCGCGTATGTCGACACATACGACGAGGCCTTCGCCTGGAAGCCGGATGCCGTCGTGATCGCCGCCGAGAACTCCCGGCACCGTGCCCTCGTCGAGCGCGCGGCCGCCGCGGGGGTGCACGTGCTGTGCGAGAAGCCGCTGGCCACGACCGTCGACGACGCGATCGCGATGCGCGAGGCCTGCGAGAAGGCCGGCGTGATCCTGATGGTCGCGTACCCGGTGCGCTTCGCCCCGGGCGTGCGCGACGCGATCGCCGAGCTGCGCAGCGGCCGGCTCGGCAAGGTCCTCGGCGTCACCGGCATCAACAATGGCAAGCTCCCGCAGGATCGGGCCTGGTTCACCGACCCCGAGCTGGCGGGCGGTGGCGCACTCGTCGACCACGTCGTGCACTGCGCCGACCTGCTCGATGAACTGCTGGGTGAGCGGGCGCAGTCCGTGCGGGCGGTGTCGAACAGCATCCTGCACGCGCAGCGCGAGCTCGCGGTCGAGACCGGCGGACTCGTCACCATCCAGTACCCGAGCGGTGTGATCGCCACGATCGACTGCTCCTGGAGCTGGCCGATGAGCTCGGCGACCTGGGGCGGCCTCACGCTGCAGGTCGTGGCCGAGCGCGGCACCGTCACGGTCAGCCCCTTCGCGAAGGGCGTGGCCGGCCACGATGCGCTCGGCGAGACGTGGAGTCCCGTCGGGGCCGACCTCGATGCGCTGCTGCTCGACGAGTTCGTCCGCGCCCTGCGCGAGGGACGGCAGCCGCAGCCCGATGCCGGTGTCGGCATCCGCACGGTCGAGATCGCGAAGGCCGCCCAGCTCTCCGCCGCCCGCGCCGGCGAGGTCGTCACTCTCGCCTAGACACCACACCCGCAGGATCCGAACGGCAGAGAGGCCAGGCATGCACACCGCGCACACCACCACCGGATGGCGGCAGCGCGCGTTGGCCGTGATCCCGGTCGGGTCGAGCACCAACTCCAAGGCGCCGACGCTGCTGCCGGAGGAGCCCGAGGTCATCGTCCGCGGACGCGGATGCCGGGTGTGGGACGACCGCGGCCGCGAGTTCATCGACTACCGCTGCGCTCTCGGGCCCGTGACCCTCGGGTATGCGGATCCGACGGTCGACGCCGCGATCCGCGCCCAGCTCGACGACGGCATCCTGTTCGGCCACCCGCATCCGCTCGAGACGACCACGGCCGAACTGTTCTGCTCCCTCGTGCCCGGCGCCGAGGCCGCGCGCTTCCTGAAGACCGGCGGCGAAGCGCTGGCCGCGATCATCCGCATCGCTCGTGCGCACACCGGTCGCGACCGTGTCGTGCAGATCGGCTACAACGGCTGGCTCAACTCGCTCGCCGCGGGCGCCCGCGTGCTGCCCGGTGCGACGACGGATGCTGTGCCCGGCGTGCCGGCCGCCCTCGCTGCGCTGCACCACGCGGTGGACTGGGAAGATCGCGCCACCCTGGACCGCCTGTTCCTCACCCGCGGTTCGGAGATCGCGGTCATCCTCGTCGCCGCCGACTACCCCGACATCCCCGAGGCGGCCGGCTTCTACCGCTACCTGCGCGACCTCGCCGACCGGCACGGCGCCCTGGTGGCCTACGACGAGATGGTCACCGGCTTCCGGGTGGCGCTCGGCGGCATGGCCGAGGCGACCGGTGTCCTCCCCGACCTGTCGGTGTTCGGCAAGGGCATCGCGAACGGGATGCCCCTCGCGGTCTACTGCGGGCGCCGGGAGGTGCTCGGCGTGCTCGACCGCGGCGAGGTGGTCGTGACCTCGACCTACGGCGGCGAGACCCTGTCGCTCGCAGCCGCCACCGCCACGATGACCGCCATCCGCGACCGCGACGTGATCGCGCGACTGCTCGCCTCCGGTGCCCGACTGCAGAACGGCATGAACTCGGTGTTCGCTGAGGCCGGCTCCGACATCCGACTCGTCGGGCACCCGGCGTGCCCGCAGCTCGTCGGCGCCGACGCCCAGATCCAGGCGTTCCTGCGGGCGGCCTTCCGCCACGGGCTCTCCTTCTATCGGGTCGTGTACGTCAATGCCGCACACACCGAGGCCGACATCGACGAGACGCTGCGCCGGGCCGCGGTCGCCGTCAGTGAGGCGATGGCATGACCGGCATCGACGCCCACACGCACCTCGACGAGGGCCGTTTCGATCCTGCGGTGTTCGACGCCGGCGACCGCCTCGGCATCGAGCTGTTCCTGTGCAGCAACCTCGGAGGCTTCCAAGCCCACCCGAGCCTCGACGAGGTGCGCGAGATGAACACCGTGCTGGCCGGCGAACTCCGCCGATACCCCGACCGGCTGCGCGGCTACTGCTACGTCAATCCGCGGTTCGGTCGCGACAGCCTCGACGATCTGCGCCGCAACATCGAGGACCGGGGCATGATCGGCATCAAGCTCTGGATCGCGACGCTGGCCGACGATCCGCTCAGCGACCCGATCCTCGAGTACGCCGCCGAGCACCGCCTGATCGTGCTCGCCCATGCGTGGCGCAAGACCGTCGACCGCTTCCCCTACGAGTCCACGGCCGAGCACATCGCGGCCGCCGCCCGCCGCCACCCCGACGTGCGCTTCCTGATGGCGCATCTGGGAGGTCAGCCCGAGTCGGCGGTGAACACGGTGCGCTCGTGCGCCAACGTGGCGGTCGACACCTCGGGCACGATCATCGGTGCCGGCGAGGTGGCGCTGGCCGTCGAGCGGCTCGGCCCTAATAGGGTGGTCTTCGGCTCCGACCTGCCCCACATCGACCTCGCGGCCAACGTCGGCAAGGTGCTCGGCGCGGGGCTCGACCCCGAGGCGGAAGAGCGGGTCTTCGGCGCCACGGTGGCCCGCTGGCTCGCGGAGGTCGCGGCATGACCGTGCAGGCCCGACGGATGCTTCGCGCGTTCGCCGACCTCGGCGCCACCGACACCACGTGCTTCCTCGGGCAGTGGCCGTACCGGCTCTCCGCCGCCGCGGATGCTGACGCCCTGCGCGCCCACGCCGACCGCCTCGGCCTGCACTCGGTCTGGGTCTCGCATCTGGCATCGCTCTTCGGCTTCGACACGCGCACCGGCAACGAGGCCGCGCTCGCGGCGTGTGCCGACGACCCGCTGTTCCGGGTGTTCGCGACCATCGATCCGCGTGACCCGACGTGGCGCGAGGAGCTCGACGATGCCGTGGCCGCCGGTGCGCGCGGCGTGCGCGTCGCTCCCGGTTTCCACCGATACGAGGTCTCTGCCGTGCGCCCCGTGCTCGAGGTGTGCGCCGACCGCGGGTTGCCCCTGCAGCTGATCGCCCGGCTCGACGATGCCCGGGTGCGGCATCCGCTCTCCCCCGCCGTCGACCTCGAGCTGCACCGGATCGCCGACCTCGTGCGCGAGAGCCCCGCTCATCCACTGCTGCTGAGCGGGCTGAACCGCGCGGACTGGATCACGCTGAACCGGCACCTCGGTGACGCTGCGCCCGAATGGCTGCGGCTCGACCTGTGGCACGTCAACGGCCCCACGGCTGTCGCCGACGGCCTCGGTGGCGACCCGGAGCGCTGGATGTTCGGCAGCGCCTTCCCCGTGCAGGCCCCGGAGGCCACGGCGCTGCAGCTCGCGGCCTCTGCGCTTTCACCCTCCGCGCTGCGAGCGATCACGTCCGATAACGCGACCGCCCTCCTCGCCTGACGCCACATCCCCGGAGACGCCGCTTCCGGCGCGACCCGGGCGCCGGCTTCAGCGTGATCCGTACAGCGGGCGGGAGGCGTCCGCGAGCGGTTCGGCCTCCGCTGCGATCAGATCGAGCTGCGTCCGCAGTGCCGCGTGCCAACTGCTCCCGGCGGCCAGGACAGCCGCGAAGACCCCGGCCGCGGCCGTCATGGTCACGGGCGAATCGATGGCCGCACCGTAGGCGAACCACGCGACGATCAAGATCATGGCGCTCGCGGCGCCGCCGACGAGCCATCGCAGTCCGAGTCGGAGCCGTGTCGCCCGATCCGTTTCGTCGTCCATGGAGACGCCTCGCAATCCATTCCTCGCACCTGCCCGGCAGAGTTGAGTGAAATGTTACACGTTGCCGAACGAGAGGCCGACGAAACGCCGCGTCAGGATCGGGTGGACGACACATCCCCCCGACGTGGACCCTCGGGTTCCACGTCGGGGGGCGCTGCCCGGTGCGGGAGGGGGAGGCGCACCGAGAATAGGCGGCTCTCGCCGCGGCCAGTGACGCGCGGCAGCGAAGGGATCGCGGCCCACGTCTGCGCTCGGACAGCTTCCCCAGTCCGCTCCGAGCAACGACACATCCATCCTATACGACATTTGACCAGCTAACGTTTTACTTTCGTCCACACTCGTTTCCCCCGCGAATGCCGGACGCCTCGGGCATGAAATCGCTGCGACCACCGTTGCACCAGCTGGCAGCATCCATCACGGAGGGAACACCATGCGCATCGATCTCACGGGCAGGACCGCACTCGTCACCGGCTCCACGCAGGGCATCGGGCGGGCGATCGCCGCGGCACTCGCCGACGCGGGCGCACGCGTGGCGGTCAACGGCCGCAAGCCCGAAACGGTCGCCTCCGTCATCACCGAGCTGCAGCAGGAGAATTCTGCACGGGATCTCGTCGCCGCAGCGGGAGACGTCACCGACCAGGCAGGAGCGGATGCGGTGCTGGCCGCGACCGGCGATGTCGACATCCTCGTCAACAACCTGGGGATCTTCGGCGCGACGCCCGCACTCGACATCACCGACGACGAGTGGCGGCGATACTTCGACGTCAACGTCCTGGCCGCGGTCCGCCTCATCCGCGCGACGCTGCCGGGCATGACCGAGCGCGGCTGGGGCCGGGTACTCGACATCGCCAGCGACTCGGCCGTGGTGATCCCCGCCGAGATGATCCACTACGGAATGTCGAAGACGGCCCTTCTCGCGGTGTCCCGCGGCTTCGCCAAGGAGGCGGCGGGCACGGGGGTCACCGTCAACTCGGTGCTGGCCGGCCCGACCCACACCGGCGGCGTCGAGGACTTCGTGTACGAGCTGGTCGACCCGACGCTGCCGTGGGACGAGGCGCAGCGCGAGTTCATGCGCCTGCACCGCCCGCAGTCGCTGCTGCAGCGGCTGATCGAGCCCGAGGAGATCGCGAACATGGTCGTCTACCTGGCATCTCCTCTCGCTTCCGCGACGACCGGCGCCGCCGTGCGGGTCGACGGCGGCTACATCGACTCGATCGTTCCCTGAGACGCATGCCGGGAGCGCGAGCTCGCCTCCGGTGATCGCCCGTCGGTGGCGGGGGTACTAATCGGGCGCCGCCCCGCACGAACGACCCCTTATGCGGGCTCCCGCCGATGGCTATGCTTCACGCGGGGGAGCAGGATGACCAGGAGGAATCATGGTTCGCACTGCTTTGACGGGATCGGAGCGCTCTGCTCAGACCCGAAGGAAGATCTTCGCCGTCCTCGCCGGTGGGCTCGTCGTCGGCGTGGGTTCCGCGCTGACACTCGCCGCGTGGAATGACTCGGAGTTCGCGACGAGCGACTTCGCGGCAGGAACATTCGAATTCCAAGGCTCGACCGATGGCGCCACGTGGGCGGATCATGCGGTGGAGGGCGACGCGGCCACACTGACGTTCAGCACGGGCTTCGACAACCTCTCACCGGATGACGTCGTCTACGCGCCCTTCGCGCTCCAGCTGACTGCGGCGAGCACGTCGCCGGCCGGACTGACGGCCGTGGCGCCGGTGGTGACCGGAGATCTCGCCGGCCAGCTGACCTTCGGCGCGGTTTCGACGGCGGCCTTCGGCTGTGACGCCGCGGCCTTCGCCGCCGGCACCGCTGTCCCCGCCACCATGGATCCGGGCGACATCGTGTACCTGTGCCTGCAGGTCACGGCGGGCGCGGCGATCGCTCAGGGTGACACCGGCACCGCGCTCTGGCAGTGGGACGCGGTCTCCCAGTAACCGGACGACCGGATCGTGGCTCGGCGCACGCGCGACCGAGGCCGGACAGCGCTCACGCGTGTCCAGGCCCTGCTCGCCTGCGCCTTGCTCCTGGGCGTCGGCTCGGCCGGCACCCTCGCATCCTGGTCCGACAGTGAGATCGCTCGGTCGCCGTTCGCTGCGGGGAGCTTCGCCCTGGCATCCCGCACCGACGATGGCGCGTTCGCGACGCATCCCGAGGCCGATCCCGCTGCGCTGAGCTGGACGCTCGCACCTCTCTACCCGGGTGACAGTGCGGCGGCGTGGGTGCAGGTGCAGGGCACGGGGTCGGTGGATGGAAGCGTCAGCCTGAGCGGCGTCGCGCTCTCGGTGGACCCGGCCGCCGGCAGTCCCGAGGCGGCGCTGCGGGACGCGCTGCTCGTGCGCGCCTCGGTGACGTCGTCGACGGATCCGACCCCACCCGAGTGCACCGCGAGCACTCCGGGAGTCGAGGTCACCGGTCTCACGCAGATCCCGGTTCTTCCGGCCCAGCAGGTCGCAGCCGCCGGCGGCTCCACGGTGACGTACTGCATCGTCCTGACCCTGCCGATCGATGCGCCGGCGATCACGCAGGGTGTCGCCCTCACTCCCACCTGGGTCATCACGGGGAGCACGGGATGACCTCCTTCGCACGCGGTGCCGCCCGGACGAGCCGCCTCGTCCGGGACGTGGTGCTCGCCATGGCCGCGATCGGCGGGGCCGCATGCATCGTGTTCGCCGTCCTGGCGTTCACGGGTGGCTACTCGCTGATGATGTTCAAGACCGGTTCCATGTCGCCCACGATCCCCGCGGGTTCGGTCGCGCTGGTCCAGCGGGTCCCCGCATCCGACATCGTCGTCGGCGACGTGGTCACGGTCGACCGCGCGGGCACACTGCCCATCACCCACCGGGTCACGAGCGTCCGCGATGGCGCGGGGCCGGCCGAACGCGTGCTGACGATGCGCGGCGACGCCAACCCGGTGGACGACCCGACGAGCTACACGATCACCGAGGCGCGGATCGTGCGCGGATCGGTGCCGAATCTCGCGCCCGTGATCGCGCAGTTCGGCAACCCCTGGGTGCTCGGCTCGCTCACCCTCGGCACCGCGTTCCTCGTCGCGTGGGCGTTCTGGCCGCGGCGGGAGACGACACGGCCCGACGACGATGATGCGCCACCCGGCCCGATGCCCCCGCCGGAGGAGACCGCGACGCAGGTCTCCGCGGGTCGGGGCGCGCTGGCGACCGTGCTCATCGTCACGGCGTCCGCCATGGGCGCCACACTCACTCCTTCGTCGGCCGATGCCGCGACGACGTCCGACTACCTCGTCGTCCGCTCCGACCTCGCCGGCGCCGGCGTCCAGGGGCTGGACCCGCTCGACCCCCTCCTCTGGCACCTCGATGTGGATGCGTCGGCGGCGCCTCCGGACGGGGAACTGGCGCTCGCCCTCTCGTCGACGGGCGATGCGCGGTTCGGGCTGCGGGCCGAGGTGCGCGCCTGCGCCGAACCATGGCTATCCGACGGGACGTGCGCTTCCGGTGAGCGGGTGCTCCGCCCCGAAGGACCCCTGCTTCCCGACGGCCTGTGGCAGCCACTCGACACGGCCACGACGCCGGCGGTGGTCCACGTGCAGGTCGCTCTCACCGCGCAACCCGAGACGCCCGAGGCCGCCGCGGCCGGAGCATCCGTCACAGTGCGAGCGACCGCCGCCGGAGACACCGTCGACACCGGCATCGACGGTGAGTCGGAGCTTCCGCCGACCGGTGGCTCCGGCTTCGTGATGCTGGCCGCCCCCGCTGCGGTGCTCGTCGGAATCGGGATCGCCCTGCTCGCCCGCCGCCGCACGGTCCCGGGGAGGACGGAATGAAGGCGCTCCGTCGACTCCTCGTCCTGCTCACCGCGGCCTGTCTCGCCGCGCTGACGGTCTCCGTCGCTCCCGCGGGCGTCGGCGGTGATGCCCTCCTCAGCACGACGGAGGCCGCGTGGCTCGACGCCCAATACGCCGAGGGACCGGTCGAGGCGGGCACGCTCGACATTCCCACGATCACGGCCTGCACGACGGAGAACGAGGGGACGAACGGGGCGATGAGCGGCGTCACCATCGTGTGGACCTCCGAGCTCGACGATCCCGCACGGATGCTGGCGACATTCGCAGTCGGCGCGGGGGCGAGCTTCGAGGCTCCCACCGATCGCATCCAGGTGACGGGGCCGGCCGCCGGGCTGTACACCTACACGGTCACGGTGACCGCAACAGAACTCGAAGGGGCGCTGGGGCCGCTCGCGGGGGCGAGCGTGGGGGTCGCGGTGTCGACGCGGGCGGGCACCGAGTGGCGATCGGCGCCCGCGTCGCGGACCGTGGCCGTCGGCACCCTCGACGGAGGGCGAGGCTCGGCGACCTGCGATCTCGGACACACGCTCACCCTGACGGGCCTGATCGCCACGACGCCGCCGATCTCCCGCGTCATCCCGGTCGGCACCTCGGCCACGTCGTCGCTGCCCCCATCGTTGCAGGACCGTCGACGCACGCCGATCTACACCGTGACCGTCCGCGACATCACCACCAACGCCCTCGTGCCGAACACCGCGGTGACGATCGTGCTCCCCGACGGCCTCGCGTTCGAGTCGGGCCCGTTCGCAGATCTCAGCGAAGGCACCTTCACCACGAGCGCCACCGGGACGGTGGAGTTCCGCGTGGTCGGCAACCGCTCGGAACCCGCGCAGGGCCCGGTGCGGGTGGAGTCCCCGCGAGCCTTCACGATCCTGTCGGCCCAGCCGGTCACCTCGGTGCCGCTCGTGGCGTGGGGCTACGCGGCGCAGGGGCAGACCGGCTCGGATGACCTGAGCGTGGCGCGCACCAGCGCCGTGCCCCTGTGGGACAACCTCTCCATCACCGGGGCCACGGCGATCGGCTCCAGCTATTCGACACTGCTCTACTCCGACCAGAACGGAAACCTGTGGGGGCGTGGCTACAACGCCTCCGGCATCATCGGCGACGGCACCACCACGAGTCGGTCGACCGTCGTCGCGGCACTCACCGGACCGGGCACCCAGCTCGGCGGCATCACCTACATCGGCACCGGCACCGACCAGCTCTCCTCCACCGCCGTCGACGCGTCGGGCGGAGTCTGGGCCACGGGCGACAACGAGCTCAGCGGCTTCGGCACGGGCTACACGAACACCCGTTACTGGCAGCGCGTGAGCGACAACTACACGATGCCGTCCGGCGCCCTCTCCGCGGAGGTCAACCCCTACGGAGCGGTCCTCATGGTGCTGGAGAACGGGCAGGCCATGGTCGCCGGCGCCGACAGCTACGGATACTCCGCGCAGGGGAGCGCGGTCAGCGCCGCGGCCGGCTCGACGGGGCTGGTCATGCTCACCGCGCCGAGCACGCCGATCACGGGGGTCGTCTCCGGGGGGATCGGCTGGCATTCGTCGGCCGTGGTCACCGAAGACGGCCGACTGTTCACCGCGGGCACGGCGGCGTACGGCGGCAGCGGCACGTTCTACCTCGTGGAGAAAGCGCTGCCTGCGGGCAAGACCGCCGCGAAGGTCATCGTCCGGCAGTATCGGATGCTCGTCATCATGACCGACGGCTCGGTCTACGCCCTCGGCGCGAACACCAGCAGCTCACAGGGCATCGGCAGCTCCGCTACGCCGGGCACGACGTTGACCGCGGTGGCGATGCCCGCCGGCAGCGTGGTCACCGACGTCGCCATGGCCAACGACACGACCCTGTTCCTCCTCAACACGGGCGCTGTCTACTTCGCGGGGCTGAACGACACCGGTGGCGCCGGAGTCGGCAACACCGCAGGGACCTTCAGCACCCCCGTCCGCGTGCCCCTCGCTCATACGGCGACGAAGATCGCCGCCTCCTGGTACGACACCTATCTGACGGTTCTCGGATGACCGTGCCACCAGCCCGCGCCCGAGCCGCAGGCCATCGCCCGTACACCTCCTCCCAGGCGGCAGGAGTATGCTGACCCCTTGGGTCGCTCGGCCCGCAGAGTCCCGAAAGGCGGTGATGGCGATGTCCGGTGATAGTTACGACGCCGCCCTCGCTGCGTCGAGACTCCCTGCACTGATGCGTTGACCTTTCCGGTCCGCTCTCGCACGTCCTTCCCGCAGCCGTCGGCGGCGTCATCCGCCCCCTGACGAATCCGCGCACGGAGCTCTCCGCTGCCGTGCACCTGCGAGAACGGAGCCGAATCATGGCGCTCATCGACAACGGCGTGTACGTCCACGGACGTCGCGTGGAGACCCCCAAGAACCTGGACGAGACCTACCGGATGCTGGATGCCGCCGGCGGCATCGCCTGGATCGGCCTGTATCGACCCAGCCCCGAAGAGGTCGCGTCGGTCGCCCGTGAGTTCGACCTGCACCCGCTCGCCGTCGAGGACGCGCTCTCCGGGCACCAGCGCTCGAAGGTGGAGCGCTACGGCGACACGCTCTTCGCCGTGCTGCGTCCGGCGCGCTACCGCGACAAGGAGGAGTCGATCGAGTTCGGTGAGCTGCACCTGTTCGTCGGCCCCGACTTCGTGGTGACGATCCGCCACGCCGAGTCGCCGAACCTCGCCGCGGTGCGGATGCGCATGGAGGCCAACCCCGAACTGCTCGCGATGGGCCCCGAGGCGGTGCTCTACGCGATCCTCGATGAGGTCGTCGACGGGTACGAGCCGATCGTCGCGGGCCTGCTGAACGACATCGACGAGATCGAGGACCAGCTCTTCGGCGACGGCGATGACGACAGCGCGCTCTCCCGCCGCATCTACGAGCTCTCCCGCGAGGTCATCAACTTCCAGCGGGCCGTGCACCCGCTGAACGGGATGCTGGAGTGGCTGCGTCGCGGGTCGGAGAAGTACCGCATCGACGAGGAGCTGCAGCGCTCCCTGCGCGATGTGCTCGACCACACGATCCGCGTCAACGAGCGGGTCGACTCGTTCCGGGCGATCCTCGAGAACGCGCTGACCGTGCACTCCGCACTCGTCGCCCGCCGTCAGACCGAGGCCGGGCTCGCACAGAACGACGAGATCAAGAAGATCTCCTCCTGGGCGGCGATCATCTTCGCGCCGACGCTGGTCGGCACGGTCTACGGCATGAACTTCGACGTGATGCCCGAGCTGCACTGGGCCTTCGGCTATCCGATGGCGATCGGTGCGATGGCCGCGTTCGCCGTGGCGCTGTACGGGGTCTTCCGCTACAAGAAGTGGTTGTAGGCGCCGCCGCGTCGGGCGGAGAACTCGCCGTCGGGCGGAGGATCCAGGCGTATTCCTCCGCCCGACGCGGAGTTCTCCGCCCGGCGATGTGCCTCACGAGATGCGGGTTCGAGTCTCGTACGCGCAGAATGCGAGCTCGGTCGAACAGCTCACGGTTCTGACCTCGCGCGCATCGTGCGAACCACCGCCGGAAGAACGAGCATCCCGAGCGCCCAGGCCGCGGCGCCCCAGATCAGCGCATCGCCGATGAACGGCAGCCAGTCGTAGGTGGTCGGATAGGGGATGCCGGTGCGACCGGTGAGCCGCAGGGCGACGTCGGCCGGATACGCCGCGAACGGGTTCGACGAATGGTCCTGCGTGATCCAGGGCAGCGGGAACCCGAACCGCACGTCCGCCAGGTCCGCGTCGGACAGCACGGGCACCCGCTGCGCCACCGTGATCCACCAGGCCACCACGCATCCGACCACCGCCGAGCCCAGCACGGACAGCAGGATGCTCCCCCGTCCCGGCCGGCGAGATTCCGGGGGCGAGACGGAGCCCGCGCTGCTGCTCATCCGTTCCCTTTCCCATCCCTCCGCGGCCTGTCGCCACTCAGGCGACCGCGCACGTCAGGCGATCGCGCCGAATCAGGCAAATTCTCGGCTCAATCGCCTGATCCGGCGGGACCGCCTGAACTCGCGACAACTCAACTCTCGTCGGCGCGGCTGATCTCGTCGAGCAGCTCGTCGAGGGTGTCGAAGTCGATGGTCTCGGTGCCGTCGAGCTCGCGCACCTCGACACCGTCGACCTCGAGCTCCTCGTCGAGCTGCACCAGGATCCGCGACTCCGGGAACTGCTTTGGGGCGAGGAACGCGAGCAGCACGGCATCCGCGAAGACGACGACCGACGTGGCCTCGAGGTCGTCGCGCAGGTCGATCTGCTCGATCACGGGCTCGTCGTCGACGGCGTCATCGATGTCGGTGGCGACCTCGTCGACGATGGCCCGCCACCGGGACTCCCCGACCGAGAGGATGCGCGAGACCGCCCCGATCAGTGCCTCATGGTCGACATCTTCGCCGTGCTCGTCGAGCTCCGGATCGATGTTCACGTTCACCACGGTGCCGGCCGCATCGATGCTCGCCCGTCCGTACACGAGACCGTTCTCGGCGATCGGGTCTTCGAGCAGCCCGCTCTCGACGATGCGGGCGAGGAGCGAGTCGAGCACAGGCGAAGTCATGCCTCCAGTCTTTCGCATCCATCGCGGTACGGGGCGATCATCGTCGCAGCAACGGCGTGAGCATCACCCCGACGGCGGTGATCCCCGTCGCGACGAACAGCACGCCCGGCGCACCGACGCCCGAGTACCCGATGCCGGCGAGCACCGGACCGCCGACTGCGCCGAGGTTCAGCGCCGCCGTGGCGTAGGCGCCGCCGAGCACCGGTGCTCCCTCGGCCTCACCGACGATGCGTGCGATCAGCGCCGAGCCGACCGCGAACGACAGCATCCCGCCGATCAGCGCACCGACGAACACGACCGGAATCGACGCGACGGCGAGGCCGCACACTCCCCAGACGACGGTCGTGGCCGCGGCACCGACGACGATCCACGTGCGCGGTCGGCGCGCCGCCCAGCGCCCGGTGGCCGCCACCCCGAGGAAGGCACCGACCCCGAACACCGCAAGAAGCAGCGGGATCCACGAGGCTCCGACCCCGGCATCCGCTCCGATGACGGCGAGGAACGTGAACACCCCGAAGGTCGCGGCGTTGACGAGCACGGCGAGCACCACGGCCACGAGAACCGGGCGGCGACGAAGCTCGGCGACCTCGGTGCGCACGTCGATCTGCGGCGAGCGCGGGACGGTGCCGAGCGTGCGGTCGAGGAGCAGCGCGACGACGGCAGGGAGGCAGAGCAGCACCACGGCCCAGAACGTCGAGCGCCACCCGAAGGCGTTCGCGAGCATCGCACCGGCCGGCACGCCGACGATCGTGGCGAGCGTGGTGCCCGCGAGCAGCACGGCGACAGCCCTGGTCGTCTGGGCCGGTGCGACGATTCCCCGCACGGTGGCCAGAGCGATCGCCAGGAAACCGGCGTTCGCCAGGGCGGCGAGCACTCGGGTGAGGAGCAGCAGCGGGAACGACGAGGCCACCGCACCGATCACGTGCGCGGCGATGAAGATCACGAGGAGCAGCACGAGGGTCTGCCGCGGACGCCAGCGGCTGGCGAACACGGCCATCAGCGGCGCACCCATGACCATGCCCACCGCGAAGGCGGAGGTAAGCAGGGCTGCGGTCGACGGATCGACACCGAGGTCGGCGGCGAGGGGGAGCAGAAGACCGGCGAGCATGAACTCGCTGGTGCCCTGGGCGAAGATCGCCAGAGCGAGGACAGGGATGAGCAGAGGCATGGAGCATCCAGACGCGCAGAGCCGCGCGCGCTCCGAGGCGCGCCGTGCGGCGGGTGAGTGAGGTCGACGAGGATGCGGGGAGCGCACGACGTGCGCTCACACCCGCGATCTAGCGTCTATCCGACTCAGGGCTCACCCGCCCACCGTACCGCAGGAGTTCCGGCCGACGGAGTCCGCCTCCGGCCGAACAGCGGCAGGTCGGCGATCACGATCACGAACAGCAGATAGGCGGCACTGAACCCGAGGATGCTCAGCACGGACCCGCCCAGCCGCAGCGCGACCTCGTAGCCCTCAGCGGATCCCGCCGCCTCCGCTCCCCACGCGACGACGCCGAGCCGCAGCTGATTCGTCACCAGGATCAGCAGCGTGGAGAGCACCACCGACATGCACACTCGGCGCCCACTCACGCGCGTCGCTGCCAGGATCACACCCCCGAGCACCCACAGCGGCGCCGCGAGGAAAGCCACCGGGGATTCGATCGCGGCGTCGAGCGCGCCCGCGCCGATCACGGGCAGCCAGAAGCGGGCGACTTCCGTTTCGAGAAAGACGACCTGCGCCTCGAGGAAGACGAGCACGACAGCGGCGGCGATCAACCCCGCTCCCGCGATCAGCCGCAGCTTCATCGCGAACGAGGAGCGGCGAGGAGTCCTGACGCGAACGGTGGGAGACGGGGAAGCGGTGCGTGGCATCAGGCGTCCTTCGCGATCGGACCGGCCACATCGATCTCCGCGTTGCGGCGGGTCTTCGCCCACCCGTTCCGGCCGCGGACGATCCGGTAGAGAGCGCGGGCACCCGTCAGATAGACGTAGTAGTCGTACACCCACATCCCGAATCCCCAGAGGACCCCCGTCCAGAATCCGGCGTCGGGCTCGCTGTACCGGCGGTAGAGCGGCCCCCAGATGAAGAAGGGCCCGATGCCGAACAGGAGGAAGAGGATGCCGAGGACGGGCAGGATGCCCCAGGGGAGCGCGAAGGCCCCGGAGACCACTCCCACGATCGCCCCGACGACCAGGGTCACCGCAGCGAGGCTGGCCACCACCTGGAAGACCGGGAGAAGCAGGTAGTAGCAGATCTCGAGAATACCGGCGTTCGTGAGCATCGGAGATCGGACGATCTCGGGGATGTAGCGGATGCACTGCATGTTCCCCTGCGCCCAGCGCGTGCGCTGGACCGTGAACCGCCGGAAGTCGTGCAGCGCCTCCTGAGCGACGTACGTGTCGTGAAGGTGACGGTTCTTGTGCCCCGCGAGCAGCACGTGGATCCCCAGCTCGTAGTCCTCCAGAAGAGAACCGTGCCACGGCCTGTCCGATCTCGCGGCGATGTCGTCCAGAACCGAGAGGCGCGTGAACTGGCCGTTGCCGCCGAGCCCGACGGTCTCGGTCCAGCCACGGAGGGATTGGATCGCGGCGATCGGTCCGCGGAACTCGAGGTCCTGCATCCGGATGAGGAATCGTCCGAAGGTGTTGCGGGCCCACCCGGCATCCGGGACGGGGCGCCGATCGTCTCGGTTCTTCATGTAGACGGTGACCTGCGCCGCCCCCACCTCGGGGTCCCCGAACGCGTGGGGCGAGGCGGCCTTGCGGAGGATGTTCTCGGCCACTTCGCCATCGGCATCCACGACGCACACGACGACGCGCGAGCGGTCGGTGTCGGCGGGGAGGAACGCGTTCAGCGCGAAGTACGCCGCGTTGAGCGCATCCCCTTTGCCGGTCCTCGCGTCGGGGCGCCGGCGCTGGACGAGGTGCACGAAGGAGTCCGCCTCTGCGGCGGCTCCGACGATCGACGCGGTGCGATCGTCGCTGTCGTCGTCGATCACCCAGACGTGCGCCTCCGGCACCGTGGAGCGGAGCATCCGGATGGTTCGCGAGATGACGACCTCCTCATCTCGGCAGGGCACGAAGATGTGCCACGCGAAGGCATCCACGCGACCATCGGGGTCCGGCGTGCGGCGCAGGAAGGGAACGATGATCATGAACACGTAGACGAGGAACGTCAGCGTGACGATGAACGATATGGCGCTAGCGGCGACGAGCATCGCGACCTCGAACAGCAGCGGACAGCCGAGGATGCATCATGCGCTCTCGTCGCGCGCGCCGGCGACCGCGGCGCGGATGTGCTCGGCGATGCGCTCCGTGGCGTGGCCGTCGCCGAACGGCGACGGGAGGGCATCGAGGTCGGCGAGGGTGCGGGTGACCGTCGAGAGCAGTGCGGAGGTCTCTCCCGCGAGGGTCTGCGGGGTGACCAGCCGGGTGAAGGATCCCAGCGCCTCCGGTCGCTCGGTCGAGTCGCGGACGACGAGCACCGGTCGTCCGAGCACCGTGGCCTCCTCCTGGATGCCGCCGGAGTCGGAGACCAGCACCGCGGCGTGCGAGGCGAGAGCGAGGAACCGCTCGTAGGTATACGGCTCCTCGGCGATCAGCGCATCGAGCAGGTGTTCCGCGCCGAGGGCCGTCAGCATCGCGCGCGTCCGCGGGTGCACCGGGAAGACGACCGGCCACCCCGACGCGGCGATCTCGTTGAACGCATGCAGCGTCGCGAGGAGGTTGTCCGGCGAATCGACGTTCTCCTGCCGATGCAGCGTGGCGAGCACGTACGTCTCGGGCTCGAGACCGAGACGCTCCAGCTCGTCGACGTCGGATCCGGCGGCGGCGCGCTGCGTGCGGACGGCTTCGACCACCGGGTTCCCCGTGACGAGGATGCGCTCCTCGTCGATGCCCTCCGCGAGCAGGTTGGCGCGGTTCGCCAGGGTCGCCGCGAACAGGTCGTCGGCGATGTGGTCGACCATGATCCGGTTGTGCTCCTCGGGCATCCGGCGATCGTTGGCGCGGAGCCCTGCTTCGACGTGGCCGAGCCGCACACCCGAGGCGTTCGCCGCGAGGGCGGCGGCGATCGTGGCGTTCGTGTCTCCCTGCACGACGACGTAGCTCGGCTCGACCTGGGCGATGGTCTCGGCGATCTGCTCGGCCCCGCGGCCGATCTGCGCCGCCCGCGGGAGCCCGCCCATCCGAAGCTGGCGGTGCACCCGCGTGATCCCGCAGGACTTCAGGAACACGGCCGACATGTCGCGGTCGTAGTGCTGACCGGTATGGACGACGTAGGCAGCGTCGCCGAGGCTGCGGACCAGCGGGGCGAGCTTGACGATCTCGGGGCGGGTTCCGAACACGACCATCACCGAAGATGTCGGCAGGTGGGCGGATGCGGATGGTGTCGAGCACTTGTTCATGGGTACCTCGATCGGCCCCCGGGAGGCTTCCCGTGGCCGACGTGATGAGTGGTTGCCGGTGGGTCCGCACCGACAGTACGTGTCACCGCGTCCGTCGACCGCGTGAATCCGGGTGCGTATATCGACGTTCCGGCATTCGTCGACGGGAGCCGCTCCGCCGATAGGCTCGGAGCCGTGTCGAACGCCGAATCCCCCGCTCCCGCATCCGCTGCCGCCGACCTTCGCCGCCTCGCCGCCGCACTGGCCGATCCGGCTCCGCTGAACTGGATCATCACGGGCGACTCGATCACGCACGGCCTCGTGCACACCCAGGGCGGTCGCAGCTATCCGGAGCACCTGCACGAGCTGATCCGCGGCGAGCTCGAGCGCGTGCGCGACATCGTGCTCAACACGGCGATCAGCGGCAACCGCATCGTCGATCTCCTCGGCGACTGGGACCGCCGCGTCGCGTCCTGGCAGCCGGATGTGGTCACCCTCATGATCGGCACGAACGACGCCTCCGACGGCGGACCCCGCGAGGTGATCTCGGCGGCGGACTACGCGGGCTCACTGCGGGACTTCGTGGCGCGGGTGCGCGCACTCGGGGCGATCCCCGTGCTGCAGACCCCGCCGGCTATCGACACCCGCAACGCCCCGGAGCGGGCGCGGATCGGCGAGTTCGCCCAGGCCGTGCGCGAGGTCGCCGCGAGCGAGGACGTGATCCTCGTCGACCAGTTCGCGCGATTCGCCGAGCTCGGCGCGGGCGGCGTGCCGTGGGGGCTGATGAACGACCCGTTCCACCCGAGCGCCACCGGCCACGCCGCGCTGGCACTCGAACTCGCGAACGTCCTCGGCATCCGCCCCGACGGACCTCGGGCGCGCACGCACGCCCTCCTCGAAGGTCTCGTCGCCACCGCACGCGTCAACGGCTGAGCACCCGTCCGCCAGGTCGCCCGCCCGGGGTGAAAGCACTCTGGACGACGGGCTGTGCGCACGACTAGGTTGAGCGCATTCGCAGTCGTCGGAGAGGTGGGGGCATGTCTCACGTGGTGGCAACAGGGGCCGGGAAGGCCATGATGGAGCGTCGGAACGACCCGACGCACGATTACATCCTCGAGCTGACCGGCAAGGAGCGACCCCGGGTCCTCTTCGTCGGCACGGCGACCGGCGACGACGCCGCCTACATCCTGAGCTTCTATTCGACCTACGACTCGGACCGGTGCGCGCCGCACCATCTCCCGCTGTTCCATCGGGCGGTGGACGACCTGGCCGGCTTCGTGAAGGGCTTCGACGTGATCCACGTCGGCGGCGGCAACACCGCGAACATGCTCGACGTCTGGAAGCGCCAGGGCCTCGACGAGATCATGCGGGAGATGTGGGAGGACCCCGACTCGAACGTCGTGTTCACCGGGGGCAGCGCCGGCGGCATCTGCTGGTTCGAGGGCGGCACGACCGACAGCTACGGCCCGACCCTGCAGGTGCTGCCCGAAGGACTCGGCTTCCTGCACGGGAGCTTCTGCCCGCACTACGACGCCGAGGACCAGCGCCGTCCCCTCTTCCACGCCTCGCTGCTGAGCGGCGAGCTCTCCACCGGATACGCGGTCGGCAACCTGCAGTCGTTGCACTTCGAGAACTCCGAGTTCGTCACCGCGATCAGCCCGGTCGAGGATGCTCTCGCGCTCCGGGTCGAAGCGATCGACGGGAAGATCGTCGAGACGAAGCTGCCGACGACCGTGCTCACCGGGAACGCCCCGATCGTGAAGGGACCTTCGTCATGAACGACAACGTGTGGATCCTCATCGCGCAGCTGATCGTCGTCATCGGTGCGATCTACATGGGCACCCGCACGAGCGGGATCGGTCTCGGCGTCTGGGGCCTGGTCGGCGTGGCCGTGCTCATCTTCGTGTTCGGCGAAGCCCCGGGCAACGCCCCGGTGGATGCGGTGTTCATCGTCATCACGGTCATCACCGCGGCATCCACCATGCAGGCGGCCGGCGGCATCGACTGGATGGTGTCGGTCGCGGCGAAAGTGATCCGGCGCAAGCCGAAATCCGTCGTGTTCCTCGCCCCCGCGATGTCGTTCCTCTTCACGGTCGGCGCCGGCACGGGAAACATCTTCTACCCGCTGCTGCCCGTGATCTACGACGTCTCGTACCAGCAGAAGATCCGCCCCGAGCGCGCACTGTCGGTCTCGGCCGTCGCCTCGCAGGTCGGCATCCTCTGCTCGCCCGTCTCGGCCGCGACCGCCTCGATGGTCGTGCTGCTCGCCCCGCAGGGCGTCGACCTCGGCCAACTGCTGCTGATCATGTGGCCGGCCTCGATCGCCGGGCTCTTCGTCGCCGCGCTCGTCATGATGCGCCACGGCAAGGACCTCGAAGACGACCCGGAGTTCCAGCGCCGTCTGACCGAGGGACAGATCAAGCCGCCGCAGGTCGACGCGCACGAGAACAAGCTGCCGAAGACCGCGGTGCTCTCGGCCACGCTCTTCCTCATCGGCGTCGGCGTGATCGTGTTCTTCGGCCTGTTCGAGGGACTGCGACCCGTGATCGGCACCGACGACGCCGGCGACCCGGTGCGCCTCAGCGTCACGGTCATCATCGAGGTCACGATGGGCATCATCGCCGCGCTGATCTTCGTGTTCTGCAAGGTCAAGGCCGCCGACGTCCCCAAGCAGCCCACGTTCCCCGCCGGCATCGTCGGTGCGATCGCCCTCTTCGGTATCGCGTGGCTCGCCAACACCTTCGTCGCGGCGAACCAGACGCTCATCGTCGACGGCCTCGGATCGGTGGTCTCCGGATCCTCGGCATTCCTCGGAGCGCTGCTGTTCGCGATGGCGCTGTTCGCGGTCGCGATGCTCACCACCAGCCAGTCGAGCGCGACCAACGCGATCGTCCCGATCGGCATCACGATCGGACTCCCGGCCCCGCTGCTGGTGGGACTGTGGCCGGCGACGATGGGCATCTACACCCTGCCGGCCAACGGCAGCCAGGTCGCGACCGTCGCCTTCGACCAGACCGGCACGACGAAGATGGGCAAGTACGTCTTCGACCACTCGTTCCAGCTGCCGAACCTCGTGTACGTGGGAGTCGCCATCATCGTCGGAGTCGGCCTCTCGTTCCTGATCAGCTGACATGACCGATACCGTCGACCGGTCGGCGCTCCGCCAGTTCCTACTCGGACTGGCGCAGGGGATGAACGCCTCGGCGGAGTCCGTCGACCGCATCCGCGACACCCTCACCGACATCGCGAGGGCGTACGGCGGCGACGACACCGACTTCGTGGTGCTGCCGACGATCATCCTCGTCGAGACCGGCGAGTCGGATGAGTCCAGGGTCGCCATCCGCTCGGCGACCAACGCCTCGTTCCGCTTCGATCAGATCGCGGCGCTGTACGACCTGATCGGGGAGGCGCGGACCGGCGCCGTCCCCCCGCTCGACGGCATCCGCCGGCTGAACGAGATCGGGGCGATGCGGCCGCGACTGGGGTGGTTCACCCGCACTCTCGGACACGGCGTGCTCACCGCCGGTCTCGCGCTGCTGCTGGCACCGACCTGGCAGGGCGTGATCGTCGCGTTCGTGCTCGGCTTCGGCATCGGTCTGCTCAAGCTCGTCCGCTCCCCGACGCTGCAGCTGATCCTGCCGATCGCGGCCGCCTTCGTGTGCGCGGGCGCAGTCTTCCTCCTCGCGGAGGTGATCGAGATCGGCGACCCCATCCGGCTGCTGATCGCGCCGCTGGTGACGTTCCTCCCCGGAGGCGTCCTCACCACCGCCACCGTCGAGCTCGCCGCCGGGCAGATGATCTCCGGGGCCGCACGGCTGGTCTACGGATTCGTGCAGCTCGCACTGCTGGCCTTCGGCATCCTCGCCGCCGGCGCGGTCGTCGGGGTCGATTCCCGGTCGTACGAGCCGCTCGCCGCCTCCTCCTTCCTCCCCTGGTGGGTCGGCATGCTCGGCGTCCTCGTGTTCGCGCTCGGCAACTACCTGCACTTCTCCGCCCCCGCCTCGACGTTCGGATGGGTGCTCCTCGCGCTGGTGGTCGCGTACGTCGGGCAGTGGGGCGGCACCGAGTTCATCGACCCCACGATCGGCGGCTTCGTGGGGGCGGTCGCTGTGACGCCGGTCGTGTTCTGGATCGCCGGACTGCGTCACGGTGCTCCGTCGCAGCTCACCTTCCTCCCGGCGTTCTGGCTGCTCGTGCCGGGCGCCGCGGGGCTCGTGGGCCTCACCGAGGCGTTCGCGACCGACAACGGGCTCGCCGACTTCACGGCCGCGCTCACCTCGATCATGTCGATCGCCCTCGGCGTGCTGATCGGCACCGCGCTGTACCGGGTGGTGCATCACGGGGCGGAGGAGTTCGTGCAGTTCGCCGTGGCGCTGCCCGCCGCTCCGGAAGCGGAGCGGGAGCCGTCCGTCTGGTCGCGGCTCGCCGCGCCGTGGCGACAGCTCGGTCGGCGGGGTCGCCCGCGGGATCACTGACCCGAAGTTGCAGGCGTGCCGCCGAGACCCCGGGCTGCCGCCGAGACCCCGGGCTCCTGTCGGCGGAAGCGGGGGGTCTCGGCGCGAACCCGGGGTCTCGGCGGGCGTTACTGCCGCGACCCGATCTCGTCGATCGGGCGGGTGCGCATGGCTGCGGTGGTTCCCGCCCACAGCGCCACGAGCGCCAGGGCGCCCATCGCGCCGATGATCGCCAGCGAGCCGAGCACCGGCAGCACGGGAATCGGCTGACCCGAGATGCCCATGCTCACCCCGATGAGCGGAGGGATCGCGACCACGACACCGAACACCATGCCGATCACGGCCACCAGCACCGCTTCGATCCGCATCATCGAGCGCACCTGTCCGCGGGACGAGCCGATCAGCTGCATGAGCGCGAACTCCCGCGAGCGCTCCCCCGTCGCCATCACGAGCGTGTTGATCACGGCGATCGCGATGTAGCCGAGGATCACCAGCAGCGCGATGAGGTTCACCCAACCCTGCTGCGACTGCGCACCCGCACCCGCGGCCTCCTGACCCGACCCGTCGCTCACGACGAAGCCGCGCTCGGTCAGAGTCGCACGGACCTCGTCGAGGGCCTCCGACTCGACCGTCGCGAGCGCGAACGCATCGAGGCCGGCCGTGGTGTGCGCCCTGACGTCATCAGCAGCCATCGTCAGGTCGCCGAACCCGAGACCGCGCTCGTACACCGCGACGACCGTCGCCTCCCACGGCGAACCGTCGCCGAGGTGACCGGAGACCGTGCCGCCGATGTCGAGCCCGAGGCTCTGGGCGGCATCCGTGCTCACGGCGACCGTCGTGGCGCCGTCGAGGTCGGCGAGCGACCCCTCGCGCACGCGCAGGTCGAGGCTCTTCCCGGTTCGCTCCGGATCGATGCCCTGGAGCACGTGCTCCTCGCGCTGGAGCTTCCCCTCAAAGTCGTGGGAATCGACCACCGCCGCGCTGAGCGCGATGCCCGACGCCTCGGTCACACCCGGGGTCTCGCGGATCGCCTCGACCCCCTCGGGGGAGAGCCCGGTCGGCGCCGACACCCGCAGATCGGCGATGACGCCGGCACTGGCCTGCGTCGCCGCCTCGGCCGCGATGATCGACGGGGCTCCGATCTGCACGAGTCCCAGCCCGATGCCGAGAGCGATCGGCAGGATCGCCGAGGCCAGGCGCCTGCTGTTCGCCGTGGCGTTCGCCGAAGCCAGGAAGCCCGCGGACGACATCCGCCGCAGCACCGATCCGATCAGGCGCACGCTCAGCGACACGAGCCACGGACCGAGCACGGCGAGCGCGATGATGAGCAGCATCGCCGCCCCGGCCGCGGCGCCCGCCGCGATCTGCCCGCGCACCACGAGCGGCACCGTCGACACCGAGATGCCCGCCGCGGCCAGCACGATGCCGATGATGATGCGAGTCAGACCGATCTGCGGAGCGCCGGTGGCCGACTCGCGCAGCGCCTCGACCGGGTCGAGCTTCGCGACCCTCGAGGCCGCGATACGGGCCGCACCCCAGGCGGAGGCGAGCACGAGCAGCACCGCGCCGACCGCGGGAAGCGGGCTGAACGCGAGGGCGAAGTCGCCCGGGATGACGCCTCCGGTGACGAACGCCGACTGCAGCACGGTCGACAGCAGGTATCCCGGCGCGATGCCCAGCACCGCGGCGACCGCAGCCACCCACAGCACCTCTCGGGCCACGAGCGAATGCACCTGGGACGGACTCGCACCGACGGCGCGCAGCAGCGCATAGTCACGTCGACGCGACTGCACCGACAGCGACAACGTGCCCGCCACGATGAACATCGCCACGAGGATGCACGTGCCGACGAAGGCGCTGCCGATGGCGACGAGCATCGAACGCGCCGCCCCCGAGTCCAGGAACTCCACGTCGCCGCGGGCATCTCCCGTGCGGGCGACCAGGTCGGGGAAGGCATCGCGGATCGCGGTGGCCGTCTGCTCGGGGTCGCCCCCGGCGACGAACACACCCAGCGCCTGGGCGGCACCGCCGTGCGGATCGAGCTGACCGATGCGCTGCTTCGTGAGGAACGCATGCGCACTCCGCTCGGGCGCCACAGGAGCGGCGACCTCGCCGACCACGCGGTACTCCGACGGCACGCCGCCGTGGGCCAGCACGAGCGTGTCTCCCACGGCGTGCCCGCTGCCGGCGGAGACGACGACCTCATCGGCAGCCGTGGGCTCGCGCCCTTCGCGCAGCTCGAAACCGGTCAGCGCCGTGGCCTCCCACGGGTGCGCCTCGACGACGACGGACGCCGCATCCGCATCCGTACCTGCGCCCTGCAGAGCGAGCGGCACCGTCACGTCGGCCACGACGCGGTCGACGCCCGGCAGCCCGGCGATGTCACGCGCCGCATCGGCGGGCAGCGCCGCGCGCTCCCGCAGGGGGACGGGGAGGTCCTCCGGCACATCCACCTGCTGCGGCGCACCCACGACGACGTCGACCGCGGCATAGCGCTCCGGCGCGAGCCCGCCGCGCATCCCGGATTCGACGAGTACTCCCAGACCCGTCACCAGCGCGCTCGCGACGAGCACCGCGACCGCGACTCCGGCGAAGCTGCCGCGATGGTGACGGAGATCCGCCCGGACGAGGCGGCCCAGCGTGAGCGGCCCCGACATCACCACTCCCCCAATGCGCTCATGCGGTCGTTGATCTGCGCCGGGTCGGCGCCGTCGAGGTATCCCGCGAAGGCGCCGTCGGCGAGGAAGATCACCCGATCGGCGTGCGAGGCCACCACGGGATCGTGCGTCACGACCACGACGGTCTGGTTCAGCTCACGCGCCGTGTGCGCGAGCAGGTCGAGCACCTGCTTGCCCGAGCGGGAATCGAGGGCGCCGGTCGGCTCGTCGCCGAACACCACGTGCGGGCGCGTGATGAGGGCGCGTGCGATCGCCACCCGCTGCTGCTGGCCTCCGGAGAGCTCGGTGGGGCGCCGGTGACGGAACTCCGTGAGCCCCACCGCGTCGAGCAGGAAGTCGAGCCAGCGCGCCTCGAGACTCCGACCGCCGAGGCGCAGGGGGAGCGTGATGTTGTCTTCGACGTTCAGGGCCGGCAGCAGGTTGTACGCCTGGAACACGAAGCCCACGTGGTCGCGTCGGAAGGCCGTGAGCTGACGGGCCTTCAGACTCGAGATCTCGGTTCCGCCGAGGTGAACGGTGCCGCTGCTCGGCCGGTCGAGTCCGGCTGCACTGTGCAGCAGCGTGCTCTTGCCCGAGCCGGAAGGGCCCATGATCGCGGTGAAGGTGCCCTTCGCGATGGCGAGGTTCACGCCGCGAAGGGCGGTGACGCGGCTGGCGCCGGAACCGTAGGTCTTGGCGACGGACTGCAGGCGCAGCGCTTCGGAGGTGCCCGCTTCGACGGCGGGGGCGAGTGGTGTGGGGGTCATGATTCGACGCTAGGGACGGCCGATCCGGCATCCCATCCCGCCCGCTGCCGCATCGATGCTGGTGCTGGCTATACCGTGCCGCTGCGACCGCTCCGGCAGACTGTGAGAGTGAAGGACGGACGGATGCGACGCTGGCTGCGCGCGTGGGGATACCTGGCGATCGAAGCCGGTGTCTCGATCGCATCCGTGGTGTTCCTCAGCCTCGGGATCGCGCTGCTCCCGCTCATGATCATCACCGGCGGTGTGCTCCTCATGCCCGAGGCCGTGCGGGGCCTGCACGGGTGGACCGACCTGAGCCGCCGTCGCGTCGGCGCCTACCGCGGCGAGGAGCTGGCGCCGATCGGCCACGTGCTCCCGCCGGCATCCACCATCGACGACCGTCTGCGCTTCGCGTTCTCGCGTGCCACGGGTCGCGACGTGCTGTGGCTGGCGGTGCAGGGGATCCCGGTGCTGTTCCTCACGCTGCTGACGATCTCGCTCCCGGTCGCGGCGGTCAACGCGCTCGCCATCACCTACTACTGGCAGTTCGCGCCCGCCGACGACCCCGTGAGCGCCGTGTATCCGGTCACCTCGTGGGAGCTCGCGGCGACCATGCCGCTCGTAGCTCTGGCGTACGGGATCCTCGCCGTCTTCCTCATCCCGGCCGTCGCTCGCCTGGTGTCCTTCGTCTCCGCCCAGCTGCTCGCGACGCCCGAGAAGTCGCGCCTCGCCGCCCGGGTCGACGCCCTGACCCTCAGCCGTGCCGCCGCTCTCGACGCGCATGCCGCCGAGCTCCGGCGCATCGAGCGCGACCTGCACGACGGCGCGCAGAACCGTCTGGTGAATGTGGTGATGATGCTCGGGATCGCCGAGCGTGCGCAGGAGACCGGGGGCGACGTGCTCGAACCGCTGCGGCGAGCGCAGGATGCCGCGACCGATGCGCTGGCCGGACTCCGCCGCACCGTGCACGACATCTATCCGCCGATCCTCGACGAGCTCGGGTTGGAAGGCGCTCTCGCCTCGCTCGCCGGACGCAGCGTCGTGCCCTGCACGATCGAGGCCGCTGACGTCGGACGCGTGCCGGCAGCCGTCGAGTCCGCCAGCTACTTCGTCGTGGCCGAAGCCCTCACGAACGTCAGCAAGTACAGCGCGGCGACGCGGGCGACCGTCGAAGTCGCGCGCGCGGGCGAGGTGCTGCTCATCACGGTCGAGGACGACGGGGTGGGCGGAGCCGTGGAGCGTCCGGGCGGCGGGGTCGCCGGCATCCGCCGTCGCATCGAAGCCTTCGAGGGCACGCTGGAGCTGTCGAGCCCCGCCGGCGGACCCACCACCCTGAGAGCGGAGCTGCCATGCGGATCGTGATCGCCGAAGACGACACCCTCCTTCGCGAGGGCCTGGCACTGCTGCTGCGCAGCGAGGGCTTCGACGTGGTGGCCGCGGTCGACAACGCCGAGGGCTTCCTGGAGCGACTCGACGAGGCGGATGCCGCGGTGGTCGACGTGCGGATGCCGCCCACCTTCACGAGCGAGGGACTCAAGGCCGCAGCCGAGGCCCGTGCCCGCCGACCCGGCTTCCCCGTGCTGGTGCTGTCGGCCTATGTCGAAGACCGCTACGCCGGTGAACTCCTCGCGGCCGGGGCCGATGGCCTCGGCTACCTGCTCAAGGAGCGGGTGGGCAAGGTGGCCTCGTTCATCGACGCCCTCAACCGCGTGGCCGCCGGCGGCACGGTCATGGACCCCGAGGTCATCTCGCAGCTGATGAGCCGCCGTCGCGCCGACGATCCGGTGCAGACGCTCACCCCGCGGGAGCGCGAGGTGCTCGGGCTCATGGCCGAGGGCCTCGACAACGGCACCATCGCCGGGCGGCTCTTCGTCACCGAGACGGCTGTGAGCAAGCACATCGGCAACATCTTCGGCAAGCTCGGGCTCGCCTCCAGCGACAGCGGGCACCGGCGCGTGCTGGCCGTGCTGGCGTATCTGCGCACCTGACCGGCATCCGCTCTGGTGCTCGTAGCAGCACGCTCGTTCGCCGCGGGCCGTTCGCCGAGACCCCGCCCTGGCGTCGAGACCCCGCCCTGCCGTCGCGCGCAGGGCGGGGTCTCGACGCGTACCCGGGGTCTCGGCATCCGCCTCAAAAAAAAGTTTGGTATTCGGTGTTGCTAAGTACCGGTACTCAGTGTTACTTTGTACCGGTACCCAGCAACACTGAGTACCAACCGAAACGAAAGGAGGACCTGATGGGCAAGCAGATGACCGAGATGCTCAAGGGCACTCTGGAGGGCATCGTCCTGGCCCTCCTCGCCGAGCAGCCGGCATACGGGTACGAGATCACCACACGCATCCGAGACCACGGCTTCACCGACATCGCCGAGGGCACGATCTACGCACTCCTCGTGCGCATCGAGCAGAAGAACCTCGTCGACGTCGCGAAGGTTCCGAGCGAGAAGGGTCCGCCCCGCAAGGTGTACACACTCAACGCACAGGGCCGGCAGGAGCTCGAGGAGTTCTGGACCACCTGGAGCTTCCTCAAGACGCACATCGAACAGCTGGAAAAGCGCAACACCGAGAACAAGGAGAACTGACCATGGCCGCGAAGTGGATCGAAGCGATCACCGGATCACTCGAAGAGAAGAAGCTCTACAAGCAGGCGCAGGCCCGCATCAACGCTCTGCCCGAGCCGTACCGCGAGGTCGCGAAGGCCCAGCAGCGCTACAACATGTACTACGGCGGCATCACCGACGGCGACACCATCGTGAAGATGTTCCTCGACATCGCCGACATGTGGGAGCGCGCAGCGCTCGACGGCACCCCGGTCTCCGCGATCGTCGGCGACGACCCCGTGGAGTTCGCCGAGAACTACGCCGCCGCGTACGGCGGACGCCAGTGGATCGACAAGGAGCGCGCACGCCTCATCAAGGCGTTCGACGACGCGAAGAAGAAGGAGAACGAGTCATGACGAACCCCGCCATCTCGGTGCGCGGCATCGAGAAGTCGTACAAGGATCTGCATGTGCTGCGCGGCGTCGACTTCGAGGTCGAGAAGGGCAGCATCTTCGCCCTCCTCGGCTCGAACGGCGCCGGCAAGACCACCATGGTGCGCATCCTCTCCACCCTGCTGAAGTCGGACGCCGGCACGGCGACCGTGCAGGGCGTGGATGTCGCCGCCGACCCGGTCGGCGTCCGTGAGCGCATCAGCCTCACCGGGCAGTTCGCGGCCGTCGACGAGATCCTGACCGGTCGCGAGAACCTCGTGCTGGTCGCGAAGCTGCGGCACCTGTCCGACGCCGGGCAGGTCGCCGACGACCTGCTGGCGAAGTTCCGCCTGACGGATGCCGGTGCCCGCAAGGTCGGCACCTACTCCGGCGGCATGCGTCGCCGGCTCGACATCGCGATGAGCCTGGTCGGACACCCCGAGGTCATCTACCTCGACGAGCCGACCACCGGCCTCGACCCCGAAGCCCGCATCGAGGTGTGGGACGTGGTCAAGGAACTCGCGAACACCGGAACCACGGTGCTGCTCACCACGCAGTACCTCGACGAGGCGGAGCAGCTGGCCGACCGCATCGCGATCCTGCACGAAGGCCGCATCATCGCCAACGACACGCTCGCAGGTCTCAAGCGCCTGCTTCCGGCCGCCAAGGTCGAGTACGTCGAGAAGCAGCCCACCCTCGAGGAGATCTTCCTCACCCTCATCGGCCCCCGCCCTTCGACGGGCTCAGGGACCCAGCCTGGAAAGGAGAACGCAGCATGAGCACGCACTTCGCCGCCGATACGGCGACACTCACCGGCCGCTCCATGCGGCACATCTTCCGCAGCCCCGACACGATCATCACCACGGCGGTCACCCCGATCGCGCTGATGCTCCTGTTCGTGTACGTCTTCGGCGGTGCACTCCAGCAGAGCACCGGCACCGACAACTACGTGAACTACCTGCTCCCCGGCATCCTGCTCATCGCGATCGCATCCGGCATCGCCTACACGGCGTTCCGGTTGTTCACCGACATGCAGAGCGGGATCTTCGAGAGGTTCCACTCCATGCCGATCGCCCGATCGAGCGTGCTGTGGGCCCACGTGCTCACGTCTCTGACGGCGAACGCCATCACCCTGGCGATCATCTTCGGCGTCGGATTCCTCATGGGCTTCCGCACCGGAGCGAGCTTCTGGGCCTGGCTCGGAGTGATCGGCATCCTGATGCTGTTCACCCTGGCTCTCACCTGGCTGGCGATCATCGCGGGCCTGAACGCCAAGACGGTCGACGGCGCGAGCGCCTTCTCCTACCCGCTGATCTTCCTGCCGTTCATCAGCTCGGCCTTCGTGCCGACCGACACCATGCCGGCTCCGGTGCAGTGGTTCGCCGACAACCAGCCGGTCACCTCGATCGTCAACACCATCCAGGCGCTGTTCGCCGAACAGCCCGTCGGCAACGACATCTGGGTCGCCCTCGCCTGGTGCGTCGGCATCCTCGTGGTCGCCTACGTGTTCGCGATCATCTCCTACCGGAAGAAGGTCAGCTGATCTTCACCCAGCGAGACGGGACGCTCCGACCGGGTCACTCGACCCGGCCGGGGCGTTTCGCCGCGCTCGGCGAGGGTTCGGCGAGGGTTTCGCGCAACGTGTAGGGGGTCGGCGCCACGCGTCGGGGGTCAGCGCCACGTGTAGGGGATCGGCGCCACGTGTAGGGCGGAGAACTCCGTGACGGGAGGAGACTCTCGCGGGGATACTCCTCCCGACGCGGAGGATTCCGCCCGGACGGACAGATCACGCGGGATCGAGGGCGTCACCTGATGCGAGCCGCACGTTATGAAGGAGATCTCACGCTTTGAAGGAGCTGTTTGTGAAAAGGCTCCTTCGAAGCGTGAGATCTCCTTCGCATCATGCGGGCGACGCGGGTCGCACCCGCGTCGAGGACGCGGCGTCAGGCCTGGGGCAGCGCCGCGACGACGTCGATCTCGACCAGGATGTTCGCCAGCTGCGAGCCCACGGTGGTGCGCACGGGGTACGGCGCGGTGAAGAACTCCTCGTAGGCCTCGTTGAACTCGGCGAAATCGGCGAGGTCCTGCAGGTGCACGGTCGACTTCACGACGTCGTCCGTGGTCAGCCCGTGCACGGCGAGCACCTTCTGGATGTTCCGGAGCACCTGGCGGGTCTGATCGCCCACGCTCTCGGGGACGGCGTGGTCATTCGCCGCGTCCTGCGGGCCGAAACCCGCGGTGTACAGGAATCCGTTGGCGACCACTCCGTGGCTGTAGGGTCCGGCGGGCGTGGGTGCCCCGTCTGCGTAGAATCCGGTCTTCGGCATCTTTCTTTCCTTTCGTTGACGACTCAGGTCTGTGGTGAACGGCGCAGGCCCCGACCCGGCAGGGCATCGGTGCGCTCACCGTCGGCGAGAACGCGGATGCCGGCGACGAACACATCGTCGATACCGGCTCCGCGTCCGCGCGGGCTCTCGTAGGTGGCGGTGTCGGCGACCGTCGCCGGGTCCACGATCACGAGGTCGGCCACCGCGCCCGCTTCGACGGTGCCGCGGCGTCCGACCCCGAACCGTCGGGCAGGCAGGGCCGACAGGTGGTGCACGGCATCCGCCCAGGTCCACGTCGCCCGCTCGCGCACGAACTCGCGGAGGAACAGCGAGAACGAACCGGCAGCACGCGGATGCGGATGGGCGCCGATGAAGATCCCGTCGGAGCCGCCCATGTGCGCGGGGTGGTGGAAGATGCGGGCGAGCTCGACGCCCGAGCGAGGGCTGCGTACGGCCATGACGGCGCTGCACTCCAGACGGGATGCGGCGAGCGCGTCGAGCGCGAAGTCGATCGGGGCGACGCCCGCGCGCGCGGCGGCCTCGCGCAGCGTGAGCCCGTGCGCCCAGGCCAGTTCGGGGGCGGCGAGGTGGGCGAGGGTGATCATGTCGGCCCACTCCGGACCGAGGCTCGCACTCGTCTCCGCCCGCAGGGTGCACAGCGCGCGCAGCTCGGCGCGGCGCGACGGATCCGCGATCACGGCGACCGCCTCGGCAACGGGCAGCGCCGACACCTCGGGCGGGAGCAGCGGCATGCCCAGCAGCGTGCACCCGCGGGTATAGGGGTACGCGTCGAAGGTCGCATCCACCCCGGCGGCATCCAGCGCGTCGAGCTGATCGAGCACGATGTCGGCATCGGCGTGGAAGTGCGAGATGTGCACCGGCAGCGGCGATCCCGACTGCTCGGCGGCCAGCCGCGCGATCTCGGCGATCTCGCCCGTGCCGGCAGCGGTGTTCGCCTCGTACCCTCCGCGCATGTGCGTCACGTACACGCCTCCGGCCCGAGCGACCGGCTCGCAGAGGGCGGCGATCTCCGCAGCGTCCTGGAAGATGCCGGGCGTGTAGTCGAGCCCGGTCGACAGACCGAGGGCACCGTCGTGCATCCCCTGCGCGACCAGCTCCTGCATGCGGCGGCGCTCCTCGTCGGATGCCGAGCCGCTCGTGCGCCCGCACACCTCGAAGCGCACGGTGCCCGCCGGCACGAGGTAGCCCGCGTTCACCGGCGAGGTTCCGTCGACGGATGCCAGGTACGCATCCACGCCCCCGCCCCGGTAGGTGGGGTGCGTCCCGTTGATCGCGGCGAAGTACTCGGAGGCGTACGAACCGTCGCCCGGCGCATACGACACACCGTCCTGTCCGGCGATCACGGTCGTGACGCCCTGCCGCAGCAGCGACAGTGTGACATCCGGGTCGCTGAGCAGGCCGTCGGCGTGGGAGTGCGCGTCGATGAAGCCGGGAAGCACCAGGCGCTCGGAGACGTCGATCACCTCGTCACCGGGGCGGGCGTCGACATGCCCGACCTCGGTGACGAGCTCTCCCTCGATCGCGACGTCGGCGCGCACGAGGCCCGTCGCGTCGACGACGGAGCCGCCGCGGAGGATCACCCGGTTCATCACTGCTCCCCTCAGAAGTAGGTGCGGACGAGGCCCGTGACCACATCCGAGTCGGCGGATTCGACGACCGGCAGCACGCGCCACTTGTCGAAGGCAGTACAGGGATGCGACAGCCCGAGACGCACGACCGAGCCGATCGCGAGAGCCTGCTCCGACCGCACGTACGAGTGCTGATCGTTCATCGCCGAGACCTCGCCCTGCAGCGGCTGCCAGGGGCCGGAGACGCCGGTGGACGAGGAGCGCGGGATCGGCAGCCCCTCGTCGAAGGGCAGATCCCTCTTGCCGGCGTCGACGAGAGCAAGGCCCGGCTCGGGCGCCGACACGACGCGGGCGATGCCGTGCATCGCGTTGACGAATCGCGGGGAGCCCTCCGGCTGCGCGGCCCCCTCGTCGAACGGCGAGATGCCGCGGTAGAACCCGTCGTCGTGCACGATGTAGGCGCCGGAGCGGAGCGTGAAGTGCGTGCGGTCGTCTCGCGGGGCCGCACCCCAGACGTCGGCGACGACGTCGAAGTACGCGCTGCCACCGGCGGTCACGTAGAGCTCACCGTCGTCGTAGAGGGGCGCGATCGCGGCGTGCAGCTCGAGCTGCGACTCCAGGTACGCGCGGACGGCGGCGAGCGCCGCGGTGGAGCGATCGTGCGCAAGGCTCCCCTCGTATCCGGCCACCCCGGCCAGGCGCAGCACGGAGGATGCGGCGATGCGCTCAGCCACGCGCACCGCCTCCTCGATCGAGCGCGCGCCGGTGCGACCGCCCGCGCCACCGAGCTCGACGCAGACATCGACCGGACGCGGTGCGCCGGTGGAGAGCAGGGCCTCCTCCATCGCCTCGACCGTCGCGATCGAGTCGGCCCAGCTCACGAACCGGAAGTCCGGATCAGCCAGCTCCTGCGCCAGCCACGCCAGCGCAGGCCGATCGACGGCGGCGTTCGCGAGCATCACCGAGTCGACGCCCAGGTCGCGGGCGGTGCGGACCTGCCCCATGGTCGCGAACGTGATCCCGAGCGCACCGGCATCCGTCTGCCGCTTCCATAGCGCGGGCGCCATGGTGGTCTTGCCGTGGGGCATGAGGGCGAGACCCCGCTCCGCGCACCACCGTGCCATCGTCGCGACGTTGGCCCTCATCGCGGCGTCGTCGAGCACGATCAGCGGCGTCCAGAACTCATCGAGCCGTGGTCCCGTGGCGAGGAATTCCTCCACCGTCAGGCCCGCCGCGCGCAGCGGCAGGCCCTTGTCGCGAACCGTGAGGAGTTCCGCATCCCCCATCGTCATCGCGAGGCACCCGCCTCGACCGGAGCGGTCGAGCGCACTTCGTGCAGACGTCCCGCACCTTCGACGTCGGGCTGGATCGACGCGACCAGTGTGGCGATCACACCGACCACCGCGATCACCGCGGCGTAGACGACGACCGGCCAGAAAGCACCTCCCGCGGCCGCGACCAGCGCCGTGCAGATGAGCGGAGCGAGGCCACCGCCGAAGGTGTTGGAGAACTGGTACCCGATGTTGACACCGGTGGTGCGCGCCTCCGGGTCGAACATCTCGACCAGCATCGTCGAGAGCGTCGCCTGCATCGCCACGCCGAACACGACGAAGCCGAGGATCTGTCCGAGCCAGATCAGCCACATGTTGCCCGTGTCGAACAGCATGAACGCCGGGTAGACCATGGCGGCGAAGCCGAGGCAGCCGATGATGTAGACGGTGCGTCGGCCGATGCGGTCGGAGATCGCTCCCCATAGCGGTGCGACGACGATCTGCAGCAACCCCACGAGCATGGTGCCGGCGAAGCCGAACCACACCGGGATGTCCTTGTCGGCCAGCATGTACGCGAGACCGTAGGTGAGCACCACGTAGCCGGCGATGGACTGCGGGAGGCCGATCAGGATGCCCATGATCGCGTTCTTCGGGTGCCGGAACGCTTCGACGAGCGGGTTGGGCTTCTTGCCGGTGGCGGCGAGGAGCAGCGTCTGGGTCTCGGTGAACGCGTCGGACTCCTCGAGCTGACGACGCAGCAGCACAGCGGCGATCGCGAGCACGATCGAGAAGACGAACGGGATGCGCCAGCCCCACTGCAGGAACCACGATTCGGGAGCGAGGCCGAGTCCTGCCATCAGGCCGCCCGACACCACGTTGGCGATGCCCGCGCCGCTGATGAGGAAGGCGCCGTAGAGCCCGCGCTTGCCCGTCGGTGCGGCTTCGACGACCATGGTGGCCGCGCCGCCCATCTCGCCGCCGACGAAGAACCCCTGGAAGAGCCGGCACAGCACGAGCAGCAGTGGTGCGGCGATGCCGATCACCTGGTCGGAGGGGATGAGGCCGATGCCGGTGGTCGCGATGCCCATGCCGATGACCGTGCTCATCAGCACGACCTTGCGGCCCTTGCGGTCACCGACGATCCCCCAGATGATCCCTCCGACCGGGCGGAGGAAGAACCCGACGGCGAACGTCGCGAACGAGTTGAGCTCGGCGATCAGCGGATCGTTCGAGGAGAAGAACACCGCGGGGAAGACGACAGCTGCCGCGAGGCCGTACAGGTAGTAGTCGTAGTACTCGATGAGCGTTCCGATCGCCCCGCCGGCGATCGTCTTGCGCTGCTTCGGGGTCAGGCCAGATGAGGCGACAGTGGCCATCCGGGGCTCCTTCTTCGGGGGGATGCGCGACCGCATCCGTTGCAGTCGGCCTCGACGGATCGTCTGGGGCGTGGATAAACTAACAGCGAAATAGACAATCTGTCTATCTCTCGTATTTTTCGTACGCCTGTATCGTTGCTCCGGATTGGAGTCACAGAATGCCGACATCGACGACAGCAGAGAACGCGGTCGCGGCCCTCGCCGACGACCTCACGCGAGAGACGTACGAGAGTGCCGAGGAGGTCCTCCGCCTCTATCGACCGGTGCTGCGCGCCCTCGCCACCGCGGCCGGACCGACCGTCGAGGTCGTGCTCCACAACCTCGACGGCACCGACGTCGACCTCGGCCACACGATCATGGCCATCGAGAACGGGCACGTCACCGGGCGAGCCGTCGGCGGCCCCTCCACCTCGCTCGGCCTGGACGTGCTGAAGGACCGCCGGGGGAACCACGACGCCTTCGGCTACACCGGCTACACGAGCGACGGACGGGAGCTCCGCTGCTCCTCGGTCTACTTCCACAACCGCGCGGGTGACATCATCGCGTCGCTGTGCGTGAACGTCGACCTCAGCCCGCTGCTGCTCGCCCGCCAGACGCTCGACGCCCTGCTGCCATCGTCCGTGCCCGCGGATGCTCCCAAAGAGCACTTCGGCGCCGACCTCGTCTCGGTGATGGACTCGATGATCACCGAGGCCATCCGCGAGATCGGCCGCCCGCTCGAGAGCATGACCCGCGACGACAAGATCACGGTGCTGGAGCGGTTGGATCAGCGCGGTGCCACACAGATGCGCAAGTCCGTCGAGGCGATCGCGAAGCGGCTCGGCATCTCGCGCGTGACCGCATACTCCTACCTCGACGAGGCCAGAACACGATGACGCACACAGGGATGACGGGAACAGGGATGACGGGAACAGGGATGACGATGGACAACTCCGGATTCGACGAGCTCTTCGGCGGCACGCGGCTGATGGCGATCCTCCGCGGCATGGGGGCGGAACGCAGCCTCGCTGTGTCGACCACCGCCTGGGATCTCGGAATCGATGTCGTCGAACTCCCCATCCAGACCGCTGACGACGTCGAGGCGCTGCGCGTCGTCGCCGCCGCCGGACGCGAACGCGGCAAGGTCGTCGGCGCGGGCACCGTGGTGTCGGTCGAGCATGTCGCCCAGGCGGTCTCCGCCGGCGCATCCTTCACGGTCAGCCCGGGTCTCGACCTTGACGTCGTGCGTGCTTCGCAGGAGGCGGGGCTGCTGAGCCTTCCCGGCGTCGCCACGGCGAGCGAGGTGCAGTCCGCCCTCGCCGCAGGCCTCACGTGGCTCAAGGCCTTCCCCGCCTCGGTGCTGGGTCCGCAGTGGCTCACCGCGATGAACGGCCCCTTCCCGCAGGCGCGCTTCGTGACGACGGGTGGCATGAACGCGGCCAATGCGGGTGAGTACCTCGACGCGGGGGCGCACGTCGTCGCCGTCGGCTCGGCGCTCGAAGACCCCGCCCAGCTGCCGCAGTTGGCCGCGATCCTCGGTGCGGCGCCACGCCCATGACCGATCTCGATGCGCGGCTCGCCTATGTCGATGCGCGCCTGGCATATGAGATCGACGCGGTCGCGGCGCACGAGGCCGTGGCTGCGGGTGAGGCCGTGCTGGTCGACACGCGACGGCTGGAGTCCTGGCAGCACGGTCACATCGCCGGTGCGGTGCATCTGCCCAAGGCCGAGATCGCGTCGGGGATCGCGACACTCCCGCGCGATCGCACGCTCGTCGTCTACGGGTGGGGACCGGGATGCAACGGTGCCACGGCGACCGCGCGCGTGCTGCTCGCCGCCGGCCTCGACGTGCGGGAGCTGCTCGGCGGATACGAGTACTGGGTCCGTAACGGCTTCGAGGTCGAGGTTGCCGACGTGGTCTCCCGTGCGAAGCCCGACCCCCTGGTGACCGCCGAGCTCTGACGGCGTCCCGGCCCGTCCCCCTCCCGCTCCGGTCGCAGTTTCTGTCGCCAAAAGGCCGCCGGCGCGGCAGAAAGTGCGACCGGAACGGGACTGCGGGAGCGGGGGGGGAGCGCCGGAGGGGACAGGGCGGGAGCGGGGGACGCGACCTGAACCGGGGGATCCGTCACCGCAGCCCGAACGGCCCCAGCACCACGCGGCGACGACTCCGCACCCACACCACACCCTCGGCGCGCTTCTCGGCGCGGGTGGCGAAGCAGTAGCGGTAGGAAACGGCCCGGACCCACCGCGGCCGCTCGCCGTCGAAGGGATCGACCCGGATCAGCGCGAGCGTCGGAGCATCCGCCTCCAACAACCGCACCAGGAACGCGGTGAACCAGTCGTCGAACGAGTGCCCGAGCGGCAGGAACCACATCAGCCAGTCGAGCCGCAGGTGGTACGGCGCGAACTGCCGCGGCATCCGTCGCACGTCACCGGGCTTGCCCTTGAACTCGTACTCGCGCCACTCCACCCCTTCCTCATCGGCTGAGCCCTCGACGACGATCTCGATGCGTTCCTTGGTGACCGTGCCGAAGGCCCCGTAGGCGTTGGCGAGCTGCCACCGGTTGAAGCTCGCGTTCATCAGCTGCCGCCGCGCGAACAGGTTCCGCAGCGCCGGCACACTCACCACGACGTAGAGCAGCCCCACGGCCGAGGTGATCACGACCCAGTACAGGGGGATGCCGGAGAGTATCCAGGGCGCGTCGGTGAGTGGCGTGACGTCCGCCGACCCCACCCCCGGCAGCCCGATCGCCGAGACCGCGATGACCATCGTCGCCCAGTTCAGCCACGCGAAGTTGCCCGTCAGCACGAGCCACAACTGTGTCAGGATCACGACGGATGCCGCCACCGCGCCGACGATCTGCGGCACCGGACCATCCACCCACAGCGACAGCAGCGGCGCGAACAGGAAGAACGGCACCACGAGCTGCGCGAAGTGATTGCCCACCACCTCGCCGCGATGGAACCAGCGCGGGAGCAGATGCGCCCGCCGACTGAGCGGACCCGGCATCGGCTGCGTCTCGTGGTGATACATGAGGGCCGTCAGGTCGCGCCACTCGCGTCCGCCGCGGATCTTGATCATCCCGGCGCCGAACTCCAGCCGGAACACCAGCCACCAGAACAGCACGAGCACGACCGTGGGCGGCGGCTGGTCGTTCGAGCCGAGGAAAGCTGCGAGGAACCCGGCCTCGAGCAGCAGCATTTCCCAGCCGAAGGAGTAGAAGGTCTGCCCGATACTGACGATCGACATGTAGCCGAGCCACAGCGCCAGGAAGCACAGCATCGGCACCCACAGCGGGCCCCACTGCGGGACACCCACGACGAGAAGCGCCGCGACCACGATCCCAGCCGCACACAGCGCGACGAGCCGGCGGTCGGTGTAGCGGATGCGGGAGAACAGGGTCGGATGCAGCATCCGCCGCCGCTCCGCCTTCTGCCCGACCCACTCGAGGAGGGCTGGCGCCGGGAGCAGCCCGTGCTCGCCCAGGAGCGGACGGAACTGGTTCAGGCTCGACACGAACGCGACGAGGTACAGCGCCGCGATGCCCCGCTGCAGCACCTCGCGCGCGAACCCGAAGTCGACCGCCGCGAACCCGTCCACGGGCACAGGCTACGCCGCAGGCATCCGCACGGAAGGGGGCTTGCGCCCGGAACCCCCGGCACGCAAAGAACCCGCACGCAATGAAGGAGATCTCGCCCTATGAAGGAGCGCCTGCGCGAACAGGTCCTTCGAAGCGCGAGATCTCCTTCGTATCGCGTGCCGACTCAGAGCGGATGCTGCGAGTCAGAGCGGCAGCGACTCAGCTCAACTCAGCTCAGCTGCTGACGACCCACTCGAACTGGTCGCCGTACTCCTTCAGCCACTCGTCGACGGCATCCGCTTCCTCACCCTCGCCGTACTCGTTGACCACGAGGTCTTCGAGCGCACCGTACTGCTCGTCGTCGAGCTTGATCTGCTCGATCAGCTCAGCGGCCTCCGGGAACTCCTCGGCGAAGCCCTTGGTGCCCAGGAAGTGCAGACCCTCGGCCGTGCCCATCGCACCCTTCGGGTCTTCGAGGTCCTTCACGGGGAAGGCGTCGTTGGCCCAGAACGGACGCCACAGCGTGACGACGATGTCCTCCTGCTTCTCGGTCGCGGACTTGAGCTCGGTGAGCATCGCCGCGGTCGACGAGGTGACGAGCTCGTACTCGCTGTCCAGACCGTACGCGGGGAGCATCTTCTGCGTCTGGGCCGTGAGCCCCGCCCCCGGCTCGATGCCGTAGATCTTGCCGCCGAGATCGGCGCCGGCGAGATCCTCGATCGAGGTCAGCTCCGAGTACTCCGGCACCGCGATCGTCAGCCGGGCGTTGTCGTAGTACGTGCCCAGGTCCTCGATCGATGCGCCGTAGGTCTCCATGTACTCGGCATGCGTGACCTCGGGCCAAGCCGACGGGAACAGGTCGACGTCCCCCTGAGCGAGACCCGTGTACAGCGGTCCCGCCTCGGTGAGCGTCTTCAGCTCGACGTCATAGCCGATCTTCTCGAGCTGGTCCTGCAGCAGATACGCGGTGCTGAGCCCGTCGGTCCACGAAGGAAGGAAGCCGAGCGTGATCGTGCCCTTGTCCCCTCCGCCGCCGGTGTTGCCGCCTCCGCCGCCGAGCTCGATGGTGCCGCCGGCACCGTCGCTGGCACAGCCGGACAGGGCGAGGGCACCCACGGCGCCGATGGCCGCGATGGTCATGATCCTGCGCTTACGCATTCTGGAGCTCCTTCTCTTCGACGGGCGTCTCCGCGATCGGAGCGGATGCCGCGGCGGCACTCACGTGGCGCTGCGCACCGCGGCGACGGATGACCGCGAGGAGCGAACCGGGGTTCTGTCCCAGCGTTCCGAGTGCGGCGGTGACGCGGTCGAGGTAGACGGCGATCAGCACGACGCCGAGTCCGGCCTCCACACCCTTGGCGATGTTCACGGTCGAGATCGCTTCGACGACCATCTTCCCGAGGCCGTCGGCACCCGCCATCCCGGCGATGACCGCCATGGAGAGCGCGAGCATGATGACCTGGTTGATGCCGGCGAGGATCGTCGGCATGGCGAGCGGCAGCTGGATGCCGCGCAGGATCTGCCCCGGCTTCGCACCGAAGGCCTGGCCCGCCTCGACGGTCTCGGAGTCGACACCGCGGATGCCGAGCTCGGTCAGTCGCACGCCCGGAGGCAGCGCGAAGATGACCGTCGCGACGAGACCCGGCACGACGCCGATGCTGAAGAACACGATCGCGGGGATCAGGTACACGAACGCGGGCATCGTCTGCATGAAGTCGAGCACCGGCTTGAGCACGGCCCTGACCGTGGCGTTGCGCGCCGACCAGATGCCGAGCGGCACCGCGATCAGCACGGCGATCACCGCGGCCACGAGCACGAGAGCGAGGGTCTGCATGGCCGGAACCCACAGTCCCATCGCGACGATCAGCGTGAAGGAGATGATCGTGCCGATGGCGAGCTGCCACGAACGCACCAGCCACGCGATGAGTGCGGCGATCGCGATCACGACGAAGAAGTACGGGAGCAGCAGAAGCGAGGTGAGTCCGTCGACGAGGAACGTCACGACGAACGAGATCACATCGAGCAGACCGTCGAGGTTGGCCTTGATCCAGTCGACGCCGGATTCGATCCAGGTCCCCACGGGGATGCGGAAGCCGTCCATCAGCGCACCTCCTCCGTCTCGACCTGGGTCCCTGAGCTTGTCGAAGGGACCGGGTCGGCGGTCCACCCGTCATCGAGCACGGCGTCGATCTCGGCCTGCGGCATCGGCATCATCGGGAGGATGATCTCTTCCGTGGCGCCGGGTCCGGGGCCGAGCGCGGCGAGCAGCGTCACGCGCGGGATCACACCGGCCAGCCGCCCCTCGGCATCCACCACTGCCAGCGGCAGCGGGGACTCGACGGCGGGGACGAACAGGTTCATCAGCACCTCGTCCTCGCGCACGCTCTGCAGAACGGGCTTGATGATCGAGTCGAGGGTGGTCGCGCCGTTGCGCACGAGCTTGACCGCATCGCGATCGGTGACGACGCCCATGAGCTGGCGATCGCGGCCGACGACGTAGGTCGCCGACATGTAGGCATCCCGCATCTGGCGGAGGGCCGTGCGGGGGCCGGCGGTGTGCGGTACGACGGGGCGCGGGCGCTCCATCACGTTCGCCGCGGTGAGCACGCGGGCGCGGTCGACGTCCTGCACGAACTGCTCGACGTAGTCGTTGGCCGGGTCCATCAGGATGTCCTCGGGCGTGCCGATCTGCACGATGCGGCCGTCGCGCATCACGGCGATCCGGTCGCCGAGGAACATGGCCTCGTTCAGGTCGTGCGTGATGAACACGATCGTCTTCTGGAGCTTCTGCTGCAGCTCGAGCAGCTGCTCCTGCATCTCGCGGCGGATGAGCGGGTCGAGCGCGCTGAACGCCTCGTCCATCAGCAGGATGTCGCTGTCGGCGGCGAGCGCACGGGCGATGCCGACGCGCTGCTGCATCCCGCCGGAGAGCTCGGAGGGGAGCTTCTCGCCCTGGCCCTCGAGTCCGACGAGCGAGAGGATCTCCTCGGCCTTGGCCAGGCGCTCGGCCTTCGGTGTGCCCTTGAGCTCGAGCGGGTACGCGACGTTCGCGGCGACCGTGCGGTGCGGCAGCAGCGCGAAGTGCTGGAACACCATCGAGATGCGGTCGCGACGGATCTCGCGGAGCCTCGAGGCGGGGATCCCGGTGATGGGGTCGCCGTTCACCGTGACGGTTCCGTCGGTGACGTCGTGCAGCCCGTTGAGCATGCGGATGATGGTGGACTTGCCCGATCCGGACAGGCCCATGATGACGAAGATCTCACCGCGGTTCACGGTGAAGCTGGCGTCGATGACTGCCGCGGTACCGGAATCCGCGACGGCGGCGCGGCTCTCACCGGCTTTCAATCGACGGACGGCGGTGTTCGGATTCTTACCGAAAACCTTGTATAGATTGCGCGCTTCAAGAGCGATTTCGGACACGTTTCCCCCGCGGCTCGCCTTCGGGTGGCTGAGCCTGCTTCGGTTACGCCCGGGTGAGGCTCTCGGGGCCGTTCGACATGATCGCTGTGGCGGCACAGACGGCGGATTTCGGATCCGCCGCGATAGAGCATCGACCGTACGCCCACGCCTCTTCGCAGCACAGCTCATCGAAAGAAGGACGTGACCGCGGACTGGTCTTCGGACCGTCAGGCCCGCATTCCAACGTAACGAAATGGCCGATCAGGGGCAAATCCTGGGGGCCGTGAGGGGTGTGGGTTTCGGCGGCTGACCGGGGGATTGCACGAGTGTTCAACGATCCCTGAGTCGGCGGCGCCGTGGTCAGATATCGGGCGTTTCGGAGCTCCGGATGCTGCGCGTGACGGTGAACTTCGGAGTTCGTTCCCGCTGTTCCGTCGGGCCGATCAGACGGGCGAGTTCGGCACGGTATCCGAGCGAGGAGTTGTACACGGTGAAGAGCTCTCCGCCGGGTCGGAGCACCCGCGCGGCGGCCTCGAAGAGACGGGTCGCGGCACCCGTGTGCACGCTCGTGCCGAGGTGGAACGGCGGGTTCAGCAGCACGACATCGATGCTCGCGTCCGGGATCTCGGAGGCTGCGTCGTCGTGCATCACCGTGACGCGGTCGGCGACCCCGTTCGCGGCGGCCGTCGCCCGCGCAGATGCGGCCGCCGCAGCCGACCGGTCGGAGGCGATGACCTGCGCCTCGGGGTGGGCGAGGGCGTACGAAACGGCGAGCGCACCGGTGCCACAACCGAGGTCGAGCACGTGCCGCGACGCTTCGACAGGCTCAGCGACCCAACGGGCGGAGGCACCGGACGTCGGTCGTTGAGCGAGCGAAGCGAGACGAGACGCCCCACCCGCAGAACCGGAGGTGGGTCCCTGAGCCTGTCGAAGGGCTCCACCGTCAAGACCGAGCACCTCCAGCAGCACCCGGGTGCCGATGTCGAGGCGAGCGCCGGCGAACGCCCCGCCGTGCGCGATCAGTGTCAGTCCGTCGTGCTGTGCGGACACCGGGAACGGTGGATCGGCGGGCACGGCGCGCGGGCCGGATGCCTCGATCAGGCGGGACTTCCGCTCCGCACGCTGGGGCTGCACGTGCGCGAAGCTGCGCCCGAGCACCTCGTTCTGCGCCAGGGTCATGTGCTTCACGCGGCCGCCGGCGACGAGCACCACGTCGGATGCGGCCCAGCGGGCCACGGCATCCGCGATCTCCTCGAGCTCCGCGAGCGACTTCGGCAGCTGCAGCAGCACGAGCCGCGCACCGGAGAGCAGTTCGGCGTCGAGCTCGTGCGCGGTGAAGGGGGTGCGAGAACCCAGACCATCCGGCCCGCCGTCGGGGTGTCGCCCCTCGACGCGCCGCGCCGCAGCATCCTCGTCTCCGTTTCGGCCGCGGAAGCCCGCGAGTCCGAGGTCCTCGGCGTTGCGCTGCAGGGCGCGGCGACCGGTCGCGAGGTCCTGATGCACGCGGATGCCGTGGCGCCCGGCATCCGTCAGAGCGAGCGTGATCGCCCCGAAGTCCTCGCCGATCACAGCAGTCTCTGAGCCGGGGATGTCGAGGGAGAGCGCCCGCTCGACGAGCAGCAGATCCGTGGCGTCGTACGCCTGGAGGTTGTCCGCCTCGACATCGGGCCAGCGGCGCAGGCGGCTGTAGGGGAACTCCGGCACCAGCCCACTGTACGCGGCGGTCGCCCGCACCCGCCGTCCGCCCGCCGTCCACCGTCGTCCACCCGCCGTCCCCATCCGCCGACACAACTTCGGAGATCGGGCCCGACACGCCGGGCGTGGCACCGTGAACCCGGCGAGCCGCGCGCGATCTCCGAAGTTGTGCCGGCCAGGCGTCGTAAGGATTTCGCATGCGTTGATTTCGGCCGATTCACAAGTTGGTGAAACGGGCGTACGCTCCCGCGCATGACCACCGTCATCACGACCCGCAACCTCACCAAGCACTACGGCCACGTGCACGCGCTCGACGGCCTTGACCTCACCGTCGAGCACGGCCAGGTGCACGGCTTCCTCGGCCCGAACGGCGCGGGCAAGTCGACCACGATCCGCATCCTCCTCGGCCTCGCACTCCGCACGTCGGGCGACGCGACCGTGTTCGGCGAGGACCCTTGGGAGCGCGCGGTCGACCTGCACCGACGCATCGCGTACGTCCCGGGTGACGTCAGCGTCTGGCCGAACCTGTCGGGCGGAGAGGCCGTCGACCTGCTCGCCCGTCTGCGCGGCGCCCGCACGAAGGATGCCGCCTACCAGCACGAGAAGAAGCGGCTCATGGAGGCGTTCCAGTTCGACCCGCGCAAGAAGGGCCGCGCGTACTCGAAGGGCAACCGGCAGAAGGTCGCGCTGATCGCGGCGTTCGCCGTGCCCGCCGACGTTTACATCCTCGACGAGCCGACCAGCGGACTGGATCCCCTGATGGCGGTGATCTTCCAGCGCGAGGTCGCCCGCGCCCACGCGAACGGTGCGACCGTGCTGCTGTCGAGTCACATCATGAGCGAGGTGGAGCAGCTGTGCGACCGGGTGTCGATCATCCGCGCCGGACGCATCGTCGAGACCGGCACGCTGGCGGAGCTCCGGCACCTCACCCGCAGCGACGTCTCGTTCACGCCATCCGGAGCCACCCTGGAACAGGTGACCCGCATCCCCGACGTGCACGACCCCGAGCAGCACGGGGACCGGATCCGCCTCGCGGTCGACAGCGACCGCACGGCCACCGTGCTGCCCGCACTCGCCGCACTCGGCATCAGTGACCTGCGGGTGGCACCGCCCTCTTTGGAGGAGCTGTTCCTGCGTCACTACGGAGACGACCTGGCGACGCTCGAGGCGGCGGAAGACGGTGGTCCGGACGACGTGGTCCCCACCAGCCGCCGCGAACGCCGGATGCAGAAGGAGCGTGCATGATGACGCGCTTCGCCGTGCTGCTCCAGCAGCGACTGCGGCGCGACCGCGTACAGCTGCCGCTGTGGATCCTCGGCACCGCGCTGATGGCATTCGCGGGATACGCCGGCGTCAGTCAGTCGTATGCGACCCTCGCCGACCGGCAGAACATCCTCGCCGCGGCGCTCGCGAACCCGGTGATCCTGATGTTCCGTGGCCTGCCGTCCGGCACCTCCGAGGGTGCGTTCTTGGCGTTCGAGATCCTCCCGTGGCTCGCCCTCCTCGCCGCCCTGATGAGCACGTTCCTCGCCGTGCGCCACACCCGCGGCGATGAGGAGGCCGGTCGCGCGGAGCTCGTGTGGGCGACCCCGGCCGGGCGCCGACTGCCGACTCTCGCCACCATCGTGCACGGCCTCCTGGCCAACATCGTCCTCGCGCTGCTCACCTCGCTCGCCCTGATCGCGACCGGTCTCCCGGCCGCCGGGTCGTGGCTCGCGGGCGCGGCGGCCGGCAGCTGCGGCATCGCGTTCCTCGGCATCGGACTCGTCGCGGCGCAGCTCATGCGCACCTCGCGCGGGGCGAACTCCCTGACGGTCTGGGTGCTCGTCGCGACGTTCCTGGTGCGTGGCATCGGCAATGCTGCAGGGACCCCGAGCGACGACCTGTCGAGCATGACCAGCGCCTGGCCGGTGTGGCTGTCGCCGTTCGGCTGGGCCGAGCAGACGCGCCCGTACGATGCCGATCTCGTCTGGCCGATGGTCCTCGGCGTCGGGTTCGGCGTCGTGCTCGCGGGTGCCTCCCTGGCACTGCAGTCCTTGCGCGACATCGATGCGAGCTTCGTGGCGGAGCGTCGCGGCCGGGTGTCGGCGCGGCCGGCACTCGCCTCGCCGCACGCGCTCGTGTGGCGGCTCACCTCGGGCTCCATCATCGGCTGGGCGGTCGGCGGTGCGATCACCGGCATCCTGGCGACGACGCTGAGCGGCCTGGTCGATCAGATCTCGGGCGAGAACCCGGCCGTCGCCGAGATCCTGACGAAGATCGGCGGCGCGACCGGCGGCCTCGACGAGGTCGTCGTGACCGTGTTCTTCACGCTGCTCGGCATCCTCGCCGCCTGCTGCGCGGTGCAGACCGTCGTGCGCGCGCGGCAGGAGGAAGCCCGCGGAACCGCCGAAGCCGTGCTCGCCACCCCGATCGGACGTGTGCGCTGGCTCGCGGATTTCGTGATCGTCGGCGTCGTCGCGGTGCTGATCGTGATCGCCGCCGCCGTGCTGGCGGCCTGGATCGGCGTCTGGGCGAACGGTGGCGACGACTCGCTCTACCGGATCGTCGCGGTGGCGGGCCTCGGCCAGGCGGTCGCGGCGGCCGTGTTCGCCGTGCTCGCCGCCCTCGCGTTCGTGCTCGTTCCCCGGGCGACGACCGCCCTGGCATGGAGCCTCGTGCTGCTGGCGGCGATGCTCGGGATGTTCGGGCCGCTGTTCGGGCTGCCGGAGTGGACGGCGAACATCTCCCCCTTCGCGGTGACGCCCGTGGTGGACGGAAGCGGTGTGGATGTGCGCGGACTCTGGTGGTTGGTGCTCGCCCTGGCCGCGGGCGGCGCGGCCACCCCGGCTCTGATGCGACGACGCGAGTTCGCCCCCGGCGCGTAGGAGCAGCCCGATGCCCGACGACAGCACCGAGAACGGACCCGACGTGGATGCCGCGAGCTCAGGCGATGCCCTCGGCGCAGCATCCGCCTCCCATCGGGGGATCGAACCCGCCGAGCAGGCAGCGGCCATGATGACCGCTGCCGGGATGCCGCGGATGCCGGCGCGCGTGATGATGGCGCTGGTCGCGGCGCCCGAGGGCGGATACACCGCAGCGCAGCTCGGCGAGCGTCTCGGCGTCTCGGCCGCCGCCGTGTCCGGCGCGGTGCGCTACCTGCAGCAGCTGCACTTCATCCAGCGGCGCTCCCGCCCCGGCGACCGGCGCGACCGCTACGAGTTCGTGCACGACCCGTTCTACCGCTCGATCGTCGGGAACATGCCCGTGTACGCCCGCCTCTCGGAGTGCATCGACGACATCGCCGCCGAGCACGACGACGATCAGGGCGCCCATGACCGGGCCGTCGAGCTCGCCGAGTTCTTCCGCTTCCTCTCGGCGCGGATGCTGCAGATCGTCGAGGACTGGCGCGACCACCGCCCCACCTGACCCTGTCCTCCCCTGCCCTGCCCTGCCCGGCCCTGCCCTGTCCTGCCCACTTCTTCCCCGTGCACAACTTCGGAGATCGAAGCCGACACGCCGGCCGTTTCACCCCGAGGCCGGCCAGTCGCGCGCGATCTCCGAAGTTGTGCACGGCTCGGGGGCGGCGGGCGGCGGGGGTTGACATCCGGCCGGGTTCTATGGTTACTTAGTCAAGTAACTAACCCACCAACCCACCGGAGGACTTGTGATCGAAGAAGGCAAGCCGCTCTTCCTCCAGATCGCCGAGCAGATCGAGGACTCGATCGTCGACGGATCGCTCGCCGAAGAGGCCCAGGCGCCGTCGACCAACGAGCTCGCCGCGTTCTACCGGATCAACCCCGCCACCGCCGCGAAGGGAGTCGCCGTGCTCACCGAAAAGGGAGTGCTCTACAAACGCCGAGGCATCGGCATGTTCGTCGCCGACGGCGCCAGGGAGGTCCTCCTCGGCGAGCGCCGCGCTCTGTTCGCCGACCGCTACATCGACCCGCTCCTCGCCGAGGCCCGCACGCTCGGACTCGGCGCCGACGACCTCGCCGCACTGCTCCGGCAGCGCGCCGCACTGACCACTGATTCAGAAGGGAAGACCCCCGCATGACCGCTGTCATCGAGGTGCAGAACCTCAGCAAGCGCTACAAGGAGAAGCGAGCGCTCGACAACGTGTCGCTCGCCATCGAGGGAGGCGCGATCTACGGCCTCCTCGGTCGCAACGGCGCCGGCAAGACGACACTCATGTCGATCCTCACGGCGCAGAACTTCGAGTCCTCCGGCACCATCAAGGTGTTCGGCGAGCACCCGTACGAGAACGCGCACGTGCTCAGCCGGATCTGCTTCGTCCGCGAGAGCCAGAAGTATCCGGACGACGCGTATCCCAAGCACGCCTTCAAGGCCGCGAGCCTGTTCTTCCCGCACTGGGATCAGGCGTTCGCCGACGAGCTCGTCGCCGAGTTCCAGCTGCCGATGAAGCAGACCATCAAGAAGCTCTCCCGCGGTCAGCTCTCCGCGGTCGGCGTCATCATCGGACTCGCCTCGCGCGCCGAGATCACGTTCTTCGACGAGCCGTACCTGGGTCTCGACGCGGTCGCCCGGCAGATCTTCTACGACCGCCTGGTCGAGGACTACGCCGAGCACCCGCGCACGATCATCCTGTCGTCGCACCTGATCGACGAGGTCTCCAACCTCATCGAGAAGGTCATCGTGATCGACAACGGTCAGATCCTCCTGCACGAAGACACGGATACCGTCCGCGACCGTGCCGTGACCATCGTCGGCGATGCCGCCAAGATCGAAGGCTGGATCCAGGGCCGCGAGGTGCTGCACCGCGAGGCTCTCGGGCGCGTGGCATCCGTCACCGTCCTCGGCACGCTTTCCGCGGAGGAGCGCGCCGAGATCGCTGCATCCGGTCTCGATCTCGCCCCGGTCTCGCTGCAGCAGCTGATCGTGCGGCTCACCCAGAAGGCGGACGCCCACTCCGCCACCGGCTCCATCGAGAAAGAGGAGGCACGCTGATGCGACGCACATTCAACGTCATCCGCCTGCAGCTGATCAACAAGGGCACGTTCGTCTGGTACCCACTCGTCATCCTCGCGGCCGCCGTCGTGATCTCGATACTCATCTACGCCCTGATCCCGGTCGACACCCCCAAATACGGGGGCGGTGGCCAGGCTCCGCTCTGGTACTTCTTCGCCGTCGGCATGTCGGCGATGACGCTCACCTTCCCGTTCTCGCAGGCGATGAGCATCACCCGTCGTGAGTTCTTCTTCGGCACGATGCTGACCGCGGTCTTGGCCAGCGCGCTCATGGGCATCCTGTTCCTGATCGGCGGCGGCATCGAGCTGGCGACGAACGGCTACGGGGTCAACGGCTACGTGTTCCACCTCCCGTGGGTGTGGGAAGCCGGGCCGCTCGGCGCGTTCGTGACCTACTTCGCCCTAGCCCTGTTCTTCTTCGTGATCGGCTTCACCGGGGCGACGATCTACAAGAGCTGGGGGCAGCTGGTGCTCATGATCGTCAGCATCGCGCTGACCCTGGTTCTCGTCGGGCTCGCCTTCCTCGCGACACGGCTCGAGATGTGGGAACAGGTCTGGCTGGGGATCCTGGATCTCGGCGCTGTCGGCCTGGCCCTGTGGGGGCTCGTCGCGGTCGCCGTGCTGACGGCCGTCTCCTTCCTGGCATTCCGACGGACCATCCCGTAGGCCTGCCACCCACGCCGAGCGTTCCTCGTCGACGCCGGTCGCCCCTCCCGGGCGGCCGGCGTCTTCGCGCGCTACCGGTGCACGCTCGCGGAAGCAACCCGTTCGCGTTCCAGGGTCGAGGGTGCGTACGATCACGGCACCGCTCCTGCAGAACATCCGACACCGGACCATCCGATACCGACCAAGGGAGGATGCCGTGGCCGAGAGCCATCCCCGCCTTCGACGTGCGGGCATCGCGCGCGCGCTGCACGATGCCGTCCTCCCCGCCCGCCTGCTGCTCGTCGCGAAGACGATGCTCGCGGTCGGACTCGCCTGGATGATCGCCCCGCACATGCCCGGCGTCACCGACGAATACCCGTACTACGCCCCGCTCGGCGCCCTGCTGAGCATGTACCCGACGCTGATGGGCTCCGCGAAGTCGAGCTTCCAGACACTGCTCGGGCTGGCCACGGGAATCGGCCTCGCCACGATCGTGGTGCTCACGGTCGGGCCGACGTGGTGGACCATCCCCCTCGTCGTCGGCGTCGGCGTGCTGCTGTCGGGCACGGGCTGGTTCGGCGTCGGACGCGAGTACATCCCGATGGCCGCCCTGTTCGTGCTGATCATCGGTGGGCAGAACGCCGATGACTACTCGCTCGGTTACCTGACCCAGACGGCGGTCGGGGTGGCCGTCGGACTCGTGGTCAACTTCCTGATCGCCCCCGCGCCGCTCACCGGCGTGGCGGCGGCACGTCTGGAGGCTTTCCGGGAACAGCTCGCCCGGCACCTCGACGACATCGGATCGGCGGTGGCCGAATCGTGGCCCCCGGAACACGAGCAGTGGGCCGAAGACGCGGCCTCGCTCGCCGACACGGCGGGCGAGCTGCGGGCGGCGCTGACGGAGGCGGACGAGAGCCGACGCGGCAATCCCCGGGCGAAGGGCCATCGACCGCGGATGCAGCAGAGCCACGAGGAGCTCGCCGCACTCGACCGGATCGCGCACCTCATCCGCGACATCTCGGACGAGATCGCCGACACCATCTGGGACCGCCCGGCCGGGCTGCCGCTCGATCCCGCTCTGCCCGGGCCGCTGTCGGAGGCCTGCCATGCGGTGGCGGAGGTCATCGCACGCGGCGACGCCTCATCCGGCGAGGACCACCGTGCGCGCGCAGAGGCCGCCCGTGCGACCCGGCTCCTGCTCGAGACCGTGAACGATCGCACCGTCGACGAACGCAGTTCGATGGGCCCGGGAGTGCTCTCCGCGATGCACCTGCGTCGCATCCTGATCCTCAGCGGAACGGGCTCGTCGACCGAGGATTGAATCCGGACCGCGTCAGATGGTGTCGTCGGCGGCGATCACGTCGATCTGCCAGTAGCGGCCGTCGGGGTCGGCGTCGTCGTGCGCTTCCTCGGCGGCGGTCAGCACATCGTTGAACTTCACCATCGCGTCGTCGAACTCGGCCTCGGTCAGCCGGATCGTGCGCTGGGTGAAGGCGGCGTGCACCTCGGTCGTGCGTCCGGCGACATACTCGGGGGTCCAGGCGGTCACCCGGCGCATCAGATCCTGGTGGTCCTCCACCAGCGCGGCGATCACGGCGCTGCCCAGCTCCTCATCGGCGACCGGGCTCTCCGGGCCGCCCACGTTCAGCGGCCCCTTGTGTCCGGTCCAGACGCGGTCGCGCCGGTCGCGGGCCTTCTCGGGCGCCTCCTCGATGAGACCGGCATCCGCGAGCGCACGCAGATGGAAGCTCGCACTGTTGGCCGGCACACCGAGTTCGGCGGCGATGTCGGCGGCACGGAGGAAGTCCCGCCGCGAGAACAGGCGGATCATCTGGCGCCGCAAGGGGTGGGAGTAGGCCTTGAGCATGGCCGAGGTCATCCAGACGGGATCCTCGCTCGTGCCCTTCGCGGTGTCCTCCGTCATGTGCCGATCCTACCCGCACCCGAACTTGCGCAATAGAACTTGCGCAATTGTTCTTGCGCATCTACTCTCGACTCATGACCACCGTCACCCTGCCGCACCGCCTGTGGCGCAACACGCGGTACCTCACCTGGCTCGTGAGCGACACGAGCAAGGGCCTCGCGGGCGCCCTGTTCGGGTTCGCGATCCCGCTGCTCGCGCTCATCGTGACGAACGACCCCGCACAGGCCGGCATCATCGGCGCCGCGGGAATGGTCGCCCGCCTGCTCATGACCCTCGCCGGCGGAGTGCTCGCCGACCGCCACCGCCGCATCGCCCTGATGCTGCTCGGATCTCTCATCGGGATCGTGCTGGCGGGGGCGTTCACCCTGCTCACGCTCGGCGATGCGATGACCTTCGGAACCCTTCTCGTGATCGACGTGCTCCTCGCCGCACGCAGCGGATTGTTCGACGTGGCCGGCGAGAGCGCGATCAAGGAGATCGTGCCCGACGACGCCATGGGGCGCGCGCAGGCGGCGAACCAGGGGAGGGATGCCGCGCTCCAGCTCGCGGGAGGACCGCTCGGGGGTCTGCTCCTGGGCTTCGGCGGCTGGGCGGTCGGCGTCGTCATGACGCTCTGCCACGCGATCGCCGCCCTGACCGCCTGGATGCTGGGGCGCCAGGCACGTCGCGCGGGAGTGGTCGACACCGGAGCGGCCGACGAAAACACAGACGACCCGGACGACCTGCAGCGTGTTGTGGCTGAACACGCCGCCGCCACGACGGATGACCTGGGTTTCGGCGCCCCAACTGCCGCGCCGACGAAGCCGAACGCCTGGGCGGAGCTGCGCGAGGCGTTCGGCTGGCTGCTCTCCCGGCCCGACCTCGGTGGAGTCCTGCTCATCACCACGGTCGTGAACCTGGGATTCAATGCCGCGATCACCACCGTCATCTATGCGCTCCAGCAGGACGGCCACTCCGAGCTCCTGATCGGCACGCTGAGCGCATCGATCGGGGCTGTGATGCTCGTGGGCGCCGCGTGCGCACCCCTGCTCGTTCCCCGCATCAAGGCCGGGGTCCTGACGATCGTGGGGCTGTCGGTCGCCGCGGTCGGGGTGATCCTGCTCACGACGGTCACGTCGCCCTGGGCCATCGCCGTCGTGCTCGGCGCCTCGGTGCTCCTCGTGCCCGCCCTCAACGCCGGGATGATGGGCTACTTCATGGTCGCGACGCCGACGCACCTGCTCGGCCGCGCCAACAGTGCCGCCGGTGTGCTCGGCATGGGGGCGATGCCGCTCGCGCCCCTCATCGCCGGTTTCGGTCTCGCATGGATCGGCCGCGAGTGGACGCTGTTGCTCTGCGCCGCGCTGTGCCTCGCCTCCGTGGCCCTGGCCGTGAGCAACCGCGCGCTGCGCGCACTCCCCGTCGAGTCGCGGTGGGCCGCGCATGCGAAGCAGTTCGAGTCGGCCTGACCCGCATCCCGGAGCGGTGCGTCGCTAGAGGGCTCCGGTCAGCGCGGCGATGCCGGCGAGTGCCGAGACCAGCGCGAGCACCAGGGCGATCGCGATGAGGATCGCGTGCACCTTGAGGAACGTCGTGGGCTTGCCGTTCTCGTCGCGGGCACGCGGGTCGTCGGCCACACGCTTGTAGAACCGTGGCCAGACGAGGGCGTTGAATGCGGCGTTGAGGAAGAGCAGGACGGAGAGGGCGATCACCCCTCAACGCTATCGAGAACCGCCACCGCGTCCGACCGCGTATCAGCCGCGGAATTCTTGGATGAAGTCATGTATCAGAAACCTCTTGCCGTGCTCCTGGTAGATGTGATCACAATGGGCTTCATGATCGACGGTGCACCCGGCGCCGCTCTCGATCCTGCCTCGGACGACGGGCGCGCACGCTGGGAGCGCGCCGCGGGTCTGTTCGACGCATGGCGCGAGGGAGACGGCCGCGCGATGGACGAGCTCGTACGGCTCATGACCCCCGTGCTCTGGCACGTGGTGCGCGCGTACGGACTCGAACGCACGCTCGCCGAAGACGTGGTGCAGACCACGTGGCTGCAGCTCGTCCGCGGCCACGGCTCGATCAGCGACCACCGGGCCGTATCGGCCTGGCTCACGACCACCGCCCGCCGTGAGGCCTGGAAGGTCGCGAAAGCGCACGGCAAGGTCGACACCACCGTGGACGACGACCTCGACGCCCTTCTTCCCGAGCAGGCTTCGGCGGAGGAGCACGCGACGCTGGGCGACGAGAACCGCCGGCTGTGGACGGCCGTGCGCCTCCTCAACGAACGCTGCCAGAAGCTCCTGCGCGTGATCGCCTTCGAAGACCGACCCGACTACGCCCGGCTGGCCGCCGACCTCGCGATGCCGATCGGGAGCATCGGCCCGACGCGCAACCGCTGCCTGGCCAAGCTGCGCGCGCTGCTGGACGCACCGCCGACCGCCCAGGCAGGAGGACTCGCATGAGCGCGCACGACGACGCCGAGATGTTCGCACGACTCCGCACGCTGTGGAGCGAGGTCGACCCCGTGCCTGCGGGCTTGATCGACCGCATGGTCGCCGCCGTCGCCGCCGACGGGCTGAACCGCGAGTATGCGCTGCTCACCCTCGTCGAGGGGCAGCTCGGCGCCGTGCGGGGCGAGGCGGATGCGCTCACCCTGCAGTTCAGCGACGGCACGACCAGCATCCTGCTGCATGTGACGACCACCGCATCCGGCCGCCGCCGCGTCGACGGCTGGGTCGACACCGGCGCCGCGGAGGTGTTCCTCACCCAGGGCGAGAAGACGATCTCCACCTCGCCGGAGGAGACCGGACGCTTCGCGTTCGACGAGGTGCCACCCGGTCTCACGCGCGTGCGCCTGACAACCGCGATCGGGGACGAGACGCGCACGCTCGCGACCCCGCAGTTCGAGCTGTGACCACGGGCACCGCCCGTCGATGAAGCCGCGGGGCGACCCGCACCGAGAGGATGACGATGGAGCAGCCCAAGGGATGGACCTGGCAGGACCGCGCGGAGGGATCCATCCGCCGCGGCACGGCCCTCGACCCGAGCGCGGAGCCCGTGGACGGCATCCGCGCCTTTCCCACCGCCTATCTGCCCGAGCGGCTCCTGATCACCCGAACGCTCGGCGATCAGGAGGCGTACGACCGTGAACTGCGCACGCTGCGCGACGCGGCCGATACGTTCGGGTGGCTGCTGGAGACCGAGGACGGAGCGCGTGAGATCGGTGACGGGGAGCTCGTGCCGGGCGTCGTGGGATTCCAGCGCCTGCGGCTGACCACCCCGGACGAGCCCGTGCGCGGGGAGTCGCCGATCTCCCCCGACGCATGGCGGGTGCTCCAGCGCGCCCGCCGCATGTCGCGCTCGACCATGCCGCGGACCAGCCTCGACCACGTGTTGTCCATCGACCCGGTCGGACTCAACCCGTTCACCCGGACCAACCCCTTCACGCGGACCAACCCGTTCACCCGCACGAACCCGGTGCGCGGCGAGGGCGCCGCGGGCAGCGACGACTACCTCGAGCCCGGACGGGGCGCGCGTCAGCCGGTGACCTGGCTGGGACCGGCTCCCGTGCGGGGACCGGCGCCGAAGCGCGGGCGGCGGGCCGTCGTCGCGGTGCTCGACACGGGCTGCGGCGAACACGCCTGGCTTCCCGACGACATCGTCACCCGTCATGTCGACCTCGACGGCGTTCCGGTGGGCCTCACGGCCGACGCCGATCCGGAGCGCTACCCCGACCTGTACGGGCAGCTCGACGGCGCGATCGATGCGGTCGCGGGCCACGGCACGTTCATCGCCGGGCTCGTCCGACAGACGGCTCCGGATGCCGACATCCTCTCGATCCGCGTGGCGGGTGCACTCGGTGTGGTCGACGAGAGCACTCTGCTCGACACGGTCGCGCAGGTCGTGATGCTGCTGATCCGCCACCGGGAGGACCCGACGACGGGCTTCCCGATCGACGTGCTGAACCTGTCGCTCAGTTACTACCACGAGACGCCGACCGACGGCATGTTCAGCCTCACCCTGCACCAGCTCCTGGCCAAGGCGCGCGAGCTCGGCTGCGTGGTCGTGTGCTCGGCGGGCAACGACGCCATCGATCGGCCCTCGTTCCCGGCGTCGCTGTGGCCGTGGCCGGATTCGCACAACGGCATCCCGCACGACGACGGCACCCCGCTCGTGTCGGTCGGCGCGCTGAACCCCTCGGCGCAGTCGGTCGCCCTCTTCTCGAACGTGGGCCCGTGGGTGAAGACCTACGCGCCGGGCGCTGCCGTGGTGAGCACCTCGCCCGCGTTCGTCGGCGGCTCCCAGGCGGCCACACGTGCGGACGTCGACGGCATCCGCCGCGAGACGATCGATCCCGACGACTATCGGGGCGGGTTCGCGATCTGGAGCGGCACATCCTTCGCGGCGCCGTACGTCGCCGGACGCATCGCCGCGCAGCTCGGCACCGTGCCGGTCGCAGGCGCCACCCCGGATGCCGCGAAGAAGGCCGTCGCCGCCGTGCTGAAGTCGCTGCCGACTCCGGTCGACCCGGCCTGACGACCCCCGAGACGGACCGTCCGCACCGATACGGGCGGTCCGTCTTGGTGCGCGGCGCCCGGCCCGGCCCGTCCCGTCCCCTCCCCTCCCGCCGGTCCCCTCCCGCACTCGTCCCGGCCCGCCGGTCCCCTCCCGCACTCGTCCCGGCCCGTCCCCTCCCGCCCGGTCCACTTGTCGGACCGATGCACACCCGTCGGACGGAACCTCGGCGTGTCACCCGACATCCGTGATTCCTCCCGACATCCGTGCACCCCGACCCGCCGGCTCCCGCCCAGTCCCGTCCCGTCCCCGCCCGGTCCACCGGTCCACTTGTCGGACCGATGCACACCCGTCGGACGGAACCTCGGCGTGTCACCCGGCATCCGTGATTCCTCCCGACATCCGCACACCTTCCTCCCGACATCCGTGCGTAGGCCCACCCGGCGGACTCGCCGAAGGATGCCGCGGGCGCACGGCCTGCACCCGTGCTCTTCCGCGCAGCCGCGGGGCAGGGCATTCTGGACGGATGCCCCTGTCCGCCAACGAGCTGCATCGGCGCGGAGTCGAGGCGGCGAACGCGCGGCGGTTCACGCAGGCGAGGCGCACGCTCGACGCGGCATCCTCCCGCACCGAGGATCCCGATCTGCGCGCCCGCATCGACGGCACGACCGCCTATGTGCTCGCGCAGACCGGGCAGCCGGCGGCCGCCGAGCAGCTGTGCCGACACGCGCTCGGCCGCTCCGGGCTGCGCTCCGAGACGATCGCCGTGCTCAGCGGCCAGCTCGGCGTCCTCCTCATGCACGCCGGCACGTTGGCGGAGGCGGAGGTCGAGCTCAGCCGCGCCATCGACACGTTCACCGCCATCGGCGACGAGACCACCGAGCTCGCGAACTGCCTGATGAACCGCTCGGTCGTGCGGATGCAGCGGCGGGAGCTCGACACCTGCGTCGAAGATCTGCGGCGCGCGGTGGCCGTGTACGAGGCGAACGACGATCAGGAGCCGCTCGCCGAAGCGCGGCACAACCTGGGCTACGCGGCGCTGCTGGGCGGCGACCTCGTCACCGCGCTCACGTTGATGACCCGCTCCCGTCCGACGCTCGCCGCGATCAGTGACCTGGCCGCCGCGATCAGCGACCTCGACCGCGCAGAAGTGCTTCGCGACGCCGGCCTCACCACCGAGGCGGAGGCCCTGCTGGGTCGGGTCGCCGCGGAGTTCGGCGCGCAGCGGATGCGACAGGCCAGGGGTGAAGCCGAGTTCCACCTCGCCCGCTCGCTGCTGCGGCATGATCCGGCTGCCGCCGAGCGCACCGCCCGCACGTCGGCACGACACTTCACCGCGCTCGGGAACCAGGGATGGGCGGCGCGTGCCGAAGCGGTGCGGCTCGAAGCGCGGCAGCGGGCGAAGCCGGACCAGCCGATCGACGCGCCCGCCTTCGCCCGCACCGCCAGGGCCCTCGACCACGCGGGGTTCCGCACCGAGGCCACCGGTCTGCGCCTGAGCGCGGGACGAGACGGGGCAGGGCGCCTCCCGCGACTCGACGACAGCGCTCCGACGCCGCTCCGCCTCCGCGCCCACGAGGTGCGAGCCGCGCGTGCCGCTGCACGGGGTCGGGACCGCGACGCGCTGCAGGCCGCCGCCGACGGACTCGAGTTGCTCACCGCCTGGCAGCAGTCGTTCGGCGCCCTCGACCTGCAGGCCTCGGTCGCCATGCACGGAAGCGACCTGATGTACGCCGGTCTCTCCGCCGCGGCCCGCCTGCACGACCCGGCGACGCTGTTCGAGTGGTCGGAGCGCGCCCGGCACCTGAGCCAGCAGGTCGCTCCGGTGCGCCCTCCCCGCGACGACTCGCTGGCGGTCGATCTCGCGGAGCTGCGGATGCTGCGCGCCGAGCTCGCGGGCGCGGACTGGACCACGGATGCTCGTGTGCGCGCCCTGCGCGATCGGGTGCGCGAGCGGCAGTGGGCCGCGACGGGTTCGGGCGGCACCCGTGAGCGGTTGGGGCTCGCCGAGGCGACGGCACTGCTCGATCCCGACACCGCCGTCCTGTCATACGTCTTCACCGGCTCCGCGCTGCACGCCGTCGCGGTGACGTCGTCGGGGGCCACGGTCGCCGACCTGTCCTGGTCGCGGGTGCAGTCCGCACTCGACGGTCTGCGCGCCGATCTCGACATGGCCGCGCTCACCCGCGGCGGGCTGATGGGGGCCGTGACCGCACGCGCACTCGCCACACGCTTGGCACTGTTGGATGCCGAGCTGCTCGCGCCGCTGCTCTCGGCGGCACCGTCGGCACGTCGTCTGGCGATCACCGTGCCCGGAGCGCTCGGCGGGGTGCCGTGGGCGATGCTGCCGGGCATGGCCGGAGTCCCGTTCACGCTCGCGACGTCGGTCTCGCGACTGCTGGGCAGCGGGACCGTCGTCCGCGGACGCCCGTCAATGATCGGATTCGCCGCGGGGCCCCGCGTCCCCCGCGCCGGCGAAGAGGTGCGGCGGGCAGCGGATGCCTGGAGCGGCGGCGGCGTGGCGACGCGGATCCTCGACAGCGGTGAGGCGACGGTGGCGGCGGCCACCGACCTCGCGTCGAACAGCGACGTGCTGCACATCGCCGCGCACGGCAGGCACGCGGTGGACAACCCGCTGTTCTCGGGATTCGAGCTCGCCGACGGCATCCTCTTCGGCTACGACGTCGACCTGATCCCGCGCGTCCCGGCGACCGTGATCCTCTCGGCGTGCGAGCTCGGGCGTTCCTCGGTGCGGTGGGGCGAGGAGGCGCTCGGGATGACGCGGGTGTGGCTGCACGCGGGCGCCGACTGCGTGATCGCCGCTCCGGTGGCCGTGCCCGATGAGGTGGCGGCGGAGCTGCTGAGCGCCGTGCACATCGGGCTCTCCGAAGGCGCGACCCCCGCCGTGGCGCTCGCCCGGGCCACCGTCGACACCGGCCTCAGCGCGCCGTTCCAGTGCCACGGTGACGGATTCTGACCTTTTCCTCCATTCGGTGTATCAGAACGGGTGCCGCACGCTCCTGTTCTTCGGAAGGTGCCATGCGAAGGGCCTCGAAGGGTTGAGGCGCGAGGGAGGCGCAGTCGGATCTGGGGAATCATGCGCGCTGGGGAGCGTGAATACGACACGGACACCATCTGCTCGAGGGTGTCGCGGCCTGCAGCCGCGGCGCTCTCAGAGGGCCTCGACGTTCTGGGGACGTCGGGGCCCTTGGGGTGTCCGGGGTCAGGACTGCAGCACCTCGGCGCGCGGTCGGGGAGGACCCGTTTCGAAGGAGATCTCGCGGAATGAAGGATCGGATGCTCGAATCGGTCCTTCAGAACGTGAGAACTCCTTCAGGCTGTGCGTCGGCAGGGCAGGTCAAGCGCCGGGCGCCGGCGCTGGCGAGCCACCGCGACCGTCAGGCCACGAGCACCGCGTAGCCGGCGGCGCGGAGGGCGGCGAGCGCCTCGGCATCCGCTCCGGCATCCGTGATCACGGTCGGGAAGAGGTCGACGCCGCCGACCGCCGAGAACGCCTCGACCCCGAGCTTGCTGCCGTCGGTGACCACGACCGCGCGCCGGGCGCGTTCGGCCATCATGCGGTTCACTGCGGCCTCGCGCTCGTCCTGAGTGGTGGCGCCCGCGGCGGCATCCATCCCGTTCACGCCGATGAACGCGATGTCGAGCCGCACCCCGCGCAGCAGCTGTTCGACGAACGGGCCGACGAGCTCGTAGCTGCGGGAGTGGATGACTCCGCCGGTGACGACGACCTTGATATCGGGTCGCGTGGCGAGCTGCGCCGCGATGTTCACGGCATTCGTGACCACGGTGATGCCGCCATTGCCGGACAGGTCGTCGCGGGCGGCGAGGGCCGCGGCGATCGCGGTGGTGGTCGTGCCGCCGGACAGCCCGACCACCATGCCGGGGGCGACCAGGCCCGCCGCGGTCTGCGCGATGTTGGCTTTCTCGTGGGTGCGCAGGTGGCTCTTGTAGCGGATCGGCAGCTCGTAGGCGACGGCCTGCGCCACCGCACCGCCGTGCGTGCGGGTGAGCAGCCGCTGCTCGGCGAGCGAGTCGAGGTCGCGGCGGGTCGTGGCCGACGAGGCGCCGAACTGCTCCACCAGGTCTTCCACCGTGACCTCGCCGCTCGTGGCCAGGAGGTCGAGGATCGCGTTCAGCCGCGCCGCCCGCTTCATCATGCTCCCTGCAGGGCGAACAACCGCAGCATGCGGGCAGCCTCGGCGGCCAGAGCGTCACGCGCGGGTGCCAGATACTTCCGCGAGTCGACGAGCCGCTCGTCCGCATCCAGCTTCTCGCGCACCGCCCGGGTGAAGAACCCGTTGAGGTGCGTGGAGACGTTGATCTTGGTCATCCCCGCGCGCACGGCGTCGGCGATCACGGCATCCGCCACCCCCGAGGATCCGTGCAGCACGAGGGGGACGGGCAGGGCTGCATGCAGGCGCGCGATCAGGTCGAGGTCGAGCGACGCCGTGCGATCGGTCATGGCGTGAGACGAGCCCACCGCCACCGCGAGTGCATCGACACCCGTGGCCGCGACGAACGCCCGCGCCTCGTCGGGGTCGGTGCGCACACCCGGCGCATGGGCTCCGTCCTTGCCGCCCACCTCGCCCAGCTCGCCCTCGACGTAGACCCCGGCCGCATGCGCCCGTGCCGCGACGGCCGCCGTGAGGGCCACGTTGTCGTCATAGGGCAGCGCTCCGCCGTCGAACATCACGGAGCCGAAGCCCAGCTCGATGGCCTCGTCGACCAGCTCGGGCCGTTCGGCATGGTCGAGGTGCACGGCGACCGGCATCTCCGCGCGTCGTGCCACCGCGAGCGTGGCCAGAGCGATCGGTTCGAGCCCACCGTGATAGTCGGCGCAGTTCTGCGAGATCTGCAGGATCACGGGCAGCTCGGCGAGCGCGGCTGCGCGCACCAGCCCCTCGGCGGTCTCGAGGTGGATCACGTTGAACGCGCCGATCCCGGTGCCGGCGGCGGATGCCGCGGAGACGAGGTCGCGAGCGGAGACGAGGGTCACGAAGGGTCCTTCCGGAACGATTCGGGGGCGGGATGCGAGACGAGCAGCTGCTGTTCGAGTGCGCGCCAGCGCGGGGAGATGTCGCCGGCGAGCGGAGTGAGCACCGCGGCTGCGGACCAGGCTGTGGCGCGACGGAGGATCTGCTCGGGGTCGCGCTCGCCCGCCGCATACAGCGCGGCACACGCGGCCACCCCGGCATCCCCGGCGCCGGTCGGATTGCCGGCGAGAGGTTCGTCGAGCCGGGCGTGCACGAGGTCGGACGCGGTGACGGCGAGCATGCCGTCGGCCCCCAGCGAGAGCAGCACGAGCTCGGCGCCGCGGGCGATCAGCGAACGGGCGCCCTCGACGGGGTCGGCGATGCCGGTGGCTTCGACGAGTTCGGCCGCGTTGGGCTTCAGGACGTCGGCGCCGGCATCCGCCGCACGCAGGAGCGCGGGCCCCGAGGTGTCGGCGATCACCGGGACTCCGGCATCCTTCCCCACCGCGATGAGCATGGGGAGGAGCGATTCCGGGGCGCCGGGCGGCACACTGCCGGACACGACGAGGACCGTCGCGGTCGGCAGCCGTTCGACGACCTCGGCGAGGAGGTCCGCCCACTCGCTGTCGCTCGGGTTGACGCCGCGCTCGTTGATGATCGTGGTGTCCCCGGCGGACCCGTCGACCACGGCGATGCTGCGCCGGGTCTCGGCGGCCACCGATACGAGGGCGTGCGGCACGCCACTGGCACCGAGCTCGGCGGCGAACTCCTCGCCGACGCGCCCACCCATGGTGGTGACCGCGAGCACATCCGCGCCTTCCGCGTATGCCACGCGGGCGACGTTGAGGCCCTTGCCCCCGGCGCGTGCGACTCCGGCATCCGCCCGGTGCGTGCCGCCCTCGCGGAGTCGATCCACGTGCCAGGTCAGGTCGAGCGCGGGGTTGGGGGTGACGGTCAGGATCACGTGAGCTCCCTCGCTCGCAGGGCGGCACCGAGCAGGCCGGCGTTGCCGGAGAGCTCGGCGGGGACGAGCACGGGGATGCGGTGGAAGCTGAGCCGGGCCGCGAGGCGCGCGCGCAGTTCATCGAAGAGGGCTCCACCCGCGCGGGACAGGCCGCCGCCGATGACCACGGCCTGAGGAGCGACGACCGCGGTGAGCTGCGCGAGCGACATCGTGAGGGCGTCGAGCGCCGAGTTCCAGATCTCTGCCGCCACCCCGTCTCCGGCCGCCGCGCGGGCGATCACGTCCTTGGCCCCGTCGGGCGCGATGCCGGTCGCCTCGCGGTAGCGCCGCGCGATGGCCCCCGCGGATGCCACGGCCTCCAGGCAGCCGCGCGCGCCGCAGGGGCAGATCGGCCCGTCGGCGATGGGCGAGTGCCCGATCTCGCCCGCGTACCCGCCTGCCGTGTACGGCACGCCGCCCACCAGCAGGGCGCCGGCGATGCCCGTGCCGATCACGAGCACGACGGCATCGGCGTAGTCGCGGGCGCCCCCGAACCGACGCTCCGCCCAGCTCGCCGCGCGGACATCGTGATCGAAGGCCACAGGAAGGCCCAGCCGCGCGGAGGCGAGATCACGCAGTGGTGAGTCGTGCCAGCCGAGGTTGCTCGCGAACACGCCGAGGCCGGCATCCGCATCCACGATGCCCGGCACCACGAGGCCGACCGCCTGCGGCACCACCTCGGGATGCGCGTCACGCAGTTCGGCCGCCAGCACCTCGAGCCGTTCGAGCAGCACGTGCGTGCGGTCGCCCTCGACGACCGGCGTCGGTGTGCGACGGAGTCCGAGCGCGGTCCCCTCGGCGTCGAACAGCGCCGACTTGATGTCTGTTCCGCCCACGTCGAACGCCAGCACCGGCGCGCCCCGTCCGAGCGCGCGCACGTCGGAGAGCTTCTCTCCCGCCGCGTCGCGCTCGACGTCGGGAACGGCCGATGCCGCGTCAGGGTCGATCATCATCGGCTCCGGCAGTGCGTGGGGGTCATGCATCCAGGATGACGGATCGCGTGAGGTTGCGCGGCTGATCCGGGTCGAGCCCGCGCTCCACCGCGCGATCCAGCGCCGTGCGGTGCAGGCGCACGAGGTCGGCGAGCGGGTCGATCGCGCGCTGCTCGAAGCGGGCGCCGGTGGCGGCCACCTCGCCGGCGAGTCCCTCGGGAGCTTCGCCGAACTGCCACGTCACCCGGCCGGGAGCGGCGATGGCGATCGGGCCGTGCCGGTAGTCCATCGACGGGTAGGCCTCGGTCCAGGACTGCGACGATTCACGCAGCTTCAGAGCGGCCTCGTGGGCGAGACCGATCGTCCAGCCGCGTCCGAGGAACGTGTACTGCTCGGCGTCGCGCAGTTCGTCATCGCCGGGCTCTGCCAGCACGGCCTCGGCATCGGCGATGGCGGCGGTCAGGTCCTCGCCGAGCGACGCGCGGAACAGGGCGAGCGCCGTCGTGGCGAACCGCGTCTGCACCACGGACTTCTCGTCTGCGAACGGCAGCAGTACCGCGTCGTCGACGAGCGACACGAGCGGCGATGTCGGGTCGCCGATGACGCCGATGGTGCGGACGCGGCCCTTGACGCGGTCGACGAGTTCGAGCACCTCGCTGGTCGTGCCGGATCGCGTCAGCGCGACGACGGCGTCGTATCCGCGGTCGATGAACGCCTCCGAGGCCGCGAACGCATCGGTCTCGCCGTGCCCCGCGGACTCGCGGAGGGCGGCGTACGACTGGGCCATGAACCACGACGTGCCGCAGCCGACGACCGCGACGCGCGCGCCCGTGGCCGGCAGCATGCCCTGCTCGGCCTTCAGATCGGCGGCCCGTGCCCACATGTTCGGCTGGGAGTGGAGTTCCTCGCGCATGTACGCGCCGGGAAGTGATTCAGTCATCGAGATGCCCTTCCTGCGATATGTTGCATACTTGTGATCGTTTGAAGCCGGAATCAATCATAGTATGGCGTCAAAGAAGAGCAACCCCCGGTTACTCTTGATTTGTTTGTTCCCCTGACAAATAATCGAGAAGTTCCAAACCCTCGTCGTCGATTCCGATCGTCGCCGAGAACCCCGAGCCCCGGCTTGAACGATCGCGGATGCCACCCGGCGAAACGATCACCACGCACCGTCGCGTGAGTTGTGCTTGCGACTGTGCACCACACCCCCTCCCGAAGCGGCCCGCCGCCGAGGGGCGGACACTCACAGTGAGGAATGCAATACACATGAAGAAGTCACTGCGGTTCGGCGCCGCCGCCATTGCGGCCGTCGCCACGCTCTCGCTCGCTTCGTGCGGGTTCGGCGGATCGTCCGGAGACGGCGGAGGCGAAGAGGGGTCGACGACCCTCGACCTCCTCGTCCCCAGCTACTCCGACGGCACCAAGGCGAACTGGGAGACGGTGATCAAGGGGTTCGAGAAGGCCAACCCCGACATCGACGTCAAGCTCGAGGTGCAGTCCTGGGACAACCTGGAGAAGGTCGTCTCCACCAAGATCCAGGCGGGCGAGGCTCCCGACATCTACAACGGCGGTCCGTTCGCGGGCTTCGTCGGCGACGAGCTGCTCTACCCGACCGAAGAGGTCGTCTCCGAGGAGACCTTCTCCGACTTCCAGGAGTCGTTCCTCAAGAACGCCGAGGTCGACGGCACCGCGTACGCGCTGCCCATGATCGCGTCGGCCCGCGCCCTGTTCGTCAACAACGCGCTGCTCGAGCAGGCCGGCGTCGAGGCACCGACCGACTGGGACTCGCTGCTGGATGCCGCGACCAAGGTGTCGGCACTCGGCGGCGGCGTGGCCGGCTACGGCATGCCGCTCGGATCTGAAGAGGCGCAGGCCGAGGCAGCCGTGTGGCTGTGGGGCGGCGGCGGATCGTTCGGCGACGAGTCCGAGATCACCATCGACACCCCGGAGAACCTCGTCGGCGCCGAGCAGATCAAGAAGATGATCGACGCCGGTGCGACCCAGGCCGACCCCGGTTCGACGCAGCGTTCGCCGCTGATGGACATCTTCATCCAGGGCAAGATCGGAATGCAGGTCGGCCTCCCGCCGACGGTCGGCCAGATCGCCGACGGCAACCCCGACCTGGACTACTCCATCGTCCCGATCCCGACGAAGGACGGCTCGCCCTTCACGCTCGGTGTCATGGACCAGCTGATGGCGTTCGAGAACGACGGCGACAAGCAGGACGCGATCACCAAGTTCTTCGACTACTACTACTCGGCCGACGTGTACGTGCCGTGGGTGCAGGCCGAGGGCTTCCTGCCCGTCACCAAGTCCGGGTCCGAGGCCCTGGCCGGCGAAGAGGCACTCAAGCCGTTCCTCGACGTGCTGCCCGACGCACAGTTCTACCCGTCGACGAACCCGAAGTGGTCGGCCGCCGACGGTGCGTTCAAGTCGCTGTTCGGTCAGCTCCAGACGAAGCCGGCACAGGACGTGCTGACCGAGATCCAGGCGCAGGTCGACGCGGGCTGAGCCCGCTGACGGAGAGGTTCGGGTACCCGAATGAGCCAGAAGACAGAGTCCTCGAACCTCGCGGGGGCGGCCACCACCGGCCGCCCCCGCCCCCGGAAGACCCCGGCTGCCCTCCGCGGCAGGCCGGGCGGAAAGGACCTCCTCCAGGCGCTGCCCTGGATCGCCCCCGCACTCCTGCTCATCATCGGCGTGGTGTTCTTCCCCGCCGGGGTGATGTTCTTCAACTCGACGCGAGACATCTCGCTGTCCGGCCTCGACAAGGGGTCGGTCGGCTTCGACAACTTCATCACGGTCTTCACGTTCGCCGAGTTCTGGCCGATTTTCTTCCGCACGATCGTGTGGGTCGTGTCGGTCGTGCTGTTCACGGTCGTCATCTCGCTCGGCCTCGCGCAGATCCTCAACAAGGCGTTCCCCGGACGCCAGCTCGTGCGCATGGCCGTCATCGTGCCGTGGGCGGCATCCGTCGTCATGACGACGATGGTCTTCTACTACAGCCTCGAGCCGTACTTCGGGGTCTTCAACAAGTTCCTCTACGACATCGGCCTCTCGGACGACGCGGTCGGGTACGGCTGGACCAAGAACCCGACGACCGCCTTCATCTGGTCGATCGTGATCGCGATCTTCGTGTCGCTGCCGTTCACCACGTACACGATCCTCGCCGGGCTCCAGTCGGTTCCCGCCGACGCGATCGAGGCGGCGAAGATGGACGGCGCTGGACCGGCCCGCACCTACTGGTCGATCATCCTGCCGCAGCTGCGCAGCGCGCTGGCCGTCGCGGTGCTCATCAACATCATCAACGTGTTCAACTCGCTGCCGATCCTGAAGGTGATGACGGGGTCGATCCCCGGATACGGCGCCGACACGATCATGACCCTCATCTTCAAGTACATCGAGCTGCAGAAGAAGGTGGATGTCGCGAGCGCCCTCTCGGTGGTCGCGTTCCTCATCGTCATCGTGATCGTCGCGGCCTACGTGAAGATCGTCAAGCCCATGAAGGAGGTCTGATCGTGACCGTGACCGAGACCGCCCTCGTGACCACCGCCGACCGCCACGGCCGTCGCACCCCGCCGATCCCGGGCCGCAAGCGCCGCTACACCGAGGACCAGGTGACGCTTCCCCGCGTCATCCTCCGCACGGTCGCTGGATTCCTGGTGCTCGCGATCTTCGTGCTGCCCTACCTGATCATGTTCTTCGGCTCCGTGAAGACCAAGCCGCAGATCCGGTCGGTCGACCCGACGTACCTGCCCACGGAGTGGCACTGGGAGAACTACATCACGATGTGGTCGACCCCCGAGACGCCCCTGCCCTACAACCTGATCTCGACGATCGTGATCGCGGTGTTCGCGACGCTGCTCGTGCTGTTGGTGTCGCTGCCGGCGGCGTACTACACGGCCCGGTTCAAGTTCCCCGGCCGCATGGTGTTCCTGTTCCTCGTGATCATCACGCAGATGCTGCAGCCCGCCGTGCTCACCTCGGGCCTGTTCCGACAGTTCACGGTGCTCGGCCTCGGCGACACGTGGATGGCGATGATCTTCATCAACGCCGCGTTCAACCTGTCGTTCGCGGTGTGGATCATGCACTCCTTCTTCGCGGGCATCCCGAAAGAGGTCGACGAGGCCGCGCAGATCGACGGCGCCGGGCGATTCACCGTGCTGTTCAAGATCAACCTGCCGCTCGTGTGGCCGGGCATCGTCACCGCGATCGTGTTCACGTTCGTCGCCTGCTGGAACGAGTTCGCGGCATCCCTCGTGATCCTGTCGACCGACAAGAACCAGCCGCTGTCGGTCGCACTGACCAAGTTCGTCGGGCAGTACGAGACCAGCTGGCAGTATGTGTTCGGCGTCTCGATCGTCGCGATCCTGCCGGTGGTCATCCTGTTCATGCTCATCGAGAAGCGCCTGGTCGGCGGTCTGACCGCGGGCAGCGTCAAGTAGGCGGCCCGGGTCTCGTCCGCAGGGCCCGGGTCTCGTCCGCGGCGCCCGGGTCTCGTCCGCGGCCCCGCCGGGGTCTCGTCCGCAGCCCGTCCGCCGGGGTCTCGTCCGCTGCCGATCATTTGTCGGACGGATGCACGGGTGCAGGGCCGAAGCACGGCGTGTCGTCCTGCATCCGTGCATTCTCCCGACATCTGTACCGCCGCAGGGGCAGGGCACGGGCGCGGGCGCGGGCACGGGCACGGGTCGGCATGGTAGACATCAGGGAAAAGCGAGGCCTTCTCCTCGGTCTACAGCGCGTTCTCGAACGCCGATATCGGCTTCACCGGATACCAGGCGTTTGACGAGGCGGAGTGGAAGCGTCGGGTCGATGCGGCTGCCGCCGAGCTCGCCACGCTCGCCGACACCTCGGAAACCACCATGGCGGAGCCATTCGACGCCCTGCTCGCCTGGGTGCGCGGCGACGGCTACACCCCCGGAGCAGTGCTGCACGACACGAGCCTGATCGACCCGATCAGCGATACCTGCAACACGAACCACAGCCCACTGATCCTGATGGGCGAGTTCGGCGGCTGAGCATCCGTCAGCCACCGCCCGCCCGCGCATCCGCCGCACGTTCCGAAGGAGATCTCGCGGAATGAAGGACCGGATGCCCGATTCCGTCCTTCATAGCGTGAGAACTCCTTCAAGCCGCACGCTGGCAGGGCGGATGCTGGCAGGGCGGATGCTGGCAGGGCGGATGCTGGCAGGGCGGA
>NZ_SSDF01000069.1 GCF_004794515.1 Microbacterium sp. A20 | reverse complement strand
TTCTGCGGGCGGTTCGGGTGTCGCACGGTGAACGAGCTGCTGCAGCGGGTGCTGCGCACCGACGGCCCGGGTGCGGCCCGGGTGGTGAAGGCTGCGAAAGCAACACGGCGGGAGGTGGAGTTGTCGTCCGGGGCGTGGTTGCCGGCGCGGTGGCCGGCGTTGCGGGAGGCGTTGCTGGACGGGACGATCGGGGTGGCGGGTCTGTTGGCGGCGATCGGGCCGATCGAGCAGGCCGGGGCCCGGATCGGGACGGCGGATCGGTTGCGGGCGGACGCGGAGCTGGCCGCATACGCGCGAGGAATCGCGGCCGCCGACCCGGACGCGGGTGTCGGGGATGTCGCGCCGGCGGCGACGCCGGAGGATCTGCGGTTGCTGGCGCAGGTGATCGTGCAGTACCTCGA
>NZ_SSDF01000068.1 GCF_004794515.1 Microbacterium sp. A20 | reverse complement strand
GGCTGCGACCGGAACCCGCAGGCTGCGACCGGAACCCGCAGGCTGCGACCGGAACCCGCCGAAAGGGCGCACCGGAACCCTTCGATAGGATGGGACCGCCCGAAGAGGGCCAGCTCATCGGCCGGTGCGAACCCGGCGAAAGCCAGGGGGATACCCATGCCAGGAATCGTTATCGTCGGCGTGCAGTGGGGCGACGAAGGAAAGGGCAAGGCCACCGATCTTCTCGGTGAGCGCACCGACTGGGTGGTGAAGTTCAACGGCGGCAACAACGCCGGGCACACCGTCGTCGTCGGCGACGAGAAGTATGCCCTGCACCTGTTGCCCTCCGGCATCCTCTCGCCCGGCGTGACGCCCGTGATCGGCAACGGCGTGGTGGTCGACCTCGAGGTCCTGTTCTTCGAGCTCGAGGCGCTCTCCGCTCGCGGCATCGACGTGTCGCGGCTCAAGGTCAGCGCGAACGCGCACATCATCACGCAGTACCACCGCACGCTCGACAAGGTCACCGAGCGCTTCCTCGGCAAGCGGATGATCGGCACGACCGGTCGCGGCATCGGTCCGGCATACGCCGACAAGATCAACCGCGTCGGCATCCGTGTGCAGGACCTGTTCGACGAGAACATCCTGCGTCAGAAGGTCGAGGGTGCGCTCGACCAGAAGAACCACCTGCTGGTGAAGATCTTCAACCGTCGCGCGATCACCGCCGACGAGGTCGTCGAAGACCTGCTCTCGTACGCCGAGCGGCTGCGGCCGATGGTCGCCGACACCGGCTACCTCATCGCCCAGGCGCTCGAGCGCGGCGAGGTCGTCGTGTTCGAGGGCGGCCAGGCCACCATGCTCGACATCGACCACGGCACCTACCCGTTCGTGACGTCGTCGTCGGCCACGGCCGGAGGCGCGGCGACCGGCGCGGGCGTCGGACCCGGTGCGCTCGACCGCATCGTCGGCATCGTCAAGGCGTACACGACCCGCGTCGGCTCGGGCCCGTTCCCGACCGAGCTGTTCGACGAGCAGGGTGAGTGGCTGCGCAAGCAGGGCTTCGAGTTCGGCACCACCACCGGCCGTCCGCGCCGGGTCGGCTGGTACGACGCGCCCATCACCCGCTACGCGACGCGCATCAACGGCATCACCGACCTCGTGCTCACCAAGCTCGACATCCTCACCGGCCTCGAGCAGATCCCGGTGTGCGTGGCCTACGACGTCGACGGCGAGCGGTTCGACGAGGTTCCGGTCAACCAGACCGACTTCCACCACGCGAAGCCGATCCTGGAGTACTTCCCGGGCTGGAGCGAGGACATCTCGGTCGCACGCACCTTCGAGGACCTGCCGAAGAACGCGCAGGACTACGTGCTGGCGCTCGAGAAGATGAGCAACACCCGCATCTCGGTGATCGGGGTCGGCCCCGAGCGCGATCAGGTCGTCGTCCGCCACGGCCTGCTCGACTGACCCGACGCTCCATGACGCGATTCTGGCTCGGTGGCTACGGCGCCGACATGGATGGATCAGCCGAGGGCATCGGCCTGCTCGCGGGGGATGAGGGCCGCGAGGCCTCGACGCTCGCCTACCGCGGCGCGGTCACGCAGACACCGTCGCCGTCGTGGCTGGCGCAGCATCCGACCCTCGACGTCGTCTACGCGGCGCTCGAGGGCGACGCGGAGGTGCAGGCGTTCGTCCGCACCGGTGAAGGCGTGCTCGCCCCGCTCGGTGCGCCCGCGGCGGTCGGCGAGAGCGTCTGTCACGTGGCCGTCTCCCCGAACGGCTCGGCGCTGGTCGCCAGCTGCTACGGCGACGGTCGTGTGGTGCGGTTCGACCTCGATCCGGAGGGTCGCATCCTGCCCGCGAAGCCGGATGCTGCGGCAGCGCTCCGCGCGGCCCTGTTCGGCGACGATGTCGACCTGGATGCACCGGCCGCGACCCCGCCCGGCGACGGCGTCGCGGCGATCGACCCGTACGCGGTGGGTGGCGACCGCGTCTCGCATGCCCACGCCGCGGTGTTCCTCCCCGACGGCCGCATCGCCACGACCGACCTCGGTTTCGACCTCGTCCGGTTCTGGCGGCAGAGCGGCGCCGGTCTGACTCTCGACCACGAGGTCGTGCTGCCCCTCGGCACCGGGCCGCGGCACATGGTCCTGCACCCCAGCGGACACCTGCACGTCGTGACGGAGTATTCGTGCGAAGTGTTCACGCTCGCTCGGGCGGCGAACGGCACGTGGAGTGTCGTGTCGGTGACCCTGTCGAGCCCGATCGCCGAGGTGGGAACGGACTTCCCGGCGGAGCTCGCCCGCACCCGCGACGGGAACTTCCTCTACACGGCCCTGCGCGGCAGCAACACCATCGCGGCGCTGCGCGTGCGCGGCGGGGGCGAGGCGCTCGAGTCGGTCGCGCTCGCCGATTCGGGCGTGGACTGGCCGCGCCACCACCTGGTGCACGAGGGCAAGCTGCTCGTCGCCGGGCAGCGCTCCGACACGATCACGCTGCTCGACCTCGACGAGCGCACGGGCGCGCCCCTCGGCATCCGTCATGAGGCGCAGGTCCCGACGCCGACGCACTTGCTCCCGGTGCGCTGACCGCCCGCCGTCGCATCGCGAAACCCGCGCTTGACCTCAACTTCACTTGAGGTTCTAGCGTCGTCTTCATGACCACAGAGACCGGGCATACGCCCGCGCCCGCCGCGGCCGCCCCGCGCATCCTGAACAGTCAGTACGTCTGGATCACCATCGGCGCGTGCGCCCTGGTGTTCCTCGGGGCGTTCGAATCGCTGGCCGTCACCACCGTGATGCCGACGGTGAGCGCCGACCTCGGTGGCGAGCGGCTGTATGCACTTGCGTTCGCCGGCCCCCTCGCGACCGGCGTGATCGGCATGGTGATCGCCGGGAACTGGGCCGATCGACACGGCCCGGTGGCCCCGCTGTACACGGCCGTGGCGATGTTCGTCGTCGGCCTGCTCGTCGCGGGGCTCGCGCCGAGCATGGAGGTCCTCGTCGCCGGCAGGTTCGCGCAGGGCCTCGGCAGCGGCGGGCTCATGGTGGCGCTCTATGTCGTGGTCGCCCGCGTCTACCCGCAGGAACTCCACCCGGCGATCTTCGCCGGGTTCGCGGCGGCCTGGGTCATCCCGTCCCTCGTCGGCCCGACGGTCGCGGGGGCGGTGACCGAGCTCTGGAGCTGGCACTGGGTCTTCCTCGGTGTGGTGATCCTCGTGCTCGTGGCACTGCTGATGGTGATCCCCGCCCTGCGCGGGCTCTCGAACGACGGTGATGCGACGACGCCGTGGGCGTTCGGAAGGCTCGGCTGGTCGGTGCTTGCCGCGGTGGCCGTGCTCGCGTTGAACCTGGTCGGCGACATTCCCGGCGTGGGTCCGGTGCTGGCGGCCGCAGCGGTGGTCGTCGCCCTGATCGCGGTGCGGCCTCTGGTCCCGCGCGGCACGCTTCGCGCGCGCCGCGGCCTGCCGTCGGTCATCCTCGTCCGCGGGGTCGCGGCTGCCGCGTTCTTCGGGGCGCAGGTCTATCTGCCGTACCTGCTGACCGATCGCTACGCGCTGTCGCCGACACTCGCGGGCCTCTCGCTGACCGGCGGCGCGCTCGCCTGGTCCGTGGCCGCCACGGTCCAGGGGCGGATGGGTGCTCGACTATCGAGCGCGACGGCCGTGCAGGTGGGGACCATCCTCGTGCTCGTCGGCATCGTGCTGACGGTGGTGACGGCGGGCTTCGCGTGGGACGCCCTCATGGTCGCGGTCGCCTGGGTCATCGCCGGGCTCGGGATGGGGCTGATGAGCCCGCGCACCAGCGCGCTCACGCTCGCGATGTCGACGCCGGAGAGTCAGGGATTCAACAGCGGGGCGATGACGGTCGCCGACTCGTTCGGGAGTGCCCTCGCCCTCGCCGTCACCGGGACCCTGTTCACGGCGCTTGCGGCCGGGGATCCATTCCTCGGGGTGTTCGTGCTGGCCGCGGCGGTCGCGGGTGCGGCGGCGCTCCTCGCGCCGCGGATCCGCAGCCGAGCGGCTGGGTCGGATGCGGTCGACGACGAGTCGAGCGCAGAGAAGACGCCGGTGGGGTGATCGCCCGCGCGGCCGCTGCCGCGGGGATTTGCGTCGGAGTCGCGGCATCCCTACTCTGATGAACGGTGTTCAGGTGAACACCGTTCAGGAAGGATGAGCGATGACCGCTTCGACCCCAGACGCCAGTGCCACCCTCGGACGGGTGGCCGTGTTCGCCGCCCTCATCATCGTGCTCGGCACGGTCGTCGTCCCGCTGCCGGGCGGGGTGCCGATCACGGGGCAGACGCTCGGCGTCATGCTGGCCGGCCTCGTGCTCGGACCGAGGATCGCTCCGTGGTCGATCGTCCTCGTGCTGGCGCTCGCCGCAGTCGGGCTCCCGGTGCTGGCCGGTGGTCGCGGTGGTCTCGGCGTCTTCGTCGGACCGACCGTGGGCTACATGATCGGCTGGATCGCCGGGGTGATCGTGATCGGGCTCATCATGCGCACCGGACGCTTCGCCTGGTGGCGTGCGGCCGCGGCTGCCCTCGTCGGCGGGGTCCTCGTCGTGTACGCGTTCGGCATCCCGGTGCAGGCCCTCGTCACCGGAGTCCCGCTCGACCTCACCGCGCTGTCGAGCCTCGTCTTCCTTCCCGGAGACCTGATCAAGGTCGCGGCCGCCACGGTGATCGTCGTCGCCCTGCGCCGCGCGTATCCGCGGGCTTTCGCCGATCGTCGCCCGCTCGCACCCGCCGTCTGACGGGGCTTCACAGCGAGCGGCGGGGTGCGGGGCCACGAAGAAGAGGCTACCGAAACCCCTCGGTCGTAAGGTAGCGTGTTACCCGACGGACTTTGGTCCCGTGACATGATCCCCGCCGAATGTGATGCGCAGGGCTTCCCATTCCGGTGGAAAAGTGCATACTGAGGACGAAGACCTCCGTCACGGCAGTTCGTTGAAGGCTGCCTCTCGGGGATCCAGCCGTCGGGGGTCGGTGTGGGGGCGGCTTTCAGGAAACAGCAACCTGAAGGTTAGCGGTCGCCAGCGTGGGTGGCCCGAGGAGGGCTCACCATGTTCGGTTCGAAGCGAGGTCTCGGCAGGGCGAGTGCGTCCGTCCTGGTCACGGCGCTGGTCGCCGCGAGCTTGTGGGCGGTCACAGCCGTTCCGGCCGCTGCAACTCCCGGCGGGACGACGGGCACCGATTTCTGGCTGCGCGCGGACCGGGGGACAGGCGCGTCCGCCACCGGGACTCCCGTGCAGACCTGGACGGATCAAGCGGTTCCCGCCAACACCATCTCCCAGACGACGGCCGCGAATCGTCCGACGTACAACGTCGCCGGGCCCAACTTCAACCCCTCCCTCCGCTTCTTCGACGGGACCACGTCTCGATGGTTCGCGTCGAACATCGACACGTCGTACACGACGGCGGGCAAGGGGAAGTATTCGTACTGGGCCGTGGCCGTTCCCGATGCGACCCGCAGCGGCTTCATCCTCAGCTCTGACGACGGTGTCCCGAACGGCGCGAGCTTCGACCGGTGGATGGCCTACAACAACGGTGGAGTGCTGCAAGGAGCATCGGGTCAGGCCTATGCCCCGGTGGGCGGCATCACGGGAGGCACGGCGCCCGGCCCCAAGCTGATCCGCATCTACCACAACCAGGGCGTCGCGAACGGGTCGTCCGGTTGGTTGGCCGGGGTGAACGGCGGGAACTTCACCAGCACCATGGATGACACCGCCGCGCCGTTGGCGATCGGCGCACTGATCAACACCGGGGCGGGACCCTTCCGCGGCACGATCGCCGAGGTGATCGGGGTCGCCGGTGCACCGAACGATGATGCGGCCGCCAACGCGCGCATCCAGTCCTATCTCGCCGCGAAGTACGGAACGACCCTCGGCGACGTCGACAACGCGCCGGGTGGGAACACCTCGGTGGCATCGGTGAACTCCGCCGGAACGACGTATTGGAGCGCGCCGGTCGCCTACCAGAACAACGTCACGGTGATCGCGCGGGACTCCGTGTCGGACTTCGACCAGCGTGTGTCGCAGGCGTCCACGAGCACGACTCTGCCCGTGACCCTGGCGGCGGGCGCTTATGACTTCACCGGCACGATCACGCCGACGGCCCCGACCACCGCGCTGACCGACCTCGCCTCGGTGACGATCGGCGACGACAACGGTTCCACGGCGATCACGACCCCTGCCACGGCAGGCGTGACCGACCGGATGGCGCGTGTGTGGCGCGTGCAGACCGCGGGGAGCAGCCCGGCCCAGGTCTCGGTGCGGGTCCCCGCATCGGGGGTCACGCTGCCGGCCAATGCGCGCACTCTCTACGCCGTGAGCGGAGCGAGTGCCACCTTCGGCGGACCGGTGACGACCACACCGCTCACGCTCCAGAGCGGGTACTACGTCGGGACGATCCCCACGCCTGCGAGCGGTGAGTTCCTCACCTTCGGCGTGAGGGTCGCCGATCCCGGAGACTCGACGATCGCCGCGGCGCCGCCGACGATCACGGCTGACGGCGTCACGACCTCGACCGTCACGGTCACGCTTCGTGACGCGAACGGACAACCCATCGTCGATGGCGGGGACACGGTCACCATCGTCAAGAACGCCGGTGGAGGAACTCTCGGCGGAGTTCTCGACCACGGAGACGGCACCTATTCGGCCACCCTGACCTCGCCGACCACCGCGGGTTCGGCGACCCTCGGGTTCACCGTCAACGGGGTTCCGGGCACGGGTACCGCCACGGTGACCTTCGCACCGGGCGCGGCATCCGCCACCGGGTCGACGATCGCTGCGGCCTCACCGACTCTGACCGCGGGCGATTCCACTCTGGTCACGGTGACCGTGCGCGACGTCAACGGCAACGCCCTCGGCAGCGCCGGCGCCGGGCACACCGTGGTGATGACGACGGACCTCGGCACGATCAGTGCGCCCGTCACGGACAACGACGACGGCACGTACACGGCGACCCTCTCGTCCACTCTCACGGGCACAGCCACGGTCGGATTCACCCTCGACTCCGCGCCCGCGACCGACACCGACGCCGTCGTCTTCACTCCCGGCGCGCCGACCGCCGCGGACTCCACCATCGTGGCGGCGCCCACGAGTGTCACAGCCGACGGCACGAGTGTGTCGACGGTCACGGTCACGCTCCGCGATGAGTACGGGAATGCCACGGGAACGACCGGAGCCGATGTGACGATGTCGGTCACCGCGGGTGTCGGCACGCTCGGTACCGTCACCGACGTCGGCGACGGCACGTACACGGCGACGCTGAGTTCTCTCGTCGCGGGAACATCCACAATCGGGTTCGAGCTCGACGATACGGCGGGCGCGGGCACCGCGTCGGTCACTTTCGTCGCCGGTGCGGCGGATGTGGGCACGTCGACGATCGTGGCGTCTCCGACGTCGATCACGGCGGACGGCACGAGTACGTCGACGATCACGGTGACGTTGCTCGATGCGAACGGCAATGTCGTCGCTGATGCGGGCGAGGTGGTGGAGCTGTCGACGACGGCCGGCACCCTTTCGGCCGTCACGGACAACGGCGACGGCACGTACACGGCCACGCTGACGTCGCCGACGACGGTCGGCAGCGCGACGGTCTCGTTCACGATCGATGACGCGGATGCGGACGC
>NZ_SSDF01000067.1 GCF_004794515.1 Microbacterium sp. A20 | reverse complement strand
TCCGGGTTCGGGGCGAGCGGCTCTTCCGGGTTCGGGGCGAGCGGCTCGTCGGGGAAGAGCGGTGAGGGCTCGTCGGGGTTCGACGGGGAGGGGGAGGTGTCGGTCATGTCGGTGTCCTTTCGCTGAATCACGCCATGTATAGGCGAGTTCAGCAGGGCGCGACCGCGGTGTCTGCTCCCTTGCGCTGCGGTGAGGGATGTGGTGAGGCGGGTCTTCCACGCCTGCCACCAAGGACGACTGTGGATAACTTCGGACCCGGGTTGCGGATTGTTGCGAGGATGCCGGGGTGAGTCGTCCTTCCGCCCTCGTCGCCGAACGTGTGCGGATGCGTCTGCGGTCCGAGGGGATCGATCCGACCGTTGATCCGGACTCGGCGTGGCGGATCACCCATGCGGAGGTGCGTCGTCATGATGACCTCGCCCTGGCGCGGGGGGAGGCGCTGATCGAGGATGAGGCGGCATGTGTGCGCGACGTGCTGGCATCCCTGAGCGGATTCGGGGCGCTCCAGCCGCTGCTGGACGATCCCGAGGTCGAGGAGATCTGGCTGAACGGCACCGGGCACGTGCACGTGGCACGGGAGGGCGTGGCGGAACGGACCCGGCTGCGCCTCGACGAAATCGCGGTGCGCGACCTGGTGGAGCGGATGCTGCAGTCCACCGGACGACGCGTCGACATCAGCCAGCCGTTCGTCGACGCGTCGCTGCCCGACGGCTCTCGCCTGCACGTGGCCATCGCCGATGTCGTGCGCGGCTCCTGGGCAGTCAACATCCGCAAGTTCCTGCCGAAGTACCGGTCGCTCGAGGCGTTGACCCAGCAGGGCATGCTGCCCGCCGACGTGGCGGAGCTGCTGCGTATCGCGATGAACGATGGCCGCAGTGTCATCGTCTCTGGAGCGACGCACGCCGGCAAGACGACCGTGCTCGGTGCGCTGCTGGCCTCGTGCGCCGGATCTCAGCGCATCGTGACCGTCGAGGAGACCTTCGAGCTGGCCGTGGACGGCCCGGACCTCGTCGCACTCCAGGGGCGTCAGGCCAGCCTGGAAGGCACGGGAGAGATCACCCTGCGCCGCCTGGTCAAGGAGGCACTGCGCATGCGGCCGGATCGCCTGGTCGTCGGCGAGGTGCGTGACGCCGAGGCCCTCGACCTGGTGCTCGCGCTCAACACCGGCGTGCCGGGCGCGTGCACCGTCCACGCGAACTCCGCCACGGAGGCGCTCGAGAAGCTGAGCATCCTGCCGTTGCTGGCCGGCCGCAACATCGACCGCGGGTTCATCGCACCCGCGCTCGCGGCATCGGTGGATCTCGTGGTGCACTGCGTTCGCGACCATGCCGGGGGTCGGCGCGTGCACGAGATCGTCGCGCCCACCGGCGATGTCGAGAACGGACGCATCCTCACCGACAGCGTGTACCTTGCCGGGGTCGCGTCGTGACGTTCCTGATCGGGGCGGTCTTCGCCGCCGGCGTCCTCCTCTGCGTGTCACCGTGGATGTGGCCGCCGCGGCCCGATGCCACCCCGACGGTCCCCAGGGCGCGATTGGTCCGGCTGATCGCCGAGGCGGGGTACGACGACGTGGCGTCCCGCGCGGTCATCGTCGTGATCGCCGCCGCCGCGCTCATCGCCGCCTCCACGGCATGGTTGCTGACCGGGCTGCCGGTGCTGGTGCTCCTCGCCGCGTCGGCCGGAGCGATGGCGCCGATGATGTTCCTGCGTGGACGACGGTTGCGACTGCGCCGCCTGCGTCGGCAGTTGTGGCCCGACGTCTGCGATCTCCTCATCGCGTCGATCCGTGTCGGACTCTCGCTCCCCGATGCCGTGGCGAGCCTGGCCGAGTCCGCGCCGTCGATGCTGCGACCCGCATTCGCGGTGTTCGCCAGAGACCTGCAGGCGAGTGGCCGATTCGAGACAAGCCTCGACCGGCTGAAGTCGTCGTTGGCGGATCCGATTGGCGATCGCATCGTCGAGACCCTGCGGATGGCACGTCAGGTCGGCGGCACCGAACTGGTCGGTGTGCTTCGAGCGCTCTCCTCCTCCGTACGCGCGGACGCCGCGCTGCGGGGCGAGGTCGAGGCGCGACAGTCATGGATCCGTGGCGCGGCGGTTCTCGGCGCCATCGCACCGTGGGTCATCCTCGGCCTGCTGGTCATGCGTCCGGAGGGAGCCTCGGCATATGGCACACCGGAAGGCGTGATCGTCATCTGCATGGGCGCGGGGGTCTCGGTCATCGCCTTCCAGATCATGGTCCGTATCGGCCGGCTCCCGGAACCTCGGCGGTGGTTCGGGTGAGCGTGTTCTCTGCACTCGCCGGTGCCGTGCTCGTCGGTGGGGCCTTCGCGGCCGGTGTGCTGAGCATTCTCACCGCCCTCCCGCGCTGGAGGGCCGCCTCGCTGAGCGTGCGGATCGGGCCCTACATCCGTGACGTGGTCGCGGATGAGAACCTTCCGCGGGGAGTTCTCCCGCTCGCGGGTACATTGCCCGCGAGCGCCCGAACGCTGTGGGGTCGATCGCGAGATGCGTTCGCGCGCATGGTGGGTGGGGGAGAGGCGCTTCGACAGCGAATCTCCCAAGCGGGTGCCACCTTGGAACCGGCGACGTTCCGCGGCAGGCAGTTGGGCTGGGCGCTCGCCGGTATCGGTGCGGGTGCGGCCGTTTTGATCGTGCTCGCCCTTCTCGGACGATTTTCCGTTCCCACCGGTGTGATGCCGTTGCTGTGCGGCGCGGCCGCCGCCACCGCATATGACCTGCAGCTGTCGGCGCGAGTCAAGGCGCGCCGCGTGCGTCTCACCGAGGAGCTTCCGACGACTCTCGAGTTCCTGGCCCTCTGCCTGTCGGCCGGCGAGGGATTCCTGGATGCTCTGCGTCGTGTGGCCGCAGTCGGCTCCGGCGAGCTGACCGGTGAGCTTCGCCGGGTGGTGCTCGCGGTCGGCACCGGATCGCCGCTGTCCGACGCGCTGAGCGAGATGGCGCGACGCCTCGACCTGAGCGCGCTGTCGCGCGCCGTCGACCAGGTGATCGCCGCCCTCGAACATGGCGCGCCGCTCGCTGCAGTGCTGCACGCGCAGGCAGGAGACGCGCGCGAAGATGCGAAGCGAACGCTGATCGAGCAGGCGGGGCGCAAGGAGATCCTGATGCTGCTGCCGCTCGTCTTCCTCATCCTCCCGTTGTCGGTGTTGTTCGCCGTCTATCCGGGACTGTTCATCCTCCGACTCGGCATCGGCTGATCGGCTGATCGGCTATGAAAGGACGACCATGATCGCACCACCGCAGGACACCCATCGCGGCCAGAGCACCCGTCGACGCCTTTGGCGCTCTGTGGTGAGCCGTCTCGATGCGTTCGCCCGCGACGAGACCGGAGACGTACCCGGGTGGGTGCTCGTGACATTGATGACGGCCGGGCTGGTCGTGCTGATCTGGGCGGTCGCCGGCCCCGCACTGACCGCGCTGTTCGAGCAGGCGATCCAACGGGTCTCCGGGCTCTGACGTGCGCCTCGCGCGGTCACTCGCCGACGACCGAGGGTCCAGCCCGGTCGAGTTCCTGCTGGTCGGGACGCTCCTGACGGCACTGACGCTCGGAGTCCTCCAGCTCGCACTCGCGGTCTACGTGCGCAACGTCGTCCACGACGCGGCGGTGGAGGGTGCGTATCACGCGGCCCTCGCCGACACGACGCAGGAGGAGGGGATCGAGCGCACGAGGGAAGTCATCACCCGCGCGGTCGGCGCGTCGTATTCCGAGGACATCCGGATCGGCTCCTCGGGTGCTCGGGGTCAGGAGACCGTCGACGTGCGAGTGCGCTCGACCTTTCCTCTGCTCGGGCTGATCGGCGTGCCCTTCGCGATGGAGGTGGAGGCACATGCACCGGTGGAGGCGTTCGGCGGGCGATGACGCCGGTTCCGCGGCACTCGAGTTCATCACCGTCGGTGTGATCCTGCTGGTGCCGCTGATCTACCTCGTCGTCGCACTCGGCACCATCCAGGAGCAGATGCTCGGCGCGGAGGCTGCCTCCCGCCACATCGCCCGTGCCATCGCGCAGGCTCCCGATGTCGCGTCCGCGGCGGCACGCGGCGACGTCGTGCTCGCCGACGTGATCGACGAGTACGGCCTCGATCCGGACGCCGTCGATCTGTCGCTGTCGTGCACGCCGTCGGGCGTTGAGTGTCCCTCGGCAGGAGCGACGATCACCGTCCTGGTCAGCACCCGCGTACGGCTCCCACTGGTACCGGAGGTGCTCGGTCTCGAGCGTTCCACGGCGATCCCCGTGCAGGCGGAGGCTGTGCAGAAGGTGTCGCGATCGTGGGGCGCCCCATGAGCAGAGACGCGCGCGGGTCACGGGAGGCTCTCGGGAACGACGAGGGCACCACACTGCTGCTCACCCTCGGATACGTGCTGCTCGCGTTGGCGGTGATCTTCGTGTGCGTGTGCGCCACGGACCTCTACCTCGCTCAGAAGCGGCTGGACGCGCTGGCCGATGCCGCCGCGCTCGCCGGGGCTGACGGGTTCACCCTGGTGGCGGTCGACGACGCCGTTCGTGCGGAACTGACCGATGCCGGCGTGGAGGAGCAGGCGGCGGCGCTGGTGCAGTCGATTTCGGGTCCTGCCTCGATCGTGGCCGCGGGAACACCGGATGGTGTCTCGGCGCAGGTCACCGTCGTCGCGGACTGGCGTCCCCCGCTGCTCGGCCCGTTCATGCGTGAGGGCGTCGAGTTGGAGTCGACCGCCACGAGTCGCACGGCTCTTCGCTGAGGGTGCGTCGGATCACCGAGGACGCTTTTCCAACGGTACGAACGCGACGAGAACTCCGGCCGCGAGAGCTCCGAGCCCGCCGAGGGCCATGTCTCCGATCGTGTCCTGGTAGGTCACGAAGATCTCGGCGGTGACGAACGTGCGTCCGGCCCATTCGATCATCTCCCAGACAGCGCTGACGGCGAGACCGAGGATCGTGCAGAGGACGATCGGGATCCGCGGACGGAACTCCGGCGCGCCCTGAGGCACGACGACACCGAGCCTGGCGAGCACCGTGTAGCCGGTCGCAGCGATCGCCCCGGTGCACACGAAGTGCACCACGAGGTCCCACCCCGGCACCGTGCGGTAGAGGTCGAAGACGTTGCTCGCCCCCGCGACGAGCACGATCACGCCGACCGCCAGGTCGACGCCACCGCGCATCCCGAGCGCACGGGGGAGCATGAGCGCGGGCGTGGTGAGGGCGAGGATCCCCGCGTCGGTCGGCGTGGACCAGATGGCCGCGACGAGGACGCTGAGCACTCCGATCACGCGTACGGCATCGGCACCGTACTCCGCGACCGTGCGCGGGGGTCTCAGGAAGTCCGCTTTCACGGCGCCTCCTCTTCGGGTGAGTCGGCAGGGCAGGAGGCGAGGTTGAACAAGGCCTGCACCGGCAGATGATCCGAGGGCCACCCGCGCTCGTACTGTCGCCCGTTGATGCCCGCGCGGCGCACAGGCAGTTCGGGCGAGGCGAGGATCGCGTCGATGCGCCGTCCACTTCGTGGGGCACGGTAGCGCGCGAACGTACCCCAGGCCGGGGTGCACCGCGCCGCGGACGCCGTCCAGGAGTCGGAGAGCAGGCCGCCCTCCTGGAGAGCGCGCCACGGGGCTGAGCCGGCACGCGCATTGAGGTCACCGAGGACGAGGACGGGCGACGTCGCCTCGCTCGCGCGGCCGCGGATCGTCTGTGCCTGGCGGAGCCGTGCCCACGGGGAGAACGCGTCCAGGTGGGTGTTCAGGACGGTGATCTCGCGGCCCGTGATCCGATCGCGGAGGATCGCCTCGACCACGATCCGCGGAGCGGCGCTGAGCCACGACGACGAGCCCTCCCGCTCCGGGTGACGCGACAGCGCGCACTGGCGCCAGTCGCGCAGTTCGAGCCGCTCGGCGTCGAAGAACAACGGGCAACCCTCACCCCGTCGACCGGGGCGCCGGCCGTGTCCGACCATCCGATACGACGGGCCGAGCGCGGCGCCGATGAGCGATGCCTGTGCAGGCAGCGCCTCCTGCACGCCGACCACGTGCGGTCGCTCGGCGCGCAGCAGCGCCGAGACGCGCCGTTGTCTCGTGGGCCACCGGTCAGCACGCGGCCAGGCCAGCGTCCCGAGGTCCCGCCGTACGTTCAATGTCATGACGTGCAGGTCGCCGTCGCGGTGAGAGCCGAGAAGAGGGGCGGTCATCGCCGGGCTCCTGGAGCGGGAACGCCGAGCCGATGGAGTATGCGCCGCAGCACGAGGCGCACCCAGCGCACCGGAGGGAGATCCTCGGGCCAATGCACGACCACGGTGCGGAAGCCGGCGGCGATGCGACGCAGAAACGAACGCCCATTCCCGAACGGCCGCATCGAGATGCCCATCCCTGTGCTGCGGATCCAGCGGATGCGGTGGCGTTCGCCCACGTGGAAGGCGAGGTCGAGGTCGTCGTGCAACGCCGGGTCGTCGCGGTGCACGTGCTCGCGCACCGCGAGCCAGGTCGAACGGCGCAGCGCGAGGTTCGAACCGAAGAGCGGGGAGTGCCCGAGCGCGACCCCGCACACCAGCGCATACGCGAGGAGATATGCCGCGGCCAGGGGGCGGCGGAGCGCCCGGGGGCCGTCGATGAAGTGCGCACCGCCGGTCCACGCCCCGACCCGCGGATCCCGTGTGCACGCGGCCATCATCGACTCGATCCACCGCGGATCCGGCACGCCGTCGGCGTCGAGACGCAGGATCACTTCGCCGGCCGCCGCGTCGTAGCCGGCAGCACTCGCCGCCGGAATGCCGTCGTCCTCGCATCGCACGACGCGAGCCCCGTGCCGCACCGCGACGTCGGCCGAGGAATCGGTGGAGGCGTTGTCGACGATGATGATCTCGTCCGCGGGCAGTGTCTGCACGGCGAGGGCGCGCAGGCATCGCTGCAGCGCGGCCGCGTCGTCCTTCACCGGGATGACCACGCTGATCGTGGGCTCGGGGTCGGCTGGTGTGGCGCGCTGCACATCGTCTCCTCGCGTGTGGACGTCTCAGCCTAGGGAGTGCCCCTGGCCGGGACGAGCTGGTTGACACGCGGCTCATCTTCGAGCAACGCGGCGCGCAGCGCCTGGACGCGCTCGCCGACTCCGCCGCGCTCTCAGCGCGGATCGCGCAGCTGCTCGAGCAGCCCGTCGAGCCTCGGCTCGAGCTGCGGCGGTATCTCGGCAGGCAGGGCGTCGACCGGCCACCAGCGCAGATCCTCGGACTCCTCGCTGACGGTGAGCGCCGCATCTCGATCGACCACGACGGCGATCCCGATGTCGAGGTGCGAGGTGCACGTACCGAAGCGAGACGACAGCCCATGGTGGTCGAGGTCATAGGCGAGCGGTGCGACCGGGGGGTCGACCAGGAGGCCGGTCTCCTCGCGTAGCTCGCGAAGCGCGGCCGCCACGACCGACTCATCCGTGTCGTCCACGTGACCGCCCGGCTGCACCCAGAACTGACCCTTGCGATGGAAGACGAGCAGCGTGTGCTCGAACGACGCATCGAAGACGACGCAGGACGCGGTGAGATGGTCGGGGCCGGAACCGCGATGCACGGGCCCGTGATCCGGCCGGAAGAACGAGGCGAAATCCGCCTGTGCGCGGATCTCCCGGTCCGAGCGGGGCTCGAAAGTCGAGACCAGGCGATGGGCCTCAGCCTGCAGGGCCGAGATCATTCGTCTTCCTCCTCCGTCGATGTGCCGCCGGAGTCCGGCCGCTCCCGCGGCACGAACCGGGGGATCCAGCGCAGGAACCCTGCCGCGCCGACGAGGCCGATCACACCCATGGCGGCTGCGGCGAACGGAAGAGCGGCCACGGCGGTGATCGCCGAGACCAGCAGTGGCGCGATCGCACCGCCGGCATCCGTCAGCGTCCGCCAGGATCCGAGGAATGCCGCGGGTTCCCGCTTCGGGGCGACGTCTGCGCCGAGGGTGAGCAGGATGCCGCTGGACAAGCCGTTGCCGACGCCGAGCATCGCCGCGAACATCCCGAACCACAGCACCGCCGCATCGAGATCGTGGGTGAACGAGAGGGCGAGGAAGCCGGCACCCATCAGCACCATCGCGGGCATCGCCGCCCACAGCCGTCCGAAGCGGTCCATCACCTGGCCGCTCGCATAGAACAGCGCGAAGTCGATCGCTCCGGAGACGCCGACCACGAGGGCGATGGTCGAGGCATCCAAGCCCAGCGAGAGCCCCCACAGCGGGAGCACGACCTGTCGGGCCGATCGCACAGCGGACAGAGAGGCGGCGGCCAGCCCCAGTCGCCCGAGCACCGCGCGCTGGCGCCACATGGTCTGGAAGATCCCCAGGCGCTCGATCGTCGGGATCGATCCGCTCACGGCCTCGCCGGAGTCCTCCAGATAGCGCTCGTGCGTGGTCGTCGGGACGGGAGGGATCGTCTTCTCCGGATCGGGACCGAAGAGGACCAGGACGACCATGACCACGAGGCAGCCCAGGAAGAACCAGATCGCCGCGGCCTCGCTGCCGAACAGCTGCAGGAGCCCCGCGGGGACGAACGGTCCGATGAAGATGCCGAGCCGGAAGCTCCCGCCGAGCAGCGAGAGGGAGCGGGCACGGAAGGCGACCGGCACCCGGGTGGTCATGAAGGCGTGACGCGCGAGGCCGAAAGCTGCCGCACAGATGCCGAGCAGGAAGACCGACGCCGCCAGCACGCCGAGCGACGGCGCGAACACCATCCCGACCCCGGCGATGATCGCGATCATGCCGGCGATCACCATCGTGTACCGCTCGCCGATCCGGCCCACCGCCCACCCGGCAGGGAGGTTGCCGCACAGCTGGCCGATCACGAGGGCGGATGCCACGAGTGCGGCGAAGGCCACGTCGGCACCCATGGAAGCCGCCAGCACCGGGATGAGCGGGATCACGGCGCCCTCGCCGAGCGCGAACAGGACCGTCGGCAGATACACCATGGGTCCGAACTGTCGAAGGACCGCCGATGCACTGCTCACGTCTTCACGCTACTCCGGCCGATGTGCCGTCGAAGACGACGTCCCCGCGTAGGCAGGCGGCACGTTAGGCTGAGGTGTCATGCTCGAACTAGATCTCTCCGCCGAAATCCAGGCGCTCAGGCACACCTTCGGCGACATCAGCGAGGTCGTCGATGTCTCCCGTCTCCGCGACGACATCGCGCGTCTCAGCGAGGAGGCCGGCGCCCCCGACCTCTGGGACGACACCGAGAACGCGCAGAAGGTGACCAGCGCACTCAGCCATCGTCAGTCCGAGCTCGCCCGCATCACCGGCATCGCTCAGCGACTCGACGACCTCGAGGTGCTCGTGGGTCTCGCGAACGAGATGGGGGATGAGGACTCCGCGCAGGAGGCCCGCGCCGAACTCGCCGCGCTCACCGACCTCATCAACCAGCTCGAGGTGCAGACGCTGCTCGACGGCGAGTACGACGAGCGCAGCGCCATCATCACGATCCGCTCCGGTGCGGGCGGCGACGACGCCACCGACTTCGCCGAGATGCTGATGCGCATGTACCTGCGCTGGGCCGAGCGGCACAAGTACCCGGTCAAGGTCATGGACACCTCGTATGCCGAGGGCGCCGGCATCAAGTCGGCGACGTTCGAGATCGACGCGCCCTACGCCTTCGGAACCATCTCGGTCGAGGCCGGCACGCACCGCCTCGCGCGCATCAGCCCGTTCGGCTCCGCCGACAAGCGCCAGACCTCGTTCGCCGCGGTCGAGGTAATCCCGCTGATGGAGGAGGCGACCGAGGTCGACATCCCCGAGAGCGACATCCGAGTCGATGTGTTCCGTTCCTCCGGCCCCGGCGGTCAGTCGGTCAACACGACCGACTCCGCTGTGCGTCTGACGCACCTTCCTACCGGCATCGTCGTATCGATGCAGAACGAGAAGTCGCAGATCCAGAACCGCGCCGCCGCCATGCGCGTGCTGCAGACCCGCCTACTGCTGCTGCAGAAAGAACAGGAAGCAGCGAAGAAGAAGGAGCTCGCGGGTAACATCACGGCGAGCTGGGGCGACCAGATGCGCTCGTACTTCCTCTACGGTCAGCAGCTGGTGAAGGATCTGCGCACCGGCCAGGAGTCGGGCAACCCGGCTGCGGTGTTCGACGGTGACCTGGATGATTTCATCTCCGCGGGCATCCGCTGGCGTAAGCGCAAGATCGAGGATTGAACCTATGAAGAAGGCCCCGGATCACTCCGGGGCCTTCTTCATTTGAGTGTCGTCAGTACCCGGCACCCTCGAGGCTGCCGGTCACGTCTTCATAGCTGAACAGGATGCACTGGACCGCGCGATCGTCTGCGCGGGCCCAAGACGTCTCCGTCGGCTGATAGGTGTAGAAATCCAGCACCGAGTCTTCGTAGGCGATGCCGACGTATGCGTCGAACTGCGCGGCACAACCATCCCACGCCGCCTCGCCGAGAGCATCGTCGCCGGGGAACTCCTCGTCGTCGACGTCGAAGATGAAGTACACCTCGTCCGTGTGCGGCTGATCGCACGGGACGACAGGAAGCTCGTAGATCTGCCCCGTGTCCCCGTAGTCGACGAAAGGCAGGCAGTCGCCGATCTCGAGTTCGGCGAACGGCACCATGTCGGCCCCCTCGATCGAGGAGGGATCCGTGCCCTCTCCGGCTCCCTCGTCGTCATCGGCCGGGACCGAGACGGTTGCGATCAGAACCAGCGACACGGCGAACGCGAGCACCGCTCCGAGCACGGAGACCGCCAGCCCAGCGATCCCCGGCCACTTCCGGCCGCGCAGGAACAGGGAGACGAGCGACAGCACGAATCCGACGCCGAGAAGCGCCCAGCCGACGATCGAGGTCAGCGGGATGCAGGCGCAGACGACGCCGACGACCACGACTGCGAGACCGATGAGCCCGAGCACCGATACCCCGGGCGTGGGCGGCTGCGGTGCCGGCGCTACCCACGCCCCGTCGGGTGCGCCGACGCGGTCGGGCGCGATCACCCGTTCGGTCGACGTGCCCGACGGGGGCAGCGTGTAGGGCGGGGTGAACGGCGCCATGGCGGGAGACGACGCGTCGGAGGGAGCCGGCTCCACAGACGGTCGTTCCGGGGCCACCGGCGCTCCGTCAGAGGTCCGCACGTGTGCGGTCCACTGTGTGCCGTCCCACCACCGCAGGCTGCCGGTGCCGTCGTCGTACCAGCCGGCAGGCGTCGTCATCAGATGGTTCCGCTCGTCAGACGGCTCAGGGGGCGAAGCACGCGGTGACGGCTTCGGTATCGCCCAGCACCTCGGCGAAACCGTACGCGGCGTCGACATCCGTCAGCGTGCCGTCGCTCTCCGCGATCGCGCGCAGCGTCGAGTTGTCGAGATCGGACTCGACGAGCAGATCCGAGAGGCAGGTGATCTGCGGCTCGGTGTAGCCCTCCGTGCCCTCGGCAGCCAGGATCGCGGTCAGGCCGACCGCCACCTCGGCCGAGGTCGGACGCGTGCCGTCGTCGGCGCCGTCGGTGCCGTCGGTCTCGCCCGGCTCGGTGGCCTCGATCGACGGCGAGGAACTGGGCAGGTTGTTCAGCTCGTCACTCGCGTTCTGGGCGATCGCGAAGAAGAAGACGAAGAACATCACGGCGCTGATGATGCCGCCGACCACCGAGAGGATCAGGCCGGCGATTCCCGGCCACTTCTTCCCCTTCAGGAAGAGCGAGATGAGGGAGACGATGAATCCTGCGCCGAGGAGGATGAAGCCGATGAAGCCGATCAGCGGGATGAACGCCAGGATCGTGCCGACGGCGGACAGCCCGAGTCCGACGAGTCCCAGAATCGAGAGCTTCTTGGGAGCTTCCGGTTCTGTCTGGAGGTAGGGCCCGGCCGCCGGATAGGCGGGCTGCGCATCCACACCCGGGTAGGCCGGCGCGGTGCCCGGGTAGCTCGACGCGGGCTGGTCGGGTGTGGCCGGTGCGGAGTACGCGGGGACATCGTCGCCGAGCGGCGTGGTCGCCGCGGTCGGCGCCTCGGCGGAGTCGTGGAGCACGGTGTCATCGGTGGACGGCGCTTCCGGTGCGTCGTAAGACGGCGCTTCGCCGGCGGTGGGAGCCTCGGTCGGCGTCTCGATCGCGGACGATCCCTCCGCTGCTACCGGTGCTTCCGATGCCGAGTCGGCCTCGGTCGCGGAGGCCGCCTCCGGAGCGAAGTGCTCCGTCCACTGCTGACCGTCCCACCACCGCTGGCGTCCGCTGCCGTCGTCGTACCAACCTGCTGGTGTCGTGCTCATGGGTCCCCCTCGAAGACGATTCGGCCGCTCCATGGTGCGACCGCACCCTTATGTATAGCAGTGGCCGGTGACTTCCCAGGGTGTTCAGGATGGGGAGCAGTCCCCATCGTCTCCCGAAGCGGACGCGCCGGTGCGGGGTGTCGCTCGCGGTGAGCCGGAGGGCCGCGCTTAGGCTCGAAGCGTCATGATTCGGTTCGAGAACGTCACGAAACGCTACCGCGGGACGTCGAAGCCCGCCCTCTCCGGTGTCGACTTCGAAGTGCAACGCGGGGAATTCGTCTTCCTCGTCGGCGCCTCGGGCTCCGGCAAGTCCTCCTGTCTTCGCCTGATCCTGCGCGAGGACGTGCCGACGGCAGGCCGTGTCGCCGTGCTCGGCCGGGACCTCCGCTCGCTCGCCAACCGCAAGGTGCCCTACTTCCGGCGCCACATCGGTTCGGTGTTCCAGGACTTCCGCCTGCTGCCGTCGAAGACCGTCTACCAGAACGTCGCCTTCACCCTGCAGGTGACCGGCTCCTCGCGCGGCTTCATCCAACAGGCCGTACCCGAGGCGCTCGCGCTCGTCGGCCTCGACGGCAAGCAGAAGCGCATGCCGCACGAACTCTCCGGCGGAGAGCAGCAGCGCGTCGCGATCGCTCGCGCCCTCGTCAACCGTCCGCAGGTTCTGCTCGCCGACGAGCCCACCGGCAACCTCGACCCCGCGACCTCCGTCGACATCATGCAGCTTCTGGCCCGTATCAACGCCGGAGGCACGACCGTCCTGATGGCCACGCACGAGGCCGGCTTCGTCGACCAGATGCAGCGCCGAGTGATCGAGCTGCGCGACGGGGAGATGGTGCGAGACGAGGTGCACGGTGGCTACGGCGACACGTCCAACATCCCGCGTCTCGTGCCGGAGCAGGTGCGCGGTGCGGCCGCAGCAGCGGCACTGACGGCGGTGCAGGAGGTCCAGCGCCAGACGGCGGACCTCTCCTCGGTCCGCGCGGCTCTCGCCGAGGAGCTCAGCATGCAGCGGAAGGCCGCCGCCGCGGAAAGCGGTTCGGCCGCAGTTACAGACGCCCCTCAGACGGTCGAGCCGCCGGAGTCGCCCTCCGTGCCGGAGCCCGAGACGGTCGCGGATGTCGTCGAACCGCCTGTGGTGGAACCGCCCGCTGTCGTCGAGCCGCCGACCGCGGTGGAGCCGCCGGCGGTCGTCCGACCTCGCACCCACCCGATCACCCTCCCGACCGTCGACGTCGCCGAGCTCGGAGTCGCCGACCGACTCGGACTCTCGGATGAAGACGACGAGGAAGTGGGCCCGACCTCATGAGAATCGGACTCATCCTGACCGAGGCCCTGGGTGGCCTTCGGCGGAACATCTCGATGGTCATCTCGGTGATCCTCGTCACCTTCGTCTCTCTCACCTTCGTCGGTGCGGCGATCCTGATGCAGTCGCAGATCGGTGTGATGCGGGGTTACTGGGCCGAGCGTGCCCAGGTCGCCGTGTACATGTGCTCCGCGGTCTCGGAATCCGACACGTGCATCGACGGTGCCGCGAGCGAGGAACAGGTCGCCGCAGTTCGCGCGCAGCTCGAAGGGGACGCGCTGGCGCCGCTCATCAGCTCGCTGACCTTCGACACCAAGGAGGACACGTACGCCAAACTCGTCGATCAGCTCGGCGAGGATCAGGCGAGTGTCCTCACGGCCGACCAGGCGTTCGAGGTCTTCTTCGTGACGATGAAAGACCCGGGGCAGTCGCAGGTGCTCACCGAGGCATTCAGCGGCCAGGCCGGGGTGGAGCAGGTCAAGGATCAGCTCCAATATCTGGAACCCCTGTTCTCCGCCCTGACCGTCGCCACGTACATCGCCGTCGGCATCGCCGTGCTCATGCTGATTGCGGCGACCCTGCTGATAGGTACGACGATCCGATTGTCCGCGTATGCGCGGCGCAAGGAGATCGGCATCATGCGGCTCGTCGGTGCCTCGAACCGGTTCATCCAGACACCGTTCGTCCTCGAAGGCGTGTTCGCCGCGTTCCTCGGCTCGGCGCTGGCCAGTGCCGCGGTCGTGGCCGGGATGCACTTCGGAGTGAACGGCTACCTGCGCGGTCGGGTCCCGTTCATCACGACGTGGGTGACGATGCAGGATGCGATGCTCGTGGTGCCGGTGCTGATCGGCATCGGCATCGTGCTGGCCGCGCTGTCCGCCGGCTTCGCGATCAGGCGCTGGCTCCGTACCTGATATCCTGAAAGGCTGCTCGGTCGGAAAGATCGATCGAGCTCATCACGGCAACAGGAGAGCATCATGCCCAGGGAACGCGGAGAGAAGGTCGTCGCGACCAATCGTCGCGCACGTCACGACTACACGATCGAGAAGTCGTACGAAGCGGGGATGGTGCTCACCGGCACCGAGGTCAAGTCGCTGCGCCAGGGGCGCGCCAACCTCAGCGACGGCTACGCGTTCGTGAAGGGCAACGAGGTCTTCCTCGACTCCGTGCACATCCCGGAGTACTCCCAGGGCCACTGGACCAACCACTCTGCGAAGCGCATCCGCAAGCTGCTGCTGCATCGCGAGGAGATCGCCAAGATCGCGCATGCCGTCTCGGCAGGCGGATACACCCTGATCCCGCTGAAGCTCTATTTCTCCGACGGCCGGGCCAAGGTCGAGATCGCCCTCGCCAAGGGAAAGCGCGAGTACGACAAGCGTCAGACCCTGCGCGAGCGCCAGGACACCCGCGAGGCGGATCGTGCCATGCGCCTGCGCAATCGCGTGGGCGAGTAGCGGCCGGTCGTCACAGCGTCGGCTCGAACCCGAACACGCGGCCGAGGAAGGTCAGCTCGCGCTCGAGCGCGTCGATGATCGTGTCGGCGCTGCGGAAGCCGTGCCCCTCTGCGGGGTAGAGGACGTATTCGTGGTCGACGCCCCGCGCGGCCAGCGCGTCTCTGATCGCCTCGGACTGCGACGGCGGGACCACCCGGTCCTCCCCGCCCTGCAGCAGCAGCACGGGGACTCCGATGCGATCCGCATGGGTGAGTGGTGATCGTTCGACGTAGACATCCTCGTACTCGGGGAGGGGCCCCACGAGACCGTCGATGTATGACGCCTCGAAATCGTGGGTCTCGGCGACCAGCATCCGCAGGTCGGCCACGCCGTAGCGGCTGATTCCCGCGGCGAAGGCTCCGCCGCGTACCAGCGCGGACAGCACCGTCCAGCCGCCCGCCGAACCTCCGCGGATGGCGATGCGGGACGGATCGGCGAGCCCGGCATCCGCGAGCCCCTGTGCGGCGGCGATCACGTCATCGACGTCCACGACCCCCCACCGGCCGTCCAGACGTTCGCGGTAGGCGCGCCCATAGCCGGTGGACCCGCCGTAGTTGACGTCGAGCACCCCGATGCCGCGGCTCGTATAGAACGCGTTGGCTCCGGACGCCGCACCGGTGACGTGAGCGGTCGGCCCGCCGTGCACCAGCACCACGTACGGAGGGAGTTCATCGGCGGAGGCTGTCGCGTCGGGGTTCGCCGGCGGGTACGCGAAAGCGTGCACCACGCCGTGCCGCCCGTCGACGTCGATCGGCACGGCATGCGGCATCCAATCGGCATCCACGGGCTCGCCTCCACGCACCACGACGGTCTCGCCGGAGTCCACATCGACGCACCACAGGCCGGCGGTCACCCCGGAGCCGTTGCCGGACAGCAGCACGCGGGAACCGTCGACGTCGTCGACGCTGACGTGTCCGTCGGCCGGGACATCGATCGGGTTCACGACGCCGTCCGGAGCAATCACGACGATCTCGTCGCGCCCGTTGGTGCGGACCGCGACGATCCGCTCGTCGGCGAGCGGCCGATACCAGCGGTTGCCGAGCACCCAGAGTCCGTAGCCGGTGTCGGCGTCGCTCGGGGTGAGCGCGCGCGGTGCGCCGAGCGGTGAGAATCCGTCGAGCTCGATGCGGTACAGGCCCCAGCGGTCGTCCGGATCATCGGCGAACACCAGCTCCGCGTCGCTGAGCCACTCGGGCTGCAGCGCCGCTCGAGTGGGGATCTCGTGCACATCGCCGCCGTCGCTCTTCGCGATCTGCAGGTGCGCGGCCTCCCACGGCATCCGTCCGCGGTTCCAGGCGACCCAGGCGATGCGGGTTCCGTCCGGCGAGAGCGCGGGATGTGCGAAGAAACCGTCGCCCTCGACGATCACTCGAATTCCGGACGGGTCCTCCGCCGCGGAGCCGTCGATCGGGATCTCGACGATCGCGCGGGTGTGCGGCGCGGTCGACAGATCTTCGCGCACCGCGAGCAGACGGCCTTGCTGCACGCGGAGGCCGCCGTGCGACGGTCCCGCCGGTGTCAGCGGAACGGGCTCGGCCCCGGGGGCCATGCGATGCACACGCTGATCGCCGGCATCGACGAAGTACAGGGTGCCTGCGGCATCGGCGGTCCATGCTCCGCCTCCGTACTCGTGCACCCGGGAGCGCGCGCTCCAGGGAGCCGGGAGGACCTCGGTTCCGGAAGAGCTTCGCACCGTGACCCGCCCCTTCTCGGCGGGCACGGATTCTCCCCACCAGATCTCGGAGCCGACGAAGCGCGCCCCGTCGATCCGCGGGGAGGACGCCGCGACGGAGGCCGCGGAGAAGGGTGAGGGCCAGGAACCGTACGGGGACGACATGCCTCGAGCCTATGGCGGACGTCAGACGGCGCGCAGCACCGCCACGACCTTGCCGAGCACCACGGACTCATCGCCGAGGATGGGCTCGAAGGAGGAGTTGCGGGGGAGGAGCCAGGTGTGGCCGTCGCGACGGCGGAGCACCTTGACGGTGGCCTCGCCGTCGAGCATCGCGGCCACGATCTCGCCGTTCTCCGCATTGTTCTGCGAGCGAACGACGACCCAGTCGCCGTCGCAGATCGCGGCGTCGATCATCGACTCTCCCGAGACCTTGAGCATGAAGAGGTCTCCCTTGCCCACCAGTTGACGGGGGAGGGGGAAGATCTCCTCCACCTGCTGATCGGCGGTGATCGGCACGCCCGCGGCGATGCGACCGACCAGGGGTACGAGAGCCGCGTCGCCGACCGGGGTCGCCACGTCGGCGGGATTCTCGCCGCTGGCGCCGGGGAGATCGATCAGGACCTCCATCGCACGCGTCTTGCCCGGGTCGCGCCGGAGGTAGCCGCTCAGTTCGAGCTGACCGAGCTGGTGGGTCACGCTCGAGAGGGACTTCAGGCCGACGGCGTCGCCGATCTCGCGCATGCTCGGCGGGTAGCCGTGGTGGGCGATGGAGTTCTGGATGACCTCGAGGATCGCCATCTGCTTGGGGCTCAGGCTCTTGCGGCGGCGCGTCCGCGGTGCCTCCGACTCGGGGGCCGAGTTCTCGCTCATGGTGCTCCTTAAGTGCGGTGTTCCGACGTCGCTCTTCGAATGTCGGAGGCCCGTGGTGTGGTGTTCTCATCGAAACCGTATCCGAGAAACGGCCCGATCTGGAAGATCTGTTCGAGCGTGTCGGCAGAATCGTGCATCCGGTTTCGAAGACAACTTGACAGATGTTCGAACTCGAAGATATCTTCGGTACGTAGCTTCGCATTCACGGCTCCCGGCCGAGACGGGAATGCGAACGCTACGCCAACTTCCCCGGCAGCCTCACTGCTCCGGGACAGGCTAAGGAGCACCACATGAGCAGCATCGGCTTCAGCACCGCAGCAGTCATCCCGGCGTCGACCCGTCCTTCGACGCGACTCCGACTGACGACGCGTGGCCGCGCCGTGCTGCTGGTGGTCGCCTCCGTGCCGCTCGCGATCGGCATCGCCTTCGCCGCACTCAGCGGCGGAAGCGCGATCGCCTCGGGTGCAGACACGGCGGCCGTCAGCGTCGAGACCGTGACCGTCATGCCCGGCGACACTCTCTGGTCGATCGCCACCGGGGTCGCCCCCGACGCCGACCCGCGCGACGTCATCGGTGCGATCAGCCGGATGAATCTGCTGCGTGGCGGCGAGCTCCAGATCGGCCAGACGCTCGCCATCCCGGCCCAGTACGCCAACTGATCCCGTCGCGGCGGCGCTGCGGCAACTTTGCGTCATCGACTCCGCGCGCCGCTTAACATGGGAAGGGTGACCCTCTCACTCAACGATCTCCCGCTACGTGACGATCTTCGCGGACTGACGCCCTACGGCGCTCCGCAGGCGCCGCTCCCGATCGCCCTCAACGTGAACGAGAACACGCATCCCATCCCGGAAGCGGTCGCGAGCGACATCCTCGACGACATCGCCCTGGCGATCCGTGACGTGAATCGGTATCCGGATCGGGAGTTCACCACGTTGCGCGAGGCGTTCGCGGAGTACCTGGGGCACGGGCTCTCCGCGGAGCAGATCTGGGCGGGCAACGGCTCGAACGAGGTGCTCCAGCACATCCTGCAGGCCTTCGGTGGCCCCGGGCGCACGGCCTTCGGCTTCGCGCCGACGTACTCGATGTACCCACTCATCGCACAGGGCACGGGCGCGCGCTGGATCGCCGGGACGAGGCAGCCCGACTACACGATCACGCCGGAGGAAGCTGTCGAGCAGGTGCGCGCCGCCGACCCCGACGTGATCATCCTCTGTTCGCCGAACAACCCGACGGGAACTCCGCTCGGCCTGGACGTCGTCGAAGCCGTGTACGAAGCGGCGCGGGGCATCGTGATCGTCGACGAGGCCTACCAGGAGTTCGCACCGCACGACGCGCCTTCCGCGCTGACGCTGCTCGACGGGCGCCCGCGCCTGGCGGTCTCCCGCACCATGAGCAAGGCCTTCGCCTTCGCAGGGGCCCGAGTCGGGTATCTGGCGGCGGACCCGACGTTCATCGATGCGCTGCGATTGGTCCGCTTGCCGTATCACCTGAGCACGCTCACGCAGGCTGCGGCCGTCGCCGCGCTGCGCAATTCCGACGTGATGCTCGGCATGGTCGAGGAGATCGTCGAACAACGCGATCGCATCACCGCGACCCTCGAGGCCCTCGGCTACGCACCCCACGAATCCTGGTCGAACTTCGTCCTCTTCGGCGGCGTCGCCGACCCGCGGGCGACGTGGCAGCAGCTCTACGATCGCGGTGTGCTCGTGCGTGACGTCGGGATCCCGGGTCACCTCAGGGTCAGCGCGGGCACCGAGGCCGAGACCACCGCGTTCCTCGATGCCCTGGCCTCGATAGGATCGGCATCATGAGCACCCCGTCACCGACCCCGCGCACCGCGAGCCGCGTGCGCAGCACGTCGGAGTCCACCGTCGAACTCGAGCTGAACCTCGACGGCACCGGCGCGAGCCGCATCGACACCTCGGTGCCGTTCTTCGACCACATGCTCACCGCCTTCGCGAAGCACTCGCTGACCGACCTGACCGTGCGCGCGTCCGGCGACACGAACATCGACGCACACCACACCGTGGAGGACGTGTCGATCGTGCTCGGGCAGGCGATCCTCGAAGCTCTGGGAGACAAGTCCGGCATCTCCCGCTACGGCGATGCCCTCGTCCCGCTCGATGAGGCCCTCGCGCAGGCGGTCGTGGACATCTCGGGGCGTCCGTACCTCGTGCACACCGGGGAGCCCGCAGGTTTCGAGCACCACCTGATCGGCGGGCACTTCACCGGCTCGCTGGTGCGGCACTCGTTCGAGGCGATCACCTTCAACGCTGCGCTGACCGTGCACGTGCGCGTGCTCGGCGGCCGCGACCCGCACCACATCGCCGAGGCGGAGTACAAGGCGTTCGCACGAGCCTTCCGGCAGGGTAAGACGCTCGACCCGCTGGTCGACGGCATTCCGTCCACCAAGGGCGCACTGTGAGCACTTCACCCCGCGTCGCCGTCTTCGACTACGAGTCCGGCAACGTCCACTCGGCGGTCAAGGCGCTGGCCGCGGCCGGCGCGGATGCCGTGCTGACGCGCGATCGCAAGGTCGCACTCGAGGCCGATGGCCTCCTGGTGCCGGGGGTCGGTGCGTTCCAGGCGGTTCGTGACGCGCTGCACGCACACGGCGGCGACGAGATCATCGACCGCCGTCTGGCCGGCGGGCGACCGGTGCTCGGGATCTGCGTCGGCATGCAGGTGCTCTTCGAGCACGGCGTCGAGCGCGGGCACGACACCGCGGGCCTCGGCGAGTGGCCAGGAGCTGTCACCGAGCTCAACGCACCCGTCCTGCCGCACATGGGCTGGAACACCGTCGAGCCCGGCGCCGACAGTGTTCTCTTCCGCGGCCTGGAGCGGGAGCGGTTCTACTTCGTGCACTCCTATGCTGCGCAGTCCTGGGAGCTCGACGTCATCCCGCCGTTCCCCGAGCCCGTGCTGACCTGGACGACCTACGGCGATCCCTTCCTCGCGGCGGTCGAGAACGGCCCGCTCTCGGCGACCCAGTTCCACCCGGAGAAGTCGGGCGAAGCGGGCATCCAGTTGCTGCGCAACTGGGTCGGGAGCCTCTGACCCCCACCGTGGACGTCATCCGTTTTGTCACCCGCCGTCCGGCGGACTACCCTCGACTCTCGTGCCCGTTCCGGGCTGCAGACCTTCCCTAGCCAAGGACCCCATGAACGACTTCGCGCAGTCTCCCTCGCTCACGCTCCTTCCCGCGGTCGACGTCGCCGGGGGCAAGGCCGTCCGCCTCACCCAGGGGGAGGCCGGAACCGAGACGAGCTACGGCGACCCGCTCGACGCCGCGGGGGAGTGGGCAGCGCAGGGCGCGAAGTGGATCCACCTCGTCGACCTCGACGCCGCCTTCGGTCGCGGGAGCAACGCGCCGATCCTGCGCAAGGTGATCAAGCAGTTCAAGGGCGTCAACATCGAGCTCTCCGGCGGCATCCGCGACGACGCGACCCTCGAGGCCGCGCTCGAGAGCGGCGCCACCCGCATCAACCTCGGCACGGCCGCTCTGGAGAACCCCGAGTGGGCCGCCGATGTGATCGGTCGCTACGGCGAAGCGATCGCGGTGGGCCTCGACGTGCGCGGGACGACCCTCGCGGCACGCGGCTGGACCAAGGAGGGTGGAGACCTCTGGGAGGTCCTCGACCGCCTGGAGGATGCCGGGTGCAGCCGCTACGTGGTCACCGACGTGACCAAGGACGGCACGCTCCGCGGCCCGAACCTCGAGCTCCTCCGCGAAGTGACCTCGCGCACGCCGAAGCCGGTCGTCGCGTCCGGCGGAATCTCCAACCTCGACGACATCGCCGCGCTCCGTGACCTCGTGCCCCTGGGCGTCGAGGGTGCGATCGTCGGCAAGGCCCTGTACGCCGGCGCGTTCACGCTGGCTGAGGCACTGGATGTCGCAGGAGACTGACGCGCACGCCTGCGGGCCCGAGTCGCGCGATCAGGGCGACTCGGCCGGCGTTCCCTGGGAGGGACGCAGCTTCGAGTCGAACCCGCATGCGTCGGACGACGGATCGGCCGACCCGGCGCTGCTCGCCGCACTGCAGCGTTTCCGTGCGGGCGAGGGCAGCCAGGTCGAAGTCGTCGACGCATTCCGGGCTGCCCGCGTGCTGATCCCGCTCATCGCCGAGAAGGGCGAGGAGGGCGTCGCGCCCAACGGTCTCGCCGTCGACAAGACGCAGGAGCTGTCTATCGTCACGGTCGCGGCTCCCGACGGGCGGCGGGTGCAGCCGGTGTTCTCGTCCGTCCAGGCCATGCAGAAGTGGGATCCCACCGCACGCCCCATTCCCGTGGAGGCGCTCCGGGCGGCGCTGGCGGCATCGGCCGAAGACACCGACCTGATCGTGCTCGACCCGACCTCCGACACGGAGTTCGTGATCCGGCGCCCCGCCGTCTGGGCGATCGCTCAGGAGCATGCCTGGGAGCCGAGCTTCCTCTCCACCGAGGTCTACACCGCGCTCCAGGAGAGCGTGGCCCACGAACTGGCCGTGATCGATGTGGCGGTGGCGTCCGGAGACCCCGACGCACGGCTGCGTGGACCGGAGCTGATCGTGGTCCTGGAACTCGTCGACGGTCTGGAGCGCGAGGTGCTCGATTCCGTGCTCTCGCGTCTGGCTCAGCGCTGGGCGTCGGACGACCGCATCGCCGTGCTCGCGGACTCCCTCACCGTGAAGCTCCGCCGCAGCGTCTGAACGCGTTCGCTACCATCGGGGCATGCTCCGTGGTGTGATGCGTGCCATCGCGATCGTCGTGCTTCTCGGCGGCGCGCTGACGACCGCGACGGGGTGCGTGACCTTCGGTGCCTGTCCGGCGATCGGATGGACGAATGCTGTCGCGCTCGACACCAGCGCCGTCGCGGGGGTGGTGTCGGTGCAGTTCTGCGTCGAGGGGGAGTGCTCCCCGGCTTCGGGTACAGAGCCGACTTCGTCGACCAATCTGTTCATGGTGACGCCGCAGGACGATGGGACGTGGGTGCTCGGGTTCGACATGTCGAACCCCGACGTCATCGACCTCCGCCTGTTCGACGCCCAGGACACGCTCATCCACGAGTCCGAGGTGTCGATCTCGTGGACGCACTCGACCGAGCCGTGCGGTGGCCCCGCCACGGCGGACCCGATCGTCCTCTAACTCTGAACTAGTTGACCGGACCGGTCCACTTCTCGCCCGGACCCTTGCCGATGGGGTCGGGGATCGAGGAGGCTTCGCGGAAGGCGAGCTGCAGGGAGCGGAGTCCGTCGCGCAGCGAGCGCGCGTGCATGTCGCTGATCTCGGGTGCGCCGGCCGTGATGAGTCCGGCGAGGGCGTTGATGAGCTTGCGGGCCTCATCGAGGTCGAGCTGCGCCGCCGCGTCGGGGTCGTCGGCGAGGCCGAGCTTGACGGCTGCCGCGCTCATGAGGTGCACGGCCGCGGTGGTGATCACCTCGACAGCGGGTACGTCGGCGATGTCTCGAGTGGCCGACGATGCGGCCTCCTCCTGACGTGCCCAGCGCTCTTCGCGCTCGCGTGCGGCCTCGTCCGGTGCCTGGTTCGTCACTTCGCCTTGCTTTCTGTTAGACTTTGGCGGGCTCCGGAGCGTCATGCTCCGGATCGAAAGAGGATTCACTTCCCACCCGCGCTTGCCGTTCAAGGCTACCGGGTCTTGCACTCCACCGGCTCCGTTCGCAAGACGGACCCGGCAGGCAGGGTGCGGAGCCGGCGTCTGAATGCCGGTGGGTGGGACGATTCCGATTTCGCCCGTGATGCAGACAGCATCGCGGTGGCCGAATCACATCGTCTAAGGAGTTCCGCATCAGCGATCCCCGTACCAATGAGCGCATCCGCGTCCCCGAGGTCCGCCTCGTCGGCCCCGCGGGTGAGCAGATCGGCGTCGTCCGCATCGAGGCAGCGCTGCGCCTCGCGCAGGAAGCCGATCTCGACCTCGTCGAGGTCGCCCCCAACTCGAAGCCGCCCGTCGTCAAGATCATGGACTACGGCAAGTTCAAGTACGAGGCCGCCCAGAAGGAAAAGGAAGCGCGCCGCAACCAGGCGAACACGATCCTCAAGGAAGTCCGCTTCCGTCTGAAGATCGAGGCTCACGACTACACGACCAAGCTGAAGCGTGCCGAGGGCTTCCTCAAGGCCGGCGACAAGGTCAAGGCCATGATCCTGTTCCGTGGTCGCGAGCAGTCGCGTCCTGAACAGGGTGTGCGTCTGCTGCGCAAGTTCGCCGAAGACGTGGCCGAGCTCGGAACGGTCGAGTCGAACCCGACCATCGACGGACGCAACATGGTCATGATTGTTGCTCCGCTGAAGAGCAAGTCCGAGGCCAAGCAGGAGCAGAACGCGGTTCGCGACGCACAGCGCGCAGCGAACAAGCAGGCCTCCCGCGACGCCAAGAGCGATGCCGACGCACCGGCAGCAGCTGCCGCGGAGTAGATCCGCCCCCAGAACTCCCGCACCGCGGGTTGACACCGTCGCCTGAGAAGGCGCCATACGAAGGAAGAGAAGATGCCGAAGCAGAAGACCCACTCGGGTGCTAAGAAGCGCTTCAAGATCACCGGCAGCGGAAAGCTGAAGAAGCAGCAGGCCGGGATGCGCCACAACCTCGAGCACAAGTCGAGCCGTCGCACCCGTCGTCTGAACCAGGACCAGGTGCTCTCGAAGGCTGACACCAAGGTCGCGAAGAAGCTTCTCGGCCGCTGACGCGCCCGACGCACGATAGGAACACAGGAAAATGGCAAGAGTCAAGCGGGCAGTAAACGCCCACAAGAAGCGCCGGGTCATCCTCGAGCGCGCAAAGGGTTACCGCGGTCAGCGTTCGCGCCTCTACCGCAAGGCCAAAGAGCAGGTCATCCACTCGCTGGTCTACTCGTACCGTGACCGTCGCAAGCGCAAGGGTGACTTCCGTCGCCTCTGGATCCAGCGCATCAACGCTGCGGCTCGCCAGAACGGCATCACGTACAACCGCTTCATCCAGGGCCTCGGCCTCGCGGGTGTCACCGTCGACCGTCGCATGCTCGCCGACCTCGCGGTCAACGACGCTGCCACGTTCACGACGCTGGTCGAGACGGCGAAGAAGGCTCTGCCCTCCGACGTCAACGCACCGAAGTCGGCTGCGTAAGCATCTCGCTCTGAACGGGCGTCTTCCTTCGGGGAGGCGCCCGTTTCGCGTATCCGGCGCCCACGGTGACCCTAGACTGTGAACGTGCTGGAGAACCCCCGTTCGCCCCGAGTCCGTGCCGTCGCGAAGCTGACCAAGCGCAGTGCGCGAACCGAGACGGGCCTCTTCCTTCTGGAAGGCCCGCAGTCGGTGCGTGAGGCGCTCACGTATCGTCCGGAGGCGATCGTCGAGCTGTTCGCGACGCCGAACGGGTGGGAGAAGCACCCCGACATCCGTGCGAAGGCCGTCGACGCCGAGATCGACGTCGAGTACGTCACGGAATACGTGTTGAACGCGATGGCCGACACGGTCACTCCGCAGGGGCTGGTCGCGGTCGTCCAGCAGACGCCGACCTCCGTGCGCGACATCTTCGACGCCTCGCCGCGTCTGGTCGCGATCTGCGAAGAGGTGCGCGACCCCGGGAACCTGGGCACGATCATCCGGGCGGCCGATGCGGCCGGAGCGGACGCCGTCGTGCTGACCGGCCGGACCGTCGACCCCTACAACCCGAAGGTCGTACGCGCCACGACCGGTTCGCTGTTCCACCTCCCGGTCTCGGTCGGGGGAGACCTCGACGATGTCGTGAAGCGCGCGCACGCAGCGGGTCTGCGCATCCTCGCCGCCGATGTGAAGGGCGACGACCTGCTGGAGGCCCGAGCCGAGGGCGTGCTCGCGGAGCCGACCGGATGGCTCTTCGGCAACGAGGCGCGTGGTCTGGAAGACGAGGCTCTCGGTCTCGCCGACCGGGTGCTGCGGCTGCCGATCTTCGGCAAGGCCGAGTCTCTCAACCTGGCCACCGCTGCCAGCGTGTGCCTGTACGAGAGCGCGTTCGCGCAGCGGGCGGCGTCGGTCGGCTGACGGCCGACCGACGGAGGAAGCGGGTAGCGGGGTCGATGAGGATTCTGATCGTCGAAGACGACGACCGAGTCGCTGCGGCGCTCGAAGCGTTCCTCGCGAGGTCCGGTTATGCGACGGTCCGCGCGTCCGACGGGACGACGGCGCTGGAGCTCGTCGGGGCCGAGACCGAGGTCGTGCTCCTCGACCTGGGCCTTCCCGATATGGACGGCGTCGATCTGTGTCGTCGCATTCGTGCCCGCTCCGAGGTTCCGATCATGATCGTGACCGCGCGAAACCAGGTCGCCGAGCGCATCAAGGGACTGCGCGCCGGTGCCGACGACTTCGTCGTGAAGCCCTACGACGTGCACGAGCTCCTGGCCAGGATCGAGGCAGTGACCCGGCGTTCGCGACCGATGCTCCCGGAGTCCGACGCGCGCGTGCGGCTCCTCGACGGATCGCTGGAGATCGACCTCGTCGGGCGGCAGGTGCTGGTCGGCGGTGCGCCGATCGAGCTCACCCGCAAGGAGTTCGACATCATCGCGGTGCTCGCGCGCTATCCCGGCGTGGCGGTCCCCAAGGAGCGTCTCATCCGCGAGGTGTGGAACACGGATTGGCGGGGCTTCGGGCATTCGCTCGAGGTGCACGTCGGTGCGATCAGGAAGAAGACCGGGTCTCGCGGTGTGATCGAGACCGTGCGCGGAGTCGGCTACCGCCTCGTGGGGGCCTGAGCGATGCGTCGGCGTCTCGTCATCGTCTTCCTCGTACCGCTCGTGGCGATCCTGGTCGCGCTGGGCGGTGCAGCCGGATGGAGTGCGGCACAGAGCGTGCAGCAGTCCTTCTACGCCCAACAGCTCGGCGACCTCGGCTACTTCGTCACGAGCGCGCGTCAGTCGCTGCGTTCCGGCAGTTCGGCGGTGATCGACGCCGAGGTCGACCGCTTTCAGGAGGTGTACGGGATCGAGGTGACGGTGTTCGATCTCGGAGGTGCGCCGTGGGCTGCGGGGGAGTCCGGCTCGGCCGTGCTCGCGGAGGACGACGCGGAACGGGTGCGGCTGGCGCTCTCGGGGCGACGCGCCGAGCAACCCGCGGCCGTGTTCCCCTGGACAGTGGCGGATGCCGCGCTGGCGGAGCCGGTGTTCGACGATGGCGACGTGATCGGTGCGGTGCTGGTCGCCGGAGATGCCGATGCCCCGCGGGCCGCGATCATGCAGCAGCTGCTGGTCATCTCCGCCATCGCGCTGGTGCTGATCGCCCTGGGTGTGCTGCTCGTCTTCCGGCTCGCCCGGTGGGTCCTTTCTCCCGTCAGACGACTCGACGAGGCGATGGTGGCCATCGAGCGAGGCGAGATGGACGCGCGTGTCGCCGAAGACGCCGGCCCACCGGAACTCCGCCGCATGGCGCGGGTCTTCAACGGCATGGCCGATCAGATCGAGCGCGTCATGACGCGCCAGCAGGAGTTCGCGCTCAACGCCTCGCATGAGTTGCGCAACCCGCTCAACGCTCTGCTCCTGCGCGTGGAGCACCTCGCGACCGGGCTCGGACGGGAGTGGCGCGATGATGTGGAGGAGACGAGGGAGGAAGGCCGTCGGATGACGAGGATCCTCGAGACGCTGCTCGGCCTCGCACGGGGCGGACGTGTGGACTCCACGGTCTCCGCGGTCGACCTCGCGACGCTGTCCGCGCGCCGACTCGATGCCTGGCGTGACGTCGCGGAACGGCGCGGGATCGCCCTGCGCTCGACGGGTGAGCGGACGGTGATGAGCGTGACCGACCGGACGGTCGTGGAGAGCGCGCTGGACGCCGTGATCGACAATGCCGTGAAGTTCTCGCCGGATGGCGCCGGCATCGACATCGGGGCGCGTCGCGAGGGAGGCGTCTGCCGGATCACGGTCCGCGATCATGGTCCCGGGCTGACCGCCGAGCAGGCTGCGGCTGCGACGGACAGATTCTGGCGGAGCGCCGAGAGCGAGGACACGCCGGGCACCGGACTCGGGCTCGCGATCGCGACCGACCTGCTGGCGACGGTCGGCGGCGAGCTGACGGTGGCTGCGGCCGAGGGCGGCGGGCTCGAGGTCGTGCTGCTGCTTCCCGACAGGACGACCCCATGATGGCCGCGGTGCGACGGATGGTGGCGGGAATCCTCTCGCTCGTGCTCCTCGGGACGCTCGTCGCCTGCAGTCAGCGTGCGAGCGAGTGGACCGACGCGGAGTATGCGATCGCGGCCGGCGGTTCCACGGGCGTCTACTACGAGTACGGCAGCCATCTCGCCGACGAGCTCTCTGCGGACCTGGATATCCGTGTCGTCGGGCAGGAGACGGCCGGATCCGTGGACAACCTGCTGCGCGTGGACTCCGGCGAAGCCCTGATCGGGTTCGCGCAGGGTGACGCAGCAGCTGATGCCGTGGCGGGAACCGGTGCCTTCGACGCGCCCCTCGAAGTGCGGGCTCTGGCGCGTCTCTACGACGAGTACGTGCAGGTCGTGGTGCGCGGCGACTCCGATGTGACGAGCCTCCCGGATCTTGCGGGGCGGACGGTCTCCCTCGGCGCGGAGAACTCGGGAGTGAACGTGATCTCCGCACGGGTTCTGGATGCCGCGGGCGTCGACGTCGGATCTCTTCAGGATCCTCAGCTCGACCTCGGCGAGTCGATCGCGGCGATGGAGCGCGGGGAGATCGACGGGTTCTTCTGGGTGGGTGGGCTGCCGACGCCGGGAATCGCCGCCCTCTCGCAGACGACAGCCGTGCGCCTGCTCCCGATCGAGCAGGACTGGGTGAACGAGGTGAACGACCGCTACTCGGATGCGTATCGTCCCGCCGATGTCCCGGCCGGCACCTACGGCATCGCGGCCTCGGCGCCGACGATGGCCGTCCCGAACTACCTCGTCACCGCGTCGTCGACCCCGCGCGGGATCGTGCGTGACATTCTGACCGGACTCTTCGATGCCCGTCTGCGGATCGCGGGGGAGGTTCCTGCCGCCGCTCTGCTGGACCGCCGATCGGCGATCTTCACGGGACCCGTCCCGTTGCATCCGGGTGCGGTCGACTATTACCGCGACCTGCGCGGCTGACTTCTCAAGAAATCCTCAAGAAGTCTGACACCGGGCCCGTGGCTCTGCCAATGTGAGGTCGATCGCGAGCGATCGGATCCTGCAGCTCCGCTGTCGCTGGGGGGCGAGGCCGCAGGACGATCCCGCGGCCCGTGGGGGCGGGCCGTGGGGTACCCGTGCAGAGCAGCATTGGTACCGCGATCAGGTGATTACGAACGTGTAAATCTCACCGAGGCGCCTGGAGACCCGCGTCCGACGTGGCTAGTTTGGAGAAATGATGACCTCTGATACACCCCTCGTCGTGGTCGAGAACGTCCAGAAGCACTACGGAGATTTCCAAGCTCTCGCCGACATCGACCTCACGGTCAACTCGGGAGAGGTCGTCGTCGTGATCGGCCCGTCCGGCTCCGGCAAGTCGACCCTGTGTCGCACGATCAACCGACTCGAGACGATCACCAGCGGCACCATCCGCATCGACGGCAAGGAGCTGCCCGCCGAGGGCAAGGGCCTCGCCCACCTCCGTGCGGATGTCGGCATGGTTTTCCAGTCGTTCAACCTGTTCGCCCACCTCACGATCCTCGAGAACGTGACCCTGGGACCGATCAAGGTCCGTGGCCTCAAGAAGGCGGATGCCGAGGCCGACGCGATGATGCTGCTCAAGCGCGTCGGCGTCGCCCAGCAGGCATCGAAGCTCCCCGCGCAGCTCTCCGGCGGCCAACAGCAGCGTGTGGCGATCGCCCGGGCGCTCGCGATGCAGCCGAAGGTCATGCTCTTCGATGAGCCGACCAGCGCGCTCGACCCCGAGATGATCAACGAGGTCCTCGACGTGATGGTCGAGCTGGCCCACGAGGGCATGACCATGATCGTCGTCACGCACGAGATGGGCTTCGCCCGCAAGGCCGCCGACCGAGTGGTCTTCATGGCCGACGGGCGAATCGTGGAGGAGGCGACTCCCGAGGAGTTCTTCACGAACCCGAAGAGCGACCGTGCCAAGGACTTCCTGTCGAAGCTCCTGACGCACTGACGCACCCGACCACACAGACCCTGCACACACAGCACACGAAGGAGACGCACATGCGACGCACACGGACACTGGCAGGCATCGGAATCGCAGCGGTGGCACTGCTCGCGCTCACGGCCTGCAACAGCGGCACGCCGTCGAGCTCGGGAGCCCCGGAAGACGGCGGCGAGGAGGAGACCTCCAGCACGCCCTGGACCGTCCTCGAGGATGTCAGCATCGACGGGAGCCCGACGTTCGATCGGATCTCGTCCTCCGGCACCATCAAGGTCGGCGTCAAGGAAGATCAGCCGGGTCTCGGATACCTCGACCCGGTGACGGGTGACCGCACCGGCTTCGACGTCGACATCGCCCGCTGGATGGCTGCTTCCCTCGGGGTCGACCCGGAGAAGATCGAATTCACGGCGATCGCCTCGGCGAACCGCGAGCAGGCGATCGTGAACGGCGACATCGACTACTACGTCGGCACCTACTCGATCACGGACAAGCGCAAGGAGCAGATCGCCTTCGCCGGGCCGTACTTCCTGACCGGACAGGGTCTCCTCGTCGGTGCCGACAGCGACATCGAGAGCGTGGACGACCTGAGCGACTCGACGACGGTGTGCTCTGTGACCGGCTCGACGCCGATCCAGAACATCAACACCAACTACCCGGACGTTCCCACGAAGGAGTACGACACGTACTCGAAGTGCGTCGAGGACCTCAAGAACGGGCAGGTGGATGCCGTCACGACCGACGAGGCGATCCTCATCGGCTACGCGGCACAGGACCCGGACAAGCTGAAGGTCGTCGGCGAGCCGTTCAGCGAGGAGCGCTACGGCATCGGCCTCGCCAAGGGTGATGACGCGCTGGCCGAGTACTTCAACACGCAGCTGACCGACGGTGGCGACATCTGGCAGCAGATCTTCGACAACAACCTCGGCGCCTCCGGCGTCGAAGCCGAGCAGCCCGAGGTCGACCCGATCGGTTGATCGCATGGGGCGGCCGACACCATCGGCCGCCCCATCCATCAGCAGGATCGTCGCGAGAACACGAATCGACAGGAGCAGCCGTGGGAGTCATCAGCGACCACCTCGATCTCTGGGGTGAAGCACTGTGGGGAACGATCGTGCTGTTCCTGGGCGGCGGTCTCATCGCCCTGGTGCTGGGATTGATCGTCGGGGCGGCACGGGTGTCCCCGGTGCCGATCGCCCGGGCGGTCGGCGGCGTCTACGTGAACTGGATCCGCAATACCCCGCTCACCCTCGTGATGTTCTTCTTCGCGTTCTGCCTGCCGATCCTCCTGGGCGAGCGGGTGAACGCCCTGCTGCTCGCCGTCATCGCGCTCGGTCTCTACACCGCGACCTACGTCGCCGAGGCGTTGCGGGCCGGTATCAACACGGTGCCGGTCGGGCAGGCCGAGGCGGCGCGGGCGATCGGCCTCAACTTCGGTCAGGTCATGCGCTACGTCATCCTGCCGCAGGCCACGCGCTCGGTGGTCCCGCCGATGATGAGCGTCCTCATCGCCCTCATGAAGAACACCACGGTGGCGGCCGGATTCTCGGTCGTCAACCTCGGCACCATCCGCGCCGCACTGAGCGAGCGCGGCGAGAACGCCCTCGTCGTCCTGCTGTGGGTCATGGTCATCTTCGTGGTGCTGGTGCTGCTGCTCGCATGGGTGCAGCGCACGCTCGAGAACAAGTGGAGGATCGCGCGATGAGTTCCGTCCTGTTCGACGTCCCCGGCCCCCGTGCCGTCGCCCGCAACCGTCTCATCGGAGTCGCGACGGTCGTCGTCGTCCTTGCCGTGCTCGGCTGGGTCGTATGGCGGCTGTTCGCCACCGGACAGTTCACCGCCGAGAAGTGGAACATCTTCACGTTCTCCGCCGTCTGGGTCCGTTTCGGCGAAGGTCTGCTGGCCACGCTGGCCGCCTTCGGCGCCGCGGGGGTCGGTTCGATCATCCTCGGCTTCGTGCTCGGCATCGGTCGTCTCTCGGAGCACGCCTGGGTGCGTGAGCCCGTGCGCTGGATCATCGAGGTCCTGCGAGCGGTGCCCGTGCTCATCCTCATGATGCTGCTGTACTACGGCCTGCCCGTGCTCGGTGTGAAGATGCCGCCGTACTGGGCGGTCGTCATCGCGCTCATCGTCTACAACGGCTCGGTGCTCGCCGAGGTCTTGCGCGCCGGCATCGAGTCGCTGCCTCGCGGGCAGGCGGAAGCCGGGTATGCGATCGGACTGCGCAAGACCGGGGTGATGTACTTCATCCTGATCCCGCAGGCCGTGCGGGCCATGATGCCCGTGATCATCGCGCAGCTCGTCGTCGCCCTGAAGGACACCGCGCTCGGGTTCATCATCACCTATCAGGAGCTGCTCTACGTCATCAACCAGATCGGCAACCAGGCGCCGTACGGCTCCCCGCTGATCCCCGCCGCCATCATCGGCGGATCGATGTACGTGGCCGTGTGTCTGCTCCTCTCCTACGTCGCCTACCGCCTGCAGCGTCGGGCGAAGCGCTCGCCGAAGGCGGGACCGGCTGTGCCGGATCCCCGACAGCACGGCGGGGAGACGAACACCTCCCTCATCGTGCTGCAGGGCGACGGGCCTGAGGCGCAGCGCTGAGCCGCGAAAGGGAGCCGCGCGCCCCCGGTAGACTCGATTCTCGTGTCAGAGTCTCCTGAAATCACCCCGGAAGCGGTCGAAGCCGCTGTCGCCGACGCCCTCGCGGCGATCGCCACAGCCGCAGACACCGCCGAGCTGAAGGCGGCTCGTGCCGCACACGTCGCGGAGGGTTCGCCGCTCGCGGTCCTGAACGCCTCGATGCGCCAGGTCGCCCCCGAGAACAAGGCCGCATTCGGCAAGCTCGTGGGCCAGGGACGCGGGCAGGTGACGCAGGCGCTCGCGGCCAAGGAGGCAGAGCTGGCCGCCGCTGAGGTGGCTGCGCGTCTCGAGGCCGAGCGTGTCGACATCACCGCTGTGCCCTCGCGCACGCGGGTCGGCGCCCGGCACCCGCTCACGCTCCTCCAGGACCAGGTCTGCGACATCTTCGTCGGCATGGGATGGGAGATCGCGGAGGGACCGGAGCTCGAGCACGAGTGGTTCAACTTCGACGCCCTGAACTTCGACGTCGACCACCCGGCACGTCAGGAGCAGGACACCTTCTACGTCGACCCGACCTCGCGTCACCTGGTGATGCGCACGCACACGAGCCCGGTGCAGGTGCGCTCGATGCTCGACCGCGAGGTGCCGATCTACGTGCTGTGCCCGGGGCGCGTATACCGCACCGATGAATTCGACGCCACGCACCTGCCGGTGTTCACCCAGTTCGAGGGACTCGTCATCGACAAGGGCATCACGATGGCGCACCTCAAGGGCACGCTCGACCACTTCGCGAAGCAGCTCTTCGGTCCCGAGGCCGAGACGCGCTTCCGCACCAACTACTTCCCGTTCACCGAGCCCTCCGCCGAGCTCGACCTGTGGCACCCGACCTTCAAGGGTGGCGCGCGCTGGATCGAGTGGGGCGGCTGCGGCATGGTCAACCCGAACGTGCTGCGCGCGGCCGGGATCGACCCCGAGGTGTACAGCGGCTTCGCGTTCGGCATGGGCATCGAGCGGGGCCTGATGTTCCGCAGCGATGTGCAGGACATGCGCGACATGGCCGAGGGCGATGTCCGATTCAGCGAGCAGTTCGGGATGGTGGTGTGATGCGCGTCCCGCTTTCGTGGTTGCGTGAGTACGTCGATCTGGCAGCGGATGCCACGCCCGAGGATGTCCTCGCGGCGCTGGTGACGGTCGGCTTCGAAGAGGAGGAGGTGCACCGCTTCGAGATCGCAGGTCCCGTCGTCGTCGGGCAGGTCGTCTCGATCGAGGCCGAGTCGCAGTCCAACGGCAAGACCATCAACTGGTGCCAGGTCGATGTGGGCGAGGCGAACGGCGGCATCCGCGGGATCGTCTGCGGCGCGCACAACTTCGTCGCCGGCGACAAGGTCGTCGTGACGCTGCCGGGCGCGGTGCTCCCGGGGCCGTTCCCGATCGCTGCGCGCAAGACCTACGGTCATGTCTCCGACGGCATGATCGCCTCCGCGCGCGAACTGGGCCTGGGTGACGAGCACAACGGCATCATCGTGCTCTCCGACCTCGGCATCGATGCGCCGGTCGGCACCGACGCGATCGCGCTGCTCGGCCTCGACGACGTCGCAGTGGAGATCAACGTCACTCCCGACCGCGGCTACGCGTTCTCCCTGCGCGGTGTCGCCCGTGAGTACGCACACGCCACGGGGGCGGAGTTCCGTGACCCCGCCGAGCGCGACTTCGCTGAGCTCCAGCCGGGAACCGGACACACGACCGTGGTCGACGACGTCGCCCCCGTGCGGGGACGCGTCGGCGCGAGCGAGTTCGTGACCCGCGTCGTGCGGGATGTCGATCCCTCGCGCCCGACTCCGCCCTGGATGATCGCGCGGCTCAGCCTCGCGGGCATGCGCTCGCTGGGCGTCCTGATCGACATCACCAACTACGTGATGCTCGAGCTGGGTCAGCCGCTGCACGGTTACGACCTCGACAAGCTGACGGGGGGAATCACTGTCCGCCGCGCCACCCCGGGCGAGAAGATGACCACCCTCGACGGGGTGGAGCGCTCGCTGCACGTCGAAGACCTCCTCATCACCGACGGGTCCGGCCCGATCGGCCTGGCCGGCGTCATGGGCGGCGGCACCACGGAGATGAGCGACACCACTCGCAACGTGCTCATCGAGGCCGCGAACTTCGACCCGATCACGATCGCCCGCACGGCGCGTCGGCACAAGCTCCCGAGCGAGGCATCCAAGCGCTTCGAGCGCGGCGTCGACCCGCTCATCCCGTTCGTCGCCGCGCGCCGGGCTGCCGACTTGATGGTCGAGCTCGCCGGAGGCACGCTCACGGAAGAGGGCGGTGCGCTGTTCGCCGAGGTCTTCGTCGCAGACATCGAGCTGCCCGCCGGCTTCGTGCAGGGACTCATCGGCGTCGACTACACCGACGACGAGATCACCGGTGCGCTGACCACGATCGGCGCGGACGTCACCGCGGCGGAAGACGGCTCCGGCTGGACCGTCATCCCGCCGACCTGGCGCCCCGACCTCACCGACAAGTGGACGCTGGCCGAAGAGGTCGCCCGCATCCACGGTCTCGACCGCATCCCCTCGGTGCTGCCGACGCCGCCGTCCGGCCGTGGGCTCACCGCTCACCAGCAGGGCCGTCGCCGCGTGGCCGACGCCCTTGCCGCCGCCGGACTGGTCGAGACGCCGTCGTTCCCGTTCACCACAGAGGCGCAGAACGACCTCCACGGCTCCGCCTCGGGAAAGCACCTGCCGAGCATCCGCCTGGCGAACCCGCTCGACGGGCAGGCGCCGTTCCTGCGCCGCTCGCTCATCCCCGGACTGCTGCAGACCGCGCACCGCAACATCTCGCGCGGACTCACCGACCTCGCGATCTTCGAGACGGGCGCCGTGTTCCTTCCCGAGCCGGGCGTCGAATACGGCACGGACGAGGTGCCGCCGTTGGGGGAGCGCCCCTCCGACGAGACGCTCGCGGCACTGAACGCCTCGATCCCGCCGCAGCTCCGGTTCATCTCGGCGCTGCTGACGGGTCATGTCGCACCGCGCCAGCCCGGCCGTCCGGCCGAGGCGGCAGGACTCGTCGAGGCGCTGGACGCCGTGCGGGTGATCGCGGCCGCCGCCGGTGTCGAGATCGATGTCGTGCAGGCGGAGCGCGCCGCCCTGCACCCGGGTCGTACCGGGTCGCTGCGTGTCGCCGGCGAAGAGGTCGGCTACGTCGGCGAGCTGCACCCGGCCGTGGCCGAGGGAGCCGATCTCCCCGGGCGCGCGACCGTGCTCGAACTCGACCTCGACCGCCTCCTGACGCTCGCGGGTGGCCGGGTCGTCGCGGCATCGCTCTCGACGTTCCCCGCTGCCACGCAGGACGTCTCGCTGACGCTGCCGGCGGAGGTGCCGGCCGCCGACGTGCAGGCCGCACTCGCCGAGGGCGCGGGCGCGCTGCTCGAATCGGTGCGCTTGGTGGACGACTATCGCGGCGAAGGCGTGCCGGAGGGCTCGAAGAGTCTGACGTTCGCGCTGCGCTTCCGCTCCGGCGACCGCACACTCACGGCAGCTGAGGCCACCGCAGCGAAGCTCGCAGGTGTCGAGGTCGCAGCCGAGCGCTTCGGAGCCGCGCTGCGCGACTGATCCTCCTCCGGGTGCATACCAAAACGGGATGCACTCGGAGTAGAGTGGCCGCATGAGCACGCAGATCGCCCTCAGGCTTTCCGACGAGATGGTCGCAGAGCTCGATGCTCTGGTCTCCGCCGGTGCCGCTCCCAGCCGGACGGCTCTGGTCTCCGTCGCGATCGCCCGCGAACTCCGTCGGAGGGCAGCCGAGCACGACGCAGAGATACTGAATACGCAGGGTGCGGGCGACGATCTCGATTCGCTCGTGGACTGGACCGTCGGTCACATCGTGATCGAGCGCTGACGGTGCGCGAGATCTGTCTGGCGCGGCTCGACAAGACCCGCCCAGTGGTGATCCTCACGAGAGATGCCGCCCGCCCGGCGATGACGAAGGTGACGGTGGCGCCGATCACCTCCACGATGAAAGGTTTGAGCAGCGAAGTTCCGGTCGGGCCGACCAATGGTCTCGACCACGAGTGCGCGGTGTCGATCGACAACCTGATCACGATCCCCGTCTCTGCCCTGGGACGCACGATCGGGTACCTCTCCGAGAAGCAGGAGGTGCAGCTCGCGACCGCTGTGATGCTCGCTTTCGACCTCGATCTGCCCCTCCAAGGATGATCGCCCTGATCTGCTCTGAGCGGAAGGGCTTCCGCGGGTGCCGCGATCCTGGTGACATGGGTCCATGACGCACGTGCTGATCCTCGGTGGAACGGGCTGGCTCTCCGGGCGCATCGCCCACCGGTGGCTGGATGCGGGGGCGACGGTGACCTGTCTCGCTCGCGGTGGGCGCCCCGCGCCGGACGGTGCCGTGCTCGTGCGCGGAGACCGCGACGATCCCGAGGTGTACGACCGGCTCGCGGGCCGGGAGTGGGACCACGTGGTTGACATCTCGTCGCAGGCATCACACGTCGAGGCCGCCGTCGAGGCTCTCGGCGAGCGTGCCGAACGGTGGACCTACGTGTCATCCATGTCGGTGTACTCCGACGACGAGACGATCGGTGCCGACGAGTCGGCACCGCGGCATCCGCCCGCTCGCCCCGGCGACGAGTACGAGTACGGACCGCAGAAGGCGGCGGCCGAGGACGACGTGGGCGTCCTGGGCGATCGCGCGCTCATCGTGCGGCCGGGGCTCATCGTCGGCGACGGCGATCCCAGTGATCGATTCGGCTACTGGGCAGCGGCGTTCGCGCGGGCGGGTGCGGAGCCGGTGCTGCTGCCGCCGCTCGACGGGCGGAGCGCACAGGTGATCGATGTGGACGATCTCGCCGACTTCATCGCCACCGCCACCGTGAGCGGGCCGGTGAACGCGATCGGGGACGAGCATCCCCTCGGCGACGTGTTGCAGGCTGTCCGGTCGGCCGCGGGGCACACCGGCGAGACCGTGGTCGCCGAGGAGGAGTGGCTCGTCGCACACGAGGTCGGGTACTGGGCGGGGCCGAGATCCCTGCCGCTGTGGCTCCCGCCGGAGATGACGGGCTTCATGACCCGGTCGAATACCGCCTACCGCGATGCGGGTGGACGGCTGCGGCCGCTGAACGACACCATCCGGTCCGTCGTCGCCGATGAGCGAGAGCGCGGGGTCGACCGCGACCGTCGTGCTGGACTCACCCGAGCGGAGGAGCGGGCCCTCCTGGCCGATCGATAGACGCTTCTAGCCGATCGCTAGACTCTGAGCAGTGACACGGGGTGCCGCATCCGCGGCTGAGAACAGACCCGTCGAACCTGATCTAGTTCGTACTAGCGAAGGGATGTCGCGATGAGCGATTTTCTGCGTCCTGATTCCACCACCGATCTGCCCGGTGCCGCCGCGGCGCTGTGGGGGGTGCTGCGCGGGACGCCCCCGCTGACGCACTGCATTACCAACACCGTCGTCACCGGGTTCACCGCCAACGTGCTGCTCGCCCTGGGTGCCGCCCCGGCCATGGTCGACATCGTCGGGGAAGCCGAGATGTTCGCCGGCGTCGCCTCCGGTGTGCTGATCAACCTGGGCACGCCGACCCCGGAGCAACGCGCGGCGAGTCTCGAGGCCGTGGCCGGAGCCGCGGCATCCGGCACTCCCTGGGTGCTCGACCCGGTCGCCATCGGGGCCCTCCCGATCCGTACCGCCCTGGCGCACCGGCTGGCCGAACTTCGACCGACGGCGATCCGCGGCAATGCCTCCGAGATCCTCGCGCTCGCCGGCCTCAGTGCGGGTGGGCGCGGAGTCGATGCGACGGACAGCACGGATGCCGCCGCCGATGCGGCCGCTGCGCTCGCGCGAAACACGGGCGCCGTGATCGCGGTGTCCGGTCCGGTCGATCTCCTCACCGATGGGGAGCGGGTGCTGTTCCTCGCGAACGGCCACGAGCTGCTGACCCGGGTCACCGGCGGGGGCTGTGCTCTCGGGGCCGTGATGGCCGCATTCCTCGGTGCTGCGCGGAACACCGGACACGACGCGCTCACGGCCGTCGCCTCCGCGAGCCTCGTCTACACGATCGCTGCGGAGCGCGCGGCTGCGGTCTCGAACGGTCCCGGCAGCTTCGCCGTGGCACTGCTGGACGCACTCGCCTCGCTGGGGCCCGCCGACGTGATCGCGGACGCCCGTGTGGAGGCGGGTGCGCTGTGAACGCCGATCTCTCCCTCTACCTCGTCACAGATGCGGAGCTCTGCGGGGACCGCGGTGTGGTCGAGACCGTCCGCCGCGCTGTGGACGGGGGCGTCCGCATCGTGCAGCTTCGAGACAAGAGCGCATCCGACGCCGAGACGGTCGACCAGCTCGTCGCGCTGTCGCAGGCCATCGACGGCCGCGCACTGCTCGTCGTGAACGACCGGCTGGATGCCGCGATCGCCGCCCGCGCCCGTGGTGCGCGCATCGACGGCGTGCACCTGGGACAAGGGGATGCGTCGGTGCTGCGCGCGCGTAAGGCTCTCGGACCGGATGCGCTGATCGGCCTCACCGCGAACACCCCCGAGCACCTCGATGCCGTCCGCGCCCTGCCCGCGGGAACCGTCGACTACCTGGGCGTCGGCGTCATCCGCCCGACCTCGACGAAGCCGGATCATCCCGAGCCCCTCGGCGTGGGAGGGTTCCGCGACTTCGTGGCGCGCAGTCCGCTCCCGTGCGTGGCGATCGGCGGTGTCGGCATCGAGGACACCGAAGCCCTCCGCGATGCCGGTGCCGCCGGCCTCGCCGTGGTCTCGGCGCTGTGCGCGGCGGAGGATCCGGCAGCGACCGCCGAGGAGTTCCGGCGACGGTGGCGCGCCGGCACCGTGCCGCGGGTACTCAGCATCGCCGGGAGCGACCCTTCGGGCGGGGCGGGCGTCCAAGCCGACCTCAAGTCCATCGCCGCGAACGGCGGATACGGCATGGCCGTCCTGACCGCGCTGACCGCGCAGAACACGCGAGGTGTCCGGGCGGTGCACGTGCCGCCCGGGGACTTTCTCCGAGCTCAGCTCGATGCGGTATCGGACGACATCGTGATCGACGCCGTGAAGATCGGGATGCTCGCCGAGACGGAGGTGATCCGCGCAGTGGGCGAGTGGCTCGACCGGGTGCGTCCGCCCGTCGTCGTGCTCGACCCGGTCATGGTCGCGACCTCGGGGGACAGGCTCCTCTCTCCGGATGCCGAGGCCGAGCTGCGCGGTCTGCTGGGCCGGGCGACGCTGGTCACCCCGAACCTCGCCGAGCTCGCGGTGCTGACCGACCGGGACATCGTCGACTGGGCCGACGGCATCGTCGCCGCGGAGGAGTTGTCGGCTGAGATCGGTGCCGCCGTGCTCGTCAAGGGCGGTCACCTCACGGGCGACGAGGCTCCGGACGCGCTGGTCGACGCGCGTCGCGGCCTTCGCCAGGAGTTCACCGGACCGCGCATCGTGACGGCGAGCACGCACGGCACGGGCTGCTCGCTCTCCTCGGCGCTGGCCACGCTGTTGGGCCGGGGGAGTGAGCCCGAGGAGGCGGTGCGCCAGGCACGCGCCTGGCTCCGTGAGTCCCTCCGGGCAGGGGATGGGTTGCGCGTGGGGCGTGGGCACGGTCCGATCAGTCATTTCGCCGGTCTCTGGGATCGGGGGCGCACAGCGACGCGACCGGAGGCGACCGACATCGCCGCGGACTGGTGGCAGGAGGTCGCCGGCATCCGTGCAGGGATCGACGAGCTGCCGTTCATCCGCGCGCTCGCCGACGGCTCTCTCGAGCGCACGCCGTTCCTGTCCTACCTCGCGCAGGACGCGCTGTATCTGCGCGACTACGCCCGGGTGCTGGCCGAAGCCGCCCGCCTCGCGCCGACATCGGCGGAGCAGGCATTCTGGGCGGAGTCCGCCCACGGCTCGATCGTCGGCGAACTCGAACTGCACGCGTCGTGGCTGACCCCGTCACAGGGGGTGAGCGCGGCGACATTCGCGGCGGACCCTTCCGCGGTGACCACGGCGTACCTCGATCACCTGCGGTCCGTCGCATTCGGCGGTGACTACGGCGAGATCGTCGCCGCAGTACTCCCGTGCTTCTGGCTCTACACGGACCTCGGCCGGCGTCTGCACGCGGGAGAGCTCGGCGAATACGCGACGGATCCGCAACATCCGTACGCCTCGTGGCTCGCGACGTACGCCGACCCCGCATTCGAGCGGGCGACCCGGACGGCGATCGAGTACGTGACCGCAGCTGCCGCGGCGGCGGATGCCGGCACCAGGGCGAGGATGCGGCGGGCCTTCGTGTCGTCGAGCGCGCACGAGCTCGCCTTCTTCGCCGCACCGCTGGAGTCGTCGCTCCCTCGATGACGAGCCGGATTTGCGGTGGCTGCCGAGGCCGCGCTACTGTCGCGACATGCCTTCGGCCGCCACCGCTTCTTCGACGCTCGCTCCGAGCGTCATCGCTGTGCGCCGACGCCGCGGCCGCCGACTGTAGGCGACCCCGCCCTCCTGCCCGCGCCCGCGCGGCGGTCGAGAGCCGGTGTCGCCGCCTCCGGCCCCGCCCCCGGTCCTCCTTTCGAGGAAGGACCCGACCGTTAAGGTAGAAGCATGACGTATTCCGTCGCCGTCTCCGGCGCATCCGGCTACGCAGGCGGCGAGATCCTACGCCTCCTGGCCGACCATCCCGACATGGAGATCCGCACCGTCACGGCGCATTCGAACGCCGGACAGCTTCTCGTCGACCATCAGCCGCATCTGCGTTCACTCGCGCACCTGACCCTGCAGGACACGACGCCGGAGATCCTCGCGGGTCACGACATCGTGTTCCTCGCGCTTCCCCACGGGCAGTCGGGGCAGTACACCGATGCGCTGGGTGACGCGCCGCTCGTGATCGACGCGGGCGCCGACCACCGCCTCACCTCGGCATCGGCCTGGGATGCGTTCTACGGCGGTGCGTTCCACGAGCCGTGGACGTACGGCGTCCCCGAGCTCCTGGTCGACGGCGTGAAGCAGCGTGAGCACCTCCGCGGGGCGACGCGCATCGCCGCCCCGGGCTGCAACGCCTCCACGGTGAGCCTCAGCCTCGCCCCGGGCGTCGCGGCCGGAGTGATCGACCCCTCCGACATCGTCTCGGTGCTGGCGGTCGGGCCGTCCGGAGCCGGCAAGAGCCTGAAGACGAATCTGCTCGGCAGCGAGATCCTCGGCACCGCGAACCCCTATGCGGTCGGCGGTACCCACCGGCACATCCCCGAGATCCGTCAGGCGCTCGCCGCGGCGTCCGGGGCGGATGCCGCGGGCATCCGCATCTCCTTCACCCCGGTGCTCGTGCCGATGTCGCGGGGGATCCTCGCCACCTCGACCGCGCCGATCGTCGAGGGCACGACCGACGCGCAGATCCGCGACGCCTGGCAGAGCGCGTACGGCGACGAGACGTTCGTGCAGCTGCTGCCGGAGGGACGATTCCCGCGCACGGCCGACGTGCTCGGCGCCAACACCGCGCTCATCGGCCTCGCGATCGATCGTGCCGCCAACCGCGTCACGGTGGTCACCGCCGTCGACAACCTCGTCAAGGGCACCGCCGGCGCTGCCATCCAATCCATGAACATCGCGCTGGGTCTCCCCGAGAACCGCGCCCTCTCAGTGAACGGAGTCGCGCCGTGAGCGTCACCGCCCCCGCAGGATTCGAGGCGGCTGGAGTCGCCGCCGGCCTGAAGTCCACCGGCAAGCCCGATGTCGCCGTCGTCGTGAACCGGGGGCCGCGTAAGGTCGGTGCCGCCGTCTTCACCAGCAACCGCGCCAAGGCCAACCCGATCATCTGGTCGCAGCAGGCCGTCGCCGACCGCATCGTCGAGGCCGTGGTGCTGAACTCCGGCGGGGCGAACTGCTTCACCGGCGCCTTCGGGTTCCAGACCACGCACCAGACCGCCGAGAAGGCCGCCGAGCTCCTCGGAGTGAGCGCCGGTGACGTGCTGATCTGCTCCACCGGACTCATCGGCACCGGAGACGAGACGTTCCGGCAGCGGGTGCTCGCGGGCACGGAGCAGGCGATCGCCGCACTCAGCACCGACGGCGGCGACGCCGCGGCGCAGGCGATCATGACCACCGACACCGTGGCGAAGACCGCCGTGATCAGCCGCGACGGCTGGACGATCGGCGGCATGGCGAAGGGGGCGGGCATGCTCGCTCCCGGCCTCGCCACCATGCTCGTGGTGATCACGACCGACGCCGTCCTCGAGCCGCTGCAGGCCGACGAGGTGCTGCGCCGCGCGACGGGGCAGACCTTCGACCGGCTCGACTCCGACGGCTGCATGTCGACGAACGACCAGGTCACGCTGCTCGCCAACGGCGCATCCGAGATCGTCCCCGACCTCGACGACTTCGCCGCGGCATTGACCGAGCTGTCGCAGGAGCTCGCGGTGAAGCTGCAGGGCGATGCCGAGGGCGCGAGCCACGACATCACCATCGAGGTGCAGCATGCGGTGTCCGAGCAGGACGCCGTCGAGGTCGGCCGGTCGGTCGCGCGCAACAACCTCTTCAAGGCCGCGATCTTCGGAAACGACCCGAACTGGGGCCGTGTGCTCGCCGCGATCGGGACCACGAACGCGCAGTTCGACCCCTACGACGTCGACGTCTGGATGAACGGCGTGCGCGTCTGCACCGAGGGTGGCCCCGACCGTCCGCGCGAGGAGGTCGACCTGACGCCGCGCGCCACGCACCTCGTGATCGACCTCAAGGTCGGGGATCAGACCGCCATCGTGCTCACCAACGACCTCACCCACGACTACGTGCACGAGAACAGCGCGTACGCCTCATGACCGACATCCAGGACACTCCTGCCGAGGTCGCCGCGCAGAAGGCCACCACGCTGATCGAGTCGCTGCCGTGGCTGAAGAAGTTCCGTGACCAGATCGTCGTGATCAAATACGGCGGCAACGCGATGGTGTCGGAGGAGCTGCAGGACGCCTTCGCTCAGGACATCGCCTATCTCCGCTACGTCGGAGTGCTGCCGGTCGTCGTGCACGGCGGCGGTCCGCAGATCTCGAACATGCTGCAGAGGCTCGAGATCCCCAGCGAGTTCAAGGGCGGCTACCGCGTCACCAACACCGAGGCGATCAGCGTCGTGCGGATGGTGCTCACCGGTCAGGTCAACCCGCAGCTCGTGACCAAGATCAACTCGCACGGTCCGATCGCGACCGGACTCAGCGGGGAGGATGCCGGGCTCTTCGGCGGCCGCCGCCGCGGCGTCGTGATCGACGGCGAAGAGGTCGACCTCGGCCGCGTCGGCGACGTCGTGGAGGTCGATCCGACGCCCGTGCTCGATCACCTCGCGGCCGGCCGCATCCCGGTCGTGTCGAGCATCGCCCCCGACCTCGACCACCCGGGTCAGTCGCTCAACGTCAACGCGGATGCCGCGGCCGCCGCTCTCGCGGTGTCGCTGAACGCGCGCAAGCTCGTGATCCTCACGGATGTGCCCGGCCTCTACGCCGACTGGCCCAACCGTGACTCGCTCGTCTCGCACCTGACCTCGGAAGCCCTCATCGAGATGCTGCCGAAGCTCGAGTCGGGGATGATCCCGAAGATGCGCGCCTGCCTGGACGCGGTCGAGGGCGGCGTCGATGCGGCGGCGATCATCGACGGGCGGGTGCCGCATTCGGTGCTCGTCGAACTTTTCACCAGCAAGGGAATCGGGACCGAAGTGGTCCTGGGAAAGAATGAGGTGACGGCATGACCGTCTGGCAGGACGACGCGGCACGCGATCTCGTGCTCAACGCAGGGGACCGGCTCGCGATGCTGGTCCGCGGTGAGGGCTCGCACGTCTGGGACGCCGACGGCCGACGCCACCTCGACTTCCTCGCCGGCGTCGCGGTGACCTCCCTCGGGCACGCGCACCCGGTCTTCGTCGAAGCCGTCTCGAGGCAGGCGGCCACGCTCGCGCACGTGTCGAACTACTTCGCGACGCCGCCGCAGCTCGCCCTCGCTGCTCGCCTCAAGCGCCTGGCCGGTGCCGGCCTCGACGGTCGGGTGTTCTTCTCGAACTCGGGCGCCGAGGCCAACGAGGCCGCGTTCAAGCTCGCGCGTCTGCATGGCGGCACCGAGCGTCCGCGCATCCTCGCGCTCGAGAACGGCTTCCACGGCCGCACCATGGGGTCGCTCGCGCTGACCGCGAAGGTGTCGATGCGCGCGCCGTTCGAGCCGATGCCCGCGGGTGTCGAGCACATCCCCGCCACGATCGAGGCTTTGGAGGCGGCGATGGACGACCGTGTCGCCGCGATCATCGTGGAGCCGATCCAGGGTGAGGCCGGTGTCGTCGAGCTGCCGGCGGGCTACCTCGCCGCCGCCCGCTCGCTGACGCTCGCGCACGGTGCGCTGCTCATCCTGGACGAGATCCAGACCGGCGCCGGTCGTACCGGCGCGTGGTTCGGTTTCAGCCATGAGGGCATCACCCCCGACGCCATCACGCTCGCGAAGGGCATCGGCGGCGGCTTCCCGATCGGCGCTCTGGTCACCTACGGGGCTGCCAGCTCGCTCTTCACCCCGGGGTCGCACGGCTCCACCTTCGGGGGCAACCCGCTCGCGACCGCGGTCGCCGACGCGGTGCTCACCGAGATCGAGAGCGCGGGTCTGGTGGAGAACGCGGCGCGCCGCGGTGCGGAGCTGCGCGAGATTCTGCTCGGCATCGACTCCCCGTTGATCGACGGAGTCCGCGGCCGTGGCCTCCTGGTCGGTGTCGCGCTGACCGAGCCGGTGGCCGGTGCCGTCGTCGCCGCAGCGCAGGAGCGCGGGCTCATCGTCAACGCCGCCAACCCCGAGACCGTACGCATCGCACCGGCTCTCACGATCGGCGACGCCGAGCTCGCCGAGTTCCGCGAGCTGTTCACCGCCGCTCTCGCCGACGTCCAGGCCTCTGTTGCCGGAAAGGTATCCGCATGACCCGCCACCTGCTGCGTGACGACGACCTGACGCCCGCCGAGCAGGCCGAGATCCTCGATCTCGCCATCGAGCTGAAGAAGGATCGGTGGGCCGACAAGAGCCTGGCGGGTCCGCAGACGGTCGCGGTGATCTTCGACAAGTCCTCCACGCGCACCCGCGTCTCGTTCGCGGTGGGCATCGCCGACCTCGGCGGTTCCCCCCTCATCATCTCGACCGCGAGCAGCCAGCTCGGCGGCAAGGAGACGCCCTCCGACACCGCGCGGGTGCTCGAGCGCCAGGTCGCGGCCATCGTGTGGCGCACCTACGCGCAGTCCGGGCTCGAGGAGATGGCGGCAGGCACGCGCGTCCCCGTGATCAACGCACTCTCGGACGACTTCCACCCGTGCCAGCTGCTCGCCGATCTGCTGACGATCCGCGAGCACAAGGGCGAGCTGAAGGGGCTCACGCTCACGTTCCTCGGTGACGGAGAGAGCAACATGGCGCACTCCTACGCGCTCGCCGGCGTCACGGCGGGCATGCACGTGCGGATCGCCTCTCCGGAGGACTACGCGCCCCGCGCGGATGTCATCGAGGCCGCCGACCGCCGTGCCGCCGAGACGGGCGGTTCGATCACGCTGTACACCGATCCGGTCGAGGCCGCGGCCGGTGCCGACGTCGTGGTCACCGACACCTGGGTCTCGATGGGTAAGGAGGAGGAGAAGCTCGCGCGCATCCGCGACCTCGGCGGCTACAAGGTCACTCCCGAGACGATGACCCTCGCCGACCCCGAGGCGATCTTCATCCACTGCCTCCCCGCCGACCGCGGCTACGAGGTCGACTCCAGCGTGATCGACGGCCCGCAGAGCGTGGTCTGGGACGAGGCCGAGAATCGGCTGCACGCGCAGAAGGCGCTCCTGGTCTGGCTGCTCGGCAAGAAGGACGCGTGATGAGCGAATCGACGCACGAAGGCACCAACGAGGGCGCGCTCTGGGGCGCGCGCTTCGCCACCGGGCCGTCGCCCGAGCTGGTGGAGCTCAGCCGTTCGACGCACTTCGACTGGATCCTCGCGCCGTATGACATCGCCGGCTCCCACGCGCACGCCACCGCGCTCGAGGCGGCCGGGTACCTCGAACCCGACGAGGCGCGACGCATGCACGAGGGGCTGGATGCCGTGGCCCGCAAGGTCGCCGACGGCACCCTGCGCCCTGTACCGACCGATGAGGACGTGCACGGCGCGCTCGAGCAGGCGCTGATCGCCGAGCTCGGTCCGGAACTGGGTGGTCGCCTGCGTGCCGGTCGCAGCCGCAACGACCAGATCGCGACGCTGGTGCGCATGTACCTGATCGACCACGCGCGGGTGATCGCCCGCGACATCCTGCGGGTGATCGACGCGCTGGTCGCTCAGGCCGAGGCGCACCCCGACGCCATCCTCCCCGGGCGCACGCACCTGCAGCATGCGCAGCCCGTGCTCCTCGCCCACCACCTGCAGGCGCACGGCTGGCCGCTGGTGCGCGAGCTCGAGCGCCTCGTGGACTGGCGTCGTCGTGCCGGTGTCTCGCCCTACGGCGGGGGAGCGCTGGCCGGCTCGACGCTCGGTCTCGACCCCGCGCTCGTCGCGACGGAGCTGGGCCTGGACCGCCCGGCCGAGAACTCGCTCGACGGAACAGCCGCGCGCGATGTCGTGGCGGAGTTCGCCTTCATCACGGCCATGACCGGTGTCGACGTCTCGCGCCTGTCCGAGGAGATCATCCTCTGGAACACCCGCGAGTTCGGGTTCGTCACGCTCGACGACGGGTACTCGACGGGTTCGAGCATCATGCCGCAGAAGAAGAACCCCGACATCGCCGAACTCGCCCGTGGCAAGTCCGGCCGTCTCATCGGCAACCTCTCCGGGCTCCTGGCCACGCTCAAGGGACTCCCGCTCGCGTACAACCGCGATCTGCAGGAGGACAAGGAGCCCGTCTTCGACTCGGTTCAGACCCTCGAGGTCGTGCTCCCCGCCTTCGCCGGCATGGTCGCGACGCTGCGTTTCGACACCGAGCGGATGGCGGCGCTGGCACCGCAGGGCTTCTCCCTCGCGACCGATGTCGCGGAGTGGCTCGTGAAGCGGCGGGTGCCGTTCCGTGATGCCCATGAGATCTCGGGCGCCCTCGTGCGCGCGTGCGAGGAGCAGGGGATCGGGCTGGAAGACGCGTCCGACGAGCTGTTGCTGTCGGTGTCGCCGCATCTGGTGCCGGACGTGCGCGAGGTCCTCACGATCGAGGGGTCGGTCGCATCGCGGACCGGTGTCGGCGGGACCGCCCCGGTGCGGGTCGCCGAGCAGCGAGCGGAACTCGTCGCCCGCGCTCAGGCCGCCGCCCACGCCCTCGGCTTGTAGTCGGTCGCGACGATCCACCGAGGGACGGACGATCCACCGAGTAATTCATCGAATTCCTCGGTAGATCGTCTCTTCCTCCGCGGATCGTCGTCCACCGGAGGCGGTTCCTTCCTCGTCGACGACTACCTGGGCCGGGGCAGACGCCGAAGCGCACCGCCGATGGCGGCCTTCACGCTCGGCCAATCATGGACGATCTGCGCGTAGTCGAAGCGGAGCGTCTCGTATCCGAGTCGGGAAGCCATGGCGTCCCGCGCTCGGTCACGGTGACGGTGTGAGGACGAGCCGTGATTCTCTTCGCCGTCAGCTTCGAGGATCAGCCTCCCCGCGACGACGAAGTCGACTCTCCCGACACCGTCGATCGTGATCTGGCAGTCCAGACGAAGACCGAGCAGATGAAGTCGCAGGCGAAGCAGGGATTCCAGGCCGCTGTCCGCGTCGGATCGCGCCAGATCGATCAGCCATCGCGCGGTGCGAGGGAGCGCTGCTCTGATTCGTGACCGGCCGGCAGAGGTGAGGGCTCCCAGCCGCCACGCCGACTCATAGGCCGCGAAGAAGGCCTCGTCACCGGCGCAGCGTCGCAGATGCAGCAACGCCGTCTCGACGGGTGCCGAGCCCAGCGGTGGCGTCCCTCGGTAGTAGTGCGAGACGCACGTGCAGTGCGGATGCCGTAGTGCATGCCGGTCTGGCCCGAGCCAGACGTGCGGGGCGTCTTCGGTGGGAAGCACCCAGATCCCGTACGTCCGCAGCACACTCACGCAGGTCAGAGCACCGCCGTGCTCGATGGCCGAGCGGACCTGTGCGCTCAGCGGACCGATCGCGAAGACACCGTCGCGCACTCGCTCGATCTCGCCGCGTCCGACCGACGACGCAAGCGTCTGCCGAGAGAATCCGAGAGCCTGCAGCCTCTTTCCCTGTGCGATGCCGCCGAGGTGTCTGATGGTGTCTGTCACTGAGAGCATCCGTCCACGATGGGGGACGCGACATTCCGAAGCTCACTCGCCTTCCGGTAAGTGTGGGCAATCTGTTTCGTAGTCCGGCTGTGCAGACATGACGGAGTGGGGTGTGGTGACGATCCTCCGAGGACCTGACGATCCGCCGAGGTCAAGCCGGTGATTTGTCCGCAGAACGTCGGTGCCTCGGCGGATCGTCGCGCCGGTCAGTCGCGGACGGCGGCCTTCCGAGTTCAGTGCAGCTCGGCGTCGGCAGCCGACCGTTCCCATCGGGTGAACCGCACGGTGAGTCCGGCGCGGGTCGGCGCGGCGAGGAACGGCCCGGCGGATGCCGCAGCCTGGCCGTCGAACGGAGCGACGCGCACCAGCCGCCACGGTTCATCGTCGGCGCGCGCCCGGACGATCACGGCATCCGCCCACCGGCTCACGCGCACCGTGATCTCGCGGTCGTGCCACTCGTCGACGAATCCGACCGACCAGTCGGATCCTCCGGCGGTGACGACGGCACCGAGCCCGAGATGATCGTCGGCGTACTCGAGGCCGGTCTTCACCCAGTGCTCGTCGTCGATACGCACGAAGACCCCCGCCTGGTCGAACTGGCCGTCCCACGGTGCACGGAACGACACCTCCATCGCCTCGCCCACAGCGAGCGGGGCAAGCAGAGCGTGCTCGGTGTCGTGCACGAATCCATATGCGGTGTGCCGCCAGGCGTCGCTGCCTTCGACGGCGGTGACGTCGAGGTGCTCGGCGTCCTCCACGGCGGCAGGGGCATGGGTCCAGGTTCCTTCGGACCATGCAATCATGCTTCTATGAGGCATATTTCCAATCCATAACCTAATAACGCATATATCAACGAATATTCGTGATAAGGTTATCGCATGGTCATAGCCGTGATCGCAGACATCGTGGGATCCCGGGAGCTCGGGGATCGTGGAGCGGCGCAGCGCGTGCTGGACGAGACCATCGCGCAGGCCGAGACCGACCTTCCCCTGGCCGTTCAGCCGTTGACCCCCACGGTGGGAGACGAGCAGCAGGGCGTCTACCGGGAGCTCCGCGATGCGCTGACCTCGCTCTTCCTGATCCAGCTGCGGCTGCCCGATGGGATCGCCTTCCGATTCGGCATCGGCGTGGGGGAGGTGCGCGCCGTCGCCTCCGTGCACGGCGAACTGGCCGACGGGCCCGGCTGGTACGCCGCGCGAGCGGCGATCGAGACCGTGCACTCCCGTGAGCAGCGCGCCGTACCGCGGACGCGCACCTGGATTGTCGGAGCGCCGGGGCAGGATGAGGTCATGGCTTCGACGATCGCGGTCTCCAACGCCTATCTGCTCGCACGTGACGAGCTGGTGGGAGCGATGAGTGCGCGCGAGCGCCGACTCACCTACGGGCGCCTGGTCGGCCGATCGCAGCAGGAGCTCGCGGAGCAGGAGGGCATCTCCCAGCCGAGCATCTCGAAGTCGCTGCGACGCGCCGGATCCGCCGCGCTCATCGAAGGACTCGCTGCGCTCAGGGAGGAGTCGGCATGATCCTCGCCGGGTTCGTCCTGCTCGCCATCGGAGCCGCAGACCTCGTGCGGCAGTTCGTTCCCCGTCGCTGGATCGGATATCTGGCCGCTGCTGTCGTGCTGCTGCTGCTCGGCAGCGTCAGCGACGCTCTGCTGCCGATGATCGCCGCGCTCGTGGCCGGCGCGCTCTGGATCTGGTGCATGCCCGACGATCGACCGTCGCGCGCGGGATTCTGGCCGGCCGTCGTCCTCGCCGTCGTCGTCGTGGGAGCTGTGATCTGGACGGGTGGGCGGGCGCATGCCGGCCTCATCGGCGCGGTGTGGCAGCTGCGTTCGCCGTTCGGTGAGGTCACGTTCGATCTGGCGATCCTGGTGCTCGGAGTGACGGCGTTCCTCTTGGAGTCCGCGAACCTCGTGGTGCGTGCGGCTCTCGACGGCGAGCACACCTGGCGTCCGGCGGAGCAGATCGCGGAGCCCGATTCCGGCTCTGACGACGCATCCGTCCCCGAAGCCGCATCCCGCGCCACGGAACCGCATCCGACGGTCGCCGGACCGACCGACGATCAGCCGTCTGCGGTGGCGACCGCCCCCGACCCCCGAACCGGTTTCCAGGGCGGGCGACTGATCGGCCCGCTCGAGCGCATCCTCGTCCTGATCCTCACCCTCGCCGCGGCGTACCCGATCCTCGCGGCGATGCTGGCGGCGAAGGGCATCGTCCGCTTCCCGGAGATCTCGCGCGACGGCGAGACCGGCGCCAGGGCCGAGTACTTCCTCGTGGGGAGCCTCGTCAGCTGGGTCATCGCCCTCGGCGCAGCATTCCTCGTCTGGTGGGCGGCGCACAGCTGACGGCGGGTCAGTCCAACGATCGGTACCAGTCCAGCTTCTCTGCCAGACGCCGTTGCTGCGCGAGAACCTCGGCGAGCTGTTTCTCGACGGTCATCGCGTGCTCCTCGAGAAGCGCGATCCGCTCCGGGATCGTGTCCTCGCGCTGGCAGAGTCGACCGTAGCGGCGCAGGCGTTCCACCGGCATGCCGGTCTCGCGGAGGCACTTGAGGAACTCCAGGAGTCCGAGTTCGGCATCGGTGTACGCGCGATGTCCGCCGGCCGTGCGCGACACCGCGGGCAGGATGCCCTCGCGCTCGTAGTACCGGAGGGTGTCGATGCTGAAGCCGGACCGGGCCGCGGTCTCCGCCGGAGTGTACGTCGTCATGAGCAGAGCATAGGGCTTGACCTGGAGCGCGCTCCAGGTTGCACAGTGAAGTCATGACCAACCTGAACACCCCTGTATCCCCGCTCGTTCTCGGAGCGATGTCCTTCGGAACGCTCGTCGATGAGGAGACCTCTTTCGCCCTGCTCGACCGCTTCGTCGAACGCGGCGGCATCTGGATCGACACCGCCGACTGCTACAGCTTCTGGGCCAGTGAGACGGGGCACGGAGGGGCCTCCGAGGCGGTGCTCGGTCGCTGGCTGGCAGCGCGACCGGGTGCACGCGCGCAGGTCCGTATCTCCACCAAGGTCGGCGCCGAACCCCTCTGGCCCGGATCCTGGCCCGAGCGCCGGACCGGACTCTCTCCGCGCGCGATCCGCGCTGCGGTCGAGGGGAGTCTCGAACGCCTGGGCGTCGACAGGATCGACCTGCTCTGGCTGCACCAGGAGGATCGGGCGGTCACGATCGAGGACACGGTGGACGCTCTCGCGGAGCTCACCGCCGACGCCACGGTGAGCCGGGTCGGCGCCTCCAACCACCCGGCCTGGCGCATCGAGCGCGCCCGTGCGCACGCGAGGTCCATCGGAAGCGTGCCCATCGACGCGTTCCAGTTGAACAGCACGTACCTGCGCACGCGTCCGGGGACGCTTCCGCCCGGCGTCGCTCACCCCTTCGGTGTGCTGAGCGATGAGCAACGCGACTTCGCCCGGGCGAACGGGATCGAGATCTGGGCGTACACCCCGCTGCTGTCCGGCGCTTACGACAATCCGGCGAAGGCCGTGCCCGAGGTGTACGACCACCCCGGGACTGCACGTCGGCTCGCGGTGCTGGACGAGATCGCGGCGGCGCGGGGTCTCGGCCGAGGGCAGGTCGTGCTGGCGTGGCAGCTCGCGCGCGGCATCCGTCCCATCCTCGGCGGCAGCAAGCTCGATCAGCTGGATGTGGCGCTGGATGCCGCGTCGATCTCCTTGTCCGCTGAGGAGATCGAGCGCCTCGACGAGCCGGTCTGAGGCGATTCGGTGCTGCTCTGCGCTGATAGCCTGGAACGCGTGTCAACTCCCGCTCTGACGACCGCACCCCAGGCGATCGACCCCACGTTCGAGAACGTGTGGGACGAACTCGTGTGGCGTGGCCTGGTCCAGGTGTCCACCGACCAGGAGGCGCTGCGTGCCCTGCTCGCGGGAGACCCCATCACGTATTACTGCGGGTTCGATCCGACCGCGCCGAGCCTGCACCTGGGCAACCTCGTGCAGCTCCTGACGCTGCGTCGCATCCAGCTCGCCGGGCACAAGCCTCTCGGCCTGGTCGGTGGTTCCACCGGTCTGATCGGCGACCCGCGTCCGACAGCGGAGCGCACCCTCAACACGCGGGAGACCGTCGAGGAGTGGGTGGGACGTCTGCGCACGCAGGTCGAGCGCTACCTGAGCTTCGAGGGCGACAACGCGGCCCGTATCGTGAACAACCTCGACTGGACGGCGCCGCTGAGCGCGATCGACTTCCTCCGCGAGATCGGCAAGCACTACCGTGTCGGCACGATGCTCAAGAAGGATGCGGTCGCCGCGCGTCTGAACTCCGACGAGGGCATCAGCTACACCGAGTTCAGCTACCAGATCCTGCAGGGGATGGACTTCCTCGAGCTGTACCGCCAGTACGACTGCGTGCTGCAGACGGGCGGGTCCGACCAGTGGGGCAACCTCACCAGCGGGACGGACCTGATCCGCCGCGCCGAGGGAGCGTCGGTGCATGCGATCGGCACTCCGCTGATCACCAACAGCGACGGCACGAAGTTCGGCAAGAGCGAGGGCAATGCCGTCTGGCTCGACGCCGAGATGTGCAGCCCCTACCGGATGTACCAGTTCTGGCTGAGCACGGCGGACGCCGACGTGATCGAGCGCCTCAAGGTCTTCACGTTCCTGAGCCGAGCGGAGATCGAGGAATACGCCGAACTCGTGGCGACGGAGCCGTTCCGTCGCGCGGCGCAGAAGCGTCTCGCGCTCGAGGTGGTGGCGACCGTCCACGGGGCCGATGCGACAGCCGCGGTGATCGCGGCATCCGAGGCGCTGTTCGGGCAGGGTGATCTGACCGCGCTCGACGCGGCGACGCTTCGCACCGCGCTGGAAGAGCTTCCGAATGCGACCGTCGCGTCCGGCACTGCGGTGGTCGAGGCTCTGGTCGCGACCGGCCTGGTCGCCAGTCTCTCCGAGGCGCGGCGTGCGATCACGCAGGGCGGCGTCACGCTCGACGGCAGTCGTGTCGACGACGATGCCGCCACGGTCCAGGGAACTCTTCCCGGAGGAGTGTCCGTGCTCCGCCGCGGCAAGAAGACTCTCGCCGGCGTCTTCCTCGGCTGAGCCTTCGCTCTTCGGATAGCAGAGCCGCATGCCCTTCACTCCCAGTCACGCGCTCGTCGCGCTGCCGTTCATCCGTACGCCGTTGGTGCCCGCGGCGATCGCGATCGGCGCCATGACCCCGGATCTGCCGCTGTTCGTGCGCGGTGTCGGGCTGAATTACTCGTTCACCCACACCTTCGGCAACATCCTGTGGACGGCACTGCTCGCCTTCGTCCTCTTCCTCCTCTGGCGCGTGATCCTGCGACCGGCGGTGCCGGAACTCGCGCCGCTGTGGCTGGCGCGCCGGTTGCCGGAGGACTGGAGTGAGGGCGGTGCGGAAGCCGCAGGACGAGCCGTCGGTGTGGGCGAGAAGCGCGGGTACCCGGTGTTCCTCGCGGTGTCTTTCCTGATCGGCGTGGCCTCGCACATCGTCTGGGATCTCTTCACGCACGAGGATCGCGCCGGCGTGCAGCTGCTCCCCGGTCTCGATGCGATGTGGGGTCCGCTGCCCGGATTCAAGTGGCTCCAGCACGGGTCGAGTGTGATCGGCCTGCTGATCATCGGCGTCTGGGCGCTGCTGTGGCTGCGTCGGCGGGACGCGCGAGCGGATGTCACGCAGTCGCTGCCGCAGGGGCTGCGCATCGCGTGGTGGGTCTCGCTTCCGGTGATCCTGGTCGCCGCGCTCGTCTGGGGGATCATCGCGTTCGGCCCCATCGACGGCGAGTTCACCGTGCAGCATCTGGCCTATCGGGTCCTGCCTCCGGCGTGTGCCGTGTGGGGTGCGATCACGTTCGTGCTCTGCATCGTGCTGGCGGTTCGCGGGCGTCGTCACCAGATCGGCTGATCCGACCCCCAGGGGTGCGGGGCGCCGAACTCGAGTCCGGTCATCGCCGGTCGCGCGGTGACGAGGGATCTGCCGTCGACCTCGAAGCGCGCGAGGTGCGGGCCGACATCGAACTCGACGTCGTCTTCCGGCTCCCGGCGGCGCGGCATCCCGAGCAGCTCGGCGGCGATGCGGCGGAGCGAGGTGCCGGTGTACCAGGAACCGCCTTCGCGTGCGCGGCGCAGAAGCTGCGTGGTCACCGCAGCGGCGAGCAGGTATCCGGCACTGTGGTCGAGCGCCTGGGCGGGAAGCGTCCCGGGGCGGTCGCCGTCCGGTGACTCGACGAGCGCGATACCGGATGCTGCCTGCACGAGGCTGTCGAAGCCGGCGCGATCGGGATGCTCGGTACCCCAGGCGCTGAGTTGTGCGACGACCAGGCCCGGATAGCGTTCGGCGAGTACGGAGGGGTTGAGCCCCAGCCGGTCCAGCGCCGCGGGGCGGTAGCCGAGCACGACGGCGTCGGCAGCTGCGAGCAACTCGTGCATCTGCGGCGTGCGCGCATCCAGCCGAGCCGATCGCTTGCCGTGACCGGTGTCGAGGTGCTGCCACTCGGGCTCCGGGAGGTGCGGCGGATCGATGCGCAGAACGTCCGCGCCGAGGAGAGCGAGCGTGCGGGTGCACACGGGACCGGCGATCACGCGGGTGAGGTCGAGCACGCGCATACCGGCGAGCGGGAGACGATCGTCGTGCGTCGGCATTGCGCGTTCGGGCCGCCGGTATCGAGGTGTGGGGCCGGTGATGTGTCGGACGTCGAGAAGCGGCGCATCACGAAGCGCTCGATCAATCGCCGGATCCTCGGCGGTCACGGCTACGGCGAGCCCTCCGGCGCGCGTGACCGCTGCGACGGCCTCCGCCGTCGCCCGTTCGTGGAGCGCAGCCCGAACCGCATCCGCGTCGGCGTCATCGTGCACTCCGAGAGCGGCACAGAGAGCGGTTGCGTGATGCGGGTAGTTCCCGTGGGTCCTGATCCATCCGTCCGCAGTCCGCCAGAACCCCGAGTGGGGCGACCACACCGGGGGAGCGACACCGTCGATCGCGAGCACGCGGTCGCTCCGATATGCGGTGGCCGCGCGGTGGGGGTCGATGGCCGCGGGGGAGCGGCCGGCGGAGAGCATGGCCGAAGCGACACTCGCCCAGGCGAGTTCGTCGGTCGCCAGTCGAGAGGGGAGCGGGACCGCCGCGTGAGCGTCGGGCGCTCCCTCGGCGGGAGGGAGATCGAGCAGGAGCCTGACCCGATCGAGCAGCGCAGCCCCCGGACTGATGGCCGGGTCATCGGTGGGCGGGCGCATGCCCAGATCGTACTCTCGAGCGGATGCTGCGCCGGAAACCGCGGCTGATCCGGCGTAAAGCGTCTGAGGTGCTGAGTCGACACGCCCGGGCTGTATGCCCCGATTTGCCAGAACCCCGGAACCCACGTAACTTATTACTTGTTCGCCCCACAGGGAAGCGGAGGAGCCAAGAGCTTCACCCCCCTCAAGCGGAGAACCACTCCCGATCCACTCTCACTTGAGAGATCAGACGCTTGCGTCTAGGATAGGGAATCCACCTCTTCTGCGGCTGTCATCAGCTGCGCTGCGGATCTCTGATCCGCACGGCGCGCCGATTTGACAAGCGAGACAGGGTGGGTAAGATAGAGAAGTTGCCCTGCGGGCCTGGCTGTGATGGCTGGGTCGTGGGAGCATCCGG
>NZ_SSDF01000066.1 GCF_004794515.1 Microbacterium sp. A20 | reverse complement strand
CTCTCACCCCCTTCTCACCTCCCCCCTCTCACCTCCCCCTCTCACCTCCCCCGAGTGCACGGCTTCGCGCCGAATGCACGGGGTATCCGCGTCGACAGGCCGTGCACTCGCGGGCAGGCCGTGCAGTCGGCGAACCACCGGCAGCAGAGGCACCGGAACTTGAGCAACATATTGGCTGCGACGTATAATTTCCGTGAATTCCGGCGGGCTGAAGAGGCGCCCGTTCGACCGCACGATGCAGGAATCCGATGCGGTGCGCTCCTCGCCAGCCGAAGCCGGCCGACTGATTGGAGTGTTGAGATGTTCACGATGCCCGATCCCCGATTCGAGCTGCGGAAGATCACCGATACCGAATGGCTGATCCTCGACCACCGCTACGCCGCAGATGACTCGCGCCGCACCGTCGCCTGCATCTATCAGGTCGACACGGTCGAGGTCGAGGCCGTCTGGCTACGCGACCTGCCGCTCGCGACGTACTACATGTCTGCGGCGGACGTGCTGGAGGACGTGCAGCGGTTCCACTCGCCGAGCCGTTCCACACGCCCGGTCCCGATCCCGCACCTGCCTCCGCTGGCAACCGCCTGAGGTCGCCGGCGGACGAGCCGCCGGCGCCCGGGATTGTCCGGCCCGGTGCACGGGTCTGTCAATGGGCACGCGTGCACCGGCCGACGGGGCGAGACTGATCGCCCTGCCCCTCAGCCGAACGGAGCCTCCCATGTCAGACCCGCAGACGAACCCCGATGACGCTCCGCTCGTCGATGCCGTGGGCATCGACCCGGACATGCCGTCCACCGATGACAGTGAAGACGACGAGGACGAGGACGACGACGACGACGACGGCATCGACGTCGCCGATCTCCCCTGACGTCTCGTCAACGATGGGCCCCGCCTCCTGAGGCGGGGCCCATCGTGTCGCGGAACAGTCTTGCGGCCAGAGGATCTATCCGTCTCCCCGCTTCTCCGCCTCCTTCTGCGCCTTCTCCGCCTGCTTCCTGGCCTCTTCCTCGGCCTTCTGCTGCGCCTTCGCCGCCTCTTCGGCCGCTTTCTCGGCCGCCTTCTGCTCATCCTCCGACTGCTCGTCGTTCGGTTCGTCGACATCGGGCTCGGTGTCCTCGACCGGCACGACGGGCACGGCGGGTTGCTCGGGAGCGTTCGCGGGTGTCGTCGACGGTTCCGGCGTCGGCGCGGGAGTCTGCTCGGTATCCACGGTGTCGGTCACGTCCGGGTCGACGGCGTTGAGTCCCGAAAGCCACACTCCGGTCAGCACGGATGCCCCGACCACCGCCGCGGCCACCGCGCCGCCGATGATCCCCCGGCGACGCCCCCGGGCTCTGCGTTCCGCCTGACCGCGCGGGCGCACGGCTCCGGCGGGAAGGAGGAGAGTCGGGGTGGTCGCCGGCGATGACGCCGTGCCCGTCGCGGCCATCGCCGCGCCCGCCCCCGCCATGCCCGCCCCTGCTGTTCCCGCGGACGCCACTCCCGCGGCCACCGCTGCCGGGACGGGGGGACGAGGCGGGACGGCAGGTCGAGGAGGCGCGGTCGGCGACGTCGCGAGTCGTGACGAGGCGGCGAACACCTCCGCGGCATGAGGGCGATCGACGGGGTCCGCCGCCAGCATACGGGTCAGGAGGGTGGACCATTCGGCCCCCAGCGTTGCCGGCACCTCCGGGGTCTCGATGAGTCTGGCCATCGCGGCGCCGATGCCCTCGGCCTCCGGGAAGGCTCGCGTGCCGGTGAGTGCCTCCAGCAGCACCAGGCCCAGCGAATAGATGTCAGCGGGCGGAGCGGGAGGCTCACCTCGCAGCTGCTCCGGGGCGAGATACGCCGCGGTTCCGATGACGAGTCCGGGGGTGGTGAGCCGTGCCGCATCGACGAGGACGGAGATGCCGAAGTCCGCGAGCTTCGCCCCGGACCGACTGCCGGGGAGCGGAGTCCGCGACATCAACACGTTCGACGGCTTGATGTCGCGATGCACGATGCCCGCGCTGTGCACGACGTGCAGCGCCTCGGCCAGGTCGGCAGCGAGCCGGGCGACCTCCGGCGGCGCCATCGGCCCCTGGGCGATGCGGGCGGACAGCGTCGGCCCGTCGACGAACTCCATCACCAGGTATTCGGCGCGCCCCGGAACGAGCAGAGCGTCGTACAGCGTGACCAGGCCGGGGTGGTTGAGGGAAGCGAGGACCGTCATCTCGCTGCGCGCACGGCTGGAGGGCTGCGCATCGTCCATCTCATCGCGCAGCATCTTGATCGCCACCGTGCGACCGAGGAGGACGTCGTCCGCGCGATACACGCGCGCCATCCCGCCCTGCCCGACGCACTCGTGCAGCTGATAGCGCCCATCGAGCAGCGCTTCGGTAGGAAGCGAGTCATCGGTCATCGTCGAATCCTCCTGACGCCCGTCGGGTATCGGGCGGCGAAGGCCCACGATACGGTCTCGGCGCGCTCGAGGCCCGGGCCTTGACACGAGCCGGAACCATCCCCGCCTCCGCAACTCGTGGGAAGAGACCCGATCGGGAGGCGACGCGGCAGCACCCTGACGTCAGATGACGATCGCGCCGGCGGACGGCACTCGCATCGGCAGTCCGCCGTCAAGAATCCGCTGGACCATGGCCATGGCGCGATCGGTGAGCCCGTCACCGGGGTAGAAGTCTCCGTAAAGCTCCTCTGCCTCCTCCACCTCCGCGATCCCGCAGAGGGAGAGAAGCTGACGGATGTCGTCCACATCGCGTCCCGGCCGGTTGGCCCGGAGTTTCATCGCGAGGAGCGCCTCCTTCGAAGCGACTTGGATGACGACACCTGCTCGGTCGTAGATCGTCTCCCACTCCACTGGCCGACCGAACGTTGGCACGGAATCCGCATGTTCCACGGCGAAATTGAACCAGCCATCGCTCCAGCCCCGTCGATCGCCGACGCGTGAGGCCGCTGCGAGAACGGCGTCATCGCTTCCTGGCTGGATGTGAAGAGAGTCGAGGTCGCCGGTGGTGCGCCTGTTGAAGTATCTGATGGCGAGCGCGGCACCGCCGACGAGACGGATGCCGGCAGATTCACCCGCTGCGTGAAGCTCCCCTACGAGCTCCCGAAGCCCGGAGAGGATGTCGTCGCGATTCAGCGCGTCGCCCATCAGACGCTCGCGAGCGTGTCACGCCAGACGAGGACGCCGCGTTGGAAGAACTCAACTGGTACATCCACGGGTGACGGGGTCGGGTCTGCAGGATCGACATCGAGGGTACGCGGCACCGCGAGGCGTCGTTTCGGGGCGTCAACCCATGCGGGCGCGGGAATCCCTTCTTCCCTGAGACGGAGATCCACGAGGGCTGCGAGGGCAGCATCCCAGGCACGGTCGCCGGTCGGCTCCGGCTCAGCGAGGCCGAGAATGCCACGAACGAGTCCATGCTCGGCGACCAGGTTGTCGTTCAGCTGGATGAGTTCACGGAGAGCGCTGTACTTGTCGCCGGCCCGAAGATAACCGCGGATCGTCGCGGCGATGGTCGCCGCGTCATCCCGCCGGGTGGGCGCGGAATACAGCCGGTGGCCGGCGCCGCCGAGAAACCGTTCGATGGTGCTGAACTCGGCCTCGCGACCGCCTTCCACCCGGGAGACTCTGCCCTGGTCGACGTTGGCTCGTTGCGCGAGATCACGCTGGGTGAGGCCGCGGCTCTTTCTGGCGGCACGCACGAGTACTGATGCGTTGGTCATATCGCCACCCTCCAAGAAAATGTCTTTTGAGACATATTATACTGCCGGGTCGTCGCCGAGCGGCGCAGAGTGCACCTCTCCAGCACGGGTACTGGAGAGATCGGAGGCCGCAAGCCCCCGGTACTGTTTTCTCAGGAGAACGGAGCCGGCCATGAATGCTGCCGATGCGGTGGGGACCATCGCCGAGATCCTCTCGTGGATCGGCCTCGGAATCGGTCTCCCCCTCCTGCTCATCGTCCTGCTGGTGAAGGTGCACGATGGGCGCTGGCTGCCACAAGAGGTGTTCATCCTCGAGGAGGACGGTCGATCACGGGCCCGTTGGTTCACCGCCGGAGACTTCTGGGAGCGCCCGCTCCGGGCGGACGAATCCGGTCACTGGCAGGGACGGGAAGAGGTCGACGCGTTCGTCAGCGAGCACCGTCCGAACCTGATGCGCTTCGAGCCCCGCCGCCCCCTTCTCCATGCCGTTCAGGTGCTCGGGATCACCCTCGCCAGCGTGGGTGCGGCGGCGGTCGCGCTCTCGATCATCCTGCTTTTCGTCGGGTGAGGGGCTTCCGCGCGCCTCTCAATCCAGGCGCGACGAGAGCTCCTCGGCCAGCTGCGCGATGATCCGCCCGGCGTCGGAGAGACGAACGATGTTCGGATCGAGGTCGGCCATCCGCGATGCGGGAGCGTGATGATCGCGAGCGAGCTTCAGGTTCGAGCGAAGATTCAGAGACGCGCCCGACAGTCCGGCTCCGAGCGCCTCGACGGCGACCGCGAGGTCCACGGCGAGGGAAGGGTTGCCGATCACGGCGAGCAGCCGCGCCTCGGTGAGGAGCGTCAGCCCGATCGTGCCGAGCTTCGCGACCGATTCGGCAGCTTCGATCGCGGCCACTCCGACACGGTGATCACGATCGGGGTCGTCTGCGGGCAGGGCCAACGCGGCTCCGAAGCGCGCCGACACGATGCCGTCCTCCTCGACGGCCTGCAGCGCCTCGCTCCGCCGACGGGCCAGCCTGTCCGCGCATTCCTCGGCGTCAGCGCTGTCTGAGGCGTAGCCCGCGACCATACCCATCAGCGACGCCGCGATACCGAGCATCACTCCGGATGCCGCGCCGCCGCCCGGGGAGCCGGTGGGGCGGCCGAGAGCCTCCAGCCACGAGTCCAGGGGACGGTCGACCGGGACGTCTGCGGGGTCGCGCGCTCGATCATCCGACATGGTGTCCCTCCCGCCGCGCAGCTCTTGCGGCGGCTGACGACGACTCTGCCCGAGACGGCCGCGGAACGAAGCGGGCTTGACACGCACGTGCTCGCGACGCCCGGGATCAGATCTCCGGAACCGGCCACGAAGGGCCGGGCAAGCGGCCGCCGCCGATATCGTCGGTAACGAATGGTCGTCGTCGAAGGGCTCATATGAACGACATCGGATCCCGCAGTTCTGCCGGTCCGCGCTTCGAGGTCGCGCCGTGGAGCATCGCACGGGAGGGGCTGGATCCCGCGCGTCTCGCGCATGACGAGTCGGTCTTCGGGTTGTCGAACGGACACGTCGGCTGGCGGGGCAACCTCGACGAGGGCGATCCACGCGGGGTCGCCGGCAGCTATCTGAACGGCGTGTTCGAGGAGCACCCGATGCCCTACGCGGAAGAGGGATACGGCTATCCCCAGTCCGGCCAGACCGTGATCAACGTGCCGAACGGGCAGATCATCCGTCTCGTGGTCGATGATGAGCCGTTCGACGTGCAGCGGGGTGAGCTCCTCCACCACCGGCGGAACCTGGACCTCCGGGACGGCACCCTGCACCGCGAAGCCGATTGGATCTCGCCGACCGACCGGCACATCCGGGTCGAGTCCACCCGCATCGTCTCGTTCTCGCGCCGCTCGATCGCCGCCGTGCGCTACCGCGTGCACGCCGTCTCCCACGAGATCGCGATCACGATCCAGTCCGAAGCGCTGCCGAATGAGCCGCTCCCGATCACCCACTCCGACCCGCGCGTGCAGGAACTGCTCACGGCGCCGCTGGTCGGCGTCGATGCCGCCGTGATCGGCACTGCCGCGACCCTCATCCACCGGACGAGGGAGAGCGGTCTGTCGGTCGCAGTCAGCATGGACCATTCCGCGACTGCGTCCGGTCCCTTCCCGCCGACCCTGGTCACCGAAGCGTCTCCGGACCTCTCGCGCACCACCGTCCGCGTCGTCCTGGCGCCCGGCGAGCATGTCGAGCTGATCAAGCTCGTCGGCCACGACTGGTCGTCGACGACTTCTGCCTCCGCACTGCGGGATCGCACCGAGGCGGCCGTGGCCGATGCCGGGCGCGCCGGCTGGGACCGACTCGTGGACGAGCAGCGCGCGCGCCTGGACGAGTACTGGGCATGCGCCGATGTGGAGGTCGAGGGCGAGCCGCGACTGCAGCAGGCGGTGCGGTACGCGCTCTTCCAGGTCTTCCAGGCATCCGTCCGAGCCGAACTCCGGTCGGTTCCCTGCAAGGGCCTGACCGGTTCCGGATACGAGGGGCACACCTTCTGGGACTTCGAGGCCTTCGTGCTGCCCGTTCTCACCTCCACCGCGCCGCATGCGGCCGAACAGGTGCTCCGGTGGCGGCATTCGACACTCCCCCATGCGCGCGATCGGGCGGAGCAGCTGCACCTCTGCGGCGCGACGTTCCCCTGGCGCACGATCGACGGCAGGGAGAGTTCGGGGTACTGGCCGGCGAGCACCGCCGCATTCCACATCAACGCCGACATCGCCGGCGCCGTGCTCCACTACGTGCGCGCGACGGGCGACCACGCCTTCGAACGCGAGGCGGGCCTCGAGATGCTCGTCGAGACCGCTCGACTGTGGATGTCGCTCGGCCGTCGGGACGCGGCCGGCGCCTTCCACATCGACGGCGTGACCGGACCCGACGAGTACTCCGCGGTCGCCGACGACAACGTGTACACGAACCTCATGGCCCGTCTGAACCTCCGGGGCGCCGCGGCCTCCGCCCGGCGGCATCCGGAGGTCGCCCGCACACTCGGCGTCGACGAAGCGGAGCTCGACGAGTGGCTGAGCGCGGCCGCGGCGATGTCGATACCCTTCGACGAGATCCGCGGAGTGCACCCGCAGTCCGCCGGCTTCACGGACCAGGACCTGTGGGATCTCGAGAACACGACCCCCGAGCAGTACCCGCTGCAAGAGCACTTCCCCTACTTCGACCTGTACCGGAAGCAGGTCGTGAAGCAGGCCGATCTCGTCCTCGCGCTGTTCTTCGCGCATGAGGCTTTCACGACGCGCGAGAAGGAGCGGGCCTTCGCCTACTACGAGGCGATCACCGTGCGCGACTCCTCGCTCTCCGCCGCCGTCCAGGCGATCATCGCCGCCGAAGTCGGGCAACTCGACCTCGCATACGACTACCTCGCGGAAGCCGCCACCCTCGACCTCGACGACCTCCACGAGAACGCGAGCGAAGGCCCGCACATCGCGGCGCTGGCGGGAGTGTGGACGGCGATCACCGCCGGCTTCGCGGGCATGCGGGACTCCGACGACGGCTTGCGATTCGCCCCGCGGCTGCCGAAGCGCGTGAGCCGACTGAGCTTCGGCGTGCGCATCCACGGACAGACCCTCCGCGTGGACGTCACCGCGAACACGGCGACGTACCTGCTGAAGGATGGGCCATCGGTGACCGTCGGGCACTTCGACGACCGGGTGGACCTCCGGGCCGGCGACCCCGTCACGCTCGAGATCCCCGAAGCCACGAGTGCCGGACCACGACCGTCGCAGCCCCGGGGTCGCGAGCCCCGCCCGGCTGCCGAGGCATTCCGCTCGTAGGCCTCGTCTCGCCCGTCAGATCACTCGTCCGTCGCCGGGCCGCGAGACGCGAAGCCACCGATACCCGTAGGCCGGTACTTCGAGCTCGGCCGTGCCACCGGGGCCGAGCGGCAGATGCGAGGGCTCGAGAAGGTCGAGGAGGGTCGCGCCCTCGGGCTCGTCTGACAGCGAGAAGGTCGTCGTCACCGGCACCTCGGCGAAGTTGTGCACGGCGATGACACGTCCGACGTCGGCGGCGAGCGAGTGCACCAGGAGAGACTCGGCAGGCTGATCGATCACCTCGAGCGTGCCCCACCCCAGCTCCGGCGAGATGCGGTAGCGCGAGGTGAGGGCACGGATGAAGGACAACAGCGACCCGCTGTCCTCGAGCTGGTCGGCGACGTTGACGTGTTCCGGCGCGTAGCCGTCCGCGGGTGGCCGGGAGACGAGCCTCCGCGGTGCGGCATCCGAGAATCCGCCGTTGCGGTCGGTGGACCACTGCATCGGGGTGCGCACGGATTCACGGCCGGCGATCTCGATGTTCTCGCCCATGCCGATCTCCTCGCCGTAGAACAGCACGGGAGTGCCTGGCAGCGTGAAGAGCAGGCTGTACGCCATGCGGATCCGGCGCGGATCGCCTTCGAACATGGGCGGGAGACGGCGTGTGATCCCTCGCCCGAACACGCGCTGCCGTTCGTCCGGGGCGAAGGCCTCGAACACCTCCTCCCGCTCGCTGTCGCTGAGCTTGTCGAGGGTCAGCTCGTCGTGGTTGCGCAGGAAGTTCGCCCACTGCACCTCCGATCCGAGTGCGGGGCGCGCACGCAGCGCGGCGATCAGCGGGGCAGGATCCTTGCGGGCGAACGACAGGTACAGCGCCTGCATCCCCACGAAGTCGAACTGCATGGTGAGCTCGTCACCCTCATCGCCCCCGAAGTACTTCAGCTGCTCCTCGTACGGCAGGTTCACCTCTCCCAGCAGGATGGCTTCGCTCGACCGACGCTGCAGGAAGCGACGGATGTCGCGCAGCAGGTCGTGCGGCTCGGGGATGTCGGCCCCCTCCGGGATCTCCAGCAGGAACGGCACCGCATCGACCCGGAAACCGGAGATGCCCAGCTGCAGCCAGAATCCGATGACCTTCGCGATCTCGTCGCGCACGCGCGGGTTCGCGATGTTGAGGTCGGGCTGGTGTTCGTAGAAGCTGTGCTGATACCACTGGCCGGATTTCTCGTCCTTGCCCCAGATGCCGTTCGCCTGCCCGGGGAACACGGCGTTCTTCTGACCTTTGGGCGGCGGATCGCTGCGCCACACGTAGTAGTCCCGGAAGGGAGAGTCGACGCTGCGCTTGGCGGCGAGGAACCAGGGATGCCGGTCGGATGTGTGGTTGATCACCAGGTCGACGATCACCCGCATCCCGCGGTCGCGTGCGGTGCGGATCACCTCGACGAGGTCGCCATGGGTGCCGAGGCGGGGGTCGACTCCGTAGAAGTCGCTGACGTCGTAGCCATCGTCGCGATCCGGCGTCGGGTAGAACGGCATCAGCCAGAGGCAGGTCACACCCAGTTGCGAGAGGTAGTCGATCCGCCGCGCGAGCCCCTGCAGGTCGCCGACGCCGTCGCCGTCGGAGTCGAGGAAGGTCTCGACATCGAGGCAGTAGACCACGGCCGTCTTCCACCACAGGTCGCTGGTGTCGGTGATCTTCACAGTCGCTCCTTCAGGTCGGGGATCAGTTCGGATGCCGCGACCTCGAGGAACCGCGACTGGTCGGTGCCGACGTGGTGCAGATACACGCGGTCGAAGCCGATCCCCGCCAGGTCGGCGATGCTGTCGGCCAGCGACGACGCGTCATGGTCGATCAGGACGGACTTCCGCAGCCCCTGCTCGTCGAGCCCTGCCACGGCGGCCTCGAAGTCCTCCGGCTGCTCGAGATCCCACGTGACCGGGGGCGAGAGCAGGCCGTTCTTCCACTCCTCGCGCGCGATCTCGAACGCGGCGGCGTCACTCTGAGCCAGGCTGAGATGCACCTGCAGGATGCAGGGGCCCGTGCCGCCCGCGTCGCGGTAACTCCGCACGACGCGGTGCAGGGCCGCCGGATCTTGGATGACCGTCGCGAGGCCATCCGCCCACGACGCCGCCCAGGCGGCGGTCTCGGCGCTCACCGCGGTCGCGAACAGCGGCGGTGGCTCTGCCGGCCGGCTCCAGACCCTGGCTCGATGCACGCGCACGAGGCCGTCGTGGTCGACCTCTTCGCCGTCCATCAGACGCCGGATCACGTCGACGCTCTCCCGCAGGCGTTCGTTGCGGACGGGCTTCGGCGGCCATCCTTCTCCGGTCACGTGCTCGTTGACGGCTTCGCCGCTCCCCATCGCCGCCCAGAATCGTCCGGGGAACATCTCCTCCAGGGTCGCGAAGGCCTGCGCGATCATCACCGGGTGGTATCGCTGCCCCGGCGCATTGACCATGCCGATCGAAAACCGCGTGCGCGCGAGCGCTGCCGCGATCCAGCTCAGCGCGAACCCGGACTCGCCTTGGCCCGGAGTCCACGGCGCGAGGTGGTCGGAGCACATCGCCCCGTCGAAACCGGCACCCTCGGCACCGATCACGGCGTCGAGGAGCGCGCTCGGCGGGATCTGCTCGTGCGAGGCGTGGAATCCGATGAACACCATGCGCCGAGTCTTCCAACGAACGAGGAGCCCCGATAGTGGTGGACACCTGGCGGGCGGCCTGCGAAAATGCCCGCGTTTCGTCGCCTTCGGGTACAGATGCAGGAGGGTTTCACGGTTGCAGGACGAATCGCCGTCGGATCTCCCGACATCCGTGAATCGGTCCTGCAAGTGGGACCGCGGACGACGTCGTTCCCGGGCAGGATGGACTCATGAGCGCCCATCCCCTGGAATCGCGACCCTGGCTCGACTCGTACGCGGCGGGCGTCCCCGCAGAGATCGACGAACCGACGCAGACCCTGCCCCAGATGCTGTCGGCGAGCGTGAAGGCGTTCGGCCGGCGTCCGGCACTCGACTTCTTCGGGGCGGTCACGTCGTACCGGGAGCTCGGAGATCAGGTCGCGCGCGCAGCGGAGGGCCTGCGGCGGCTCGGGGTCGGCAAGGGCGACCGGGTCGCGCTCGTGCTGCCCAACTGTCCGCAGCACGTCGTGGCCTTCTACGCGACCCTCCGCCTCGGTGCGATCGTGGTCGAGCACAACCCTCTCTACACGCCCCGCGAGTTGCGACACCAGTTCGAGGATCACGGTGCGCGGGTCGCCATCGTGTGGGACAAGGCCGCCGACATGGTCGCCGGTTTTCCCGCCGATCTCAAGGTCGAGCACATCGTGAGCGTCGACATCACCGCAGCGATGCCGCTCTCGAAGCGCGTGGCGCTCCGCCTGCCGCTACCCAAGGCGCGTGAGGCGAGGGCGAAGCTGACCGGCACACCGAAGGCACGGCATCTCGTCTCCTGGAAGAGCCTGGTCGACCACCGGCATCTCTCCCGGCGCGTGCCCGGTCCCGCGTTGGGCGACACCGCGCTGCTGCAGTACACGAGCGGCACGACGGGCGTCCCGAAGGGGGCGATCCTCACCCACTCGAACCTCCGGGCCAACGCGATGCAGGGACAAGCGTGGGTGCCAGGCCTCGTCGACGGACAGGAGACGTTCTACGGCGTGCTGCCGTTGTTCCACGCCTACGGCATGACGCTGTGCCTCACGTTCGCGATGAGTATCGGCGCACGGCTGGTCCTGTTCCCCACGTTCGATCTGGGGCTGGTCACGGCGGCGGCGCGCTCGACCCCGCCCACCTTCCTTCCTGCCGTGCCGCCCATCTACGACGCGCTGGCACGAGCGGCCGCGCGTGGCACCATCGACCTCTCGACGGTGCGCTTCGCGATCTCCGGCGCGATGAGCCTTCCGATCGCCACGGTGCAGCGGTGGGAAGAGGCGACCGGCGGCCTCCTCGTCGAGGGCTACGGCATGACCGAGAGCTCGCCGGTGGCGCTCGGCAACCCGATGGGGCCGACCCGCCGCCCGGGCACCGTCGGCGTGCCCTTCCCGAGCACGGAGATCCGCGTCGTCGACCCGGAGGACACGGACGTCGACAAGCCGGCCGGCGAGCGCGGGGAGCTCCTCATCCGCGGCCCGCAGGTCTTCCAGGGCTATTGGGGGCGCCCGGGTGAGACGGCGGATGCGCTGCTGGCCGACGGCTGGCTCCGCACCGGCGACATCGCCGAGGTCTCGGCCGACGGGTTCGTGAGCATCGTCGACCGCCTCAAGGAGCTCATCATCACGGGCGGCTTCAACGTGTCACCCAGCGAGGTGGAGGACGCGCTCGTCGCGCACCCGGATGTCACCGCCGCGGCCGTCGTCGGGCTTCCGAGACCCCACGGTGGAGAGGATGTCGCCGCCGCGGTCGTGCTCCGGGAGGGCGCCGCCCTCGATGTGGATGCGCTGCGCGACTTCTGCCGCACCCGGCTCACGCCCTACAAGGTGCCGCGCCGCATCACCGCCGTCGACGACCTGCCCCGGTCGCTCATCGGCAAGGTGCTGCGTCGCCAGGTGCGGGATCAGCTGCTCGCGGGGCGCTGAGACCGACGGCTGACCCGGTGAGCGACCAGGAGCATCGCGAGGACGTCCCTCCCCCGGAGCGGGGGGAGCGGGCGGAGCTGGAGCGCCGGCTGGCCGAGATCCAGGCCGCCCTCGAGGTGATCGCGCGGGAAAGACTGCGCGGGACGCTCGCCACACTCCCCCCGGACTACGGCGAGGAGGAGCTCGAAGCCGAAGCGGACGCCATCCGCGTCCGGCTGGGCACGCCCGCAGCGCTGGGACGCCCTCCCCGGGAGAGCTGGGCGGGCTGGGCTGCGCTGGTCGTGGCGATCGCCGCCATCATCGCCGTGGTGGCACTCCTCATCCGCTGATCCCGTCCCGCCGCCTCGCGGTCATGCGAAGTGGCGGCCCAGCGCGTCGAGGAGTCCGCGCGTCCCCGCCTCACGACCCTGCCCGTCCGCCCAGAACTGGTCGAAGAAGACGCCATGCTCCGTGTGCGTGAAGCGCGTACCGGCATCGATCGGCTCGAACTCCAGGGAAGCCACGGACGTCGACATGTGCGCCCCGTCGAGCCACATGTCGTATGTCGTGACGATGCGGACGTGCTCGACGATGTCGGTGTACGTCGCCTCGTACCGCGAGACGGGCCCGCCGTGGAACTTGCCCTCGTCGATGTCGCGTCCGCCGACGCGGAAGTCGAACACCCACTCCCGGGTGCGGATGCGGTCGGCGTCGCCCCACCAGCTCCGCTTGCTGTCCTCGTCGGCGAACGCAGCCCAGACGCGCTCGACGGGCGCGGGGTAGTCGCGGGTCAGGGTGAATCCGGAGTGCGCGAGTCGGCGTTCGATCGTCATCGCCGCCTCCTATCGAGCCAGGGTGACGTGGATCACACCGCTCTCGGCGACCTCGCTCGTCACCTCGTAGGTGTGCTCGAAGCCGACCAGATCGTCCCACAGCCGATGCCCGCGTCCGAGGAAGATCGGGGTGACCATGAGGTGCAGGTCGTCGACCAGGCCCGCGCGCAGGAAGTCCCGCGCTGTTCGGTACCCTCCGCCGACCCGCACGTCGAGGTCGCCGGCGGCCTCCTTCGCCTCGGCGAGCACCTCTTCGATCGGGGCGTCGCGGAAGTGGAAGGTGGTTCCGCCGTTCATCGGAAGCGGCGCGCGGGGTGCACTGTGAGTGAGCACGTAGACGGCGGTGCCGAACGGGGGCGTGTCGCCCCACCAGCCCTTCCATTCCGGATCGTCGGGGAAGGAATGGAGTCCGAACATGCCGGCGCCCATGATCTCGGAGCCGACGCCGTCGAAGAACGCGGCCGCATAGCGGTCGTCGATGCCGGTCGTGCCCGCGCCGCTGGTGTCGCCGAAGATGTTCCGGCGGAACGTGCGGGTGGCGGCGTACGCGGCGGTGAGGCGCGCCCAGTCCTCGCCCATCGGATTCTCGGGGGTCGCGTCCGACGGCGTGTAGCCGTCCAGCGAGGTGAACAGGTCCAGGCGGACACGGGTCATGTCAGTTCTCCTTCGGGGCCGTGCGAGCGAGGTGGATGCCGAGGCGGTCGGCCTGGTGCTCCGCGGGGGTGCGCTGCTCGCCGAGCCACAGGTGCAGCACGTCCAGGGCGCCCGGTCGCAGGCTCACGGTGCGCACCCGCCCGAGCTTCTCCGACGTCACGATCCCGGCGCCCTCGAGCACGCTCAGGTGCTGCATGAACGACGGCAATGCCATGTCGAACGGAGCCGCGAGATCGGAGACGACAGCGGGCGATTTCGCCAGCCGTTCCACGATGGCGCGACGCGTGGGGTCCGCGAGAGCGCGGAGCACGGCATCGATCCGATCGTGATACTTAGGCATGCACCTAAGTATCACGATGGATGGGTTGGGCGTCAACCATTCACCCGACGGAGAAGAGCCGATCCAGATGGACGCGGATCGCCGTGCGAGCAGCATCCGCAGTGATCACGCCGAGATCAAGCAGGGGCGCGAGGCCGCTCAACGAGAGCAGCAGATCGGTCTCGACGACCGCGTCGCGCTCGCCCGCGATCGAGCCGTCTTCGATCGCGCTCCGGATGATCCGTTCGATCCCGTCACGTCCGGCCTGCAAGCCGGTTCGCGCCTGGTCGTGCAGCTGCGGGTCGTGCAGCGCCTCGAGAACGAAGGCGGCGTGCAGGCGACTCGTCGCGCGGGAGTCGGCCCGGAGAGGGAGTAACTCGATCAGGGCAATCTCCAGAGCCTCCCGGGTATGCGGCGCGCGCGGTAGAGAACTCGAGGCCCGAGCGACGCGATCGGCCGTCCCTTCGGCCGCGAGCTGCCGGGCGAAGGTGAGCATCTCGCGGCGCGATGAGAAATAGTGCTGGAGCTGCCCGAGCGAGACTCCGGCCTCCTGCGCCACCACCCGCATCGTCGCCCGCCCCCACCCCTGCTCGTCGACGACCTTCCAGAGAGCGTGCGCGATCTGCTGCCGCCGCTCTCCGTGGTCCACCTGTTTGGGCATCCGTCATCCTTTCCAATACAGATGACATAATACAGTTGACCTGCAAAAGACGGGGAGGACGCGATGACGTACCGCCAACAGCCCGCTGCCTTCTTCAACCCGTATGCGATGCCGATCGACACCGAGGTCGCCATCGCCCTGCTCGCGGACCTTCAGATCCGTCGTGCGATCGAGCGCGGCGAGTTCGACGACCTCCCCGGCAGCGGCCACCCGATCGATCTCTCCGACAGCCACGACTCGGATTGGTGGTTCAAGAGGCTCATGCGGAGAGAGGGCTCCGTCGTACTGCCGTCATCGATCCAGCTTCGCAAGGACGACGCGGCGCTCGACGCGCGACTCGACCTATGTTCGGGCGAGAACGAGGTTCGCCGCGAGGTCGAGGAATTCAACCGACGAGTCATCCGCGCCCGATACGACCTGTCCGATGGCCCGCCACTGGTGACCATGCCGCGTGACGTGGACGAGACTGTTCGAGCATGGGCTGATCGCCGAGCGCAGCGCGCGACGGACGCACGCGAGCGGCAGCGCCTGCAGGACGTCGTCAGCTCCTCACGTCGTCGCCGCCGCGGCCATCGGGAACGCCGTCAATAGGTGCCGCGACTACGCTGAGACGTATGGCAGACGATGTTCGCAACGTGCTCGAATCCCTCTCCACCATCGACGAGCACTGGCAGCCGCATCGACTCACCAGCATCAACGACTACGACGTCAAGGTGGTCAAGCTGCAGGGTGAATTCGTCTGGCACACCCACCCCGACACCGACGAGCTGTTCATGGTCGTGAGCGGCCAGCTGACGATCCAGCTGCGTGATCGGGATGTCGTGCTGAACCCGAACGACGTGTTCGTCGTGCCGCGCGGAGTCGAGCACTGCCCGAAGGCGACGGACGAGGTGCACGCGATCCTGTTCGAGCCAAAGGGCACAGTGAACACCGGAGACGCCGGCGGCGACATGACCTCCGACCTGCACGAGTTCGACTGAGGTCATTACGGCTCAGCCGAGCGCCGTGCGCCGTGAGCCGTGAGCCGTGAGCCGAAGCATCACGTCCGGGGTAGGGCGAAGGCGGCGATGAGGGCGTTCGAGAGGACGGCGCTCATCGTGCGGGTCACGGCCTCCGCGGCTGCGGCCGCACCCCAGTCGCCACGCTCGATCGTCTTGGCGCGGGTGTAGACGTCTCCGCTCCAGGGGATCTCACCGTTGAACTGCGGCAGTGTTCCGCTCGCGGAGAGGAGGGCGATGCTCGCGGCGGTCCGGGTGTCCGGTGTCTCGCCGTCCGTGAGGACGGAGCGCACCTGTTCGATCAGCGCGGCGCGTCGGTCGCTTCCCAGGGCGAGCTTCGTTGTCGGGAAGATGCCGAGCGATCTGCCCTGTTCTCTCGTGAGGTCGCCACGCTCCACGAGGCGATCGAGGACCGGCGCCCGGAGGTTCGGGCCGATCGCCGCGAGCACCGTCTGCACATCCCGCGGCTTCTGTTCGATGTACTCGAGCGCGGGCGCGAGCACCTCGTCGGGCGCAGCGTGGGATTCGAGCGCGTGGATGCGGTTCGTGAGCGCGCCCTCTTTGCGCACCTCGATCCGCTCCTGCAGCGCCAGGTCGCCCAGAGCGGCGCCGCCGAGCACATAGAAGAGGATGTTCTCCCCCGCGATCGAGCCCGAGTCGGGTTGGAAGAGCAGGAGCATCACGTCTTCGACCAACAGGGGGTCACCGAGGTGCGGGCTCGCGGAATCGTCCGTGGATCGGGCATCGTGCTGGTCCGTCATGGTCACTCTCTTTCGTCGTGTGCGGCATCGTGTGCGGCATCGGCGCTCGGTGAGGAGCGCGACCCCGACGCCTGCTCCCGCGCGAGCACGGATGCTCGGCCGAGGACGTCGAGTTGCGCCTCGTTGTACAGCTCGGTGAAGGTCTCGAAGAATGCCTGCGCCGTGACGTGCGACCCCTTCGACAGGTGCTCGCTCTGGTCAATGAGCCAGGGGTAGTCGGTGAGGTGCTGCGCGATCACCGGCGCGAACGTCTCGGCGATGCGTTGACGGGTCTCCTCGTCCGCATCGACCGGGAGTGCTTCGAACTCCGCACTCCCGTCGTCGGATTCGGTCTCGACCATCGTGCGCAGATCCGCCATCGCCGCCGGATCGTAGAGCTGCTCGTACACGAGCATGAGCGACCGCTCGGGCGTCGACAGCCTTCCCGCGACGTCCTCGAAGCCCGCGGGCAGGTCGGTCGTGGACGTTCCGTCGACGATGGCGCGGATCTCTGCCCGTGCGCGCTGCAACCGCTCGATGCTCGCGGCGAGATCGGCATCGATCGCCAGCAGCGCCGCTTTCGGGGTGGCACCGCCGGCGCCGACCGACTCGATCTGGGCCAACGGGACGCCGAGATCGCGGAGCCGCCGGATCTGCAGCAGCCGGACGAGGTGTCGGGCGCGGTACTGCTTGTAGCCGTTCGACATCCGCTCCGGCTCCTCGAGCAGGCCGGAGCGGTGGTAGTGACGCACCGTGTTCACGGTCGTCCCCGCGAGCTCGGCGAGTTCACTCGTGCTCCAGGGCATCGCCCATCCCTTCTGTCGAGGTTCATGGCCGGGTCTCGGCCTGGCTCTCCACCCCATTCAAGACCCTGTTCTCACAACAGGGTCAATACCCCGCAGTCGGTCTTCCGAGGCGCTTGACCCTGTGCTGTGAACAGGGTCTGTACTGCTTCTCGCACCCCGCGGCCGCGAGCCCGCGCTGAAGAGCCCGCGCCTGAACAGAGAAAGAGAGACCGCCATGGTGGACAACCCTACGAATGGCTGCAGAACGCCATCGACCAGCTTCCGGAGTTCCTGCAGCCGCTTCTCGTCATGCTGGCGGGCGCGATCCCCTACATCGAGGGTGAGGGCGCCGCCGGCCTCGGCATCCTCGCGGGCATCGACCCGATCGTCGCCGCCGTCGCGGGAGCGGCGGGGAACATCCTGTGCGTGATCGGAGTGGTCTTCCTCGGCTCGCGCGTACGAGAGGGCGTCGTGGCGCGGAAAGCCGCTCGGACCGAAGCGCATCGTCTCGAGCCCTCGCTCGTCGGCGGCGCAGGCTCGGGGACGGATGCCGGCGGAACTTCGCCGGGAGACGGGGATCCGGAGAAGCCCTCACGGAAGACCAAAGGACGGGCCAGGCTTCGACGCTGGCTGGTGCGCTTCGGCGTTCCCGGCGCGAGCATCCTGGCTCCGCTTGCCCTTCCCACGATGCTGACGGCCGCGTTCTTCGTGGGATCCGGCGTCAGCAGACGCTGGGTGATTCTGTGGCAGGTCGTCGCGATCGTCTTGTGGACGAGTCTGATCGCCGTCGCGGCGACGGGCGCACTCGCCCTCCTCGGATGGTGACAGCGTATGGAGCGGCCGCTACACGGCCGCAGTGACACCTTCAGCCGAGTTCGTACTCCGGGGTTTCGGGTGGGTCCAGGGGCGGCCCCGACGGAGACTCGACGCCGCGGGTGAGCGCCTGCAGGTGACGGACCAGTTCGGGATCCTTCAACTCCGGTGCGCTGCTGCTGATCGCCTTCGCCACGATCTGGCTGGCCGGACCGATCAGGAACTTCGCCGACACGACGGTGCCGTCCTGCTCCCGCACCGGTATCTCGATGATCTCCGCGCGCTCGTCCTCCCCCAGCGCACGTCCGTACGCCAGCAGGGCATCCGCGATGTCGTCACCGGTCAGGAACTCCTCGCCGCCATACAGGATCGCTCGCATACTGCCGTTCTACGCCACGTTGGCCGTATCCCCGCGCCCCTTGCCCGCTCATCCGACGGGTGCTAGCGACTGTCAGCGGTCGACCGCGCCGAGCTCGTCGCGAAGAAGAGCGGCGCCCGCGGTGAGCGCGCGCAGTTTGCCGCGCGCGACGTCACGGGGCAACGGCGCCAAACCGCAGTTCGTGCTCGGCACGAGCTTGTCGGCATCGACGAAGCGGAGAGCATTGCGGAGAGTGTCCGCGACCTCTTCCGGGGTCTCGATCGTCTGGCTGGCGACGTCGATGGCTCCGAGCATGACCTTCTTGCCCCGGATGAGCTCGACGAGGTCGAGGGGAACGTGGGAGTGGTGGCTCTCCAGCGAGATGGTGTCGATGCTCGAGCGCTGCAGCAGCGGGAACGACGTCTCGTACTGCCGCCACTCCGCCCCGAGCGTCGCCTTCCAGTCGGTGTTCGCCTTGATCCCGTAGCCGTAGCAGATGTGCACCACGGTTTCCGCGCGCAGTCCCTCGGCCGCCCTCTCGAGTGCCGCGACTCCCCAGTCCCGCACGTCGTCGAAGAACACGTTGAAAGCCGGCTCGTCGAACTGGATGATGTCGACGCCCGCCGCCTCGAGTTCCCTCGCCTCCTGGTTGAGGATCGTCGCGAACTCCCAGGCCAGCTTCTCGCGGCTCTTGTAGTGGCGGTCGTAGAGCGTGTCGATCATCGTCATCGGACCGGGCAGTGCCCACTTGATCGGCTGATCGGTCTGCTGGCGGAGGAACTTCGCGTCCTCCACGAACACGGGCTTCTCCCGGCCCACGGCACCGACGACCGTCGGCACGCTGGCGTCGTAGCGGTCGCGGATCCGGACTGTCTCCCGCTGGTCGAAGTCGACGCCGGACAGATGCTCGATGAAGGTCGTGACGAAGTGCTGACGGGTCTGCTCCCCGTCGCTGATGATGTCGAGGCCCGCGAGTCGCTGCTCCTGGACGGCGATGCGCAGCGCATCCTGCCTGCCCTCGGCCAGTGCCTCGCCCTCCAGTTTCCAGGGAGACCAGAGGGTCTCCGGCTGCGCGAGCCAGGAGGGCTTGGGCAGGCTGCCGACGATCGAGGCGGGCAGGAGCGTGTTCACGATCGGCGATTCTCCGTTGCTCATGCGACGGAGACCAGGGAGTCGGCGGAGTAGCCGGCGGCCCACTGCTCGAGGAGGTCGCCATGCGGCTTCACGAGGTGCTCTTCCGCGTACTTCCCCTGCTCGGCCGCGAGCCGACTGCGCTCGTCGCGATCGTAGGCGATCTTCGTCACCGAGTAGTCCTGCTGCTCGAGCGTCGGCCGATAGACCTTCGCGGCGGCCGAGTTGGCGTTGTAGATCTCCGGTCGGTAGATCTTCTGGAACGTCTCCATCGTGCTGATCGTGCCGATGAGCTGCAGGTTCGTGTAGTCGCCGAGCAGGTCGCCGCGGAAGTAGAACGCCAGCGGCGCGACGCTGCCGCGCGGCATGAAGTACCGGACCGAGAGGCCCATCTTCCCGAAGTACTCGTCGGTCAGCGAAGGGTCTTTCTGCTCGTACTCGACACCGAGGATCGGGTGGTGGTTCTCGGTGCGACGGTAGGTCTTGCTGGTCGAGACGCTGATACAGATCACGGGCGACACCGTGAAGCGCTCCCGGTAGGCCTCCGAGTCGAGGAAGTGCTGGAAGAGCTTGCCGTGCAGGTCGCCGAAGTCGGAGGGAACGGTGAACCCTCCTGCTGCTGCGGTCGCCGCCGGCAGCCGCACGCTGAAGTCGAAATCGCGCACGTAGGACGAGAAGTTGTTCCCCACGATCCCGTGGCTGCGCTTTCCGGTCAGCCGGTCGACGATCTGGATGTCGAGGACCTCGAGCAGCGGGAAGTCCTGATCCTCTCCCGCTGCGGCGAACTGGACCGCGACGGAGACGATCTCGAGTTCGAGGGTGTAGCGGTCCCCGTCCGGGTTGTCCCAGCCCGCGAGATCGTTGAACCGACGGTCGATCATCGTCAGAGCGTTGCGGAGGTTCTGCTGACGGTGTTCACCGCGCGCCAGGTTGGCGAAGTTCGTGGTGATGCGGGAGTTGTCCGACGGCGAATAGTCCTCGTCGAAGCGGGTCGTCGTGATGCGGAACGTGAAGTCGTGAGCCATGAGGGGGTGCCAATCGGTGCGCTGATCGGCCGGGCTCGGCCTCGCGAAAGGGGATGCCTCCATGGTGCGACCTGAGCACCCCTATCGGGAAATACTCGGCGGCTATGCCATGGCATAGTCTGAGGCTATGGTCAAGCGTTCGAGCGGCATCACACTGCAGCAGCTCACCTACTACATCGAGGTCGCCGCGGAAGGATCGATCAGTGCCGCCGCGGACCTGCTCTACGTCTCGCAGCCCACGATGTCGGCGGCGATGAAAGACCTCGAGAGCCGAGTGGGCCGCATGCTCCTCCTCCGCTCCGCCCGCGGCGTGACCCTCACCACGGATGGCGTGGAGTTCCTGGGGTACGCCAGGCAGGTCGTCGAGCAGGTCGCGCTCCTCGAACAGCGCTACCTCGACCGGCCTCCGTCACGACGCCTGCTCGGGGTCTCGACGCAGCACTACTCGTTCGCGGTCGACGCGCTGGTCCGGATGGTGAAGGCGACCTCGGCGGCCGAGTACGAGTTCTCGCTTCGGGAGACCCGCACGTGGGACATCATCGAAGACGTCCGCACCCTCCGCAGCGAGCTGGGGATCCTCTACCGCAACGACTTCAACCGCAACGTCATCGACAAGCTGCTCCGCGACTCCGGACTCGCGTTCCATCCGCTCTTCGTCGCCGAACCGCACATCTTCATCTCCCGCAAGAACCCTCTCGCATCGCGGGATCGCGTGACCCTCGACGACCTCGCCGAGGTGCCGCGCCTGACGTTCGACCAGGGCGCGAACAACTCCTTCTACTTCGCGGAGGAGATCCTCTCGACGCTCTCGAGCCCGCAGGACATCCGCGTCTCCGACCGCGCGACCATCTTCAACCTCATGATCGGACTCGACGGGTACACCATCTCGACGGGAATCATCAGCGACGACCTCGACCCCGAGATCGTCGCCATCCCGCTCGACGTCGACGAGCGCATCGAGATCGGCTGGATCGGCCACTCCGCGATCCCGCTCACCGAGCAGGCGCAGCGCTACCTCGCCGAGCTGCGCACCGTCGTCTCGAGCTTCGGTGTGACACTGCTCGGGTGAGCTTGTCGGGATGAGCGGCGTGCCGCGGCGGATTGTTACGCGCTCTCGAGCTCGTCCAGGAACGATCGGGCGCCTTCCGCGGCGTCGACACGGAGTTGATATTCAGTGGCAGAGTCCCCCGTTCTGATCATCGTCTCGGCAAAGACCCCTGACCACGATCCCTCTGGGTCGAGGTAGCGGTTCACCACACGCCGGATCTCGACAGGATCCGACGAATCCATAGTGGCGACAAGCTGGCGAGCAACGGCCCGCGCGGCCTCGCGCGGGCCTCCCTCGTTGTAGAGGATCACGAAAAGATCATCGAAGGAGAAAACGATTATGACGTGAGGGCTGCATCGCGGGATACCGTGCGCAGATCCTCCGCAGCGTCTCAACTACTCCGACAGGGAGTGGCCGAGCACGGAGAAGGTCGCCAGCTGGGCCGCCGTGGCGCTCGCCCCTCGCCTGCTCACCAGCAGACCGACGACCGACTCGGTGACGAGCATCAGCGCTGCGCGCGAGGTGTACAGCAGCTCATCGCGGAACGAGTCGTTGATCGGAGCGACGACGAGGGCCACGTCAGCCATCTCCGCGACCGGCGAGCGCGGGAACGACGTGATCGCGAGCACACGGGCACCGCTCGCCCGGGCGGCCGTCACCACGTCGATCGATGCGCGGTTCACCCCCGACCCGGACACGACCAGGCAGGCGGAGCCGGCGCCGAGCTGCGAGGCGGTGATCTGCTGACCGAGGGTGTCCGCCACGTACTCTGCAGGGCGCCCGGCGGAGGTCAGGCGCATCGAGAGATCGGCTCCGACCGGTGCGGAGAGGCCGTTGGCCGCGACGAGCAGCCGCGTCGCCCCGTCGAGCTCGGCGACGAAGGCCGCCAGGGTCTCCTCGGTGACGGCGGACACCGTGTGGGCCAGGCGGGATGCGAAGCGGTCGACGGCACCGCGCAGCGCCCCGAGCATCGTGGCATCGGCGGTGGCGTCCTGCGGGGGTGCGGAACTCGCCCGCTCCCGCGCGAGCGCCACGCGCAGCTGCGGGTAGCCGTCGTAGCCGAGGGTCTGGGCGGTGCGGACCACGGTCGTGCGGCCCACCTCGACGGCATCCGCGATCTCCTGCGCCGTGCGCTCGATCGAGAGGTCGACATCGGCGGCGATCGCCTCGGCCACCCGGCGCTCACTGGGCTGCATCGACGGCGCCAGCATCGCGATGCGGGCCGTCGGCGGTGTCTCAGCGGGTCCCTGCCACATCGGCGCGCTCCTTCTTCGGTTCCACGATCGCCTTGACCCGCGGGCCGCGCATGATCCGGCGGCGGATCGCACCGGAGACCGTATCCATCAGCATCGTCGCGAGAACCACCACGATCAGCAGCATCCCGACCGTATCCCACTCGCGGAAGTTCGTGTAGTTGGCGAGCATGCTGCCGATACCCCCGGCGCCGACCAGTCCGAGCACCGCCGAGGTGCGGATGTTGATCTCGAAACGGTAGAGCGCGAACGACAACAGCGTCGGGGCTGCTGCGGGCCAGAGCGCCCACCGCGTGACCTGCGCCGTGTTGCCCCCGGCGGCCCTGACGGCCTCGGATGCGCCCTCCTGAACCGACTCGACCGTCTCGTAGACCCACTTGGCCTGCGTGCCGATTCCGGCGATCGCCAGCGCCAGCGCGCCGGTGAACGGGGTGAGGCCGGTGACGGTGAGCAGCAGCAGCGCGATGATGACTTCGGGCAGAGCCCGGATCACGGCGAACACCCCGCGCAGCGGGAGCCGCACCCAGACGGGTCCGACGTTGTTCGCGGCGAGCATGCCGAGCGGGATCGACACGATCACGCAGCCGATCGCGCCGATCCATGCCATCGAGATCGACCGCCACGTCTCGAACAGCGCCTGGGGCAGCTTGTCCCAGTTGGGGTCGGCGAACATGAGCGTCAGATAGTGCGCGATCTGCGCGGGCAGCGCGCCGAGGTCGTTCCACGGGATCGGGAGCCCTGCCGCCGCGGCCAGGACCACGACGCCGACGATGACGGCGACGACGGTCGGGACGAGCCGGGACGGATGCCGGGGCAGGTCGAGTCCGATGCCTCGCGCGGTGGTCGAGAGGGTCATACCAGTCGCCTCCGCAGGAAGTTCGAGAACACTTCGATGAGCACCACGACGACGAGGATCTCGAGCACGATCACCGCGACGTCGTCGTAGGCGTAGAACGCCCGCCGCTCGTCGAGAAGACGGCCGATGCCGCCCGCGCCGACGATGCCGAGGATCGCCGAGATGCGCACGTTGAGCTCGAGGGTGTACAGCCACTGGTTCGCGAAGAGCGGCCAGGTCTGCGGCAGGACGACGCTGCGGTTGATCTGCGTCTGGCTGCCGCCGGTGGCACGTCCGGCCTCGATGACCGGCAGGTCGGTGGAGTCGATCGCCTCCGACACGAGCTTGACGATGATGCCGATGTCGAAGAGGAGCAGGGTGAGGAGGCCGGGCAGCGCACCGACGCCGACCATCGCGACCAGCACGGTCGCGTACACGAGGTCGGGGACGGATCGGATGACGTTGATGACGGTCCGCACCGCGATGCGGGTCGGGCTGTTCGGGTTGGTCGGGGCGGCGGCCCACAGCGTCAGCGGCACCGAGATCACCGCGGCCACCGCCGCGCCGACCACCGCCATCTGGAGTGTCTCGAGCATGGGCCCGAACGTGCGCGGCAGGAACGAGAAGTCCGGCTGCAGGAACTGCACGAGCAGCGCGGATCCGTTGTCCCAGTTGCGGATGAGCGCGCCGAAGTCCAGCTCGATGCCGCCGATCGCCGGGATGCAGGTGGCGACCGTGAACGCGGCGAACGCCAGCACGACGAGGCTGGTGCGCAGCCGCGACGAGGGCTTGGGCGGAACGACGAGGGGGCGAGCTTCGGTGGTCATGCGCCGAGCACATCCCTCGGCTGGATCGGACGCCCGTAGATCTGCTCGAAGTCGTGGTCTGCGGCATCCGCTGCCGGCCCGTCGTAGACGACCTCGCCGGCCCGCAGACCGATCATGCGCGTCGTGTACTGGCGAGCCAGGTCCATGAGGTGGATGTTCACGAGCACGGTGAGGTGCTCGTCGAGGTTGACGCGTCGGAGGTCGTGCATGACCGCGTGCGCGGTGGGCGGGTCGAGGCTGGCGACCGGCTCGTCGGCGAGCATGACGCGGGGCTGCTGCGTGAGAGCACGGGCGATCGCGACGCGCTGCTTCTGGCCTCCCGAGAGCTGCCCTGCACGACTCCAGACCTTCTCGAGCATGCCGACCGAGTCGAGGGCGCGAAGGGCGAGCTCGCGATCCTGCGCCGTGCTCAGGCCGAGCACCGTGCGCCAGGTCGCGGTGTGGGCGAACCGGCCGACCAGCACGTTGCGGTACACGCTGGCCCGGTCGGCGAGGTTGAACCCCTGGAAGATCATGCCGATGTGCCCTCGGGTCTCGCGGAGCCGACGTCCGCGCAGGCCCGTGACAGCGTGCGGACCGACGGCGACAGTACCGCTCGTCACGGGCACGAGACCGTTGATCGTGCGGATCAGCGTGGACTTGCCCGAACCGGAGAGGCCGACGACGGAGACCATCTCACCGGCGGCGATGTCGAGGGACACACCGCGGAGGGCGCGGGTGCCGTTGGGATAGGTGACCGAGACGTCGTCGAGACGGATCGACCACGACGCGGAGGCCGGGAGCAGGGCCCCGGCCTCCGCGCGCTGCAGATCGGTGTGCATGTTCTCAGTTCGGTCGTATCAGTTCGAGAACTCGGCGAGGATCTCGCCGTAGCGGGTGATCTCGTCTTCGGCGGTCTCGCTGGTCCAGTCGGAGAGTCCGACGAGGTCGAACATCACGGATGCCGCCTCCTCGGACGAGTCGGCGTAGTCGTCCAGCAGCGTGGTGAGCTCCGCGACGAGGTCGTCGGGAAGAGTCGAGGTGACCGCGACGCCGCCGTTGGGGATCATCTCGGTGTAGGCGAAGGCCACGACCTTCTCGGCGATGTCCGGGGCCTCCTCGGTCACGGTCGTGCGGGCGTCCCAGTACGCGAAGGAGACCTCGGCGTCGCCGTTGTAGACGGCGAGGACCGCGTTGTTGTTGCCTTCGACGGGCACCTGCGTGATCCCGGCATCCGTGTCGACGCCCTGCTCGCGCATCGCGACGACGGGGTACTGGTAGCCGGCCGGCGAGGTGGCGGCCTGCAGGGCGACCTTCGTGCCGTCGGCGATCTCGCCGAGCGCCTCGATGCCGGCGGGACCGGATCCGGTCGCGTCCGCGGCGGCTTCCTCGATGCCGTTGCAGTAGGAGAGCTCGATGCCGCTGGCGGCGTAGGTCGACATGACCGGCTCGTCCTCGCAGTACTTGTCGGGGTTGTTCGTGTACGCCACCGAGGCGTACGAGGTGGCGCCGAAGCGCACGTCGCGGAGGATGAGCTCGGCGTCGTATCGCTCGGTCGCGTTGTACAGCGATCCGGCGTCGGTGATGATGACCTGCGCCTGGTCGGTGCCGAGGGCCTCGACCGTGGCCGCGTAGTCGGACGCGACGACCCCCTTCACCTCGATGTCGAGGTTCTCGGACAGGTACGTGGTGAGCGGGTCGAGGGCCTGGGCGAGGTCTTCGCCCTCGACCGACGGCACCAGCGAAAGGGTGATGGAGGACGGCCATTCGGTGGCCTCGTCTGCCGTCTCGGCGGGTGCGCTGCTGCTGCAGCCGGCGAGCGCCAGGACGGCGACGGCGGCGATGCCCGTGGAGAGCAAGGACTTACGCATTCGGATCGTGCCTTTCGGTGAGGGTGGTGCTGCGGGGGGTACTGGAAGCCGCGGTCGCGGCCCAGGCTTCGATGTCGCCGTACAGGTCGGCGATGGTCCGGCCGCGCATCGTCACGGCGGCCGGGGAGCGTTCGGCGGTGGCGCCCACGAGCGCCGTCGCTGCGCCCTGCTCGGCGGCGGGAGCGAGGTCGAACTCGAAGATGTCGCCGACCGAAAGGACGGGCCCTTCGGCGACCGCCGCCCGGATGATGGGGATGAGCCCCGACGGCTTGCCGACCGTGAAGTGCAGGTCGTCGAACAGGTGGGTGACGCCCCACCCATCCAGTACGGGGCGGATGCCGGCACCCGGCGCGTTGGTCGCGAGGACCACCCGAACCTGCGTATGGATGCGGTTCAGGAAGTCGGCGAGACCGGCGGGCGGCGCGATCGCCGCGTGCTCGGAGCCCAGCAGCGCCCGGGACGACTGGTAGGCGGCCTCGAGCGCATCGGCCGTCACCCCATGCCCTGCGGCGAGCGTGCTGATCACGTCGTATCCATCGCGGGCGTCGGTCTCCCCACGTTCGAATGCGGCGAGGGCGGATATCGCGCGATCCGCGAACGTCGGGTCGTCGGCGGAGGCTGCGACGGCGCGGGCGAAGGCTTCGAGCGGTCCGGCGCCGAGCGCGATGGTGCCGTCGAAGTCGAGGACGATAGTGGGGGGCACGGTTCTCCTGGTCGGGATCGGGACGATGCGTCCATGCTGACAGTCGTTTATGGACGGGATGACCACGCTGTATGAACAGCGCGTGAACTCCGATTCCGCTGGCGCCGACCGCGCCCGTTACGCTCATCGTCGTGATCGATCGATTGGATGCCGCAGCCGCCGCACACGATGCCGCAGATGTGCTGTCGATGTTCGACTGGCTCGGTCCGGCGATCGATGCCGATGCTCGGGACGACCGTTTCGCCCGCTGGGGCCGATCCACCGTCGTGGACGAGAACGTCGGAGCGCCGGTGCTGTCGCGGTCGATGTTCGAGGCGCTGCACGACCGCGCCGGACTGGACGCGGCGTGGCCCGTCGGCAACGCCGGGCTGCTGCACGTGTACGGCTACCTGCTCTCCACCACGCCCACCCCGTACGGCCTCAAGCGCGACCGCTGGCTCGGCGGCGACCTGGCCGGCGCGTGCGGACTGGCGCCGGGTGCCTTCGTCCCCTGGGGCGACGAGCGCACGCTCCTCGACCGGGTGACCGAGACCGCCGCGGGGCTGATCGCCGACACACCCGTGCGACGGCAACAACTGGGCGACCGGGAAGCCATCATCGCGATCGCCGACCGGCAGCCGCACCCCTCGGCGCTCGCCTACGCGCTCGACTCATCCGCGCAGGGCCGCCGCCTCATCACGATGTTCCCCGTCGTCGACCCGACCGCGCTGCTCGCCGAGCTCGACGCCGAGCCTCCGCGCCTCCGGTGGAACGCCGTGGCGTGAACGCTACGGGCCTCAGCCTGCCGACGCTCGAGGTCCCGCTGCCCTCATAAGTGTGCGATGGTGGGAACACCACCAGCGACCATCTCGGGCGCGCCTCTTGGCACGGGTTCCGTGGCGGAAAGAGGTCACCCTCATGGGCAAGTTCATCTACGAAGGCGGAGTCAAGACGGAGCTGGAGGATCGCGCACTCACGCATGTGCAGCTGGTCATGACCGCGAAGCTCCGGCGCGGAGAGCCGTTCGGCTTCACGTGGAGAGAAGACCAGAGCGTGGGCGGCGGCCGGACGACGGTATGGATCCACGCCGGCAGCTCCCTCGTCTTCAAGTACAGCGGAAGCCGTCAGCCCGCGATCAATCGCGATTGGATCGAAGCCCTCGCCTTCACGGCGAACTCGCCGAGCGGCCTCTACCTCGTTCCCGAGCCGCAGCAGACCGCGCCCGCTGAGCGGGTCGACGTTCCCGCGCACGTCTAGCCGACACTTCCGCCCGCCCCCTCATGCTCACGACCGCTACCCGTGGGCACATCAGGAAGCAACCCCCCACGCGAATCAGCACACGCGGGAATACGGTCGCACCATGAACACGGAAGCCGACAGCATCACGCACGTCGCGATCGACGGGCGACGCTTCCGCCTGAACGGCCAGCGCGATCTCGTCGACCTCATGTCACAGATCGAGGCGGCTGCACGCTCGGAGCCGACGTTCGTGCACCTTTCCGACGGCGATGAGCTCGTCAGCGTCCTCGTCTCCTCGCGATCGAGGATCGTCATCACGGTGGAACGAGCGGGGATCGCGGCGATTGCGGACGAGCCTCCCATCGCGCCGTTCCTCGACTGGGACTACTGACGCTCGACCCGCGGCGCTGCCGGGTCCCGCTTGTGGCGCCGGTCCTCTCGGATGACGCTGATGATGCTGATCGTGGTCGCGATGAGAAGCAGGACCTGAATGGTGACCTGGAACGGGTTCGGGCTGTCCGCGGAATGGGACTGCGGCACCGACGCTGCGGGGGTTCCCGCACCCGAGGCGAGGTAGAGGACCCAGTCCGTGAGGGCATGCACGATCATCGCGACCCAGAGCCGCCCGGTCACGCGCCGCACCCAGTAGTAGGCGGCGCCCGACGCCGCGAGGAACGAGACCTGGAAGGCGATCGCCCCGAGCGGTGCCCCGGCGATCACGCTTCCGGGGATGTGCGCGAGCGCGAACACCGCACTGGTGGCGAGGAGAGCCACGAGTTCGCCGTGGCGCGCGCGGACGGCCGTGAGCAGCACTCCGCGGATGAGCAGTTCCTCACCGAAGCCGACCATCAGTGTGCCCGCCGCGATGACGAGGATGAACCCGATCGGACGCGCCGCCCAGGGGACGTCGCCGAGCTGACTGATGGGCAGCAGCACCACGAAGACGGGGATCGAGATGAGCCACCAGCGCCGCGGTGTCAGGCTCGGTGTCGGAGGCTCGCGCCACACGTCCTGGCCCCAGCCCGCCCAGCGCAGGAGCACGAGCAGCCCGACGATCGCGATGGCGAGGGGGATGAAGTGCCCCAGGGCGAACTGGGCGAGCACCTGGTCGTCACTCACCAGCCCGCTCAACACGTTGCCGAGCCCGGCGGCCAGGAGAACGTAGACGACGACCGCCGCGAAGGCGAGCCAGATGCTCCGCGGGCGTCCCGACGTCATCGGAGACGGGTCATGCACGAGCGTCGATCCGCTCGTTCGCGCCCCGGATCACGAAGGGGACGAAGATGAGGGCGAGGACACCGGCAATCAGGTACACGATCGGTCCGACACCGGCGAGGGCGCCCGGGGCGCCGTGGCCGACGGCGAACGTGGAGAAGTCCCACAGGCCGTGCAGGACCATGGACCAGATCAGCGTGCCTGTCGTCCGCCGCACGATGTAGAAGATGGTGCCGCCGAGGAACGCGAAGGCCACCTGCTGCAGCGTCGGAAGGAGGTCCTGACCGGACGCGGCGTTCATGAGGTGCATGAGCGCGAACAGCGCCGTGGAGACGAACCACACCCACCCTTCGCCGAGCTTGCTTCGCAGCGCCGTGAGCAGCAGACCGCGCGTGGTGAGCTCTTCGGTGAAGCCGACGAGGATGAGGACGACGGATGCCGCGAAGAACGCCCCGTCGTACGAGGCCCAGTCGGTCGCGGCAAGGCTGATCACCAATGCGACGACCATGATGATCGGCGCGATGATCGGCCACCGGACGCTGCGCTTGCGCTCGTGCAGGGCGGGCCGCCACCAGCCGAGGAGCGTCGTCGTGATCGCCAACAGAATCGCGGCGACGATGAGCGAGAGCCCGGCTCCGAGGAAGAGGTTGCTCCCGCTCTCCCCGAGCTCGTCGTAGGGCACGCCGCTCAGCCGCTGCACCAGGAACACCACCGCCACGTAGCCGAGGAAGATGGCCAGGCCGATCCACACCCGAGGGCGGACCTTCAGAGTCTCCGTCATATCGCACATCTTGGCAGAGCCGGATTGCCGACTCGTTACATCTCGCCGGCGCTGCATGGTACGTCCATCCGTCGCCCAGGTCGAGGGAGGCGGCGAAAGTCGCCCCGCAGAGGAGCATGGCCTCCACCCAAGACCGAGCCGACGGAGGCATCATGTATTTCCACGTGCAGGAGTTCATCAACGAGATCGCTCAAGACGAGCCGGATCCCGCAGCCGCGAACGCCCTGCAGGAAGGGCTCGGCGGGCAGTTCGGTGAGATGCGGACGATGATGCAGTACCTCTTCCAGAGCATCAACTTCCGGGGCCCCGACGGCAAGCCATACAAAGATCTCATCCAGGGCATCGGCACCGAGGAGATCAGCCACGTCGAGCTGATCGGGACGACCATCTCGCGACTGCTCGACGGCTCCCCTCAGTACCAGGGCAAGCCGACCGATCCGGTGGACGCGCCCGGCGCCGGGGGTGCCACGCCGCTGCGGATCGCTGTCGACACCAGCAACATCCACCACTATCTCGTCGGGGCCCAGGGAGCTCTTCCGGTCGACGCGGTGGGCAACCCGTGGTCGGGCAGTTACGTCTACAACTCCGGAAACCTCGTGCTCGACCTGCTGTACAACCTCATGCTGGAATCCACCGGCCGACTGCAGAAGTGCCGTCTGTACGAGATGACGGACAACAAGATGGCCCGAAGCACGATCTCGTACCTCATCGTCCGGGATCAGGCCCACGAGAACGCCTATGCCAAGGCGTTGGAGACGCTCGGCGTGAACTGGCGCACCTCCCTCCCGATCCCGAAGACCAACGCCGAGCAGTTCCCGGAGGTGAAGAAGCTCCTCGATCTGGGGCTGCAGAGCAAGCAGTACTCGTTCGATCTCACCGCCCAGTCCGAAGCCGGCAAGATCTTCCAGGGCGCTTCGCCCTCGAACGACGGCACCGAACTCGACGCCAGCGAGCAGGCACCTCCCGGGTCGCCGATGACCATCTCGCCGGAGCGCTTCGAGGAGTTCTCCCCCGGCGCGGACGAGGAGCTGCGGGCGCTGATCGAAGCGACCGCCGCGATGGAGATGGCAGACATCGACGCCACCTTCGGCCGCATGAAGTGACTCGCGAAGAGAACCGGCCCTGTCCCTCAGTCGAGGGGCAGGGCCGGTTCTCGTCCGCCGACGATTCAGCCGCCGGAGGGGTTCTCGAGCGGCTTGCCGTTCTCGTCCGTGGTCTCGTCGTCCAGGAGTTCTTGCGTGCTCTCGGGGGCGCCACCGGATGCCGTGTCGGCTTCTTCGTCCGCGCCCGGTGTTCCCTGCGTGTTCTTCGGATCGCTCATCATCTCTCCTCTGTCAGGTTCGACGACCATACGCTCCCGCCTTCGCGGATCAGAGGGGGTTGACCGGAGCTAGGGGATGTCCTCGACGATGCCCTCATGCGCGTCCGCCAGGACGTTCAACGAGATCTCGCGGATGTCGACGACATGCTTGGCGAGATAGATGGGTCCGGTCTTCGCGCGAGTGGTGAAGGTGATCGTCACGGGGTTCGCCGGCGCAGAGGCATCCCGCCAGGTGCGTGTCTGCGCCATGTACGGCGCGAGTCGCAGCGAACCCAGGGCCGCGGTCTTGCGATAGCGCGCGCCGAGGCAGGCGTACATCGTCCGCTCGTCATCCGCCTTCGGCTCGTGCGTCGCATCGATGACCTCGAGGGTGCTCGCGACCACCTTGGCGCCCGCCCGGACGACGCTCTCCCACGTGACGATGTCCATGCCGCGCTCGATCTCCAACAGGCGTGCACTCCAGCCCGTGGCGGGTGAGACGCGCCGCACGATCCGCTCGACCGTGAGGGGGTCCGCGCTCTGCGCCATGTGCTCGAGAGGGAGGACCGTCCCCGTCGGCGTCGGCGCCCGATGCGCGACCTGCCTCCGCCTGCCCGTGCCGCGCTCGATCACGCCGTCCTCCTCGAGAAGGGCGAGCGCCTGACGGACGGTGGTGCGACTGACCACGAGTCGACGAGCGAGCTCCTCCTCCGGAGGCAGGATCACCAGCGACTCGTCGGCATTGATCAGGGTGTCGTAGAGCCTGTCGTAGACCTGCACGGCGAGCGGACGGCGGTCTCGTACCGGCGGAATGTCCATGCACTTCATCATGCCAGAGCCCGGAATTGTCTTCGCGAGCGCGTTGTCGTATGTTGTTCACCAATAGACAAAGACGTCCGATTGTTTAAACGAGAGTCAGCCATGAACTGCGCGCCCATCCACACCGTCGGTGGATTCACCATCGACGCGATCATCCACGCCGATGGCAGCTGGTCGGTCGGTCAGCTCGGGGGCAACGCCCTGTGGGCGTCCATGGGGGTCGCGGCGGCGGAGCACGGGTCTCCCGTGGCGCACGCCGTGGTCGGCGCCGACTACCCCGATGATGCTCTGGCCCAGATCGCGTCCCGTGGCGTCGACGTCGACGATGTGCGTCGGCGCACGGATCTCGCCAACGCCCGAGTCACTTTCGCCTACCATCACGACGGCTCGCGCACGCAGCCGGCGCCGCCTGCCGCCGTCGAGCTCCTGCCCGGCCATGTGCAGCCGGAGTTCGCCGACTCCACGCGCGATCCCGAACGCACGCTGGCATCGCTCGCCGACGGTCCGATGCTCGCTTCGGTCGTGGATGCCGAGCGCGGATCCTGGCACCTCGGGCTCCTGCCCTCGACGCGCTTCGCCGAACTCGCCACGACATTGCGCGCGGGCGGCGCCGACTACATCCAGGCCGACTGCCCGGCGCGATTCGAGCTCGCCCGGGACGGGGAGGGCGTGCTGGAGCAGCACCTCTCCACGCTCGACGTCTTCCTGCCGAGCAGCTCGGACACCGACGTCTTCGCCCCCGGTGAGGATCACCGGGCGCTCATCCGTCGATTCCATGACTACGGCGCACCGGTCGTCGTCTTCAAGCGCGGCGAGCTCGGAGCGATCGTCTCCGACTCCTCGACGGGGGAAGCGTGGTCCGTTCCGGCCATCCCCGCCTCCGGTGACATCGACGCGACCGGCGCAGGCGACGTCTTCTGCGGTTATTTCGCGCACGCGTATCGCAACGGCCTGTCGCTGGTCGATGCCGTGATCGAGGCATCCGTCGCCGCACGAGGGGCACTCTACGCATCGAGCCCGCTCGCCCTGCAGAGCCCCGGAACAGACGACTGGCGCGAAATGGTCGCGACCATCCGACAAGGAGTGACATCACTATGAGGAAGACAACCATCGGCGTCATCGGCAACGCCTCACGGCCGGGCGTCGAGCTGGAACCGCAGCTGTTGGCCGCGGCGGCCGAGGTCGGACGACACATCGCCGAAGCCGGTGCCGTCCTCGTCAACGGCGGCACCGGAGGTGTCATGGAGTCGTCGTCGAAGGGCGCGCAGGAGGCGGGCGGCTTCGTCATCGGGTTCCTGCCTCAGGCCGACCTCTCGCACGCCAATCCCCATCTCGACGTCGCCCTGCCGACGGGGATGGGCACGATGCGCAACATCCTCACCGCGCGATGCTGCGACGCCCTGATCATGGTCGGCGGAGGCATCGGCACCCTGAACGAGCTGACCGTCGCATACGACGTCGGGACGCCCGTGATCGTGCTGCGCGGAACGGGCGGATGGTCCGACCGCATCGTCCACTCCCTGATCGACGGTCGGTGGTTGGACGAGCGCAAGGTCGCCGAGCTCGAGTTCGCCGACGACCCCGCGACGGCCGTCGCCCGGGCGCTCGAGGCCACCTCCCGCCCCCGCAGGACCGGTGGGCTCACCGCTCACACCGGTCACGCCGGCGCCTGACCACACCACCCCGCTACACCCGACCAACGACCTGCCAGACCCACTCGACGAAGAGAGACCACGAAACATGGCACTGACTTCCGCACGCCCGCACAAGCCGATGTCCAGGAACAAGGCGACCCTGCTGGTCGGCCTGACCATGGGCGTCATCGCGTTCCAGCTCAATGCGACGATGCTCAATCCGGCCGTTGCTCAGATGGAGAACGAACTCGGCGTCACCACGGCGGCGATCGCGTTCTCCTCGGCACTGTTCTTCCTGTCCAAAGCCATCTTCCAGGTGTTCATGCCGCGGCTGTCGGACATGGTCGGACGCCGCACGATCCTGCTGGTGCTCCTCGGGATCCTCGCCGTGGGCACGGCGATCGCGATGTTCGGCCCGACGATCGAGTGGTTGTACATCGGGCGGTTCATCCAGGGCAGCTGCGGCCCGGTCTTCACGATCGCTCTCCTCACCCTGCGCGAGGCGACACCGGACGAGAAGGAGTACGGGACGCGGATGGGCGTCGTGATCGCGATCAACGGCGGAATCGCCGGCGTCGACGTGATCCTCGGCGGATGGATGGCCGAGCACTTCGGCTACCGCTCGATCCTCGCGCTCTGCCTCGTGCTCACAGCGGCGGCGATCGTCGCGACAGTGCTGTGGGTGCCGCAGTTCGCACCCGGCCAGGGCGAGCGCATGGACTGGTGGGGCGTCGTGTTCATCTCGATCGTCGTCGTCGGGATCAGCTGGACCGTGGGCGGCGATGCGTTCGGCAACACCTTCCCGAGCCTGTGGTCGACCGTCTACATCTGCGCCGCGGTGCTGGCGCTGCTCGCCTTCGTGATCCGGCAACGGCGCGCCCGAAACCCACTCATCCCCGCCGACCAGCTGGGCAACCGGGCCATCTGGGCGATGCCGTTGACGACCATCCTCACGCTCGCGGGGATCATGGCCGTGGCGAACCTCGTCGGCCCGTCCTTCGCGCAGAATCCGGATGCCGGGTGGGGCATGAGCGCGACTCTGGCCTCCGCGCTGTTCATGGGGCCCTACGCCCTCATCGGCTGGGTCGTCGGCCCTTTCGCCGGCCGGGTGGCGCCCCGATTCGGGTACAAGCGGCTCCTGCAGTTCGGGCTGCTCAGCTCCGCGCTCGTGATCGCGGGGATCGCCCTGTTCGGCCTGAACGACCCGCTCGTGTTCGGCATCCTGCTGTTCGTCCTCGGTGTCACCTACGGCGGTGTGACCAACGTCATGCTCAACGGTCTCGGCATCCTGCTCTCACCCAAGAGCGCGCCCGGCCTGCTGCCCGGTCTCAACGGTGCATCGTTCGCCATCGGGGCCGGCCTCGCCTTCACGATCGTCGGACGCGCGATCACCGCCGGGTCCCCAGCCGGCGCGGAATCGGCAGGCGGCTACGCCCAGGCCCTCTGGATCTGCGCGGGGCTCACCGCCGTGGCGCTGGCGATCACGCCTCTGCTGCCCAAGCCGGAGCTCAACGCCCCCGCACCCCGCTGAGTCCCGCAGCATCCCAGGGCGTGCGCCGGTCGAAAGTCCGCCGCACGCCCGGGGTGTTCCTGCGCGCTGTTGCCACGGTGCGGTCCGGTTCTCGCTGGGGTCGTGCAGCCACGGTCGCGGCGATGCGGACGCCACGTCGGCGAAGCGGCGGCCGCGCGTGCTGTTCCGCAGCGGACTTCCTGGGCGCAATCGAGTTCAACAAGCTGACTACTTCTCCCACGGGAGCGTCACGACAGGAAGGATGTACATCCGTCCGGCCACCGCCGTCGGATGCTCCGCCATGTACGCAGCGGCGGCATCGATCGAGTCCGCCTCGATCAGGTCATATCCGGCGAACCACTCCTTGAACTCCGGGAATGGGCCATCTGTGATGAGCAGTACACCGTCGCGGATCGCGACCGACTTCGCCTGCTCGGGACCGGCGACCGGGGCGCCGGGGCCGAGCATGCCGGCGTCCTTGCCCCGTTCGGCCCATGCGTCGAGCTTCTGGCGGTCCTCGGATTCGGGAAGGGCGGTGCCCTGCGAGTCGGTCATGTGGATGACGAGGTATGTACTGGTCATGCGGTTTCTCCTTCGTTCGTGGTGATGCCATCGGTGTGGTGGGTCGTCGTGACCTCGTCCCGGCGACGCATGAGGTGTGTGATTTCGGCGTCATTGACCGCCAGTTCGATCGCGCGGTCATAGGCGCCGCGCGCAGCATCCGACCGGCCGGTCAGGCTCAGCAGCTCCGCGCGTGTCGTGTGGAAGGCGTGGTGGCCGTCCAGGTCCTCGCCGAGTTGGTCGACGATCGCGAGCGCGACATCCGGAGAGTCGTACTCGGAGATCGCGATGGCGCGGTTGAGGCGAACGATCGGACTCGGATCGAGGCGCTCGAGCGCGTTGTAGAGGGCGACGATCTTCGCCCAATCGGTGTCCTGCGCGCGAGGAGCCGTCGCGTGGACGGCATTGATCGCCGCAAGGAGCTGATAGCGCCCCAGCGCGCGGATATCCCGCCCACAGGCTTCGAGCCTCTCGTCCAAGAGTGCGATGCCCTCGTTGATCAGCTGTCGATCCCACGTGGTGCGATCCTGCTCGTCCAGTCGCACGAGCTCTCCCCCGGCGGACAGACGAGCATCCGAGCGCGCCTGGGTGAGCAGCATCAGTGCGAGCAGGCCGGCCGCCTCGGCATCCTCGTCGGAGTCCGGCGGGAGAAGCGCTCGGACCAGCCGAGCCAGCCGGATCGCCTCCTCGGTGAGATCGCGACGGATCGGGTCGACGTTCTCTCCGGATGCGAAGTACCCCTCGTTGAAGATCAGGTACAGCACCGCGAGTACCCCGGCGACTCGAGGCACCACATCCTCCCGCTCGGGGACCGTGAAGGGCACACCAGCGACCTTGATCTTGGCCTTGGCTCTGCTGATCCGCTGGCCCATCGTCGCCTGCGGCACCAGGAACGCCCGTGCGATCTCCGCGACGGTGAGGCCACCGACCATCCGCAGGGTGAGCGCGATGCGGTCCTGGACCGAGAGCACGGGATCGCAGCAGGTGAAGACCAGTCGCAGCCGGTCGTCGTCGATGAACCCCGTCGGCTCGGCCGGCGAGTCGTCCTGCAGCATGAACGCCTCCGTCTGTTTGTCATCTCGCCTGGCCTCGCGGCGCAGCCGATCGATCGCCTTGCGGTGCGCGGTGGTCGTGATCCAGGCGCCCGGTTTCGGCGGCACCCCGTCGACGCGCCAGCGCTCGACGGCGGTGGCGAACGCCTCAGCGGCCGTCTCTTCCGCGATGTCGAGGTCGCCGTAGCGCCGGACGAGACCGGCCACGATCATCGTCCATTCCTCGCGATGCGTTCGGGCGATCTCGGCGTCGACGTCGACCGCCTGGATCCTCTCGTCCATCAGTCGCCCCTCGCGGGGATGACGTACATGCGACCGATTCGCGCTGTCGAATGCTCGGCAAGCAGACGTGTGGCCTGTTCCATGTCGGCTGCTTCGATCCACTCGACCCCGAGGAACCACTCGGTGAACTCCGGGAACGGGCCGTCGGTCACCACGACATCACCCCCATGCGCCGTGATGCGTCGCGCCTGGTCGGGTCCGGAGACCGTCTGGCCATTGGGCTTCCAGCCGTCCGGGCCGTCACGGAACTCCAGCCAGCGCCGCAGCCGGGCACCATCGGTTTCAGGGTCCCACTCGGCACCCGCGGGGTCTGTCATGTGGATCACCAGGAACTTCTGTCGCGCGGTCATGGCGCTCCTCTCGATCGCACGTGCGGCGATCCTCATCATCACCACGAACGCGTTCACGTCGATTCGACAGCAGAGGGAAAAGAAGTCGCAACATTTTCTTGACGCCCGGTGTCGAAAGACGCCGGTGTCGTTCGTGGTCTTCACGAGGGCGGCCACGCGGCCGTTCCCGTGACGAGAGGATCCGCCATGCGAAGCAACACCATGAGCCCTGCCGAAGCCCGCGAGTTCAGCGACCGCATCCGCGACATGCGCTGGGAGCGCGTGGAGGCGCGAGCGGCGCGACGACAGGCCGTCGTCGCGCGCCGTGCGGGGAGATCGCGCTCGATCCCCGCACGCCTCGCCCGGCTCCTGCTCAGGGACTGAAGGAGTGAGTGGCGCCCGCGCCGACGTCTCCGTTCACCCGCCGAGTTCACCGACGATCACGTCGATCGCGCGGGCAAGGTCCGCGCGGGCGTCAGCGTCACGCGCGGTCAGCGCGTAGTTCTCGAGCAGGGCCTCGGCGACTTCGGCCGGGTCGTGACCGACCACGTCCCGAATCGGCATCCCTGCGGCAGCGGCCTCGGCGAACAGCGAGGCCAGGTCGTCGAGCGCACCTGCGGCGGCGTCGGTTCTCGAGATCAGCGGGCGATGGTCCAGATAGGTGGCGAAGGCCGTGAGCACCGCACGGAAGTCTGCAGGCAGCGGGACCACTGTTGTCGAGTGGATCGCTGTGAGCATCTGTGCCTCACCGGGGAGTTCGACCGTCGAGATCTGCTGCGCCATCTTCGGCTCCTTCTACGCAGGGGACGTGAGCGCTTACGGGTGCAACCGCTCGAGGTAACGACACGCTACGTGTCGTGTCCCTGACGCTAGCAGGATCGCGTGTTCCTCACAACACGACACGTAGCGTGTACTCTGGCTTCATGGTTCCTTCCCCCGATCCGAAACGCCGAAGCGAGCGCGCGCGCGTGGCCGTTCTCGAGGCTGCTCTGGAGCTGTGCCGAGAGACCGGCTTCGCGCAACTCACGATCGAGGCGATCGCCGAACGCGCCGGGGTGAGCAAGAAAACCATCTACCGCTGGTGGCCATCCAAGGGTGCCGTGCTGCTCGATGCCGTCTCCGATGCCGCCGCTCGGACAGCGCGATTCGACGACACTGGCGACATCGCCCGCGATCTTCGGTCGCAGCTGAACACCGTCGTGGGCATGTACACCCCGCAGGACACCGCACCCGCAGCCGCCCTGATGGCCGAAGGGCAACGGGATCCCGTGCTCGGCGCCGCCATACGCGAGCAGATCATCCAGCCGAGCATCGAGCTTTTCGATCAACGTCTGCGTTCCGCCCAACGTGTCGGCCAGATCCCCGAAGATGCCGACCTCCGTGTCGCGGTCGACTTGTTCTACGGCCCGATCTATCACCGCCTCGTGGTGCGGCTCGGTCTGCCCGACGAAGAAGAGATCGGCGTCCGCGTCGATCATGTGATCGCAGCCCTACACGCCATCGACTGAGCACACCGCTCCGCTGGTAGTCGCGACTTTCACTCCAGCCCGTCCGACTCGGCCACCCACTGTGCCGGTCCGTCGTGACATGGTCGCGAAGGACTCCTACGGCTGACCGGCCGTGGTTCACAGCGCGTTCCGCGTTGCCGCGTGCATCCACACGTTCACTGCCCTTCGGAGCCCCAACCCTCTCAGCCAGCAGTGCCGAGATGACGGACGAAGAAGCGGCCCGCGTCTTCGCCAGCGAATCGCGGGACGCCTGTGTGGCCGCCCATGTTGGCGTGGAGAGTCTTCTCTGCCGACCCGAAAGCGTCGAAGAGATCGAGAGCCATCTGCCGGTCATTCCCTGCGTCGTCCCACTGCAGGAGGACATGCAGTGGGATTGTGACCTGGCGAGCCTCCTCCATGGTCGCGCGGGGGACGTAGCTGCCGGCAAAGAGCCCCGCCGCCTTGATGCGAGGGTCGATCGCGGCGAGCCGGGTGCCGATCGCGATCACCCCGCCGGAGAATCCGACCCTGTCTGTGATCTCGGGCAGCCCGAGAAGCTCGTCGAGCGTGGTCTGCCATTCGGGCACCGCCTCGTCGACGAGAGGAAGTATCAGCCGGTCGATGACGTCGTCGGCAGGCCGTTCACCGGCGGCGATCGCACGGACCAGGTCCTCTCGAGCCTGCCCGGCGCCGGGCAATGGGGGCCTGTCGCCCGCCCCGGGCATCTCGATGGCGACGGACGCGAATCCGTGCGTTGCGGTGCTGCGCGCACGCGCTGCCAGGCGCGGGTGCATCCGTCGCATTCCGAATCCGCCGGGTTGACCCATCAAGAGGATGGGAACGGGCGCCGTTGTGGAAGCTGTCGGAGGAATCCACAGGATGCCCGAGACATCATCAAGGGTGAACTCCCGTTCAGCGGTGCCGTCGTCGAGGATTCGTTCTGAAGTGAAGTGCATGGTCGTGCCTTTCGGAAGTGCTGCTGATAGCGGCGCTCCCGGACGACCTACCGCCCGACCGTGACTCCTGGAGGGAGCACCCTGATCGATTCGTTCACGGGTACCACCTCCTCAGATTCCTGCACGGACCTCCGAGACTATCAGCGCGGCTTCGGGCTGGACCGCACGTGCGTAGCTGAATGCGGCGTCGGCCAGACGCATGCTCATTCAGTCGTCGCCGGCTCCACGCGGCGATCTATTTCGATCCGTAAGGCTGCTGCTGCGTTACCGCAGACCGATCGCCGAACATGACGAAGGCCCCGACTTCCCAGTGTTTCCAAGGGAGTCGGGGCCTTCGTGGTGGCGGTGACGGTGGGATTTGAACCCACGGTAGGGGGTTACCCTACACAACTTTTCGAGAGTTGCACCTTCGGCCGCTCGGACACGTCACCGCGGAATAGCTTACGCGACGCGCGGCCCGCACGCGAATCGACGGAAGCAGCTCACCAGGCCGCCGCGACTTCGGCGTGGGTGCGCAGGATGCCCTCGGTCGAGCCGGCGGGCGCACGGCCGATGCCGCACTCGGTCGCGACGCCGAATTCGGCGGCATACGGGGCGGCGGCGGCGATGCGGCGCTCGGCGCCTTCCGCACCGTCCTCCCGGTGCACGAGCCCGAGGTACAGCTCGTCGACGGGGGCGAGGTCGGCGAGCGGAGCGAAGTACGCCTCGTCGTCGTGGGCGATCGGCACCGGCAGGTGCAGCCAGGTGAGCGAACGGGCTGATGCCGCCACGACGGCGTTCGCATAGCGGACGAGGTTCCCGGCATCGGCCGGCTCGAAGAAGTGCTTCTCCCCCGCGTCGCCGTAGCAGAGGTGCACGCCCACCTCGACGTCGGAGGGCACGGCATCGACCAGCGAAGCAAGGCGCGAGACGAGGCCGTCGAACGGGTCACCGGGCCACCACGCCTCCATGACCGCGCCATAGCCTGCCGCGCGCTCGATGATGCCCATCTCGCTCGCGACGTCCCACTGCACGGCGAGGTCGTCGTGCGGGATCGCGGCGAGGATCTCGTCGAGCTCCCGGAGGATCGCGGCGGTGTACACGGGCTCGATCGCGGCCCGGTCGTCGCCGTGGAAGAACGAGGAGATCACGGCGAGCGGCGTCGGCAGCGACACCTGGAACCGGATGCCGGCGGGCACAGCCCCTTCGGCGCGGAGCCGCGTGAACACAGCGTACGACTCGATCCCGGCGGCGGCGTAGCCGAGCAGGGGCAGCGCGATGCTCGCGGCATCCACTCCCTCGGCGATGCGCAGCCCGCGCGCGTCGATGCCGGCAGGGAACGGGATGGGCTCGTCGCCGATCCGCTCGATGCCGTCTGCCTGGCCGATCACGTCGGGCTGGAACATGATCCAGTGGAACCGCTTGCCGACCTCGCCGTCCGGGATGCGGCGGAGCCGGTCGCCGAGCAGGCCCGCCGCCGCGCGCATCGTGGTCTCGGCGTCGTCGAAGTTCACACTGCCCACGAGGAGGGCGCCCTGCGGCTGAGTCATCCCCTCAGAATATCGACCGCCCCCGCCGCATTTGCACGGCGCGAGGCCCTGCGAGAGCACCCGAACCCGGTTAGGATTGCCTAAGAACCCGCCGCCTGTGGGGGCAGCGATGACGGGAAGGGTACTCATCATGGGCTTCATCACGTCCGAGGCGCTGGCCGAGACGGGCTATGTCGTCCTCGACGACCACACCTCGACCGCCGATCCGGCCGAGTGGCTCGGCCTCCAGTACGTCGGCTGGCGCTCCTCGGGCATCACGCGCTTCGCGCCGCTCACCAGCTATGCCGGCGACGTCGACTGCAACGGCTTCTGGAACCACACCCCGCCGCGCACCGACAAAGACGGCGTCTGGGTCGAGTCGCAGGTCGCGATCGCCCCCACGCTCCAGCGCCGGGCACAGGAGCCGGGCGCCGGCATCGGCCGCTGCCGCGTGATCGAGCTGCAGCCCAACGAGTACGCCGACGCGATCTACAACCTGCACCAGGACGACAACAACCGCCTCAATGAAGAGGGCACCGGCTGGGTGGTCCGCGGATTCTTCAACCTCTCCGACGACACCGAGTCGATGCTGATCCTGCGCTCCGACCGCTTCGACCCGGCCACCGAGATCCGCCTGCCGCTGCGTGCGGGCTCCCGCATCATCGTCGACACCCAGCGCTTCTGGCACGCGGTCTGGCACCGCGGCACCGCCCCCCGCTACGCCCTGATCACCTCGTGGACGAGCGGACCCGAACTCGACGCGTACATCGCCGCGAACCACGGCGACCCGCACCCGACGACGATCGACCTCGACCCGCAGTTCGTCGACGACGCGCAGGTCGAGCTGCACCGCCGCATCGAGGAGCGCCGCCGAGCCTTCGAAGCGCAGGGCATCGTGATGGAACCGCCCGTCGACATGAGCGTCTGAACGATCATGCCCGCAACGCCCGGCGTTACCCTCGGCTTATGACCTCCGCCGCCGTGCTCACGGTGTCCGACCGCGGCGCAGCCGGCACCCGCGCCGACACGGCCGGGCCGCTCGCCGTCACCGCGCTCCGCGACGCCGGATTCGACTGCGCCGATCCCGTGATCATCCCCGACGGAGCGGATGCCGTCGAGCGGGCGCTGCGCGATCTCCTCGCTCGTGGCCTGCGGCTCATCGTCACCACCGGGGGCACCGGCATCGCCGCGCGCGACGAGACCCCAGAGGGCACCGCGCGCGTGCTCGAGCGACAGCTTCCCGGAATCCCCGAAGAGCTGCGTCGGCAGGGGGCGGCGAAGTTCCCCGCCGCGCTGCTCAGCCGGGGCCTCGCCGGCACCGCGCAGGGCGCGCTGATCGTGAACCTCCCCGGCTCTCCCGGCGGCGTCGCCGACGGCATGCCGGTCATCCTGTCGGTCGCGGCGCACGTGATCGCTCAGCTCGACGGAGAGGACCACCGATGACCGTCGCTCTGGCCGCCATCAGCGACATCGCGCTGTCTCTCGATGCGCACCTCGCCGCCGTGGACGACGACCGTGCGGGCGCTGTCACGACCTTCCTCGGCCGCGTGCGCGACCACGACCCGGATGCCGCCGGCGAAGTCGTCGCCCTCGAGTACTCCTCGCACCCGGATGCCGAGCGGATCCTGCGCGACCTCGCCGAACGTGCCGTCGCCATCGGCGTGAGCGGTGAGGCGATCATCGCCGTGAGCCACCGCATCGGTCGCCTTCCCGTCGGCTCGGCCGCCGTGATCGTCGCGGTCGCCGCCGCGCATCGCGACGAGGCGTTCGTGGTGTGCCGCGAGATGATCGAGTCCATCAAGCGCGAACTCCCGGTCTGGAAGCGTCAGGTCGAGGCCGACGGCACCACAGCCTGGAAGGGCATCGGCGGCTGAGCCTCAGCCTCCGGCGAACGGAGGCAGCACGTCGACGGTCCCGACCCCCGCCAGCGCGAAGTCGTCGTCCACCCTGGCACCGTCGACGAGCAGCGCACAGCGGTCGAGAATCGCTCCCAGCGCCGGATGCGCGTCCACGAGCTCGGCCCGGAGCTCACCGAGGGTCGCGGCATCCGAGGGCTCGGTCGCACGGCCGGCCGCATCCTCGGCAGCCGCGAAGTACCGCACCGTCGCCATCAGTTCTGCCCCTCGGCAGCATGACCGTTCGCGAGCTCGACGATCGCGGCCACCGCCGCACGCACGTCTTCGGGTGAGCCGCCTGCCCGACCGGCGACGAGCCCCGCGACGAAGGCACTGAACGGCGCAGCGGGCCGCGCGACCCCGTTCGCGACGTCTCGAGCGAGGTCGAGGATCAACGCGATCGGCACATCCTCCGCGCTCAGGTCGAAGCGTTCGCGCAGCTCGCCGGCCCACGCATCGAGCGCCTCCGGGGGAAGGGTGCGGCTGTTCTCGGTCATGGTGTCTCCTCGAGTTCCTGTCGTGCACGAGCCAGGTCGGCGGGCGAGTCGATGTCGGCGGTGATCCCCTCCTGGTCGAAGACCCAGTCGATGGCGAGGCCGCCGAGGAGTGCGCGGACGGAGGAATCCCGGTCGGTCTCGATCCGGTCGAGCGCGCGGCGGACGGATGCCGTGCGATACAGACCGGCCAGCCACTGCGGATGCCCGTCCGCGGAGAACACGATGCCGTCGACGGATGCCGGCACCGCCGCATCACGGGCGCGGTGGGAGAGCAATCCGCGCACGACCGCCGCCGGTCGCGCGAGATCACCGGCGAGGATCAGCACCCACTCGGCCGACATCTGCGCGATTCCTGCGGCGATCCCCGCCACCGGACCACCGAGCGGCGGCTCCTCCCTCGTCCAGACCACGTCGACCGCGTCGTCGAGCAACGGTCCGACCGCCACGATCGGCGTCACCCCCGCATCGCCGAGCACATCCACTGTGCGCCCCAACAGCGATCGCCCCTCCAGCGTGAGAAGCGGTTTCGCGATGCCGCCCATCCGACGCCCCTCGCCACCGACGAGCAGCACGGCGCCGACCCCGGCGTGCGACGAGGTGGTCACTCCCCCGGCCTCCGCCACGAACCGCTGCGCCCGCCCTCCTTGTCGACGATGCGGACGTTCTCGATCGTCACCGCGCGGTCCACACCCTTGATCATGTCGACGACCGCGAGCGCGGCGACCGAGACGGCCGTGAGCGCCTCCATCTCGACCCCGGTGCGGTCGGCCGTGCGCACGGTCGCGCTGATCCGGATCCCCTCGTCTTCGATGTCGAGGTCGACGACCGCGCCGTGCACGCCGATGACGTGTGCGAGCGGCAGCAGCTCCGGTGTGCGCTTGGCCGCCTGGATGCCGGCGATGCGGGCCACGGCGAGCACGTCGCCCTTGGGCACGGCACCGTCGCGGAGCAGGGCCACCGTTTCCGACGTGCAGCGCACGAAGCCCGCGGCGGTTGCGGCGCGCACGGTCGGCTGCTTCTCGGTCACGTCGACCATGCGCGCGTGGCCGGCCGGATCCAGGTGGGTGAAGGTCATGACAGCTCCATCACGTCGATGAGGTCGCCGACCGAGACCTGTTCGATCTCGGCGGGGACGATGGCGTAGGCGGTGGCGGCCCCGAGGCCGACCGCGAGGTGAGAGCCGGATCCGCCGCGGGTCGCGGGATGCACCCGGCCGTCGGCGTCGATCACCGCCGGCAGATACTGGCGACGACCGGGAGGGGTGCGCCACCCGGTGCCGGCGGCGAGGCGTCGCCGGGGACGATGGATCTCACGACGACCCTGCATGCCCAGCAGCGCAGGGCGCACCAGCACCTCGAACGAGACCGCCACGCTCACCGGATTGCCGGGCAGTCCGAACAGCAGCATCCCGGCGTCGGTAACTCCGAACCCCTGGGGCTTGCCCGGCTGCATGGCGACCTGCACGAACTCCATCGCCTCGCTCAACGCCTGCCGCACCGGCTCGTACGCGCCGGCGCTCACGCCCCCGGAGAAGATCACGGCATCGAGCCCGAGTGCGGTCGCACGAGCCACGGCCTCGGCGGGACCTGCACCATCGTCGCCGACGACCTCGCGGAACACGACCTCGGCCCCGGCCTCGGCCACGAGTCCGGCGAGCAGCAGGCCGTTCGACTCCGGAATCTGCCCTCGCACGAGGGGCTCCCCCGGAGACACGAGCTCGGCACCGGTCGAGACGACGGCCACTCGCGGCCGCGGCGCGAGAGCGACCCGAGCGATGCCGACGGATGCCAGCGCGGCCAGCTGCCGCGCGCCGAGCAGGGTTCCCGTCTCGAGGACGACAGCGCCGACCGCGGCATCCTCCCCCGCCCGACGCACATGCGCGCCCTCCGCCCGCGGTGCGCGAACGACTCGGATCTCGCCCAGGGAATCGGCGAGGCCGCCGGCGGTGTCTTCGAAAGGCACGACCGTGTCGGCAGCGGACGGCACCGGAGCACCGGTCATGATGCGGGCGGCGGTTCCGGGGGCGAGCGGCGGATCCTCCCCGCTGCCCGCCGGCACGTCCGCCACGACGCGCAGCACGGCAGGATCCCCATCGGACGCGGTGGCGACGTCGGCGAAGCGCACTGCGAAGCCGTCCATCGCGGAGTTCTCGAACACGGGGACGGGGTTCTGCGCGCGGGCCGGCTCCGACAGCGTGAAGCCGATCGCCTCGTCCAGAGGTCGAGTGACCGCCGGGCGAGACCGCACCGCGCCGAGCACGACGGCGAGCTGTTCCTCGACCGTGCGCATGCCGCTCATCGTGCGCTCCAGGCATCCATGCCGCCGGTCAGCACGACGGCATCCGCCCCGGCGCTCCGCAGCGCCGTCGCGGCACGCACCGCGCGCAGTCCGCGTTGGCAGACGACCACGACCCGACCTTCGGCGGCGAATTCCTCGGGGTGACCGAGGACGACTGCGAGAGGTGCGTGCCGGGAGCCGGGGATCGCCCCGGCGGCGATCTCGTCCGCCTCTCGCACGTCGAGCACGAGCGCGCCGGCGGCGACCTCGTCGTCGAGTGCATCCGCGGCGACGAAGGACACCTCGGCGCCGACGGGAGTCGTGGTCGCCACTCCGCTCGTCTCCCCCCGCCCCCGCAGCGGAACCTCGCTCATACGCCCCCGCAGCGCGTCGATCAGCAGCACACGGCCGAACAGCGGTTCACCGATGCCGGCGATGAGCTTGATGGCCTCCATCGCGAGCACCGACCCCACCTGGAGGCAGAGCGCCCCGAGCACTCCCACCGTGGCGCAGTTCGGCAGCTCGCCGACGCCCTCGGGCGGATAGAGGTCACTGAGCACCACCGGTGCCACCCCCGCGGGCGGAGCCGACCAGAACACCGTGACCTGCGCGGCGAACTCCTGCACGACACCCCACACCAACGGCACCCCGACACGCTCGCACGCCGCAGCCACCAGCGTGCGTGTCTCGAACGTGTCGGAGCCGTCGATGACGAGGTCGACGTCGGCGAGCAGCGCCTCGGCGTTGGCCGCGGTCAGGCGTTCGCGCACGGGACGCACGGTCGTCTCGGGCGAGAGATCGGCCGCGACGCGCACCGCGCTGTCGACCTTGGGCGCGTCGACGTCGGCCAGGCGGTGCAGCACCTGCCGCTGCAGGTTCGAGAGCTCGACCACGTCGTCGTCGATGACGGTGAGGGTGCCGACGCCCGCTGCGGCGAGCGCGAGCACGACAGAAGATCCGAGTCCGCCCGCACCGATGACCGCGACATGAGCCGCACGCAGCCGTCGCTGGCCGAGCTCCCCCAGGTCGGCGAGTACGAGGTGCCGTGCGGTCCGCTCCGACTCGGCCGCACTGAGGGCTGCGACGGGCTCGACGAGCGGAGGCAGCGGCATGCGCTCAGGCTACCCCGGGCGGCATGTCGTGGGGCCGTTCGAGCACCGGAGAAATATCCCCCTCGCTGAGCACGACCCCGCACAGAAATCCGCGGATGCGGAATATTCACGACGAACACCGTGGATCTGCGGAACCTTGCCCTCTAGGCTCGGGCCATGAGCACCTATCGCATCGCCGAAGCCGCACGACTGCTCGGCGTGAGCGACGACACGGTGCGTCGCTGGATCGACCAGGACGCGCTGCCGGTCACCGCCGACAGCCCCGCCCGCATCCCCGGCGATGCCCTCGCGCAGCACGCGGTCGCTCTCGCCGCGGCTCCGCCCACTCCCGGCGACGTGCTCTCCAGCGCCCGCAACCGCTTCACGGGACTCGTCACCCGCGTGCAGATCGACGGCGTCATGGCGCAGGTCGACATCCAGGCGGGTCCTCATCGATTCGTGTCGCTGCTCTCCGCCGAGGCCGTGCGCGAGCTCGATCTGCAGCCGGGCTCGCTGGCCGTCGCGGTGATCAAGGCGACCACCGTGATCGTGGAGACACCGCGGTGACCGGCAGGCTCCTCGCCGGGTCGGCCGCGTTGGTCGTCGCCCTGCTGCTGGGCGGATGCTCTGCCGCCTCCTCCGCGGATCCCTCGCCCTCCGCCGCCGATGGAGAGCTCACCGGCGAGGTCACCGTCTTCGCCGCAGCCTCGCTCAGCCCGGTCTTCGACGAGATCGCGGCGGCATTCGGCGAGGAGCACCCGGCGGTCGATGTCGCGCCGATCGTGTACGACGGGTCGAGCGTGCTCGTCACGCAGCTCACCGAGGGTGCGCACGCCGACGTGCTCGCCACCGCCGACGAGCGCACGATGCAGACGCTCGTCGACACCGGCATCGCCGAAGACCCGGCGCCGTTCGCGACGAACACCCTCGTGGTCGCGACGCCCGCCGGAAACCCGGCCGGGATCACCTCGCTGGCCGACCTCACGGAGGCGACCACGGTGCTGTGCGCGCCCGAAGTGCCCTGCGGGGCGGCGTCGCAGCTGCTGCTCGACGGCGCCGGCGTCTCGGTCACGGCGGCCAGTCTCGAGCAGAACGTCTCCGCCGTGCTGCAGAAGATCGTCGCCGGTGAAGCGGATGCCGGCCTGGTCTATGCGACGGACGTGGTGAGGGAAGACGTCGAGAGCTTCGCCCCGGACGGCAGCGACGGGGTCGTGAACCGCTATCCGATCGTCGCTCTCGACGGAGCGACGGATGCCGGCCGGGCCTTCGTCGAGTTCGTGCGGGGTCCGATCGGCCGGCAGATCCTCGCCGACCACGGGTTCGGTGCGCCATGACCACGATCGCGTGGCGAGGCGGAGCATGACGAGAACGAGCATGACGAGGATGCGGCAGGTCGACACGGGAGCGGCACCTCCCTTCCTCCTCGTCGCGCCTGCCGTGCTCGGCATCCTTCTGCTCGCGCTGCCGCTGATCTCCCTGCTCGCGCGTGCGTCGTGGTCGACGTTCTGGACCGACATCACCTCGACGGTGGCGCTGGACGCCCTTCGCCTCTCACTCACCACCGGGCTCGCGGCGACCGCGCTGTGCATCGTGCTCGGCCTTCCGCTCGCGCTCCTCATCGCCCGCGCGGGGCCGCGGACCTCGGCCCTGTTGCGGGCACTCGTCGCGGTGCCGCTGGTGCTGCCGCCGATGGTCGGCGGCGTCGCGCTGCTGTTCCTCCTCGGCCGCTCCAGTCCGCTCGGGGGTCTGATCGCCGCGTGGTTCGGCACGGGCATCCCGTTCACCCCCGTGGCCGTGGTGCTGGCGCAGGCGTTCGTGGCTCTGCCGTTCCTCGTGCTCGCGGTCGAGGGGACCATCCGCAGCACGGGAAGCCGGCACGAGCGCACGGCCGCCACGCTGGGAGCATCGCCGAGCACGGTGCTGTGGCGGGTGACGCTGCCGCTCGCCGCTCCCGGCATCGTGGTCGGGGTGATCCTGTGCTTCGCCCGCGCCATCGGCGAGTTCGGGGCCACGGCCCTGTTCGCCGGCAATGCTCCCGGGGTGACGCAGACCATGCCGCTCGCGATCTACACCGCTTTCAACGGAGCGGGCGCCGGCCGCGAGACGGCTGTGGCCCTGTCGATCCTGCTGCTGGGGACCGCCGTCGTCGTGCTGCTGCTCGTGCGGGCGTGGCGTCCGGGGGCCCTCCGATGACGGGCGCCCGCGTCGGCGGCTCGGTCGGCGATGCCCGCGATGCGGGTGTTCTCGACGCTCACGTCGTCGTGCAGCACGCCGGGCTCGACGCCGAGCTCCGCGTCGCCGCAGGCGAGCTCGTCGCGATCATGGGCCCGAGCGGTGCCGGCAAGACCTCTCTGCTGGAAGCGATCGCCGGGCTCGTGCGGCTCGATGCCGGACACGTCGACCTCGACGGGGACCGCCTGTCCGGAGAGCGGCAGCACACGCCGCCGTCGCGCCGTTCGATCGGTCTGCTCGGGCAGGACGCCCTGCTGTTCCCGCACATGACTGCGGCCGAGAACATCGCCTTCGCTGCCCGGGCCGGCGGCGGCACCCGCGAAGAGTCCACCCGACGGGCGACCGAGTGGCTGGACCGCATCGGTCTCGCGGGATACGGTCCGCGGCGGCCCGACGAGCTCTCCGGCGGACAACGCCAGCGCATCGCCCTCGCGCGGGCCCTCGCCGCATCCCCTCGGCTGCTGCTGCTCGACGAGCCGTTCACCTCGCTCGATGTCGAGGCCGCGGCCCAGCTGCGCGAGGTCGTGCGCGAACAGCGCGGAACCACCACGACGATCCTCGTCTCGCACGGCATCCTCGATGCTCAGGCTCTCGCGGAGCGGCTGGTGATCGTGCAGGCCGGACGCATCGTGCAGGATGCCGCCGTCGCCGAGGTCCTGGCCTCCCCGGCGACCCCCTTCGCCGCTGCCGTCGCCGACTCGGCGCGCTGAACGCTTCGCCGACTCGGCGCGCTGACGAGGACATCCCCCACGGATGCCTGCGCGCGGAGGCGGCGTATCAGGGACGCCGCAGACGCTCCGGGTCCGGAGTGGAGATGGGATCCCACCCTCGCTTCGGCGCCCTGGATCCGTTCTGGTCGTCGCGGGAGCGGTAGACGATGTACGGGCGGAACAGGTACCCGACCGGCGCCGAGAACACGTGCACGAGGCGGGTGAACGGCCACAGCGCGAACAGAAGTGTGGCCGTGAGCACATGCAGCTGGAACAGCAGCGGCACATCGAGCATCAGGTCGGGTCGCGGCTGGAGGATGATCAGCTGGCGCAACCACGGGGAGACCGTCTCGCGGTAATGGAAACCACCGCCGAACACCTGGTGCACCACGGTGGCCGCGGTGCCGAACAGGAGCGTCGCCCCCAGGAACACGTACATCACCTTGTCCATGACGGTGGTCGCCAGGAACACGGCCGCGACCGTGCGGCGTCGGTAGATGAGGATGGCGAGCCCCGCCAAGGTCAGTAGCGCCGCCGCCGTCCCGAGCACGGTCGCCCCGATGTGATACATCTCCTCGTTGATGCCGATCGCGTACAGCCACTCCCGCGGGATGAGGAGCCCGACCACATGCCCGGCGATCACCATGAGGATGCCGAGGTGGAACATCGGCGATCCCCAGCGCAGCAGCCTGTTCTCGTACGTCTGCGAGGAGCGGGTCGTCCAGCCGAACTTGTCGTAGCGATACCGCCAGATGTGACCGACGACGAAGATCGCCGCGCACACGTACGGCAGCGCGACCCACAGGATGATCTGCAGACTCATATCGATTCCCTCGCTCGGAATGCGGGCATCGGGAGGCTCAGCCCGACCGTCTCCGCGGGCGGCCCTTCATTCACCAGTGCGAGCACTCGCTCTCTCGTCGCCTGGTCGACCTTCGGCAACGACAGCGTCACGGCGCGCACGGGATCGGCCCAGCGACTGCCCATGCTCTCCAGCGCCGCCCGCAGCACTTCGACGCCTTCTCGGTGCGCGGCCAGGAGAGCGTCGGCGATGGGAGACCCCGACAGCGCCGAGAACTCCAGCACCGCCGGCAGGAAGTCGGGCAGGTCGGCCGCGTCGAATTCCCAGCCCGCGGCACGGTACGCCTCGAGGAACGTGACGAGTGCGGTGCCGCGACGCCGAGTGTCACCGGTCGCGTAGTAGCTCAGGTACAACGAGCACTTCCGCTTCAGGTCGAACGTCGTCACGTATTCGCGCTGCAGCCCCGATGCACCATCACGCTCCGCCCCGTCGAGGAACCGCGTCATCGGGTCGGCCACGGCGCGGGGCAGCGCTGCGATGTGCGCGCGCAGGACCGGGATCCGATCGAACCACGCGGCGTCCGGATACTCCAGCAGCAGCGACGCGAGCATGTGCACCGTCCGACGCTGCCCCGCGGTGAGCGCCGCAGGAGCCAGCGTGTCGGGAAGCGGGCGCAACGGCGTGACCCGTTCCGTCCGGTCCCGGATGGGGAGCACGCTGCTCACGACTTCGCCTCCGGTGGGAACATGCCGCCCGGTCGGCCGTTGCCGTCCCAGTTCAGCAGGTTCAGGCGATTCGGGGTCGACGGCCTGTCGGCGGTCTGCCGGTCGGCCAACACGTGGAAGTTCTCCACGGCGACCGGCGTCGGATAGCCGCTGTTCGCTCCGAAGGGGCCGGCACCGCCCATGCCCGGCCCGTCTTCATAATCGAGCGAACAGGCCATCTCCTCCAGCTCGTGCGCTCTCTCCGCGTGCGCTGCCGGGATCACGTATCGCTCCTCGTACTTCGCGATCGCGAGCAGCCGGTACATCTCCTCGATCTCGGTACCGGTCATGCCGACGGCCGCCGCGATGCGCTCGTCGCGCTCGTCATCGATGCTGACCCCGCGCATGTAGGACCGCATCGCCGCGAGCTTGCGCAGCGATGCGTCCACCGGTTTCGGATCGCCCGCGGTGAACATCTCGGCGAGGTATCCGATCGGGATCCGGAGCTTGTCGATCGCGGCGAACAGCGTGCGCGCATCTTCGCCGTCGTTGCCCGACCCGGTGATCACGTCGACGACCGGCGACAGCGGCGGGATGTACCAGACCATCGGCATCGTCCGATACTCGGGGTGCAGGGGAAGCGCGACCTTGTACTTCTGGATCAACCGATGGATCGGGCTTCGCTGGGCGGCCTCGATCCAGTCCTCGGGGATCCCGTCACGACGTGCGGCCTCGATCACTGCCGGGTCGTTCGGGTCGAGGATCACCGAACGCTGCGCCTCGAGGAGCTCGTGCTCGTCCTCCACCGCCGCAGCTTCGGCGACCCGATCGACGTCGTAGAGCACCAGCCCGAGGTACCGCAGTCGGCCGACGCAGGTCTCCGAGCACACGGTGGGCAGCCCGACCTCGATCCGCGGGTAGCACATCGTGCACTTCTCAGCCTTGCCGGTCTTGTGATTGAAGTAGACCTTCTTGTACGGGCAGCCCGACACGCACATGCGCCACCCGCGACATGCATCCTGATCCACGAGGACGATGCCGTCCTCTTCCCGCTTGTACATCGCACCCGACGGACACGAGGCCACGCACGAGGGATTGAGGCAGTGCTCGCAGATGCGGGGCAGGTAGAACATGAAGGCCTTCTGGAATTCCGCCTCGACCTGCTCGCTCATCTTCTGCAGGATCGGGTCCTCCTGCATCGTCTCGATGGAACCGCCCAGGTCGTCGTCCCAGTTGGCCGACCACGAGATCTTCATGTCCTTGCCGGTGATCAGACTCTTCGGTCGAGCCACCGGAGTGTGCTCACCGCTCGGAGCGTTGACGAGCATGTCGTAGTCGTACGTCCAGGGCTCGTAATAGTCGTCGATGCCCGGCAGCTTCGGGTTGGAGAAGATGCGCATGAGCTTCGCCAACCGTCCACCGCTGCGCAGGCGCAGCCGACCGCGCTTGTCGCGCACCCAGCCACCGCCCCACTTCTCCTGATCCTGATAGCCGCGCGGGTACCCGACGCCCGGTCGTGTCTCGACGTTGTTGAACCAGACGTACTCCATGCCGGTGCGGTTCGTCCATGCCTGCTTGCACGTGACCGAGCAGGTGTGACACCCGATGCACTTGTCGAGGTTCATCACCATCGACATCTGCGCCATGACCTTCATCGGTACCGCACCTCCTGGTCGCGGCGGCGGATCGTGGTGACCTCGTCGCGCTGGTTCCCGGTCGGGCCGAGATAGTTGAACGCCCACGACAGCTGCGCGTAGCCGCCGATCAGATGGCTGGGTTTGAGCAGGATGCGGGTGAGGGAGTTGTGGATGCCACCGCGCTGGCCACTGATCTCCGAGATGGGCACATCCACCGTTCGATCCTTCGCGTGGTACATGTACACGGTCCCCTCGGGCATGCGGTGCGACACGTTCGCCCGCGCGACCACCACGCCGTTGCGGTTGTAGGACTCGATCCAGTCGTTGTCGCGGACGCCGATCTTGTCGGCATCCTGCGGACTCATCCAGATGGTGGGGCCGCCACGCGACAGCGACAGCATGAAGAGGTTGTCCTGATACTCCGAGTGGATCGACCACTTGGAGTGCGGCGTCAGATAGCGCACATGCACCTCTGCGGCCCCGTTGGTTCCGGGGACGACGTCGCCGAACAGCCGGTGCATGTCGAGCGGCGGGCGATAGATGGGCAGCGTCTCGCCGAGCTCGTCCATCCAGTCGTGGTCGAGGTAGAAGTGCTGGCGACCGGTCAGGGTGTGCCAGGGCTTGAGGTGCTCGACGTTTATCGCGAAGGCCGTGTAGCGGCGCCCTCCGTGCTCCGATCCGGACCATTCCGGAGACGTGATCACGCTGCGCGGCTGCACCGAGACGTCGGAGAAGGTCAGGTGCGTCCCTTCGTGCTCCTCGGCGAGGAACGCCATCTCCTGGCCGGTGTGCTTTCCGAGCGCCTGGAAGCCCTGCACCGCGAGGCGGCCGTTGCTCGTGCCCGAGAACGCGAGGATCATCTCGCACGCACGGCGGTCGCTGTCCAGGCGCACCGATCCGGCATAGGGACCAGCCTCGACGACGCCGTTGCTCCTCTTGAGCTTCTCGATCTCGGGCGCGGCCCGATACGTGATGCCCTTGGTGGTCATACCCAGCTTCTGCGTGAGCGGTCCGAGCGCCTTCCACCGAGCGAACAGATTCGGGTAGTCGCGCTCGACGACGACGAGCTTCGGCATCGTCACGCCCGGCACGCGCGGCAGGTCCTCCACCTTGCCGTGAGGTGTCGCCATCGCGTCGGGGGTGTCGTGCTGCAGAGGCGCCGCCACGAGGTCCCGCCGCACACCCAGGTGGGTGCGGGCCATCTCGCTGAACTTCTCCGCCAGCATCCCGAACGTGTCGAAGTCGGTCTTGGTCTGCCAAGGCGGCGCGATCGCCGGGTTGAACGCATGGATGAACGGGTGCATGTCGGTCGACGAGAGGTCGTGCTTCTCGTACCAGGTCGCCGCCGGCAGCACGATGTCGCTGAAGAGCGTGGTGCTCGTCATGCGGAAATCTGCCGTCATCAGCAGGTCAAGCTTGCCCTCCGGAGCCTCGTCCCGCCAGGTCATGGTCGTCGGACGAGAGCCGGGCGCGGTTTCGTCGGCGCGGATCGCCGCGTCGGTGCCGAGCAGATGCTTGAGGAAGTACTCGTTGCCCTTGCCCGAGGAGCCGAGGATGTTCGCGCGCCACACCAGGACGACGCGAGGGAAGTTCTCCGGCGCGTCCGGATCCTCCACGGCGAACTTCAGGGAACCGTCGTCGAGGCTGTCGACGACGTGCTGCGCCGGCTCCTTTCCGAGAGCATCGGCCTCGTCGCACAGATCGAGCGGGTTGCGGTCGAACGTCGGATAGCTGGGCATCCAACCGCGCTGCACGGACTCGACGAGACAGTCGGCCGTGGTGCGGTCGGCGAAGCGGCCGAGACCCAACGGAGACGAGAGCTGGTCGGCCGGGAGTCCGTCGTAACGCCACTGATCGGTCGCCAGGTACCAGAATGCGGTGCCGATGGTGTGACGCGGAGGGCGGCCCCAGTCTGCGGCGGCCGCGTACTGCTGGTATCCCGTGATCGGACGCACCTTCTCCTGCCCGACGTAGTGCGCCCAGCCGCCGCCGTTCACCCCCTGGCATCCGGTCATGGTCGTCAGCGCCAAGAAGGTGCGGTAGATCGTGTCGGAGTGGAACCAGTGATTCGTGCCGGCGCCCATGAGGATCATCGACCGACCGCCCGACCGCTCGGCGTTGTCGGCGAACTCGCGTGCGATGCGAAGCGCCTGCGGGGCCGGCACCGCCGTGTGCTCCTCCTGCCACGCCGGCGTCCCCGGACTGCTCGCGTCGTCGTAGCCCGTTGGCCACGCACCCGGCAGCCCTTCGCGACCGACGCCGTACTGCGCGAGCATGAGGTCGAAAACGGTCGTGACCTTCCGCCCGGCGACCGTGCGCACCGGAACGCCGCGCACGACGACGCCCGACCCCCCGGCATGCTCCTGACCCGGCTCCGGGTCGAGGTCGAAGCGCGGCAGCCGCACCTCGACGGCGTCATGATCACCCGGCAGGTCGCTGATCGAGAGCGGCGGAACGACGTCGCCGAGGTCGAGATTCCAACGCCCCTCGTCCTCTGCCGTGAACCGGTGGCCGAGGGAGCCGTTCGGAACCACAGGGTTCCCGACGGCGTCGAGCAGCACGGGTTTGAAGTCCGCGCGCGCCTGCGCTGCCGCATCCCCGTCGAGATCCGAGGCGGTGACGAACTTGCCCGGCACCAGCCCGCCGTCCCTCTCTTCCAGAGCCACGAGGAAGGGCGCATCGGTGTAGCGCCGCATGTAGTCCTCGAACCGCGGTGTCCTCTTCTCGACGAAATGCTCACGGAGGATGACATGGCCCATCGCGAGCGCGAGCGCGGCATCCGTACCCGGGTGGGGCGCGACCCATTCGTCGGCGAACTTGGTGTTGTCGGTGTAGTCCGGCGAGACCGTGACGACCTTCTGGCCGCGGTAGCGTGCCTCGGCCATGAAGTGCGCGTCCGGCGTGCGCGTGACGGGGACGTTCGACCCCCACATGATGAGGTAGCCCGCGTTCCACCAGTCGGCGGACTCGGGCACGTCGGTCTGATCGCCGAACACCTGGGGGCTCGCCACGGGCAGGTCGGCGTACCAGTCGTAGAACGACAGCATCGTTCCGCCGAGCAGGTTGAGGAAGCGGGAGCCCGCGCCATGGGAGACCATCGACATGGCCGGGATCGGCGAGAAGCCCGCCACCCGGTCAGGCCCGTACTCCTTCACCGTGTGCACGTGGGCCGCGGCCGCGATCTCGAGCACCTCGTCCCAGGTCGCACGGATCAGACCGCCCTTGCCGCGGACACGTTTGTAGGCGGTGGACTTCTCCGGATCCTCGACGATCGAGGCCCAGGCGTCGACGGGGTCGGCGTGCACGGCTCGCGCTTCGCGGTAGAGCTGGGCGAGGGTTTCTCGGATGTAGGGATAGCGCACCCGGGTCGGCGAGTACGTGTACCAGCTGAAGGCAGCGCCGCGGGGGCATCCGCGCGGTTCGTACTCCGGAGAGTCGGGGCCGATGGAGGGGTAGTCGGTCTGCTGCGCCTCCCACGTGATGATGCCGTCCTTGACGTACACCTTCCAGGAGCAGGAGCCCGTGCAGTTCACGCCGTGCGTGGACCGCACCACCTTGTCGTGCGACCAGCGATCGCGGTAGAACGCGTCGCCCGAGCGGCCGCCCTCCAGAAACAGCGAGCGGAGATCGGAGGAGACCTCGCCCGGCCGCATGAACCTGCCGAGGCTCACCAGCCCGTCGGCGAGAGCACCGTCGGTGGAGTGCGGACTCTCGGTTCGGATGCCAGGGGTCATCGTGTCTCCTTCAGGCGGCCTTTGACTCAGCATCCAACACCCGGACATGCACCCGCACAAGGGTGCGCCGTGTTAATCCGCGAAGCAATTAGCACGGGAGAACAGGGTGGTGGGCGGGGTGCTCGCGGGGCTACTCTCGTCGCTCAGAGGAGGAACCACCCATGAGTTCTGCCGCATCTTCCCCCGCCCGGTCCGAGCTCAAAGGCGGCTTCGCGCAGGTGATCCTCGCGACCCTCGCCTCCACGGTCGGCTTCTGGGCCTGGATGGCGATCGCACCGCTGCAGAAGGCGTACGCCACCGAGATGGGCCTCGATGAGGGGCAGATCTCCCTGATGCTCGCCACGCCCGTGCTGGTGGGTGCGCTCGGACGCATCGTCGTCGGCGCGATGACCGACCGCTTCGGCGGGCGGAAGATGTTCACCGCCGTGCTGCTGATCTCGGTTCCGGCCGTGCTCCTCGTCGCGGTGGCAGGAGAGATCCGCAGCTTCCCTCTGCTTCTGATCGCCGGGTTCTATCTCGGTGTCGCCGGAACGATCTTCGCGGTCGGCATCCCCTTCTCGAGCGCGTGGTTCCCGCCGGCTCGACGCGGGTTCGCGAACGGCGTGTTCGGTATGGGGATGATCGGAACGGCCGTCTCGGCGTTCTTCACCCCCCGCCTGGTGGAGTCGATCGGGTACCTCCCGACGCACCTGGTGATCGCGGGGGCGCTGGCCGTACTGGCCGTGCTGTCGTGGTTCTTCCTCCGCGACTCGCCCGTCTGGCGTCCCAACACCGAGCGGTTCGTGCCAAAGGTCGTCGGCGCGCTGAAGCTCGCGGTGACGTGGGAGATGGCGTTCCTCTACGGCATCGTGTTCGGTGGATTCGTCGCGTTCTCGACCTTCCTGCCCAAGTACCTCACCACGATCTATCCCGACGACGTCGATGTCGTCGGAGCGGGGACGCGAACCGCTCTCTTCGCCGCGGCGGCGGTCATCGCGCGTCCCATCGGCGGCGTGCTGGCCGATCGCTTCGGCCCCAAGGTGATCGCACTGATCTCGCTCGGGGGGATCGTGTCCCTCGCGTACATCGTGGGCCAGCAGCCGCCCGAAGGTATCGTCACCGGGGTCACCTTCATCCTGATGGCCGCTGCGATGGGGCTCGGCATGGGTGCGGTCTTCGCCTGGATCGGTCCATCGACGCCACCGGAGAAGGTCGGATCCGTCAGCGGCATCGTCGCGGCAGCGGGAGGCCTCGGCGGATACTTCCCGCCCCTGGTCATGGGAGCCACGTACAACGCCGACACCAACTCCTACTCACTGGGCCTCTGGCTTCTCGTGTTCGTCGGCGCCTTCGCCCTGGTGGTCGCGGGAATGCTCCGGGACGTGGGCGGAAAGCGTAATCTGGGACGATCGTGACCACCGTTCCCGTGCAGATCGGACGCCGGATGCCACTGGCGCCGGCCGAGACCTCCACGGCCTCCACCCGTGCACTCCTGGACACGCACGGCCGCAGCCACCGGGATCTCCGCATCTCGCTCACCGACCGCTGCTCGTTGCGCTGCACCTATTGCATGCCGGAGCAGGGCAACGAGTGGCTCGCTCGCGAGTCGATCCTGTCGGTCGACGAGATCGTCCGGATCGCCCGCATCGCCGCGGCGGCAGGCATCACCACCTTCCGCCTCACGGGCGGCGAACCGTTGCTGCGTCGCGACATCGTCGACATCGTGCGCCGACTGCGCGAGATCGACACCGACGACGGCCCCGTGCAGGTCGCGATGACGACGAACGGAATCCGCCTCGACGAGGTGATCGACGACCTGATCTCCGCGGGCCTGAGCCGCCTGAACATCTCGATCGACACACTGCGCCCCGACAGGTTCGCCGCCTTGACGCGACGTGACCGCCTCGACGACGTGCTGCGCGGGATCGCGGCCGCCTCGTCATCCGGATTGCGCCCGCTCAAGCTGAACACGGTCGCGATGCGCGGGGTCAACGAAGACGAGCTGTGCGACCTCGTCGATTTCGCGATCGCGCACGGAGCCGAACTGCGCTTCATCGAGCAGATGCCGCTGGACGCCGGTCACACCTGGGATCGGGATCGGATGGTCACCCGTGAGGAGATCCTCGACACGCTCGCCGAGCGCTGGACGCTGACCGAGATCCCCGGCCGCGGCGGGGCACCTGCCGAGCGTTGGCGTCTCGATGGCGGGGTGGCGACGGTCGGCGTGATCGCCTCTGTCACCGCTCCCTTCTGCGGCGCATGCGATCGTCTGCGACTCACGGCCGACGGGCAGCTGCGGAACTGCCTGTTCTCCACCGATGAGTTCGACCTCCTTCCTGTGCTTCGAGCCACGGGCGGCGCGGGCTCCGACGCGGCGGTCGACGACGTGCTGCGGCGCTGCGTCTGGGCCAAGCTCCCCGGTCACGCGATCAACGACCCGGCCTTCCTCCAGCCGGCGCGCGGCATGAACGCCATCGGCGGCTGAGTCCGGCGCCGAGCGCCTGCGCGAACGCGGCTCAGCGCGTGCGCCCTCCGTCGAGCCGCACCACGCGGTCGACCGTTCCTGCGGGCGGCGCCACGTGCGAGATGAGCAGCACCGACTGCTCCCCTGCCGCCTCGAGCAGGTCGCGGAGCAGGGCGTCCGATGCGTCGGGATCCACGCCCGCCGTCGGCTCGTCGAGGACCAGCACGGGGAAGCCGCGCAGCAGCGCGCGGGCGAGGGCGATGCGCTGCGCCTGACCACCCGACACGAGCGCGCCACGGTCGCCGACCCTCGCATCGAGGCCACCGCGCTCCCGGGCCCACTCCCCGAGGCCGACACGGTCGAGCACGGCGTACAGTTCGTCGTCGGTCGCCGTATCGCGGGCGAAGAGCAGGTTCTGGCGGATGTCCTCGTCGAACAGTTGGGGGCTCTGCTCGCACAGGCCGATCACGCGTCGCAGCGCCGGCCCCGACAGCCCCGCCGCATCCCGCCCGTCGACCAGGTAGTCGCCCTCCACGCGGAGGAAGCCGACGAGGGCAGCCGCGAGCGAGCTCTTGCCCGCCCCGCTCGGCCCCGCGACCAGCACCCTCTCCCCCGGCTGCAGATCGAGGTCGACACCCGTCAGCGCGGGAGCACCACCGGGCCAGTTCGCACGGACCCCGCGCATCCGGATCGTCGGCGTGCCGTCGAGCTCGATATCGTCGCCGGCATCGGGTCGGAGCTCGTCCGGCATCCGCTCCGGCAGCGCGTCGACGATGCGTTCCGCGCTCGAACGGACGCTCCGCCAGGATGCCGCAGCCACCGGAACCGCGCCGAAGATCTCGAACACCACCATCGGCACGAGGACCGCCACGGCCAGCCACGGTCCGTCGATCGAGCCGTCGGCGAGCCCGGGTGCAGCGGCGGCGAGTGCCCACACGGATGCCGCCCCGGCGACCGCGGACACGACGCCCGCCGCGATGGCCTGAGCGAGCGAAGCACGGTCGACGACGCGTCGCAGGCCCGCGTCGGCCGCCGCGATCCGCTCGCGTGCCTGCTCCTCCGCACCGTAGGCCAGGATCACGTCGAGGCTGCCGAAGTAGTCGACGAGCGCGGCCGAGAGCTCGGCCCGTCGCACGGACACGAGGGCTTCGGCACGCGAGCCGAACACCCAGCCGAGTCCGATCGCCGCGGCCGCCGCGATCAACAGGCAAACCGCCAGCGTGAGGGCCGCCGGTGGAGAGACGAACGCGATGAAACCGACGGCCCCGACCGCCACGAGCGCGGCGACCCCGAGCGGCTGCACCACGCGCAACGGCAGGTTCTGCAGGTTCTCGACGTCGTCCACGAGCGCGGTGAGCATCTGTCCGCGATCCGTCGTGCCGAGACCGGCCGGCGAGAGCGGGGTCAGTCGCCGCACCATGTCGGCACGTGTCGAGGCGAGCTGTCGCAGCGCCGCATCATGTCCGCTGAGGCGCTCGAGGTACCGGGTGACCGCACGGGACACCGCGAAGAACCGCACGCCGACGACCGCGATCGACAGCGGCACGAGCGAGTCCACGATGGAGGCGCTCACGATCAGCCAACCACTCACCGCCAGCAGGCTCACCGCGGCGGCGGCCGACAGCACACCCCAGAGCAGACCGGGGAGGAAGCGTCCGATCGGCGGCTGCGCGAGCTTCAGGACGTCGCGGATGCGGTCGCTGCGCGAGTGCAGGGTGTCTGGTTCAGGGCGGCGCGCGGTCATGCGTTCACCCCCAGCGTCACCACGTGGTCGGCGATGTCCCGCGCCGTGCGACGGTGCGAGACCAGGAGGATCATCGCGCCGGCATCCGCTCGCGCGCGCAGCGACCGCCAGAGCCGGGCCTCGGTGTCGGGGTCGAGAGCACTCGAGGGCTCATCGAGCGCGAGCACCCGGCGCGGGTCGGAGGCCTGGCGATACAGAGCCCGGGCGACCGCGACCCGCTGCGCCTGACCTCCCGACAGGCCGCTGCCCTGTACGCCGAGCTCGAGGGCGGGGTCGATGCCCTCGGCGCACGCGGCGTCGAGGGTCTCGCGGATGCGGTCGGCATCCGGGGCCGGATCGCCGAGGGCAATGTTCTCCGCCACGGTCCCCCGCATCAGCCCCGGAGTCTGTCCGGCCCAGGCGAGCCACGCCGCCGGGGAGAGCCCGCGGATGTCGTGCCCGTCGAAAGCGGCCGCGCCGTCGAAGTCGGCCGCGCCACGAAGCGCCGCGACCAGCGACGACTTCCCCGCCCCGCTCGGTCCCTCGATCAGGGTGATCGTTCCCGGCTCGGCCGCGAACGACACGGGCGGCAGCTCCCGCACGCGCAGCCCGTCGACCACGAGGGCGCCTGCATCCGCCGCACCCGCCGCATCCGCCGGTCCCACCTGCAGGATCGATTCACGGATGCCGGGCGCATTGCCGGCGATTCCTCCTGCATCCGTGGAAACGTCCTGCATCTGTACCCGAGCCCGGGCCGCGTCGAGCACCTCGAACACGTCCTCCGTCGCCGCAACCCCCTCGGCGGCCGCGTGGAACTGCACACCCACCTGTCGGATCGGCAGGAACGCCTCGGGCGCGAGCAGCAGCACGAACAGCCCGACCTCGAGCGTCAGGTCGCCCGACAGCAGCCGGAACCCGACCGACACCGCGATCAGCGCGACCGCGAGCGAGGCCAGCAGCTCCATCGCGAAGCCGGACAGGAACGAGAACCGCAGCACCTTCATGGTCTCGCGGCGGTATTCGTCGGCCGTGACCTCGATGCGGTCAGCCGCACGGCGGTCACGCCCGAACAGCCGCAGCGTCGACAGCCCCTGCACCGTGTCCGCGAAACGTGCGGCGAGGCGCTGCAGCGTCTGCCACTGCCGCGTCTGCACGGTGCGGGTCGCCATCCCGATCAGGATGAGGAACAGCGGGATGAGCGGCAGGGTGATGATCGCGGTGAGCCCGCTCGGCCAGTCCTGCCACCACATCACCGCGACGAGCACCGGCGTCGCGATCACGGTCAGCACGAGCTGAGGGATGTAGCGCGCGAAGTACGCGTCGAGGGCTTCCAGTCCGTGCCCGGCGGTCACGGCGAGCGCGGTCTGGTTCCGCTGCGCGAGCCAGCCCGGTCCCAGTCGACCGACCGCCGAGATCAGGGCCGAGCGCAGCTGCATCCCGGTCTTCGCGGCCGCGCGCGTGCCCGCGGCATCCGATGCGGCGATCAGCAGTCCGCGCAGCAGCGCCGTGGCCAGCAGCCACAGCAGCGATGCCGTGACGTCGCGCCCCGCGATCGCCCCGGTGACGGCATCCGTCAGCAGCCAGGCGAAGACGACCACGACCGCGGTCTGGACGACGCCGATCAACGCGGATGCCGCGAGGAACCCCCTCGCGGCACCCGCGTATCGCAGCAGTCTCGGGTCGACGGGTTTCACGCGTGCGCCGGAGCCCCCTCGATGGATTTCCGGGTGACACGCTTGCGGAACACCCAATAGGTCCACGCCTGGTAGGCGAGCACGAGCGGCATCGCGATCAGGGCGGTCCAGCTCATGATCTGCAGCGTATACGGAGTGCTGGAGGCGTTGGCGATCGTGAGGCTGTAGGCCGGGTCGATCGTCGACGGCATCACGAACGGGAAGAGCGCGCAGAACAGCATGACCACGGCGAACAGCACCGTGAGCATCCCGGAGAAGAACGCCCAGCCGTCACGCCGGACCAGCGAGAACCCGACGGCCGCGATGAGGCTGACCGCGGCGAGCGCGCCCGCACCGATGACGAGCCAGAGCAGCGGAGCCTCGCGCCCCATCGCGATCGCGACGGTCCAGATCACGGTGGCCGCCGCGACGAGGATCGTCGGGATGGCAGCCCTCTTCGCGAGGCGCCGCGCATCCTCGTGCACCTGCCCGTCGGTCTTGAGTGCGACGAACAGCACGCCGTGCAGGAAGAACAGCAGCAGCGTGGTGACGCCGACCAGCAGCGCATACGGGTTGAGCAGCGCGAAGAAGCCGCCGACGTAGATGTGGTTCTCGTCGATCGCCACACCCTGCACGATGTTGCCGAAGGCGACACCCCACAGCAGCGCCGGGACGACCGAGCCGATCACGATCATACGGTCGAAGCCGGCCTTCCACTTCTTGCTCTCACGCTGATGCCGATACTCGAACGAGACGCCGCGCAGGATCAGCGCGAGCAGGATCAGCAGCAGCGGCAGGTAGAAGCCGCTGAACAGCGTGGCGTACCACTCGGGGAACGACGCGAACAGCACGGCGCCGGCGACGATGACCCAGGTCTCGTTGAGATCCCAGACCGGACCGATCGTGTTGATGACCTGTCGGCGCGAGACGTCATCCTTCCCGAGGAACGGCAGCGACATGCCGACGCCGAAGTCGAACCCGTCGAGCACGAAGTAGCCCACGAAGAAGAAGGCGACGATGAAGAACCAGAGTGTTGCGAGATCCATGATGCTCCTCCCTCTCAGTAGACGACCGACGGCAGCTGGGCCGTCTCCTCGTGCGGTTGCTCGTCGGTGTCCGGTCCCTTCTGCGCGGCCCGGATGATGAGGCGGATCTCGACGACGGCGAGCGCCGCGTAGATCGCCGTGAACGAGATCAGCGAGATCAGCACCTCGAGGCCGCTGACGCCGGGCGAGACACCGTCCTGGGTGGTCATCAACCCGAACACGATCCAGGGCTGTCTGCCCATCTCGGTGAAGACCCAGCCCATGATGTTGGCGGCCAGCGCGAGCGGGAACGACCAGATCGCGAGCTTCCACATCCACGGCGCCGGGGGCTTCTTGGCGCCCTTGCGGGTGAGCCACAGACCGGCGACGGCGACGAGCGCGGCGGCGATGCCCAGGCCGATCATCCAGCGGAACGCCCAGTACGTGATCCACAGGACCGGGGCGAATTCCGTCAGCCCGGTGGCGGCGTATGTCTGGGCGTACTCGGCGTTCAGGTCGTTGATGCCGTGCACACACGCGTCGAGGGTGTGCGTCGACAGCAGCGACAGCAGGTACGGGACGCGGATGGAGAACAGTTCGGAGCTGCCGTCGGGTGTGCCCAGGGTGAAGAGGCTGAACGAAGCGTCCGGCCCGCAGACCGTGTTGAAGGTCGCCTCCGCTGCCGCCATCTTCATCGGCTGCGCGGCATACATCGCGAGTCCCAGCTGGTCACCCGTGAGCACGACCCCGGCGGTGGAGACGATCATCGCCCACAGGCCGAACTTGAGCGAGATGCGCATGGTGTCGAAGTGCTGGCCGCGAGAGAGGTGCCAGGCCGAGACCGAGATCACGACACCGGCGGCGAACATGAACGCGCCGAAGATCGTGTGCGGGAACGCGGCGAGCGCGACGGGGTTGGTCAGCAGCGCCCAGAAGTCCGTCAGCTCGGCGCGGTTCGTCGCCTCGTTGAACGTGTAGCCGACCGGGTTCTGCATGAACGCGTTGGCCGCGATGATGAAGTACGCCGAGAGGATGCTGCCGATCGAGACGCACCAGATCGTGGCGAGGTGCAGCTTCTGCGGGAGCTTGTCCCAGCCGAAGATCCACAGTCCGATGAACGTCGCCTCGAAGAAGAAGGCCAGCAGACCCTCGAACGCGAGCGGGGCGCCGAACACGTCGCCGACGAAGCGGGAGTAGTCCGACCAGTTCATCCCGAACTGGAACTCCTGCACGATGCCCGTGACGACACCCATGGCGAAGTTGATCAGGAAGATCTTGCCGAAGAAGCGGGTCAGGTGCAGGTACTGCACCTTGCCGGTGCGCACCCAGGCGGTCTGGAAGATCGCGGCCACCAGGGCCATGCCGATCGTCAGCGGCACGAACAGGTAGTGATAGACGGTCGTCAGCCCGAATTGCCATCGGGCGAGAGCGAGCGGATCAAGCCATTCCATGCGCTACTCCTGTTCTGTGAGGCCGTTGCCCCGCGCCGTGACGCCGCAGCGTCGTTCCCTCGGCCGGCCGCGCCGTGGCGTCGCGCAGCTGGACGGTGCAGTCCGATGCGAGGACGGCGTCGTGGACGCACTCGGCTTCGAGTGGTCCGCCGGCCTCGTTCAGCACGCTCTGCATGAGTTCGAGGTGCACGCGGCACAGCATCGGGCGGTCCTCGGAGCGACTGGCCGCGTGCGGGCACGGGCTGAGGTCGACGGTGAGGCTGCCGTCGTCGACCACGGGTTCGAAGCCGCTCTCCTCCAGGTGCTCGACCAACGCGTCGAGCTGATAGGTGGCCTCGCGGCCGAGGTCGGACCCCGCGTCGGGGATCATGCTGCGCATCAAGTCTCCGCGGCGTGCGGCCGCCTTGGCCTTGTCGCGCGCCACCGGGCTCGACGCCCCCGGCGCGCCTGTGGCTGCCCGGTAGAGGGTGCGCGGCCGCCCTCGCGTCGTGCGGTGCTCGACCGTCGGGATCACGTGGCCGCCTTCGATCAGGCGCTGCAGGTGCTCACGGACGGTGTTGGGATGCAGATCCGTGGCTGCGCACAGTTCCGCGATCGTGAGTTCCGCGCGCCCCGTCGTGCTTCCCGCTTCGAAGAGCAGATGCAGGATCTGCACCCGGGAGTAGCTCGATATCGGCCCGCAAACGGACCCGCCGTTGGCCATGATCCCAGTATCCCGTGATACCGGCTGGTTTCACCTCTACCCGGCCGTGAATAAACACCTGGTCGATAGGGATGTCCGATCCCGGCGATAGCCTGGGGGCATGGCCACCCGTAAACCCGCTCCCCCCGCCTATGTGTGCACGGAATGCGGGTGGACCACCGCGAAGTGGGTGGGCCGCTGCGGCGAATGCCAGCAGTGGGGCACCGTGCAGGAGCAGGCCGCACAGACCGGCATCCTCCGACGCGTGGGGCCCATCGCGCCGACGGCGGATCGTGCGGCCCGACCCATCACGCAGATCACGACGCAGGATGCTCCGCGGCGCTCGAGCGGGGTCGGGGAGTTCGACCGCGTGCTCGGCGGCGGCATCGTGCCCGGAGCCGCGATCCTGCTCAGCGGTGAGCCGGGCGTCGGCAAATCGACCCTGCTGCTCGAGGTCGCAGCGCAGGCGGCTCGCGGCGGGCGCCGCGTCCTCTACGCGAGCGCCGAGGAGTCTCCGGGTCAGGTGCGGCTGCGCGCCGAACGCACCGGCGCCCTGCACGACGAGCTGTACCTGGCGAGCGAGACCGACCTGGCGACGATCCTCGGCCACATCGACGAGGTGAAGCCCCAGCTCGTCATCGTCGACTCGGTGCAGACGGTCTCGTCGTCGCTGATCGACGGCGCCGCCGGGCAGCCGAGTCAGGTACGCGAAGTCGCGGCGACCCTGATCCGCATCGCGAAGGACCGCGATCTGCCGATCATCATCGTGGGCCACGTGACCAAAGACGGCCAGGTCGCCGGCCCCCGTGTGCTCGAGCACCTGGTCGACGTGGTGTGCCACTTCGAGGGCGACCGGCAGACGTCGCTGCGCTTCATCCGCGCGCTCAAGAACCGCTTCGGCCCGACCGACGAGGTCGGCTGCTTCGAGATGACGGGCGACGGGATCGCCGAGGTGCCCGACCCCTCGGGCCTCTTCCTCTCGCAGGGGGCCACCGAGCCGGGGACCTGCGTGGCGATCTCGCTCGAGGGGCGTCGCGCGCTGCCGGTCGAGGTGCAGGCACTCACCGTTCCGAGCAACGCCCCCAACCCCCGCCGCATCGTGCACGGGGTCGACTCCTCGCGGGTGGCCATGGTGCTGGCCATTCTCGAGCGGCGCGCGAACATCAAGACGAGTACCCTCGACGTCTACGTGTCGACGGTGGGCGGCGTGCGCTTCACCGAACCGGCCGCCGATCTCGCGATCGCCATCGCCGTGGCCGGATCCATCCAGCAGTTCTCGGTGCCGCGGACCGTCGCCGCCGTGGGCGAGCTCAGCCTCGCGGGCGAGATCCGTCCGGTCACCCAGGCGGCGCAGCGTCGATCCGAAGCCGCCCGGCTCGGCTACGAGCAGGTCGTCGACGACCGGTCGAAGACCCTCCGCGCCGCACTCGGCGATGTGCGGGCACGCAACACCTCACGCCGTGCCGATCGCGACATCCCGCCGTTCTGATCGCCGCCTCGATCGGCGCCCCGCCGGAGTACGTCAGGCGTCGAGTGCCTTGAGCAGCTCGGCCGGGTCCGCCTGCATCGGGTGCGGGCCCGCGATGTCGAGGAACACGGTCGTGATCGGATGCGCTGCCAGGAATCGTCGCAGCCAGTCGGCCGTGTAGATGCCCACGCCGGGCGGGAGGTTGGCGGGCTTGTTCTTCGCGTCACTGAACAGCAGCAGAGCGAGGTCGCCGGTGTTCGCGTCGCGGTAGGTCCACACCTCGCCGCTGTCGAGCGGATTGTCGCGGGCTCCCGGCTTGATCAGCGGCACGACCGTGGTGCCGTTGCGGAGGGCGAGGGCGACCGCGGCGACGTCCTGCTTCTCGAGGGCCAGCGCCAGAGCCTCCGACCGGAAGTCCTCGGGAGCGGGCTTCTTCTTCCCGGGTTTCGCCTTCTTCGCTGCCATGCATCCAGCTTAGGCAGACGGCGGAGTGCAGCGCGCGGAAACGACAGCGGAGACGTAAGGGGCCCTCTCGAGTCCTCCATTGGGGACTGGGGTACTCGAGAGGGCCCTCGGACTCTCGGAGCGGCGGTGTCGAAGCGCTGGGGACGCTGTAGTTCGACGCCACTGGGGATGGCATGGTGCCGCATGATGCGGAGAGTCACCTCAATGGTATCCCAAAGATCCGCACCTGTCTGCCTCAGACGGCCAACGTTCACCAGGTCGTGTCTTTCCGCACGGGAAACCGCTCGGTGCGACGCATTTCGAAGGCGTTGCGGGCCGATCGCTTCGAACTGCGAACGACGGATTCCGCGGGTCAGTAGAGCAGGATCTGGGTGGTCGTGAGGCTCGTGAACCCGCCGATCGACACCTCGACGTGGTACGAGGCTCCTCCACCGGGAGCACGCTGACGGTTCTCCTGGTCACAGGTCTCGACGCTCGAACGTGTGCGATCCCAGGCCACCGGGTCCTTGCTGGTGACCGTCGTGCCGGCGGTGAGCGTGGCGATCATGCTGCTCGGGTTCTCCTGGCAGTCCGTGGACCGCCACCAGACGTCGGCGCCGCTGGAGATCGTGAAGACCTGCGTCGTCGAGCCGACGTCGAGCGTGCAGTCCTTCGTGCCCTTGTTGGTGAGCGAGATGGAGAGCTTCGGCAGAACACCCGCCGGGTAGGTCTCCGCGTCGGTGACGGCTGTGACCTCGACGTCTTTCGCCTCGCACGCCACGATCGCCGGCGTCTGCTCCGCGGAAGGACTCGGCGACGGCGACTCCGAATCGGTCGGAGTCGTCGTGGGCGTCTCCGACGACGAGGAGGTCGGCTTCGGAGAGGCATCCGCGGCAGCCCAGGGCTTCGCGATCAGGAGCCAGATCCCGACGCCGATGGCAGCGACGAACAGAATGAGCCCCATCACCACGACCAGTCGCCGACGACGATAGACGGCAGCGGAACGACGGGGCATGGTTCCAGGTTAAGCGATCCTGCCCGTGCAGCCTGGGAGGCCGGGCGGGGGTCTGGCCGGTGCCCTCAGAGCACCTTGAGCATGCGCGTGTTGCCGAGCGTGTTCGGCTTGACGTGAGCGAGATCGAGGAACTCCTCGACACCCGCGTCGCCGCTGCGCAGCAGCTGGGAGTACACGTCGGGGTCGACGACCTGTTCGCCGATCGGTGTGAAGCCGCGGCGGCTGAAGAACTCGACCTCGAACGTGAGGCAGAACAGGCGCGACAGCCCGAGCGTGCGTGCGTTCTCCTCGAGCCGGTCGACGATGGCCCGCCCGACACCGTGGTGGAGCCAGTCGTCCTGCACGAGCAGGGTGCGCACCTCGCCGAGGTCCTCCCAGAACACATGCAGCGCGCCGCATCCGATCAGCACGCCATCGGCCTCGGCGACGACGAACTCCTGCACGGCGCCGTAGAGCACCGCCAGATCTTTGCCGAGCAGGATGCGCTGCTCGACGAGAGGCTGCAGCAGGTTGCGGATGCCGACGATGTCGGCGCTGCGCGCCGGCCGGACGATGTACTCGCTCACGCATCCACCCTAGAACCCGCGACTCCGAGCCGTTCCCAGATGCGCCCAGTTTCGGAGATCCTCCCCGCGCGACACAACTTCGGAGATCCGCGACGACACGCCGGGACCCCGCGCCGGAGGACGGCGCGGCGTGCGCGATCTCCGAAGTTGTGCCGTCCTGCGCCGGACACAGGAAAGGGGCGGATGCCGCAGCATCCGCCCCTTTCGTGATTCAGCCGGAGGTCACTCCCCGCTGGCGACCGCCAGGTCGGGGGTGCCGGCGATCGCGCCGCCGCCGGTGTTGACGCCGACCGCGACGGGGCCGCCGTCGCGCGGACCGTGCTCGAACAGGAACTCCCCGTCCTTCGCATCGACCTTCACGTGGTCACCGGAGTTGAGCTCGCCGTGCAGGATCTTCTCCGACAGACGGTCCTCGACCTCGTGCTGCATCGCGCGACGCAGCGGCCGGGCGCCGAGCGCCGGGTCGAAGCCGATCTCGATGAGACGCTCCTTGGCGGACTGCGACAGCTCGATCGTCATGTCACGGTCCAGCAGACGCTCGCCGAGACGCTTGGTGAACAGATCGACGATCTGCACCAGCTCCTCCTTGCTCAGCTGAGGGAACACGATGATGTCGTCGACGCGGTTGAGGAACTCGGGCTTGAAGTGCCGCTTGAGCTCCTCGTTCACCTTGCCCTTCATCCGGTCATAGCTCGTCGAGTCGTTGCCCTCGATCTGGAAGCCGACGGGACCACCCGCGATGTCGCGTGCACCGAGGTTGGTGGTCATGATGATGACCGTGTTCTTGAAGTCCACGATCCGACCCTGGCCGTCGGTGAGCCGACCCTCTTCGAGGATCTGCAGCAGCGAGTTGAAGATGTCGGGGTGGGCCTTCTCGATCTCGTCGAACAGCACCACGCTGAACGGCTTGCGGCGCACCTTCTCTGTGAGCTGGCCGCCCTCTTCGAATCCGACGAATCCGGGAGGGGCACCGAACAGACGCGAGACGGTGTGCTTCTCACCGAACTCGCTCATGTCGAGCGAGATGAGAGCTGCCTCGTCGTCGAACAGGAACTCGGCGAGGGCCTTGGCGAGCTCGGTCTTTCCGACACCCGTGGGGCCGGCGAAGATGAACGAGCCCGAGGGGCGCTTCGGGTCCTTGAGACCGGCACGCTGGCGACGGATCGTCTTGGAGAGGGCGGCGATCGCCTCTTCCTGACCGATGACGCGCTGGTGCAGAGCCTTTTCCATGAAGACGAGTCGGCTGGACTCCTCTTCTGTGAGCTTGAAGACGGGGATGCCGGTGGCCTGTGCGAGCACCTCGGCGATCAGGCCCTCATCGACGACCGCGGAGGTCGCGACGTCGCCCGCACGCCACTGCTTCTCGAGACGCAGACGCTCGGCGAGAAGGCTCTTCTCCTCGTCGCGGAGGGAGGCGGCCTTCTCGAAGTCCTGCTCCTCGGAGGCGATCTCCTTCTGCTCGCGCACGGCGGCGATCTTCTCGTCGAACTCGCGCAGCTCGGGCGGGCTCGACAGGATCGACAGACGCAGGCGTGCGCCGGCCTCGTCGATCAGGTCGATGGCCTTGTCCGGGAGGAACCGGTCGGAGACGTAGCGGTCGGCGAGGTTCGCCGCGGCCACGATGGCACCGTCGGTGATCTGCACCTTGTGGTGCGCCTCGTAGCGGTCGCGCAGTCCCTTGAGGATGTTGATCGCATGCGGCAGCGTCGGCTCGTTGACCTGCACCGGCTGGAAGCGGCGCTCGAGCGCGGCATCCTTCTCGAAGTGCTTGCGGTACTCGTCGAGCGTGGTCGCGCCGATCGTCTGCAGCTCACCGCGGGCGAGCAGCGGCTTCAGGATGCTGGCCGCGTCGATCGCGCCCTCGGCGGCACCCGCACCCACGAGGGTGTGGATCTCGTCGATGAAGACGATGATGTCGCCGCGCGTGCGGATCTCCTTGGTGACCTTCTTCAGGCGCTCCTCGAAGTCACCGCGGTAGCGGGAACCGGCGATGAGCGATCCGAGGTCGAGCGAGTAGAGCTGCTTGTCCTTCAGCGTCTCGGGCACATCGCCCTTGACGATCGCCTGGGCCAGGCCCTCGACGACGGCGGTCTTGCCGACGCCGGGCTCGCCGATCAGGACGGGGTTGTTCTTGGAACGGCGGGAGAGGATCTGCATGACCCGCTCCGCCTCCTTCTCGCGCCCGATCACCGGGTCGAGCTTGTTGTCGCGCGCGGCCTGGGTGAGGTTGCGACCGAACTGGTCGAGCACCGCGGAACCACCCTGGGCTCCGGCCGGCGAGTCGTTGGTCTGCGCGCCGACGGATGCCGGCTCGCGGCCAGGGGCTCCGGAGAGCAGCTGGATGACCTGCTGGCGGACCTTGTTGAGGTCGGCGCCGAGCTTGACGAGCACCTGAGCGGCGACGCCCTCGCCCTCACGGATGAGGCCGAGCAGGATGTGCTCGGTGCCGATGTAGTTGTGACCGAGCTGCAGAGCCTCGCGGAGGCTGAGCTCGAGCACCTTCTTGGCGCGCGGCGTGAACGGGATGTGCCCGGTCGGCTGCTGCTGGCCCTGGCCGATGATGTCCTGCACCTGCTCGCGCACGGCGTCGAGGGAGATGCCGAGGCTCTCGAGGGCCTTGGCGGCGACGCCTTCACCCTCGTGGATGAGGCCGAGCAGGATGTGCTCGGTCCCGATGTAGTTGTGGTTGAGCATCTTCGCCTCTTCTTGGGCGAGGACGACCACTCGACGGGCTCGGTCCGTGAATCTCTCGAACATGCTGTGACTCCTTATTCGCACGGGGCGAAGACGCGTGAAGCGCTTGTACATCGAGAGTAACCACCACGCAGGGCCGGTATGCCCGTGTTCGCCGTGGGCATACCGGGGGTTGACCGAGTTATCGACAGTCGTTATGTTAACGACAGTCGATAACAACCGAACCCCAGGAGGCAGCGATGCTCACCAGAGAAGGACGCCCCTCACTCGCCGACGGGATCGCCCTCGGACTCATCGCCACCGGCGCGGTCAGCGTCGGGATCGGCGCGATCGTCGCCGTCACCTCCGCCGCCTCCGAGATCTTCGGCGCGACGCCGACGGTGTCGATGCCCGTGCACGACGTCGACCTGACCGCGCTGGATGATGTCGCCGGTGTGAGCGCGGCGACGGTCGACACCGCACTCGTCACCGTGCCGGCCATGCCCACCGGCGCCCGCTGGATGCTGCTCCTCGAGGTGGCACTCCCGGCCCTCGCGACGGTGGCGTTGTGCGCCGGCGTCTGGTGGCTCGGAGTCTCGTTCATCCGCTCGCGCCCCTTCCGTGCATCGCTGGGCTGGATGTTCGGCGTCGCTGCATCTCTGATGATCGCCGGCTCGCTGTTCGGACAGTTCGCGGGAGGCATCGGCCGGGCCATGATCGTGCAGGACCTCGCGAACACCGACCCGCAAGTCGAGGATGTGCTGTGGACGCTCCTCCTGGAGTTCGACCTGGCGCCGGTGGGCTGGGCGTTCGCCCTCGCCCTCGTGGCCGGCCTGTTCGAGATCGGGCGCAGACTGCAGCGCGAAACGGAAGGACTCGTCTGATGCTCACCTTCGGATCGGATGAGCTCGGGCAGTCCCTGCTCTACATCGGCATCGGTCTCGGCGTGATCGCCCTGATCGTCGCGGTCGTCGTGTGGAACAGCCGCCGCCGCGGGAGCCGGACGGTCGCGCTCGATGCCGCCCTCACCCTCTCCACGTGGTGGATCCTGCTCGGGATCCTCGGTGCCGTGGTCTACATCATCAAGGCGTTCACGGTCGACTGGGCCGAGCTCGACGGGCAGACGTACGTATACCTGGACTGGCCCGCGAACCTGCCCTGCTCCGAATTCGGCGACAGCGCGACCACGATGCTCATGTGCGGCAGCGAACCGCTCTCGGAGTTCACCGTCGGGAACGCCTCGCTCGGGCTCCGGCTGCTCGCCGCGGCGGCCCAGCTGAGCACGGTGGCACTGACGACCATGCCCGCCGTGATCCTCGCGGTCATCTGCTTCCACACGCTGCGCGGGCGCGTGTTCTCGCGCACCGTCACGCGGGCTCTCGTGGGCGGTGCCATCGCGGTGCTCGTGTTCGGTGTCGCGGCCGACCTGCTGGGCGGGATCGCCGCGACCGCCGGGCTGCGCGAGGTGTTCCCGCCCGACAGCGAGTGGTACCCCTCGGCCTATCAGCTCACCGTCACCCCTCTCCCCTTCGGAGCCGCGCTCGCGCTCATCGCGCTCGCCGCCGTCTTCCGCCAGGGGACGCGGATCGAGCAGGACCGGGCTCGCCTGCAGCAGGAGACCGAGCGCCTGCAGAAGGATACGGAGGGCCTGGTGTGACCCCGGCCGAGAGCGACGACGAGCTCACCGGCATCCACTGCCGGCTCGACGAGCTGCTCGCCGACCGCGGGATGACGCTGACCGAGCTCAGCGCCACGGTGGGCGTGAGCATCGTGAACCTGTCGGTGCTGAAGAACGACCGCGCCCGCGCCATCCGCTACTCGACGCTGCGTGCGATCTGCGAGGCGCTCGACTGCTCCCCCGGCGACCTGCTGGTGCTCGCGCCGCGCTGACGGGGAACCCCGGTTCCGGTCGCAGTTCCTGCCGCTCGTGGCGCGTTCAGGCGGCAGGAAGTGCGACCGGAAGCAGGCCTGCCGGCTACACCGAGCGGATTCAGGCTCGAGCGTCATCCGGCGTCACATCCGCCCAGGGAATTCCCAGGCAGACATAGCGTTGAGCCTCAGGGCGCGCACTCGGCGCGCCGTGATTCTGGAGTCCCCACCCATGAGCACCACCGCACGCGCCCAGAAGGCGCCTGACACCCGCGGGCCGGTCCGGAAGCTGCTGACCTCGTTCGGCTTCCAGATCCTCGCTGCCCTCGTCCTCGGCATCGCCGCCGGTCTGATCGGTCGCCAGCTCGGGGCCACGGCAGAGAACCCGAACGGCCTGTCGGCCACCCTCGACACGATCGGCAGCTCGTACGTGACGCTGCTGCGCGCCGCCGTCGTCCCGTTGATCTTCACCGCGATCGTCGCGAGCATCTCGAACCTGCGCCGGGTGCAGAACGCCGCGCGCCTGGCCGGGCAGACCATCCTCTGGTTCGCGTTCACCGCCTTCATCGCCGTGATCATCGGCATCGTCCTCGGCCTCGTGATCCAGCCCGGCAGCCGCGCCGGCGAGGGCCTCGAGACCGGCGAGCCATACACCGTCGGCACCTGGTGGAACTTCCTGCTGGGCCTGATCCCGCAGAACTTCCTCGGCCTCACGGTCAGCACGTCGCCCGGCGAAGCCGACGGCACGTTCTCGTCGAGCGTCGGCTTCAACATCCTGCAGGTCATCGTGGTCGCTGCCGTCATCGGCATCGCGGCGCTCAAGGCCGGCAAGAAGGCCGAGCCCTTCCTGGTGTTCACCGAGTCGCTGCTGAAGGTCATCCAGCGCGTGCTGTGGTGGATCATCCGCATCGCCCCGCTCGGCACCTTCGGCCTCATCGGCTCGGCCGTGATCAAGTACGGCTGGGAGAAGCTCGCCTCCCTCGGCTGGTTCGCCGCCGCGGTCTACATCGGCCTCGCGCTCGTGCTGTTCGTCGTGTACCCGATCCTGGTGCGCACCAACGGCCTGTCGATCAAGCAGTACTTCTCGGGCGTCTGGCCCGCCGTGCAGCTGGCCTTCGTCAGCCGCTCCTCGATCGGCACGCTGCCCCTCACGGAGCGCGTCACCGAGCGCAACCTCGGCGTGCCCCGCTCCTACGCCTCGTTCGCCGTGCCGCTCGGCGCGACCACCAAGATGGACGGCTGCGCCGCGATCTACCCGGCCATCGCCGCGATCTTCGTCGCCCAGTTCTTCGGCATCGAGCTGAACTTCGTGCAGTACCTGCTGATCGTGATCGTCTCGGTCGTCGGCTCGGCCGCCACCGCCGGCACGACCGGCGCGGTGGTCATGCTGACGCTGACGCTGTCGACCCTGGGCCTGCCGCTCGAGGGCGTCGGCCTGCTGCTCGCGATCGACCCGATCCTCGACATGGGCCGCACCGCGGTCAATGTCGCAGGTCAGGCGCTGATCCCGACCATCGTCGCCAAGCGCGAGGGCATCCTGAACGAGGAGCTCTACAACGCTCCCCGCGAGGGCCTGCCGTTCGCCGACGACTCCGGCGACGACGACGATGCTCCCGAGGCGGATGCCATCCCCGACAAGGAGCCGGTCGGCGCGCGCTGACTTCTCCACTCGCACAGAGCGCCTCACCCCTTCGCGGGGTGAGGCGCTCTCGCGTCTCGGGGTCAGGCCCGGCCGGGCTGGCGCGTGACACCGCGGGTGTCGAGTGCGAGCTCCTCGGCATCCATCGCCGCGATGAGCTCGCGCATCACCTCTTCGTCGAGATTGCCCGCGTCTCGCTCAGCGAGGAGGATCTCGCGGCGCACCTGCAGCCATCCCTTCGTCAGGGCCACGAGGTCGTCGTAGGACGGCCGGCTCGCGGCATCCTCCACCTTCTGGGCCTCGTCGGTGTCCTTCTCGACGCGGGTCATGCGCTTGGTGAACGCATCGAAGACGCTCAGATCGACCTCGCCGTACTTCGCCTCCCACTCGCGGCGCTTCTCGGCGAGGAACTCCTTGCCGGCCTCGCGGCTCTTCGCCCTGACCTCGGCGAGCGCCTCTTCATCTTCCTTCTCATCGGCGTCGCTGGCGATGCCGAGACCGCGGATGAGCAGCGGCAGCGTGAGCCCCTGCAGAAGGAGAGTGCCGACGGTGACGATGAAGGCGACCACCACGATGGCATGCGAGGCCTCCGTGTCGAGCGTCGCGAGGTCGGCGGCAGCCACCGCGATCGCGAGGGTGACGACCCCGCGCATCCCTGCCCAGGAGATGACGGCACTGTCTTTCCAGGTGAGCTGCAGCCCGGCCATCCGTTCGCGCACGATCTGACTGCGCAGCTCGTCCGTGCTGTACTGCCGCCAGCGCCTCGACTGCTTGCGGCGCTCGTCGAACTCTCCCGACTGGATGCCGCGGTCGACGCGGGCGAGCCTTCGGCGGTCCTGGAAGTTCGCCCAGGCACTCGTCGGATAGATGTAGAGAGGTCGCACGATCAGGACCACGAGCAGGACGGCACCCGAGAGCAGCAGGATGTGCCCGACCGACTCGCTGCCGAGATCGCGCAGCACCCGCGGGAACTGCAGTCCGATGTAGGCGAACACGAAGCTCTCCAGCAGCAGGTCGGCCGAGAGCCAGAGCGGCTTCTCCTGCTGGCGCGTCGTGTAGTCGGTGCGCGGGGAGTTGTAGCCGACGTAGAGACCCATCGCGACGACGGCGAGGACCCCGGAGCCCAGCAGATGCTCGGCGATCGCGTAGGCGCCGAAGGGAGCGAGGAGCCCGAACGTGCCGATCACGACGGCATCGCTGATGCGCATCCGCAGTTGATGCAGGACGATCCCGAACACGAGGCCGATGCCGACGCCGATCGCGACCGCGAGCAGGAACTGCCCGATGCCCTCCCAGACCGAGACGGTCGCCCCGGCCAGGATCGCCGCGAACACCCGGTACAGCGTGAGCGAGGTGGCGTCGTTGATGAGGCTCTCGCCCGAGAGGACCGTCATGATGCGGCGCGGCAGACCGAGGCGGCGGCCGATCGCCGCGGCGGACACCGCGTCGGGCGGGGCGACGATCGCGCCGAGCAGCAGCGCGCCGGGAAGCGTGAGCGCGGGGAAGATCCACCAGGCCACGAAGCCGACGGCGAGGGCTGTGATGAGCACGAGCCAGATCCCGAGCCGGCGGATCTGCGGCAGGCTGCGCTTGAATCCGACGAAGGACACGTCCAGCGCGGCCGAGTACAGCAGCGGTGGCAGCACCAGGCTGAGGAGCAGGTGCCCGTCGATGTCGATGTCGGGCACGAACGGGAGGAACGATACGGCGAGCGCGACGACCGTCACGAGCAGCGGTGCCGGCCACCCTCGTGAGCGCGCGAACGCCGCCACCGCGACCGAGCCGACGAGGACGTAGAAGATACCCGCTTCCATGAGGGAAGCGTATCGCCGCCGACTTGCCGGCCCAGACCCCGGGCTGCCGCCGAAACCCCGGGCCGCGTGCAGCCACACCCCGGGGTCTCGGCGCGAAAGCGGGGTCTCGGCAGGTGGGACAAGGGGGAATGGAGGCGGCACGCCGCGCGTTGCAGGAGAGGATGTCCGATACAGCCCTCTCCGTCCTCGACCTCGTCCCGGTTCGCACCGGCCAGACCAGTGCCGAGGCCATCGCCGCCTCCCTGTCCCTCGCCGAGATCGCCGACCGGCTCGGCTACCGCCGCTACTGGTTCGCCGAGCACCACAACATGCCGTCGGTGGCATCCACCACTCCCCCGGTGCTGATCGCCGCAGCGGCCACCCGCACCTCCCGCATGCGTCTGGGCTCCGGCGGCGTGATGCTGCCGAACCACGCGCCGCTCATCGTCGCCGAGCAGTTCGCCGCGCTCGAGGCCATCGCACCCGGACGCATCGACCTGGGCCTCGGCCGCGCCCCCGGCAGCGATCCCGTCATCACCCAGCTGCTGCGCGGCTCGGGCACCACGAGCGACGTCGAGCAGTTCCCCCGCCACGTGCAGGACATCGCGGCGCTGCTCTCGGCCGAGGGCGCCGCGCTGCGGTTCACCTCGGGTGGCGAGTACACCGTGCGCGCGACGCCGGCCGCGACCGGCACCCCCGAGGTGTGGCTGCTCGGTTCGAGCGACTACTCCGCACAGCTGGCCGCGTCGCACGGTCTGCCCTACGTCTTCGCGAACCACTTCTCGGGGCAGGGCCTCGAGCGCGCGCTCGACCTGTACCGAACCGGCTACCGGCCGAGCGAGGAGCACCCGGAGCCGCGCACCTTCCTCACGGTCAACGCCGTCGCCGCGCCCACGCAGGAGGAGGCGGAGGCCCGCGCCCTGCCTCAGCTGCGCATGATGGCGCGGCTGCGCCTGAACCAGCCGCTCGCCGCTCTCGAGACCGTCGAGCAGGCGGCCGCCGCCGAGACGAACGCCGCGACCGACGAGGTCGTGCAGGCGGCGCGCTCGCGGTGGTTCGTCGGAACGGGTGAGAGTGTGTCGGCGGAGATCAACGCCTTCGCCGAACGGTACGGCGTCGACGAGGTCATGCTGTCTCCGGTCGCCGGCTCCTACGACGCCGAGCCGAACGACGCACCGACCGGCCGCGCGCAGACGCTGGAGCTCATCGCCGCCGCACTCCTCCGCTGACCTCGCACGCCTGTCAAGCCCTGGCTTTCCCGCCGGCACAGGCGTAGCGTCACCAGCAGTGCCGTCGACAGGGGCGCAGCCCCTTCGGCGATCGCACTGTCGGCAGCAGCAGAAGGAGTTCGATGATGAGCACCACCAAGACTCTCGCCCTCTGGGTCGCCTACGGCCGCAACGGCGTCGTCGGCAGCATCCGCCACGATGACACCGGTTACACGGTGACGATGGTCGGCTCCGACGAGGTGACCGGGACCTACCCGAACCTCGCTTCGGCCAAGGGCGCCCTGCACTCCCACATGGCTCCGGGCAGCGATTGGCCGCGCTTCCAGGAGCACTGAGCCGCGCCATCCGCCTGACCGTGCTGGGCGGTCGGGCGGGTGACGTCAGACGTCGGGTTCGCCGGAGAGGATGCCGCGCAGCCAGTCGCGCGCCTCGATGAAGACGTCGTCGGAGTAGCGCTCGGGATAGTGCACGATCTGCCGGTCGGCGCGCGGATACGAACCGAGGAACACCACCCGAGGGCTGAACCGACGGATGCCGAGCAGCGCATCGGCCATGCGCTCGTGCTCGATGTGGCCGTCGGCGTCGATCACGAACCGGTAGCGGCCGAGCTCGTCGCCGATCGGCCGGGACTCGATGAGCGACAGGTTGATGCCGCGGGTCGAGAACTGCTCGAGCATCTCGAGGAGCGAGCCGGGGTGGTCGTGCGGGAGTTCGACGATGAGCGAGGTCTTGTCCGCTCCGGTCGGCTCGGGCGAACGGGTCGTGCGGGTGACCAGCACGAAGCGGGTCACTGCCTGGGCGTTGTCGCCGATGCCATCCGCGAGCACGTCGACGTCGTAGTGGTTCACGATGCCGGGCGCCGCGATGGCGGCCTGAGCGGGCAGCGTGCCCTCGAGCACGCCGATCGCGGAGGCGACGTTGCTCGAAGCGGGCACGTGCGAGTGCGAGGGCAGGTGCGCGCCGAGCCAGCCGTGGCACTGGGCGTAGGCGACCGGATGCGCCGCGATCACCTCGACCTGGTCGAGCGTGGTTCCCCGCGGCGCGACGAGCACGAAGTTCACCCGCACCAGGTATTCGCCGACGATGCGGAGCCCGGGAAGCGTCGCGAGGGCGTCCTGCGTGGTGGAGACACCGCCCTCGATCGAGTTCTCGATCGCGATCATCGCGGCGTCGCTGCGGCCCTCGAGCACATCGGCCAGGGCCTCGCCCACGTTGTGCACGGAGCGCCACTGCTGACCGCGAGCCTCGGCCACCTGTTCCAGCGCCGCCTCCGTGAAGGTTCCGGCAGGGCCCAGATAGCTGTACGTACGGCGTTCAGTCACGGGTTTCACCTTATCCCTCAGCCGACAGTCCGATATGCGGATGACGTCGCGGATGCGAACCTGCCGAACAGGGGGCAGACTGAAGAGATGACCAGCCGTGCCGGCCTCCCCGCGGAGGAAAGTGACCTGATCGATGTCGACGAGCTGATCGCCGCATACTACGACCGCGCGCCGAATCCCGATGTCGCCGCCGAGCGGGTCGTGTTCGGCACCAGCGGCCACCGAGGGTCGTCGCTGTCGAACAGCTTCAACGAGAACCACATCCTCGCCACGACGCAGGCGATCGTGGACTACCGCGCAGCTCAGGGCATCACCGGCCCGCTGTTCCTCGGTCGCGACACGCATGCGCTCTCGCTCCCCGCTGAGCGCAGCGCGATCGAGGTGCTCCTCGCCAACGGCGTGGACGTGCGCGTCGACTCCCGCGACTCGTGGGTGCCGACGCCGGCGCTCAGCCACGCGATCCTGACCTACAACCGCGGACGTGCGGCGGATGACCCGGGTCGCGCCGACGGCATCGTCGTGACCCCGTCGCACAACCCTCCGCGTGACGGCGGCTTCAAGTACAACCCGCCGCACGGCGGGCCCGCCGACACGGATGCCACCGGCTGGATCGCCGACCGGGCGAATGCACTGATCGCTGCGGGGCTCGACGGCGTCAAGCTCGTGCGCTTCGCCGACGTCGACTGGGATGGACTCAACGGCTACGACTTCCGCGACGCCTACGTGCGCGACCTGCCCTCCATCATCGACATCGATGCGATCCGCAACGCCGGGGTCAGCATCGGCGCCGACCCCCTCGGCGGCGCATCCGTCGAGTACTGGTCGCTGATCGCCGAGATGCACGATCTCGACCTCACCGTCGTGAACCCCGAGGTCGACCCGACCTGGCGCTTCATGACCCTGGACTGGGACGAGAAGATCCGGATGGATCCGTCGTCGCCGTCGGCGATGGCCTCGCTGGTCGCGAAGAAGGGCTCATACGACGTCCTCACCGGCAACGACGCGGATGCCGACCGGCACGGCATCGTCACTCCGGATGCCGGGCTGATGAACCCGAACCACTACCTCGCCGTCGCGATCGACTATCTCTTCTCGCACCGGCAGGACTGGCCGCGGGATGCCGCGATCGGCAAGACCCTCGTGTCGTCGATGATCATCGACCGGGTCGCCGAGTCGCTCGGCCGGCGCCTGTTGGAGGTGCCCGTCGGGTTCAAGTGGTTCGTGCCCGGTCTGCTCGACGGCTCGGTCGCGTTCGGCGGCGAGGAGTCGGCCGGCGCGTCCTTCCTCCGCCGCGACGGCTCGGTCTGGTCGACCGACAAGGACGGCATCCTGCTGTGCCTGCTGGCCGCCGAGATCATCGCCGTCACCGGCAAGACCCCCTCGGAGCGGTACCGCGAACTGGAGGCCGCCTTCGGAGCCTCGGCCTACCAGCGCGTCGACGCTCCGGCGACGCCGGAGCAGAAGGCGACGCTCGCGAAGCTCGCTCCGGAAGCCGTGACGGCGACGACCCTCGCCGGTGAGGACATCTCGGCCAAGCTCTCGCACGCCCCCGGCAACGGTGCGGCGATCGGCGGCCTCAAGGTGCAGACCGAGCACGCCTGGTTCGCCGCCCGGCCGTCGGGCACGGAAGACGTCTACAAGCTGTACGCCGAGAGCCTGCGCGGCCCGGAGCACCTCGCCGAGGTGCAGGCCGAGGCGCGCGCTGTGGTGTCGGCCGCGCTGGGCGACTGAGGCAGCCGACGCGGCGCCGGAGTATTCGCGAGCCGGGCGGTCAGGAGGCCGCCGCGCGGGCGAGCACGGCGCCGGCTTCTCGCAGCCAGCGCGCGGGATCCGCGATCGCCGCGTCGGATGAGCCCGAGAGGTCTATGAGAGAGACGGATGCCGCGAACGGCGTGGTGTCCGCATCCGTGGTGATGCGCCCGGCGGCGAGCAGCGCGCGGGTGCCCGCGGCGGCGGCAAGGCCGGCCAGAAACGAGGGCACCTTGCCGTCGCCGGATTGTCCGTCGTAGGAGCCCTCGCCGGTGATGACGACGTCGGCATTCGTGATCGCAGCGGCGAGGCCGATGAGCTCGGCCACCTCGGCGGCACCGAGGGCGAGCACCCCGCCCCAGACGACGAGCGCGGCACCGGTGCCTCCGGCTGCGCCGTATCCCTGCCCCGCCGGATCGATGCCCAGCAGGTCGGCGAGGCGGCGCAGACCGGTATCGACCGCGGCGATGTCTTCCGACGCACGCAGGCCCTTCTGCGGGCCGAACACCGCGGCGGCGCCCCGAGGGCCGGTGAGCGGGTTGGTGACGTCGGTCAGCACCCGCACCTCCGGCGCCGCGCGCAACCCGGTCAGGTCGGCCGAGACGATGTCGGCGAGTCCCCGTGCACCGCGGGCGACGGGTGCGCCGGACGCGTCGAGGAACCGCGCGCCCAGCGCGGTCAGCATCCCGGTGCCGCCGTCGGTCGACGCGCTCGATCCGATGCCGACGACGAGACACGAGACCCCGTGATCGAGGGCGTCGGCCATGGCCTGCCCCAGACCCGTCGTGTCGGCATCCCAGGGCTGCAGCTCGTCGAGGAGCTCGATTCCGGACGTCGAGCCGAGATCGACCACTGCTGTACCCGCGGGGGCTGCCGGTGTCGGCGGGAGCAGCAGCCAGGAGGTATTCACGCGCGTTCCCGCGGGCCCGTCCACCACCACCGGCATCCGCGCCGCGCCGTCGACCGCGGCCTCGAATGCGGCGACCGTGCCCTCGCCGCCGTCCGCCATCGGCCGATGCACGAACTCGGCGGCCGGGTCGACCGCAGCCCAGCCCTCGGCGAGCGCCGTCGCCGCGTCTGCTGCCGTGATCGTGCCTTTGAAACTGTCCGGCGCCAGCACGACCCTGGTCATCGCGGGATGCCCGGGGTGCTCGCCCGCACCACGACCTCGACGGGGAGAGGGGCCTGCTCCCAGTCGGCATCGACCGTCGCCCGGAAGGCCTGATAACCCATTTCGGTCAGCGGCACGCGGACCGTCGTCAACGCCGGGGACACATCGCTGCTGGCCGGCACGTCGTCGAAGCCGCAGACCGCGATGTCGGCGCCGATTTCACGACCCGCCTCGCGGATGGCGGACATCGCGCCGATCGCCACGACATCGCTGATCGCGAAGACGAGAGTCCCCGTGGGCACCCCGTCGGCCAGGGCGGACGCCATGCCCTCCGTTCCCGATTCGCGCCGGAAGTCCCCCCGCCGCACGCTCTCCACCACACCGCCGGATGCCTCGAACCCCGCGCGGAACCCCGCCAGACGGTCGTCGGAGGTGCGCACGCCATCGGCGGCACCGAGGACGATCGCGGAGCGGTAGCCCAACTCCGCCATCCGCCGGGCGAGTGTCTCGGCACCGGAGCGGTTGTCGATCTCGATGCGTCGGTCGGCGTCGCCGTCCGGCCCGAAGGCGACCACTCTTCCGCCGAGGCGGGCGAACTCGGCGAGCTCGCGCGCGGTGTCGACCTCCATCGGCTCCTGCGTGCGGGAGGCCGCGAGGATCAGCCCGCGCGGACGCTGGCCGCGCAGGGCATGCACGATCCGCGCTTCCCGCGCCTGATCGCGTTCGGTGATCGCGATCGTCACGACCAGCCCATGCTCGTCGGCACCGCGCGCGACGCCCGATGCGATCAGACCGAAGTAGGGGTCGGCGATATCCGCGACGAGCAGAGCGATGACAGGAGACGTTCCCCGGGCGGTGGCCTGAGCGGAGACGTTGGCCGTGTAGCCGAGCTTCGCTGCGGCGGCTTCGACGCGCTCGCGGAACGACTCGGCGACCTTGCGCTCCGAGCCGTTGAGCGCACGCGAGGCCGTGGCCAAGGAGACACCGGCCTCACGCGCCACATCGTGCAGCGTGGGCGCCGGGCCGCGCGGATGGCGCGACGCGCGCTCCGATGACGGCCGCTCCGCGGGCGATGCGGGGTTGGTCATGTCTCCGAGCCTACTTCCCGGGTCTTCGTCACACGGGCCTCTCCAGGTGGTCGCTGTTCGTGGCCCACCCGCCGGTACGGATGCAGGACCGATGCACGGTTGTCGGGCCGAAGGCCCCGTTTCCGTCCTGCATCCGTGCATCCGTCCGACTTGTGGGACACGACCGGCGACCGGCGCGCGTCATCCGAGGTGCGGGGAGACCGCCGCCGCGAAGGTCTCGGCCGTGCGGCGCACGACGTTCTCGGGGGAATCCGCCCAGATGTCGGCGTTGAAGATCTCGACCTCGATGTCGCGGTCGTACCCGGTCGCCATCACGGCACGGGTGAGCGAGCCGAAGTCGATCACTCCGTCACCGGTGTAGTGCCGGGAGAGCAGCACGTCGGCCGGGAGGGGCGTCTTCCAGTCGCACACCTGGTACGTGGCGATGCGGCCTTCGCGTCCCGCGCGCGCGACCTGCTCGAGCACCTGGGGGTCCCACCAGATGTGGAAGGTGTCGACCGCGGCGCCCACCACCGCGGGCTCGAAATCGGCGGCGATGTCGAGCGCCTGACCGAGCGTCGAGACGACGGCACGATCGGAGGCGTACATCGGATGCAGCGGCTCGATCGCGAGAGTGACCCCCGCGGCCGCGGCCTCGGGGGCGAGCACACCGATCGCATCTCGGACGCGCTCGCGCGCCCCGACCAGGTCGCGGGAGCCGGCCGGCAGGCCGCCCGCGACGAGCACGAGCACCGCGGTCGAGCCCTCGGCACCCGCGGCGGCCAGTGTCGCGGTCTCCTCGATCGCCCGACGGTTGTCGTCGAGCGCGGCATCCCGCTCCGCCCCGGCGGGCAGCGTGAAGAAGCCGCCGCGGCAGTGCGTCGTGAAGCGCAGCCCGGAGTCGGTGAGCATCCGAGCGGCGACGTCGAGGCCGACCTCGTTGACCGGTTCTCGCCACAGTCCGATGGCCTGGATGCCAGCGTCGGCGGTGACCCGCAGGGCCGTGGCGAGGTCGGCGTACTTGATGGTGGCCTGGTTGATCGACAGGCGCGGGTCCGGCCCGGCAGTGTCCACCTGTCGGACGGATGCACGGATGTCGGGGGATTCCCCGGCGATTCCACCGACAGGCGTGCTTTCTCCCTGCAGGTGTGCGGCCGCGGGCGTCGAACCCGGCACCGCGCTCATGCGTCGACCCCGGTCAGGCGCAGCATCCCGTGCCACCGTTCGCGGGCGAGGTCGGGTTGCTCCAGCGCGAGTGAGGCGTTGGCCAGCTCGACGATCCGGCTCAGGTGCGGGAGGCTGCGCGCGGAGTGCAGGCCTCCCACCATCTGGAACGCGGGCTGATGCCCGTTGAGCCAGGCGAGGAAGGCGACGCCGGTCTTGTAATAGAAGGTCGGCGCGGCGAAGACCTGTCGGCTGAGTTCCTCGGTGGGACCGAGGATGCGCAGGTACGCCTCCGGGTCACCGGCATCCAACGCCTGGATCGCGGCCGAGGCGACCGGGGTGATCGCGGCGAACGCACCGAGCAGAGCGTCGGAGTGCCCCGCGCCGTCGCCGACGGTATCGCCGCCGATCAGGCTCACGTAGTTGAAGTCGTCGCCGGTGAACATGCGCACACCCTCGGGGAGCCGCTCGCGCACCGAGATCTCGGACTCGGCGTTGAGGAGGCTCATCTTGACGCCGGCGACCTTGCCCGGGTTCTCCTCGATCACATCGAGCAGCACCGCGGATGCCGTCTGCCAGTCGTCGGCCCCGAAGTATCCGGCCAACTCGGGGTCGAAAGCGGTGCCGAGCCAGTGCAGCACCACGGGCACGGTCGCGCGCGACAGCACCTCGCGGTAGACGCGGCGGTAGTCGTCGGCATCCGTGGCGACGCGGGCCAGGTGGCGGGAGGCCATGAGCACGGGACCGGCGCCCTGCTCCTCGGTGAAGTGCAGCTGCTCGAGGTAGGCCGCGATCACCTGCTCGAGCGAGATGTGCGACTCGGCGATGTGATCGGTGTTGACGCCGACCACGACGGAGCCGCCCTCCTCGCGGGCGACCTCGGCGCTGCGGGCGATCAGCTCGCGGGTGGCCGCGGCATCCAGGCCCATGTTCCGCTGCGCGGTGTCCATGGCGTCGGCGACGCCGAGTCCCCAGGAATAGACGTTGCGGCGGAACGCGAGCGTGGCGTCCCAGTCGATGTCGGCCGGCTGCCCCGGGGTGTTGTCGGCGTGCACCTTCGGCACCACGTGGGCGGCGGCATAGGCGACGCGGCTCTGCAGCGGAGTGGTCGGACGGCTGTACGCGCCGGAGTCGTTGAGGGCGACGTCGGCGGTCTCACCGGTCGCCCGCAGGAGTCGGAGGGTGCTCATGCGCGCCTCAGTCCAGCGTCAGCGGCTCGAGGGCGATCTTGCGACCCTCGGCGCTCGAGGTCAGACCGGCCTCGGCGAACTGCACACCGCGGGCACCGGCGAGCAGGTCGAACGGGTAGTCGGTGCCCTCGACGTACGAGACCAGGTACTCCTCCCACTGCTGACGGAACCCGTTGAGGAACACGTCGTTGGTAGGCACCTTCTGCCAGTCGGCGTCGTAGTCGCGGGTGTCTTCCAGGTCGGGGTTCCACACCGGCTTCGGGGTGGCGTTGCGGGGCTGGATCTTCGCGCCGAACAGCCCGACGACGGCCGAGCCGTGCGTGCCGTCGACCTGGAACTCGACGAGCTCGTCGCGGTTCACGCGCACGGTCCAGGATGAGTTGATCTCGGCGATCACGCCGCCGGAGATCTCGAAGATGCCGTAGGCCGCGTCTTCGGCCGTGGCCGTGTAGTGCTCGCCCTTCTCGTCCCAGCGGTCGGCGATGTGCACGGCCGCCTGCGCGTAGACGCTCTTGACCTCGCCGAACAGGTTCTCGAGCACGTAGTTCCAGTGCGGGAACATGTCGGTGATGATGCCGCCGCCGTCTTCGGTGCGGTAGTTCCAGCTCGGGCGCTGCGCGGGCTGCCAGTCGCCCTCGAACACCCAGTAGCCGAACTCGCCGCGCACCGAGAGGATGCGGCCGAAGAACCCGGAGTCGATCAGGCGCTTGAGCTTCTGCAGGCCGGGCAGGTAGAGCTTGTCGTGCACGACGCCGGTCTTGATGCCGGCCTCCTTGGCGAGGCGCGCGAGTTCGAGCGCCTCCTCGAGCGATTCGGCAGTGGGCTTCTCGGTGTAGATCGCCTTGCCCGCGGCGATGGCCTTGCGGATCGCGGTGGCGCGGGCCTTGGTCACCAGGAAGTCGGCGTAGATCTCCCACTGCGGGTCGGCAAGGGCGGCGTCGAGGTCGGTCGTCCAGTCCTCGATGCCGTGCTTCGCGGCGAGCTCGGCGAGCTTGGTCTCGCTGCGACCGACGAGGATCGGCTTCACCGTGATGCGGGAGCCGTCGGGCAGCTCGATGCCGCCCTCCTCGCGGATCGCGAGGATCGAGCGCACCAGGTGCTGTCGGTATCCCATGCGTCCGGAGACGCCGTTCATGATGATGCCGATCTCACGGGTGTTCGCCTGGGTCATGGTGTTCCGTTTCTCTCGCGGGAAGCTGTCCGCGCTTCCTTCGACTCTGACTGGAAAGCGCTTTCCGAGATCATGCCATGAGATGAGAGGAGAGCGCAACCGAAGCGCTTTCGGCCGGAGGTCAGGCGGTGCTGTCGCGCTCGACGAGCTCGGTCGGGATGACCGCAGATGCTTCGTCCTGCGAGGTGCCCTCGATCGCTTCCACCAGCGCCGACACGGCGCGGTGGGCGAGAGCGGTGAAATCCTGCCGGATCGTGGTCAGCGGCGGGCGGTAGTTCGCCGCATCGGGCACATCGTCGAAGCCGATGACCGCGACATCTTCGGGCACACGCCGGCCGGATTCGGAGAGGGCGCGCAGCACGCCGAGCGCCATCTGGTCGTTGGCGCAGAAGATCGCGGTGGCCTCGGCGAGCGCGTGCCCGGCCGAGTATCCCGAGTCGGCGCTCCAGTCGCCGCGGACCACGGCGGGCGGACGGATGCCGGCGGCGACGAGCGACTCCCGCCACCCCCGCTCGCGCTCGGCAGCTGCGAAGGAGTCCGCGGGACCGGCGAGGTGGTGCACGGTGTCGTGCCCGAGGCCGAGCAGCCGAGCCGTGGCGACGGCCGCGCCGCCTTCGTGATCGCTGTGCACGGAGGTGAAGCCCGCATCGGTCGGGGCGTCGACGACGACCAGCCGCAGACCGGCGGGGGGCCGCACCGCAGGGACGAGCGCCGACGCCTCGTTGAGGACGATCGCGCCGTCGACCTCCTGCTCGGCGAGCCGCTCGAACGTCTCGGCGACGCCGTCGGTCGCGGTCACGAGCGTCAGCGCGTATCCGCGTTCCGCCGCCGCTTCGGCTGTGGCCTGCAGCATCCGCGAGTTGCCGACCGTGGCGAGGGTGGTGACCACGAGGCCGATGGTCTGCGAACGACCGGTACGCAGTGCGCGAGCCGCACGGTGCGGGCGATACCCGAGTTCGGCCATCGCGCTCTCGACACGGGAGCGGGTGCCGGGGTCGACGCGCGGACTGCCGTTGACGACCCGGGACACGGTCTGACCCGAGACCCCGGCGTGGGCGGCGACCATGGCCATCGACACGCGGCCCGAGGACGATCGAGGCCGTCCAGAGCGCGGTTCACCAGCCAGGTCGCGTTCGTCTCCCACGCACATTCTCCGTTCGCCGCCCGTGCACAACTCCGCAATGTTGACGTTATCACGGCCGTATGGATACCATGTTTACGTGAACACGCACGATCTTCCTGAGTTGCGCACCGAGACCCTCGGCGCCGGCGTCGTCAAACGCGCCACCACCCTCGCCGACGGCCGCGACCTCATCTACTACGACGATCCGGGCACCGCGCTCGGAGCCGAGCGCGCGGTCGACGCCCGCGCGCTCGACCCGCGCCCCGACACCGCGACGATGCGCCTCGACGTGCTCACCGGCGACTGGATCACGGTCGCCGCGAACCGGCAGAACCGCGTCATGATGCCCAGCGCCGACGCCGACCCGCTCGCACCGCAGACCCCCGGCAACCCGTCGGAGGTGCCGTCGCGCTACGACGTCGCGGTGTTCGAGAACCGCTCCCCCGCGTTCGGCCCCGCCCTCGCCGAGGCCGTCGGCACCGCGCCGCAGGCATCGAATGCGCCCCGCGGATTCGACGACCTCGCCGCCCTGGGCATCGGTCGCACCCGCACCTCCGTCGGCCGCTGCGAGGTCGTCTGCTTCAGCCCCGATCACGAAGGCTCGTTCGGCACGCAGTCCGTCACCCGCGCCCGCACGGTCATCGAGGCCTGGGCCGACCGCACGGCCGCGATCTCGAAGCTGCCCGGCATCCAGCAGATCTTCCCGTTCGAGAACCGCGGCGAGGCGATCGGCGTGACCCTGCCGCATCCGCACGGCCAGATCTACGCCTACCCCTACGTGACGCCGCGCACCACGCGGTTGCTCGAATCGATCGCCCGCACCGCGCCCGACCTGTTCCAGCACATCCTCGAGTCGGAGCAGGCCTCTGAGCGCGTGGTGTTCCGCGGAGAGCACTGGACGGCCTTCGTCCCCTTCGCCGCCCGCTGGCCCCTCGAGGTGCACCTGATGCCGCACCGCCACGTGCCGGACTTCGCCGAGACGACCGAGGCCGAACGCGACGAGCTCGCGCCTCTCTACCTGCGGCTGCTCCGCGGCGTCGACGCCCTGTACGAGACCCCGACCCCGTACATCGCCGCCTGGCACCAGGCCCCCGTGCACGTCGGCCGCGACACCGTGCGCCTGCACCTGCAGCTGACGAGTCCGCGCCGGGCCGCCGACAAGCTCAAGTTCCTCGCCGGCTCCGAAGCCGCGATGGGGGCATGGGCCGCAGAGGTTCCGCCGGAGGTCGGCGCCGCACGCCTGCGCGACGCGATCGAGCGCGTCTCCGAGGACGAGACCTCTGAAGGAGCATCCGAATGACCGCCGCCCACGACGACGCCCGCGCACTCTTCACCGACCTCACCGGACGGGAGCCCGACGGCCTCTGGTCGGCTCCGGGACGCGTCAACCTCATCGGCGAGCACACCGACTACAACGACGGCTTCGTGCTGCCGTTCGCCATCCCGCAGCGCACGGTCGCCGCGGTCGGACTGCGCGACGACGACCGCGGCCGCGTCCTGGTCGGGTCGACCTTTGCGGAGGAGCCGGTGAAGGTCGACCTCGCCGAGCTCGACGAGCTGTTCCCCACCGAGCCGGGCACGCACCCCGCTGTTCCGGAGTGGGCCGCCTACCCGCTCGGAGTCGCCTGGGCGCTGCGCCAGGCGGCGGAGCGCTCGGGACACTTCCCCGGCCTCGACATCGCGATCGCCTCCGACGTCCCGGTGGGCGCGGGGCTCTCCTCCTCCGCCGCGATCGAGGGGGCGACGGCATCCGCCCTGAACGAGCTCTGGGGAACGGGTCTCGACGCCACGGCTCTGGCCCGCGTCGGACGCCGTGCCGAGAACGAGGCCGTCGGGGCCCCCACCGGGATCATGGACCAGATGGCGTCGATGCTCGGCCGGCCCGACACCGCGATCTTCCTCGACTGCCGCTCGCTCGAGGCCCAGCCGGTGCCGCTCGGTGTCGCCGAGGCCGGACTTGCGATCCTCGTGATCGACACCCGCGTGAAGCACGCCCACTCCACGGGCGGCTACCGCGAACGTCGGGCGTCGTGCGAACTCGGTGCCTCGCTCATGGGCGTCCCGGCCCTGCGCGACGTGTCTATCGCCGACCTGCCGCGTGCCGAAGAGCTGATGGACGACGTGACCTTCCGCCGCGTGCGTCACATCGTCACGGAGAACCAGCGCGTGCTCGACACCGTCCAGGTGCTGCGGGAGCAGGGCGCGAGGGCCATCGGCGACCTCCTGGTGGCGTCGCACGTGTCGATGCGGGACGACTTCGAGATCTCGACCGTCGAGCTCGACACCGCCGTCGACACCGCGCTGGCCGCCGGCGCTCTCGGCGCCCGCATGACGGGCGGCGGTTTCGGCGGTGCGGCGATCGCGCTGATCGAGCAGGATGCCGTCGAGGCCGTGTCGGATGCGGTGACCGCCGCGTTCGCCGCCTCGGGATTCGACGCCCCGCACCTGTTCACGGTCACCCCGTCCGCAGGTCCGCTCCGCGACGCCTGAGAGAATGATCGATCGAGCCGTGACCACGCCGCGGCAGGAGAGGAACGCAATGTCCTGGATCGTCACCGGCGGCGCCGGCTACATCGGAGCCCACGTCGTCCGTGCCCTCGCGGAAGCCGGGCTCACGCCGGTCGTGCTCGACGACCTCTCCAGCGGCGTCGCGTCGTTCGTGCCCGAGGGTGTGCCCTTCGTGCAGGGCAGCATCCTCGATCGCGCGCTCGTCGAGAAGACGCTGCGCGACCACGACGCCCAGGGCGTCATCCACGTCGCCGGGTACAAGTACGCCGGCGTCTCGGTGCAGCGCCCCCTGCACACCTACGCGCAGAACGTCGAGGGCACCCGCATCATCCTCGAGGCGATGGAGGCCGCCGACGTCTCGAACATCGTGTTCTCGTCGTCGGCTGCCGTGTTCGGCACCCCCGACGTCGCACTCGTCGTCGAGGACACCGCCAAGAAACCGGCCAGCCCGTACGGGGAATCGAAGCTCATCGGCGAGTGGCTGCTACGCGACCAAGCGATCGCGACGGCCGACTCCGAGCGTCCGCTGCGGCACACGTCGCTGCGGTACTTCAACGTGGTGGGCTCCGCCGACCCGACGGTCTATGACGTCAGCCCGCACAACCTCTTCCCGATCGTGTTCGAGGCGCTGCTCGCGGAAAAGACCCCGAAGATCTTCGGCGATGACTACGACACGGCCGACGGCACCAACGTGCGCGACTACGTGCACGTGGGCGACATCGCCGCCGCGCACGTCGCCGCTGCACAGCGCCTCGCCGACGGCCGCCCCATCGAGGCCGCCTACAACCTCGGCTCCGGCGACGGACTCAGCGTGAAGCAGATCATGGATGCCGTCGCGCGCGTGACCGGCATCGACTTCACCCCCGAGATCGGACCCCGGCGCCCCGGAGACCCCGACCGCATCGTGGCGACCGGCGAGCTCGCGGCCCGTGACCTCGACTGGACCATGCGGTACACGGTCGACGAGATGGTGCGCACGGGGTGGGAGGCGCGGCAGGCTGCTCAGGCCTGAGCTGGATTTCTTGGGGGCGGGCTCCGGGTCGCGCCGCTGCTCGCAGAGCGGGGCGCCCCTCCCCGCAAGCGGGGACCCCTCCCCGATGCTCGCATCGGCGCGGCCCTGCGCCCTCGACACACGCGCTCGACTCGGTGTGCACGTGGATGGCGCGCCTCCTCGTGCTGGGTAGGAGGAGAAGCACTCAGACGTCGCGGGCGCGGATGGGGTAGAGCCAGAAGCAGAGCCAGGCGAGGGCGGTGAACCCGAGCGGGATCACCGCGAGCATCAGACGGATGCCGCCGTCGACGCTCTCGGGCTGCGCGTCGCCGAGGGTGGCATCGAACCCGGAGGCCGTGAGCACCACCGCGGCGACGATCGCCTGCAGCACCACGGAGCCGCGCACCACGAAGCCGTTGACTCCGAAGTAGGCGCCTTCGCGGCGGTGCCCGGTGCGCACGGCATCCTCGTCGATGATCTGCGCGAGCATGACCTCGAGCAGCTGCAGCAGGCCGCCGACGCCCACACCGACCGCGACGCCGACCAGCGCCGCACCGAGCACGTTCGACGGTGCCAGGTAGCCGAGCACGGCGACGCCGAACACCGCCACGCTCCACAGCACAGCCGTGCGCGGTGAGGTGCGGCGGACGACCGCGCTCCACAGCACGATCGAGGGGATCGCGGTGACGAAGATGGCTCCGAGGAGCAGGCTGCCCTCCCCCTCAGCCGCGCCCAACGAGTACCGCACGTAGAAGGGGATCGCGGCGAGGATCACGGCGATCGAGGTCTGCACGAACAGCGACCCGAGCACGTACGGGACGAAGGCACGGTTGCGGAACGTGTACTTCAGCTGGTCGCCCCACCGCATGGCCTCCGACGCCGCTTCCGGGACACGGCGCTCGATCATCCCTCCGAAGAACGACCACACGAGCAGCACCAGGCACACCGTGCCGAGCACGAGAGCCATGCCGGGCCAGCCGATCGAGTCGTACAGGGCGGGCGCACCGGCCGTTCCCAGCACCATGCCGAGGATCGCGAAGATCTGCCGCGGGACGTTGCCTCGGGCGCGCTCCTCTGTGGTGCGGAAGATCTCGGGGAACAGCGCGGAGATGTTCAGCACCACGACGACGAACGCGATGTCGTACACGGCGACGACCACGAGGAACCACAGGATGAGACCCGCGGCCGGGAGCTCGGGCGGCATCCACACCAGCGCGAAGGCGACAACGAGCGGCACGATGCCCAGCCCGATCCACGGGATGCGTCGACCCCAGGGTGTGCGCATCCGGTCGGAGATCGTGCCGACGAGCGGATTCAGCACCGCGTTCAGGATGCCGTGGGCGATCATCGCCACGGCCACCCATCCGGCCGGCACCGCGAGGTGCGAGACGTAGAAGTAGACGACGAAGGCCGAGAAGGTCTGCGCCATGAGCTGGGTCGGGAACCCGGATGCTCCGAACGCGATCGTCTGCGCCCTGGTCGGCGCGGCATCCAGCCGTCGATCGCGCAGGCGTTCGCCCAGGACGGTCATCGAACGCCCGCCCGCTGCAGGTCGCGCAGGTCGCGCCAGCCGATGCGCACGAGAGCCTCGTCGTCGATGGCCTGCAGCACGGCGGGGTCAGCGAGCAGACGCAGCTCGTATCCGCGCTTCGCCGCGCTGAAGTCGACCGCGGCGCGCAGCTCGTCGTCGTCGATCATCGGATGCAGGTAGATCTCGGTGACACCGGCGGGAACGGCGCGCAGCAGTGTGATGAAGCCGTCGCGCACCTGCTCGTAGGTCTCCTCGTCCGGCTCGCCCTCCCGGAGGAGTTCGAACGGATGCGACCACAGCCGGTCGATGATCACGACACCCATCGCGTCGGCAGCGGAGGCCGCGTCGTCGAGCTTCGCCTGCAGCGCGGCGTCCTCTCCCACCCCGTCCATGGTGCGCGGCAGTCGGAACGGGAGGCCGTTGCGGGCGGCCAGCTCGAACACCGGGCGCAGGAAGTCGTGGCCGGTGACGAGGCCGTAGACCGACCCCATGTGGTTGTCGAGGTGCGTCACGTCGACACCGGCGTCGAGCGCGGCGTGCAGCTGGGCGGCGAGCTCGGCGGCGACGTCGTCGTCGGTCGCGGACCGCTCGACGGACGCGACATCGACGGGGAAGAACCCGTCGGCATCGACGAGGCTCGTCCCGGTGCCGGTCAGGGGGCGCCAGCGGTAGCGGCTCCATTCACTCGTGAGCACCAGGTGCACTCCGACGTCGAGGTCGGTGCGGGATGCCGCGAAGGCCAGGGCCTCCGACGACCACGAACACGGGACCATCACGGTGGTCGAGTCGATGCGCCCGGTCGTGAGCAGGTCGACGATCGCGGTGTTCGCCGCGTGGCACATGCCGAAGTCGTCGGCGTTGAGGATGATCGCCCGCGCACCGGGTGCGAGGCCGAGGCGGTCGGCGAGGTCGGAGGGGGCGGTCATCAGGTGTCCTGTCGGGTGGGGACGGTGGGGCGATCGGGGGGGGTGTGGCTCAGCGACCGGTCTTCGCAGCCGGGGTCAGGATGCGGGTGAACAGCATGCTCCGGAGAGCGGATGCCGCTTCGTCGACGGCGCCGACCAGCGGGGCCTCCGGGCCGAACGAGGAGACGAGGAACCGCAGCGGCAGTTGGGCCGCATACTCGTCGGCGACGCGCTGGATGGCCTCGACCAGCACGGGGTGGGCTGCCGTGCCGCTGAGGATGAACGCCTCCGGGTCGAGCACGAGGCCGATGCTGCCGGCGACGAGCACGATGCGCTTGCCGATCTCGGCGACGACCCGGGTCGCGGCCTGGTCGCCGCGGCCGGCCGCCTCGAGGTGATCCTCCAATGAGGCGTCGGCGTCCCGCCCGACCCCGAGCGCGAGATCTCCGACGACGGCGTCGCTCACGATGGGAGCCCCGATCGGAAGGGGAGTCTGCGGCAGATACATGACCTCGCCCGCGACACCCGAGAATCCGCGGTGCAGTGCGCCGTCGATCACGATGCCGGCCCCCAGGCCGTCGTCGAGGAGCAGCAGAGCGAAGCTGGCGAGGTCGCCGCCGACGCCTGCCGTGAGCTCGGCGAGGGCGGCGAGGTTGACGTCGTTCTCGATGCGCACGGGGCAGCCGAGGGCCGCAGTCAGCGCGGCACGGAAGGCGCCGCCGTCCGGACCCAGATCGTCGCGGATGCCGCCGTCGGCGGTGACGATCCCGGGGATGCCGACCACGGCGAGGTGGATCGCCGCCTTCGCAGCCTTGACCGAGAGGCGGCATCGGTCGACGAGAGCGACGATGTGCTCGACGCGATCCCCCTGGGTCGGCAACACGTCGTGTTCCTCGGCGTGCACGACTCCGCGGGCGTCGACGAGCACCACGTGCGCGGCATGGTGGTCGATGTGCACGGCGGCGGCGAACCCGAGCCGCGGATGCAGGGCGACGCGGCCCGCGGCGGGCCCTCGCGTCTCGCGATCGACGCCCGCGGCGGCGACGGCTCCGGCCGCATCCAGCATCCGCAGCACCTGGGTGACGGCCGTGCGGGACAGGCCGGTCGTCGACATCAGCTCCGCGCGGGTCTGCGGACCGCTGCGCGCGAGCGCCTCCAGGATTGCGCGACCGTTGAGCGTGCGTAGCAGGCCCTGCGGTCCCGCGAGTGGTCTGGACATGTGCTCCGGCGTCTGCTTCTCGATTCACGTACCGCGCCGGGCACTGGGCCGGGCGCAGTGCCCGCAAGCATGCCACATCGAGTCGCACAGGTCGACACTTCACGCCGAGTCGGCTCGACGCCATTCATGCTCTGATCGGTGTCGAGGGTGTCTCGCCGATGTGGCCGTGGGTCGTGGTGCCGGGGGTTGTGGTTTTGTGGGTCGTGGTTTTGTGGGTCGTCGCGCCGTGGGTCGTCGCGCTGCTGGTCGTGGTGTGCGCCATTGTCGGGTGGGGTCCCACCAGGCGGGTCCGCGGACGTGTGG